>NZ_JHXL01000026.1 GCF_000687735.1 Acholeplasma equifetale ATCC 29724 | reverse complement strand
CCCTTAACTCGAGGATAACTCTGGGAAACTGGAGCTAATACTGGATAGGACATATTGAGGCATCTTGATATGTTTAAAGATTTATCGGTTAAGGAGGGGTCTGCGGCGCATTAGTTAGTTGGTGAGGTAAAAGCTTACCAAGACGATGATGCGTAGCCGGACTGAGAGGTCGAACGGCCACATTGGGACTGAGAACGGCCCAAACTCCTACGGGAGGCAGCAGTAGGGAATTTTCGGCAATGGGGGGAACCCTGACCGAGCAACGCCGCGTGGACGAAGAAGTTCTTCGGAATGTAAAGTCCTTTTATCTGGGAAGAAAAATAACCAAATTGACGGTACCAGATGAATAAGCCCCGGCTAACTATGTGCCAGCAGCCGCGGTAATACATAGGGGGCGAGCGTTATCCGGATTTACTGGGCGTAAAGGGTGCGTAGGCGGTTAATTAAGTTTCTGGTGTAAGTGCAGTGCTTAACGCTGTGATGCTAGGAAAACTGGTTAACTAGAGTGAGACAGAGGCAAGTGGAATTCCATGTGTAGCGGTAAAATGCGTAAATATATGGAGGAACACCAGTGGCGAAGGCGGCTTGCTGGGTCTATACTGACGCTGAGGCACGAAAGCGTGGGGAGCAAACAGGATTAGATACCCTGGTAGTCCACGCCGTAAACGATGAGTACTAAGTGTTGGCCAAAAGGTCAGTGCTGAAGTAAACACATTAAGTACTCCGCCTGAGTAGTACGTACGCAAGTATGAAACTCAAAGGAATTGACGGGACCCCGCACAAGCGGTGGATCATGTTGTTTAATTCGACGATACGCGAAGAACCTTACCAGGTCTTGACATGCTCTGCAAAGGCTTAGAAATAAGTACGGAGGTTAACAGATGCACAGGTGGTGCACGGTTGTCGTCAGCTCGTGTCGTGAGATGTTGGGTTAAGTCCCGCAACGAGCGCAACCCTTATCGTTAGTTACCATCATTAAGTTGGGGACTCTAGCGAGACTGCCAGTGA
>NZ_JHXL01000025.1 GCF_000687735.1 Acholeplasma equifetale ATCC 29724 | reverse complement strand
GCAACACGGATTTGCCTATGTCGCAGCCTCGATTCCTTCTCACCCAAGCCATTAAGGGTGGTAGGCTATCCTCCTTTGTCACTCCATCAGTTATTACACTGGTACTAGAATCTCTACTAGTTATCCATCGACTACGCCTCTCGGCCTCGCCTTAGGTCCCGACTTACCCAGGGCGGACGAACCTTCCCCTGGAAACCTTGGGTTTTCGACGGAGAGGATTCTCACCTCTCTTTTCGTTACTCACACCGGCATTCTCACTTCCTACAAGTCCACACGTCCTTCCGATCGTGCTTCACCCCCGTAGGAACGCTCCCCTACCACTTAAAGTATCTTTACTCTAAATCCGCAGCTTCGGTAATATGCTTAGCCCCGGTACATTTTCGGCGCAGAGTCACTCGACCAGTGAGCTTTTACGCACTCTTTAAAGGATGGCTGCTTCTAAGCCAACCTCCTGGTTGTCTGTGCATCTCCACTTCCTTTTCCACTTAGCATATATTTTGGGACCTTATCTGGCGGTCTGGGCTCTTTCCCTCTTGACCACGAACCTTATCACCCGTAGTCTTACTGCTAGCCATGTTTACCGACATTCGGAGTTTGATTGGGCTCAGTACCCCGAGGTGGGGCCATCACACATTCAGTGCTCTACCTTCGATAAACTCTTTGCTAACGCTATCCCTAAAGATATTTCGGGGAGAACCAGCTATCTCCAAGCTCGATTGGAATTTCTCCCCTAGCCACAAGTCATCCGAGAACTTTTCAACGTGCTTCGGTTCGGTCCTCCATAGGGTTTTACCCCTACTTCAACCTGCTCATGGCTAGATCGCCTGGTTTCGGGTCTATGTCACACAACTTATTCGCCCTTTTCAGACTCGCTTTCGCTTCGGCTCCGGGCCTTCACCCTTAACCTTGCTCTGTAACATAACTCGCCGGTTCATTCTACAAAAGGCATGCCATCACCCATTAACGGGCTCTGACTATTTGTAAGCACACAGTTTCAGGTTCTCTTTCACTCCCCTCCCGGGGTTCTTTTCACCTTTCCATCACTGTACTGGTTCACTATCGGTCACCAAGGAGTATTTAGCCTTAGGAGATGGTCCTCCTATCTTCAAACGGGATTCCACGTGTCCCGCCCTACTTGTTGATACCACGGACATCACGATTTCGATTACGGGAGTATCACCCTCTATGCTCGACCTTCCCATGTCGTTCATCTATCGTAATGTTTTGTAACCTTAGGTATCTGGCTCCTCCGCGTTCGCTCGTCACTACTAACGGAATCGTTATTACTTTCTTTTCCTGTAGGTACATGAGATATTTCAGTTCCCTACGTCTCGCCTCACTTATTGCTAAGTGATAACATGTCTTCCACATGTTGGGTTTCCCCATTCGGACATCTCCGGATCGTCGCTTACTTACAGCTCCCCGAAGCATTTCGGTGTTAGTTCCGTCCTTCTTCGCCTCTTGGTGCCAAGGCATCCACTGTGTGCCCTTTCTTCCTTAACCTTATTTTTTCCTTTACATCATTTATCTACTTTTCAAAGA
>NZ_JHXL01000024.1 GCF_000687735.1 Acholeplasma equifetale ATCC 29724 | reverse complement strand
GCAATACCAGGGTTAATCAGTTATTTAGATGAACTCTTTGGTGAGCATGAAATGTTACAATGTCGAGAATATATTCAAAAGATAGAAATTAATGCTTAAAAGGAATAATTCATGAGACTAATAGATCTTTATTTTAGAGCCTTTCATAATTTTAGAAAAATTACTTCAAATCATCCATTAAGTCAAAGGGAGCGTAAGCATATTGCTCACGCAAATGAAGCGGATGATGTTTTAACATCGCTTCAATATATTTGTCATGTAGAAGAAGATTGGGTTTCTAACATTGAAGAAGGATTAGTTTTTATTGAAAAAGCAATTAGAGAAGATAGACAATTTATCAGAACTGAAGGTAATATTGTTCAAATTGAAAAGGTTAAAAAAACGTCTAAAGAAAGTGTTGAACACTTAGCAAGACACAGCAATTTAATTACTAAAAAACCTAAAGAAAAAACAGATACATTAATTCCCGAACAACTATATGTTGTTGAAAAATTAACTGATTTTGCAGTTTATGAAAATCGATTTTTATACATGTTATTAAGTTATTTAAAAGACTTTATTCAAATGCGTTTAGACCAAATAAAAGATAAGACAACAACATATGAAGCGAATTTAACAATTCATAAAGATGTTAAGACAAATGATCGTCATTTAAAATATGCCTTAACGTATCATTTAACACATAAAAATGATCCATATTTAATTGATTTATATCAACAATCTCATATGATTCGAAGAATCGAAAATATTTATTCATTAGTCATTTCTTTCTTAGGAACACCATTAATGAAAGAAGTTTCTAAATCACCAATGATTAAACCTCCAATCGTGAAAACAAACGTTCTTCGTATGAACCAAAACTTTAGGGGTGCAGTAGCATTATATGAGTTTGTTATTGCATATAAGAAACTAGGTTTTACCTTTGAAGAAAAGAAAAAAACATATAATCCATTACCAACTGATTTAAGTGATGAACTAGCTGATGTTATTGAGCTTACATCAAGTGTAACCTATATTTATGGTCAAGATCTAAAGAAACAATTAAATAAAAGATTAGAAGAAGAACAAAAAGAAGAACAAAAGAAACTTATTGAAAAAGAAGCACTTGAGTTAAAGAAAATTAAAAAACTCATGCTTGAACAAAATGAGACTCCAGAAAACTATATTTTACGATTAGAAAAATATATTAAACAACTTGAGAAACAACAAGAATTATATCTTGAAGAAAAGGATATTAATCAACAATTAAAAATTCAAATTGAAGATTTGACAAAAGACTTAACATCATTTGATGATAAAATTCAAACACTTACTAAAACAATTACAGAAAAAGACTTAGAATTAGAAACACTTAAGCAAACTTATCTAGACACATATTATGAAATCATGACAAATCATGAACATGAAATAAAAGATTTGTCATATCAATATGAAACAAAAATTGATGAAATTAAAGAAACCTATGAAAACAGCATAAATGAATTGAAAATAAATCATCAAGATGAAATTTATCAATTAAAAGAATCATTTATAAATGAAAAAAATAATATCATTAATGAATTTAATGAAAAGATTCGTCAATATCAAGAAGAACTACAATTTTTAACATTAGAATTCAGTAGAAAAGAAAAAGTTTATCAGGATAAAATCCAAGCTTTAGAAAGTGAACTTGACTCTACAATAACAGAAAAACTAGCAATGTCTGCAAAGTATCATGCATTAGTTCAACAAACTAACCCAAATATAAAAGAAGATTTTACATCTAAAGAGCGTTTTAAAGAATTAGAACGAGAGATGGAAGCCTATAAGAAATTCTTTAAAATGCAGTGGAAAGAAACAAAAGTTAAAATTAGAAAACGCGTCAAAGAAGAAATGGAATCTAAATCAGAAGATCAATCTGAATCATAGGGGTTTTTATGAGGAAAAAATATGTCATCTTGTTAATCTTAACGTTACTTGTTACGATATTTATCGGAACGTTTTTGATACTGACTATTTATGGACGAGATATTGTTGATCGTTCAATTGTATTATTTCCTCAACAAATTGTCTTTATATTATCGATAGGAGTATTAATTTTACTCTCGCTTATTTTTATGTTAAGTGGATTAAGAAAATATAGTAAAACTCTTAAAAATCAACAACCAATCGAACTTAAAGGTGTCGATTCAGATTCAAATTTAGGTAATAAAAACCTAGAAGGAAAAGAAGAAAATAACTATGAAGAATCAAGATTTTTCATGTTATCTTTAATCGATGAACAATCAAAAAAATATAAAAACTTCCAATATGAGGATGAAGTCACATTAG
>NZ_JHXL01000023.1 GCF_000687735.1 Acholeplasma equifetale ATCC 29724 | reverse complement strand
TTATCAAAGCCTCTAATGGGATTAGAGACTTTAGAAGATTAAGAAACAAAATTATGTATTCTATCAACAAAGATACACCACTTAAAAACTAAAAATAATTATAGATTTATCGTTACAGTAAACAAAAAATGGAGGTACCTCCACATCTGTTATAGGTGTGGTGTACCTCCATATATGTTATAGGTCGATATGGATTAAACCTCCATATTAGTTATAGGACCTTTTATTTAAGATTCTTCAATTTCAGTTTTTTTATTTTTAAGATTATCAAAGAATAATAAATGAATAACCATCATGATTAATCCTATATTTAGATAAGCATCCGCCAAATTAAATAAAGTATTTCCAATAATTGGAACAAAAGGTAAACCGACATAATCAATGACTGCGCCATATAAAAGTCTATCAATTAAATTACCAGAAGCACCTGCTATTAAAAGGATCAATGAAATATGATATAAGTCAAATTTACTTTTGGAAGCAGTTATATATAGATAAACTAGTAAAAATATTGCAAGGAAACTTAATAGAATTAATATAACCATTGGAATTTGAAATTTAAATCCGAAAATTTCTCCACCAAAAGCAAACTGATCGTTCATTAAAAATCCAAACTGAATAATTCTAAAATCATTTATACTAAATGCTGGTCCAATTTGACTATACATTGAAAAATTATCACCATAATTGAAAAGTTTTAAAGGGTGATTAAATGCCCCTACAGCAATCAATTTAACAATGACATCTAATATTAATAAACCAAGTATTATAATCCATGAACGCTTTTTCAAGTTGATTACCTACCTTTGATACATATTATAGCATTGTTAAAGAAAATACTGAAAGTATTTATTATATCTAGATATTTTTAAATATCATAAAAACATATAAACGGGATGAAATAAGTGATTTTATGTATTTAAAATAAAAAAGATGATAACTTATATCATCTATCATAAATGGTGCCCCCAGCGAGAATCGAACTTGCAATTCATCCTTACCATGGATGCGGTTTGCCACTAACCTATGGGGGCATGCAAATCTTATTATACAAAAGAGATTTTAAAAAAACAACTATTTATAAATCAAAAGACACTATAGGACTATTTATTAGAGTAAAAAAAAATTAATTGGTGATATTAGTTGTTATTTATGAATTTAAAGTGTATAATGGCTATAGGTTTGAAAAAACCAAGTATGAAAAAAGGAGTACAACATTTTAATGAAGGGCACTGTAAAATGGTTTGATGCTGGTAAGGGCTATGGCTTTATCACATCAACTGACGGCAAAGATGTATTTGTTCATTACTCAGCAATCGAAGCTGATGGATACAAATCACTAGCTGAAGGCGACCAAGTGGAATTTGAAGTTAAAAGTGGCGATCGCGGACAACAAGCTGCGAACGTTAAAAAAGTTTAATTAATTCGCTTAGGTAATAAATGGGGTTTTATTTGTTAAAACCCTTTTATTTTTTTTAAAAATCGCTATAATGAGATTAAAGGGGCGATAACATGAAATATGATTTACTTGAAGTGGACAGACTCCACTTTAATGAGTTAAGAGAGCAAGTTGGGGAAGAAAAATTTAAAGAAGTCCTTAAAAAATTCATTAAGGAATTTACATATGATTCTGTCATAATTGATGGAAAAAATACTCTAACTAAAGATGATATTGACAATCTTTTAGAAAAAAAGATTATTATTTCTCAACTATCAGAGCGTGAACAAAAAGAAGCGCTAAATTATCAAAAAGCATGTGAACACGCATTTAAATATGTTGTATCAAGAAAAAAAATTAATGAAGATGTATTAAAAGATCTTCATGAAATTTTGGTTGAAGGTATATTCCCAGGTGGTCAATACCGTATGGTAAATATCCAAATTAAAAATAGTATGCATCAACCACCAGATTATGTAAAAGTATATGATCGTATGGCAAAATACTTTTACGATTTAGAACATTTTAAAGGAACTGCAGTTCAAAAAGCCGCTTATGCTCATGCCCAATTATTAAAAGTTTATCCATTTTTAGAAGGAAATGGTCGATTAGCCCGCCTCATTATGAATTATGTCCTTATGTTTGATGGTTATATGCCTATTTCTATACCTATATCTCGTCAAGAAGAATACTTTAAGTATATTGATATATTCAAAGTTGAAAAGAATTTATCACCTTTTGAAGATTTTCTTTACGATTTAATATTGGAAGCTTATGAAAATTATATTTTTATGTTAGAAAATTAAGGTCCTATAACTAATATGGAGGTTTAATCCATATCGACCTATAACATATATGGAGGTACACCACACCTATAACAGATGTGGAGGTACCTCCATTTTTTGTTTACTGTAACGATAAATCTATAATTATTTTTAGTTTTTAAGTGGTGTATCTTTGTTGATAGAATACATAATTTTGTTTCTTAATCTTCTAAAGTCTCTAATCCCATTAGAGGCTTTGATAA
>NZ_JHXL01000022.1 GCF_000687735.1 Acholeplasma equifetale ATCC 29724 | reverse complement strand
ATATGGAGGTAGACCTCCCAATAAGTTATTGGGTATCGTAAACCTCCATATATGTTATATACCTAAAATTAAAATCCCAAGCATGGGATTTTTTATTTATTATGATATAATATTGAAGGGTGTTTTATATGTCTTTAGAAATCGGAAAAATAAATCAATTAAAAGTTAAAAGAAAAACAGATATTTCATATTTACTTCAATCCACTGATGGAGAAGAAGTTTTTTTACATGTCAATGAAACAGATTTCAAGACATTAGAACCGAATGAAATTGTTTCTGCATTTCTTTATTTAGACTTTAAAGGAAGATTAGCAGCAACATTAAAAAGCCCTATATTACAAGTTGATGAAAAAGGATTTTTAGTTGTTAAATCTGTAACACCTAAACTTGGTGTATTTTTAGATTTAGGTATTTCGAAAGATATTTTATTATCTAAAGATGATTTAGGTTTAGATGAATCACTATGGCCCCGTGAGGGAGAAAAATTATTTGTTACAGTAAAGGTTAAAAGTAAATTAGTTGCTAAACTCATACCTGTTTCAGAAATTATCTCAAATCATCATGTATATGATATTGGCGAAGAAGTTGAAGGTATCATTCAAGGTATTTCAAGTATTGGATATTTTGTATTAACAGACAATTTAGATTTGATTTTGGTTAAAAAATCAAATACAAGAAATCAATATCGTTATGGTGAAAAAGTTAAAGTAAAAATTACTTATCAAAGTAAAAAAGGGTATGAAGGATCATTAATTGAATCAAAAGAAGTAATAAGAGTTGATGATTCTAAATTTATATTGGATTATCTTAAAAAACATAAACAAATGCCTTATACTTCAGATACAGATAGTGAAACAATTATGGAAGTATTTGGTTTATCAAGAAAAGCATTTAAAAGAGCTTTAGGTTTACTATATAAAAAACGATTAATTAAATTTATAGACGGAAAGACGTATTTGGTGAGTGACAATGAGTAAAAAATTAGTTGAAAGCATTACATCAAGAGATGTAGATTTTAGCCAATGGTATACAGACCTTTGTTTAAAAGCAGAACTTATGGATTACAGTGATGCTAAAGGATTTATTATTTATCGTCCATATGGTTATGCAATTTGGGAAAATATTCAAAAGTATTTAGATGAAGCATTTAAAAAAACAGGACATCAAAATGTTTATATGCCAATGCTTATTCCAGAATCACTATTCCAAAAAGAAAAAGACCATGTTCAAGGGTTTGCACCTGAAACTGCTATGGTAACAACAACAGGGTATGAAGATTTAGCAGAACGATTAATTATTCGCCCAACAAGTGAAGTGTTATTCGGAACACATTATTCCAAGATAGTACGTTCATATCGTGATTTACCTAAAAAGTATAATCAATGGTGTAGTGTTGTCCGTTGGGAGAAAACAACTCGCCCATTCTTACGTGGGAAAGAATTTTTATGGCAAGAAGGTCATACTGTTCACGCTACAGCAGAAGATGCTAAAAAAGAAACATTAAACATGTTAAAAATTTATGAAAAAATGGGTAAAGATTTATTAGCTATCCCATTTGTTACGGGAAGAAAAACTGAAAAAGAAAAATTTGCAGGTGCATTAGAAACATATTCAATTGAAGCTTTAATGCATGATGGACAAGCACTACAAAGTGGTACATCGCACTATTTTGGTAATGAGTTTGCTAAAGCATTTGATATTAAATTTGTGAATGAAAAAAATGAATTAGAATATGCATATCAAACATCATGGGGTGTATCAACACGTTTAATTGGTGCGGTCATCATGGTTCATGGTGATGATAATGGATTAGTGTTACCTCCATATTTAGCGCCAACTCAAGTTGTTATTATTCCAATCGCACCAAATGATCATGTTAATGAAACTGTTAAGAAGTTAGAAAAACAACTTAAAAATTCATATAGAGTATTTATTGATGATTCTAAAAAATCACCAGGATGGAAATTTAGTGAATATGAAATGAAAGGTGTTCCATTAAGAATTGAAGTTGGACCAAGAGATTTAGAAAACAATCAAGTTACAATTGTTTTCCGTCATACAAGAGAAAAAGTTCAAGTTCCTGTGAGCGAAGTTAAAACATTCGTTAAACAAGCACTTAAAAAGATGCATGATGAAATGTATCAAAAAGCACTTAAACATGTTGAAGAACACACATATGAGGCTAAATCATATGAGGAATTTAAATATTTCTTAAAACGTGGTGGATATGTTGCTATGAGTGTTGCTGGCGAAGAAGCAGAAATTAAAATTAAAGAAGAAACAGGTGCGACAGCACGTGTTATCCAAAAGCGTAATTTAATTACTGAAATCTGTCCAGTTACTGGTAAAAAAGCAACCATGACAATTTTATTTGCAAGAGCATATTAATTTAAAAAAATAATCCTAACCAGCTGGTTAGGATTTTTTATTTAAGGTATATAACATATATGGAGGTTTACGATACCCAATAACTTATTGGGAGGTCTACCTCCATATATGTTATAGGTGGATTTTATTGTTTAAAAAT
>NZ_JHXL01000021.1 GCF_000687735.1 Acholeplasma equifetale ATCC 29724 | reverse complement strand
GCAATACCAGGGTTAATCAGTTATTTAGATGAACTCTTTGGTGAGCATGAAATGTTACAATGTCGAGAATATATTCAAAAGATAGAAATTAATGCCTAATGATTAGGGGTGTTATAAAATGAAAAGAATCATCATAGGAAGTATTGTGGCTGTATTATCTATATTTTTACTTGTGGGGTATAGTATTTTTAGTGTGTTTGATGTAACCCAAGGCCAATTAAGACGTATGGAATTAGTTATAACTACAGCTTCAGCAACAAAATACTATGATGGTACACCATTAAGTAAACCTGAATGGGAACTAAAGAGTGGTAATTTAAGAGAAGGCGATACGATGTTTGTAACAATGTCTTCTTCAATTACTGATTTTGGTGTCGTTCAAAATGAAATTGGTGTAACAATCATTGATAAAGACCAAATAAATGTAACAAACAACTATGTAATAACCTATGAGTTAGGTTTTTTGACCATTAATAAACGACCTTTAAGCATTAAAACAGATAGTGCATATAAAGTTTATGATGGTACACCACTAACTAGAAACTTTTATGAAGTAACATCGGGTACAATACCTGAAGATCATGAAATGCTTGTTTCAATGCCTACAGTTTTAACAGAACCGGGTGAGGTAACAAATGATATACATATAACAATTCTTAATAAAGATGGTGTAGATGTTACTAAGAATTTTTATATGACATATGAATTAGGAACATTAAAAATGGATTCACGTCCACTATTCGTTGAAACTGAATCATTAAGTAAAGTTTATGATGGATTAGAATTATTTGGAGGATATCCAATTTTAAAAAATGAAATTTTACCAAATCATTATATAACTATCGTTAAATCAACATCAATTATAGAAGCATCAAGTAAAACAAATGAAACTATCGTTCAAATTACTGATGAATTTGGTAATGATGTTTCAAGATTTTATGATATTCAATACAATTTTGGAGAACTTAGAATAGATAAAAGGATTATTCAACTTAGAACAATGAGTGCTGAAAAACCATATGATACAACACCTTTATTTGCTCATGGGTTTGATGTCCTATATGGAAATTTAGTGTTAGATCATTATTTTGATATTGTCTATAAAAACTCAATAACAACACCAGGATCAGTTGATAATGAAATTGATGTTAAAATTATGGATGGATTAGGTAATTATGTTACAAATAATTATTCTATTGAAATTGAAAAAGGGACGTTAACTATTTATAAATTTACAATTTTTATAAGTACTGATTCCTATCAAAAATATTATGATGGTATTTCATTAGAGGGTGGAATTCCGACTGTAATAGGCGAATTTATAGAAGGTCATTATTATTTAATTACTCGCAGAACAGAAGTTATTGATGCTGGTTACTATGACAATGTTGCAGATATAACAGTATTTAATGAGTTTGGTAGTGATGTGACACATTATTATGACATAAATTATACATATGGTACATTAACTATTTATGAACGACCTATACGAATTCGAACAAAAAGTGCGTCTAAAGCATATGATGGTTTACCTTTGGTAGCACATGAATTTGAACTTGTTGAAGGTACATTAGTGGATGGTCATTCCTTGAATACATCATTCATAGGATTAATTATAGAACCCGGAATTGTTGACAACGAAGTTGTCGTTCAAATAATAGATTATAATAACCAATATGTTACGAGTAACTATTTGATTGAATATGATTTTGGTTATTTAGAAGTTTATCGTATTCAATTAACAATTGTAACAGAATCAATAACTAAATATTATGATGGTTTACCAGTTAATGGTGGAGATCCGATATTGATGAATGAATTACTGCCAAACCATCAGTTTGAAGTGACTTATAGAACAGAAGTTATTGATGCAGGATATTACACAAATATTTCAAACATCAGGATTTATGATGAAAACTATCGAGATGTCATGCATTTTTATGAGATAAATGAGTTGTTTGGTAGCATTGTTATTAATCAAAGACCAATAACAATCAAGACTTCAAGTGCAGAAAAGTCATATGACGGACTTCCTTTGACTTCAAATCAATATGAAATTATTAGCGGTGATTTAATTGAAAACCATTATTTAGATGTGAATTTTTATCAAAGTATTACAGAACCTGGATTTGTTATGAATTCAGTGATTGTTAATGTAAAAAATATGAATGGAAATATTATTACCAACAATTATAGTATTAGTTTTATCGAAGGAACACTAACAGTTTATAAAATTCCATTAACAATTACGACAGGTGATTTCAGCAAAGTCTATGATGGTTTACCATTAAACGGGGGTTCTATATCACTATCTGGACAGTTATTACCTAATCACTATTTTGTAGAAACACATAGGTCAAATCCAGTTGATGCGGGTGATTATTTAAATGAAGTTACCATAAACATATACGATCAAGATGGTAAAAATGTAACAAATGTATATGACATAACCAAAGAATTAGGTCAATTAAGTATTTATAAAAGACCAATAACTGTTAAAACTTTAAGTGCAGAAAAACCATATGATGGAACACCGCTTTATTTA
>NZ_JHXL01000020.1 GCF_000687735.1 Acholeplasma equifetale ATCC 29724 | reverse complement strand
TCATCTACAACAACGGCTAAATCATTTGGACTCGTTTTTATTGTAGGTACTGATTCCTTCTGGACAACACCTCGCTTACTCTCGGTTCGATTTGTGTAAATACCATCACCTATTTCAGCTATTGCATATCCTTGTTTTGTAGATTGTGGAACTTTGATGAATGGTTGACCACTTAATCCTTTAGACCCAGCTTTGGTAGTAATCGTTGGACTTAGGTCATTGTCAACTCTCCCTCTAATACCTTCGTCATATGGCGCATATAACAACGCTTTGCTTGAAGAAGCAGAAAAGCTTGGTCTTGTTACAATTCAATGGGATGTAGATTCACTTGACTGGAAAGGTTTGAGTGCTCAGGCAATTGCAGAAAGAGTTTTGGGCTCTGTGAAAAATGGCTCAATAGTTCTTATGCACAATAATGCCGACAACATTGTTCCAGCTTTAAAACTCATTTTAATTCGCTTAAAGCAACTAGGTTACAAAGTTGGATCAGTTGGTGAGCTTGTTTACAAAGAAAATTACACAATAATTGAATTGTTATTTTTTGTATGGTATACTCAAGTTAGAAATTCACGGTTTTTAATTAGGGAGAAAATATGGGAAAGTTTGGGGATTTTGTTAAGAAAACTGTAAAGCGCACTTTGATTTCACTAACCATTGTTGCGGGCGTTGTTGGTGTGCTTTATTACACTGTTGAACCAGTTAAAGATTTTATTGACGACACAATAAACAAAATTGGTGAAGTTATTGAAAACGAGCCAGGCGATGTTATAACAGAAAAACTTGCTCCTGTGCAAAACATTCAATATAACCAAGAAACAGAAGAACTTACATTTGACGCAGTTGAAGGTGCAACAACATATCTTGTTGAATATTCAGTTAAAGAAACTGGATACACTTACAGATACACAACAAATGAAACAAAGTCAACAGCACAATTGACTTCGCTTATTTTGCCAGGTCAAACGGTTGTGTTTAGTGTTACCGCTTATGGAAACAGCTTCTTGCCATCAGATCCAGCAACTTTTGAAATTGTTGTTGAAAAAACACGCCAAGAACAAAACCCTTATGAACAGTTCTCAAGAATTTACAGTTCAGTTGGCGAAGTTTTGAATTCTAAAGCTCGTCAAACTGTTACACTTCAAACAATTGATGTGTTTGACTATGAAAACCAAATTTTAACTTTACACGGCGTTGCTTTAAACAGAAGCGGTGTTCCATTTGAATACAAGCTTGTTTACGATTTGCAAGGCACAACAGCGCCAGCGCAAATTAACGACATTAACACACTTGGCGAAGTTGTTAAACTTATGTCAGCGTCGGCATACACAGGCAGTAACATTGATTTTTATTACAATGCAATGCCAGAACATGTTGATGTAACAGAAAAAGTTGCCACAAGTTCAGACATTTTAAAAGACTACATTGAACAAGGCTATTCAGTTGAAATAATTAAATACAATTACTCAGATGAGTTTAACGCAGGCCAAGACAAAGTTGGCATAACAGTTAGCGGTTTTTATAAACTCACACACGAAACACTTGGAACAATTATTGTTGAAGCTTCACACAACTTGGTGTTTGACCAAGTGGAAGGCCACACAAAAGCTGATTACATTAACAGCTTTGCAACACAAGGCAATGCAGAAGTGATGGGCGTTTCACTTAGAGAAGTTAACAAAGACGCTTATAACCAATTCAGCCAAGTTCCAAATTCAGCAACAGTTTCACAAATTCAAAATGGTGGTTTGGAAATGTAACAAAAACAGGCAAAAGCCTGTTTTTTTAATGGAAGACTAATGCATTTGTTTGCATAAACTGCGTGTTTTAATTGTTTTTTTAATGCAGTTAATTTGTTTTAAACAAAAATTTGCTGGGCATGAAAATTTTTAAATTGTTGTTGATGTTTTTTTAAATTTGTAATTACAATATTGGCAGTTAATTTGAATAATTTTGTATGTTTTGAAAACTTATCTATGGCAGAAAAAACTTGCTTTTTGTCGCAAAACTGTTTGACCAAAAGTAATTAGGCAAAAGAAACAAAATAACTTTGTTCTTATTTTAAAAATTTGTTATAATCGTTAAAGAGTTATAGTAAAATTTGTTAAACTTATTAAAATTATATAGGAGCGTGCTCTATGGCTAATAAAGTTTTAGATTACTTTTACCAAATTATGCAAATTCCAAGAGAATCTGGTAATGAAGATGGAATGGTGGCTTTTCTTGAAAGTTTTGCAAAGATAAACAATTTGCAATACATTAAAGATGAACACAAAAACATTTTAATTAAGAAAAACACAAGTGGAAGCAAACCACTAATTTTGCAAGCACACACAGATATGGTTTGTGTGAAAACTCCAAACGCTGAAATTGACTTTGCACGCGACGCAATTGAGCCTGTTATTGAAGGCGAATTCCTTAAAGCAAAAAACTCTTCTCTCGGCGCAGACAATGGCATTGGTGTTGCCATGATATTGTCACTTTTGGAAGAAAACATTCCACTTAATGTGGAAGCGCTTTTCACTTCTGAAGAAGAAACAACAATGAAAGGCGCAAAGAAATTTGACATAAGTTTGTTTTCTGGCAAACATTTGCTAAGCCTAGACAGCTCTATGGTCTACCATCGATGATTTCATCACCAATTGCACAGCAAAGTTCAATAGGCACTCCAGTCTCTTGTGCTTTTAAGAAACAATAGATGTTTAAACTAACATCTGCTTTAGATAGGTCATTACCATGAAGACCACCACCAGTAACAGAATCAGCCATATCAGAGCCAAGTTTTCTATTCGTAGCACCTGAGTCAACATCAGTTCCACCTGTCCAATCTCCTAATGGATTGATTTCAGCATCAGGGTATTCTTTTCTTAAATCATCAGTTGATGCATTACTCTGGCATATGATAAGTCTTGTTCCATTGATGATATATTTGCCATCAAATGTGTATTTATTAAAAATGTCTCTTGCA
>NZ_JHXL01000019.1 GCF_000687735.1 Acholeplasma equifetale ATCC 29724 | reverse complement strand
CTTCTAGAGGCAGACGTATATCTAATGGACCTATTGAATCTACAAACTCTAAAATAAAAACTCTTATCAAAGCCTCTAATGGGATTAGAGACTTTAGAAGATTAAGAAACAAAATTATGTATTCTATCAACAAAGATACACCACTTAAAAACTAAAAATAATTATAGATTTATCGTTACAGTAAACAAAAAATGGAGGTACCTCCACATCTGTTATAGGTGTGGTGTACCTCCATATATGTTATAGGTCGATATGGATTAAACCTCCATATTAGTTATAGGACCTTTATTTATATAAAGTAAGAATGAAGGGACTAAACTGGCCCAAAATGCTTCATTATGTTTTGCACCTTCATATGTCTCATAATATAGATTTTTAACTTGCGGTTTTAAATATTTTTTGATTATCTTTATAGTTTTAACATATTTTTGATTATCTTTAGGATTATTAGTTCCTGCTTCATTTTCTCCACATACTACAAAATATTTTTGATCAAAACTAGGGAATTTAACTTTAAGTAAAGCTTCTAATCCTAACGGATTCCACCAACTAGAAGGTGAGAAAATACCTAAACCACCAAATACATTGTTATAAGATAAACCACCATAAAGTGATATTAAACCACCCATTGAAGAACCGGCCATATACGTATTATGTTTTACATGTTTGAATTTAAACTTTTTTTCAATAAATGGCATAAGTTCATTTACAATAAAAGACATATATAAGTTTCCAAAGGGTTCAACATGATCGATTTTTAAAGTTTCATAAATCTTTTTATTATCAAATGGAGCATATTCATCTAGACGATATTTACCATGATCAATACCAACAATCAATAAAGGTTCAATTAAACCAGCATCAATTAATCGTTGTGTTTGTACAGCCATATCCCATATTTCATGTGAATAACTTGAATCTCGATCAAATAAGTTTTGTCCGTCATGCATATATAAAACGCGTGCTTCACCACGATATTGATTAGGAATGAAAATACGCAAATTTTTTTTAGTTTTTAGTATCTTGCTTGATATTTTGAATGTCTTTACCATGTTTTTTTACCTTTCTTGGTGGAACGGGGTCATATTTAGGTTTAACAAGTGGATTACATGAAATAACGCGTTTAGTTGTTAAATAGGTAGCATAAAAAAAGTTATGAGTTTCATAAGCTTCAACTGCATAATTACTACATGTAGGATAATGTCTACATTTTGTTTGCTTAATTGGACTGATACGACGTTGATACCATTTGATAAGTTTGATAGCTAATTTTTTCATATTTTCATTATACATGAAAAGCGTTGTTATGGTATAAAATAAAGTATATTTTATAACATATGAAAAGAATATTGAAAAAAATGAGATACATATATTTATCAAAATTCATATATATGTTATAATAAAATTACAATGTAAACGCATACAATTTAAGGAGGAACTCTATGAAGGAATACAAAACACAAGCCCTTCGAAACATCGCACTACTCGGACATCAAGGTTCTGGTAAAACATCACTGACTGAGAGTCTGTTGTATGTTTCGGGGGTTTTAAGCAAAAAAGGGGAAGTAGAGAAGAAATCTACAAAGTCTGATTTCTTAGTGGAAGAACATGTAAGAGGTTCTTCTATGCAAACAAGTTTAATACCGATTGAATATGGTGACTGCAAACTTAACTTTTTAGATGTGCCTGGTAACGACGAATTAGTCGGTGAGTTGTACCATGCACTTGAAGTAGTTAAGGGAGCAGTCATTTTAATTGATGCGACCAAAGGTGTTGAAGTTGGAACGGAACTTGTATGGCAAGAAATTCGTAAACGACATATACCTGCAGTTTTATTCATTAATAAAATGGATAAAGAAAACATTGATTATGAAAAGTTATTAGAACAAATTCGTGAAAAATTAGGTAAAAGAGCTGTTCCATTTACTTATCCAATCGGACGAAAAGAAGATTTTGAAGGATTCGTAAATGTTGTTGAAATGAAAGCTCGAATCTATAATGGCGTTGAATGTGTTGATGCAGAAATTTGGGAAGAAAAAATGCCTAAAGTCGCTCAACTTAACGAAATGATTATGGAAAGTGTTGCAGAAACAAGTGAAGAACTTCTAGATAAGTATTTAGCTGGTGAAAAGATAAGTATGGAAGAAGTTAAAAAAGCACTACATGATAATGTCATTCATGGTGAATTAACACCTGTTTTAGTAGGTTCGGTTATTAAAAATATTGGTGTTGAAACAATGCTTAAGATGCTCATTGATTTCTCACCTTCACCAGATGAATTAAAAGAAATTGAAGCACAAAAAGAAGATGGCACTTCTATTAGTGTTAAAACAATTGATGAAGCACCATTTAGTGGATTTGTATTTAAGACGATGGTTGACCCATTTGTAGGTACGATTTCATTTATAAAAATTAATTCAGGAACATTAAAACTTGGAGATGAAGTGTATCATCCGAATGTAAAAGAAACATTAAAAATCAACGCATTAATGACTTTAATAGGCAAAGATCAAATACCTATAACAATGGCACACGCAGGTGATATAGTAGTAACCACAAAACTCGATTCATTAAAAACTGGCGACACTTTATGTGACCCAAAATTTAAAATTCAATTTAATAAAGTTATACTTCCAACACCAGTCATATATAAAGCAATTCAACCATTAGATAAAAACGATGAAGATAAAATTTCAATGGCAATGACCAAGCTTAATACAGAAGACCCATCATTTGATCTTAGAAGAAATAAAGAAACTGGTCAACTACTTATTGGTGGATATGGATTATCTCATATTAACTATATTATTGACCGTATGAAAAATTTATTTAAAGTTCAAGTTGAGTTCCAAGAACAAAAAATTGTATATCGTGAAACAATTAAGAAAAAAGGCGATGGCCATGGCAAACATAAGAAACAATCAGGTGGTGCAGGTCAATATGGTGAAGTTTATATTCGTTTTGAACCAACAGAAGAACCATTTGTCTTTGCACAAGAAGTTGTTGGTGGAGCAGTGCCTAAAGGATATTTTCCAGCCGTTGAAAAAGGCTTAATTCGTACCTTTGAAAAAGGTCCTTTAGCAGGATTCCCAGTTATTAACGTAAAAGCTACGCTCTATGATGGATCATATCATGATGTTGACTCAAATGAAATTTCATTCGTATTAGCTGCTGATTTAGCATTTAAAGATGCACTAGATAAAATTCAACCAACGATTTTAGAACCAATTCTATCATTGAAAATAAAAGTGAAGGATGCCTTTGTTGGTGATGTCATGGGTGATATGAATAAACGTCGTGGACGTATTCTTGGTATGGAACAAATTGATGGTTTAACAGTGATTTCAGCAGAAGCACCAGAAGCAGAAATTGTTAACTATGCAATCGATTTAAAAGCTATGACACAAGGTTCTGGACGCTTTGAACGTGAATTTGCTCGTTATGAAGAAGTTCCACAACATATTATTCCCAAAATCATTGAACAATATAAAAAGTAATTAGATCTTAAAGCGACTACTATCATATAGAGGTGTTTATATGATTTGTAGTCAATGTAAAAATAAAATACATATGAAGGTGAGTTTTAAAAACTTTTTTCAAACTTATGAACCAAGAGTTTGCAGAGCATGTTTTAAAAAAGTAAAACAAGCATTCCCCTACTTTGTAATTCCAATTCAAGGGGGATTACTTCATATTATTGAAAGATTAACAACAGAACCCAAGGATTTTGATGAGTATCTAGATTATTTTGCACCATATGTTCTAGCATATTTAGAGTTAAACTTATCAATTGATATGATTTATGTTGAAACATTAGATATTGAATTTATAAAAATATTAGATGAATTAAATGTTGGCCATCTCATTATATTAACAAATAAATTTAAGGAGGAATTATATTTATGAGATACGAAATCACTGGCAAAAATGGCTTTGTCCCTACTGATGCAATAAAAAAGTATGTTGAAAAGAAAGTTAATAAAATCGTTAACATATTTGAAAAAGGAACAATTGATGTCGTAAGAGTTGCATTATCTGTATACAAAGATTACTCAAAAGTCGAAGTTACAATTCCTGCACCATATATCATTTTAAGAAGTGAAGTTAAAGATCCTGATATGTATGCAGCAATCGATAAAACAGTCGATAAGTTATCTCAACAGATTCGCAAACATAAATCTAAGATTAGACGTCATTTTGAAAAGTCTGGTAAAACACAAGTATTTACTAAAGAATTTGATGTTGAAGCTATGGATAAAGAAATAAAGGCATCTAACTTAGTTAAATCTAAGAAAATTAAGATTCAACCAATGTCAGTTGATGAAGCAATTCTTCAAATGGAAATGAGTGGACATGATTTCTTCATTTTCATTGATAAAGATAAAAACTATCCTCATATCGTATATAAACGTGAAGATGGCGACTATGCAGTAATTGAAGCATCACCAGATGTTTCAGCATTACACAGTGAATCTGAATAATTGATGCATACCTTTGATTTGATATGTGATACAATATCAAATTAAGGGATTGATAATTATGGAGCGATTAAAGTATCAAATTAAAAATTCTCGTATATGGCATTTATGTAGTCAAGAATTATCTGCAAATGAACAAATAACATTAGATAATTGGACACGCTATGCTACACAATATAGAGAAGTGTTTTATCTTAATGATTCAAAAAAGTTTTTAGAAGTTGACCATTTTAATCGGACATTTCGATTTTTTGAAGCAGGTATTAGAAAACATAATATTGAAGACTTTCGTCGCTTTTATAAAGATTATTTTAAATATCAAGAAATAAAAAAAGGTCCTATAACTAATATGGAGGTTTAATCCATATCGACCTATAACATATATGGAGGTACACCACACCTATAACAGATGTGGAGGTACCTCCATTTTTTGTTTACTGTAACGATAAATCTATAATTATTTTTAGTTTTTAAGTGGTGTATCTTTGTTGATAGAATACATAATTTTGTTTCTTAATCTTCTAAAGTCTCTAATCCCATTAGAGGCTTTGATAATAGTCTTTATTTTAGAGTTTGTAGATTCAATAGGTCCATTAGATATACGCCTACCTCTAGACATAATAAACGAGTTTTTAATCTCTAC
>NZ_JHXL01000018.1 GCF_000687735.1 Acholeplasma equifetale ATCC 29724 | reverse complement strand
ACATATTATACAAATGTTATAGAAGTAGGTACATATGAAAATAAAATAGAATTGAAAATAGTTGATATTTACGGGAATGATGTATCAAATGCATATAATTTTATAGAATATTTTAGTCTATTAACGATTTATCAAAGACCAATAACTGTTAAAACTTTAAGTGCAGAAAAACCATATGATGGAACACCGCTTTATTTACATGAATATGAAATTATGAGTGGATCATTAGTCAACAATGATATCTTTGATGTTAATTATTATTCAAGCATCGTAGAACCGGGAGAAGTGACTAATGATGCTGTTTTTATAATTATTGATGAATTTGGTAATAATAAGACAAATAATTATCAAATAAATTACTTATTTGGCAAGCTTAAAATTTATCCTATTCCATTAACAATTATTACTGAAGATTTTTCCAAAATATATGATGGAACACCAATAAATGTTGGAGAACCAATAATTATTGGAACGCTATTAGATAATCATTATCATGAAGTTACATATTATACAAATGTTATAAAAGTAGGTACATATGAAAATATAGTTGAAGTTAAGATTTATGATGAAAATAACAGCAATGTAACAAATAAATATCAATTTACTTATATGTTTGGGAACTTAAGTATTTTACAGCGTGAATTAATCGTTCAAACAGAAAGTAAATCAAAGAAATATGATGGGCTACCATTAATTGAACAAAATTATACAATTAATGAAAACAATTTACTAGAAGAACATAAAATAGAAACAACATATATTTCAGAAATTATTGAACCTGGAACTAAAAATAACATTATTATTCTTAAAATAGTTGATAATCAAGGAATTGATGTTACGTTCAATTACGATATTAAATATCATTATGGTAATTTAGAAATTTTGAAACGAGATATATATTTAACTACACTAGATGCAAAGAAAATATATGATGGAACACCTCTTTATCATCCGTATTATGAAGTAATATTAAATGAACTTTTACCAGGTCATTATCTTGACGTAATAATGAACTCTAATATTACTGAACCTGGTGTAATAAGAAATAATATTTTCATAATTGTAAATGATGAATATGGTAACGATGTTTCAAAATATTATGATATTAAAATTGATTTAGGTGAATTAAAAGTTCTTCCAATCGAAATAGTTATAAGATCAGCAAGTGATAATAAAGTTTATGATGGCACACCACTTACAAATCCAAATTGGGAAATTTTATCTGGCGAAATATTACCTGAGCATCAGTTAGTTGTTTATGTTGATGGTTCAATTACAGAAGTTGGAAAAATTAATAACTTAGCATATGCAATTGTTTATGATGAAAATGGACAAGATGTCAGCAAGTTTTATAATTTTGAATATGCTTTTGGTGAATTAACTATTTTAGTAAATATTTATTCAGGTGATAATATCTCTACGGATTCAGTTCCTGATGATGATACAGTATATTTAAAACTAAATAGCTCTAAGAGTGGAACAGTTTACTTAAGAGATAAATCCTATGGAAACTATAACGGTAAAGGTTGGGAAGAAGCAAACCCTTATTTAGGTAGCATCGGTGTTCATCCATTAAGTTTTGTAAGCCAAACTTTATTACATTCAAACTTTATAGAAGAAACTGTTTCAATTGAATATGTAAAAGATAAATTACCTTATTATTTACCGTATTACACAACAAACTATTTAAATGGATCAAATGATGTACATTATTATGGACCAAATCAAACGATACATAATCATACATATATTCCATTTGATTATTTAGAAAATACAAGTTCATTAGTAGTTCCAAGTGATGTTGAAATTGCTGAAATGGTTTATCGAACATATGTATATCAAACATATTTAGATTTACCTAATATGACTAAAGATGCACTTGCAAGAATCGCTCAACAAAATGGATTAAGCGATGAAAGTTCAACATTAATTGAAGATATCCAAGAATATATTCAAAATGCAGCAACTTATGACAAAGACTTTGGACCAATGCCAAAAAATGTCGATGATATCGTTATATATTTTTTAGAAATACATAAGAAAGGTATATGTCAACATTTTGCAGCAGCAGCAACTTTGATGTACCGTTATTTTGGTATACCTGCGCGTTATGTTGTAGGTTTTGTAGCAAATGCTCAAAAAGATACATGGGTTGAAGTTGATGGAAACAAAGCACATGCTTGGGTAGAAGTTTATATTGATGGTAAGGGTTGGGTTATTGTTGAAGTAACACCAGGTAATGGATTTGGTGGTGATATTGGTGATGAAGAAGATGGCAATATAAAACCTAAAATCTCTGTTCGACCACATAATGTCATTGCACCTTACGAAATTGGTAAAACGATTTCAGCAACAGAAGTAACCATAAGTGGATTAGACTTCTACTTAAATATGGGATATACATATACTTATACCTTATCAGGGGCACTTTCATCACCAGGTAAATCATATTCTGAAGTTGCAAGTTTTACAATTTATGATCCTGATATGAAAGATGTTACAAGTGAATTTAATATTCAAAAAAATAAAGGATTATTACAACTGTATTTACATGAAATTAATCTTGTAACTTCAAGTGGTACTAAAGTTTATGATGGTTCACCGCTTTATAAACACGAATATCATATAGAAGGTACTTTAGGATATAATCATCAAGTCCGTTATATAGAATTTGTTTCTGAAATAACTAATGTTGGTCGCATGTTAAATAGAGCTTCTATTATTATTGAAGATGAAATGGGACGCGATGTTACAGAACTTTATTATATTAATACATATTATGGTGAGCTAATTATTACACCAAGGTATATCGTCATTAAATCAGCTGATGCGACAAAGATTTTCGACGGATTACCTTTAATAAATAATAACTTTGAAATTATAGAAGGAAGTATCGTTTTAGGTGATGAACTTCAAGTAGTTATCACTGGTATTCAATCATCAATTGGATCAAGCGAAAACATCATTGAAAGTATTACAATTTACAAAAACGGTATTGAAATCACTTATAACTATGAGATTGACATTGAATTAGGATTACTAATTGTTCGACCATTTTAAAAATAGGGGTTAAGATATGTTATACGAAAAATACGAGAAGAAGGTTCGATTATTTCTTCAACTTAAAAACTTAATCATTAAGTTTAAAGTACTTATCATATCTGTTACGATTGCAGTAGCATCTTTTACCACGCTTTTTATTGCAACCAAGGGTATTGTTTATAACATATCTATCCCTGAAATAATTTATGGTGATGATGCATATGATATTAAAGTTCAATCATTATTCTCTAATTACACAATTTATTATAGAGAAAAAGATACTTTAGAATGGCATCAACAAAAACCTCTTTTAGCAGGTTCATATGAACTTAAAGTAACAACAAATGGTTCATTTGGTGAAAAAATTCAAATTTATCCTTTTGAAATTCAACCAAAAGCATTAGATGTCAGTTTAGTTGAAACAGCAATTCAATTTGGAACAGATATTAGAATTAATGCTTCTTTAGCATATAGCGACTACATTGAATCATTCCGCTTTGAATTTAAAGATTTATCAAAAAATCAGACAACGGTTTTAGTTAATGAAATTGTTATTCATAATTCAAATGGGGAAAATGTAACAAATAACTATAAATTTGTTCCATTTGAAAAACAAATATCATTTATTCCAAGAAAAGTGAGCGTAACATTGTTAGATGCTCAATTTGAATATGATGGAAATCATCATTATTCATCAACATTTATCATTAATGAGGGATCATTAATTGAAGGTCATACAATTATAGTCGAAGGAAAAGGGCGTATACAAAATGTTGGATCAATTGATAATGATTTTTTATCCATACACATCTATGATGGTGAAATTGATGTAACAAGTAATTATGATATTGAAAAGATTATAGGTCAAATTGAAGTTTATAAGAGAAAAATAACGATTGAGACATTATCTCAATCAAAAGTATATGATGGAACACCTTTAAGTTATGACCACTTTGAAATTAAGGAAGGTACTTTAGTTTTAGGCCATCAATTTATACCAGTTTTTAGCAAATCAGAAGATGTTATTGGAATTGTTAAAAATAAACTAGAATCATATCAAATTTTAGACGAAAATGGATTAGATGTAACAACAAACTATGATATTGAAATCATAGAAGGTACATTAGAAATTCTTAAACGTGCAATTAAAGTTAAGACATCATCGTTAGATAAAATTTATGATGCCACACCATTAACAAGTGAAACGTTCGAAATCATAGAAGGCTCATTAGTGAATGATCATGAATTTATCATCCAAGGGTATTCTGCAATTATTCATGTTGGTACGCTTCAAAATCAATTAACATTAAAGATATTAAATGATGAAATTGATGTAACAGCTTATTACGATATAAGTTTTGAATATGGTACTTTAACAGTTCATCCAAGACCTATTAGAATAGAATCTGAATCATCAAATAAGATTTATGATGGAACACCTTTATCATATGGTGTGTTTAATCTTGTTGAAGGATCAATTTTAAATCATGAAATGATTTTAAAAGACAAATTAGAAGTGACTGATGTAGGAACATATGAAAATCGTATAGTTGTTGAAATTTATAAAGATTCTGAAAATATAACTAAAAATTATGATATTCAATATACTTTTGGTACATTAGAAATTCATCCAAAACCAATTACGATTAAACCTAAAGATGAGATTAAAACATATGATGGAAAATATTTAACATCAAATATTGCTGAGTTTTTAGATAATTCAACTATCTTAGAACATCATCAAATAACAATTGAAACAAATGGATCAATTAAATATGTAGGAATAGTTCAAAATCATATTGAAAAAGTATTGATTACAGAAAATGAAAAAGATGTCACACATAATTATGAAATTACCTATGAAGTAGGTTATTTAGAAATTACAAAACGTTTAATTACAATTGAAACTCATGATTCATTAAAAACATATGATGGAAAATACTTTAGTCATCAAGAGTTATCAGTTATAGAAGGTTCTATAGTTGATGGAGAGACATATGTCATCATAATGTATGCATCTGTGATTGATGCAGGAATTTATGAAAATATCATAGAAATCGAGATTTTTAGTGATATTAATGTAACAGAAAACTATGAGATTACTTATGTATATGGAAAACTAATTATCGAAAAAAGATATATTCATATTGAATTAGTGAATCAAATATGGATTTATGATGATGAGTATCACGATTCAAATGAAATTAGATTTATGAATGATACCAGTTTAGCTCAAAATGAAGTTATTATCATTGAAGCTGATGGACGTATTAAAAATGTAGGTACAGTTCAAAATCATATAATAAATTATTCAATATTTAGAGATTTAGAAGAAGTTACTGAAAACTATATTGTTGAAGTTGATTCAGGTGAATTATCAATTCATCCAAGACCAATTACAATAGAATCTAAAACTGATCAAAAAATATATGATGAAACATCACTTTATAACATCGAAGTAAAAGATGTATTTGAAACACTTATTGAAGGGCATCATATTGAAGTTATTGACTTTACTTCAATGATTAATGTTGGATCTGAAGAAAATATAATTGTTGTTAAAATATATGATTCATTTGATATAGACGTTACTGAAAATTATGTGATTGATTACCAATATGGAATTTTAGAAATATTTAAACGTCCTATCACAATAGAATCTAAATCAGATGAAAAAGTATATGATAATGAACCACTCTTTAATACAACAGTTTATGACATACTAGGTATGTTGATTGATGGTCATAAACTTGAAGTAATCGATTATCAAGTCTTAATTGAAACAGGAAGCATAGAAAACGTTGTAACAATCGTAATTAAGGATGTATTAGATAATGATGTAACACATAATTACGATATTACATATGAGTACGGCACATTAACTGTTCATCCAAGACCAATTACAATTAAACCAAAAGATGTATCTAAGATTTATGATGGAGAGTATTTAACATCAAATATTGTTGAAATCGTTGAAGGTTCATTATTG
>NZ_JHXL01000017.1 GCF_000687735.1 Acholeplasma equifetale ATCC 29724 | reverse complement strand
CCATCAACTGGGCTTGGTAATTCTGCATTAACTTTATCTGTTTCAACGATAACTAATGTATCGCCTTCTTTAACTTTGTCGCCTACTTTAACATTCCATTTTAGAATAGTACCTTCATGAATGCCTTCCCCAATGTCAGCAAATTTAAATTCAAACATGTTTATATTTCCTCCTAAGGTCTAACTTTAGCTAAATTTCTTAAATGATACGCAATCTTTTCTGGGTTAGGGAAATGATAATGTTCACCACGTGCTAAAGGAACTGTAATATCAAATCCTGTAACACGAACTGGAGCTGCTTCTAAATAATAGAATGCTTTTTCATTAACCATTGTTACTAACTCAGCTGCTGGACCGTATGATTTAACAGCTTCAGTTACAACCATAAATTTACCAGTTTTCTTAACTGATTCAATAATAGTTTCTTGATCATATGGAGCAATTGTACGTAAATCAATAATTTCTACTGAAATACCTTCTGCTTCAACAATTTTAACTGCTTTTTCAACTTCTCTAACGATAGCACCCCATGCAACAACAGTAATATCGTTACCTGGTTTTACAACTTTAGCTTTTCCAATCGGAACTTCATACATTTCTGAAGGTACTTCTTGTTTACCAGCACGGTAAATACGTTTAGGTTCTAAGAAGACAACTGGATCTGGATCGTTAATAGCAGCAAGTAATAAACCTTTAGCATCATATGGTGTTGAAGGTGTAACTACTTTTAAACCTGGAATTGATCCGAATAATGTTTCAAGTGCTTCTGAGTGGTGTTCAAGAGCACGGATACCACCACCGTGTGGAATACGTACAACTAAAGGCACCGGAAATTGACCACGAGATCTATTTCTAAATCTTGCAGCATGAGTAACTAAGTCTGTATAAGCTGGGAATACAAATCCATCAAATTGGATTTCAGCAACTGGTTTTAAACCATTAATAGCCATACCGATTGCAGCACCCATGATTGCTGATTCAGCAATTGGAGTATCGAATACTCTTTCTTTACCATATTTCTTTTGGAGGCCAGCAGTAACTCTGAATACTCCACCTTCTAGACCAACGTCTTCCCCAAATGCAACAACAGTTGGGTCTTTTTCCATAGCTTGGTCTAACGCTTGATTAATTGCTTCTAATAAAGTAATGATAGCCATGATTACTTAGCTCCTTCTTTTAAGAATTTTTTATGTTCTTCATATTGTTCTTTTAATTGAGGAGTCCATTCAGCAAATGTATGTTCAAAGATTTCTTCTAATTCAACATTTGCACCGTAACTTTCAACTTTCTTGAATGTATCGTTGATTTCAGCATTGACTTCTTCAACTAATTTAGCATCTTCTTCTTCAGACCAGTATCCTTTATCGATAAGGTAGTTTTTGAATCTGATGATTGGATCTTTTTCTTTCCAAGTATCTTCTTCTTCTTTAGTACGATATAATGTTGGGTCGTCTGAAGTTGTATGAGGCCCCATACGATATGTAACAGCTTCGATTAATGTTGGACCTTCACCGTTTCTAGCACGATCCATAGCTTCTTTTGATACAACATACATAGCAAGCATATCGTTACCATCAACTTGAACAAATGGAATACCAAATGCCGCACCTTTTTGAGCTAATGTTTCTGAATTTGATGCTTTACTTACGTGTGTAGAAATTGCATAATGGTTATTTTGAATAACTGCAACAACTGGTGCTTTGAATACAGCAGCGAAGTTTAAACCTTCATAGAATTCACCATGAGATGTACCACCATCACCAATTGTAAATACTGTAACTTCATTAGTTTTTCTAATTTTTGATGCCATTGCTAAACCAGCAGCAAGGTTAGATTGTGAACCAATGATAATGTTTGTTGGTAAAATTTTTACCCCTTCTGGACGAATTGAACCACGTTCATTACCATACCAGTATAGGTAAATAGATTCTAGTGGAACACCACGATATAATTGAATACCTAATTCACGATACATTGGTGAGTTCCAGTCTTGTGGTTCCATTGCAGCAGCTAATCCAACTTGAGTAGCTTCTTGCCCCATGCTTGGAGCATAAGTTAACATACGTCCTTGACGTTGATATTGTAAAGCCTTAATATCAGCATAACGACCAAGAACTGCAGTTCTATACATTTTTAATAATGTTTCTTTTGTTAACTTTGGTTCGTATTTAGCATTTACGACTTTACCTGATTGGTCTAAAATTTGAAATTGTTTGTCTTTAGACGCATCATATTTCTTTGCTATCATAAAATTCCTCCTATAAAAAGCTTTCTTAACATTGTCATTATATAATAAAAAAAACCTTTCCAAATGGAAAAGGCTTCAAAAAACAAACATCGTTTAAACTTTTCACACAAATGTGTTACATTTTATGTGAAGTTTACGATAACCCTTAAATTTTCTGAGGATGTCGAATAACGATTTCAGAAATAATGCGTTTAATATGTAAAAATTCACCAATATAAGCCCATACAAATGCGTTACGTATATCCTCACTCGTTGCATTAAACTTATCTATATCTACGTAATAACCAAATTGTCTTACAAATTGATCCATAAAAACAATAATTGTTCTAGTATTCCCTTCAACAAATGGATGTACAACCCATAACTCAACAATTAATTGACATAAATATTCAATAAACTCATATTTTGATAACTTTTTCCATTGAATGCCGTGAATATATTGAGAATCTAATTGTCTTAGTTCTTGTCTTATATTTTTATAGTCAGAGAATACAACATCACTATCACCTAAAATAAATTCACTTCGTTGAATATTCACATCTCTAATATCACCAGCCCAATAAAATACATGTTCAAATAGTATTTTATGAAGTTTTAACATATCATATGTACTATTGATTTTTATCGGATTTTTTTCGATTTTTATCATTGCTAAACCAAATTGTTTGGCTGTGTAGCGTTTAAGTTCAGCTTTATCAGTAATACCTTTAACATTCACATGAACATTTGTATTCGGATAAAAATACTTATTTGTCATGGTATTTTTCCCTTTCTAATGCGAATAAAGCTGTTTCATAATCAATTTCTTCTTTAGCATAAAGTTTAAGTATATTTAATGCATATTTACTTGGTTTTCCACCACCAAAAGCGTTATAAGCGATTGCTTTTTCTAATGCTTTATATGATTCATCAAATTTAGGAAGTTTTACTTCAAAAGGTAATCCTTTTTCAACACATACTTGATTTAAAAAGATATTAATTGCATCACTCATCTTTAATCCTAAATCTTTAAATACGTTTTCTGCTTCTTCTTTTACCTTTTCATTGACTCTTACATTAATATATTCATTCTTTTTCATATCATCACCAATTCTATTGTAACACATTCGTGTTACTTTTTCTATAAAAAGAAAAAGAGCCTTTATTAAAAGCTCTTTATATTACTTTTCGTCTTTATGTAAGAGTAGCACCATTTCTCTTAATGCTTTAACTGCCGCTTGAGTTGATGCTCCTGAAGGGTCTAAATGTGGTGCTAATTCAACGATATCTGCACCTACAATATTGTTTAATTTTTCAAATTGATCAAACGCCCATAATAAATCTTTAAATTGCATTCCTCCTGGTTCTGGTGTACCAGTACCTGGGAAGACCCCTGGATCTAATACGTCTAAATCAATTGTAATATATACTGGTTTATCTTTAAGTTGTTCAACAACTTTATCTAAACCTTCAAAGTCAAATTTACGTTGATAGATGTGTTTAGTAGCCCATTCAAATTCTGTTTTGTGGCCACTACGAATTCCAAATTGGAAAATATGGTTGTCACCTAAGAACTTATGTGCATGATACATAAATGTTGCATGACTTAATGTTCTACCAAAGAACTCTTCACGTAAATCTGTATGTGCATCTAAATGGATAACATGTAGATCAGGATATTTTTCATGAACCGCCTTTAAAACTGGATATGTAACTAAATGTTCTCCACCAATCATCATTGGTTTTTTATTGTCTTTTAAAATAGTTTTAGTTGCTTGATAAACAACTTCTAACGCATTTTCAACATGTCCAATAGGTAAATCTAAGTCACCTGCATCACATGTCTTATAATCCTTTAAATCCATATCACGATATGGACTATACCATTCAGTTCCAATAGAATCTAAACGGATAAAGTTTCCTGCAAACCTTGTACCAGGTCTAAATGATGTGGTTGCATCCATAGGTACTGAGAAGATAACAACATTTGCATCCTCATATTCACTTGTACATGATTGAAAAGATAAATCTACTTTTGATAATTTCATAGGTCTCCCTCGTATTTCATCCAATTTTCTTTATCAACAACTCGAATCAAGCCATCTTGTGAATCAGAAAGAATGGTTGATCCTTGTTCTTTATAAAATCTTAAGTCATCTAATATATCTTCATTAATGATTTCGCCTGGAATAACTAATGGAATCCCTGGTGGATATACCATAATATTTTCTGCAGCTACTTCATTTAATGCTTCTTCTATTTTAACAAATTTTTTAGGTGCATGATATGCTTCACGCGGTCTTGAATAACTTTCTGGATAAGTAAAACGTATTTGATGGATAATTGTGTTTTCTTTCTTATGTTTTGTAAGCTTTCTTAATCCTTCAATAAACTTTTCTAAATGAGCTTTAGTTGTACCTATTGAAAGTACTGCAAGAATAAGGTTTGTTTCTGCTAACTCCATTTGAATGTTAGATTCTTCACTTAATATGTTATAACAATCAAATCCAGTTAAACCCAAGTCAGATACTTTAACCATGATTTTAGTTTCATCATAGTTATAATCTCCATTTTCAACGATATACTCTTTAGTAATAGCTTTTAAACCTGGAATTTTATTTATTTCTTCTCTAGCCCAACGAGTTAACTTTATTACTTCATCTAATTTTTCTCTACCATGAAGTGCCATATAACTTCTACTTGTGTCAAGTGATGCCATAAGAAGTGATGAAGGTGATGTTGATTGTAAGATATTTAACGTTGACTGAACTCTATTTAAATCAACTCGATCACCTTTAACTAATAGTACAGATGATTGAGTAAGTGATCCAACTGTTTTATGTATTGAACAAGCACTCATATCAGCACCAGCTTCCATTGCAGAAAGTGGTAATGATTCATGGAATCTAAAGTGTGCCCCATGTGCTTCATCAACTAATACAACCATGTTGTTTGCATGTGCTAATTCAACAATTTCTTTTAGATTTGATGCTACACCAAAGTATGTAGGATTAATAACAAATACCGCTTTAGCATCTGGATGTTCTTTAATCGTTTCTTTTAATTCTTCAATATCAATGCCGTTTGCTATACCTAAATCCTTATCCATTTTAGGTTTTAAGAATATTGGCATTGCTCCCGATAAAATAAGCCCGTTTATCGCAGACTTATGAACGTTTCTTGGAATAATAATTTTTTCTTTTGCTCGACATACAGTCATAATCATGGTCATAATCCCTTGTGAGGTACCATTGATTAAAAAGAATGCATGATCTGAACCAAATGCATCTGCATACAATGCTTGTGCTTCTTTTAATACCCCTTTTGGTTTAGATAAATTATCTAATCCTCTCGGTGCATTAGCGTCTAATAAGAATACATTTTCACCTAAAAACTTTTTAAACTCTGTATCAATACTACCTAGTTTATGTCCTGGTACATCTAAAGATGTTGTACCAGATGTACCATAAGTTTTAAGCTTATCAAAAAATGGAGTTTTAGACTGGTCTAACTTATACATCGATGGCTTAACTTCCTTTTATTATTTTTTCAACACTATATGATACCACATGATACCACATTTTTGAACTTTCAAAGCATTTTTTATCAATAATATACATTTAAAATTTGAAAGTTTATTTATATTTTTTTAAAATAGGAACGCTCCAATATTAGCGCGTTTAAGTTTAATTTAATTTTTCCTAAAAATATAATTAAATCCCATATTATTGTTATACAAAATCAACAATCTGTTATTGTTATGGGTATTATACTATACTAATTCTTCACAAAAATAAAAAAAACTTACCTCTTTTGAGATAAGTTATTAATTTCAGGTATTTAAAATAGTTGGTGTAAAAAAACACCTTTCAATTAGGTGGTGGTAGTACACCATCTTTTTTAAAGGCCGAAATAAATATATAAAAAATGAAGAACACCTTTTTATAATATAGTTAGTCGTAACTAAAAAAACAAAGGAGTTCTTCATGTATGATAATATCACAAAACTATATAAATTAGAAAACATAAATTCAAAAATAGAATCACTTGATACCACAATAGATGGTGAAGTACTTACACTTCATCTAAAGTTACTAAAAGATAATATAAGTTGTCCACTCTGTCAAACATATCCGATGTATTTTCATGGTTTTAGGTTAAAAAAAT
>NZ_JHXL01000016.1 GCF_000687735.1 Acholeplasma equifetale ATCC 29724 | reverse complement strand
GTTCTAATGAAATTGTAGCACAAACTATGATAGAATATATAAAATATTACAATGAAACACGAATACAAGCAAAATTAGGTTATCTATCTCCTGTGGAGTATAGAAAGTTAAACCGATTATAACTTTTTTTATTAAGTTCCATTTCTATGGGTCAGTGTCGTTCAACATATTTATTTATATTCAATGGGAAATGCTGTGAAAGATATTTAATTTCATTAGATTTCCCACCTGGGTATTTCAATAACGGTTTTAGTTCTGCCATATTTTCTCTTCTCAATCTATCTATAAGATAAACAACCTTATTTAATAATATACCAACTATATATTTTATCTCCAATTATGATGATATATAAATATTTAATTGTATCATTTCGTAACTTTTGATGTCATTTAGAATATGATTAATCATAATTTACCAATGAATCATATTCTTCAATACTTGTTACACCATCAATAACTAATTGTTTAAAGTTATCTTTTAAGAATGTAACTTTAGATTTAATAATATTTTCTCTAATATCTTCTGTATTAACATCCTGGTTTTCAATTAATTTCTTTAATTTTTTATCAAAGTTAATAACTTCAAAGACAGCTTTACGACCTCTATAACCTGTATTGAAACATTCACTACATCCAACAGGTTTATAAATATAAGTATCTTTACTTACGCCAAGACGTTTTGCTTCCCCTGCTGTAACTTTAACCTTTTCTTTACAATGAGGACAAAGTTTTCTTGCAAGACGTTGAGCAATTGATCCACTAATTGCGTCTGCTAGTAAGTATCTTGGAACACCCATATCCATTAAACGTGTGATTGCACCTACTGCATCGTTTGTATGTAGTGTTGAAAAAACTAAGTGTCCCGTAATTGCTGCACGAATAGCCATTTGTGCAGTTTCTTCGTCACGAATTTCCCCAATCATGATAATGTTCGGGTCTTGTCGTAAAATCGCACGTAAGGCACTAGAAAACGTTAAATTAGCTTTTGGATTAATTTGAATTTGATTAATGCCTTTTAATTGGTTTTCAACAGGATCTTCAACTGTTGTAATGTTGACATCTTCTCTATTTAATTCTTTTAAGAATGAATAGAGTGTTGTTGTTTTACCAGAACCTGTTGGTCCTGTAACTAAAACAATACCGTATGGTTTTTCAATCATGCGTTTAACTGATTCAAATTGGTCTTTAAAGAAGCCTAGAGATTCAAGTGATAAACTATTCATCTCCATGTTATAAACACGGATAACGATCTTTTCTCCATGAATGGTTGGGATTGTTGAAATACGGAAATCAAAATCTTTCTCATTGATAGTTAATTGAAGTTTACCATCTTGTGGAATACGTCGTTCTGCAATATTAAGGTTTGCAATAATTTTAAATCTTGCAAGCAGTTGTTGAAAGATTGGTTTAGGTAGTTTTGTATTTTCAACCAAGTGACCATCGATCCTAAATCGAACAGTGACATATTCTTCAAATGGTTCAATATGGATATCTGAAACATTAGATGCAACAGCTTCTCTTAATAGAGAATCTGCAAGTTTTACTGCAGGTGAGTTTGCAAGAACGATTTCATCAATTTCATCATCCTTAACATCTTTTGAAAGTTCACTACCTAATACTTCTTTTTTACGTTGTTTATTTTCAATGTATTCAAAGAGTGTTGTTATGTTTGTTGGTGTGACCAGTACTACCTCGAGTGGTAATTTGTAATAAGCCTTTAATTGGTTTGTTTTTACTAGATTGTGCGGTTCCGAGATAGCAGTTAATAATTTACCGTCTTTATTCTTAAACGGTAAAATATTTAATTCTTTTAAGAAATAAAGTGGTGCAGCAGAGATTACCGCATCTTCAATAGATAAAGAACCAACCTCACTTAAAGGTAGTTGATAAAAGACACTTAATAGTTCATACATTTCATCTTCTCTATAAACCTTTTGGTTTATGAGATATTGATAAAGGTATGCAACTTTAGCATTTGCTTCAGCTAGTAAATTTTTAAGTTTTACTTGATCAACTTTTGGATTCTTTTCGATTAAAAATTTATAAAATACTTCATTTATATACATATAGTCACCACCTTAAATACTACTCATCATTGAAATCATTGGTAAGAAGATTGATAGAATAACAAATCCAACTAAACCACCAGCAAACACTATCATCGTTGGTTCTAACAGTTGAGTTGCTTTACTGATTGTTGTTTCTAATACTTCATCATAATAGAGAGATGTAATGTCTAATACTTCATCTAAGTTACCTGTTGATTCACCAACGTTAATCATTTCAATTAACATTGGTGGAAAAAATGAAATGTGTCCAATTGAACGGTGAATCTTTTTACCACGTTTAATTTCATCGATAACATATTGGAATTTGGCTTCAAAGACCACATTATCCATTAATTTACCAATAATACCAATTGAATCCATGACGTTTAATCCACTAGAAACAAGTACTGATAAACCTTTAGAAAAACGAGTTGTTATCAAGTTGTGATTTATACTTTTAATAACTGGTAAATTAAGTTTTAACCAATCTTTAACATATCTTCCTGTTTTAGTCTTAAACCAAACCCATACAACCAAAACAAATGAAATCAATCCAAATATAATGAAAACCCAATATACTCTAAAAAAATGACTCAACCCTAAAATAAATTTAGTGATATCCGGAAGTTCCGCATTCATTTGAAGCATAATAGATTCAAATTGTGGAACAATGAATGTGACCAGAAAAATAAAAACTGCAATGATTACTACAAACAAGAAGGTAGGATAAACAATTGCTGTTGAAGCTTTTCTTTTCAATTTACCATCACGCTCATAAAAGTCAGCTGCCTTAATTAAAACAGTTGGTAATTGTCCTGAAACTTCTCCTATATATATCATATTTCTAAAATAAGTTGGAAAGATTTTTGGATATTTACCTAATGCCTCACTTAAAAGAGATCCTTTATATAACTCTTCTTCCACTTTCGTTAAAATATTTTTTAATGCACCTGATTTAGTTTGGTTATTAATCGTTTTAACACCATCTTCTACTGAAATTCCAGCAGAAACCATAATCGATAGTTGTCTAATAAATAAAACAACCTCATTTCTAGATGGTGTAGATTTAACCATCAAAAATGAATTAAGTGTTTTATTTTGTTTCAATTTAAAACTTAAAAGATGTAATTCCTGCTTTTTGAGTTTAACCTTTAAATCATTCTCATCGAAAGCATCAGTTTCTCCTTTAAATTTCTTACCTGAGAGATCCTGTGCTTTATAAGTGTAATAAGGCATAGAGTACACCTCCTAATAAATCCATATAGAAATTAATAAGTGTTTCACCAAAGAACATATAGATGATTGCAGCATATACTAAATATGGACCAAATGCAATTTCACTATCTCTTTGTTTTACTTTAACTGCAATTAAAGTTACTTCTATAATTGATGCAATAATGCATCCAATTAAAAATGTAAAGATAACACCTTGCCAACCAATTAGCATTCCAAGTGCAGCTAAGAGTTTTAAATCACCAAAACCCATCGCTTCTCTTTTATAAATCTGTTGTCCAATCCATCTCACTATAAATATGATTAAAGCACCAATTAAAAACCCTAGTCCATTTATCCATAGAATGTTTAAATCTGTAAATGCTTGATAGATTGTATATATTAGACCTAATACTAAAATGGAAAGATTTAATCTATCTGGAATATATTTATGTTCATAATCAATTCTTATAATTGGAATCATTACAGTAATTGTTAAAACATAAATAAAGAATTCTATTTGGAATCCAAATATTAAATGAGTAAATAAATATAACACTCCAGTCAAAAGTTCTGTTATCGGATAAAGAATTGAAATCTTTTCACCACAACCAGAACATTTACCTCGTAAAAATATATAACTAAAAACTGGTATGAGTTCATACCATTTTAGTTCTTTATGGCAATGTGTACATTGAGATCTACCTGTTGAAATTTTAATACCTCTAGGTATACGGTAGATAAATGCATTTAGGAAACTGCCGATTAAAATGCCTAGGATAAATATTAAAACTCCCATGGTGTCATAATCCATTCTTCGATTACACCTGTAATCGAAACTTTTACCTCAATTTTAAATCCTTCAAATACAATTTCATATAAATAACCATCATTGATTTCAATATTGATATTTTGATCAAGTGCTTCTACATAATAGTTTTCTTCTACTTCTAGCATTAAGATATCCTGATAAAGTTCAACATATACTTCTTGAGCATATGTTTGAAGTTTAAGTTTATTTTCAATTTCTTGATTTCTAGATTCATAGAAAGCATATTTAGACATAATAATTGAAAAGACAACAATAACTAGTAAAGAGACAACAAGCATCGTAACAGCTGTGATACCAAGAATCATACCTTTGTTAGATGGGTTTTTCATGAAACCACCCACTTTCCAAGGTTAATTTTTGATTTATATTTATATATATTCGTATGAATATCTTGAATTTCTAATTCATAAATACCATCGCTTAAACTGAATTTGTAAGTCACATGAAAATATGCTTCTTGAATTGATACAAGATTAAGGTTCTTATCGAAATAAATAGTATGCTCGCCAATTTCAAAATACGTAGGTTCAGCAAGATATTGATTATGAAGATTTTCAATGAGTCTATGTGACCTCCAAGCATCTTCCTTTTTAAGCTGATAGCTGCTAATAAGGGAAATTACCCCTAGAACAGACAACAGTATTGTAGAAATAATTGCTATTGAAATCACTACCTCAAGTATTGTAAAACCTTTTTTCAACATCATTAAAATCCTTTTTGCTTTTTATAATTATCGATTATTAATTGATTTAATTCTTGATTATTCATTTGTTCGAATTTATATTGTTTTAAAAAAACATTTTCGTCAATCAATGTCTCATTGTCGGATAATAACTTAAATTTTATTTGTGAAATTTGATCTGTTGATACCTTGTAATATGCATACAATGTATTTAAATTTTTAATAAATGACATTTCATTAAATTCATCTAAATTTAACATTTGATATTCTCCTTGATGATACATATGGAGACTGTATTTTTCCACTTCATCTTTAAGTAAGAAAACACTTAAATCTTTTCCAATAGCAGATTGTAAAATGTCTTTAACTAAATAAAATTTACTTTTTCCCAATTTCAAATCTTTGATTAATACCTGAATCATATCTAATTCTTCTTTGGGAATCATATCTACATAAACTGTTAAATACTTTTTATTATTCAGATTAAACTTAAGATTTACTTGGTATTGTGATAGATCTTTATATAACAGTTTCAATTCTTTAAAGACTAACATTTTAGCCTTAAAAAATGACATTTTTGGAAAATTTAATGTGTGATTAATTGTAATGTCTGTGTCGAGTAAAACATCTACGTTCAATTTATATTCTTCATTGTTTTGGAGTTCATCTTTTATAACACTTTTAAATGTTAAATAATCAAAAAACGGACTTAATTTGATATCGTATCCTTCTTTAATTAAATATTGAATTTTCTTACTAGTCATAAAAATTATGATTTTTTTTTTCAATGTTATCCCTACTTTTACGATTTATAATAATTTAATGATAGATATTCTGATTCGTTAATCCACAAATGAACAATTATTAAATGACCATCTATATTAAATTCTAAATTTTGAATATATCTAGTGATAAGAATCGTATTTCCGTTAATATTAAAACTTAAATTAGATTGATCAAACGAGATAATTTGTTCATTATCAAGGATTAGTTCATCTTCAACCAATTCGACTTGGTTCGCTTGATCAACGTAATTTTCTATATATTTATCAATTAAATAGATTTCATCAAAAGTAATTTCTTGATATTGATTTTTAGCAAGAAGATTAGAAACAAAAATTGTAATACTAAAAACAGTTAATAAAATGATTGCCGTCAATGAAATTGCAGTAATTAATTCGATTAATGTGAATCCCTTTTTCATATTTCACCTAAACAAAATTCATTATAATTTTATTTTAATCTAAAAATATGTTCTTGAGTTAAAAAAGAGGGTGTATTCAAGAGAGTCCACCCTCTGATAACTCTTTAAATTAATTTTTAACTTGCGAAAACAACTGCGATGGCAGATTCTAAAACTACACCTTCTAAGCTTTCGTATTGTAATTTTAATGATGCATTAACTGTAAATGCTCCATCAAACTGAGAAAGACCTAAATCTTCTAAAAGTGCAGAAAGAAGATCATTCATCACTGTTAATTGGCTTTCAACTAAACCTTCAACTTCAGCACTAAATACTAAAGTAGTTGTGTTGCCAATGATTTCTAAATCTAATCTGTGAGTATCATCATCAGTGGTTACACTGATTTGTTCAGCTGATAGAGCTGAAGCTTTCATTACGTTTTCGATTTGTACTAATTCTTGGTTTGCTTTAGATTTGTTGGCACTTTCAATAAATACGCTATAACCTACGATTGATACTGTTGATAGTACTGCAATAATTGCGATAACTACAATCAGTTCAACCAACGTGAACCCTTTTTTCATTACTGTTTTCATTATGATTTTCTCCTATTTTCTAAAATTTAGCTATTATTTAGCAGAAACTACGAATGTGCCGTTAGATTGTGCTACTGAGTGAGTTGCAGAGTTAACATAATCAGATGGATCAACTTTGAATACACCACCTTTAATAAATGGAGTCATTGCACCATAACTGAATACATCATCAAAATTACCACCAGTAATTTCAACTGTTTCAGTTGGATTCTTTGGTTGTCCACCAGTAAAGCCAACATAACCTACGAAAGTACCACCACTAATTGTAATCTTAGTGTCTGCGAATGAAGCACCGAAAGTATAAGAATAGAATGCAAATCCATTTTCAGAAATTGACTTCATTACGCCACCAGTTACAACTAATTCAGCTTTTTGAATACCTGTACTACCAGGTAATTGAAGCCAAACTGCTCTTGTACCTTCAACAATACCACCATTAACAGTTACTTTATTAAGTTTAGTCGCGCTATTTGCAAATTGTCTAATAGCAAAGTTATAGCCGTGTGCAATCTTACCACCGTTAATGATAACAAGTGCATCAGCTGTACCACTGTTGTTATCTATTACATATGCTGCAGCATTAGATGCTGTTGTACGGTTTTCAATCCTTCCACTTTCAACCGTTAAAACACCTAAGTTAGTAATTGTATTGTTTGCATAAGTAGGAAATGGATCATTAGGATCGTTTGGATCCCAATCAGTATCTGGATTTAATGCAATGTTAGCAATTAAACCAGTACCAGAACCATCTTTGTTAATGTCTGTTGCGTCTTGAATTGTTAGATTACCTCTATTAGTAATTAATGCTGTTGCACCAGTTAAATTAGCTGTAAATACAATCGCATGTCCATTTAATTCAAAAGTTTTAGTATGACCAACTGGAACTACAATACCATTTGAATCTTCAACTACAATATCATCCATTAAAACAATTAAACCTTGTTCTTGAGTCATTGCTGTTTTGAATTCATTATAGTTATGAACTAGGAAGTCCGCAACATGATAGTTAATTGTTACAGAGACACCTTCATAAGTAATTGTAATTGTTTTCTTGCCGACTGAACTTGTATCTAAATTGCCATTTACAAGTCCTGTAACAGTTAAAGCTGCATCATTAATTGATTTAGCTTGTTGGACAATACCATTTACAACAACATCAACTGTGAATTGATCTGCTGGAACTACATCACCAACTGCATAATATGCATCTGGTGCTTTATTGACTTTAAGTTCAGTAATATCATTTACTTCGCCACATGCTACCATTACTAATGCTGATAGCAACATAACTGCTAGTGTTAGAATTTTCTTCATTTATTATTCTCCCTTTTTTTAATTTGTTACTACTTTTACTTTAATTTTTACGAATGCAATAATGCCTTCGTTATTAAACGCCATAAATGATACAATTCTTACTGAATCACCTGCACTTGAGATATCTGCAACAAATCCAGTAATATCTGGGTTAGCCGCTTGGAATGGAGCTAAATTTAACTTCATTTCAGCATCAACTTCCGTTAAATCGATGAATAATGCACCAGAAGCATCAACATTTACATCAATACGACTTTTATCAAGTTCCTCTAAAATTGCATCTGATATTAATGTGTTATTGGCTTCATTTTGTGCAGCTAGTACAGATGCATCAACTTTTTTTGCATTTGATTTAACATTTACACCAAGTGAACTATGAAGAACTAATGTATTGTTTCTATCCTTGACGTTAATTTCAATATCACCTAGTAAATATCCAAAAGCATTCGGTCCTATATATCTCACTGATCTTGGAATAGTAATTTTAACACCTTCTGCTAAAGTATATTTTTCATAAATATTTGGGTCAAAAATTGCTTTTATATTTCTTTCAAAAATAACTCTTTCAATTTCTCCACCTGCATTAAAGGCGTTGCTAGCTGATATAAATAAGGTTGTCTCTGGCTTAAATGCTTCATAAACTGAGACCAATCCTAATTCCATAGCTCTTTCCCTTAATGCATCATACATATTTTGATTTTTAATATTTCTGAAATCTCTTACCCAATCAGCAAACATTCCAGTTTCGTTCAAGAAGATTTTTCCTGTTCCAAATAAATCTTCAAATGTAGAGTTCCCAAAATTGACGACTCCAGATTTAAGTGGTTCAATACCATCTCTTGAATACTCTATTTTATTAGTACTCTTATCAAAATAGTAAACACCATACTTATATCTTGGTCTAAACGAGATTTGATCAGATATATCAGTTAAAATATATGCAATATCATCATAATCGAGGTCTATAGCACTTAACTTTTTCTCAACTAGTGTAAGTGATAATAAATCATTCATGTTCTTTAACTCTTGTTGGTCAGCTGAAATGTTTGCTTCATCAATAAACATATTATAACCAACAAATGCGACCGTCGAAAGTATTGCTATGATAGCAATAACCACAATCAGTTCGACTAACGTGAAAGCCTTTTTTAGTGACTTCTTCATTTTCGGTCTTCCTTTCTAAATTTTTTTCATTTTTTTGAAAATATATACACTTTCATTGTATAAATTATGTGAGAATATGTCAATAACTAGACCTTATTTTGTCTTTACCAAAGCTGAGGAAATCGTTTTACATTGAAAATTCAATTTATATAAATAAAAATCCGCATCTTCAAGGCGCGGTTTTTCTCACACTCCTACAAGGCTTTATTACTGGCGACCCCCATTTGAGGGTCTTTCTATTTGCCCAATTGCCTTTGACACTCTTACTTACCCGTAAACGGGTCTTCATACTCCTTGATGATCTTCTTATCCGCTAGTTGATCATCTAACTCTTGGTTCCTGATATAATTTGCTACTGTTTGCTTGTTTAGACCTATGGTCGAAACGTAGTATCCTTCTGACCAGAAGTGTCGAGATCCATAGTTGTATTTCAAATTGGCATGCTCGTCAAAATACCACCCAAACTAGCGGTAAGTTCATTCATGGGGTATTTGAAGGGAAAAAGCAGCTTGATGATTTTTGACGAGCATGTGGGTATAATCTGACATCGCATGTGCCTCGACTATTTCCACGCCTTTGTATTCACACAGGCGTCGAATATACTTGCCAATATCACTTCTCAATTTTTCATAGATTCCTTTTCATCGATACTTTGGTGTGAAGACTATGTGGTATTGGCAGTTCCACCTTGTATGTGATAAACTACTTGTATCATCGTTCTTCATTGTTCTGATGATAGAATCCTCGTTGGTTTAATTTGGTGTAAGGCAATTGGTCATTATCATTATACCAACCAAGAGGATTCTTTTTGTTTATCGCTACTGCTTCTTTGTTTCCACCCGCATAGCAGGTGGTTTTATGTTAGTCTACGACCAATATAATAAAAAGGTCTTATAGCGACCTATTTAATCATCCTTGTAAGTATTTACTTGAGTATCAAGTCAAATTTGAATAGTACCACTTGAATGACAATAATCAAGGTAATTGTGACACCAACCCATGTAATATAACTCAAACCTAATGCTAAAGGTAACATTGATGCAGCAAGTTCAAATACTGAAAATGCTCTAATAAATGTTAATACACCTTGATGCTGTGTGATGTACCATATAATCGAAAGCAATAAGACAATACCTGCAAAACATATTGTTAAGAATGGTCCAAAATGTGCATTTCCAAAAGGTAAGAGATCATAATAATTTGTAAAGTGTATGATGGTTTCTACTGGGTCTGGTGCGAATCTCATTACAACACCAAAAGGTAAAGCACCAAGTAAAAAGACTGCAATCTGAGGTATCAATAAAAATAAATGCTTTTTCTTCATATATATTCACCTTATCCCCTAAAGTTTAATTTAATTTTATCAAATAATAAAAAAAGAGTCAGGACAAGTTATTAGGTCACTGACCCATAGAAATGGAACTTAATAAAAAAAGTTATAATCGGTTTAACTTTCTATACTCCACAGGAGATAGATAACCTAATTTTGCTTGTATTCGTGTTTCATTGTAATATTTTATATATTCTATCATAGTTTGTGCTACAATTTCATTAGAAC
>NZ_JHXL01000015.1 GCF_000687735.1 Acholeplasma equifetale ATCC 29724 | reverse complement strand
AGGTATTTAAAATAGTTGGTGTAAAAAAACACCTTTCAATTAGGTGGTGGTAGTACACCATCTTTTTTAAAGGCCGAAATAAATATATAAAAAATGAAGAACACCTTTTTATAATATAGTTAGTCGTAACTAAAAAAACAAAGGAGTTCTTCATGTATGATAATATCACAAAACTATATAAATTAGAAAACATAAATTCAAAAATAGAATCACTTGATACCACAATAGATGGTGAAGTACTTACACTTCATCTAAAGTTACTAAAAGATAATATAAGTTGTCCACTCTGTCAAACATATCCGATGTATTTTCATGGTTTTAGGTTAAAAAAATTAATCCATAGTGTTTCATTAGAACATCAAGTAAAAATCGCTTATTATGCAAGGCGTTATCGGTGTAAAACATGTAATAAAACAATCTATGAAACAAATCCATTTAATCAAGCTTACGAACGTATTAGTTTAAAAACCAAACTATCCATTCTAGACTATTTAAAAGAAACAAATCATACCTTTACTGACGCTGCTAAAGTTTTTAATGTTTCAATTCAAAGTGTCATCAATATCTTCGATCGTCATATTGAAGTAAGGCGAAGACCACTACCTGAGATCATCAGTATTGATGAAGTGTTTACCAACAAAATGAATAAGTATAAATACGCCTGTGTTCTATTTGATTTTGAAGCATCTAAGTTGATTGACTTAATAGCAACCAGACATAAAAATTATTTACTTGAATATTTTTATAGAATTCCTATTAAAGAACGTGATCAAGTCAAAGTATTCATTATGGATATGTGGGATAGTTATAAACAAGTGGTTTCTAAATGTTTTCCCAAAGCACTCATAGCAATCGATTCATTTCACATTGTAAGGAATTTAAACGAAGCCATTAAAGCGATTAGAATTCGTGTTCAAAACAAGTACTACCTACAAAAAAGCAAGTTAGAGCATAATGATATGTATTATTACATGCTTAAAAAATTCCATTATTTTTTCGTAAAGAATTATGAAGACATATATGATGGTAAAATCAAGATCCACAAGTTAAATGCATATTGGCATAAATCTGAAATTCTAAGAGACTTATTATCTATTAACGATGAATTAACCGAAGCATATCGGTTAAAAGAACGCTATCGAACTTTTAATTTGACAGCTGATTATGAAACCTGTGAAGATGAACTACAAGTACTCATACAAGTATTTAAAAACTCAAAAATAGATGTCTACAGAGCATTTGGTAAAACCATTGATAAGTGGCAACAAGAAATAAGGAATTCATTTATACGCATCAACGGACGACGTGTATCTAATGGTCCGATTGAGTCTACAAATTCTAAAATAAAGACCATCACTAAAACGGCCAACGGTATTAGAGATTTTAGAAGATTTAGAAAAAAAGCATTATACGCAATCAATCAAGATATCCCAATTAAAAACTAGGTTACGACGACAAAAAAAGGCGCTAAAATAGCGCCTTTTGGGTGTACACCAACTAATTGAAAGGTGTTTTTTACACCAACTTTTGGAAAGCCCTATTTGGATTTTACACCAACTATTTTAAAGGGCCCTTTTTTTTAAGTTGATTTAAAAGGTATCTATCTGTTTTCTCTTGAATAATAAAATCAATGCGGCATTAATCATTGCGATTACTACGCCTATGGGAATTAAGTATACAAAGTAAATGGGAATAAGCGTATATAGGTATCTAAACACAGCGTTGACTTCTGGATAAAAAACATATGAATACGTTGATTCTCTTGGTACACCTTGAAATTCAATTAAATACCATGAAAATATACCACTTAATGCCACATATAAAAATGCACTAAACATAACGGGCAATAAATACGATACTTTTGGTTTAAATCTGTTTGAGGCTACAAAAAGCAGGGGCAGCAAAACAATCACCAAATGATTAACCCAAAAATTGATGGTATTTAAGCTATACCATTGATTGTTTGCAATATCGTAATCATAAAATACAAATGCTGTAGATGCTGCAAGCATAGAAAACATAAATAAATATTGTCTTACGCCTTCAAATTTCTTTATCATAGCCAATGGTATGAGGATAAAATTAAAATTGCAAATCTGAAACATCTCTAATGCGAGTCTTTGCACAGAAAAGTTTTGCGGATCAAAGGAGAGATTCATTGCATATCTAAAAAAGATACCCAAAACCCCTACGGACCCAGTTACGTATAAGATTATAGTTTGATTTTTTTTGTCTACCTTTGAAATGATAACCATCATTGAAACGATAATCAAACATGTTATCATCAAGTAGATGATGTGATTAGGACTCCATAATTCCATAAATTTGTTTCCCCCTCCACTTAATCCGACTCAACAATTGATATGTAAAAACTAGTTTCAAATATCTTATTTGTCTGTGTATCTAAATATTTAACAATGATTTCTTGTTCAAATTCAACGGCATCGCTATTAAATCCCTCAATGTCATGTCTCGTGATACTAATGATATCAAAAGTATCATCATTGTAGTTCCTTCTTATACTCGCACCCGTTAAGTCAATTGTCTCACCCAAAAAGTATATGCGCTTGTTTGGAAGTGTATGCATTTCAATAGAGGTAATTCTTTTATTCAATGTGGGTCTTTCAATAATTTCAATATCAATAAATGTCTCAAATTGTTTGTAACTGATTATAATGCGATTTTGATGCGCAAAAGAACTATCATATCCATGAAACTGAACCTCATGAAGATCAACATGTACAATCTGATCATCTTTTTTTAATAACCCGATTTGCATGCCTTGCATATCCAAATCCTCTCCAATATATGCCCAGTCTTTGTTCGGATAACTCAAAACAACAAGATCAACAGTCATGTGATTATCAATGAAAACAAACAATATTGTAATGGCAACCATACAGATTAACAATATGGATACCTTAAGCCACTTCATCATTACTTACCACCACTACCAATCGTTCCCAAGTCACCCACAGACACTCTGATTTCTTGAGAGGTGACAGTTTGCTGATTGATACCCACATAACTGATAATAATTCTTAGTGTTGGTTCTCCTCTAGTGTCTTTATCACTTCGTAACCAGAATCTACCTTCATGCTCGTATTTACTTGTAAATGTTGTCGGTGGTGCAGAACTCCATCCCAGTACAGTGACTGTAATCTGATAATCTATTGGGTTGTTTTTATTTTTACTTGGATCACTACCATCATGAACAAGCACTCTTTGACCATCAATGTAATCATAGATTCTTAAATTAAGCCATACATCTAATGCCACATGGTGTGATCCACCACTTTGACTGATTTTAACGCCTGGTATTGTGTTATTGATAATCTCAATTTCTGCATTAGGAATGTTTGCTCTTGTAATAATGATTGTAATCTCAAAATTATAGGTAATTTCATGATGCATAAAATTGCCTGAAGCATCATAGAAAAATCTGTCGACAGCAGAGAATGAAATAACATGTGTTCCAGCATTTTCATATGTGAATATCGAGATAACCGAATCTGTATTTATTGGAAACTCGTATCCCCATTTTTCTACAATAAATGTCTCTAGAAGGTTAAATTCCATAATATCGGCTGGTTCTAAGGAAAACTCAAATGTTTGTGTTTGAGCCGTATAATATGACTGCATGGATGATGATATCATCTTTAGTTCGGGTTTTGTAACAGTGGTTTTATTCGGTGTGTATTCGGGCGCATTAAATCTATCCGTTAAGACTAGATCATCTTTAATGACTCCTGTGTTATCAAAACTCATAATTGTTCCTGTCCTTGAAATCAAAGGAAAACTTGGATGTGTAACACTCACATGAGCTAAACTATATTGAACGGATTGTTTCAAATCTGTACTTCTGTTATCTTGGATTTGTGCAATTGGCGTTTGTTCCAAGAAGATGATACCCATATTGATGTACGTCTGTCCTTGAATAACATGCTTGTATTTTTGTGTTCCAGCGTTATTTAATATATTCGTAATTGTGTTGATATAATCGCTCGGAGCATAGTTACTAATCATATTTGTCGTAACCCAGTTGTATTGTCTTAAGTCCCCTTCTATAATAATTGTCGATTCACTATTACCAACAACAATGCCTACACCAAGGACATCTTTGTCACTCAATCCATCATTGGATCTTCCATAGAAAACATTTTGCACGGTCGTTACATTTCGTAATACGACATTCGAAACGGTTTCAACAAATATATTAGAATATGACCCACCCACAAGCGTCGTGTTCTCAACAACAACATCTGCGCCTGTGACAAGTAAAGGTGATTTAGAACCTTCAATATATGTATTTAAAATGGCACTTTCTCCCTCTACACGAACAGCAGAGTTGGAATATAACCCGGTACTCCATTCTTGTGTAGGAAAGTGTCTTGAAATAATTTTCACATTGTCCAATGTAGCCCGATTAATGCGCAACAAGGCCTGAGAACCGCCCCTAGCTGGAACATCATATGCATCCAATGTAAAACCATTGCCATACAGCGTTGCTCCATTTATCACACTAATGTTTTCATATTGTGTCAAAGTAATATCATTTATTAATATTCTGTTTGAAGATGTGTTAGCCTTCAGTTGTTGTAGCGTTGTTACATTATATCCATTAATAACTTCGAGAGGTATTGTATATGTTTTTACATCTTCAATACCATTGATACGTTGATAATAGACATATATAACTACTTTAATAATTCCAGTTCCACTAAATTTATGCTCTGAATTGTTGATTTGATATGATAATGACCCATTCGGTGCTTGAGGCAATATGACATCATCAAATTCATTTAAAATCACAGGAAATGGATCATATACGCCTGCGGTTTTCGGTCCTCCAACGTGTGTAATTCTATCATCTATTTCCGTATAAATGTCGGACAGATTAATAGAATTAGCGTTTCCAATTTTATACATGAATTGATCCTTATATTTGAATGTAAATTCAATTAAATCTTCAAACGGCTCATCCACTATAAGATTAAAACCAACCGTCACATTGGGATATTCTTGAATAAATATATGAATGGTTGTCTGTCCAATTTGAGTCAGTTTCACTAGAATTGTTTCATGGTCTATATATTCAAATTCAACCAACTGCTCTATATCTGTTGCTGATAATGTATACTGGTATGTAAGTCCATCAACCGAAAAACTAAGTGTGGATAGTTCAATGATAAATACATTTTCTTCAATATTATCACTTAATTCTTTATAAATCGTAGTTTGTCCCAATGGGTTGATTACAGATGCATGGTCATACACTAGAGAAAACGATTCAATCTCACCAATAAGTAATGTAACTGTTTGATTGTCGGCATGTTCAGTCTTCTTATCTGCCTCTATAGTAAATTTAACAAGTCCCGCACCTACAACAGTAATATATCCAGCCTCATCAATAATCGCAACAGATGTATCGCTTGATACAAAATGAAAATCGCTTGATAGAACAAATTCAGTGCCTATTTGATTTTTTATGTTTCTAATGAACAGTTTTAAATGATTAGATTCCGATAAGTCAAAAGTGTCTAATGCTGCATAATAATAATCATTAGACACTCCTGCTTCAAATGAAACTTCAAATGATTCAATTAAAAAATCAACGCTTTCAATTAATACAGTTACCTCTTCGGTTTCTATATTAAATAAATTGCCGCCTTCATTAATAAGATACGTTTGAATCACGTTACCTGTCACAAGTAAAAAACTTTGTTCTTCATCAAGAAGTGTAAAAAATGGATTTAATCCATCTGAAAAGTTGTCAAATGATGTTCTATTTAAGATAAAACTTCCTCCAGAGAAAACAAGTGATTGTGGTAATATTGTCTGAACCGTCTGTGGAATCATGATGTAGTCTTGTTTTAGATCCAGCAAAACATTCTCTTGATGAATCATACTCTGCTGATTGTTTACGCTTATCTTTACATTTGTAATCATTTGAATATTTGGTTGAAAAATAGCATGCTGTGGATGTGATGATTCTGCAAAATTTCCGTTATCTGTGATGAACACCGTCTCATTTAAGATACGAAGCAGATTATCGCGGAAATTCAGATCACTAAACGATTGACTTCTTGTATGTAGTTGTTGATATGACTCCAGTGTGTCTACCTGATAAAACGCCTGAATTAAATCTCCAATCTCTGAACCAGCTGTATCCAGAATCAAATATTCTCTATCTGTATTAAAACCAACTGCCTCTGGCAAATAATCCCAGTTGACTTCATATCTAATTGTATTTGGAAGGCTAATTGGATCGGCTGTGTTTATTGGTAAATCCTGTGGTGATTTTGATAAAAATACCTGAAGTGTATGAACATCAAACCAATAATGATATCCTTGATTTACAGATCTAGGATGTGTCCTAAAATCTCCCTCTATCAATTCATCTAACAAATCTCTTACTTCCTGCATGGTTTGTGGTGCATTAAAATTGAGTTGAGATTTCTTAACAGTCAGCGCTCTGTTTAATTGAGCGACTTCCTGTCTATCTGCACTTAAATTTGCATGATCCACTACGCTCGTATATCCAACGACAGCGACAGTAGAGAGAATGGCAATAATCGCGATAACGACTATTAATTCTACTAAAGTAACTGCTTTTTTTCTCTTACCTATTACAGTTAGAGGTGTTTCGTCAGTAATTTGTTTGTACATATAATCCTCCCTAAAATATTTTTTTCTAGTAATCTATTGATTTATAATTTTTAAATAATCTTGCAAGCCAATAATAAAACGGAACTATCAATAGTAATAAAGGTAATAAATAGACAAAATCTATTGGTATTATCTTATGCAATATTTCTAAAGCAGGAATACCATCTGTTGTAAAAATATAGGATGCTGTATCAGCTTTTGATACACCCTTATATTTCATTAGATAAAGTGATCCCAAACCCGAATAGGCATAATAGATAAAAATACATAAGACAACATATGGAATATACTTTTTTTGTGGTTTAAACCTTCTGCTCGCAAACATAAATAAAGGCAATGCTACTGCACATAAATGATTTAACCAAAAGTTTATTACTACAATATTGTTCCACTCTAACCTTTCAATTGACTCAGAATATGAAACAAAGATAGTTGATGCACAAAACATACTAAAATAATATAAGTATTGTCTTCCTAGTTCATTCTTCCTTATTAACGCTATTGGTAATAATATAAAATTAAAATTACATACCTGTAAGGTTTGCCTCCATAATGTAGATAGATTAACTCCATTACTAAAACTAAACCCTAAAGCATAGCGATAAAAAATTCCAAATGATCCAACAATAGCAACTGTTATAAAAATGATGTTTTGTACTGTTCTATTTGCTTTTCTACATATAACCATGCCCACAATAATAAAAATTGCAGTCACTAATAAATATAATAAATGTGCAGTGCCCCATTTACCCATCATATTAACCCCCTAAATAACCTTATGACACTAGAGAAACCGCTACACATGTGTTACCCATTTCAATTTTGGTCAATAGTACCCTTTGTTGGGGTTCCTACTACCTTTAAATGCTCAGTTTCGATTTTAAAGGTTACAATATATTTGTTTGATGATTCAAATATGAAACCTGTTACTAAATTTTCAATACTAAGTGCCTGAATTTTATCATGATCAATATCTAGTTCAGAAGCATCATCAAGATAATCAAGAAATGATTTTGAAAATGGCACTGTTCCTGATGTTGTATCAACAACATAATTTGAATACGAAGTTTTTACAATCTCAGCTTCCTGTAAAGCTACATTTTGATTTGCCTTTTCAATGTAACCTGTAATACTTGGAATTAAAACAGCAGTTAAAATTCCGATAATGGCAATTACAACAATTAATTATACTAATGTGAAACCTTTTTGTTTTGTTAGTGGTTTCATAATACTTGTCCCCTTATATTATGCCTAAACCAATAATGTTTTAAACTATATCCAATAATACACACTTACAAGTGATCTAGGAATCAATACATTGTATTTTCATCCTGCGTTTTTAAAGAGCTAACACCATATTCTAACTCCCTCAAAAATCCATAGTCAGTTATATATATATATTAGTTTTACATAAAAAATTACAAACAAATTGTTTTATGTATCACTAAGAAATAGCGTAGTCACGTTTATATGTGATTAAAACAAGTATCATTCATAAAAAAGATTCCTACTGGTTACACTACTTCTATACTTAAAATTAATCATATTAAATTTTCTGCTTTCGTAAAAATTAACTTGTTGAGCTGAAAACGTGTCTTTTTCTTCAGCAGTTAATGTTTATACTCTCGATGTCTTTATACCGAAATTATAATTCATTCATACTTTAGTGTCAATAAAAATTGGCATATGAGACATATTTGTCACAAAAAATATATATAAATTTTAGAATTGCATAACTCAGGCTATTTTTATTCTATGAAAAAGCATTTTTCATTTATCTTTCAAAATGACAACACTATCTTTTCATCTAATGTTTTAAAGATAATACGTGAGTGTTTAAAATAACACGTCCCATATAAAGTGAAAACCTCTAGGGCCAAATTTTGGCTATCTAGAGGTTTCTTTCATTTTTTAAAAGAAAAAGAGACCAGCAAATAGCCTAAAATCCGGCTACTACTGATCTTATAAAAACTGGCGTAAAGGAAAAATCTCCCTATCCGCCGCTAAATATTTTATGCTTGATGTTGTATCAAAACTTGTAATTCAATATGGAGCGGGTGAGCGGAATCGAACCGCCGTCTTCAGCTTGGAAGGCTGGAGTAATAGCCATTATACGACACCCGCAAAAATGGTCGGGAAGACAGGATTTGAACCTGCGACCCCCTGGTCCCAAACCAGGTGCTCTACCAAGCTAAGCTACTTCCCGAAAATCCTTATTTATTTTACAACTTTTATATTAAGTTGTCAACAATTTAATGGCGCACCCAAGAGGACTTGAACCCCTAACCTTTTGATCCGTAGTCAAACGCTCTATCCAATTGAGCTATGGGTGCAAATAAATGGTGACCCGTACGGGATTCGAACCCGTGAGTGCATGCGTGAAAGGCATGTGAGTTAACCGTTTCTCCAACGGGCCACTTGTTACGCATGTATAATTATATCAAACTAACTTAAAATGTCAATGAATATTTTAAACTTTTTTTAACTTTTTCTATTTTAATAAATTATGTTTGAAATAAGCGATTTTGCAGCGTCTTCTCCCTTAATTTTTTTCACAATTTCATACACAAATTCTACAACAGAACCTGCACTTCGACCAGTAATAATATTTTGATCTATCATAGCTTTTTGATTTTTATGATAAATACCTTTAGGTGCATCAAGTTCTGACCCAGGATAAGCTGTAAAATTAATACCATCAAGTATACCTAGTCGACCTAAAAAACGTGGTGCTGCACAGATTGCACATATTAATTTTTTTTGTTCATAAAACACTTTAATAACATCTTGAATGACCTTATCTTCATCAATGATATGTCTAACATATGGGCCCCCTGGAATGACTAAAAAATCAAATTGATTTAAATTAATATTTTCCAATTTAAAATCAGGAAATACATTTTGTTGGTATGAAGTTGTAATAATTGAGTCATTTGAACTAGATGCTGAAAAAATATCAATTTTTGCACGACGTAATAACGATACTGTTCCTAACGCTTCATTATCTTCCATACCGTGTGAAAAAAGAATTAATCCTTTCATAAGAGAACCTCCAATACTTCATTTATGAATTCTAAAATCGATAAACTAGCTGTTTTTTCATTTTCTTTATAACTGTCTAATTGATTTATACTTCCAACAACATCAGAAACCTTTTTAAAAAGCAAAATTGGCTTTTTAAAGCGTTTTGATATATGTACTAGACTTGCACCCTCCATATCAACTAAATAGGCTGTATCATCAATTTTAGTAGTTGAAAATTGATCACCAGAATAAAGTTTCATTTTAGGTAAATTTAAAAATTTATCCATATATTCATGATTAATCATAAAATATTCATCTTCTTTAGGTAATTGTCCATGCTTATAGCCAAAATGTGTTAAGTCAACATCATGGTATTTTGCTTGATCAACTAAATAAAATTGATTTGGTTGAATCTTAGCTCCACCCGCAATACCAATATTAACTATCAACTCAATATCATTATATTTTGTTAACACGTATGTTAAAGCAGAACCCGCATTCACTTTACCAATTCCAGAAATTGTTAATAAAACATCTTTTTTTGAATTTTTTGATTTATAAATTGAAAAATATGTGTCATCGATTAATTCATATTCATTTATTAAATCTTTAACTTCATCTTCCATCGCTGCAATAATTAGGATCATTTTTCATCAACCTTTCTTCTTACATTATACCATCAAGAATTATTTATAACTCATATAAAAGAAAAACACTAGCAATCGCTAGTGTGTTAATTTTGTAGATGGCGCCCACTGCCTGACTCGAACAGGCGACCCCCTGATTAACAGTCAGGTGCTCTAACCAACTGAGCTAAGTAGGCAAGTAATGGGGTCTCTACAACTATTATATCAAATAAAGTATTGCCTGGCAACGACCTATCTTCGCTATTTGTATTAACTATTTTCGGCGCTGAAGTGCTTAACTTCTGTGTTCGGGATGGGAACAGGTGGATCCACTTCGCCATCGTCACCAGACAAAACTCTCAAAACTAGATAAATGATGTTTAAGGTTTAATATTTTTTATAAAGGTTAAGTCCTCGACCTATTAGTACTAGTTAGCTCAACACATCGCTGTGCTTACACACCTAGCCTATCAACCTCATCGTCTATAAGGGGTCTTACTAATTGGGAAATCTCATCTTAAGGGGGGCTTCACGCTTAGATGCTTTCAGCGTTTATCCCTTCCGCACATAGCTACCCAGCTGTGGCCAAGGCTGGCCAACTGGTGCACCAGAGGTGCGTCCATCCCGGTCTTCTCATACTAAGGACAGCTCCCTTCAAATTTCCAACGCCCACGACAGATAGAGACCGAACTGTCTCACGACGTTCTGAACCCAGCTCGCGTGCCGCTTTAATGGGCGAACAGCCCAACCCTTGGAACCTACTCCAGCTCCAGGATGCGACGAGCCGACATCGAGGTGCCAAACCGCTTCGTCGCTGTGAACGCTTGGAAGCGATAAGCCTGTTATCCCCAGGGTAACTTTTATCCGTTGAGTCACGGCCCTTCCATTCGGTACCGTAAGATCACTATGTCCGACTTTCGTCCCTGCTCGACTTGTTGGTCTCGCAGTCAAGCTCCCTTCTGCCATTACACTCTTTAGAATGATTTCCAACCATTCTGAGGGAACCTTCGAGCGCCTCCGTTACTCTTTGGGAGGCGACCGCCCCAGTCAAACTGCCCACCAGACACTGTCCTCCCAGATCCACTCTGGCGAGTTAGAAACTAGATGCACGAAGGGTAGTATCCCAACGCTGACTCCATCGATACTAGCGTACCAACTTCCAAGTCTCCTACCTATCCTGTACATCTTACACCCAGTTCCAATATCAAGTTACAGTGAAGCTCCATGGGGTCTTTTCGTCTAATCGCGGGTAGCCGGCGTTTTCACCGGCAGCTTGATTTCACCGAGTCTGTTGTTGAGACAGCGCCCAAATCGTTACGCTTTTCGTGCGGGACGGAACTTACCCGCCAAGGAATTTCGCTACCTTAGG
>NZ_JHXL01000014.1 GCF_000687735.1 Acholeplasma equifetale ATCC 29724 | reverse complement strand
TTTTTTATTAAGTTCCATTTCTATGGGTCAGTGCCGGTTGTTCTTTTTCTATTTTTTACTTTGATTGAGAATGAATGAAACTTAAATAGTCAGCTTCACTTGGAATTGCAGATATACCACCATACTTTGTGGTAGTTAAAGCAGCTTTCGCATTGGCTGTTTTCAAAGCTTCTTTGACAGATTCATGATCAAATGATAAGTCTTTTTTTGCCATCTCAGCTAAGAAACTACCAATAAACACATCACCAGCACCGGTTGTATCTATCGGGGTTACTTTAAAGCCACCCACCTTGATACAAGACAAATCTTTAAAATAAAGCGTTGAACCATCTTTTCCACTTGTTATAATGATATACTTCACATCACCAATAAAGAGCTTAGATAAAGCCTTTTCTGGTGATGTTTCACCAGTGATAAACTCAAGTTCATCGTTTGAAATCTTTAACAAGTCAGATAAAGGTATAAACTCATTAATAACCTTTTTATACGCTTCATGGTCACGCCATAGTGATAACCTTAAGTTAGGGTCAAAGCTAACGAATCCGTTATGCTTTTTAGTATATTGGATTGCTTTTAAATGGGCATTCTTGATTGGATATGGACATAGACTCACTGAGCAAAAATGGAAGATACTACTTTTAAGAATATTAGTTGGTACTTGGCTTGATTTATAAAGCTGATCAGCAGAAGGATCACGATAAAACATAAAGTCTCGTTCGCCTTCTTTAGTCAAACTAACATAAGCTAAAGCTGTTTTGGCCTTTTCTGTTTGTTGAATAAAACGGGTATCAATCTGTTCATTTTTTAACGTATCAATTAAGAAATCGCCAAAGGCATCTGCGCCAACTTGACCAAGAAAATAAGCATTGACACCAGATTTTTTAGCTGCGACACACACATTTGCAGGTGCACCACCTGGATACTTTGTAAATCCTGTAACATCTTTTAGTTTTAAACCTTTTTCATTCGGGATGAAATCGATTAAAAGTTCACCCATACATACGATATGTTTCATATTACACCTATTTATATTTCTTTAAATTAGAAATGGTCACTTCACTATTTAAACCATAAAAGCCAAAGTTTGATGCTTCAACTCTAAACATTCTAGCCGTGTGGGCTAGTTGATTCTCAATGTATAAAGTGACAATTGACCCATCCGCATCTATAGATTCTTCAAATAATAATGTGAATTTGAGCTGATTACTTGAGTTGTAAAAGTCTGTTTTTGTATAGCGATTGACTAGATCTCTTTTTGTGTAATCGCTACGGTAAAATGAGAGACTCTTATTACCCAAGTTAAAGTCATAATGGTAAGAAGCTTCGCCTTCTCGGTAATCAAAAAATAAACCGAAATACCCACCAATTGATTTAATGTCTAAGTAGCCTTCAATGATACTAATACCATCTAATTCATTAAACAAGACATATTGATATTGATTGTCATTGAAGAATTGGATTTGTTTTAAAGAAGATTTAATGTTAGTATCCGTTATTTCTAAGACTTGTGGGTGTGAGATTTTCTCTTTAATTTCCTTGACTAAATCTACATACAAAGTGCCATTTGAACGTTGTTTTAGTTCATGAGAGATGAAGTTTCCACCCCAACCAAACTCATTTGAACGGTTAAAGTCATGTGAAACCCAACCACCAAGTATCATTCTGTCTTCACTATGTGCAACTTTTCCTGCATATAACCCAGCACTATCAAATGTATGCACTAAAGGTTTAATCCACTCATCATCAAAGTTTTGTTTATATAAGTAGTGTGTTTGTCTAGTTGGCCATTGGTCAGAAAATGTCATATACCAATACCCATTAAAATACCATAAAGTAGGACATTCTAAGTTTGAGTCAACAGAGTCTGTTCCGGTTGTTGCGTTATTTAAGAAGAAGATTCCATTAGATACTTTTTCCCAGGTTAATAGGTCATCTGATACTAAATACCCAATCGCACCTTTACCAAGGTATCTAGTTGTAAAAAGCATGTAGTAAGTGTCTTTTTCAGGGATATAGACCACATGTGGGTCTCTAAAGTCATATGAATCAAACCCATATGTTCTAGGGTCGATGACCAAACTTTGTTTTTCCCAGGTCTCTAAATCAGTAGACGTAGATAACATGATCATTTCTTTAGGCACTAATCTACCGTTATGTGCTGTGTAAAAAGCATAAAATGTACCGTCTTTTTCAATGACTGAACCTGTCCCTAAGGCTAGTTCCTGACTTTCAATATCATGAATAACAGGGATGACTTCACCATGGTCTGTAAACGATGTGAAATCGGTTGTTGACATATGATACCAAGGATGAAATCCTGGTTTTGGGGCAGAATCATGTAGGTAAAAGAAGTGCCACGTATTGTTGTGGTAAAAAGGCATCACATCGCCAATGTTACCATTTGTCGGTTTTGTAAATATGGTCATATTTTCTTGATCAACAACCTCATAACTAGGTTTATCTTGACAAGCAGTTAATAATACAATCATTAAAAAACTTATCAAAATTAGTATCTTTTTCATTTTATAAACTCAACTCCTTAAGGACTATATTGTTTAGTTTATCATCACCTTCAACTAATCTGATGTTTAAACTTTCTTCATCAAAATAAACGAGTGTTGTTATTGTTTTATCCAACCCTTTAATGAATAATTCAAGTGATGAATTATCCATAACTAAATCAAATGTGATATCTTCTAAGTTATGTGTAACAAATCTCTTTTCAAGTGGATATAACTTAGTACTACTTGTATCTAATGAAATTTCATTTTGATTCAATGAAAGTAAAATGAAATTATCATGATCTCCAATTTGAATAATCACTGGTTTATCTACTTTAATTGTACCATTTAGATGAAAGTGTTTAGATGTAGTTTGAACTAAACTTGAAACTTCAAACGCTCTTACAGTCTTAAGGTGTTCTAGATGCGAGGCACTTTGATATAACTTATTTTCAACTACATGAAGTTGTCTTGGTAATGTGAGTGCACCTACCCAACCGTGATGATTCATTGCGGTGTAGTAATCTTTACCCCACATTTGCATCCATGCTATAGCAATCCTTTGATTATTTGGACCAAGTGCTGTTTGAGGTGCATAAAAGTGATGACCTGCATCTATCTCATCAACATGTTCAAACAAGAATTCACCAGTCTCACTATTAAATACACCTGTTGCATAAAGTGAACTATTTACATTTTTAAAACGTCCGTTTGTTTGTTTTAAGTTTGTCGCAGAAAAGAGTAAGACGTGCTTCCCATCTAGTTCAAATAAGTCTGGACATTCTGCTATCTCACCAAATAGTGGATGTTTAATCGCATTTAAGTAAGTAAATGTCTTAAAGTCATTTGTCGTATACACTAGTATTTGACCCTTTTTATCCAATGTAGATGATCCAATTAAGACAAATGTCTTACCATCTATAATCACCGGATTCGGGTCTCTAAAATCAACTATTGATGCATCAACTGGTAAATCTTTAATGGTAATCACTGGTTTGTTTAAATATTTTTCAAATGTAATGCCATCTGTTGATATTGCAATACTTTGCTCTTGAAGTTGATAAGCTTGATGATAATGTGATGTGTACATTAAAATTAACTTATCATCTATTACTGCTGAACCACCTGAGAAACACCCATCTTCATGATCTAAATCCGGTGCAAGTGCAACTGGTAAATGCTCAAAATGAACAAAATCCTTTGTTCTAGCATGACCCCAGTGCATTGGTCCCCATTTTGTTTCATATGGATAAAATTGATAAAATAAATGATAGTATCCTTGGTAGAAAATAAACCCATTTGGATCGTTCATCCAACCCACTTCAGGCATTAAATGAAATAGATGCCTGTGTTTAGGATTTACTTTATCCTTGTTTTCTTTTATATATTGATTCGCTTTTAAAGTTGTAAAATTCATAATCTCATCCTTACTTGACAATGATGTCGTATTTATTTAGTGTTGTGATTAAGGCATTGCCACCAGTTGCCATAAACGTAATGTCTAAATCGTCGCTATTTGGGAATACAACGGACGTTAATGTTTTATACCCATCGTTAACAAATATTTCTACCGAAGACACATCGATAAAGATATGTAGTTTCAGTTTGTTATTAACGGGTTCTATGGTAGTGGTTCTAGTGTTTAAGTTTGCTTCTTGACCACGGATTTGTCTACCGGATTGACTCCTGTCAAAAATCAAGGCTGAAGCGGATTTATCATAGGTGATTCGAGTAGAGTTTTCACTACCCTTTAGTAAGTCAATTGATACAGTATTAGATGTACCTAAATCAATCTCGAGTTCTAGTTCAATCTTATTACCACTGACACCATCTATACTTGTAGGCATGTTAGATACCAAGTGAACATTTGATTCGGTTATATGGTTTTCACGGTAATTTTTGATTTCTCTAACGGGTGCTTGATACAAGTGCCCATTCACATAAGATAATTCTCTTGGTAATGTAAATGCGCCAGCCCAACCATCGACTTGGGTTGGCATGGTTCTATCCCACATTTGCATCCAAGCAATCATGATGGTTCTACCATCTGGGTGTTTGGCTACTTGTGCGGCATAGAAGTCAAACCCACCATCCAATTCTTGAAAACCATCTTGAGTGAACGCTCCGGTTTCATAATCTAAATTACCGGTCATATACACAACTGAATGAAGGTTCTCATAATCATGGCCATCTTTTGGTAATCGCATTGGTGATGCGATTAAGATTCGCTTACCATCTAAGATAAAGAAATCAGGACATTCATAAATACCACCAGTGAGTCTATAATAACCTGCTTCATCCGGGTTATTGTTGTTTAGCAATTCACCGACATATTCAAAGTAGGTTAGGTCAATACTTTTATACAGCAGTAACTGCCCAACCCCATTTGTTTTACCACCAATGATGACATAATACATGTCTTCATGTTTGAAGACCTTAGGGTCTCTGAAATCAGAACTATTTGCATTACTTGGTAAATCTAGCGTTGTTATAACAGGGTTATGTCGGTCCTTTTGGAACGTGATACCACCATCTGTTGAATACGCAATCGCTTGTTGTTGTAAACCATTTGAAACAGCTGTATACATAAGTTATAAGTTACCGTCTTTTTAGATTGCTGTACCTGAGAAGGCACCTAAGTCTTTATCGTAGGTTTTATCTGGTGCTAGAGCAACTGGTAAATGAGTCTACTTAATGAAGTCTGTTGAGACTTGGTGTCCCCAGTGCATTGGACCCCAGTTAGCTGCATACGGTTTATGTTGATAAAAGAGGTGAAACTGGTTATTATACCAAATGACACCATTTGGATCATTTGCCCAGTTATAACGGCTCATCGCGTGGTACGTTAAACGGTATCTAGTGTTCATTTTGGATTCATTTGCTTCAATATAGTCATTAGCCTTTAAGATATTTGGACTAACGTCATAAGGACCTTGAAAATTAATGATGAAATCATCGACATTGATGTAATTAAAGCCATCATTCATTAAATCCAAATCTGTTACTTTTACTCTGATGGTTTCACCTAAATAGTCACTTAAATCAACGGTCATTCTAAACATTTGTCGGTACCATTAAAGTTTTCGTTCCCGACTCTAATAAGTTCTTCACCCTTACTATTGATAAAGCTGATATAGGTAAGGGTTGGGTCAGCCCCACCACCGACTAAAAACATAACAATACCATTGCCTTTTAAGACAAAAGGACTGGATGTCATTGTGCCTGTTAATTATCCTAAATTACCTTTTCCACCAAAGTAGAAGTAGATGCCTTGTTGGCGATACTCAAGCTGATTTTCATCTCTCTTTTGAAAGGATATATTTGAATCACTAAATGCACTACCTGTGGTTTCCCAACCCTCAAGCGAACCCAATTCGAAATCCCCATTTAAGAAAGTATAAGGGTCTTTCTCAATGATTGATTTCTGAGAGGTACATGCAGTGATTAAACCCATAAAACTTAGGATAATTAATAGCCTTATTTTCTTCATTTTTACTCCTTAATTGTCAGTAAGGGAAGTCATACTGTTGACTTCCCTATGACAAGTTATAATTTATGCTAATTCGATAATTGTGATTGAGTCGATATAAATGACAGCTTCACCTGTATTAAATGATCCAAATTGGAACAATAATTCGATTGTTTCATCAAACGATTGTAGGTTTGGTGTTTCATATGAGAATGTTTGAGCAGTTGTTGTTAATTCAAACATTGCCGTTACTTTTGGATTCCATTGACCCATTGGGTTAATAGCGAAGAAGCCTTGAATGGTCTTTGAAGCTTTCGCAACAAATTCTACTCTGTACTTAGAACCATCTTTGAATAAAATATCTTCTAAAAATACTTTATTATACCAGTCAGTGTCACCAAAGACTGCTACATCATACACTAGGTTTCCAGTTTCAGTATCGACATATAGATTAGCTTCAGCAGGTGAATTTTCAAAGCTTGCAAAGCCTTCAGGCAAGCCAGTAAAACGTATTACGTCTTCTGAGAATCCATCATAAGATACTAAATTTACATCACTGATTGTGATTACTGTTGCTAATGATTGACCACCTAATTGGAAGAACATATCAAAGTCATTAATATCTATTTCATTTGTTGTAAATGTATGTGTAACAACTCTTGTTTCATCTTTAGCTAAATTTGGACCAGACCAAATATAGTTTTCATCACGTCCATCGGATTGTTGTGATTTAGTTCTTGCGATGAATTCATATCTGATTTGTTCAGTTGCATGGATTGTGTAAGATAGTTTATACACTTTATTTGCCTCAAGTTGGATTGGTTCATGGAATAGTTTTTGTTCCCAAATACTTGCAACTGGATCTGTGATATTAATAACTGCCTTACCTTCTACAACAGATGCAGTAGATTGGCCAGCATCATTAACATATACCCAACCGTCACCTGCTGAAGTGATGTCTGTGAATACTAATGTTTCTGTTTGTGGATTTGAGTTTGCAACAATTGTTAATTTGCTTATATGAACACTATAATCAGCATCTCCTTGTCCGCCTACATTTAACATGAGTTCAGCTGCTTCATTATCTTCGTCCACTGCGAATGTGTGTGTGAATGTTCTATATTCTGTAGTTACTTCTTGTTCCCACATACCTGCATATGGATCCCATGTACCTGGTGTCTTACCGTTTATAACAAACGCAACCCCAGTTAAATTTCTAGTAGCTTTTGCTTCTAGACTAATGGTATAGGTTGTCCCAGCTGTTAAGTTTAATAGTGTAAATATTTGATTATCACCATCACCATTACCAGATGTAATTGGTGTATAGATTAATTCACCATTTTCAACTGTTAAAGCATCAACTTCTTCACCAAATTCTTTTGAGACAAAGCCCTTAAAAGCTGTTTCAGAAATACTATTGAAATCATAAGTTACTCTACTTACTTCTTCAACTACAGTATTTTCTAGTACTTTTAAAAATAGTGTTGCAGTCGTTTTTAGAGTAGTATCTTTCGGATCTGTAGCGGTTAAAGTAACTAGATAAGAACCTGGTTCTTGTGGTGTTACAACGCCACCGACAACTGTTGCAGTAGATGGGTCGACTGTGATTACGATTTTATCTGTAATATCTACATCCCCATGTGCCATCGCAGTAACCCCTTCTAAAATATTGATAGATTCACCCTCTGTGATTTCAGCGGTTTGTGCTAAGCCTGTAATCACAGGTTTAGTTCTGGTTTCTTCATTACCAACACAAGCAACTAAAACTAGAAGTGTCGCCAACAAAGTTAAACCAATTAAAAACTTTTTCATATGTTTCTCCTTTTATCCTTTTCTTTTAATAAAACTTGATTTGAAATATAGCTGATTGATTGTATCCAAGGCACGACTAATAGTAAGCCCCAGATTGCATAAATTGACATGTAAATCACAATACTTGTTAGTAAGATCATAAATAATGTTTCTTTAATGTATCTTAATGACAGATATAGTGTGTTTTGAATCAACTCTTTAAAGTTCACTCGCATTTGAATCAAGATCATTGGTGGGTAAAACAAAAGAGACATGATACTTAAAGCCAATACGACTAATACAAAATTATTAAATATTCTTAATATGTCTGTATCATTTATTTGCGATACAAGCAACATCATTAAACCTAAAAATAGTGAGATGAGTGTTAGGATAATTAATAGTTTTATGTTTTCCTTAACAACTTTAAACATATATTTAAAAGTGTCGTTATGAAAATATGCTACCACCATCACAAAACCAATATAAATGGGTACAACTAAAAAACCTAAGACAAAGAGTATTAAACTTAAAACAATATAATCAAAAATGTAATTACCGATTCTAATATAGAGTTTCACGATTGTTTGTATCGATCATATGCACTTTGATAAGCATTGATCATTTCAGTTAACTTCATTTGGTTTAGTTTGTTTACATAGTTATTCCATTCTGAATCTGATACACCACCTTTTAAAAGCCAACCAGTCGTAGACTGATAAACATATGAATATATATCCGTACCATAGCGGTTTATTATATTAATTTCAGATAGTGTAAAGCTTACGTTTGGATACTGTTTAACATTTTCCATAATATATGGTTTGATATAGACATCCAGTAGTTCTAATCTTAATCGTGCACGGTATTCCATGACAAGTGTTTCTTTCCACTGCTCATCAGATAAGTAAATAATGCCCATTGGTGCATGTTTTAATCTTAACTCATCTGCTGTCATACCCTCTGGTATTGGTTTTTGTACAAGCATGCCTTCACTATTTAACTCTTCTTCATAAGTAATGCCGATTGGTCCATAATTGATTTGTGCAGAAATCATTGGATCATAAAATCTATCAATCCATGTTAATAATATTTCTGGGTTTTTTGCTTTAGAAAATACAACAAAGTTACCCTTAGAAATTTCTTGGTTATTAGAAACACCAATTGTTTGATTACCATTCGGACCAATTAATGGTGGTAATGCCACATATTGATCTTGCCATTCTGGTTTAATCACTGTTTCTTTTTCCCACCAATAGAATGAACCTAGTCTTGGGCTAGTGCCTTTTCCTTTAGCAAGTAAATCAAATTCACTTTGAGTGAATACATCTTTTTCAATTAAACCGTCTTTAATCCAACGTGCAAAGAAGTTGGTTGCTTGCTTATATTGATCCATAACAGCTGTAAATGTCACTTGATCATTCATAATTGTCATATGATCAATATTTTCAGGTACACCAAATGCTGCATATAAATCAGATTGATTACCTTGCCATCCACCATATCTAAAAGTTAATGGAATCAGATTTGCACTGGTAAGTAAACTTGCGTTTGTTTTCATCGCTCTTAAGATAGCTTCATATTGTTCTAATGTAAAACCATTTACGATTTGGTTATTTACCTTTATGGTAAGTGGTTTTAAAATAATATTTTCATTTGTCGATGTATCTTCTAAATTACCACCTTCAATAGATACAGTAATTGGTTGCCCATTTAATATAATCTTATTTTGATCAGACAATATCTTCACCCAATCTTTATTGATGAATAAGATATTTGGATGTTGTAATAAGCCCATTTCTTCAACACGAGGTAGTGCATAAATATGACCATCTGGTGCTGTAACAACTTTTTTAATATCAGGACGTGCCTCTAAGATACGTTTAAAGTTTGGCATATTATCTAAATAGTTATCTAAAGCAATGATTGTACCTGCCGCTGAATATTGAATAATATCTCTATCCGTAAATCCTGCATGATACATTGCATCAGGTAGGTTTCTTGTATCTTGGATAATCATATGTTTAGTTGTAGAGAATGTTTCTTCAGATAAATTAATCCAATTGATTTTAACGTTGGTATCTTCAAACATTTTTGTGAAGATATCCATTTGGTTATAATCAAGTGCTAATGCATTTTTTGGAGAAATAATTGTATACTCTACCGTCTCAGTTACGATTGGTAAACCATTTGGGTTATACCCTAGTTCTTCTAAGGTTTTGGTTGGACCACTTGCTTGGTTATTACAAGCAGTTAACACCAACACGATTAATGTTAATGTGATAAAACTAAATATTTTTTTCATATGTCCTCCTATTTGAAGCTTCCAACAAGGAAACCTTCTTTGAAAAATCTTTGTACAAGTGGGTAAATCATGATGATTGGTAAACTTGAAACAATAATTACCCCATACTTAATTTGATTTGCTAGTTTAAGTCTTTCGTAAATATCTTCACCGGTGATACCACCTGAACTATTATCATTTACAATTAAGATATTTCTTAGAACTATTTGAAGCGGATATAAATTCTCGTTTCTAATAAATACCATTGCATCAAAGTAGGAGTTCCATTTACCTACTGCATAGAACAAAATCATAACTGCGATAATTGGTTTTGATATTGGCAATATAATTGACCAAAATGTTCTTAATTGGCTTGCTCCATCCATTTCAGCTGCTTCAATGAGTTCCGATGATACATTGGATTCATAATACGCTTTAACCATAAACATATTCCAAACACTTAAGCCTTGTGGAATAATTAATGCCCAGAATGTATCAATCATACCCAAACTTGAAACTAAAAAGTAGAAAGGAATTAGCCCACCACCGAAAAACATTGTAATGATGAAAAACCACATGAAGTATTTTCGGTAAGGTAAATTCGGTCTAGAGAGGGCATAGCCTGCAGGTATTGTTAAGACGATACTTAGCGTAGTCCCAACTAGCGTATATAGAATCGTATTCCTATAACCTATCCATATTAGTGGGTCGTTAAATATTTTGACATATCCTGAGAGGTCAATGGTATCCGGCCATAACCATACTTCCCCATTTAATACTGCATCCGGACTTGATATGGATGCAATTACCATGAACCATAGAGGATATGCAATAATGATGGCGAATGATATCATTAAGATAATTACACCAATACGGAAATATTTATCGCCTTTTGATTCCATATTAATTTTTTTTCTACGTTTTACCATAAACTATTCTCCGAGAAACGTTTTGCACTATAGTTTGCAATAATCAATAATATAACATTGATTAGTGAATTAAAAAGTCCAATCGCTGCAGCATATCCAGGTTCACTTAATCCAGTTAACCCAATCTTATAAACATAGGTTGATATAATTTCAGATGTAGTTAGGTTTGTCCCTGTTTGCATAAGTAATACTTTTTCATATCCTACAGATAATAAATTACCGATTGATAAAATTAAAATAATTGAAATAGTTGGGAAGATTGAGGGAAAGTCAATATGAATGATTCGTTTGAATCGACTTGCACCATCTATCTTTGCAGCTTCATGTAGCTGCGGATCCACTCCAGCTAATGCCGCTAGGTAGATAATAGATGACCAACCAGTTTCTTGCCAGTTACCTGAACCAATAAATAGTGGTCTAAACCAGGATGCCTCTAATAAGAACGATATACGTTCACCACCAAATGCTATAACTAGGGAATTGATCAATCCATATTCACCAAAGAATAAAAATATCATACCAACTAAAACCACTACAGATATAAAGTGTGGGGCATTAAAAATTGTTTGAAAAAAACCTTTTAGACGTGTACTACGTAGCGTATTTAATAATAAAGCGATGATAATCGGTAGTGGAAATCCTATAATAAAGCCAAGGAAACTGAGTAAGAAAGTGTTTGTCATTAAACTTTCAAACTGATAACTTTGAAAAAACCTAATAAAGTTGTCAAATCCAATATAAGGTGATTTAGCAATACCTAAAGCTGGGTTATACTCTTGAAAAGCAATTAGTATGCCATACATTGGTATATAAGCGAATACAAAGGTAAATAAGATTGCCCCCGATATCATGACAACCAATTGCCAATTACGCCTTATGCCAGATTGTTTATACCCTTGTTTTTTATTTTTTTTTATTGATTCTGTCATGGTATCCTCCGTTTTTACATTTATTTTATAGCCCGCTATATAAAATGTCAACATTTAAACAAATAATGTGCAAATGTAAATGTAAACGCTTTACAAATGTGCATTTGCGTATTATACTATATGTGGTGATTATATGAAAGAAAAAGCATCCATTCAACAAATAGCGGATGAACTAGGATTATCTAGAAACACAGTATCTAAAGTTATAAATAATAAGCCCGTACCCGATAACACCAGAGAGCGGGTCATAAATAAAGCCATTGAACTCGGTTATAAGGGTTTTTCTCTATATCAGAAAAAAGAGACAACTAAACTTAAACTACTACTTTTATCTGGACAGCCATTATCAAATTTAGACTTCTTCATATCTATGATGCGTGGAGTTGAAAACTTAGTAACCAATCTAAACATAGACTTTTTTCAATATACCCTAAATTCCCATACATCCTTTGAACAACTTCAAAATTATATGACCAATCTAAGTATTGATGGTGTCATTGGTATAGAATTATATGATGAGGTTTTTTTAAAGAAGTTTCTCAATTTAAAAACACCCATCATTTTCATTGATGCAGCCCTTGGTCTAAAAGAGATGCATGGTAACTTCGATGCCATCTTAATGGAAAGTAGAGACCCTATCTATAAAATCTCTAAAGCATTTATCGCTAAAGGCATAAACCGTATTGTGTACTGTGGTGACTACAAACACTGTCAAGGTTTTTACGAACGTTTCTTAGGCTTAAGAGACGCCATCGCTGATATTCCACATCGCATGGATTTATCTCAACAACTTATCTTACCAGATGATTCCCCATTTGGCGATTTATCTTGGTTAGCCAAAAAGATCAATAGTTTACATATGATGCCACAAGTGATCATTTGTGCAAATGATTCTATAGCAATCAATGTTTGTAAAGCACTTAAAAAAATGGGTCTGAGTATACCAAAAAATATACAAGTGGTAGGGTTTGATAATATCATTGAATCCAGTATTTATAGTCCTACTATCACGACTGTAAACGTCGATAAAGAGTTATTAGGTCAAGAGGCACTCTACATGTTGATTGATAGGATTAAAAGACCATCTACACCACCTAGAATGATTTATTTTAAAACAGAGATCATTCTTAGAGAGTCAACAAGACTAACAAATCTTTAATACTTTATATTATTTCAAAACAATACAAGTGTTTAGTTTAAACACTTATCGATTCCATGCTCTATTCATATATAAAAAGAGAAGTGAACTGTAAAATTTATTAAACGGTTCACTTCTTTTAGGTTAAATTACTTTCCACTCATTAACTATACAAAAATAATTCTAAATACCCTTTTAATTTATCAGCTGGATGATAACAAACTTTATAATTATCTTCACAAACCATTAACTGATTACAAAATAAACTTGCATGTCTTTGTTCAATGGAGTCCGCGTGGTATCCATCAGTGCCTAATATATGATCTGCCATTTCTACTGCTTTATTTAATCTGTCAACCAAAGTTCTGTTTTTGGTTTTGTTAAATGATAGTGCTTGTGGTTGTCTTTGCATATAAGCTCCCATCGCTTCTAATGGTATACCAGCATCCATCATAGCGTTCATTACACCAACACTAATCATTGGATAGAATTTTTTAATGTGACTTTTCTTTAATCCATAGAAGACAACCGTGAATCTTGATAGGTCATGCATGATTACAAGTAGATTCTTCCCGCTTCTTTTTAAAAAGTGAGCATGCCAAGCATACATGTCATTATCGGTGTTATGTTCAGTTAGTTCTGTTTTGATATAATCTAGCATTGTTTTTGTGCATTGTATGTGCATGATTATCCCCTATACTTTTTGAATGTTCAAATAGACATCATTAATAAATTCAATGAAATATTGTGCATTCCATCTATGAACATTCGCATGTCCTTTTGGTGATTTCCTATTAATCGTTTCAAAATATGCTTCATATTTATCCCGATATATATCAAGTGTTGTCTTTTGATTGATTAAGTCATTAATAGAAAACCCACAATCCCTATTGATACTATACATAAGATTAGAGCCAATTATATCTGGTCTTTATATATTAGGATAATTTTTCTCCATCCATGAAACGAATGCTCTAGCATATTCTTTCTTATTAGATTTTGTAATCAGTATCTCTTTTATAAGTCACCTCGACATTTTCATCTACCGTTATTATACCAAAGTAGGTGTATGAAGAACAAAATAACATTTACTTAAGAACTACCAAAAAAGCTGTAATAGTTAACCACTTTTTAATTTTTTATGAAGAAAGGTAGTGCTGACGTTGATGCATTTTTTTGGGATAGGGCAGGCTTTCAAGCCCTATCCTACAAACGATGCGTCAGCGTGTTGGAAGCAACATCTATATATAAGACCTTTCTGCAGTATTATGCAGATAGGGATTTACCTCCTATTTTCCAAAATGCATTATGTTAGAGGTTTTCCTTATTTTTTCAGTCTAAAATATTACCTTTTGAACTTATATATTCATCATTAAACTCACTTAATCTTTGTCTAATTGTTCGTTCTGATAAGTTCAAATATTTAATCAGATCTTCTATCGTACAATTACCAACCGTAACGGATGACTGTATACTTCATAGTGATCAGGGATCTGTATACACATCGGACGCATTTCAACAAAACGTAAAACAAAAAGGCATT
>NZ_JHXL01000013.1 GCF_000687735.1 Acholeplasma equifetale ATCC 29724 | reverse complement strand
ACTGTTATATATATTTGATCGTTATAGTTTGCTTCATATAACTTTTGAAATAGTGTTGTTTCATTAAATTTTTTAGTAAATTCATTGTAGTATCCTATAAGGTCTGTACGTTCTTTCCACATCGGTTGAATTGGAACAACAACTGTTGGATTTTTTAAGTATTCCCCAAATGCGTAAGCTAATGATGTTTTACCTGTACCTGACATACCTTGTAGAATCATTGTTTGAGATACGGCTAATCCACCAATAAATCTTCTGATATCTTTTATGTCATAGTAAAGGTTTAACTTTTCTGCTGAAAAGTTTTGAAACTCTTCACATAAGTTATCTAATGTGACTTCATCCTCATATTGGAAGTTTTTATATTTTTTTGATTGTTCATCGATTAAAGATAACATGAAAAATCTTGATTCTTCATAGTTAATTTCTTCTTTTTCTTTTTTTGTTTGTCCGTTAGAATTTACTAAAGAATCATCAAACTTCACTTGAATAGGTTCTTTAGACAATCTTTCACGCTTAATCTCATTTAATATCATTAAAACAATCATCCATATAATAATTAACAACAAAAGACTCACATAAACAATGAGTGCAATTTGACTTGTAAGTATTTCCCATATAGATTGAAATGTTGAGTAATCTAGTACATCTAATGTATTTAGTTTCATAACTTATCCCACTAGTTTTCTTTATTTAAATAATAGTTTTCAATGTCTTTAATTAAATCTTTTGAGAAAATGAGATTTTCTAATCCAAAAATTGTTTCAAATGTTTCTAAGAAACTTTGTTCAGTATTTGAATCTTTTCTTACTTTTAACGTTTTGATAATTGGTAGTAATTTATATGTGAGTACTAAATCAACAATTTCATCTTGTTCAACATTACATAACATGAGAATAGCTACATAACGTTCAATTTGTCTAAATATTTTATTTCCAAATTTATAATTTGAAATATCTAAGATATATGATTCTAATTTATCAATTTTTTTCCAATGAACTTCATCAATTAAATTATTTTCTAGGGCATCATTTAGCATTATCAACCAATTTCTAACAGAAAGTTTAATCTCATTTTGAGTTACACTTTCTTTTGGTTCTATAATTTGTGCAGATAAATTTAAACTCATTGATTTATCTAAAATATTCAATTCATCAACTTCAGTATCAATTGTATCAACTGCAACAACCATAAAATGACTAGGGAATAAAGATGTATTTAACCTTGTTAATTCTTTGTAATTTGGATTTGTTAAAACTAAGATGAATAATGTCTGGTCTTGTTGATGTGATCTTTGAAAAAAAGGATGATTCATGAGTTCATACATTTTAAGTTGTTGAGTTTCAAACTCAATTTTAGCTCCAATAAAATCAGCATAAACTTCTAAAAATCGATAAACAACATCTTTATATTCATGTTTAAGAATAACAAATTGATTTGATGCCAGCATTGCAAAAAAGTTTTTAACATGTGCATTTTTTACATCTAAACCAAAATCTTTTAAATATAACTGAAGTGCATTTAAATAATCAGAAAGTTTTATGCGTTTTTGATAGTTTGGTTGCATAAAGTGAATTTCTTTTGGTCTTGGAATATCAATATGTGTTTCAATCTTTGATGTATAAGATTCATAATCAATATCAGTCGTTAGATAATTACCTTTCAATGCCTCTTTTGTTTGTAATTCATCTAATAATTTATCGATATTAATTATTTGGCGTTTTTTCTTTTTGGAAGTTAAAATAACACGCGCAACCAATAAAAAAACTACATCAAAAAATACAACAAAAGCATAGTATAAAATGATGTAGTAGTCTATTGTAATATTCAATGAAGCTATAACAAAATAGATATTAATCCCTACAAGACATAATATCGTGAATATACCTGAAACTACAGGTATTTTATGTGTATTCTTTTTATTTTCCATCAACATCTTATCCCTTTTTAAACTGTAATGATGATATAAAAAAAACGAAAAATTTTATTAAATCCAAATATTTCCCCCAAGAATCAAAAATTTCGTTTCATCATTTAAGTCTTCTTGTATTTTATAATCTAATTATATGATATCTAAAATATAAGATATTGTAAATAAAACTCTTTCTTTTTTCAGTAAAAACATTCTATTTTCGTTTGTTTATTTATATTTTTTATAATGTTTTATTCAAATATAATTTTTATTGATAATATATTTTAATAAAATGAAAAAAGATGAGCGTAGGCTCATCATTTATTTTCTTCTTTTAGTTCAATTGGTTTAATTAAGTACTTTGCATAATCGGATTTTGTAACTTGTCTTGATCGAGCAATAGCAAATCCATTACTTGGAACATTTTTAGTAACTGTAGAACCAGCTGCAATAAAGACGTTATCACCAATTTCAATTGGTGCAATAAGGTTTGTATTACATCCTATAAATGCATAATCACCGATTTTTGTTTTGTGTTTAGTTTTACCATCGTAGTTAACTGTAATTGTACCACAACCAAAGTTAACATGTGAGCCAACTTCTGCATCACCAATATATGCTAGATGGCTTGCTTTAGTATCATCACCAGTTGTTGATTTTTTAACTTCAACAAAATTTCCTATACGGTTATTAGCACCAATCACCGCATGTTCTCTTAAGTGAGCAAATGGTCCAACTGTTGTGTTTTCTCCAACTTCGCTATCATAAACTAAACTATGTCTTATGTGAGCGTTACTATGTATTCTAGAATTGTGAATTTCTGTGTTAGGACCAATAATAGCTCCTGCTTTTATCACAGTATTGCCTGTAATTGTTGTATTAGGATAAATTGTAACCCCAGGTTCGATAATAACATTATGACCGATTGTAATTGTATCTGGGTTTAACATATTTACACCATTAACCATATGTTCTTTATTAATATATTGGCGTAAATACTTTTCTGCTAGACTTACCTGATATAAATCATTAACACCCATTGCTACATTAGGATTTTTAACTGTATAGGTACCTACTTTATATTCTTTACGCATAAGAGCGATCATATCTGTAATATAGTATTCACCTTTTGCATTATTCTTATCGAGTTGATCAAGTAAATTAAAGAATTTTTGATTATTAACAACATATATACCTGTGTTAATTTCTTTAATTTCTTTTTCATAAGAATTTGCATCTTTTTCTTCAACGATATGAGTAATTTGACCTTGTTGATTACGAATTATTCTTCCGTAACCTTCTGGATCATCATAAATAGCAGTAACAACAGTTAAATCATTACCATTTTCTTCATGTGTTTCAAAAATTCTTAAAATTTCTTTATACCAAATTAATGGTACATCACCTGGCATGATGAATGTATTACCTTCTAATTTAGAAAGTATTGGTGCGGCTTGTAAAGCAGCGTGTCCTGTTCCTAATTGTTCTTCTTGAACGACATATTTAGCTCTATCTTTTATGATGTCTTGAACAACTTCTTTTTTATATCCTACAACTAAATATTTTTCATCAATTCCTGCTTTTTCAAAATGTCCAATAATATATTCAATGATAGGTTTTTTTAGAATCGGAAATGCTACTTTAGGAATTTCAGTTTTCATTCTGGTTCCTTTACCAGCAGCTAAAACTAATGCGTATCGATTCATTTTTTAATCTCTCCTAACCTTTTTATCTCATCAATAACGACAGATAAATAGTGTTTTAAAACTGTTTCATCTCTATGACTTATTGTAACACGAATTAAATCTTCTGTGCCACTTGGGCGAACGAAAAATTTAGAATCATCTCCTAATTTTTCTTTGATGTTGTTGATAAGATTTATAATTGTAGGATGATTTAAAACATTTTTATCAACGTTTCTAATATTGTGTAATACTTGAGGATACATATATATTTCTTTTGTTGCAGATTCCAATGTTTCATTCATTTCTTCTAATACTTTAAGTAAAAAAAGTGATGCAAATAAACCATCTCCGCTTGGTAAATAGTCATTCAATATCAAATGCCCACTATTTTCTCCACCTAGTGAATAACCATTTTTAACAAGTTCGTCTGAAACATATTTATCTCCAACATCAGTTAGTATAACCTTTATACCAAGCCCTTTTAAAGCATTTATAACACCAAGGTTACTCATTCTTGTAAGAACAACTGTATCTTTTTTTAATTGACCTTTTTTCTTTAAATATTTAGCAATAATATAAATGATTAAATCGCCATCAAATAATTTTCCACTATGATCAACTACTAATAAACGATCACCATCACCATCATAACTTAAACCTATTTGAGCATGATGTTCTTTAACCTTTAAAGAAATAGTATCAATATACGTTGAACCTACATTTAAATTGATATTAAATCCATCTGGTGTATTACCAATTTGAAGTGAATTTTTAGCATAATGGCTCATTATTTCATTTGATATTTTATAATTAGCACCATTCGCAGAATCATAAATAATAGATTGATTAAATGATGGTAGATTCAAAGAATTAACTTTATCTATATATAGCTTTCTTACCTCATCAGTGAAAAGAATCTTACCAAATGAATTAGAAACTAATAATTCATCTTCATCAATATATTTTTCAAGTTCTAATTCTTCATCATCGAGCATCTTATAACCATTTTTAAATACTTTAATTCCATTATCTGTATATGGATTATGCGATGCCGTAATCATTACACCTATTTTATGAGTTTCTTTACTATATAAAGCAATCATAGGTGTTGAAACAACTCCAGCCATATAAACATTAACACCTGCTAATGCTAATCCATATGCTACACCAAATGCTAATAAACTTGATGATTGTCTAGTATCTTCTCCTATAACAACATCCATAGGTTTTAATGATTTAGCAATTGCTTGACCAAGTTTAAAAGCTAAATTTGAATTTAATTTTTCAAGGGCTTTACCTCTTATCCCATCAGTGCCAAAGTATTTTTTCATATCTTATTCACCACTTATAAAATTCATTTATTATTTTTAATGTCTATTTTCACTTCTGTTGTCGAGATATTAGATGTTCTCGGAAGATATACTACTTCGCAATATTCTTTTAAATAGTCAAATTTTCCTCTCCAGTCATCCCCCATAACAAAAATATCAATTCCATATTTTTTTATATCATCAATTTTTTGTTCCCAATTGTTTTCTGGTATGACTAAATCAACATACTTAATTGCTTCAACAATTTGCTTTCTATCCTCATATGAATAGACGCTTTTTTTACCTTTGATTGCATTAAATTGATCTGTTGACACCCCTACTATAAGATAATCTCCAATTGCTTTCGCGCGTTTTAAAATATTGATATGTCCAATGTGAAGCAAATCAAATGTGCCATATGTAAGTATTTTTTTCATAACTTCTCCCCTTCATTAATGTATTGATTTGTTTCATTTACCTCAATGGTATTTTTTTTGTTTGAAAATAATAAAATACTTATTCTATATAATAATACTCCAAATTCAGATACTCCAGTTAAAATAATTAAACTGATTATATTTAAATACCCCGTTAAAAATAGCAATAAAATTCCAGCAATTTGGATAATTGTTCCAACATATGTTGAATAATTAGCATGTTTTGCTTTATTTATGGGACTTAAAGCAGGAAAGCCTAAAATATAAGAAAATGGGACAATTGCTAATACCGGTATAAACCATCTAAAATAGATATATGAATCTCTATAGTCATTTCCTAATATAAGTACCACAATTTGTTCAGCAAAGACAATTCCAATAATAGCTCCAACAATTACGAAAGGTATTAAAATTAAAATAATTTGCTTAAGTAATTTGTAATTTTTTGTTTTTATCATATATGGATATAAACTATCAGAAACTGGAGATGCCGCATTCTTTCCAACATTTATTATTTTTTCAACACCTGTATAATATCCAATTTGAGCATGTCCAGTAGGATAAATCACACTAATAATTGTAGAATTTGTAATGGTATATATGCTTACTGCTGCTCTTGATATAAAAAATGGTAATGATTCTTTGAATGTATAATATATATTTTTTATATTTATTTTTACAAATTGTATTTTATGCTTTATTTTTAGTTCAAGTACTGCAACAATAATGGATAAAATGTTGCCAGATAATGTAAATAACGGAATTAATAGATAATCATCTGGCCTTTTAACGAATGCAAATATCATTATTGTGAATATGAATTTAATCAAAACTGTTCTTAATACCATACTACTCATTTTTTCGATTCCTCGATATACAAAATCAGGTAAAAATGATCCAATCATTAAAGAAAAGAAAGTAAGTATATATAGTGATTTGTACTCTGCAAAAGATGGTACTAAATTTAGCAAAAACCAAAATATAATTGATAATATTAAGAATAGAATGCCCTTAATAGACATGACAGAGGTGTATATTTTTTTTATTTGGTTATAATCGTTTATATTTTCAGATATAGACTTAGTAGCTGACAAATTAAAACCAAATTCAATAACTATTTGAAAATAAGTTACGATTGCAATAGATAATGAAACAACTCCAAAGATTTCTGGTTTTAATATTCTAGATTGATATGGAACAGTTATAAATGAAAAAAAATAAGTTGAAAATGTAAGTATATACATCATTATTGTGTTAGTTATTAACTGCTTATTCTTGTTAGTTTTCATTTTTATATACCTTTTTTAATATCAAATTAGCAACTCTTTCAGAAGCTTTTCCATCTTCAAAACATCCTATTTTTTTTATGAATTCTTCTATGCTATATATATATTTATTATTATCAAATAACGTTAATTTTCTTAACAAATCTTCAAAATTAAAGGCTTTTGGAAAAGGTAATTCTTCAAATTCAAAATAAAATCCACGATCATCCAAATAATCATTTATATCCGGAGCATAGAGAAAAACAGGTTTTTTTGTAAACATAAATTCAAACATTGAACTTGAATAATCCGTTATTAAAATATCAGATATAAGCATTAATTCGTACATATCATCATAATTAGACACATTTATTACATTTTGATTATTTATTTCGATATTTTTATTTAAACTAGGGTGCATTCTTATAAAAATAATCCAATCTTTTTCGGTTTTATTTTTCAAAACTTGAAGTATTTTATCAAAATTCAACTTGTAGATTTCAACACTCATATCTTTTCTAAAAGTTGGAGCATATAATAAAATCTTATATTTTTTGTCTATACTTATTTTTTCTTTTATTCTATTTTTCCTATTGACATCACTAAATAAAACATCACATCTTGGACTTCCATACTCATATATAGGTCCATCAAACCAAAAAGATTGCTTCATTATCCGAGTCGAAAATGTTCCATTTGATATAAGCGCATCCATTAATTTTGAATCTAATTTAGCATTTTTTACGTAATCTTTGGATAATTTTGATTCAGCATCTTTTTCGATCTTTTTTAAAGGAATTGCACCATGCCAAGTTTGGATGTAAAATTGATTTTTTCTCTTATAAGAATAAAAATGCTTCCTACAATTATCTATCCATACTTTTGAAGTACACAGATAATATAAACCCTTTATAGATTTATTTTTTACAATTTTAATTTTTGAATTAAAACTTAAAGTATTTTGATTTTTATTTATCAACCATACAATCTCTAAATTTTCATCCATCTGTAAAAGTTGTTCGCAAATGTATTTTCCATTATCACCATAACCCTTTCCATAATAATTTGAAATAATAATTCTATTATCTTTTATGGGAAAAATTCTAAATAGATAACTAAAAATGAAAATACAACTTCGATATATCCACTTAAAAATCAAATGAATCACTCCGCTTTCCTGTCATAAAGTCTTAATATAATCTCATATTTAATTCGATTCATATAATATATGTAATGTTCTTTTGAACAAAACATACTTTTAAGATATAATACTGTTTTTTTAAATTGGGATTTTGATTTTTTTGCTTTATTTATATATTGTAATCCTTTAATATAATTATTTTTTTCTTTTGCAGATGCAGTAACATATTTTATAAAATCATCAAAATCAAACAAATCACTTTTTTGTTTTCTTTCTTTTTTATTCAACTTATAACAATAGGCATGAGATTTTCTTTGATATATTCCTGCATAACTTTGAGTGTTATTTGATCTTAATCTAACGTAATAACCATAATAATTTGATATATTACCAATTTGATATCCTTTAGTGATAACTCTTAATAGAAAATCATAATCTTCTGCATAAAGTAACGATCTATATTTGATATTATCGTATACTTCTTTTTTTGCTAACCAAATATGTAAAACAGGTGTTTGATACTTTATTGTTTTTTCTATTACTTTAGGGTTATTTGTCAACCGTTTTTTAGATAAAATTTCGCCTTTTTCATCAATGGAATATACACTACAACCTACTAAATCATATTTAGGATTTTCTTTGATAAATTTTACCATTCTCTCAATTCTATCCAATTCGGATATGTCATCTCCATCCATTCTACAAATATATTGTCCGTTTGCGTATGAAACTGCTTTATTTAGTGTGTAAACTATCTTTTGATTAGTTTCATTTCTGAACAATTTTAATCTAGTATCTTTTTCTTTGTAAGTTTTTAAAATATTATAAGTTTCATCTGTTGAGCAATCATCTACAACAATAATTTCTAAATTTTTGTATGTTTGATTAATTATTGAGTCCATTGCATCATTTATGTATTTTTCAACATTATATGTAGGTATGATTACTGATACAAGTTCCATAATTAACCTCCGTATTTTTTTGACCTAATAAAAAGACAAAAATAATCCAAAAATGTCTTGATTCAAAATATTCTACAAAAAATGCTTGACATAAGAATGCTAATACTCCGATTGAAGCCCATCTCATTAAGTTTGAATGTTTATTAGATATGGAAATTCTAAATATGCTTATACACAATATAATAAAAATAAATAATGATATTAATCCCAATTCTGAACTAATCTTTAAATATAAGTTATGAAAATAAGGATTGTCTATCAATAAATCAAAATCACCAATATATTCATAGAATAATAAATTTGAGTTTCCTAAACCCACTCCTAATATAGGATTATGAATTGTCATATTTAGTCCTATTTTCCATAATCCCAATCTACTCATAGCAGAAATGTCATTTGTAAAGCCTTTTATAAAGTAAATCAGTATAAAGATAATCACGCCTATAATTAATGACTTAATAAAATATTTTTCTTTAACAAAAATAAATAGTGAAATAACTATACATATACCAAATGCTAAATATGCACTTCTCGAAAGAGTAAGTAAAATTGCTAAAACTACGGATACAATTACAAAATATTTAAATATTTTATTGCCCTTTATCGAAAATAAATAACCAAACGATATAAACAAACTTATAAGTAAATAAGAACCCAAGTTATTAGGATCTTCAAAAAATATACTATTTGAAAACTTTAATTTATAAAAACTGCTAGCATCCAATGATGTCAAAGATAATAATACATTTAAATTATTACCATTATAGAAAAAGGTACCAATAGTGATTAATGAGATGCCCATAGTTCCTAAAAGCCAATATTTAAAGAAAATATGAATTTTCTTCTTTTCATCTAGCAAAATAAAAGCTACTATTCCAGTTAATACACCTAATGAAAGTCTAATGAAATCGATAAAAGTAGTTATATTAGTATATAAAAAATAGTTAATAACTATGCTAATTATCATCAAAAAAATCAGAGTCATTAGTAAATTAAGATTTAAATTAAAATTAATCTTCTTTTTATTTTTAAATATTTGATACAAACAAAAAAATATTGTAAATATATATAAAATATCATTAAATCTAATCTCTATGTTATTGATATTGATGACTGATATTCGAAACGGCAACAGTAGTGCAGATGAATATAGCAATCCATATATTCTATGCTTAACAATCAGTAGTACTGTTAATATTAAAAATATAAAAATTAATATATAGTTCATTTAATCATCTCACTTTTATAAACTTCTTGATATTTATCACTCATAATACTTGATAAAAAAACATTATTATGATGATGCTTTTTTACCCTTTTCGTTTTAACTTTTGAATAACTTTTCTTCAGTACTTCTGATATATTTTCATCATCAAATAGTATTATATCTGTATTGATTTCATCAAATATTTCTTTATGAGAGGGAATGCTCGATAAATTCAAAAATAATCCGCATGACAAAGCTTCTAAAGCCGCCATAGGCAATCCTTCTGCAATTGAATTTGAAACAAAAACATCTGCTATTTGTAAATACTCAATTACATTGCTAACGCGGCCTATATATTTAATCATTTCACTTTTTCCAATTTTTTTAATGATTAAATCTTTAAGATTGCCATCTCCTAATAATAATAACGTAGGTTTTTCATGACTTTTCTCAAATGTTTGAATAAAGGTCTCAATTAACTCAAGGGGACGCTTTCTTTTTATTAGCATATTTGTAGAGATAAATATAACATCATTTGGTGAAAAATTATGCTTTTCTCTTTTTATTTTTTTTATATTATCGCTTAATGGGAAAAATTTGCTTTCATCTACACCGTTTTGAATGTAATCAATCTTTTTTCCATACTTCTCATTAAATGTATCTGAAATAAACTTTGAACATGCAATCGGTTTATCAATTCTTTTTATATAATGTATATGTATTCTAGACAATATAAATCCCTTTAATTTACCATATAAGATTGGATAATCAAAATAAGGATAATTATGAATAGTAGAAATATGCTTAACTGAAGTTTTCTTGCTAATTTTATAGCCTAAAATATCCGATCTAATCCCGTGCGTATGTATAATGTCAATATTTTCTTCTCGGATTACATTTATTACTTTATCAACTACCACTTTCTTTGCAAAAAAATCATCACTATCTAAGCAATGAACTTTTGAATTCAAAATCTGAAAATCACCAATCATAGAATTATCTTTTTCTTTAGATAGTGTCATAATTAAATATTCAAATTTAGCATGTTTGATAATATTATATAAAACATTATTTGGACCACATCTTTCTAACGTTGATACTATATATAATACTTTCATAAAATTCACTCACTTTTTCTTAGGAATTTTTGATAAATAAATTTTCGAATTGAATTTGGAACTAAAACACGAATTATAAATCTTAAAAAAGTTTGATATAAATATTCATAATAATTAATAATTTTTTTCTTGCGCATATATTTGAAAATTTGTTGCTGGGTCTTAAAATACTTATATCCACCACGTCTTATATATGTATCGTTATTGATTCTCATTTTCACTAAGAAATGATCAATATTAGCAAACTTACATCCAATTTGCATCATTCTTATCCATAAAAAATAATCCTCATTCAAATAACTATCTTGATAATTACCAGATTTAATTACTTCACTTTTTTTAAACATAACCGATGGATGATTGAATGGATTTCTTCTTTTTATCATTTTTTTAATATCAGAATCGTACAATGGAACAATTCTTCTCGCAGCTTCTTCTTTAGTATCACTTAAAAATTCAACAATATGTGATCCAACAACGCTGATATTTGGATTTTTTAATAAATATTTTAACTGTTTTTCAAATCTATCTGGAACAGAAATATCATCAGAATCCATTCTAGCAATAATTTCATTAGAACATTCTAATAATCCTTTTTGTAACGCTAACCCCAACCCCACATTTTCATTTATTTTGAAAGTACGAATTATGTTATATTTTTTCGTATATTTACTAATTACCATTGATAATTCTTCAGTAAGTGGTCCATCCTCAACAATCAATATTTCATCAGGAATGATTGTTTGGTTAAGTATCGAGTCTAAAGCTTCACTTAAATTAGAAGCCTTTTCTTTATAGTATACAGACATTAAAACCGAGAATTTTTCCATTTTATACCCTCAGATCGATAATATAATAGAATCTTCAAAACTAATTAAATCTGTTATTTGTGATTCTTGAAAATCATAATATAAATTTCCATAAATTTTACGAATTTTTTTATTGATTTTTAATATTATAATTAAAAAATTTAGTATTGAAGTTTTCACTGCTTTTCTATTTTTTATAGAATTTATCTTAATTATTAATTTCGTCGTATTAAAATAATCCGGATTTTGTGGACAATAAATTCCTGACAATCGATTATCAATATAATACTTTATATACATACACAAATTGTCTATGTGCAAAGCACTTCTTTTATTATCATAGTTGGGATATAATGGGATTTTAACAACAAAATCAACTAATTTCTTAAAATTTCCGGGTGCATTTTTACCATATACCATTGGTGGTCTTAAAATACATATTCTAAAACTGTCATCTTCCAGCTCTTTTAAGAGTACTTCTGCTTCATATTTGGATTTTCCATAGGCACTTTTAGGATTAGGCAATGTAGTTTTAGTTATAATTCCCGTTTCCTTCCCATAAACACTCATTGTACTTAAAAAAATAAATTGTTTAACTCCAGAGTCTTTAGCTTTTTTAGCCGTTTCTATAGCTAAATCTCTATTTACTTTAAAATAAAATTCCTTATTTTTTTTTGTTTCTTTGATATGAGCAATACCAGCAACATGAAAAACGACATCAAATTTTGAAAAATCAAAATTGATCCAATTTGGATCTTTCATGTCAAGAGTTTCTACATAATATTTATCTGGTTCTTTTAGAAGCCATTTTTCTACATTTGTTCCAATGTATGAATTTGCTCCTGTTATAAGTATTTTTTTCATATAAATCACTACTCGTTTTCTTTTTGATTTTGTTTTTCTAAAGTACCTGTTCCACCTTCAACAACACCTTCTGATTTAAAAATACTTACTATTGTTCCGAAAAATACTTTTATATCTAACCATAATCCCATATGCTCAAAATAATATTTATCTAACATCACTTTTTCATGAATTGTAATGGTATCTCTACCTTTTATTTGAGCATATCCAGTTAATCCCGGTCTTATTGAATTAATATGATATAAATCTCTTTCTTCAATTAAATCAAATTGGTTCCATAAAGCTGGTCTTGGTCCAATTATAGACATATCACCCTTTAATATATTTAACAATTGAGGTAATTCATCTAAACTTGTTTTTCTTAAAAACTTACCAACTTTAGTTATCCATTGTTCAGGATTTTCTAAAAGATGCGTTGGTGTATCTTTAGGTGTATCTATTCTCATCGTTCTAAATTTCAATATATTAAAATGCTTTTTATTTTTGCCCACTCTTTTTTGTTTAAATAAAATTGGCCCTTTTGAGTCAAGTTTTATAAGAATAATAAGTATCAAAAATATAGGTGATAAAACCATTAATCCTAAAAATGATAAGAAAAAATCCATGAATCTTTTAAATGCTTTAAATAACATATTAAACACCTTTTCTAAAATAGACTGATAATTTTTGATGCATTATAATTTGATTCTTTTAACTTATTTTCAATCGATGTATGATGCAAATATGAAGATACCAATATCCCATCATGAGTAATATCAAAAATATTATTAACAGGTTGAATATAGAAATTTTGAATTTTTCTTCCATATTTACTTATATCATCATCAACTATTCCAACAATTTGAATTTCTAACGAGTTATCATAATTAAGCGTTTGGATAATAATATCTGTTACTACACCTGCTCCATATAGAATAATCTTTTTAAATCCATTTTCTGATATTTTCTTTAAAAAGTTTACAATTTCTTCTCTAGCATCTTTATGAATTAACTGAGCAGCTTTTAGATAATGAATATTTAACAATTTTCTACGATCAATGCCTTTTTCTGTAATTCTATATTCAACAATTTTAGTTGATGTATAGACTTTAGTTAGTAACCCTTCTTTTTCGTATTTATCAATATACTGATTAATCATTGATACAGCTCCACCTAAAAGCTCGCTTAATTCTCTTTGGGTTACTTTAGGATTCTTTTCAATTGCATCTAATAAAACATACTCTTTATACACTGGTGTTGGTTTAAAAAATTCGTTTTTCATCAACATCTTCCTCGTTCGTTCTACAATCGAACATCCAAATTGTTTTTTTATAGTATATCACTTAATAATAAGTAATTATTAAAATATTGTTTCTTTGAATTATTTTTTCCTATTTTTAAATACCAAAATAATCATATACTTCTTTAGTTAACAATACATTATCATCGTTAGTAATTGCTTTAATTCTTTGCTTAGTATTTTTAGGTTTGAACAATTGTTTTATTATTCTAACCAACCAAGCTTAAGGAAGTAACCAAGGATGCGTTCTTAAATATGGATACTGATTTTCTAAATATCTTTTTTTTGGAAAAATTTGTAGTAAAAAGTATTGAGTTTTACTTTGTTTTTTATGTTCCGTCTCAAACACTCTTCTTCCGGTGAATCGATCGTGTTCGCTCCCTTTACCATGTATACCTGATTTTAATATGTATTCTATAATTTTTAAATCTTTATCAGACGGTAACATTTGATTAATAAAAATACAACTTAATCGTTCCATTTTTTCATCTGCTTTAATTAAATCTAGTTTATGTAAATTATTTGACAATTTGATGAAATCTATTGATTCTATATAATAATCTTTAAATAATTTCAAGTCTAAAATAGATCGAATTCCGACTCCGGAAGTTCTTAAATGTTTAACTACATGAATTAATAAGTATACATACAAAAATTCATTATTTAGTTCATATAAGTATTTTGATTTTAAATATGCTTCATTCCAAACCCCATTTAAAAATTCTTCATACTCAAAATCAACTTCAGAGACAATTGTCGGGTGCAGTTCAATAATTAAATTATTTGGTGTTTCAAAAGTGTAATGAAGTAATCGTACATCAGTCATCTTATAATTCATCTCAAGAAAGATACTTTTAACTAACTCAACATTATCTTTTTCTATCAAAACATCAATATCCCCCATCCCGCGCATATAACTTTGTGGATATATTTTTTTTAAGTGTGCACCTTTTAAAAATATATGTTTGATTTGAGCTTCATTAAATTTATCATTAATTGTTTGAATTAAGTTTTGTTGTTGAATATCTTGGTATACATACCCTTTAAATATTTCTTTTAATAGATTATAATATGATTGATTTTTAAACGATTTAGGGTCAATATATTCAAAAACTAATCCCACTAAGCCATTTTCAATTAAACTTTGAGTAAATTTTTTTTCATCTACGACAAAAAAAGAATGTTTTTCATTCTCTAACGATTTTTCGATTAACTTAAAAATATCAAATATATACTCCATAGGCCCTTATTA
>NZ_JHXL01000012.1 GCF_000687735.1 Acholeplasma equifetale ATCC 29724 | reverse complement strand
TATTTTGAACATGAGGTGTTAAAACAATTTTTTTAATACCTTGTTGATAAAGCATATCAATCATCAATAAAGATTCTTCGATTGATTTAGAACCATCATCAACATTCGGTAAAATGTGGTTATGAATATCAAACATAACTTAATTAAACCTTAATCTTTGTTTTTGGGATTTAAGTAGCCGTATTCATAACTATATGCATATGTATAAAGTTCTGAATCACGTACATTTACTTGTTTAAAGATTGTACCTATGATATTCACGTTATTTTGTCTTAAAGTTTGAATAGCTTCATTAATAATTGATCGTTTTGCTTCATGTTGTGAAACAACAAAGATAACACCATCAACCAATTTAGAAATGTATAGCGCATCAGAAACTGCAATAACCGGAGGACTATCAACTAAAACATAATCATATAATCCTTTTAATTTAGCTATTAAATCCTTTAATTTTTGAGCTTCTAAAAGGTTAACAACTGCAGATGTAACTCCACCCGTAGGTATATAGTCAATACCTGTTGACTTATCCTCGCGAACTAACTTCTCGTATGATAAATTACCTGATAAATAATCTGTTAGTCCCTTTTCATTAGGTATTTGAAAAATTCGATGTACTTTTGGTTTTCTTAAATCTAAATCAAGAATGACTACTTTTTTATTTTTTCTAGCTAATAAAAATGCTATATTTGATATAAATGTCGTTTTCCCTGCACCTGCTAATGAGGAGGTTGTTTGAAGAACTTTTAAATTACCATCAACGTTAGCAAATTCAATGTTAACTAATGCTTTTTGAAATGCTTCAGCAACATAAGAAAATGGTTGTTCACGTGAAACGATGTAATGATATTCCATATTACGTTCTTTTTGAAATAATTTTTTACGCTTACCCATTTTACTTTTTCTCCTTCATTTCAAATTCAGGAATAACACCTAAGACTTGTAAACCAAGCCCTTTTTCTAATTCTTCTTTTGAGTTGTAAGAATTATTGAATAATTGTTTGATAAATACGATACCAGTTGATAAGACTAATCCACCAATTGTTCCAATAATCGTATATAAGATTTTACTTGGTGTATCATTTTCTGGAATACTTGCATCAGTTAATTTTAGGAAGTTACCATTAAAATCATGTTTTAATGTACTAACAGCAATAGCGGTTAGTTCATTTGACATTGATTGTGCAAATTCTTGATCCGGATGTTTAAAAGTTACCGTCATAACAAAGCTTGAATTAGAGTATGCAACTGAAATATGACTTTTAATTTGAGAATTAGTCATATCCTCAGGAATTTCAACAGTGTTCGCATCTCTTAATTTATTTAGAATATAATCTGATTTAATTAATGTTGCAGTTGTTTCTAACATGCGTTGTGAGTTAATTAAATCATATTGTGGATTTTCTGGATCTACTGTAGAACCAGAGTACATTAAAACAAGCATTTCTGTTGATGACTTATATTGATCTTGAACGAATGTGTATGAAAAAACAGCGCTTATAATTAATGCAAATGTTGTGATAAGTGTAATTAAGAGCCAGTTCAGTTTTAAAATTCTAAAAATATCAGCTAAACTTGTGCCTTGCTCTTGCTTTTCTTGCTCTAAATCCATAATTTATCTCCTTGTGCATTATGTTTATTATATATTATAACATATAGGCATCATTTCTTTTCAAAAAGATTGACTAGTAAATCGATGTCTTTTTTAACCATTTCTAATGAATCAATCCAAAAATCTTTCTTAGTAATATCAATGTCCATATATTTAGCCACTTCTTCAGCATTTTTATAAGTAGTCATTTTTAATAATGTATTATATTTTTCTAAGAAAGCTTCTTTATTTTTTAAGTAATTTGCGTACAAGCCTTTACCAAATAATAATCCAAATGCATATGGGAAGTTATAGAAGTTTAAACCTGCACTATAATAATGCCCTTTAACTAACCACATATATGGATGTAATTGTTCGTGATCTAATCCTTCTAGATACGCTTCTTTTTGAGCATCAAGCATCCATTGTTTCATTTCATTTTTAGATATTGGTCTATCTGCTTCTTCAAAGACTTTTGATTCAAATAAGAATCTTGAAAGAATATCTATAATTACTTGGGTATCGCTTTGAACTGTTAATTCTAAAATACTTAGTTTTTCATCATCATTCGTATAGATACTTAATAAATATTCTTTCATGATAGTTTCACAGAAAATAGAAGCTGTTTCTGCTAATGGCATTGGATAATCCCAATGAAGTGGTGGGTTAGATACAATTTGCTCACCATGATAGCCATGTCCTAATTCGTGTGCTAAAGTGAAAACATTATCTAAACTACCTGTAAAGTTAAGTAAAAATCTAGATTGACCAATTTGAGGTTGATTTGAACAGAATGCTCCACCTCTTTTACCTTTTTTAGGTAGTACATCAATCCAGTTATTATCAAATGCTTTTTTAGCAAAACTTCTTAACTCATCTGAATATGAACCAAATGCATCTAAAATTAATGATTTTGCTTCATCAAATGTGTATGTTTTAGTTAGTTTACCAACTGGTGCGAATAAATCATACCAAGGTAATCCTTTTTCATGTCCTAGATATTTTGCTTTTGCTTTTAAATAACGTTCAAAATGAATGCGATATGATTTCATAGCTTCAATCATTGCATTTAAAGTTTCTTCTTTCATACGTGATTGAAGTAATGTTTTTTCTAATGCGTTTTTATACCCTCTTAATTCATTAACAATATTAACTTCACGTTTAATATTTGATAATGCTAAAGCTACAAAATCATCAACAGATTCATAGATTTCTAATTCTTTTTTGTAAGCTTCTTTACGAATATTTGGATCATCACTATATGCTAAATTTCTTAAATCTGAGAATGTAACTTTTTGTCCATTAACTTCTGTTTCTAAGTTTGCTGTTGCGATATTTTGTAGTTGACTCCAAGAACGACTAGACAATTCTTGAAGTTTGGCATATAAAACTTCTTCTTCTTCACTTAATAAATATTTACCATTTGTTTGTTCTTCTTTTAAGATAAATAAATATTGTTTAATAATGCTTGATTTTTCAGAAAGTTCATCTAAATCAACACTAGTTAAAAAACGTGTGAATTTAACATCTTCTTTTGTTGATTTTAAAAGAATTCTACTCACCTTTGAAAGGTATGTCATTGCCTCACTATTTGTAACATCTGTTGATAAATTTAAACTTGCATAACTATGAAGTGTCATAGCTAATTTTATAATTTCTTCTTCTAATTTTAATTTACTTTCAATAAATAAAACTTTATCCATATTTTCTGTTGATAATAGTTTTATTTTATCATTCATTAATTTATCTAATTTTTCTAAATCGCTTTGATATTTATCATCAAATCCTAAATATAAATCATTTAAATTCCAATTTAAATTTTGGCTCATAGTTACTCCTTTGCATTTTCTATAATTCTTGCAATAATCATTGCATCAATATTTTCATCAAATTTTCTTGCATAAAACATTGGTGTTGTTAATAAATACGGTAAATCAATCATCGTTAATACTTTGGGTGATGGTTTATTTTCACTCCAATCAACATAAGTTAAATAATCTTTTCGATATTCTTTGAACGGTGAGTTCATAAATATCGTATGTATGACAAATTCATCAGGTACAGTAAAATGTTTATTTTTCTCAATAATTTGATATTCTTCGTCATATTTTAATAAATATTCAACAAATTCATCCGTTAAACTCATCCACATCGATCCGAAATGTATGGCTGGGTTATCTTTAAGAAAAATACCAAAGATAACTTGATACATTTTTCTAATTAATCGTATTGGGAGACTTCGACTAAACATCCATTTAGGATATTTAAGTTGGTATCTTACCTTTTGTTTATTACGCCATTTTGTATTTTCCTCTAAATGAATAAATGAATACTTCACATTATATTCATAAAATTTTTTAATTGTACTAAAGTTTTTTAAAACTAAATCTTGACCACTTAGAAAAATATAATGGGAATAATCACCATGATTTTTAGCCACTTTAATGAGTTCAAGTTGTGCCTCAAGAACACTTATATGACCCCATTTAACATTAATTCTTTTATCAATAAGGTGTATATTGGATTTCAAAATGAGTAATTTATCCTGACATTTTTCATCTAAATGAATAAAGATGTCAACACCATCATCTGGAAATTGTTGGATCAATTGATAAAGTTGCTCATTAATCTTATGTACCATGATTAAATATGCTAATTTTTTCATATTTATAATCCCGCTTTTAATTCAAATAATAAATCCCTAATCTCCGCTGCTTTTTCAAAGTCTAAATCTTTAGCTGCTTGTCTCATTAACGTTTCTAATCGTTTAATTTCTTTTTCGATTTGTTTTTTAGTCATTTTCTTGACTTTATCAGAATCTTCTTCAATTATTTCAGATTTAATTGAAATATTATCACGGATATCTTTTGTAACTTGTTGTGGAACTACACCATGTAATTCATTAAATTTTTGTTGAATTTCACGGCGACGATTTGTTTCTTTTATTGCATAATCCATTGAATCTGAAATTGTATCAGCATACATAATCACTTTACCATGAACATTACGTGCTGCACGCCCTATTGTTTGGATTAAACTACGTTCACTGCGTAAAAATCCTTGTTTATCAGCATCAAGTATAGCAACTAAAGAAACTTCTGGTAAATCTAGTCCTTCTCTTAATAAATTGATTCCTATTAATACATCATATTTACCTAGTCTTAAATCTCTTAATATAGCAGTTCTTTCTAATGCTTTAATCTCACTATGTAAATATGCAACTTTTAATCCTAATTCTTTAAAGTGTGATGTTAAATCTTCACTCATTCGAATGGTTAAACATGTAACTAAAACTCTTTCGTTTGCTTCGATACGCTTTTTAATTTCAAAATATAAATCATCAATTTGACCTTTAGTTTTACGTACTTCTATAACCGGATCTAATAAATATGTTGGTCGAATAATTTGTTCAACAATTGGTAAATTCTTATCCAATTCATAAGGACCAGGTGTTGCAGATAAATAAATTACTTTATCTAATCTTTTTTCAAATTCATCAAACTTTAAAGGTCTATTATCTAATGCTGATGGTAGTCTAAAACCATAATTGACTAAATTTTCTTTTCTTGATCTATCACCAAAATACATACCACGAACTTGTGGTACTGTAACATGTGATTCATCAATAATTAATAAATAATCATCCCCAAAAAAATCAATTAATGTCGCAGGTGTTTCATCTTTTTCTCTTAAAGCTAGGTGTCTTGAATAGTTCTCAATACCTGATGTAAATCCGATTTCTTCAAGCATTTCAATATCATATCGTGTACGAGACTCTAATCTTTGTGCTTCTAATAATTTTCCTTCATCTTTAAATTTTGTAAGTTGTTCTTCTAACTCTAATCGAATTCTTCTTATACTTTCTTTTAATTTTTCACGATTCGCCATAAATAATGTTGCAGGAAATATAGTAACAAAACTTGTTCTTTCAATAGGTTCTCCTGTTAATACATCAAATATTGTCATTTGATCAATTTCATCACCAAAAAATGAAACTCTAATACCATTATTTCTTTGGTTTGCAAGAATTATTTCTATATTTTCACCCTTAACTCTAAAGGTACCACGATGAAAATCTAAATCATTTCTTGTATATTGAAGTTCAATTAATTTATCAATAAGTTTATCTCTTCCATATTCTTCGCCAGTTCTTAAAAAGATTGTTGCATTTTTATAATCATCTGGATCTCCTATACCATAAATACATGAAACAGATGCCACAACAATAACATCTTCATGAGATAAAAGCGATGCAACAGCACTGTGTCTTAATTCATCAATTTCATCATTAATTGATGCATCTTTTTCAATATATGTATCGGTTGCCGCAACATAAGCTTCTGGTTGATAATAATCATAATATGAAATGAAATATTCAACTCTATTATGTGGAAATAGACTCTTTAATTCACCATATAATTGTCCTGCTAATGTTTTATTATGTGCTAAAACAAGTGTCTTTTTCCCCATCTTTTGAATAATATTAGCTATAGTGAATGTTTTACCTGTTCCAGTTGCTCCAAGTAAGATCTGTTCTTTTTTTCCTTCTTTAAAATTGTTAATTAACTTTTCAATCGCCTCTGGTTGATCACCACTTGGTTGAAACGGAGATTCTAATTTAAACATCAACATTCACCCCTTTATAATTTATTATAAAATGCATATGATTTACTCAATTTTAACACTTAAATATAAAAATAACAAGAATCATAGAACCTATGATTCTTGTTGGTTACATATTAATTTAGATATACTTTTTTATATTTAATGAATATATATCATACCCTTTTTTATTAAGGTGTATACCATCTGGTGTTAAATCTTCTTTCAAATAACCTTCTTCATCAGTCAATTCATCAAATTGATTGATAAATTCAATATTAGGATAATTACGAATTAAACTTTGAACAAATTCATTTATTTTTTTATTTTCTTCGTTTGTTCTTCCTGCTACATATATTTTCTTATAAACTTTACTCGTTGTTTTTACTACTGGTGTTGTTGATAAATAATAAATTTTAGGATTATGAAATCTTTCGTTTAAAACTTCAAAAACTTTTTTAATATTTTCTTTAATTTTTTCTTCTTTTTCTTCTAATAAAATTAGATCATTTGATCCAATAGATATAAAGATTTTATTTGTTTTAATGCTTCCTAAAATATTATCTATGTTTTCAATAATTAATTTCGTTGTTGCTCCTGCAATTCCTCTGTTTAAAACATATTTTTTTGGAAAATAATCATTCACCTTAAAGTATTCAATCATAGAATCACCTAAAAATAATGTAACTTCTTCTTTTTGATTTATATTTTCCAATTTATATTTTTCAATTGTTTTTTGGCTTGTTTTAAAAATCATATCTTGCAAGCCTTTAAGTTCAATTTTATCTAATCTCATATTGACACTTCCTAACGTTCTTTAAACATTATAACATGTGTCAAAAACTTATGAAATAATTAACTATGTTATAATGAGTTAATCTATAAAAGGGAGGGAATTTAATTGAGAACATATTATATTGATGATGAATCCTTTGTTATTCAGTTTAATCGCATCTTGTGTGAAACTGAAACAAACGTTTTAAATTCTAAACCATTTATTATGATATTAAGACGTTATATGCACTATATTAAAACATCTAAAAATAGTGACTATGAATGGATTTTAGAGTTCAGTCCATATGAACTACAAACGATTTATAAAATCTTATTATTATGGCCATTTGAAGAGGTTTCAAAACAATTTGATATCTTTAAAGATGAACGTCATAGATATACTTTATATTTATTTACTGAAGATTTTTATGATTATTGGAGAAAATTAGAACGCTATGGATTTTTTACACGTTCTAGACAAGATGATGATCAATCTATTAATTTAAGAATGATTAATCATTCTGATACTTTTTCAAATCTAATATTAAGATTATATCGCACGATTACACAAAATATTTTAGGTAGAAACTATAATTTATTACGTCAGCTTCCAGCAGGTGTTTTAGCAAACATCTCTTTGGTTACAAACACATGGACTTTTGATACACCTTATACAAAATTACCTGAACAAGCATTTGTTTCAACGATATTAACGCGCCCTCCATTAATGATTTATTCTAGACAAAATACTAGAACAGGTTTATTTCATGAATACGATACAAATCCTTTAACTGATATTGATTTAAATAAAAACGACTATATTGTAATACCTATCAAAGTAGGACGTTTCTTATGTTATGTCTATATGCATCGAAAATTTTTAAAATATGCTATCACATTAGGATCTTTATTTGAATTAGCATCATTTGATGAATTCAAAGATAAAAAACCAGATTTAATATTTATTTATGGTATTAAAGAACATGAATATGATCATTTATATCATTATGACAAAGTTCATGATATACATATCGGTTTTGTCTCTATCCATGATAAGAATGATTATTTTGGTTATGTCAAAAAAATGATTTTAACTCTTCATAATGTAAGAATGATTCATAAAGGATATTTACCAATTCATGGAGCTATGTTTAAAATACATTTTAAAAATGGATTAACAAAAAATGTTGTCTTAGTAGGTGATAGTGGTGCTGGTAAATCAGAAACAATCGAAGCTTTAAATCAACTAGGGAAAGAAAATATTAGTCATATTAAAATTATGTATGATGATATGGGTACTTTCTTTTTAGAACATGACTCTATTTATAGTCAAGGTACAGAAATTGGTGCATTCGTAAGATTAGATGATTTAGACCAAGGGTATGCTTATAGACAAATAGATAGAGCTGTATTTTTAAATCCACATCGTACAAATGCTAGAGTTGTTCTACCTGCATCATATTATGAATTTGTTATGAGAAAGCATCGAATTGACTTATTACTTTATGCGAATAATTATGATAATCGTGAAGAAGGTTTAAAAATCTTTGATTCTCTTGATGAAGCAATTTCAGTCTTTGAAAAAGGTGAACGCTTAGCAAAAGGAACTACAAGTGAAGTTGGAATGACAGAAACTTTTTTTGCAAATCCTTTTGGTCCTCTTCAACACCAAAATGAAACAAAAAAACTGATTGATAAATACTTTAATCACTTATATCAAAATAATATACCTATCGGTATGTTATATACAAGATTAGGTATCAAAGGTTTTGAACAAAAAGGTCCCAAACATGCTGCTTCAAAACTTTTAGAATATTTATTAAAATAAAAGGTCCTATAAAAAATATGGAGGTAGACCTCCCAATAAGTTATTGGGTATCGTAAACCTCCATATATGTTATATACCTAAATAAAAAACCTCTTTTTGAAATAGTAAGATGTTAGTAGACACAAAAAACTACTAGCATCTTTTTTTTTATAATTTATATGAAATAAGTCCATGGATATTACAATAAGCATATAAATTTTCTACTTCTTCATTAAAATCTAATAAAAATGTAATATCACTTTGATTTTCTATTTTTTTAATTTGAGTTGTTAAATTTGTTTTTAGGATAAGGTATTTTATATGATGAATGTCTAAAGTCTTATAGTTTTTAAACTGAACTTTATAAAAGTTTCCTGTTTTTTTAATTTCTATAGGATGTGAGTCATTTTCCAATTCAAATAGTTCTACTTCTAAGTTTTCAAGTGGTTCGTTACAACAACTTAAAACTTTTTCACTACTATCTAAGAATAGATAGAATTCCATACATTGTTTACACATACAAACTTTCATATTTCAAATCCTAAATTATAAATATATAACATAATACATAAAAAGATAAAAAATATAACTACCATCAATCCTGAAACCCATAAACCTTTAAAAAAGTCTTTCTTACTAAGTTTAAATATTTTAGACTCATTATGTCGTATTTCTAAATCTTTTTTAACCCAAGCATTATCTAAATATGTTTCATGTTCTGTTTCAAGGGATACAACTTTTAAATCAATTTTAGTTGTATCTTTTGATAATAAAAATTTATATTCTGGAACAAATCTTGTTTGACGTAAAACTTGGATGTTGTCAAATTGGTATGTGTTTTTTCCAATAAATTCATTTTCATGATATTCACTTAGTTCAAAGGTGATTTTTGTTATTTTTTTACTTGAATGATTGTTAAATTTTAAAATAGCATAGTTATGATCTTTTTTGAAAACATGATAATCAAATATCTTAAACAACTTATCTAAATTTGAATTTACTGTTTGAATTAACTTAATATTTTTTGTTATGTCGATATAATTCATGAAGATCACCCTCTTTTTTTCTTATTTAGATAAACTTTAATATTTAATATTATATGTATTAGTGTAATAACACCTATACCTACTTCTAAAATAATCATGTTCATCCAGTTAAAAAACGAATTAACTTTCGTAGAATCATATATTGACACAACGAATAACGCTAACGGAAAAAATAACATCGAAAAAATTAAAGCTCTTAAAATACTTTCATAAATAAAATAAACATTATATTTTAATTTTTTATTTGAAAAGTTATTCTCTTCTTTTTTTATATCAAAATATTTAGTTTTTTCTGGTAGCTTAATCATTGGTGTATGAGATTCTTGAATAATTTCATCTAAATATATTTTTTGAAATATTCTTTTTTTCTTATTATATAGTTGAATCATTAAATGTGATTCTTTTATTTCTTCATGATATTTAAACATTAATAAATATTGATTGTTTTGTTTTGTAATAATGTATCGATCAATAACATCATTCACATCATCAAATGTTTCAAAAACACTAGATTTATTTTCATCTAGTTGAATTGGATATAAAGCATATTTCTCTTTATTTTTTGAAAATGTTTGATAGTAAATTATTCCAATTATAATGAAATATATTGGAATAATACCAAGTGATATAAATAATAACGTTGTAGATAAATCGTATATACTCATACGACTTCTTCCTCACTTGTAGTTTTTTCAATAATATGAGACATTGGTTGAGCATTAAATAATTCATTTACTAAATCTTGTTTTAAGTTTGTTTGATAATTATCTAATTCAATTGCTAAATCAAGTTCATATGCTTTAACTTTTTCTTCAATAAAGCTTATACTTGCTGTTCTATATGATAAATAAATGAGTGGTAATAAAAATACTAAGATTATTAAAAGTAACGTCATAATAACAATATATGCTTCACTAATCAATAAATTAAAAGCTATAAAGTTCACATAACCATAGAGCGTAAAAAGTATTCCAACTATAAGTAGATGATAAAACATTATTAAAAATAATTTAGTTTTTCCACCTTCACGCATCATTATTAAACTTTTATGAAATGCCTCTGAAACTGAATTGTTATTGTAAATTAAATACGTTACTGGTGCTAAATAAATGGCTGAAATCATCAATCCTAATGTACCTAAAGATATTCCACCATATAAAAAAACATCAAATAATTTTAATCGCTCATTATCTATCACTTGATCAAATACAATACCTATTTGTGCAAATCCAAAAATCAGTAAAGCTAATATTGCCCCAACCCCTAATATGAACGAATACTTTAATAAAAGTGCTATAAACATCTTAAAAAGTTTATTGATATCATTTGAATCTTCAAATATATGATCAAGTTCTTTTTGATTGATTAGTGCATCACTTAATCTAAGTTCTGCAAGCTCAAATACTGGAAAGATGAAAATTATCATCTTTCCAAATAAGCTTGCAAAAAAGAGTATTAAGTAGAGTAAATAATTCATTGATCGGAATTTTGTAATTCGTTTTATGCCTCTTCTGGCTTTTTTAAAATGTAATCCAAACATATTTTTTACCTATCCTTTTTTAATTCGTATCAATAACAGTTAATATACCTTCTATAACTGTTATATGATAATTATTCGTAACATTTTGATTATTTTTATCAAATATTTGAATTAATACTAAATTGTTTTTAGATTCTCCAACAATTGTTTGAGAACCTCCATATTGAAGAACTAATGTATCCCCATTTATTAATTTTCCTTTTGAAACAACTGCATTGTGAGCTGTTAAAGGTGTACCATCATAGATTTTCATTTTGGTTTCAGTAGTTAATGTGATTGATAACTTCACAACCTCTATTGTTCCATAGTATGCGACAACATTATATCGATTTGTTACATCAATACCTTTTTCATCATAAACTCTAACTGAACCATAGTTAACATAAGTTTCGATGATACCTACATCTTTAATTGAACCTAAAATTTCTAATTCTACTTTGTACCCTGATGGTAAGTTTTGGCTAGAAATCCAATAACCATCTTTGTTTTCAAAAGTTTTTCCGTTATAAACTCTTGTAAGATTGTAAAGACTAATTTCTAATATTTCTTTATCGTTAACTGGTACAACTACTAACGTTCCTGGTATTTTTACAATTTGATATTCCGATGCAACATCATTACCGTTTTCATCAACAATAAAGTATTCAAATGTATTTCGCTTTTCACCAACTTGAGTAATTGTACCTGTTACATTAACAATAACTTCGTGACCGGTTTTTATATCACCACTTACATAATAGTTTTTATTTTCAAGTGGTGTTCCATCATAAACTTTACTATCATTTGATGTTTGAATAGTAATTTTTGGTTTTATAGGTCCAGAGCCGCCACCACCGATACCAGCACCACCTTCACCTTCTCCACTTTCACCTTCTCCACCTTCACCACCATCAATCGCTGCCCCATTTCCTGAACCACGACCTGGAATTGATCCTCTACCAGATCCATTAGTACCTCCTGCACCTCCTGGTGTGACTTCAATTGGAATCCAGCCAAATCCATCAACATAAAATTCAACCCAAGCATGTCCTTTGCCCGCAGTTACTTCTACCCATTCATCTTTTTCTGCATCAGCAACAAATCCTGTAACATATCTTGCAGGAATACCAAATGCTCGATACATAACGGTTGCTGCCATTGCGAAATGTTGACATATACCTTCTCTTAAGTATTCTAAGAAATATACTGCAGCATCTACACCATCAGGTATCGTATCGAAATCCATGTTATAAATAGCAGCACTTAATATATAGAGTTGAATATCTTCAATTAGTGTTGGTGATGTATTTTTAATTCCATTTTGTCGAGCAATTCTTAACATTTGAGCTTTTGTTTCTTCTGGAATATTTAAGTAATGTTCTCTAACAAATTCACGATATACTAATTCTTCTTCACTAAAGTGCGTCATCGGTGGAACTTGTTTTAAGATTTCATCACTTTCATATGGTATAAAGTTTATTTCATAACCTTTACCAAATCCTTTACCAATAAAAACATCGCTTAATCTGTTATTAAAGCCATCAACACTATAATATGGCATCATATATGAAAGTCCCCCAACAATCGTTTCTAATTTCATTAGATAAGATTGTTGGTTTAAATTATATCCTGGCCATGCAAGTGGACTTACAGTTTCTCCAAAGTATTGAATTGCCTCATCAAATGCTCCTGTTTCAGGGATATAATCACCATGTGATGCATATCTTAAATAAATCATTGTAGACACTTCTGAGAATATTTTAAATAATGGTTTTTCTAAACTAGCATCATCACTTGGGGTTCCAGTTCTATCAATTGAAATACCTCCAGGTGGTAAACCACCACTAGAATTTTCATCATATACATAAAGTGTTCCAAAATCTAGAACGACTTGATAATAAATATCAGCGATGTCTTCTAAGTTTTCATCTAGAATTACATATGTAAATGTATTATTTGATGTACCTACTTCAGTTTGACTTCCTGTCATAATGACATAAAGTTGATGATTATCTAATAACATACCTTCGGTTAATTCCCACATCTCAGAAATAAGTGGTGTACCATCATAAGGTTTTGATGCGTTTTCTGATGTTATTGTTATTTTAATTCTTGGATCTATAACTTTTAATGTGCCTAAATTTTCTTGAACGATGTAATAATGTGAAACATCATTTCCATAAGTATCTAAAATAACAAATTCATAGTTGTTTTTCATTTTTCCAGGTTCAGTAATTGACCCAATTACATGAACAATTAATTGATGTTCCAAAATGACGCTACCTAATGTAATTTCATATGTAGCAGCAGTCAGAGGTAACCCATCATATACTTTTTCTGCAGACGGTGTTGAAATTTCAATCACACGTCTTGTAACTTCTAATAAACCAAATTCAATATCAACAATATAATTGTATGTCTTATCAACACCTAAACCATCTAATACATAGTATTCATATGCAGAATTTGGACTTATACCAATTTCAGCTTGAATACCATCAAACGCTAATATTAACTCGTGATCTAATACAAATGATCCTTCAAAAATCGTAAATTCATGATTTGTAAGTGGTATACCATCAAACATCTTAGAATCATCATTTGTTCTAACCCTTACATATCTCGGTTCAACTGTTAACATACCTTCAACATAATCAATTAAGTAATTTGATGTAACGTCCATTTCACCGTTTAAAATTTTAATATCACCAATTCGATTTTCAATAGTTCCTACATCAGTAATATATGTTGATATGAAGGTAAGGATGTCATCATTTCCAAATGATGTATCATCTATCAATTCATATGCTTTTGAAGTTTGTGGTTCACCATTATATTCAAATGTTTTATCAGAAACAATAAAACTTAATGGTCTAGGGTCAATCGTTAATACACCATAAGCCCCTTCAATTAAATAATTTGATAAAACACTTTCATTATTTGCATTTAAAATATCAATTTCATCAAAGTAATTAAATTCTGACCCTACATACTTAATTTTTGTACTATGTAAAACGATTAATGTATGTGAATCAACAAAACTTCCATCTAAAATCGTGTAGTTTTGATCACTTAAATCTAATCCATCATAAATCTTATGATTACTTGCTGTTTCAATTTTGACATATCTTTTATAAATTTCTAATAATCCATAGACGTATGTAATATCATAATTTGATGTTTTATCTTCGCTATAACTATCAACGATTTTTATACGTAAGATATTATTTGTTAAAATTGCATCTTTAATTACTGTAAATTCATCAACTATAGTTAAATGATCTAAGACTAAAGAACCTTCAATAATTGTATGATTTAAATTATAAAACTCGATATCATCATATGTTTTTTCGTCACTTGCTGTTTGAATTGTAATTGGTCTAGGTAAAATAATAAGCTCTCCATAAATATATGTAATATCGTAGTTTGATAGATAACTTCTTTCACCATTTGTAATATCTAAAACCAATTCATTGTATTGAATTCCTGCATCAACCATATATGGCTCTTCGATGATTATAAAATAATGATCTAAAACTAAGTTACCTTCTTTTAAGATATAACCTGGATTTAAAATCGCTTCACCATCATAAGTCTTACTATTGCTTAATGTTTCAATTGTTATAGGTCGTGGATAAATTTTTAATATACCTAAATCATATGTGATTTCATAATTTAATGTAACATCTCTTAATCCTTTATAAATAGATACTTCAATATCGTTATTAACTTCACCAACATCAGTAATACTTGATGAAAATATCGGTAATAACTCATGTCCTAATACTAATGAACCAAAAGTGATTTCATATTCATGATATTCTAATAGATAGCCATCATATATTTTATCTTTAGATTTTGATAATACTGTTATTGGTCTTGGTAGTACTTCTAATGTGCCATATGAGTATGAAATATCATAATTATGCGTAACATCATCACCATTTTCTCGACTAATTTTCACATATAATTCATTTTGCTTAACTTCTACATCAATGATTTTTGCATAATCTATAACACGAATTTGATGTCCTGTAACTAGTTGACTTAATTCATATGAAATATTGATATTAAAGAATTCTTCATCATTATAAATCCAAGTTTCTGATTCAGAATAAACCATTATTGGACGAGGTATTATTTTTAAATACCCTATTTCAATATCTACGATATAGTTTAAAGTCGTTTCTTCATTTTCTATGTTATACATATTAAATCCGATAATTTCATTTTCAATTGAACCCACTTCAATAATTGAACCTGAAGTTTCAATCATTAATGTCTCATTTATAGCTAAACTACCTTCAATGATTTCATAGTCGTTTGAAATTAAGATTTGATCATCATATACTTTTTCGATATCAATTGGTTTTATTTTGATATATCTTGGATAAATTTCTAATAATCCATATTCAAAAATGATATGGTAACTTTCTGTTACATTATCATAATTTGAGTCAAAAATTAAAATATCTAATATATTTTCAACGACATCTACATTCTTTATTTTTGAGTAATTATCAATGATTATGAAGTCACCTATGACTAGTTGATGATTAATGTCATAGTATTCTAATGAGAATAGTTCAAATCCATCATATTCTTTATCACTAGAACTTGTTTGAATGTATAAATCTCTTGGAATAACTTCTAAATAACCTATTACATATGTTATTTCATAGTTTTTTGTTACTTCTTTAATATTGTCATATATATATACATCAATGATTTCATTATTAATACGTCCAGCTTTTTTAATATAGCCGTTAGTTACAATTTCGATGAAATGATTATCTAATAATGAACCTTCAACGATTTCAACAATATTTGATGTTAAATACTCTCCATCATAAATCTTAGATACATCTTTTGGTTTTATTGTAATTGGTCTTGGATGAACAGTTAATGTGCCGTACTCATATGTAATATCGTAATTATGTGTTACATCATTATCTAATACATCCTTAATTACAATTGTTACAACGTTTTCTATGCTTCCTGCTTCAATTAAGACTTGATAATCGATTACTTCAAGTTTATGACCATCAATCAACATACCTAGTATGTCATAAACTGTTGTATTAAAGAGTGGTTCATTATCATATACTTTTTCATCTGATT
>NZ_JHXL01000011.1 GCF_000687735.1 Acholeplasma equifetale ATCC 29724 | reverse complement strand
TGTTACTAGTTTTTCTAACGGTCTTTTTGCGGTAAAATCGCGGTTTAGAATGTTATCCACTACATTAATTGGTTGACCTGTTTTCTTACATTTCTTCGGTTTCACCTTACACTGTAAATTGTATCTTTGCATCACCTTTTGAACCGTATTTTTACTTGTTTTTGTTGTTTTAAGTAATTTTCTATGTATCTTCCGATGACCATACTTGTATTTGTATAGCTGACATAAACGCGTTATTTCATCTTTCAGTTTGTGTTCAGGTCTCTCGTTAGGTAAATTTTTAAGCCATCTGTAATAATTACTTTTAGATACTCCTAAACCTGAAAATAGGGGAAAACTCACGTTTCATCATGAAAAAAAGGTTTGATACAATTGTATCAAACCTATACATTCAATATGGTGCGGGTGACAGGACTTGAACCTGCATGCCGAAGGCGCTAGATCCTAAGTCTAGTGCGTCTGCCAATTTCGCCACACCCGCTTTTTAAATTTTTATATAAAAATGGCAGGCCCAGCAGGATTTGAACCTACGAGTGACGGAGTCAAAGTCCGTTGCCTTACCGCTTGGCTATGGGCCTGTCTAATGTATTATATTGAATCATTCTAGATTAAATCTAGTTGCTTCTCACAGCAGAAATAATTATAACATTATAAAAATAGAAAATCAACTATAAAATTTAACTTTTATAAGTTAATTATCAATTCACTACTACCTATAAAATAAAGCCGCTTTATTGAAAAAGCAGCTTTATAGTATTTGAAAATGATTTACTTTTTTGGAGATTTACAACTGATACATTCTTTTGCTGTTGGTGTATTTTCTGTTTGACAATGAGGACATATCCACCAAGAACTATTTTGATTTTCATTTGTAATTTTTTGTATTATATAATCTTGAGTTGGCTTAGTCTCTAACATTTCATTCAGATCAAGAATTAAAAACCCAATTGGTATTAATGCTACTGCAATAATAACTATAATTACAAGATCAAGAATAAAAAATAAAAACTGAAAACCAATTTGTGCATTATTTAAATTAAATAAAGATACGCTTATATAATTTGCTGTCAATAAATTTATGAATAACCTCACTACTAAAAGAGTAGCTCCAATAATCCAAGCTATCCCTGTAACTTTATATATAATTATATACTTTTAACATATTGTTGTAAATTCATTATCAAACTATAAAAAAAGTTGATATGTGTATATCAACTTCTAAAAATACTTAGATGGGGCGGCTGATGGGACTTGAACCCACGAGTGTCGGAGCCACAATCCGATGCGTTAACCCCTTCGCCACAACCGCCATGCTTTACGCAAGTATTATTATACCAATAAAATGTTTTTTGTAAAGTTAAAAATTAAGGAAAAATAAGTTTTTTTGTATTTTATGTAATTTATTTGATATTATATAAAGAGTGAAAGGAAGTGTACTTAATTAATGAAATGGATTGGTAGAATATTATATATAGCATTTGTCATCTTAATTTTATTTTATGTAGAAATTCAAGCTGGTGGTGCTAATGCTTTCCGTCAAGCAAGTTATACACACGATACAATATTAAACGCTGTAACATATGATGAAGACGGTAAAGAAATAGATTTTGATACATATGAATTATTAAAACGTTATAACGCTGCATATGATATTCATTATGCAAAGGCTGTAGAAAACAAAAATGGTGAATTAAGTTATGATACAACAACTTCTAATATAAGTGATGTATATAAAATTAAATTCTCTATTCATCCATTAGTATCTATGCTCCCTATTCGTAATACAAATATGTACCATGATGGATTTTATATTGTATTGGAAGAAGGACATGAAGACGTTCTTTATTATGAGTTTGAATTTGTTACATTTAGATTAGAATCTAATGAACCTGTTAAAGAAATTTTATCAAGTGATTTCTTAAAGATTTATCAAACTGTAGAATCTTATCGTTCAACAGGATTCTTCCCTAATTTATTATTAGTTTCAAACTATACATTAAATACTCATAATCGTGGTACTAAAATTGAATATTATGAATATGACATTCGTGCTATTGACGTTTATGCTTATACTAAGAAACAAGATAGTAATGAATTAGAAAAAACATTTATCTATCGTACAACAGATGGTTCAACATCAGTAAATAACTTAGCTGGATCACCTATTGTTACAGATTCAAATTTAAAACTAACCTCTGAAACATATAATATTACTAAAAATATATATGAAACCGGTTTAACAGATGAAAACATTTTAGCATACGGTATTGTTACAGATTATCATCCAGCAGATTTATCACCATATAACTACTACTTCTTTGTTATCTATGGATTATATGCTGTATTAATACTTGTGATTCCATATTTCTGGTTCTTCCATAGACCACTTATGGCTAAAATTAAGAAAAATAAACGATCTAAATTGGAAGATCCAAATCATGAACCACTTCCTCAAATATTTAGTGATGATGAACCAAAGAGCGATAATGAATAATCGCTCTTTTTTTATCTTGAAAATATTTTTTTTGTATGCTATACTATTTCAAGCGTGGGGGCATGGTGTCAACGGTAGCACACCGGTCTCCAAAACCGTTTGTCTGGGTTCGAATCCTAGTGCCCCCGCCATGTATAATATATAAACTGCTTAGTTGCAGTTTTTTTATTTTATGAACTGAAAACTAAATATTATTTAAACTCTTGTGGTAAATTATTTTAAAATATGAAAAAAAAGCGATTTCATTTTGATAAATTCACTTAATCATATAAACTTAATGTAGAAAATGAACATAAAAGGGGTAACTATGAAGAAACTATTTGTACTTCTATTAAGTATCTTGAGTTTATTATTAGTATCATGTACAAATGATAAACTAGGTATACACGTTAAAATCGATTTTAATCAACATAAAATTGAAAGTATTAACCCAAACTTAAGCTCAAGTTTATCTGTTAATGACTCTGATTTTCGATTAAATATTAATATTTCTTCTTTAAATGAAGAATTACCATTATATGTAAACGGTAAATTTATTGATAAAGATAAATATATAATTGAAAATAATGTCATCAAATATACATTTTATGCTGATGAATTTTTAGATCCTGAAACCATTATGCATACAAAAATATATTTAGATACAAATGGTGGGGTATACGACAAAACTTATTTATCAAATCTTACACCACATTCAACATTTGATGTTACAGTTTCTAACGATTCAGAAAATCAAGATTCATTTGTCTTATTTTCAAATGAAGAAACTGGTTTAAGATGGCATTATAAATTATTTTTAAAATACGATGAATCATTATCAATTTACAAGGTTGTTTATTTAGATAAATATACTGCAACTATTGATGCATTAAATTTACCTTCATATGACTATGTATTAGCATTACACTATCAAAGTAAATTATTTACTGAATTATCTTTATTTGAAGTATTTAATGAATCAAATGGTCATGTGATAGTTACAGATAATTTAATATCACTTGATAATATACCTAATACATTCAACCTTTACACACCTAAAACTTATAAAAATACTGTAATACTTAATTTATATAATGAATCCATCACATTACCAAAAGTATTTCAAGATGAATTTGAATTTGATGGATGGATGCATTCAAATACTTTATACAATGAAGTTAAACCTATAAAAGCGAAAGATCGTATAAATATTTTACGTTTAACTGCAAATTGGAAGGGGTATTCAGTGAATAAATTAAAGACTTATTTAGAATCTTTATTACCAGAAACTGTTGAAGGTAATTTAGTTCTACCTACTAAATATAGTGATTATGAAATTACTTATCGATCATCTGATACATCAATTCTTACAAATGAAGGTATTTTTAAAAACAGTTATGGACCTGAGTCAATTGTTTTAACTGCGATTGCTAAAAATTCAAGCGATGAAACTTTTGAAATTTCTATGAACTTAAAATTAAAACCTAAAAAATCATTATCAGGAAAAACAATTGCATCAAGTTATATTTATAGAGGTTATGATACTGTTAATGACTTTTTCTTTGAAGCATTGGATATTATTAATGCCTCATTCGTATTAGCTGATTCAAACGGAGATTTTACAAATTTATCTTATTTCCAAAACGTATTGAATTATATTATGCCTGGTGCTAAAAAATCAGGTTCAAGAGTTATTATGGTTGTAGGTCCAAGTTCTGAGTGGAGTGATATTGCATTAAGCAATTCAAGAATTGAAAACTTTGCAAACAATATTGTTAAAGCGATTAATGAATACGGTTTTGATGGTATTGATATCGACTGGGAATACCCACGTACAAATTCAGAATCTACTGCTTTTGTTAAAATGATGGAAGTTATTTATACAAAAGTAAAAGAAAATAATCCAAACCATTTAGTTACAGCAGCAATAGCTGGTGGTATTTATCAACCACCAAGATATAACTTATCTCAATCTCATCAATACATTGATTATGTTAATGTTATGGCATATGGTTTAACAGATAGTAACGGTCAATACCAAAACCCACTATATAAATCAACAACAGCTCATGATACAATAAACAATGTTGGTAAAACACTAAATACAACTTCAATTAAAGAGTCAGTTGAAATATTTAATGGTTATGGTATACCAAATTCTAAACTTATCATTGGTCTAGCGTTTTATGGTATCAAACAAGTAAAGGTTGGATCCTCTTGGCAAAACAGTGGTTCTGTGAAATATCCAGATATTGCCAGTGGTTATCTAAATAACCCTAACTATATTGAACGTTATGATGAAATTGCTCAAGTACCTTATATCGTAAGTAAAGATGGTTCGGAATTTATTTCATATGATAATGTTAAATCCATTCGTGCTAAAACAAAGTTTGTTAAAGATGAGGGTCTAGCAGGGTTAATGTTTTGGGAACATGGAACAGATACTTCATATACTTTACTACAAGGTATGAATCAAGCTATTAAAGCGAACAATTTATAAAACAAAAAGAGTTAACTAGAAGTATAAGTTAACTCTTTTTTTATTAAATCATTTTATATTAATTATTTTTTACCTACATGTTTTTCTAAAAATGCAACAACTGGTGTTGGTTGAGTATTTGTTAAAATCTCTGAATTTGAAATAAATGCAGGTAAACTTAAGATACCATATTTAGATATTAATTCATTAAATTCTAAAGTATCTGTTTCTTTATTTACGATTTTAATATCTTGTTCATATTTATTATTTAAACCATACTTTAAAAACATTTTTAATTGCTGACATTGTGGACAATCGTTTTTAGTTAATAAGATAACCATATATTATTCATCTCCAAATTTAATAATTTTTTCTTTTTCAAAATAAAAGTCTGCGTCTTTAATCATTTCTGATTTCATTTTTTGATAACCATTTCCCTTCATTGAAAAGTTATCCATTGTTTTGGTTTCTGTATTTAATCCATTTAAAACAACAGGGTTAACATCTTCTTGTTCAAAGTATGGATCAAATCCTAAATTCATTAAAGCTTTATTTGCATTATATCGAACAAAGACGATAACATCATGTGTTAAACCAACTTCATCATATATAGATTCAATAAGTTCAACTTCTTCATGATATAGTTCATTTAAGAATTGATATACCCATGTTTGAAGTTCATCTTGTAGTTCGTTTGAAAAAGTTTCAAATAACTCTTGAGCTAAACGACCAACATATAAACCATGGATAGATTCATCTCTTAAAATTAAGTTAATGATTTCGCCAGCTTGCATAAGTTTTCCTTGTCCATAAAAGAATAATGGATAATAAAAACCTGAGTAGAATAACCAAGTTTCTAAGAATACAGATGCAACCATGGCTTTCCATTGCGCAATTCTAAAATCTAAATCTTTATAACCTTTTTTCATAGATTCAAATTTATGAATATAATTATATCGATCTAAATCTTTATAATATCCAACGATTAATTCCATAATACGTTGAAGGTTTTTATGTTTTTCACCCCATTTAAATAATTCATCAATATCAGGGGTTGTCATATAGGTCATAAAGATGTTTGAATAACTTTTAGCATGTACTGCATTTTCCATAGCAGCCATGAAGTTTAAAACAGCTTTTCTTTGATGAAATTTTTCATCTAAAGATCTTGATACAACGGGCATACCAATATCACCTTGGTATGTATCTAAAAATGTTAAAACTAATAGGTTTCTTGAATAAGCCAATTTAATTTCTGGTTTTAATGTTTCCCATACATTTAAATCTGGTTGTAGAGAAATGTCTTCAGGACGCCAAAATTGGCTTAAATTTTGTTCATAGAATGCTTGTGTGAAGTCATCTTCATGTTCATTCCAGTTTGCACCTTCAAAGGCATTATCAAATTTTTTGAATTTGTTTTCCATGTTATCCTCCTTATACTGCACATGATTCGCATTCTTCAATTTTGAGTTTTTGAGTTCTTGTGTAATATAAAGTTTTTATACCTTGATAATGTGCATATAAATAATATTTAACAAGTTCTCTTGTTGTCACATCAGATGTAATACATAACTCAAATGAAATGCCTTGGTCAACGTGTTTTTGAGCGGTTGCTATAACGTCGATGACTTTATACACATCCATACGATAAGCTGTTTCATACATGAATGCCGCTTTATCTAATGCAGGCATCGGATAATATGTTTTTGAATTACCATAGGTACGTTCTTCAACAAGTTGTTTAATAGGGGTTAAAGAAGGGGTTGCAGACATAACATATCCAATAGAGCCATTTGGTGCAATAGCTAGACGATGTGAATTATATAAACCATATGTCATTACATCTTCTTTTAATTTTTTCCAATCTTCATCCGTTGGAATATAAATATCTTTAAAGATTTCTTTTACCTTATCTGTCTTAGGTAAAATTTGTCCTCGTCCATCAAAGTATGAACCATCTGCATATTTAGAGTGTTCAAAGCGATAAAACTTTTCTCCTGTTTCTTTCGCTTTAAGCATTGAGTGTTCTAATGAGTAGAAATTTACCATATTAAAGAATACATCAATTAAATCTAGGTTTTCTTCGCTACCATATAAAATATAGTTTTCAGCTAAAAATCCATGGTGTCCCATAATTCCAAAGCCAACAGATCGATTAAGTCTATTCGCTTTGGCAACTGCAGGAACGTGTTTAATATCTGTATTTAGTGATACTGAATTCATAACATCCATTGCAGCAAAAACAGTTTCTTTAATCGTATTATGCTTAATCATATTACCCATATGACCAGATGCCAAATTACATGATATATCCATACCGATATCATCTTCTTCACCATAGTTTGCATAATGTGATGTTACAGTTGGTTGTAAGATTTCTGTACATAGATTAGAAAACTTAACTGGCATATCAAGCGGATTTGCACGATTCACATTATCTGAAAACATAATATATGGATATCCTGATTCACCTTGTAAAGATGCAATCATATCAAGTAGTTTTCTTGGATTAACTTTACGTTTACGAACTTTTGGATTTTCAACTAATATATCGTACCATTTGTTCATGTCAATTGATATATCTGCAAAGTCAATACCATAAGCTTGATATACTGTATGTGGATAAAATACATACATATCTTTATTTTCTCTTGCTAATTCAATAAATTTATCTGGTATTACAACACCTAGTGATAATGTCTTAATACGAATATCATCATCAGCGTTTAATTTTTTAGTAGATAAGAAATCTTCTATATCTGCGTGAAATACATTTAAATACGCTGCACCAGCACCTGTTCTTTGGCCCATTTGATCTGCATATCTAAAATTATTATCAAGAAGTTTTGCAACACCTACAACTCCTTTAGATACGTTAGGAATTCCTTTAATTGCTTCACCTTTAGCACGAAGGTTTGTTAGGTTTATTGAAACGCCCCCTCCAACTTTTGATAACTGCATAGAAAACTCTGATACTCTTGCAATATCGTTTAGTGAATCACCCGCTTCTAACAAGAAACATGACACAAATTCACCACGATGTTTTTTACCAGTATTTAAAAGTGTTGGTGTAGCTGGTGTAAAGTCTTGATTAATTAAAGAGCGAATGAGTTGTTTTGCTTTTTCAAAATCACCATTAGCATGATATAAAGCATTAATTGCTAAACGATCTTCGTATCGCTCTAAAAAGTTTTTATTATCACGTGATTTTAATGCATAGTCATTATAAAACTTAAATGCACCCATATAGGTAGGAAATCTAAATTTTGCAGCATATGCAATGTCATAAATGGTTCTAATTTGTTCCATTGTATATTTTTCTAAGAATGACTTTTCATAATATTCATTCTCAATTAAGTAATCTAATTTTTCTTCTAATGAGTGGAAAAATTGTGTACGACGATTGACTTCATTTAAGAAGTAACTTCTTGCAGCTTCTTTATCTTTTTCAATGTCTTTAATTTGTCCGTTTTCATCAATCACTTGGTTGTTTAATAATATCCACTCAGGGATAACCGCTTTTCTCTGTTCCATATTTATCTCCTATCTACAAATAATTCTTAATCCATTTCTTAACATATTCAACGTCACTAGGGAATCCTGATCCTTCGAATTTTAAAACTAAAGGTATTTTATATTCTTTTTCAATTTTTATACCTGCCATACCGAAGTTTTCACCCCAGTTTTTATTACCACTTACTGCAACACCAATAACTTTATCTTTATGTAAATTAAGAAATGTTTTTGTGGTTTCTGGTATTTGACCAAAATTAATACTTCTTGTAACTAAAAATATTTGGTTATCATTATTAACATCTTCATATAATTTAACATGAACGGCTTCATAACCCAATTTACTTGCAAATCGTTTGGTTTGTCCAGTCAAACTATCATAGACCACAATCATATCAACATCTCCTAATAATTATTTATCTAAAATAACTAACTTTTTTTCTTTTCTTGTTTCATTTAAATCAATGATTCTTTGATTAGAACTACCTCTAAATAGTAAGTTTAAGTTTCTTAAAGCTTCTATATAAGGTCCATCAATCAAATAATCTGCAGTATTTAAAATTAAATCTGTATATGGACATTCTCTAGATCTTAATGTTTCATAAGTATAGCCACTATATAACGTGACATCTAAATGATCGTTTTTTGCTAGTTTTACTAATTCACTTACAACTTCAACTTGTAAGAATGGTTCACCACCACTAATAGTAATTCCCCTTAATAGAGGATTTTTACGCCATTTATTTTGAATTTCAGTAATATCAATTAAATGCCCACCATCTAAATCATGTGTGAAAGGATTGTGACATCCTTTACAACGTAATTTACATCCTTGTGTAAATATAACAAACCTTAACCCAAACCCATCGACAATTGATTCTTCAATAAAATTATTAATTCTTAATTTATGAGTGGAAGTGTTTAACACGCTCACTCACTTCTTTTCTTTTAGCATCGTTGAATCGTTCTAATGTTCCAACTAAATATCCTGTAATACGTCTAATTCTATCGAATGGTTGTTCTTTGGTTTCGCGTCTTCCACATTTTGGACATTCATCATTAATAATACCTACATATTTACATAAAGGATCATAGTCAACCGAATGATTTATTGATCCATATCCAATACCTTTTTCAGCCATAAACTTAATGATCTTTTCAAATGCTTCTAAGTTTTTAGATGGATCACCATCTAATTCAATATAAGTAATATGTCCACCATTGGTTAATTCATGATATGGTGCTTCAATACTTATTTTTTCAAATGCTAAAAGGTTATGATACACAGGCACATGGAATGAGTTTGTATAATATTCTCTATCAGTTACACCTTCAATAATGCCAAATTTTTTCTTATCAATTCTTACAAATCTTCCTGATAAACCTTCAGCTGGAGTTGCAATTAAAGAAAAATTAAGTTTATGTTGTTGGGCTTTTTCATCCATGAATGAACGCATATGTGAAACAATTTTAATGCCTAATTCTTGAGCTTCTTTAGATTCACCATGATGTTTTCCAACTAATACTTTTAGTGTTTCAGCTAAACCAATAAATCCTAAAGCTAATGTACCGTGTTTAATCACTTCTTCAATACGATCTTCTAAACTTAATTTATCTGAATCCAACCATACATGTTGTCCCATTAAGAATGGGAAATTATAAACATGTAAGTTCTTTTGTATATCAAATCGTTCTAATAACTGTTCAACAACTAATTCCATTGTTTCATCAAGTAATTTAAAGAAGCCATTTACGTTTTTAGTAAGTAACGCAATACGAGGTAAATTAACCGATGTAAAACTTAAATTACCACGTCCTGTAACGATTTCTTGACTTGGATCAAAAACGTTTGCAATAACTCTTGTACGACATCCCATATAAGCAATTTCAGTGTCTGGGTTACCTTCTTTATAATATTTCTTATTAAATGGTGCATCTAAAAATGAAAAATTAGGGAATAAACGTTTTGCAGATGTTTCTATAGCTAATTTAAATAAATCGTAGTTTGGATCTTTTTCATCAAAGTTAACACCTTTTTTTACTTTGAAAATTTGAATTGGGAAAATTGGTGTTTCTCCTTCTCCTAAACCACGTTGGGTTGCAAGTAATAATTGTTTTACAACTAATCTACCTTCTTCAGATGTATCAGTTCCATAATTTAAAGATGAGAAAGGCACTTGCGCTCCCGCACGTGAGTGCATGGTATTTAAATTATGAATTAAAGATTCCATCGCTTGATAAGTATCTTTTTCAGTTTCTCTTTGAGCTTCTTTCTGAACAAAACTTAAAATCTTATCAATCATTGGAAGATTGACTTTTTGTTTAATATAAGGATTTATATCACTTTGAAGATATTTAGGTTCTATATGATTTTCTTCTTTAATTAAATCTAAAATATGCGCTGCATCTAAATTGATATCATACATATCAAATGCTTTAATTAAATTATTTTTAAAATGACGTTTGTAAGTTTTTCTTACACCTACTGCCATATCATAATCAAATTTAGGAACGGATTGACCACCATGTTGGTCATTTTGATTAGATTGAATTGCTATACAGGCTAATGCTGCATAAGTTTTAATATCTTGAGGTTCTCTTAAAGAACCATGTCCTGTTTGAAATCCTCCAGTAAAGAGTTTTGTTAAATCAATTTGACAACAAGTAAGTGTTAAAGTTAAAAAGTCTAAATCGTGAATATGTATTAAACCTTCATCATGTGCTTTAGCATGTTTAGGATTTAATACAAACATTCTATTAAACTCTTTAGCCCCTTCACTACCATATTTAAGCATTGCACCCATTGGGGTATCGCTATTAATATTGGCATTTTCTCTTTTTAGATCACTTTCGGTTGATTTAGAAAAAGCTATATCATGGAAAGTTTTCATTAATCGAGTATTTCTATCTCTTACCTTATTTCTTTCTTCTCTATATAAAATATATGCTTTAGCAACATCAGGATAGTTTAAAGCAATTAATGCTCGTTCTACTTCATCTTGAATTTGTTCAACATTAGGTACAGTTTTTTTATATTTTTGATTAATATACTCTAAAGCTAATTCACTTACCTCAACTGAAAGACTATCATCTTTCCCCTGTGCAATAAATGCTTTAGATACTGCATTATTTATCTTTTCTGGGTTGAATCTAACTAATCTTCCATCTCTTTTTCTGATTTGTTTAACCATTTTTTCTATCCCTTTCCCATATTGTTTAGTAATTATAATCGAACAATGATTAAGAATTTAAATATATATTTAATCCTTAAATTCTTAATTGCATCCTATTAGGTATGACTATTATATAGAAGTAAAAATGGTATTGCAAATATAAGAAATATGTAAATGCTTTCTATTATTTTCATAAAAATATCATTCAGTTTTTGAATGCCTTTTTAGTATCTATTTGAAGCCATTTTGATATTTTGAGTCACATGTTTTTTTCAAAATTATAAAAATTTATTATATTGTCTTGACAATTTTTATTTATAAATTATTTATAAAATTTGAACATTAAAGTCGTATAGTAAGTATATACATTATGTGATTAATTCAAACCTTTTAAATGTTTTCGCACTTTACTACTACTATAATAATAATTTTTATTTCGATCAAATAAAAAATGTTAGTAATATATACTAACATCTAAGCAACTAAAAAATAAAAGTCTTTATTTTAAAAATGCATAAACTTCATAGTTTTTTGCTAGCATATCAACTTCAATTTCATTTTTAAATAAAGATACTTCAATATATTTTTTGACAATTAGAATACAAAAAATCTATCCGAAATGTAATTATAGAATTGTTTTGCTTTTTAATAAGGATAAAACGAATTTTTCAGCTAAATGAAAACCCCTTTAAAGCAAACTATTTTATTAATGTCTATTTTAAGTATTTTTTTTCACACATTTCATTCTTACACATTTTACAATTCAACTATATCTTTAATATCTATTTCTGGTACCAACTCACAGTCACTGGAATATGAAATATTCAATACCCCTTTAGGTATTTCTTCTTTTATTTGTGGTATGTCTTTTGAATGGAATATTCTTACACTATCAAGAGAATCTTCTAAGGAGAAAGTTATTCCTTGATTAATCTCATCGACACAACAGAAATTCATTAGTTTGTAAATTAAAAATTTTGTTTCATAATTTTTGACTATTTTCAAGATTGTATCAAACAGTTGATAAAGCGACATCCCTTTTTCAACTGTATAAAGTTTTACTGATGATATATAAATTCTCATATGTTTATCATTTAACTGTTCATGATTAAATTTATGAATTCTTTTTCCCTCTGCAGAGGTTTTCACTTCTATTTTTATAACATCAGATATTTCAATATCATGATGAGAAAAGAAATTTTTATGATAATTATTTAAAACATTTGAAAACCCCTGTTTAGCAAAATATAATAATGTAATTAATTCTCCAGCAATACCTATCTGATGTTTAGAAATCTCACCATTAGCCTTATCGAATAATTGTTCAATTGAATTTAATAATTCTGAAAACTCAAATTCATCTATCGGTTTATCTAATTTTTGAAATAAGTACTCATTAATGATATCAAAATTTCTGTTTGTGTATGGGTCGCTATTTTTACATGTGATTATATGACAGTAAAATTCTAGATCTCCATGAACTAAAACAATATTTTTCTTAATGATTAAATGCTTTGTTGCATAACTACTAGCGAATCTGTTCTGTGTCTTGTTTTTTATTAAAATGGTTCGATATCCTTCGTCATTTATACATGGAACTACAACATTTGATTCAAATGTATTTTGATCAATATCGGATATATATTTATATTGTTTCATAATAATTATCTCCAGTGACATATTTGATGGTTTGTTTAGTAAACGGATCATTAAATGCTAGTATAGGAATTATGTCTTTAGTATTACTTTTATCTGTATAAACCAAATGTATTTGAATATGCATTTTATCAGTAAATCCTTCAAGTTCCCTATCTCCTGAATAATTAGTACCTGGTTCATAACCTTGTGGTAATTCTTTTAGTTCATAATAGTCCTTACTTCTACTACGATATTCACCTGTTTGATATCTCATAACGACTATTGATAATTCATCCGGATAAATTCCCTTTTCTATAAGTTCGATAATTTTCTCAAATGGTTTTGGTCCCAGTTTACTATTTCTTTGAAATCTATATTTTGATAAAAAATCTCGATATAAATTCATATAGGTATCAGTTATTATTAGGTGTCTTTGGTGTGTCCCTGTAGAAAAATCCCGAACAATACTTTTATTTTTATATCTATTCATAAGTTCATTTACTAATTGTCGATTATATTCTATATCTCCATCCCTAAATACTAAAGATACATCATAATTGTACCCACCCTTTACTCGTGAAACAGTAATTGTGTTTGACACAGATTTTCTTGTAAGTATCAATTTGTCATGTGACAAAGTAAATAACCTATTAAAATATTTTAGGTGAATATTGTTCTCTAAAAATTCACGGAGCATTTGCCACATATCACGCTCGTTTTCAGCAACAGCTACAAACTTATCTATTAATTCATCCGTCATAAATATTTTACATATATCGAAATAACTATCCTTATATCCAAACCATCTGGCACGCTGATATAGTGTATCCACGGTACTTACTTTAGAATCCCTATAAATATATGTTACACACAAGTTTTCTAATGTAACACCTCTTTGTAACATATTACCCCCTACAAAAATTTTAAATCTTATATGTTTTGATTTTTCTAATTCTTCCTTACTTAATTTCCCATATTGTGTTGTATTTAGAATAAACGGACGATATTGATCAAGGTTATTTAATAAATGATCTACAATCCTATTAAAATCAATATCATAATTTGAAAATTCAGTCTGATATACATCTTTAAACTCATCAATAATGGAGTTATAAAATAAACCATTTTTATGTCTTAATACATTAATAAGATTATTCAAATCTTCTTCAATTTTATCCACAACCGCATTTTGAACCCTTGTTAATGATGATGGATGAACTAGCATTGAATAATGTGTAATTTCATCACTTAAAGTTTTAATTGATGTCGCTATCATAAAATATTTAAGTGCATACTTATATGATTCTGGAATTGATGATTTAAAATCATCTGTGTCTTTAATTCGAATAACATGATCATTATTAGCTGAATAATGAAATGCTTCCCCGCCTGTATAACCTTTTCCAGGTTCAACTAATACTAAATAGTCAGGACTTAGCTCATCTAGTGTTGATATTAATAAATTTGCTTGTGGTGTTGCAGTAACAAATAATACTGTAACGACATTAAAACTGTTTTTTATTTCTGCAATCACGTCATGTGTAATACCAGCTCTAGGGTTTTTCACTTTAAGTTTAGGTGCTCCCGGGGTATGCTCATCAGCTTCATCATCCACAATTAATGTATTGTATGTTTTTATCCTTTCTACCCAGTTTAAAACTTTATATAAATTGCTTTCATTGCTAGACACATTCTTGAGTACAACCAATATAACTTTATATCCTTTTTCTAAATCAAATATAATCTCAGAAATATCATTACTAAGGGTGTGTATCTTAATATTTGAATTATTAGAAAAATCTCTCGTAATTCTGTGAGTATTTTGTTGTAATAGGTTTATTTTTGTACCACCAAATAATATACACAAATCATATCCATTATCAAATGCTAATGCTATTGTAGCTGTAAAGAATGTGGTCTTACCACTTTGCACCTTACCCAACCCTAATATTTTTGAAGAAACATTGTTTCCCTTTGGATTTGCAAAAAATCTTATTGCTTTTTCTGCATTTCTCATTATATGGTTAATTCTGGATGTATCATTATTTATACTCAAAAATTCTTTATATTTTTGTACATTTTCTCCATCCAATATAATGTCTGATATTAAATCTTGGTTAACATTATCTCTATACTCTGTTACAATGAATTTTTCATTCATTTTGATTTACCTATTACTTTTAATATTTCATTTATTTTTTGAGTGAATTTGTAAGAGTCTTTAAAACCCGCATTTCTACTAGATATTTGAGCAAGCGCAAATAACACTGAAAAATTATGAATTACAAACAATTTGTCAGATTCTTTAGAAATTTTATTAAAAATAGGAAAATCAGGATTTACAACTAATCTATATTTAGACTTAGACTCATCAATGACTTCAACTTTTAACCAATCATCTGACTCATCTATTACATATGAAAATTCAAAAATATATTCATTTCCTTCATATGGAACATTCATCTTTGTAGTTACGTCTAAACTTGAAATATACGCTTTAACTTCTTCTGGAGAAGTCGGTTTCATTTCAACTTGTGTTTTTTTAATTTCTTTAAGTGGTTTTAAAAGTGATTGAACTGTATCATTAACTTTATTAATTTTTTTAGGATCGATTTGCTTTTGTTTATCATCTTTGTACCTTAATTTATTTGCTATTTCAAACATTTGCTTTACTTTTTTGTTTTCTGAAAGTTGATAGATAAACTCTTCCTCTAATCCGTTACTCCAAATAAAATCAGTTTTATTTGATACTACAGGCCAATCATTTAAATCTATCTCACCAATAACTCTTTGATATTGGAAACTATTGGATTTTTTAAAAAGTTTTTCAGGTCTATAGTTCATTTTTATCAATCTATTAGACTTAATTAAACTAAATCCAGCATCTGATACATTTCCTGTTTCAAGAATGCCAATCCATCCAGAATATGAATAAGGTTTACCTCCAAATATAAATTCTCCTGAAAAAGTTTCATAATACTCACTCAATGTTTCTAGATTAATTTTTAATTTAGGTTCATTATATTCAGCTTTTAAATTATCATTAAAAATAATTTCGATTCCATTTTCATTTATATCAAATCTATAGATTCTCCCTAACTTATCCCTCAGTTCCTGTATTTTTTTAATTGAATATTCATGTCTTAATTTTGTTATAGTTATTTTTGTATAATGTTCTGCCTTGCCAACTGGTTCTATATATCTTGTAATCTCCTCGATGTTGTTTCTCAATTCTTCTGAATCAAGTGTTGCGGTATATTTTTCATCACTTCCATATTCTGTACTTTCTATTGTTACTTTATCCCCCAAGTACATAGCAGCATACTTTAAACCAATACCAAATTCACCTCTACTTTGCGGTGAATAATTAGATTTTCTTGCTCCAAGTTTTAATGCTCTATCAAAATCTTCTTTATTCATTCCAAAAGCATTATCAAAAATTACAAGTTTGTCATCACCAGTATTAATTTTTATGATTAGATTCTTAAATCCAGATAAAGAATCTAAAATTTCTTTATGATCGTAATAACTTTGCGTTGAATTATCTATAAACTCTTTAAATGGATTCTCAAGAGGTATGTTTATGTCTTTATAAGTAGTATATATACTAGTTCCTACTTTAATGTTAACTTTTTCACTCTTAATCATAGAATTTTTTCCCCTTTCACCCTATCAATATAATTGACAAAAGTTTTAAATACTTGATATATAACTTCAACATTAACAGCATTACCTAATAGTCTATAAATGTCATCACCCACATTATCAAATTCAAAACTTTCAGGTAAACTTTGAAGTCTTGCAGATTCCCGCGGTGTTAAATATCTTTTATATTTTCCAATTATTGGCACATGTTTCATAGCAACTAATGTTGGGGATGTTGTAGGTCGTTTAACTCTTATTCCAGAGGGTCTAAATTGTATTAAGCCTTCATAAACACTTTTTATATCTTCCCCAGCTTGCCATTCAAATTTTCGATGTGTTGGAATAAACTCTTTAATTTTATTTCTTGTATACCATTCATCAATGATATCCTTGTTTTTACCATAAAACTCTTTATTTTTTTTTATAAAATCTTGCTTCCACGTCGGATAACTACTGATATCACTTTCATCATAAAAGTAATCGCTCCATATAGGAAAACCTATTTTTTGAACTTTAAGTGATTTAATAAAATCATCCCAGGCATCAAGTATTTTTAATTCATCTCTTGTTAATTTATATTTTTTTTCTTCATTCTCGGGTAAATCTCTTTCAAGAATATCATAAATTGATTTTTTTAAAGTTTTTGTTGGAATTTCTTTTTCAAAATCTAATTTTCCACTATAAATATCATTATCTACCGCAAGTATAATGGCTCTATCACGCAATTGCGGAACATTAAAGTCTGATGGACTAAAAATTAAAGGTTTATCAATAATATTGTATCCCAACATCTGAATTTTTTCTTTTATCGTTTTCCATGTTTTTGACTTATCATGACTAATCAAGTTTTTAACATTTTCTAAAACAAGAATTTTAGGTTTTTCATTTAATTCTATTTTTTCTTTAATAATTCTTTCAATCTCATTAAATAAGATTCCTCGTTCATCATTAAATCCTTGTTGTTTTCCTGCTTTTGAAAACGATTGACAAGGAAAACCCGCACAAATAACATCGAACTTTGGGATATCTTTTCCCTTTATTTCTTTTATATCATAATTACTATCCAATCCATGATTTAATTTATATAATTTAATAGCATTTTTATTAATTTCAGATGCAAAAACACATTTTGATTTTTTAGAATACCTTTTCATTGCATAATGAAAACCACCTATTCCTGCAAATAAATCTATAAAAGTAAAGTTCTTACTTAATGTTTTCATTCTTTATGCTCCGCTCTAATTTCGTTTGTTTTTAAATAATCATAAATTATTTTAGATAGATTATTTTCATCCGATATCCAAATCTTTTGATCAGAGTCCATTCCGATATAATATCCGTATATATATGCATTAAATAATTTTTCCATACGAACATAACATGACTTATTTGTATTATGCGACAAATTATTATAAATTGACCATAATACAAACATATGTTTATCAACTATCGGTAAATAACCAATTATCATAGCTGTTTTAGAAAAATTACTAATAGGTAATTTTTGGGGATCTATCTTAGTAATTTGAACACGTTTAATCAAAGGTTTATCCCTCCAACCACTATTTGTAATACTCCTAATCAAACATAGAATTGATACAGAATGTATCCCCTCGAGTTGTATATCATAAAATTTACTTGTATTGTCATAGTTAAGCGTGACTTTTTCATATCCCGATTTTTTAAAACTATCTTCTAATATTTTGATTATTGAATCTTTTTTAGTCATTCAAGTCCTCTCTTAAAGAATTGTATATTTGCTAATAATTTTTAAAACTTCTTCACCACACAATTTAATCTGAGAGTCTCTCATCTTTATATCTTTCGATAAATCTTCAATTGAACGTGGTTTATACAATTCTATTCTAGATAATTGAATATTAGAAAAAATATCTCCCCAATTTAATTTTCCATCATGATCTTTATAAATTCGTTTTCTTAATTCCTTAAGTTCTTCAATCAAGCCAGGTTTATATTCATCAAATATTTGTTCTTGTGTGATAATTCGTACTTTTTCAGTTGGTAAACTAAAATATTTTGATAAAAATTCTTCATAATTAAAATCTGATGAATTCCAATTTTTTTTAATGTCTTTTATACAATGTACTAGTACATTATTATAGTAGTTAGAATCACTTTTTGAAAAATGACCAGCGCCATGCGTTGTGTATATAGATTTATACGTTCTAAATGCTGGGTTTAATATCCTATTATAGATTGTTGTAAACAATCTATTAGCATAATCTTTATTTTCGAAATAATGAGGATCATTAAAAACTGATAAATGCCCAATATCATTTTGAGATAAATACATCTTAAATTCATCATTTTCACTTAATTTGAAATCATTTAAGTTCATTATATAATTTCTAAAATCTTCATTAATAAACACTTTCGCATAGAATCCGATAAGTGCCATATACATGAAATAATTATTTACAGCAATCGCAAGTAAAGTTACATCGTTTGAATATTTTTTAATACTAGATTTCCAGTCATTATACGCAGCTTTTATATACTGAAGACCCAATAAAAACATATTACTATAATTTGATTGAAAAATTAATTTATAATTATTTTGATTTTGCAACATAGCAGATTTAGAGTTTTTTGCATTACCTGGTCTCTGATAAATGAAAGAAAATAGCATTTGACCTACTTCTTCATTTGTTGTATATTGCCATTTTTCAGGATATATTTTTTTATTAATTTTTTCACCACGCTTGACTTGAAGAAAAACATTCATAGATTGATATTGATTTTTTAATCTATGTTGTTCAATTCTATTAGCAATTAAATCTTTTACTTTAATAGGTTTTTGAGTATTACTTGCTTCTGCAACTTTAGATAAAAAAATTGTATTTTCGTCATTATTTTTATATTTGTTTTTGATAATCTTACATGTAATTCCAAAATCAACGTCAAAATTGGTGTTTCCGATTAATGTTGTTGTTTGTCCACCATTTACAATTGAAAAATTTTGTAATTCTATAGTATTTCTAGAGACTTTATAATCTGAGCAAGTGATAATTATACCATTATTGTAATACCAAAAGTTTTCAGGTTCTTTTCTAATTGTTTCCTTAATAACATTATCAATTTTTGTTGATTTTACGTAAAATCTTAAATTACTAGCAAAAAGACCACTTGTGCCATATTTTAAATACATGTCTTTAAGTGATTTTGCTGAAATACTAGTAATTACTGATTTTTCATTTCCATAGATGAGCATTTGTTTCGAATCAATTAATTTTAGAAAACCTTGTTTAACATAAAGTGTTGGTGTTTCTACATCGGATATAATTTCATTAATATCATCAGAAAATAGACAAATAAATGTTAAATCTTTTAATATCCCTTGAAAGTTTGATACAATTTCTCTAATACGTATTTTGGTCTCGTTATCTGGAATTGAATCAAATAAAAGATATACTTTGTAGATATCATTGCCCTTAATTTCCAGATCTATAAATCGCTGTTTCAATTTTTGAGTATCAGGGTTTTTCTTTCCGCTCAACGTTTCCGCAATTATTAAATCAATTTCCGATAAACGCTTAATGAAAAGACTTAAATCTTTAGAATCAATTAAATTTTTTACTATCACTGATATAAAGTCAAAAGAACTATCATCAAATTCAGATCTGATAACAGCTTGAATTATTGCATTATCTACTTGGGCTTCTTCGATTTCATCAAGTTTTGTATCGTCAGCATTAAAATGATTATAATACAAAAAGACTCTATTTAAGAGTTCTTTTACATCAGATTTTGTGGATATATAAACCATTCCATATGTATGATATTTCTCCACTAACTCATTATAATATTTACTTATCAAAATAATTACCCCTCAATTATATATTATGTGTATGATATATCTATATTTATTATATATTACAAATAATCAATTTCAAACTTTTTAACAATTATAACGACCTTTTGGAGCCAAATTACCATTATATTATTAATAAAATTAGATACAATCAAAATTTTTTTGATAATATTCATATATAGAATTTGTAGTAAACGACTTATACTATGAGTTCCATAGTATAATAAACATAATGAATTATTTTATATACTAACAAATTAAGGAGTCAAGAAATGGATATTGTTATCAGTTTTGTTTCACTACTTTCGGGTCTTTCAATATTTATGGTAGGCATTAAACAAATGTCTAGTGGGTTAGAAAAAATATCTACTTCTCGTATGCAAAAAGGATTATCTAAAGTGTCGAATAACCGTTTTGTTTCATTTGGATTTGGTACATTTATTACTGCCATCATGCAGTCATCTACTTTAGTTACTGTTATGACAATATCCTTTTTAAATGCTAATCTATTAACACTTTTCCAAGGAATCGCTATTATATTAGGAGCTAATATTGGTACAACTCTTACTGCCGTTATTTCTAGTTTTGCAACTGTTGATTATGCAATCTTCTTATCTTTATTTGTGTTAGTAGGTATATTAATTGATATGTTTACAAAAAAAGAATCCATTAAACGTATTAGTTCTATATTTATTGGATTTGGGTTAATTTTTATTGGTTTAAATCTTGCTTCTGAAGCATTTAAAACAAATGAAATGAAAGAATTTATTGGTAATATCTTCACAAATATTAATTTCCCAATACTTCTAATATTTATAAGTATGATACTTACCGCTATTGTTCATTCATCCACATTAATTGTTGGATTATCTATTATCTTAGTTTCAACTCAAACGATTCCATTAGAATATGCATTATTCATTGTATTGGGTGCTGAAATTGGCACAACAACTACAGGAGTTATTGCATCCTTATCATTAAATGCTAATGCTAAAAGATTAGCATTTGTCCAATTTATATTTAATGTTTTTGGAACCATTCTTTTTACAACAATTCTTTTAATCTTTAAAGAACCAATTTTAAATGTACTTACAAGTCTATCCTTAAACTTCCAAGTAGCATTCTTCCAAGTATTCTTTAATGTATCTACAGCACTACTTGCCTTAATATTTATTAAGCAATTAGAAAAACTTGCAAATATCGTTGTTAAAGATAATAAGTCTCAAACGATTAAATCTCGCAATTTAATTTATATTAATGAAAACTTACTTTCAACACCTGCGTTTGCAATAACAGCTTTAAATAAAGAAATCGAACGTATGTTTGATCTAACAAAAAATAACCTTTCTAACGCATTAAAAATATTAATTGATAACGAGATTCATTTAATTGATTCTGTAATCCAAAACGAATCTTTAATTGATGATATCAATCAAGGAATCGCATTATACTTAGCTCAACTTTCAAACCAACCTATGACTTATTCTTTAGAATTATCTATTGGTAAAATGTATCATTTAATAAATGACTTAGAACGTATTGCAGACCATGCACATAACTTTGCAATTATCAAACAAGATTTATTAAATGACGGTACTGATTTTTCAAAAACCGCTAAAGATGATATATCTGTAATGGGTAAAAAAATACTTAATATGTTTGATTTAGCTTTTGATATATATGAAAACAAACGCACTGATTTACTTAAAGATTTATCAAAACTTGAAAATGAAATTGATGAACAAAAATTAGTATATGAAACAAATCATGTTACACGTTTAAGAATGGGTGAATGTCAATTAGAACATTCTAAATACTTCTTTGACTTCACCTCTCAATTAGAACGTATTGGCGATCACTTAGTTAATATTGGTTATACAATCATTAACATGGTTGGTAATGAACCTGACGCAAATTAAAAAGAACTCAATGAGTTCTTTTTTTAAAATAATTCTTTTTCCACTTTAGGATGAACATAGATATCAATTGCTTCTTTAAATACTTTAATATATAAATCGCCTAACGGACCTTTTTCTCCATCAATATTCCACTGATAAGGTGTTTCAAATGTAAGTTTTGCCTCACTTACGTTAAAGTGTAAATCATTTTTAAAATGTTTCCCTTTAAATAAATAAAACCATATCATTTTATACCAAGAAAACATATGGTTTCTTGTCATAATACGTATACCAATTAAACCGTCATTAAGTTTAATGGATTCTCTAAAACGTTTAAGTTTAAATCCTCCAACACGGTTACCAGAAACTAAAATAATAAAAAATGATTTTCTTTTAATATCATAATTATGAGAAGTTAAATGAACATTCATATAATAATGATTAAATAAATCACGGTATATATTTAAAAAATAACCTAAATGACCTAAAAATTTTAAACTTTTTCTATTAATCTCATATGATATTTTAGAAAATTTACCGACTGCTGCCGCATAAACAAAGTACGTATCGTTTGCTTTATTGATGTCAATTTTCTTATGAACCCCTAAAGTAAGTAACTTAAGAGCCTTGTTAATATTTTTAGGTATTTTTAACATATGTGCAACATCGTTCGTTGTTCCATATGGTAAAACCATTACTTTAGGTCTTAAGGTTTCATCATAATTCATAAGTATTGAAATGACAGAATGAACTGTCCCATCGCCTCCAGCAATTAATATCAGTTCATAGTCTAAAATTTGTTGTTGTATTAAATTTGTTGCTTCTTGATCATCAATTGCAATCATCTCTAAAGACCAAGATCTATGATAAAAGAAAGCTTCTATTTTTTTTAAGTCTTTGTGAATTCTACCTTTACCTGATAGGTGATTATAGATTAATAATGTTTTCATTTATGTCCCCTCAAGCCTTATTTTACCAAATAATCTAAATAAATGTGATAATATAATTGGTGGTGATTCATATTGAAAACAGTTATTTCAACACATTTTGATCCTTATTTTAATTTAGCTTGGGAAGAATATATCTTTAAAAATATTCATCAACATGAAGATATATTTTTGTTATGGCAAAACTCAGAATCAATTATCGTTGGACGTAATCAAAATGTTTTTGAAGAAGTCAACTTAGACTATATTGTTAAAAATCATATACCACTTATTAGACGTAATTCTGGTGGTGGCACAGTTTTCCATGACTTAGGTAATTTAAATTTCACCTTTATGACAGATGCAAAAGGTAAGATTAATAATTATCAACTGATGACAGAAAAATTAGTCTCAGCTTTTCAAGCATTAGGTATTAATCTAAAATTTAGCGGAAAAAGTGATTTAAAAATAGGTGAATTAAAGGTAAGTGGAAACGCTCAATATATCTATAAAGATAAATTATTACATCACGGTACACTTCTATTCAACTCAAATTTAGAGCGTTTATCAAATTCTTTAAAATCAAAAACTGACGATATTGAATCCATCAGTGTAAAATCTAACCGTTCAACTGTTACAAATATTAGTTCATACACAAACCTTACAATGGATGAACTCAAAAAATACTTAATACAAGAACTAACATCAAATGAATTCATTGAATTAACACCTAAAGATTTAAAAAGAATTGAAGAATTACAGGTAGAAAAATACCAAACCTATCAATGGAATTATGGCGAAAGCCCACGATCAAGAATTAAAAAATCTAAAGGTATTTATTCAATTGATATTTCATTAGCTTACGGAAATATCGAAGATGCTAAAATTATTAAAGATGGATCGCTAGATTTATTATTATCAAGTAGTATTGTTGGTTTAAGATGTTATCCATCTGAACTATCATTTTTAATAAAAAAAGCACCCGAAGTATACGAGATGCTCTTCTTATAAGATATCCTTTTAGATATCTTTTTTTTATTCATATATACCGAATAATTTCACAGTGAACTTTTCGAAAAATTGAATGATTGGTCCAATTAATATAACAGACGCGAATGTAAACCATCCAATTTGACTAAAGTCTTGAGTAATCAATGCTAGTGTCATCGCTATTGTAATTAAAGATATTTCTATAATTAATTTTGCTAAAAACGTTTTATTGTTTAATTTTACTTTTAAATACATCATCATAAGTTCTGATGGTGCAATTGGGAATTTTTTGTTCACAAGTAACATTGCAATACCTAATCCGTAGATGAATAAACCAACAATTGCCATTGTACCATTTAAGAATGAGTGTCCCCAACTATATCCTTTTGGAATAATAAGTTCCCAAAAGTTTAATACAAATCCAAATGTATAAACTGGAATTAATCCAATAAAGACTTGCCATTTTCTCATAATAGCAAAGTTTAATAATGCATAAGCTGTACCAAATATCATTGAAGCAAACCCTAATGTCATCCATGATTGATTGACCAATACAGTAATATAATGGCTTATTGCATCATAAGGAAATGATCCTTGTAAAGCGCGATACATAAAGATAACACCTAACCCCATAACTAAATAACCGGCTAGATGAATTAAAATGCGTTTTGTTAAATACATATGTAACCTTTCTATCGATAATCGATTGTATAATTAAATTTACGTCCTATAAATAATAATATAAATATATATACAAAATCAACTAAAATCATCCATAACATATCTAAATCTTTAAAAGATGAATAATATTGAAGTTGATTAAATGGTAGTATCAATGAAAATATTCTTGTTAGTACATCATTATTTAATAGTAATAATACTGATGAAACAATCGTAAAGACGAAAATTACACCTAATGATACACCTAATGTAAGTCCTGTTGTTCTAAAGATAAATCCAACAACTTGAATAAATATAATAATTGTTATAACTGCAAGTATCATGACAACATAATGTTGTAATAATTCAGCCATATTTGAATCTTTAAATCCAACAATAATACCTGTTGCAAGATAATTTAAGATTGCATTTAAACTCATTGTTATAAAGGTTACAATACTTGCTTCTATAACTTTTGCATAAAATATTGTACTCTTTTTATATCCTAAGATAACTTTGTTACGAATTGTTTGTTCTCTAAATTCACTAACAACCCATACAATCATAAATATTGTAAAGATTAATCCAAAGTTATTAAGTAAACTAAATGAACTATAAAAATTGTAATCAGGGTTTAATAATATTATTTGTTCTTCTGGTATTAAATCTTTAATAGCTAAAATTAACCCTGCTTGAAGTAACGGAAAAAATATAACTAGTATAACAATCCATAAAAACATTTTACCTTGTATAAACTTTTTTAAATCCGTTTTAATAAGTTTAAACATTTTTTACACCTCCAATTACTTCAAAGTAATAATCTTCAATAGTACGATTCATACGTTTTACTTGAACTGGTGTCATATTTTGTTTAACAAGTTCATTAACTAAAGATTTTACTAAAGATTCATCTTCGATTGAAATAGATGTTTCATCTTTAATAATAATTGGGTATTCTTTTTTAATCTTTTCGATTGCTTGTTTGTCAATGTAATCTAAAGTAATGATTGTTTCAGATTTTAATTTTTCATGTAGTTCTTTAGACGATATTTCGGTTAACAATTTACCTCTTGAAATAAAACCATACACGGTTGCAATACGATCTAATTCTTCTAAAATATGACTTGATACTAAGAATGTAATGCCTTTTTCTTGATTAAGTTTTAGAATTAATTCTCTCATTTCTTTAATACCTACTGGGTCTAATCCATTCATAGGTTCATCAAGTATTAATAATTCCGGATTACTAATTAATGACATTGCGATTGCTAAACGTTGTTTCATACCTAAAGAAAATGATTTCGCAGGTTTTTTAACGCGATATAAATAATCTAGACCAACAATATCTAACATTTCTTTAATAATTTTTTCTTTACTTTCTTTTTTAATACCTAATAAATCACATTGGAATTCTAAATTCTTTTTAGCACTTAATGTTAAATGAATCGCTGGACTTTCAACTAATGCTGCAATATTTCCTAAACGATTTTCTCTTAAATTAAGTTCAAATGTACCTTCGGTAGGATTGGCTAAACCAGTAATGATACGAATAACTGTTGATTTACCTGCTCCATTTTCTCCAATAAAACCATAAATCGCTCCTCGTGGGATGTTTATGTTGACTTGATCTAAGGCTTTTGTTTGTTGATATACTTTACTTAAGTTGTGTGTTCTAACAATATACTCCATAACAAAAACTCCTTTCACGCAATCTCATTGTAGCATGAAATATATTTTTTTAAAAATAATGCATAAAAAAAACACCTCAATTATTATTGAGGTGTTCATATTATTAAATATGTATTGGTTTATCAATAGCACCTAATGCTGCTTCTAAACTTAATTCTGATAATGTTGGATGTGGATGAATTGCAGCTGCAATTTCATATGCAGTTGCTTCTGCTTCCATAGCAACACTATATTCACTAATAAGTTCAGTAGCATTGTATGCATAGATATGTGCACCAAGAACTTCTTTATATTTGTTGTCAACGATTAATTTGATAAATCCTTCTTTTTCACCATCTGCTAATGATTTACCAACTGCTGCTAGAGGAACTTTAGATACTTTATAATCTAAACCTTTCGCTTTAGCTTCTCTTTCGGTTAAACCAATTGCAGCAATTTCTGGTTGTCCATAAATACATGAAGGTATCTTATCATATGACATCTTCGCGTGACCTTTTTTAAGAATATGGTTAACTGCAACCATACCTTCATGGCTTGCAACGTGAGCTAACATATATTTACCATTAACATCACCAATTGCATAAATACCAGGTACGTTTGTTTGTAAGTATTCGTTTGTCTTAATGTTTGCACGATCCATTTCTAATCCTAAATGTTCTAAACCTTTAGAGTTAGCACGTGTACCAACAGCCATTAAAATTAAGTCACCTTCAACTGTAACACTTTGACCTTTTAATTCATAAGTTAATTTATGATCGCTAACAGATTTAACTTCAGCACCTGTTAAGACTTCAATACCACTACGTTTTAATGTCTTAGTGTAAGCATCTTGAATTTCATCATCCATTGTAGGAAGAATCTTTTCCATTTTTTCAATGATTGTAACTTTTGAGCCAAATGAGTTAAATACTGTTGCAAATTCAACACCAATAACACCACCGCCAACAATTAAAATTGATTTTGGATATTGTTTGATGTTTAAGAGTTCTTTACTTGTTACAACAATACCTTTTTTGTATGCTTCTTCAACACCCGGAATTGGAGGGATAATTGCTGAAGCACCTGTTGCAATAATTACATTTTTAGTTTTTAATGATTCGCCATTAACAATAACTTCATTTGCTGAACGAATGTCACCAAATCCGTTATAAACATCAACACCATTTTTCTTAAGTAAGAATGCAACCCCACCTGTTAATTGTTTAACAACACCGTCTTTTCTTGCAACTACTTTTGACCAATCAAAACTAATGTTTCCATCAGTTGTGACACCATAATCATTTGCATGTTTTAAAGTTTGATAAACTTTAGCTGATTTTAAGAATGTTTTTGTTGGAATACATCCATGATTTAAACAGATACCACCAACATTTTCTTTTTCAACCAATGCAACTTTAGCACCTAATTGTCCTGCACGAATTGCAGCTACATATCCACCAGGACCGCCACCAACGACGATAATATCATATTCTTTAGCCATCATAATCACCTTATGATAAGAGTAATAGTGTTGGATTCATTAATAATTCTTTAATTCTCATTAAGAATCTTCCACCATCAGCTCCATCAATAATTCTGTGGTCTACTGCTAATGATAATGGTAACATGCTTGCAATTTTGATTTCGCCATTTTCAACAACTGGTTTTTGTTCAATCTTACCAACACCTAAAATTGCTAATTCAGGATAGTTAATAACTGGTGTACCAAATGCAATACCCGCTGAACCAAAGTTAGTAATTGTGAATGTACCATTTTGTTGTTGATCAAGTGAAATCTTTCTTGCGATTGTATCATCTGCTAATGTTCTAATTTGAGTTGCTAATTCAAATACTGATAAGTTTTGAGCATTTTTAATATTTGGAACGATTAATCCATCTGGAGTGTCAACAGCTATACCTAAATTGATATATTTCTTAATATATACTTCATCTGTGTCATGATTAAATGACGCATTGAATAATGGAAATTCTTTTAATGCAATAACAACAGCTTTTGCGATAAATGCTAAGTATGTTAATTTAACACCTTTTTGTTCAGCAACACCTTTAGCTTTGCTTCTAAATTCAACTAATGCATTAACATTGATTTCATCCATTAATACTGTATGAGGAATCATAGTTTTTGAACGAACCATTGCATTAGAGATTGCTTTACGTAATCTTGAAATTTTAACTGTTTCAAATTCACCTTGTGGTTTTGGAGCAGCATAAGTTTGAGTTTGAGGAGCTTGTGCTGATTGAGCTGGAGCTTGTGCTTGAACAGCTTCTGCTTTAGGAGCTTCAACTTTAGATCCGGCTTTTTCAACATCTTCTTTTAAGACTCTACCTTGTTCTCCAGAACCTTTAACTGATGAAATGTTTACATTCAAGTCAGCTGCTAATTTTCTTGCAACTGGGCTTGCTAATACTTTACCTGTTGATTGAACTTCTTGAGTTTCAAATGATGAACCAATGATTTCATCTGAAACTTCAATTTCACCAACAACACCTGCACCCTTTTTAGGAGCTTGTGCTTCTTCTTGAGCTGAAACAGACTCTAATGTTGCACCATTTTGTCCGATTAAGACAACAGTTTCACCAACATGAATTGCTTCACCTTCTGCTTTACCAAGTTTTAAGATTGTTCCATCAACTGGGCTTGGTAATTCTGCATTAACTTTATCTGTTTCAACGATAACTAATGTATCGCCTTCTTTAAC
>NZ_JHXL01000010.1 GCF_000687735.1 Acholeplasma equifetale ATCC 29724 | reverse complement strand
CGATGAGCAAAGTCAAATTCAGCATAAGACTCTCCACCACCTTGATCTACTCTTGGTGATATAACCAGTGCATCAGAGTTAAAATTCCCTCCTTTATTCTTTGCTACTCTTTTGAAACTTATTATAAAATCACTGCTATCAACCAAATTTTTATATGAATAACTTGACACATATCCATTATCTTCAGAACCATAATTATTTGGTTGTTCGCTTACATTAAAATCAAAATGATATGCTAAAGCGCTGTTTTTTACAAAATTATTCTCACTATAAACAGTAACTAATCCATCTGTACCTTTAAAGATTGCATAACCTCTAAATGATTTATATGTACCTTCATTTAAAGAACGTAAGAATTCATGTGCTGGTGACATAGCACTAGATACTAATTTTGTAGCATTTTCAAATGTTAATACCTTAACATCAGTACTTACTAATAAACCGTATTCAACTAATTCATAACCATCTACTAAATTAACATGTCCTAAAAAACTTTGTTTGCCTTCGAAAATACCTGATACATTAAAGAGATATACAGAAGGTTTTGCTACAAAGTCTTCATCATACACAGCTTCTAAAGTAACTGGTTTTAATGCTGAAATAACATAGTTTGGATTTGTTGAAACAACTTGTCCATCTTCATCTGCCCAATAACTAAATTGTTCAGGGTTAGTTGGTGTTAATTCAACTAAATCATTATAAAGTGGTGCTTCAGGACTAATTGTTCCACCAATAACTGTAATTTCAATAACATCTTCTTTGTTTTCACGATCATATTGTGCTACTAAAACTTTTGGTGAATCTTTATGTTCTGCAAAACTATGGAATACTAATCCTGGTTTAGCAGGTTTATTTACGGGTTCTTCTGGATTTTCACCAAAGTCATAACCTAATAAATCACCGTTTGAGTCGATATAAACTGTAACGGGTTCATCAGCTTTTTCTAATACTGCAATAATTTTATTTGATTTTGAAACGACGAATTCATTTTCTTTATCATTAACGATTGAGCCATTGTGAATATAGAATAAGAATTCATACCCATCTGCTACTAAAGCATCAAGATCAATTGCTGTACTTGATCCTAGTTCGCCCCCATAAGTAACTGTGGTTGTCTCTCCTTCTCCACGAATTACTTGAACACTTACTGTTTCACTGTTATCAGCATAAGTCGCTGGTACGAGTAATACACTAAGTGTTAGTGTAAAAAATAAAGCCATTATCAATAAAGATAGTTTTTTCATTTTTGCACTCCTATTCATTGAATAGACCTGCTCCGCCACCACTTTGTGTGCCAGATACAGCTATAGAGGTTGCAAAGTTAAACTCGATTATCTCTATTTCAGGCTTTTGATAATCTTTCTTTGTTGCTTCGTCTTTCATCAATTTTTGACTCCCCTTTGTATTATATTTTATATATAATATCATATCATATTTTCACATAATCATTCAAATGATATAGTTATTGTTCCAAAATAATCATTTTTAAACAAAAAAGAGCATTTTTAGATGCTCTTTTCAATTAAAACCATAAATAATAATCAAATAAGTACATACCATCAATTAAAAGTAATACAACTGCATCATCACCATATGGGTAATCAGCTGTCCAAGTATTTGCATAAACTTTTGCTAATTCTGGATAGTATGTGCAAATTTCTAAGAATTCATTAAATGTTGTTAATTCATAATATTCAACATATGTTGATAATAATTCATGTGCTTCTAATTGAGCTAATGTTGTTAATTCAGTACTACTTACATGATATTCACTAAATCCAGTTGCAACCTTAATAACATCAACTGCATTTGTACCTAATACAAAGTAATCAAATACGAAATAAATATCACCTAATTTTGCAACGCCTACATAAACATCAATATCAGCAACATCAACATAGTAAAATTCAATTGAATCCATATCCATTTGGTCATTATACATGGACATAATCTCTTGATAACTTGTTGTTCCATAAATGTAATCTAAGTATTTTGATTCATTTTTAATGGATACGTAATCAAAACTACCAGTTAATGAATAAACGATATCTTCGATTGCATCAGTGTGTGATTGATATCCATCACTTGGATCAGGATTTCCTGGATCAACAGGTACATATGAACCATTTGAAGGTGCACCATCATATGTTGTAATTGTTAAATCATCGATTGTTAATTGTTTACGGCTGCTTTCTTCAGTGTTTGGTTTAATTTCAAATGTATACTCACCTTGAATAGGTGTTGGTAAAGTAAATGTTAATGTTTGAACTGATGAAGTTGCAACAATATCTACTACTTTAACGCCATTAATATAAACACCGTATGGAACAATTGTACTAAATGCCATTTTATGTTTAAGTGAGAATGATGTAATACCACCATCTAAAACAGCAAATAAACTGGATTGATCATCCGCTTTACCACCAAATGTTAAAGCTTTTCCATTGAGGTCAACATCGCCTCTAGCACCCGTTACAATCCATTCAATACCGTAAGCACCTTCGAATGTTGTTGATTCATAACTGCTTAATGTTAAACCGAGATTATCAAAAGTTTCAGTAAATGTTACTGAATTCAAATCGCCTGGGTCCACAGGATCAACAGGATCTGTTGGGTCTACCGGATCTACTGGATCAACAGGATCTACTGGGTCTACCGGATCTACTGGGTCTACCGGGTCCACAGGATCGATTGGATCTGCTTCTTTCTTTAAAACAGTTAAATTAAACTGCTTGTTTAACTGTTCACCATCAAGTTTTATAATGGCAGTTAATGTTACGGTTTGATCAGATTCCCCTCTTAAAACAATCGCTTCACCATCTTGAATTTTTATAACACTTGTTTTAGAAGTGAACCATTCAATAACTGCCCCATTTAATACAGTCACTAAATCAAAGTTTTTAGTCACTTGATTTTTTGAATCTCCCTCACTCAAAGTGATATCAAGTGCATCATATACGTCATGGATTGGATGGCGTGTATCAGTATTTCCACATGCTGCCAATAATCCAATAAGTAACATACTTAATACGATATAAATTTTCTTCATTTTTCTCTTCCTTTAAAAAATTATATTGTCTATATCCTATCATAAATTTATAAAAATTGAATTAAAATGATTTATTCATATATGAAAAAATACTTTCAATACTTTTTTTCTCCGCTTCATCTAAATGTGCATAAAATTTATTATCAACTTGAATAATTAAAAGTTTATCATTAGGACTTAAACCTAATCTATTTAACTCGTCAATTAATCGTTCAATGTTACCTGGATAATAGATTAATAATGCGTTATCCAAATACTTACAAAAGGCATAAGCACTCCTTTTTACAATAACTTCAATATCAGATTTTAAATATGGGTTATTAAAACCAACTTCATAAGAAACTAAAAAAACAGCCATCGTTTATCCCCCTTTAATAAAGATGTTATTTTTTTATTATTTTATCATGAACATTTTTATATAAAAAAATAAAAAAACATATGTTTTTATCACATATGTTTAAAAAATTTTAATAAAATACGTCGAATTGGTCTAAATATACGCCAAAGTTTAACTTTAAAACGATAACTTTTTATTTTTTTACCATTTGTATGATAATCAATCACCTTACCGTATATATCACTCTTTTTAATATATTCTTTTTTAAGTGCTCCATCGCCTTGGGCAATAATCAAATCTTTTTTTATTTTAATAATACGGTGTAAATATATTTGATTTTCATATTTGAATAAAATCACATCATATTTTTGATAAGTTTCTTCTTTTTTAACAATAACGATTGTTTTAGAATCATGGAAAAAAGGGACCATACTACGCCCCTTTACTTTAAGTTCAACCGTTTGATTGTTATTTAAATGTGACTCAATATATTTTATAAATTCAGTATTATTAAGTTCTATGCTTTTCAATCAAAGTGCTCCAATATACGATGTTCATCTAACTTTTCAATGAAATCTAATACATCTTTATAAGCTAATTCAACATTAATTTCATATTCATCTAAAACTGCTCTTACTAAGTCTTCTAAAGTTTTCTTTTCTTTAAGCAAACTAAATAAGAACATACCTGTTTCATTTAGTGAAATCATGCCGTGAAACTTAACAGCTTCACTACCTACTGGTACAACAATATGTTCACCAGCGACAGTTTTTAAAACATACTCATCCTTTACCCTATAAGTCATTTTTATGTTTTACTCCCCATATATAGTTTTTTTAACTTGTAAAGCCGCATTTGTAGAAAGCGATGCCTCCAAGTGATAGATTGATATATTTTTTAGTATAGCCTCAAATTTTGAAATCATCAAGTCCCATACTTTTTCTTCTTGTGGGCGAAGTGTATTTGTCATTAATTGTTTTAATGCTTCTTTATCACTTAAGCGTGTTACTTTATCTGTGATGCCTTGTTCTAAGAAAACAATTGATTTAAGCGGTAAACGTTGATTCGTATTTGTTGAATACTGTCCACTAAATGGTGCACCATATACAAAGATCCCTTCATCAGTTACTTCAACTAATGGTTTATCGTCATTAACCCATTCAACCTCATTTGGGTATAGACGTTTCCACATGCGAGCGTGTGTTGATTTACCTGTTCCAGATGGTGCAGAAAATAAAATAACGTCCCCTTTATAACTAATTGCTGAACCATGTAGAGGTAATAAACCTTTTCTTTGTGCCATTTCTAAAAACATCATTCCAGAGTAAATATATTCTGCTGTTGCAAGATCAGTAAACTGTTTAGGATCGATATAAATATCTACTTCAGTAAATGACTCATTATGTGTCATCATCGCTTTAATACTATGAACGTTTCGTGAGAAAACACGATATAGTTTATCGCTTGGTTCTTTTAAGTTTTCTTCATAATGAACATGAAGTCTATGATCAACATCTTTTCCATCATAAAGATAGTGTTCAATGTTGTCTTTAAAATATTGATCATACTTATAATTAAAATCGATTTTTATGCCTGCAATTAAGTAATTCATACACATTCACCTACTCTTATATCTCTCTTTGATTATATCAAAAAAACACTGAAAATAAAAAAGCAAGAATAAAAAAAGGACATTTTGATATGATACCTCTAAAGTAGACACAGGAAATAATATAAAGAAATATATATTATTACTGTTAATACTTGGAGGTATTTTATTTTGAGAAAAAACAAACGATTAAGTTATGAAGAAAAATCATTATTTGAAGATGAGACAGAAGCTAAAATGTATGATGTAGTACATGCGCCTACATTTGTAATATTAGATCAAAACAATAACTTTAAAAACTTTAGATTTAACGGAATTCCCGCAGGACATGAAATCAATTCATTAATTACTGCATTAATTGATAGTTCTTCTTCTAATCCATTTTTTGATGAAAAAATATTAGAAAGATTAAGTAAAATAAATAAAGATATTCATATTAAAGTATTTGTAACATTAAGTTGTCCACATTGTCCAGGTGCAGTTTCTAATGCCTTTAGACTCGCTATGACAAATAATAATATTAAAGCAGATGCATATGAAACTCAAACATTTTATGAATTATCAATGAAATACAACGTAAGTAGTGTACCTAAAATTATTATTAATGATATATATGAATTTTTAGGTAATCAACCGATTGAAGCTTTTTTAAATGCAATAGAAAAGATATAATAATAAAAACACCCTATAAAACTTGAAATTATGTTTTATAGGGTGTTTTTATTATACTTCTTTGAATTGATCGAATGAAATTTCAGTTGGCACTGCACGACCACCAAATACTTCAATTTCAACAATTAAGATTTCACGATCATGATCAACGTGTGTCACAATACCTACTTGGCCCATTAATGAACCTTGAGTAAGTTCAACTTTTTTACCAATTAAGTGGTTATAGTTAGGTTTACTAATAACGCCCATTTTTAATAGAATTGGACGAATTTCTTCTTCTAATAATGGAACTGGTTTAGTTCCACCGCCTGAAGAACCTAAAAATCCTGTAACACCTGGTGTATTACGTACAACGAACCATGGGTCTTTTTCTTTGTTGTCTTTGTTGTCTGTTAAAATCATTTCAACAAAAACATACCCTGGATACATTTGGCGTACTTTTTCTTTTTCTTTACCGTCTTTAGTTTTTTCGATTACTGTTTCTTCTGGTACTAAAACACGGAAGATATAATCTTGCATCCCTAAAGAAATAATACGATGCTCTAAGTCTTCTTTAACAGAGTTTTCTTTTCCTGAGTAAGTTTGAACAATATACCACTTTTTAGTTGGTTTTCTTTCACTCATTTAGCAATGACCTCGATAATACGAATAATAATGACATCTATCGCTGAAACAAATAATGTCACGATTAATACGAATAAAATAACACGTACTGCTTCATCTAAGAAATCTTTTAATCCTGCCCAGGAAATTTTTCTTAATTCAGGAAATGCCGGTAAGAAGAATGGATATATAACTAAACTTAATCCAAGAATTGCAATAACTAATACTGTCCAAGCAAAAATCATATCATTTGGAGATCCACCTAATACAGGGAAATCTTCAGGAATATGAATTCCTTGTACACGTCCAATAATCATAACAGCTAATGCAGCTGTAATTGTTGCTAGAATACCTAAAATTAAAGATTCACCCTTATATTCAGTAGTAAGGATTTCAACTAATTTTGATTTTTGTTCTTTTTCTTTTTTCTTAATTGCCATATCAATTAACTCCTATTTACTTTCTTTATGTATGGTGTGTTTATCGCACCTTGGACAATACTTATTTAATTCTAAACGTTCTTTAGATATTGATTTGTTTTTGGTTGTATTGTAGTTACGTGATAAACATTCACTACATACTAAGATAACCTTTTCTCTCATTTAAAAACCACTCCTTCTAAGTGGTAAGTTGCATAAACATTTTACAACAAATAAACCACATAAGTCAATCGTATTTTATTATAACATAAAATATCATTTCATCTTTGTTTTTATTCTATATATTGCATTTTTTACAGATTTTTCTGATATTTTAAGTTCTTCTGCAATTGTTGTTACAATTTTTTTCTCAATAAAATAATTATCATAAATCATTTTTTCTAAAGGAGCTAAATTTTCAGGTTCTTGAATACTATCAAAATTTTCTTCATATACCGATTCAAATAACTCAGGCTTAGGATATAAAATAAGTGATTTTGTTTTATTTTTTAAATAAACAAACCTGCGAACTAATATAAGTTCAAAATATCTTGTAAATGTTTTGTTTTTGGTATCATCAAACGTTAGCATTGCTTGGTGAAGTAAAATGACACCTTCTTGATAAAAATCATCATAATCTTTAGGTTCAATATACATCTGGTATATATTTTTCCAAATTAGGGGTGAGTACTTTTGAATCATGATTTGAAATATATCATCATCTTGTGTGTTTTTATAAAGGTAAATTAATTCATAATCATTTTTCAAAACCATCAAATCCTATCTAAATGAGTTCATAGAGTAATAACGCTGTTGCAACACTTACATTTAGAGAATTTACTTTTCCAAGCATTGGAATTGATACAAGCATATCACAATTTTTTTCTATAAGTGGGCGTAATCCAACACCTTCATTACCCATGATAATTGTAATATTACCTGATTTTGGAATATCTTTATAATTCGCTTTAGCTTTATCGGATGTTCCAACAACTGTATGGCCATATTCTTTTAGTTTTAAAATGGCTTGATGAAGGTTTGAAACAACAATCACTTTAACATATTCGATTGCTCCACTTGATGTTTTTGCAACGACACCTGATAACGGCACTTGATGTTTTTTAGACATAATAATACCATCAACTTGGGTTGCTTCAGCAGAACGCATAATAGCACCTAAATTATGTGGATCTTGAATTTCATCAAGCATTAAAAACTTTTGCGTTTTATTTTCTAAAATTACTTGATCCAACTCATAAATTTTATAATCTTTAACATCTGCTACAACACCATTATGAATACCTTGATTTGTAATGTTATTTAAAAATCCTTTATCTTTGTATTCAAAGGGTATTTTTTTATTTTCAACAAACTCAATAAATTTTCTATCTGTTGATTTTTGATCTATATAAAGTTTATATATTGGTCGACCATTTAAAATGGCTTCCTTAATGACGTTTTTACCGTAAACAATCATTATGTTTCCTCCTTAAAAAAAGCGCAAATAAGCGCTTTTATTTCATGTCTGATATGACATGAACAGTCTTTTTAGCTAATAATTTAAGCCATTTAAATAAGTTCGTAAAGATATACATCATCGGATATGATGAATATACTAAAACGATGAGTAATAAAATTTGTGGTAATTCAAGCGGTTTTGAATGTGTCACATTTTGAATACCAATAATTGGAGTATATTCTAATAACTCTGGTAATAAGAATACTGCAAGTACAGCGAAAGCCAATGTACCATAAAACATCACACCACGTTTCACATTTAATGGTTTTGAAACTGTGAATAAAACCATAAATGCTGTTGCAGTTGCACTAATACCAATTAATGATGCGATTGCTTGTTCGCCCATTGGATCTGAAATATCTAATCCCAGTGGCCCAGCTAGTGCATAAACAATTAATGCATTAATTAATACTACTAATGAACCTGGTAATGCATCTTTAACAATTTGACTTAAGAATTTACCTGAAATACGATTATTGTTGTACTCTAATGCAATCACAAACGATGGAATTGCAATAACTAAAAATTCCATAATGAGTAAGTGTGATGGTTTAAGTGGATATAATGCATCATATCCCATTAATCCACGAATAATAACTGTAATACTCAATAATATTGTGAATAATGTCTTTGTTAAATAAAGTTTAGATACTTTTTGAATGTTGTTAATAACGCGTCTTCCTTCAGAAACAACCTTAGGCATAGATGCAAAGTTTGAGTCCATCAAGACTAAGTGTGATACGTTTCTTGCAGCTTCACTACCTGATGCCATAGCAATCGATGTATCTGCTTCTTTTAAAGCTAAAATATCATTGACACCATCACCAGTCATTGCGACAACATGTCCTGATGATTTCATTGATTCAATTAATAATTTCTTTTGATGTGGTGATACACGTCCAAAAACGGTGTATTTGTTTGCAATACGAACAACTTCTTTATCAGTCATGCCTTCTAACGAAATATATTGTTCAGCATGATCAATACCGGCACGTTGACTAATACGTGAAACTGTTAATGGGTTATCTCCTGAAATAACAACGACTCTCACACCATTATCTTTAAAATATTTAATGGTTTCAGGTGCATCAACTCTGATTGTATCTTCAACCATAATTAATGCAATAGGTTTCATTTCTTGTGTTAACTCTTTACCTTCGATTGGTAAATCACTTTGAGCAATCACTAATACACGATAACCTTCATTTGCTTGTTGTTCAACATCTTTACTTACCAAATGGTAATAATCACGTAATACAAACTCAGGTGCACCTAACGCAAATGTACCATATTTTTCAAATTCAACTGCCGAATATTTTCTTTGAGATGAAAACGGAATTACACGTTTATGACGAATTCGTTTTTGATTACCAAAGCGTTCAAGTAACGCTTGGCTTGTTAAGTTTTGATCATTTAATGCATTTAAATATGCTGAAATTAATTGTTTTAATGGTAAACCTGCAATTGATTCATATTCAATTACTGATTTAACAGTCATTGTACCATCTGTAATTGTACCCGTTTTATCTAAACATAATGTATCAATACGGGCAAGCATCTCAATACAGTATAATTCTTGAACTAATGTGTTATTTTGCCCAAGTCTTACGACACCCACTGCTAATGCAACAGATGTTAATAAGAATAATCCGGATGGAATCATACCTAACATCGCACCAGCACTTTTAACAATATTAATACCTACATAGACTGTATCATTCCATTCACCTGGTGCTAGTAAATATAATGTAATACCGATTGGAATAATGATAATACCAACAGTACGAATAATAATACCTAATGACTTAAAGATATCTGATTTAGGTTTTTTGTATTTTTTAGCTTGGCTTGTTAATTTTTCAATATAAATATCTTTACCAATAGCGGTTGCTTGTGCAACGCAGTTTCCAGAAATTACATATGATCCTGAATATAATGTATCACCAGGTTTTTTAATAATTGGGTCAGATTCACCCGTTAATAATGATTCATTAACTTCAATCGTTCCTTCTCTTACTACAGCATCAACTGTAATTTGCTTCCCACCTGATAATTTAATAATTTCATCAATAACAACTTCTGAAACAGATACTTCTTGTTCAATGCCATCGCGAATAACATTTGTTGTAGGTGCTGATAGTAATGATAATTTATCAATCATCTTTTTCGCATTAATCTCTTGGATAATACCGATTGTTGTATTAATCGATGCAATAATCAATGCTGCAAGTTGTGTTAAACTTGCTCCACTCCAAATTAAGAGGGCTGATATTGCAATAATTAAAAGGTTAAAAAATGTAAATACGTTAGAAAAGATAATTGAACTAATAGATTTTGTAGAACCTTTGGTAGAAATATTTGCTAATCCGGCAAGTTGACGTTGTTCAACATCATCGCTTAAAAGACCCATAGTCACCTCTGGGTTATAACGTTCAACGACAATGTCGCCTTTAGATTTTACACGTTTTGGCGTTTTAGCTTGTTTTTCTTCTTGTTTTGTCTGAATGATACCTAATGGATCCCCACTCATTTTAAGTGGTTCTTCAACTAAAATTGTTTGAGGACCTTTTCTTTTAGGTTTCTTTTCAACAATATCATCATCTGATTCTAACAATGCTAAAAGTTCATTTTGTTGTTCTTTTGCCATCTTTTTCACCTAACTTTATAAATTCAATACCAAGTTGCATAAGATATTCACAACGATTTGTATCGTTATGCATTAAATATCCAATTAAACTTTCAAAACCGGTGGCCATTTGATACGTTAATACATCAACGTTTTTTCTTCCAAAATGTGCACTATTTCTACCTTTTTTAAAATAAGTGATTTCTTCAGCATTTAAAATATTTTCACTTAAAAAATAAGTTATGATTTTAGTTTGAGCCACACTTGAAGTATATTTAACTTTTTGTTGATGTAATTCATGAATTTTAGTTATGCCTTCGCTGATTAAATATTTTCTAACAAAAAGTTCATAATATGCATCACCTAGAAAGGCTAATGCTAATCCGTTCAATTAAATCCATCCTTTTTCACTTAAATATGATCTGAATTCATCCGCACGCTTGAAATCTTTTTGATTTCTAGCTTCTTCCCATTTAAGATACATATCTAAATCATCTCTTGTTGGAACATTTACTTTAGGTTCCACACCTAAAATGTTTAATATTTTTTCAATCATTCTAAGATATGCCAAATCTTGATTTTTATTAAGTTCTTTTACGTATTTTTCAATGAGTGTAATGACATTAGGTGTATTAATGTCATCATACATAATTTCATTAAACTCATCTTCTAAGATTTTAATATCTGTCTTAACATCAAGGCCTTTAAGTTGGAACATAAATTTCCATTTATTAAGTGTATATGATATTTTATCATATGTTTTTTGATACTGGTCCATGAGTGTATAGCTAAATTCAATTGGGTTTCGATAATGATGTGCAAAAATCATTAATCGATATGCACCAGCATCATATTTTTCAAGTAAATCTTTAACTTTAATGATATTACCTAACGATTTACTCATTTTTTCTTGACCAAAATCTAATCGACCAACATGCATCCAGTATTTTGCTAAGTGATGTCCATCATGTGCTTTAGCTTGAGCAATTTCATTTTCATGATGTGGAAATTTTAAATCAAATCCACCACCATGAATATCTAATTCATCTTGAAACAATACATGATTCATGACAGCACATTCAGTATGCCATCCGGGTCTACCTTTACCCCATGGTGTATCAAACTTAATACCTTCTTCTGTAAATTTCCAAAGTGCAAAATCTGCATTATCAATTTTATCGTCTTCATTTTCAATTCGAACATTACTTCTTAAATCTTCAATTTTTTGACCTGATAAAATACCGTAATCATCAATTTTTGAAACACTAAAATAAATACCAGAATTAGTAACATATGCATAACCCATTTCAATAAGTTCACCTATATATGTGATCATTTCTTCAATGTAGTTTGTTGCATAAGGTGTAATATCCGGTTTTAAACTACCAATTTTTTCACTTATTCTAAAAAATTCGTTCGCATATTTCGTTGCAATTTCTTTTTCTGTACGGTTTGATTCTTTAGCTTTATTGATAATTTTATCATCAACATCGGTAATATTTGATGCATATATAACATCATAACCTAAGCTTATTAAATAACGCTTTAACATATCAAAAAAGACAACAGGTCTACCATTACCAATATGGATATCATCATAGACTGTTGGACCACATACATACATATTCACTCTATTTTCGTGAATGGGTTGAAATGGCTCTTTTCTTTTTGTTAAAGAATTATAAATTTTTAGCATATATATTTATACCTCTTTTATTTATTATACTTTAAATACCTATAATTTTAAACTATTTAATGATAAAGTTTCCTTTAATTGTCGTAATATTTTCACCATTGCTAATGTATCTTGGTGACAATATGCGATTAAAGCGTTTTTGTAGCGATTTTCATCTTCTTTTGACATATGGCTTAGTAAATCATAATAAATGTACGCTTGAACGCCATTTTTAATTAAAAGATTGTCATAGGTTAAATTAGGTTCAAAAATTGGTAATACTTTTTTAATTGAAAATGATCCATTGAGTTTTTCATGATAATAATTAATTCCTTTATTTTCATCTAATCCCCAAGATTCATAAATTGGATGTTTATATCCTCTAAAAATATACGATAAATCATACACTCTTGGTAATAATCTTTCAATTTTTTCTTTAAATTCAGGATATAGTTCACTAAAATTTTTTAAAACATTTTTCTCAAATGAATCTTGCCATGCAATGATATGACCTTTATCTTGAATTTGGCTTAATAAAGTCTTAATAAGGTCATATCTATCATCAAAATCAGGTCTTGCTAAGAAATGATGGCTTTCTAAAGTGCCATTTTCATATTCTATATGTAAATTATATAAAAAGACAGATTGACTATATGGGTTTTCACCTTTAAATTTAGGTAGTGGTCGTGGAAAACTTTCAAAATCTAAATGATATAGTGGATACTCTAAATGTTTAATAATATCCTTCATTCTTGATTCATTCATATACGTTTGATGTGTTTTAACTGTTTCATATTGAATACGTTGATTTTGATATTTTAAGTAATCATATGGTACATCTAACATATGATACTTACCCTCTTTAATGAAATCTTCAACATGCAATGTACCATTAGGGCCTTTAAATCCATGTTGTTTTAGTAAATATGTCAATATGGAATTATCTTTTGGAAAATCTTTATAACATTTATCATGATATGGACATTGTTTTGTTTTAGAATTTGGACATAATTCTTTAGAATCTTTATAGTGTTTGTTTTCAATTCGATCAATTACAACTTCAACATCTTTTATTACTTTTTCTAAAAGCATTTCTGTTAAATCTGTAACATCAAATAATGAAATAATAAACTCATCATTTTTTATATCTTTTAAATAGTCTGGTTCATTTGCTTTATAGACACCATCAAAAATATATTGATCGTTTAATACAGCTAACATATAACGTTTTTTCTTATCTTTATTAAATACATCATTAATAATCCAACGTTGATAGGTTAAATCATATAAATATTGACCAACACTATTTTCTCTGTTTAATATTTTTCCGATTGTTTTTTCATAATTTTCATTTATTGAATTTCCAAAAGCTTTTTGAGTTTGATAAATACCCTCATGATTTTTTATAAATATAGGTAATTCATTTTTTTCACTTTTAAATTTTAAATCTAAAAATTTTTTACTTGTTGTACCTTTTGTTTCAACAATATGTTCAATGGATTTTAATGGTTGATAATGATCTAAAAAAGCATAAAAATGATATCCTTTATATTCTTTAATTACTTTAATTTGATCATATGTATTTTCTCCACTGAATACTTTTTCTTTAAAAAGATATTCTAAATAAGCTTTTGTTAAAGCTTCTTCTTTCTTAAAATAGACATTCATCATATCCATATATAAGTCATCAAAGATTTCTATAGGTTCTTCTTCACTATCATTAACTAATGTTAAAATGGCGTTTTTTCTTTCTTCTTCGATTAGAGTATTCACTTCATTTAATTTATTATTCTTTTTTAAATCCTCTTGATAATAATAGAAAAATCTTGGACAATTTAAACCTTGTATAAATTTTGTTTTGGAGATATTTTTAATCATAGATATCACCTCGTTTTTCTTATTATAATATAAAAAAGGTGTGAATGGCTCACACCTTAATTTATTAAATTCAAAATAAATGGTGATAAGATAAATTCATTAATGTTTTCAACAACTTCAAATTTTGAAATGTCAAACGGTGTGCCTTCAACCATAATACTTGTTGAATTTGTCACTTTGACATTTGCATAAAGTTGAGACCATGAATAACTATAAACAGATACAACTATTAAGTTTTGTGGCCCATTAGCTGTTGTAACATTTAATGTACCTGATGCTAATAAACGGATACTTGATTTATTTGCATACCCAGATAATAAACCTACATTTAATTGACGAACAGGTAAATCAGTTAACACATCAACATTTCCAAAGAAATAGAAATCACTTGCGTTTGCTTTTGATTGGTGACCAATTAAACCCCCAATATAAATGATATCTTTGTTTGATATTTCTGTTTCTGGATATGTATTATAGTTAAATGATAAATCTGCATTTGAAACAACTTCTGAAATATTTGTATCTGAACGATAAGCTCCAAAAATTGATCCAGCATAATATAATCCTGAACCGTTTGATTTTTTATCTTGTTTAACTTCAAGATTGATTTCTGTATCTAAAACAGCAAGTTTTGAAATACCTTTACCTTTATCTTGTTCAATTAAACCAGCAACACCACCAACGTAAGTACCCGCAGTTGAAACATCAGATCCACCATATGTACCGTTTACGCTATTTTGTGTAACGTTAAGTTTTGAATCTTTAATAACAATATTTGAAATCTTACCTTGTAAACTTCCACCAAGCAAACCAACATAAAGGTTACGATTTGTAACTGTTTGGTTTAGGTTGTGAGAAATTGTAACTGATGAATTTGTAATTTCAATATTTGAAATTTCAAAATCATTATTACTTACCTTTGATACTAATAATCCAACATAGTGATGTCCTGTATATTGACGATCAGCATTGTTAATATGGACATTATCTAATTTTAGATTTGTAATTTTTGATTTAGATGCATATCCGAAAATTGATAGATATGGTTTATATGTATCAGCACTTTCTTTGATGTTGATATTTTTTATTGTAAAACCATTACCATCAAATGAACCATTAAATGGTGTACCAGCAGAGAATAATGGTTGGATTGACGCATTTTCAAAGTCTAAGTCATTCATTAATTTATAATGTTTCTTAGCTTCCATCTCTTTAAATTCTTCAACTGTTGTAATAGAAATTGGATCTTCTTCTGTGTCACCAATCGCTAATGTTTTTATTGTTTCATCACTATGATATAACTCATAAGATGAACCATTTAATGTACCGATAATAGAAATCTTATATGATGTTTCTCGATTTAATTCAGTAAATTCAACTAATTTAATTTGAGATTTTGCGATTTCAACATCTATTGATACTGTATGTTCACCGCTTGATAAAGTGATTTTGAAATTACGATTATCAAGTTCTTCACTTGGATCTTTGACTTCAACTCTAAAACTTGCTGATTGTGTTTTAGGTGTGATGTTAGAAATCACAGCACGTGCATTAGATGTGATAACTGTATCACATGCCGCTAATACAATGAGCAATAAAAATGTTACTACCCCTATAATTTTTTTCATACCGTTTGCTCCTTCATAACCTTGATGGTTTCATTTAATCTTTTTGTAATTACATCTTTGCCTAATAATAGCATTGACACAGGGAGACTTGGACCATGTGCTTCACCTGTTGTTGCAATGCGGATCGGCATAAATAATGCCTTCCCTTTAATACCTAACTCTTTACCCAGATCTTTAATTAAACTTTCAATTTCTGTTGCATCATCAAATGATAAACTTTGAATTTTTGTAAGTAATGTTTCAACTAAATTCATTGTTTGCATACGATCAAATTGATTTAATTCTTGTTTAGCTTCTTCACTAATTTCAAATTCATCTCTGAAGAATGTATGATAGTATTCAACAATTTGTGCACCATAATCAAGACGATCTCTTAATACAGAAATTAAATTTGTTAACCATACATCATTTTTAATTTCTATATTTGCATCTTTTAAGAATGGTATTAAAAATGTTTTCATTGTTGCATCATCAAGTTTCTTTAAGTATTGTGAGTTAATAAATGCTAACTTTTGACGGTCAAAGTAACTTGGTGCTTTTGATAAACGATGTTCATCAAATACTTCAATTAATTCATCATGAGAAAGAATTTCTTTATCTGGAGCAAATCCTAAAAGTGCTAGGAAATTAATCATTGCTTCAGGTAAATAACCTAATCTTTCATAATCACCAATAAATTGTAGTGTTGATGTATCACGTTTAGATAATTTTTTCTTTTGCTCATTTACAATAATTGTCATATGACCAAATTCTGGATAATCCCAACCAAATGCATCATAAACCATTAATTGTTTTGGAGTATTTGTAATATGTTCTTCCCCACGGAATACGTGTGTAATTTCCATAAAGTGATCATCAATAACAACCGCGAAATTATATGTTGGAATACCATTTTCTTTTAAGATAATCCAGTCTTCAATTTCTTTAGATTGAAATTCAAGTTTGCCACGAATTAAATCGTTAAATGTATATACCATATTTTCAGGTACTTTAAAACGAACAGCAAATTTGTCTGATCCTTCTTTATATTCTTTATATGCTAATCCCATATCAAGTAATTTTTGTGCATATTCTTGATATAAGTCTAATCTTTTTAATTGATGATATGGGCCATACTGTCCACCAATATCTGGACCTTCATCCCAACTCATACCAAGCCATTTTAAATATTTTAATTGGCTTTCTTCCCCACCCGGTACGTTTCTTGCAGTATCAGTGTCTTCAATACGGATAATAAAATCTCCACCATGATGGCGAGCAAATAAATAGTTAAATAATGCAGTTCTTGCATTTCCGATATGTAATAATCCGGTTGGTGACGGTGCGTATCTAGCTCTTACCTTTTTCATTTTAATACCTCGTTTCGCAAGTATAATTATATGTTATTTATAGTAAATAAACAAGTTTATTTAATTCATATACATAATATTTGTTTAAAAATGAAAAAAAGAAGCATAAGCTTCTTTTTAAAATCCACAAATTATCTCTTAGAGAATTGAGGAGCTCTACGTGCTTTCTTAAGACCGTATTTTTTACGTTCTTTAGTACGTGAATCACGTGTTACTAAACCAGCAGGTTTTAATGTCTTACGTAAATCAGCGTTAACTTCTAATAAAGCTCTTGTAATACCTAAACGGATTGCTCCAGCTTGACCAGTTAATCCACCACCACGTACGTTAGCAACAACATCAAACTTACCTTCGTTTTCAGTAAGTGCTAATGGTTGTAATACGTCTAAACGTACAGCAGCACTTGGTAGGTATTCTTCAAATGTTCTACCATTGATTGTGATATTTCCATTACCTGGAGTTAAGATTACACGGGCAACAGATGACTTTCTGCGTCCGGTACCGAAGTATTGCACTAGTTCTTTAGCCATCTATTTACACCTCTAATCTTTCTGGTTTTTGTGCTTGGTGCTTATGTTCAGGACCAGCATATACAAATAATTTCTTTAATTGAGCCGCACCTAAAGATGTTCTTGGAATCATACCTTTAACTGCTTTTTCAACTAATGAAGTTGGGAATTTTTCTAATTGTTCTTTTGCAGTTCTAACATATAAACCGCCTGGATATCCTGAGTGGCGATAGTATTTTTTGCCATCCCATTTTTTACCAGTTAAAACAATTTTGTCTGCATTAATAACGATCACATAATCACCTGTGTCTACATGTGGAGTGTAGCTTGGTTTATGTTTTCCGCGTAATACAGCAGCAACCTTAGTTGCAAGACGACCTAAAGTTTGACCTTCAGCATCGACAACATACCATTTTCTTTCAATGGTTGATTCATTTGCCATAAATGTTTTCATATTTTGAATTCTCTCCTTATATTTTCTCACATAAGGGCTTTCGTGGAAATTTTTTTGTGTTTAAAATGTACCGTTAAGTATATTATAATAAACAACCTAAAAAGTCAATAGAAATACGATAAAATAATTTTAATTATAGATATATCTATAGCTTCTTTCATCTTTTCCGTTAATTATCAAAAAATAATCACTTTACTATGGTAAAATAAAGATAACCCGTAAGGAGGTTTTGTTGATATGAGAGTAATAAATACAGTAATCCATGTTAAAAGAGCATCTTTAGTCAACCATATGCTAAAAGGTAATTTTCAAATGTTTCCAATATATACTAAAAACATCGAAAAAAATGATGACAACAACTACACTCTAACACTTAATTTTTCTGTGTTAAATACGAAAGAGCAACCATTTCCAATTGATCTTACAGTAAGTGTTGCAGGTGTATTCACATTTGAACCAGGAACACCTGAAAATGCAATTGAAGATTTTTTACAAATTCCAGCTGTACAAATTATTTATCCACATTTGCGCAGTTTGGTTTCAAGTTTAACTGCAAGTTCTTATATTCAACCAATTTTATTACCATTAGTTGATGCAAGAGTTTTCCAAAGTGTTTAATGAAAAATGAGTTGTATTGAACAACTCATTTTTTTGCTTTATTAAGCGATTTTAGATGGTATTATAATTAATCCTCGCTTGATGCTTCTTTTTCTTTTATACTGTTTTCAATCATTTTTCGCATTTCAATTAAATGTTGCTTAATATTCATAACAAGATATATCATATATGCATTTGGAATAAGAATCACAAGTGAAAGAATAAATTGTTCAATGTCAATAAATGTAAAATCATGAATTTGTTGTAAGCCTTTTAATAAAATACCACTTGAGACTAACATAAGAAAAATTATACTTAAAACCGAAGTTAAAATTTTTAAGATTGAATATGATAGTTCTTTTTCTTCATTACGTTTAATTTTATGGGCATTACTTAATGTAACGATACCTAAACTTAAAGACATTAACATTGGTATTTCAGCTAATGCTTGTAGATATTCATTATGAATAATGTCTGTTAGATTAATCGCTACCAATCCTATAATATTTATGATAAATAGTAATGTAACATTCACGATACTTATCATGAACAATATATCTCTTTTCTTTTGATCCATCAATTACTCCTTTCATTATATAGTCTTGTTACACTTTCATTTTAACACATAAATTATAACTTTTTTTATATTTTATTTTTAATAAAAAAAAGAACTTGCAAAAAATTGCAAGTTCTTTTACTTATTCTTCGGGTGTATATCCAGCATCTTTAATTGCTGAAATTGCTTTATCATAGTCCTTATCTTGAATAGATACGACTTTGTCAACATGACTTACTGTACCAACAACACCTTTTGACAGTAATGATTTTTGAATGGTTGCTGCGCAGTGTGCACATGTCATATCATTTACTTTAATTTTCATGATTTCACTTCCTTTTTAATTTTGGATTTAAATAAATTTAAGCTTAACGCATTTATAACAACTGCTATACTACTAAATCCCATACCAATACCTGCTAGTGTTGGATTTAAAAATCCTAAAGCTGCTAAAGGTATCATACATACATTATACAAGAATGCCCATAAAAAGTTTAAGTATATATTTTTAAGGGTCGCTTTAGAAAGATCAATTGCATCAATCACTAAATCTAAATTAGGTTGCATGAGCGTTACATCACTACTGTCTAATGCAATATCGTGCCCAGAATGAACAGATATACCCACATCAGCCATTTTTAATGCTGGTGCATCATTAATTCCGTCTCCTATAAATGCAACCACATTTCCTTCTTTTTGGACTTTATTTACAATTAAAGCTTTCTCATGTGGTAATACATCTGCATAAACTGTATGAATACCAACTAATCCTGCAATATACTCTGCTGTAGTTTTGTTATCACCGGTCACCATAATTGGTTGTATTTTTCTTTCTTTTAAGATGTCAATTAATGTTTTTGCATCTTCTTTTAATGTATCTGATACCGTAATTAGATTAACAACTTTTCCATCATAAACGGTATAAAAAATAGTCTTACCTTCTTTAATATAAGGGGTTTCATCAAATGTTGGATCAACATTTAATTCATTAACTAACTTTTTACTTCCAACATAAACTAACTTACCATCGATATTACCTTTTATACCAAGACCTAATAAAGTTTCAAAATTCTTAACTTCTAATAACTCACCTTGATATTGAGATGTAATTGATTTGGCGATTGGGTGATTTGAATGATACTCGAGTGAAGCAGTATATTTAAGCGTTTCTTTATCACCTAAAAAATCAATCATTTCTGGCTTTCCATGAGTTAGAGTTCCGGTTTTATCAAATAAAATGGCATTAATCTTATGAGCAACTTCGAAAAATTCTCCACCCTTATACATAATACCTTTTTTAAATGCTATACCACTTGCAACACTCACACTTGTAGGAGTTGCTAGCCCTAAAGCACATGGACACGAAATCACTAACACAGCAATTGCGGCACTAAATGCTTCATCAATTGGTTTACTTATAAGTAAATACGTTAGTAAGGTAATTATACTAATAACTATCACACTTGGTACAAAGAATTGTGCAATTTTATCTGCAACTCTTTGAGCTTTTGGTTTAATTAATGATGTATTTTCAACAGTTTCAATGATTTTTGCTAGTACTGTATCTTGATAACCTTTAGTAACTAAAACTTCAATCGTATCAAGAATATTTAATGTTGAACCAATGACAGAGTTTTTTTCATTTTTTAATACCGGCATTGGTTCACCTGTAATCATGGATTCATCAACATATGTCATACCCTTTGAAACAATACCATCAAGAGGTACTTTTTCATTTGATAAAACGATAATCGTATCACCAACTTTAACATCTTCAATTGGTTTTACAACAAATGTATTATCTACTTTTACTTTAGCAGTTTTAGAACTTAATGATACTAATTGTTGTAGTGCATCACTTGTTTTTTCTTTAACGCGATTTTCAAATGCATTTCCTAGAAGAACCATAAAGATAATGACTGCTGTTGTTTCAAAATATAAGTGATGTGCATTCGATGTAAGTGTTAAATATATACTATAAATATATGCACTTAATGTTCCTATAACAACAAGTGTATCCATTGTAGTATTTTTATATTTAAGTTGATGAAATGTAGAAACAAAAAATCTTCTACCACTTATAAACAATACTGGTGTTGTAATTATCCATTGAAAATACCCACTAAGTAAAATATTTGGCATTGGTACATTAATACCAAAGTGATAAAACATCGTATATAAAAGTGGTAATGAAAAAACAAATGCAATCAACAAATCGATTCTATCTTTTAATTTTGCTTTTTTTTGATCTAAATTATCAATGAGTGGATAATATCCAATCTTTAATAGTTCATCATGAATAAATTCATCCTCTAATGGTTGATCATTTTCTATAATTACTTTTTTACTTGGAACTAGTACTTTTACATCAATATCTAACGCTTTAAAATGAGATTCAATTGTCTTTGCACATTGAGCACATGTAATGTTGCTAACTTTCACAGTTTTACGCATGATTTTCTCCTTTAATGAATTGATGCACATCATCTAATAATTTAACAATATATGGATTACTTACTTTATAATAAACCATCTTGCCTTCTTTTTTTTCTTTAACCATATGATATTTTTTGAGTAGTTTCATTTGATGTGAGATGCCGCTTTTAGTAACACCTACGACATGTGCTAAATCACATACGCATAAAAATTCAGATTCAATCGCTTTTAAAATTTTTACACGTGTAAAATCACTTAATACTTTAAATAAATTCGAAATTAAATGAATTTCATCATTTGAAATTAACTTTTCTTCAACTTTTTTAATTGTATCTAAATGAAATACTGTACAATTGCATGATTTACCACAATTCATAAAATCACCTCTTTATCAGTTGAGCAACTGTTCAACTGTTATTTTACGCTATTTGTTGATTGTTGTCAAAAAATAAAACTTATATTTATATAATTATGTTAAAAAAAGCTAGAACCAGAGAATGGTTCTAGCTTTTTGTTAAGCAATCGTTTTCTTTTTAAAGTTTCCAATAACTTGTCTTACAGGTTGTGTTACAATAAATGCTTTTTGATCGACTTGATGAACAAGTTGTGTAAGAATTGTTAACTCATAACTTGAAATAATTACTTTAAGTAATGTTTTTTCTTTATGTGTATACCCACCCTTAACATTAAGCAATGTGACACCGCGATGAATCTTAACTAAAATATCACCAATGATTTGATCAGGCATTTCAGTAATAATTTCAACAGATAAGAATTGGTATGCAGTATGTAAACGGTCAGTCATAATTGTTGAAACAATAATACGTAATATTGTATATGAAATGACAATTCCAGCTGCTGCTGTGACTTGATCAACTCCAACTAATACTTGGTTATCAACTAAATATTGAGCAGAAATAATACCACCTAATACCGCTGTACTAATATTCATAATCATTGAAATGAATCCCACAGATTGACCTTTTTTAAGTGAAATATATTGTGCAACAATATCTAATCCACCTGTTGATGTACCATATTTTAAAGCCCCACCAGTACCAATACCAACTAAAATACCTCCAAGTATAGTAGCTGTTAAGGCTTGAGATTCACTATTTAATCCAATGTTAATTGTTGGAATATATCCTAACATGGTTGATTGAATTAATACAGAGATTAATGAATAAATAACGAACTTTTTAGATACACCAACCCAACCTAAAATTAGAATTGGAATATTAACAACAAATACCCATATACCTAAGAATGCACCTTCCCATGGTGTTGTATCAATATGAAGTGCATATTTCATAAAGTCACGGACTAACTGACCTAAACCCGGAATACCACCTGTGTACATTGGTATCACAGATGATTCTAAAAACCATTTCACACCAAAACCATAAATGATTGTGAAAAACACAACTGCAAACAAACGTTTAAGTTCAGGTTTAACTTTCATTTGATAGTTTTCGGTTTGCATATAAGCTTTTAATTTTTTCATAACAATTACCCTAAAATTTCTTCCATCTTCTTATTTAAATCATATCGCTCAAATAAAGGTTTTGCAACACCAATCATTTCTTTGTCATATAAACCAAATTCATGAACTTTATCAAAGCCTTGCGGATCAATGTTTAATTGTTCAAATATCTTTTTAGCTGTTTGTGGTAAGAATGGTTGTAAGAAGATTGCAATAAATCGAATAGATTCAACAAGTTGATATAATACATAGCTTAATTCTTCTTTTCTACCTTCTTTAAATAAATTCCATGGTTCAGCAACATCAATAAATTTATTCGCACTTCGAGCTAATATCATTAATTCTTCTAACGCATCAGATACTCTATAATCATCCATTAATTTAGTCATTTTTGTATATAGATTTAATGATATGTCTTTTAATGAAGGATTTTCTTTATAAAATGCTTCAATATGTGATGCAACTTTATCTGATTTTATAACTTTACCTTCTTGGTATTTATTTAACATACCAATGGTACGATTTACTAAGTTACCGAGCGTGTTTGCTAAATCACTATTGTTTCGTTCAATTAATAATTCATAAGTTAAATTACCATCTTGTGCATAAGGTATTTCATGTAATACATAGTAACGAACTGCATCAACACCAAAATGTTGAACAAGTTTATCTGTATAAATTGTATTGCCTCGAGATTTACTCATCTTATTTTTATCAAATAAAACCCATGGATGAGCAAATATTTTCTTTGGTAACGGTAATCCTAATGCCATAAGGATAATCGGCCAATAAATAACATGGAATCTTACAATATCTTTACCAATCATATGAACATCTGCTGGCCAATATTTTTTATATAATTCACCTGGATTTTCAAAATCAAAATCTAATCCTGTAATATAATTTGATAATGCATCAACCCAAACATAAACAACATGCTTCGAATTACTTAATACTGGAATACCCCATTTAAATGAGGTTCTTGATACAGATAAATCTGGTAATTTTTCTGATAAGAAATTTTGAAGTACTTCATTTTTTCTTGATTCTGGTTCAATAAAACCAGGATTATTTTTAATATGTTCAATTAAACGATCTTGATATTTACTTAATCGTAAGAAGTACGCATCTTCACTCATCCAGACGGGAATGTCCCCACTTGGTCCTTTACCATCAACAATTTCTGTTTCAGATAAGAATGACTCATCAGCAATTGAATACCAACCTTCATATTTGCCTAAATAGATGTCATCATTTTCAATAAGTTTTTCAAACATCTTTTGAACAACTTCTTTATGTTTTTTATCTGTTGTACGAACAAATTTATCATAAGAAACGTCCATCATGTCATAAATTCTTTTGATTTCATTTGAAATGACATCAACATAACTTTGTGGGTCCAAATCTTGATTTTTCGCATTTGTCTCAATCTTTTGTCCGTGTTCATCGGTTCCTGTTTGGAAAAATACATCATAACCGTCTAAACGTTTATAACGTGCGATTGCATCACTTAAAATCGCTTCATAAACGTTTCCTATATGAGGAATCGCGGATGCATATGCAATAGCTGTAGTAATATAAAATGGTTTTTTCACAATAATCCTCCTTTAAACTTCCTTAAAAAAAACCGCCCATAGATTAAAAAATAATCTAAGGACGAACTTAAATTCGCGGTACCACCTTAGTTCTATAGTTTTGTTCTATAGCACTCTTTTCGTCTTTAACGCAAGACTCATCGTTTTATTCTACATATCGAATAAAATACTCAAAAGCCATTCATATGGGTTATTTGTCTTACTTCCACCAATATAAGACTCTCTTTAAAATAACTTCCATACTATCTCTTTTTCGTCGTATGATTCAGTTTTCTAATATTATTATAACTTAAAATTAAAAAGAAAACTATATATGATATATTTTCTTAATTTATCACTTAATTTGCGTTGATTACTTAATTTTTATCACTTGATAAACTTCCTTTTTTGAGATGTTTAAATCTTTGGCAACCATCTTCATTGCATCCTTCTCAAGAAGTCCTTTTTTAATATATTCATCCATCTTTTTTAAGATGATATCATCACTTACAATGATTTCTTCTAATTTTCCTTCAACATATATGACATATTCACCACGTGTATCAAAGATTTCATCTTTAATATCTTTTAATTCTCCTCGATATGTTGTTTCAAATTTTTTTGTTAATTCTCTTGTCAAGACTAAATATCTATTACCTAATGTTTCATAAAGTAAGTTTAAAGTGTCATTAATTCTGAGTGGTGATTCATAAATAACTAATGTTTCAATTCGATTATAATAATTTATTAAGATTTTTTTTGCTTCACTTTGCTTTCTTGGAAGAAAACCTAAAAACGTAAATGGTTCAGTTCTTATACCTGTTATCACTAATCCTGTTAAAAGTGCCGATGCACCTGGTACTGCAACAACATTAAATCCTTCATCAATCACTTTATTTACTAAAATTGAACCGGGATCTGATAAAAGTGGTGTTCCAGCATCAGAGATTAACGCAATATTTTGATTTTCTTTTAAACGGCTGATAATTGTATCAACACGTTCTTTCTCATTAAATTTTTCATAACTCAAAAGAGGTTTATGTATATCATAGTGATTAAGCAGTTTTAAGCTTACCCTCGTGTCTTCAGCCAAAACTAAATCCACTTCTTTTAAAACATCAAGTGCTCTTAAAGTAATATCTTTCAAATTACCAATTGGTGTTGAAACGATATATAACGTTGATTTAGTTTCATCAAAAGTTTGTATATTCATTTTTATAACTTCTACCCTCATAAATGGATTTCATTTCTTCGGTTAATGTTTGATCAGAATGATACTGAATAAGTGGTGGTAAAACTGTTAGATGTTGTCTACCTTTAAAATGCGCTTCAATTAAAACTTGGTTAGGACTTAAATCAATTCTCGGATGAACAAAACGAATTCTTTTAACACTAAAATCATATTGATAAAGTAAATGCATAATTTCATCTAATCGATCAGCTTTATGTACAAAAAAGAATTGTCCACCATGCTTAATGTTTTTTCTTGCTGCGATAATTAATTCTTCTAAAGTTAATGTAAGCTCATGCTTAGCAATTCTCATATCTAAATCAATTGATTGTTTCGTTTCTTCATTCACTTTAAAATATGGGGGATTTGAAACAATGATATCCGCTTTCTTCTTTAAATTAAATGATTTAACATCTTCATTAAATATTTTGATTTGCTCTTCTAATTCATTTAATTTGATATTTTCTAATGCAACCTTATATCGATTTTCTTGGATTTCAACGCCTATTAATTCACCCTTAAATTTTTGACTTAAATAAAGTAAAATCGCACCATTTCCAGTACCAATATCAAGTATTCGTTTGGTATTTTTATTTATTCTTGTAAAATCTGAAATAAGAATAGTATCCATATTAAACGCTTTTCCTATTTCAGATACGATTGAAAGTTTCGTTCCAAGTAAATCACGTTTAAGCATGTTTGATACCATCCATTTCAATTAAAAATGATGTAATAAGTAATTGTGTATTTACTGGATACTTTAAGCGATTTGAATACTCTTTAACAATATCCATCATCTTTTGGGCTTTTATAATTGATATATTATTTGAAATAAGCTGAATTTTTTCTCGATAAAATGATAAAAATAATTTTTGATTCATATGATAATACATAATATCTAAACAAAGATACAACAATGTCTCAAAAATTAATTCTAAATATTTTTTATCATATTGAAGAATGTTAAATATTGATTGTTGAATGTATATATAACTTAATTTGTGATTGTTAAACCAATCTATCCAATCACGAATACATTCTAATGTTTCTAAAAAGAATACATCTTGACTTAAACTTTTAGCTTCATTTAAGTTTTTTGTCATAAGGGATACTAATGTTGCATGTTCTAAACTTAAATTTTCTTCTAAAAGTTTTTCAATTGTCAATTCTTGATCAAATATACGTACAACTTGTGCACGAGATAATATCGTTGGTAATAAGGCATTCACATTATCTGTTAATAGAATACCTATTGTTTCATTATTTTTTGGTTCTTCTAAAAATTTTAATAGTGAGTTTTGAGCACTCACGCTCATTGTGTCAGAACCTTCAACAATAAAAACTCTTCTTCCTTCAACTAATGAAGTTTTTGAAAACTCACGTTGAAGTTCTAAAACTTGTTCTTTTTTGATAGTTTGACCTTCTTTTTCAATATAGTAAAAGTTAGGATGATTTTGGTTTTTAATTTTAGACTCTAAAATTGGATCCTCATTACCGTCACCTAACAATAAATAGACAAGTTCAAAAATGAGGTCTTTTGTGATTTGACCTTTGGAACCACTTAATATATAAAGATGTGACAAGCGATGGTGTAAAATAGCTTGTTTAAATATATCGAATATATGGTTCATAAGCGCTCTAAAATAATATTCATTACCTCACTATAAATTTCATCAATTGTTCTGTTACCATCAACAACAATAAAACGTTTTTGATCAAGTTCTTTCATTTTTAAGTACCCTTCTCTTACACGTTCATGGAAATTAAATGTTTCAGAATCAAGTCTATCAATTTTATGTCCACGTTTTGAATTCACACGGCCCATACCAATTGACGGATCAATATCAATATAAAATGTTAAATCTGGCATGTAGCGTAATGCGTAGGCATTAATTTTTGATATATAATCATAACCTAAATCTCTTGCATAACCTTGATAGGCATAAGATGAATCAATATATCTATCGCAAAGAATTATTTTATCCCAATTTGGAATAATCACTTCATCTAAATGTTGTGCACGTGATGCAGCAAAAAGTAAAGCTTCTGTATGGGGTTTTAACTCTGTATTGTTCTTATCTAATAGAACTTCTCTAATCTTTTCTGCAATACGAGAGCCCCCTGGTTCTCTTGTTTGAACAATATCATATCCACGTTCAATTAACGCTTCTGCGAGGCGTTTGATCAATGTTGTTTTTCCGCTGCCTTCGCCGCCTTCAAAAGTAATAAACATATACTTATGCCCTTTCAATAAAATATTTTTTCTAAATATAACCCTGAAGCTGGTGCTGTTTTAGCTGTGAAATTTCTATTCTTAGTTTCTAATAAAGTTTCCAAATGATTAATTGGTTTTTTACCTTTTGAAATTTCAATAATATTTCCCATCATACTTCTAACTTGATAACGTAAAAATGAATCTCCATGAATTTTAAAAACATATTTATTTTTATATTCTTTTACGCTAAATTCATAAATTGTTTTAATGGGTGGTTTGTTTTCTTTATTAGGGCTAAACGCACTAAAATCATGAGTGCCTTCGAGTACTTTAATTTTATCCTTTATAAGGTCAAAATTAAAGTGTTTATCATAAATCATATATCTTGCTTCAAATGCTGATAGTGGTTTTTTGGATATATGATATGTATAAATTTTTGATTTAGAACTTAATCTTGAATGAAAATTTTCTTTCACTTTAATGACTTTTTTAAATCGAATATCACCTGGAAGTCTAAGATTTAATGCCTCTACCCAAGCATCACTATCTAAATTAATATGTGTATCAAAATGTATGACTTGACCCTTAGCGTGTACACCTTTATCTGTTCTTGATGCTGCAAAGGTTTTAATATCAAGTTGTGTCATAAGTCTTAAAGCTTTTTCAACATATTCTTGAATAGTCTCTTTATGGTTGGGTTGTTTTTGGTAACCTAAATAACTAAAGCCATCATATTCAATAATAGCTTTATAACGCATAACGCATCACCAAAAAACTAATCATTATGACACATACAAATGTTAAACTAATCCAGTCTCTTGCTTTGATTTGATATGTATCTATTTTGGTACGTTCTTGACCAATGACATAGCCTCTAGCTTCCATCGCATTTGATAGATCATCTGCTCTATTAAATGAAATCACAAAAACAGGTATTAATAATGCGATTACTTGTCCAATTTTATCTTTTAATTTAGATTCATTAAAATCAGCACCACGTGATGTCTGAGCTTTTAAGATTTTTTCTGCTTCTTCTAATAAGGTTGGAATACTTCTTAATGTTAATGAAATCATCATTGAGAAAATATACGTTGGAATACCAATGAAACGTAAAGGTTTTAATAGCGATTCTAATGCATCATTAAGTTCTATCGTTGATGTTGTAAACGTTAATAAACTTGCAACAATCATTACAGAAATAATTCGTAAGAAAATAAATCCAGCTCTAATCAACCCCGATGGCATTACGATAAAATCATAATCTAAACTCATAAAACTTATAGATAAATATTTAAATGAAAACCATTGTAAAACAAAAATTAATACAACATATGTGAAAAACCATGTTGTTCTAAATTTTTTAATACGGGCTTTAACGAGTTGATAAATAACCGTTAATATAATAATTAAAATAACACTCACTAAACTTAGAGTCATTGGTATATTTATAATTGGTGTTTCATTTGCAGGTCTTATAGTAAATAACTGGATGATAAACGTAAATGTTAATAAGAAGACAACTGCTTTAATTCCACTTAATACTTTACCTAATGGAATACCCGATAAATAAATTAATCCAATCGTGAATAAAAATAATCCTATCATCCATGAAATATAAAATACATTTACCTCAATTGGAATTAAGAAAATTGAGATGATTAAAATCATCATAGAAAGTAACTTAATTCTCGGATCTAACTTATGTAAGAAAGATTCACCTGCTATATATTGTCCAATTTTAATATTCATGATAAGACCTCCTTTAAATAAGTAAGGAGTTCTTCGTTAGTTAATACTAATTTTTTAGGTATATTGAGCGTTTCATGTAAATGATTCATAATTTTCATTGGTGTTGGAAAATCTAAATGGAATTCATTGAAATTTGGATGATTAAATAAATCCTCTTTAGTACCATCAAATACAATTTCACCATTTTTTAATACAACAACTCGTTTTGCATATTTAGAAACAACATCCATATCATGTGAAATCATAACAATCGATTTATTTTCTTTTTTGTGAATATCTAAGAAAATATCCATGATATCAATTTTACCTTGAGGATCTAATCCACGTGTTGGTTCATCAAGAACTATAATATCAGGATTCATTGCAAGTATACCAGCAATTGCTACCCTTCTCATTTGTCCACCAGATATTCTAAATGGACTTTCATGATATAGTGATTCATCAATACCAACACGTGTTAATGCTTCTTTAGCGAGCTCTGTTTTTTTATCTTTTAACTCTTTAAAATTTGAAGGTCCAAATTCAACATCTTTTAAAATATCAACCTCAAATAATTGATATTCAGGAAATTGGAATACTAATCCTACGTGTTTTCTTAAATGATTCACCTTAATTTTCTTTTTACTTGGTAGTTCAGTACCTAAAATATTGATTGTTCCACGACTTGGACGCATCAATGCATTCATATGTTGTAAAAGTGTTGATTTACCACTTCCTGTTTGACCAAGAATAGCTACCATTTCGCCTTCTTTTTCTATTTTTAAATTAATATTTTTTAAGGCTGGATAAACTTTCTTGAACCCATAATAGTTGTAGCCTACATTTTTAAATTGAATGTCCATAATTCGTCCACCAATCTCTTGTTTTCTTTTAGTTTTTCATCATTTAAAACGTCTAAATACACTCTTAAGCCTTCAGGTATTGTTAAATTTGAAGATTTTAAAAGTTCTTCATTTAAAAATAATTCTTCTGGCTTTCCTTCACCTATAATTTGACCTTCTTTTAAAATAATTGCATAGTCACTCTTTAATGCAAAATCTAAATCATGTGTAATTGTAATAATGGTTTGTTTGGTTGTTTCATTTAATTGTTTAATAAGTTGAGATACTTCTCTTACACCTTCTGGATCTAACATTGAAGTTGCCTCATCAAATATAATGATATCTTTATGCATTGCAAGTGCCCCCGCAATAGCAACCCTTTGTTTCTGACCGCCTGATAGTTGTTGAGGTTCTTTATATAAATATTCGCCCATACCTACTAATTTTGCATAATGTTCAACACGTTTTTTAATTTCTTCTTGTGGTAATCTTAAATTTTCTAAACCAAATGCGATATCATGACGCACAGTAACACCAACAAATTGGTTATCTGGATTTTGAAATACAATTCCAACCTTTTTTCTAATTTCGTTGATGTTTTCTTCATTCATTAATAATCCATCAATTTCAATCGTACCACTTTCAGCTTTAACTAATCCTATTAAAAGTTTAGCTAATGTACTCTTCCCACTTCCATTATGACCTAATATGGAAACCCAAGAACCCTTAGGAATAGAAAAAGAGATGTCTTGAATAACTTCCTTTTTATCATCATATTGAAATTTGAGATTTTCTACCTTAATCATATAATCACCTATCTTATCTTACATATTATATCATTGATTAATGATATTTTTAATAAACTTTACGATATAATAGGAGTGAAAGAAAAGGTGAGACATCATGTTATTTGAATTAGATGAAAAATTATTTTATGACCACATTAAAAAACATCATTTAGTACTTATTAAATTTGGTGCGCCATGGTGTCGATCATGTGAGGCATTAGAAGATTTATTAGAAGAACTTTCTGAAGATTTGTTCGATCTGGTTAAAATTTTTGAAGTTAATGTTGAAAATACACCATCAGTTGCAGATGAATTTGACGTATTCACATTACCAACTATGATACTTTTTAAAGATGGTAAAGAATATGATCGAAAAACAGGTTTACATAAAATCGATACGATAAAGGAATGGATATTACATGTTTGATTGTATAATTGTCGGATCAGGTCCTGCCGGTATTCAGACATCACTTTACCTAAAACATAAAAATATATTAGTTTTAGGACAAGAGACTAACGGATTAAACGATCTTGACTTAATAAAAAATTTATATGGTTTTGATGAAATTAGTGGTCCTGAACTTATGCGCCGTGGGATTCTTTCAGCACAAAATCAAGGTATTTTAGTCAATATAGAATCTGTTTTATCAATTGAAAAGATGAATAATCACTTTAAAGTTATTACAACAAAAAATACTTACGAAACTTTGACTGTTTTACTTGCAACAGGAAAGCCTAGAATTCCTTTAAAGAAAAAAGGTTTTTTAAGTTTTAGAGGTCGTGGAATACATATGTGCTCTTCATGTGATGGTTTTTTCTATAAAAATAAAAAAATCGCTTTAATAGGCTCTGGGCCATATATGCTTGAAGAGTTGAAAGTTTTAGAAAATTTTACAACTGACATCACAATATTTACAGATGGAGCTGATGTTGATTATGTATTAAATTACCCAATTGTTAAAGAAGAAATTCTTGAATTCATTGGAGAAAAACGATTAAATAAAATTGAAACGATCAACAATACATATGAGGTTTTTGGTGCTTTTTGTGCAGTAGGTTTTCCACAAGCTAATGACTTAGCTTTAAAATTAGGTATTATTACAGAAAATTCAAATATTATCGTTGATAATAACTATGAAACAAATATTAAAGGTGTTTTTGCTGCAGGTGATTGTATAGGTGGTATGATGCAAATTACTAAAGCATTAAATGACGCATTAGGGGCATCTATTGGCATTTTAGATTATCTTAGAAATATTTAAATTTATGTTTAAAATAAAAGACACTCTCGTGTCTTTTTTAGATGTATAAAATAGATGGTGTAATCTATATGCCTATCAATTAGGTGGTGGTAGTACACCATCTTTTTTATAGAGCCTTATTTTTATAACTTTTTATCGTCGATAGAATTTAAATAAGCTTTAATTGGTTCCATAGTACGTTTAATAGTTCCTGATTGGAATGGATTATCCAGTTTGGCTTTTTGAACTAATCCAACAAAACTATATGAACCTCCTAATTTACATAATTCTAAATATTTATTGAATGCTTCTTCATAATTTTCTTGAGATAGATTCCAAAATTGGAATGCTAATACTTGAGCTAATGTATAGTCAATATAATAGAATGGTGCAGTAAAGATATGTGATTGGCGGAACCAATAAGTACCTTTATCTAAGAATGGATCTTCACTATAATCCTTAAACGGTAAATATTTTTTCTCTAGTTCACGCCATAATGCTTTTCTTTCCTCTGGTGTGCGATTTGGATTTTCAAATACTTGATGTTGAAATTCATCCACTAATACGCCATAAGGTAAGAATTCAATCGCACCTGATAAATGATCAAATTTATATTTTGGTGTATCTTCTTCAAAGAAATAGTGAATCCATGGCCACGCTAAGAATTCCATACTCATTGAATGAATTTCTGCTGCTTCCATTGTTGGCCAACGGTATTCAGGTAATAAGTCTTTTGACATATAAACTTGGAAAGCATGTCCTGCTTCGTGTGTTAAAACGTCAACATCACCACTTGTACCATTGAAGTTTGCAAAGATGAATGGTGAATCAAATTTAGGAATAAATGTGCAATATCCTCCACCATCTTTATTTGGTTTAGAATCTAAATCCATTAATTCGTTTTGTACCATAAACTCAAAAAATTTATGTGTTTCAGGACTCATTTCTTCATACATTTTACGTGCTTTTTCAACTTGGAAAACTTTATCTCCCTTAGGTGTTGGATTACCAGATAAGAACGTTAAGCCTAAATCATAGTGTTTTAATTCATCCAATCCTAAACGCGCTTTTTTACGTTCAACTAAACTTGCAACAAAAGGTACAATTTCTTGATATACTTGATCTCTATAACCTTTAACATCTTTTGCATCATAATCTACTCTTTGGAAACGATCATATGCTAATTGAATAAAATTTTTGTACCCAAGTTTTAATGCTATTTCATGACGAATCTTAACCATATCGTCATATAATTTATCAAATTCAGCTTCATGAGACTCAAACCATTTTGAAGTAGCTAAACTTGCACGTTTACGCGTATCGCGATTTAAATCTGTCGTAAATTTTCTCATTTGAGATAAGTTATAGATATTACCTTCAAACTCAATTTTTGCTGAACTAATTAATCTTGAATATTCAGTATTTAATTTGTTTTCTTGTTGAAGTAGTGGAATAATGTCTGGTTTAAAAACTTTATTTTCTAATTCTGCTTGTTTAAATAAAAGTGTCCCAAATTCTTTTTCTAAGTCTTTTCTAAATTTAGATTGAAGTAAAACTTGCTTAAAATTTACAACAAACTCTTGAATTTGTGGACCGACTTCATCAAGGTACTCTTGTTCAGCTTTATAAAAATCATCACTTGTATTTAATGAGTGACGAATGTAACATAGTTGACTCATTGAATCAACTTCATCGTATATGTCATGAAATTGTTTAACAATTAAAATTTGACTAAATGGTGTTGTCGCATCCTTAAACGCATCCACTAGTTTTGTTAATTGGTCTTTAATTTCATCTATATTCGGTCTAACATAAGGATATTCACTAAATGTCATATATAATCTCCCTTTCCTACCTACATATTATTATAAACGATTTTATCAATTAGGATACAAAATATTGTTGTACATATTCTGGATGATCAATGTAAGGGTTTCTATTACCTTGATAAGAATAAATAATATTATTACGATTTATCTCAAATAAACTGACTGGATCTTCTTCGTGCCACTGAATTAAAATGCTTAATAATCCCATTTTAGCGCCACTTTTTTCATATGCATTACCATCATCAATATTGGAGTCTATAAGTGTTAAAATATCGTGATAACGAGTTGCCATATAGAATATGATTCTTGCAACGTCTCCTTTATAATTATCTCCTGGATAATATGCATCTTTTCCAACTGTATGATTTAAGTGTCCTTCAACAGCATCTGAAAAATAGCGATTTGAACGACTACTATTCACATTTGGATTAATTGCACGTAGATTATGAACATCCGAACCTTGGTTTTTTGAACTTCCTTGAACTCTTGGAATACCCAATCTTGAGTTAGGCCATACGTGTTCTCTTGCCCAAGTTGCACCACCATCCCAATAAGGGATGATTTTATGTCCTGAATAAATACCATCTAAATATAATATATTATTTTCTTCCACTAAATCAGATAGTTCTAATACAAATCTTGCTTCATCATATGAGATTAAACGTTGATGTGTATTCTTTAAAATATTTTGTAACTCTTTTTTAAAGTCTTCTCCATTTAATCCATTGAGTGATGCATAATATTCAATTAAACCTTCATCTGATAATGCGTTAGTAAATGTAGGTGCGCCTAATTTGCTTCTTTGATTTTGGAATTTTTGTTTAATTTTGAGTAATTCTTCTGGATCTGTAATAAATCCTTCATCTTGTTTTGGATAATGAATTAACGTATATTGATCTGTATTTTGATATATTTTAATATCATCAATAAAAACAGGTATACCATAATCATTCGATTGTGCATCAAGTTCAAAACTTAATTTAAATGGTTCATTGATATGAAATTTAATTTCATATGTTTTTAATTCTTTACTTAAAGTAAGCGTATCAATTAATATTTTATCAGTTGATGTTATCGTATAAATCTTTAAATAATGTCTTTCACTTAAAGCATTCAAAGTCATATAATCAACATTTTCTAATGTAAATAATGACTCTAATCTTGGTGTTTGTGTCGTTGTTTGATAGTGTCTTAATTGAACACTTTTTAAACCATTAACTGGATTTGATGTAGAAACAGCCCCATTATATATTTGAAAACTGAATGGCTCAGTTCCAATGATTCTTGGTGTTGAATTATTGTTGTAAGTTGTATGTGTATTTGTTTCTGCTTCAAAATCATTGGAATATATTAAATTTAAATTTTTGAATTGAAATTTTTCATCAATTATTAAATAATCCGTATTGTTATATACAGCATAGACTAAAATTTGTTTTTCATCGATGAGTGCTTCTAAATAATTTGATAAATCAATTGATGTATGATGAGTTGAAACAAAATCAAGATCTCCAATCTGATATTTATATTCTGTAACATTTTCTAATGTATTCCAAGTTAACATTGAATCTATAACTTCAAATGTTACATCAAATTCAATGACTTCAACATTTTTTTCCATCCATGCATAAAGTGTCAATGATTTTTGAATCACATCACTGTTTTGATAAGAATTTTTATATTCTAAATCATAATAATAACCTTTAAATGTATATCCATCTAATTCATATTTATGACTTTCATTAAAATTATGAATAGAACCTTCTTCATATGTATAAGTATCAATGATTGTGTCATTATATTTAAGTGTAATTTCGTATGTTTCTTTCGTTAAAAAGGGTAATTCTGGTATTGTACACGCTGTAAGAAAAATAAGAAATACAAAATTTAAAAAGATAAGTTGTTTTTTCATATATGCTCCCCTAAAAAATCATAAAAACTAATCACGCCTATTATAACATGGTATAAGGTTATTTTAAGACAATAAAAAAAATATTGAACTTAATCACATAAACAAAAAAAACCATCCTTATAGGATGGTTTCGTTTTTATAAAATTAAATAAATTCAATGATTGCCATTGGAGCAGCATCACCACGGCGAGGCACAGTTTTAATAATTCTTGTGTATCCACCATTACGATCTGCATAACGAGGCGCGATTTCATTAAATAATTTTTGTAAAGCATTTTGTCCGTCTTTAACTTCTTCAAAACGAACTGTTTGAGCTGCTTTTCTACGAGATGCTAAAGTATTTTCTTTAGCAAGTGTAACCATTTCATCAGCTAAACGTTGTAATGATTTTGCTTTTGCTTCAGTAGTCATAATACGATCATTGATGATTAAATCAGTGATTAAATCGCGTAATAACGCTTTTCTTTGATCGGTTGTACGACGAAGTTTTGATGGTGTTGCCATGTTTATTACTCCTTATCTTCATCAGACTCTAATTCGAACTTATTATCTTTGCTTGATGAATGTTCAAATTCAAGTCCATGTTCTGCTAATTTCTCTTTAAGTTCTTTGAATGATTTTCTACCTAAACTTCTTAAGCGCATTACTTCTTCTTCAGATAACTTTAAGAGTTCTCCTACAGTTGTAATACCAGAACGTTTAAGTGAGTTGAATAATCTAACTGATAGATCAAGTTGTTCAATTTTAGTATCTGATTTCTTGCTAGCAGGTTCTTCTTCGACATCACGAATGAAATTTGCTTCTTTAGCTTTGTCAGAAATCTCAACAACTGTTTCAAAATAGTTAACTAAGATTTTTGATGCTAAACCTAAAGCATCTTTTGTATCAATTGAACCGTTAGTTTCGATTTCTAGAGTTAATTCTTCTTTATCGTTACGTTGTGATTCAACATGATACATAACGCGTTCTACTGGTGTGTAGATTGCATCAATTGGAATATATCCTACTTCATATTTTGAATATTGTTTGTTTTTATCTGCAGATACATAACCAATACCACGACGTACTGTCACAGTCATTGCTAATTTTGCACCTTCAGCTAATGTAGCGATATGTTGTTCTTTATTCACAATATCTAAATCATCTACTAAGTTAAAGTTAGAAGCTTTAACATCCATTGGACCTTCAGCATATAATTCTAACTTTTGTTCATATTGCGGGTCTTGTGAATCAGTTTTAAATACAATCTTCTTTAAGTTTAATACGATACCCATAACGTCTTCGTAAACACCAGGGATTGTAGTAAACTCGTGCTCAACACCTTCAATTTTGACATTAACAATAGCAGTACCCGGTAATGAAGATAATAAAACTCTTCTTAATGCATTGCCTAATGTAATGCCATAACCACGTTCAAGTGGTCCTATTTTAAATTTCCCAAGATTTCCATCTTTTGAAATTTCTTCGACTGATGTTGGTCTTTCAAATTTTAAGTCTTTCACAAGTGTACCTCCTTAATTTGGTTTAATGATTAATTACGTGGACGTTTTGGAGGACGGCAACCATTATGAGGCACAGGTGTCACGTCTTTAATCGCAGTAATTTCTAATCCAGCTGCTTGTAAACTTCTAATAGCAGCTTCTCTACCAGGACCAGGTCCTTTGATATTGACTTCAACTTTTAACATACCATTGTCGATAGCACCTTTAGCAGCAGCTTCTGAAGCTAATTGAGCAGCGAATGGTGTAGATTTTCTTGAACCTTTAATACCTAATGCTCCGGCACTTGACCAAGAAACAGCGTTTCCTGCAGGATCGGTAATGGTAACGATTGTATTATTGAAAGTTGTATGAATATGTGCGATTCCTACTGGAATATTCTTTTTAACTTTTCTTTTTGTAGTTTTCTTTTTAGTTGCCATGATTATTTACCACCTGTCTTCTTATTGGCAATTGGTTTAGCCTTACCTTTTCTTGTACGTGCATTATTTCTAGTATTTTGACCACGAACAGGTAAACCTTTACGGTGTCTAATACCGCGATAAGAACCAATTTCCATTAAACGCTTAATGTTTAATGTAACTTCACGTCTTAAATCACCTTCAGTTGTGTATTTTAAGACTTCGTTACGGATAGCGTTTAATTGTTCTTCTGTTAAATCTTTAACTCTAACGTCTTCTGACACATTTGCATCTTCTAAAATTTTCTTAGCAGTTGGTTCACCAATACCATAGATGTATTGAAGTGAAATTACAACGCGTTTTTGGGATGGAATGTCAACCCCTGCAATTCTTGCCATAGTTTTTCTCCTTAACCTTGTCTTTGATTATGTCTTCTATTTTTCTTATTGATCACGTAAACGCGACCTTTACGACGCACGATAATGTCATCTGCGCTACGTTTTTTAACTGATGCTCTTACTTTCATATAGCTTCTCCTTACTTTTTACGGTACGTAATACGTCCGCGTGTCAAATCATATGGTGATAATTCAACAGTTACTTTATCACCAGGTAAAATGCGTATGTTGTTGATACGGATTTTACCAGAAACATGAGCAATAACAATGTGCCCATTATCAAGCTCTACTTTAAATTTTGTATTGGGTAGAATTTCAACCACTTTGGCTTCAACTTCAATTAAGTCTTCTCTGGCCATATAATCTCCTTATCGTTTTTAGTTAATATTTCAAATCCGGTCTCAGTTACTAATACTGTATGTTCGAAATGTGCGCTTTTAGATTTATCTTGGGTAACTGTAGTCCAGTTATCTTGTAAAATTCGAATTCTTTTTGTTCCAATGTTGACCATTGGTTCGATACAAAAAGTCATGCCTGGTTTGAATATCACTGGGAATGGCTCTTCTCCGTAATTAGGAATGTAAGGTTCTTCATGTAAACTTTTTCCTATACCGTGACCTGTAAATTCTTCAACGATTCCAAAACCAAATGGTCTTATATAAGATTCAATTGCTCTTGAAACATCATTGACAGTATTTCCTGGTTTAACCATTTCTATACCACGATATAATGCTTCCTTAGTTACATCAAGTAACTTTTGAACTTTTGGGCTAATATTGCCTACTGGATATGTCCAAGCAGAATCTGCATGATAACCCTTATAATTTACACCTAAGTCGATAGATATAATATCACCTTCTTTTAAAACTTTTGTTTTAGAAGGTATACCATGTATAACGACTTCATTTACGGAAGTACAAATTGAGCCAGGGAATCCTTCATAGTTTTTAAACGAAGGAATTGCGCCTTGATCTCTAATGAACTTATCTGCGAGGATATCAAGCTCTAAGGTGGTAACACCGGGTTTGATATAAGGTTCTAAGAACTTTCTTGTATCAGCTAAGATGCTACCAGCCTTTCTCATGAGCTCTATTTCTCTTGTGCTTTTAATTGTAACCATTTATGCTCCAAGAATTTCTAATATTTTTTCAGTAATTTCTAAGATTTCGCCATTACCGTCAATATCAACTAACAACCCTTTATTTTTGTAGTATTCAATTAAAGGGAATGTTTCTTCATAATATACTTTTAATCTCTTAACCACAGTTTCTTCAGTATCATCTTTACGTTGTACTAAAGGGGTTTGGTCTTTATCACAAATGCCAAAAACTTTCGGAGGATTATTTTCTATGTGATAAACTGCACCACATGTGGGACAAGATCTTCTACCTGTAATACGTTTAATAATAATCTCATCATCAGATGTGACATTGATGATGATATCTAAGCTCATTCCATGTTCTTTCAACAACGTATCAAGGAATTGAGCTTGTAATGGATTTCTTGGATATCCATCTAAGATAAATCCATTTTGAACATCTTTTTCATTAAAACGTTCTTTCACCATGTCGTTCGTAACATCATCAGGAACTAATAACCCTTGGTTGATATATTGCTTTGCTAAAAGGCCTAACTTCGTATCATTCTTCAAATGTGCACGGAACATATCTCCTGTTGAAATATGTGGCACATTGAGTTTTTCAGATAGAATTTTAGCTTGTGATCCTTTACCAGCACCTGGAGGACCAACAAATATCATACGAGTTTTCATTTTAGAACAATCCTTGGTAAGTTTCCTGATTTGCCATAGCTTCCATTTGTTGAGTTGTGTCTGATGCAACACCAACAACGATTAATAAACCTGTACCACCTAATGTAATATTAGCTGCTTCTTGACCTGTGAATCCGAAGATTGCAGCAGTTACAATTGGTAAAGCTGCTAATACAACTAAATAGATTGTACCGATTACTGTGACTTTAAATAAAATACGAGCGATATAGTTTTTGGTATCTTCCCCTGGTCTAACACCTGGAATATAAGCATTTGACTTAGATAAGTTTTCTGCCATTTGATGAGGATTAGTCATCATAAATGTATAGAAGAATGAGAAGATAACAATTAATATAATGTAGAGAATGAAACCGACTGGTTGGTTATATGAGAAGATTGAACTAATCCAGCTTTGTGTATTTGAATCAACTGATCCTTCTAAGAATCCAACAATTGTTAGTGGAATAGAAAGTAATGTTGATGCAAAGATAACTGGTAATACCCCAGCAGAGTTAATCTTTAATGGGATATTTGAATCGCTTCTTCCCATTGAACCTTGACGGTTTGAATATGAAATAGGAATTTTTCTTTTTGCAATGTTCATGTATACAACACCGAGTAAGATTAGAACATATAAGAATAAGATAAATACATAAGTTGCAATGTCTAAACCATTACCAGTACCTAAGTACTTGTCATTAAGTGTTGAAATCATGATTGGAATTGATGTTAACACACCAACACCAATTAAAATACTTGATCCATTTCCAATACCTTTTGCAGTAATCATGTCAGCTAACCAAATAGTTAAAGCTGTACCAGCAGTTACTGCTAAAGCCATATATAGGTATGTGAAGAATGAAGCTTCAACACCCACTTGGATTTGAGATCCTCTCACACCAGTACCTAAAATAAGTAATAATGCTTGAGCCAAACCTAAAACTAATGCAAAATATTTTGTTAAGCGATTAACTTTAAGTTTACCGGCTTCACCTTCTTCATTCCATTCTTTCATTTGAGGAATAATCATTTGAAGAATTTGTACAGCAATAGATGCTGTAATATAAGGTGAAATACCTAAAGATAAAATAGAGAAACGTGCTAACGCTTGACCTGTATAGCTATTTAAAATCCCTAAAAAGCCTTCACCCCATTGTGATTGACTTTGGAAAAGTTTCACGTTAAAGAGTGGAATCGGAATAAAACTTGCGATTCTATAGACTAATATTAATAATAAAGTGATTCCTAATCGAAGCATTACTGTTCGATTTGCTAATACATTCTTTAATCGGGTCCACACGTTAGATCACCTCTATTGTTCCACCAGCTTTTTCAATTGCTTTTATGGCACTTTCTGAGAATTTATGAGCCTTGATTGTTAATTTTTTAGTTAACTCGCCTTGCCCTAAAATCTTAACGCCTGATAAAACTTTAGAGATAATTCCATTTGCTAATAATACTTCAGGAGTAATTACTGATCCGTCTTCAAAGTCATTTAAACTACCAACATTAACAACAATATACTCTTTACGTGTATGATTTGTGAATCCACGTTTTGGAATGCGTTGGAAGAATGGAATTTGTCCCCCTTCAAATCCAGGGCGAACACCTCCACCTGATCTCGCATTTTGGCCTTTATGACCTTTACCTGCAGTTTTACCTGTGCCACTACCAGGACCACGACCAATACGTTTTCTGTTAGTTCTTGCACCAGGCACTGGTTTTAAGTTACTTAAAATCATAATGTCAGGCCTCCTTAAATTTCTTTTACTTCAACAAGATGTTGGATAGTTTGGATCATCCCGTTGATTGCATCATTTTGTTCTTTAACAACTGATTGTCCAATTTTTTTAAGACCTAATGCGTGTGCAGTCTTAATTTGGTTAGGACGACGACCAATTAATGATTTTTTTAATGTAATTTGTACTGCCATATTTTTACACCACGTTTTCTAATGATACACCACGAACTTTAGCAACTTGTTCAGTAGTTCTTAGTTCTTTTAATCCAGCAAATGTTGCACGCACAACATTAATTGCTGTTCTTGAACCTAAGTTTTTAGATAAGATGTCATTGATACCGGCTAATTCGAAGATGATACGAGAAGCACCACCTGCTTTAACCCCAGTACCGGCTGAAGCTGGTTTCATAACGATTTGTCCAGCTCCGAATTGTCCAACGATTTCGTGAGGAATTGTTTGTCCTACGATTGGAACTTGAATTAAATTCTTTTTAGCATTTTCTACTGCTTTTTTAATTGCATCAGGAACTTCGGATGCTTTACCTGTTCCAAATCCAACTAAACCTTGTTTATTACCAACAACTACGAGTGCCGCAAAACGGAAACGACGTCCACCTTTAACAACTTTAGTAACACGGTTTAAAGCAACAACTTTTTCTTCAAAAGCCATTTCTTCTTGTTTTTCAAATACTTTTTCTGCCATGATAGACTCCTTTCCTTAAAACTCTAAGCCAGCAGCTCTTGCTGCATCAGCTAATGCCTTGATACGTCCATGGTATAAATAACCACCACGATCGAAGACAACTTTTGTAATGCCTTGTTTTAATGCTTTTTCAGCAACTAATTTTCCAAGGCTTTCTGCGGCTTCAAGGTTTTTACCTAATTTTAATTCTTTAGTGCTTGCACTTACGAGTGTGTGGCCAGCTTGGTCATCAATAATTTGTACATATAAACCTGTATTAGAGCGGAATACATTTAAGCGAGGACGTTCGCTAGTACCAACTACATGTTTTCTGATACGTAAGTGACGTTTTTGTCTTGATTCGTTTGAAGAAATTTTCTTAATCATACGTTATACTCCTTACTTAGCAGTCTTACCAGCCTTACGGAATACGAATTCGTCAACATAACGAATACCTTTTCCTTTATAAGGTTCTGGTTTCTTGAACGCTCTAATTTCAGCAGCAAATTGACCAACAGCTGCTTTGTCAATACCTGAAATAATAATATCAGTATTTTTTGGTACTTCAACGTTAATATTTGCAGGAATTTCAACTTCTACGTTATGTGAAAAACCTAATTGTAATACTAACTTTTTACCTTGAAGTTGTGCTCTATAACCAACCCCACGGATTTCTAATTGTTTTTTGAACCCTTCAGTAACACCTGTGATCATATTTTGTAATAATGCACGAGTTGTACCATGGATTTTTCTTGTAAAGATTTCGTTATCAGGTCTCTTAACGACAATTTGATTGTCTTCAAGTTTGATATCTAAAACTTCATTGAATTGTTGTTCTAAAGTTCCTTTAGGTCCTTTTACTGTGACGATGTTTGCATCGCTGATTGTTACAGTAACTCCTGAAGGAACTAAAATTGATTTATTACCTATACGGCTCATAATTTTATTCCCTCCTTATTACCATACGTAAGCGAGTACTTCGCCACCGACTTGTTGTAAACGTGCTTCTCTATCAGTTAAGATACCTTTTGATGTAGAAATTAATGCAATTCCTAAACCATTTAAAACTTTAGGTAATTTATCTAAGGAAGCATAAACACGAAGACCTGGTTTTGATATTCTCTTTAAACCTTTGATAACACGTTCATTGTTTTCTGTATATTTTAATGTAACAACGATTTTTGAAAATTTATCGTTAGTTACAGCAAAATCTTTAATGTAGCCTTCACGTTTTAAAACTGATAAGATTTCTACTTTAATCTTTGATGCAGGAACCTCAATTTTAGGAAGACGTTCTTTATTTGCGTTACGGATACGTGTTAGTAAGTCCGCAATTGGATCTGTCATAACCATAGTTCTTCTCCTTCCTACCAGCTTGCTTTCTTGACACCAGGAATTTCACCTTTGTGTGCAAGCTCTCTGAATGTAATACGAGAAATTCCGAATTTTCTCATATATCCTCTTGGTCTACCGTCAAGAGCGTCTCTATTTTTAAGTCTTACTGGAGAAGCATTTCTAGGTAGTTTAGATAAGCCTTCGTAATCTCCCGCTTCTTTGAGTTGACGTCTTTTTTCAGCATATAATGCAACTAATTGACGTTGCTTTTTATCTTTTGCAATTTTTGATTTTTTAGCCATGGGATCGTCTCCTTACTTCTTAAACGGAAAACCAAAGTGTGTAAGAAGGCTCTTTGCTTCTTCATCGGTTTTCGCTGTTGTTACAATGATAATGTCCATACCACGAACTTTGTTAACTTTGTCAATATTGATTTCTGGGAAGATGATTTGTTCTTTAACACCTAATGTATAGTTACCACGACCATCAAATGCATCTTTTGAAACCCCACGGAAGTCACGTACACGTGGTAATGCAACTGAAACTAATTTTTCTAAAAAGTAATACATACGTTCACCACGTAAAGTGACTTTAGCACCAATAGCTTGTCCTTCACGAAGTTTGAAGTTTGAAATAGATTTCTTCGCTTTTGTAACGACAGGTTTTTGACCAGTGAACGCTGTTAGTTCTTCAACTGCTGCATCTAATAATTTAGAGTTAGCAACTGCGTCACCTACACCCATATTTACGACAATCTTTTCAATTTTAGGAGCTTCCATTACAGAATCGTATTTAAATTCTTCCATGAGTTTAGGTACGATTGTTGCTTGGTATAATTCTTTAAAGTTACTCATGCTTTAGCTCCTTCCTTTTTATTTTCTTTCTTAGTTTTTTCAACTTTGTCTAATAGACTTCCTGATTTTTTAGCGTAGCGAACTTTAACACCATTTTCAATACGGTAACCAACGCGAGTAGGTTTGTTTGTTTTTGGATCTAAAATAGCTACATTTGATACATGAATTGGAGCAGGTACTTCAACAATACCGCCTTTATCGTTTTGTGTTTTAGGTCTTTCATGTTTCTTAACCATGTTAACACCTTCAACGATAACTTTATTTTCATCATGTAATACTTTTAATACACGGCCAGTTTTTCGAGTTTTGACACCTTTTTTATCGACTGTAAATTGATCGCGACCAGCAATCACTACAACTGTGTCTCCAGTTTTGATTTTCATATGTTGGCCACCTCCTTACAATACTTCAGGCGCAAGTGATAAAATCTTCATAAAGTTTTTATCTCTTAATTCTCTTGCGACTGGACCAAAGATACGAGTACCTCTTGGGTTTAAATCATCTTTGATGATTACAACTGCGTTGTCGTCAAATTTAATTAATGAACCATCTGGTCTTCTAACACCTTGTTTAGTTCTAACAATAACTGCTTTGACAACATCACCTTTTTTAACGATGCCTGTTGGGCTTGCTTTTTTAACTGTTACAGTGACAATATCACCAATATTTGCATAACGGCGACGGGTACCACCTAAAACTCTAATAACTAGAACTTCACGTGCACCTGAATTGTCAGCAACGACTAATCTTGATTCTTGCTGTATCATATTCTAATTCCGCCCCTCTATACAATTTCTTCCACTTTTTGAACAACTTCTAATAAACGGAAACGTTTTAATTTAGATGTTGGTCTTGACTCAATAATTGTTACAATGTCGCCAACTTTAGCATCATTGTTTTCATCATGAGCGTAGAATTTTTTAGATTGTTTTACTCTCTTACCATATAGGCTATGAGTTTTGTATGTTTCTACTAAAACGGTAATTGTCTTATCCATTTTGTCGGATACGACTTTTCCAGTATAAACTTTTTTATTATTTACTCTTTCCATCGTCATATCCTCCCTTATTGATTGCCTCGCTCAGCAAGAATTGTTTTCATACGAGCGATTGTTTTCTTAACCTTTTTGATTTGTGCTGTGTTTTCTAATTGTCCTACTGCGAGTTGAAAGCGTAAGTTAAACAGTTCAGCTTTTAATTCAGCAATTTTCTTTTCAATTTCTGGAGTTTTTAAATTTCTAATTTCAGCTGTATTCACGCTTCTTCACCCTTTCTTACAATTTTAGTTTTGACTGGAAGCTTATGAGATGCTAATCTTAAAGCTTCAACAGCAACTTCTTCTGAAACACCTGCAATTTCAAACATAATTTTTCCGTTTTTAACTACCGCAACCCATGAGTCTGGAGCACCTTTACCGGATCCCATACGAACTTCAAGAGGTTTTTTAGTTTTTGCTAAGTGTGGGAAGATGTTGATCCATACTTTACCAACACGTTTCATATGACGAGTCATTGCAATACGAGCTGCTTCGATTTGTCTAGCATTAACCCAAGCGCCTTCTTTTGCAACTAAAGCGAATTCGCCGTTAACGATTTCGTTTCTACCTTTAGCTTTTCCTTCGTAACTTACACGATGAGGACGACGATATTTAGTTCTTTTAGGCATTAACATAGGTCATTAGTCCTCCTTGTTATTTTTTGGGGATTGTTTAGCACGTCTTCTATCCCCTCTCTTTTGATCTTGTTCAAAAGGTTTTCTTGTATCAAGAATTGATTGTCCAGGTAATACTTCGCCATGATAGATCCATACTTTAACACCTAAGATACCGTAAGTTGTTGATGCTTCAGCTGTAGCATAATCAACATCAGCTCTTAATGTATGTAATGGAACTCTACCTTCAGAGTATCCTTCGCTACGTGCAATTTCAGCTCCGCCTAAACGGCCAGATACTGAAGTTTTGATACCTTTAACACCAGCTTTTAATGCTCTTTGAATAGCCATTTTTTGAGCACGTCTAAATGACGCACGTTGTTCTAATTGTTCTGCGATGCTTTGAGCAACTAATGCAGCAACTTTTTCAGGTCTCTTAACTTCAATAATATTTAATACGATTTCTTTCTTAGTTAAATATTCTAAAGTTGAAACAGCTTCATTTTTAGTTGCGCCTTCTTTGCCTAAAGCGATACCAGGTTTAGCTACATGAAGACGAATTGTAACACGATCTTTATTTTTAGCCTTGATACGTTCGATTTCAATTTGAGCAACACCTGCTTTTTTGAAAGTACTTTGGAGATACTCACGAATTAAAGCATCTTCTTTGACTAACATAGGTACGTCTTTAGGATTTGCATACCATTTAGATTCCCAAGTACGAATTATACCTAATCGTAAGCCATTTGGATTTGTCTTTTGTCCCATGTCTTTACTCCCTTTCCGCAACCACTACAGTGATATGTGATGTTCTCTTATTGATAACGTACCCTGAACCTTTAGCTCTAGGCATCATTCTCTTCATTGTCACTGATTCGTTTACATATGCTTCTTTAACATATAATTTTTCTTCATTCATGCTTAAATTGTTTGTTGCGTTTGCAACTGCAGAGTCTAATACTTTAGAAATAATTGGTGACCCTGCTTTTGGTGTAAACATTAAGATAGCTTTAGCTTCTTTAACGTTTTTACCGCGAATTAAATCAATAACGAGTCTCGCTTTTCTAGGAGCGATTCTCACAGTTCTTGCAATTGCTTTAGCTTCCATGATTCACACTCCCTATTTCTTAGAAACTTTCTTATCTTCTTTTTTGTGTCCGTAGTAAGTACGCGTAGGAGCAAACTCACCAAGTTTATGTCCAACCATATCTTCTGTGATATAAACTGGAACATGTTCGCGTCCATTATAGACCGCAATTGTGAAACCGATAAATTCTGGGAAAATAGTAGAACGACGGCTCCAAGTTTGAATGACTTTCTTGTCAGTTGTATTTTTTTGTTTTGCAATTTTCTCTAAGAGATGGTAATCTGCAAAAGGACCTTTTTTAAGTGAACGTGCCATTATTTTTCCTCCTTATCCGTTTCTACGTCTTACGATTAATTTGTTAGACGCTTTCTTAGTATCACGAGTCTTAATTCCATAAGCTTTCTTGCCCCATGGAGTCATTGGTGATTTTCTACCGATAGGTTGTCTACCTTCACCACCACCGTGTGGGTGATCAACTGGGTTCATAACAGAACCACGAACAGTTGGGCGAATACCTAATAAACGAGTTCTACCAGCTTTACCAATTCTTACTAACTCATGTGATTCATTACCTACAACACCAACAGTTGCACGGCAAGTTCCTAACACTTTACGAACTTCACCTGATTGTAAGCGAATTAATACATATTTATCTTCACGACCTAAGATTTGAGCAGATGTACCAGCACTTCTTGCTAATTGTCCACCTTTACCTGGGTGTAATTCAACGTTATGTACTAATGTACCAACTGGAATGTTTGCGATTGGTAATGAGTTACCAACTTTAATGTCAACATTGTCACCAGAAATAACTTCTAGTCCAACTGTTAATCCTTTAGGTGCTAAGATATATCTCTTTTCACCATCTAAATAATTAATGAGTGCAATGTTCGCTGATCTGTTTGGATCATATTCAATTGTTGCAACACGACCAGGAATATCAAATTTATCACGTTTGAAATCGATGATACGATATTTTCTCTTTACCCCACCACCGATATGACGCACAGTAATTTTACCTTGGTTATTACGACCACCGGTTTTAATAATTGGCGCAAGTAGTGATTTTTCAGGAGTAGATGTTGTAATTTCATCGAATGTTAAAACACTCATGTTACGACGACCATTTGTCGTTCTCTTATAAATTTTAACTGCCATAAGTTAAATCTCCTATATCTTTCACTTTTTTATTAAATTGCAAATGCAGCAATCTTATCGCCTTCTTTTAATTGGACGATAGCTTTTTTGTATCCTGATTTGAAACCTTCATAACGACCTACACGTTTAGCTTTTGGGCTAACTGTAATTGTATGAACATTTAATACAGTTACATCGAAGATTGCTTCAACCGCTTTTTTGATTTCAACTTTATTTGCAGTCTTTGCAACTTTGAATGTATATCTATTTGCTTCTTCAACTAACTTCATTGAGTTTTCAGTAATAATTGGACTTAAGATTACATCATAGTATTTAGTTTCAATTGTCTTAGCCATTAGCCTAATACCTCCTCAAAGTAGTTGACAGCATCTTGTAATAATACGACATTCTTGAATTTTAAGATTTCGTATACTGAAACTTGTGATGCTAATCTAACTTCTGCATTTGGAATGTTATTTGAAGCTAAAACAACGTTATCTTCAAAGTTTGTTCCTAATACTAAAGTTTTTCCTTCTAATTTTAAGTTGTTGATTACTTCAACAAATAATTTAGTTTTTGGTTGTTCTAATTTAATACCATCTAATAAGATGAGTTGATTGTTTAATACGTGGTGTGATAATGCACTCTTTAAAGCTAATTGTTTAACTTTCTTATTAACTTTAACAGCATAACTTCTTGGAGTTGGACCGAAGACAACGCCTCCACCTCTCCATTGTGGTGAACGGATTGAACCTTGACGTGCTCTACCTGTACCTTTTTGTCTCCAAGGTTTTTTACCACCACCTCTAACTTCTGAACGGTTTTTAACCTTGTGTGTTCCTTGACGTAATGCAGCTAATTGAGCATTAACTACGTCATAAATAACTTGTTGGTTTGGTGTAATTCCAAAGATTGCATCATTTAAAGCAACTTCAGAAATAATTTCACCAGCTTGATTAAATAAATTTACTTTTGGCATAGTTCTTTCCCTTAGTTACCTTTCTTTACTGATGTCTTTACAATTACATAACCTTTATTTGGTCCAGGTACTGAACCAGAAACTAAGATGACTTCTTTTTCTGGATCAACCATCACAACTTTTAGGTTTTGGATAGTTACTTTTTCAAAACCTAATTGACCAGCCATGTTTTTACCTTTCATGTTGCCTTTGATAGCACCCATTGAACCGGCACCGCGGTGGTATCCAGAACCGTGACCCATAGGTCCGCGTGATTGATTATGTCTCTTAATAGCACCAGCGTATCCTTTACCTTTTGAAGTACCTGTAACATCAACGATTTCTCCAACTTGGAATAAATCCGCTTTTACAGATGCTCCCACTTCTAAATTTGCTAATTCATTTTCTAGTGCTTCAAATCTGATTTCTCTAACGAAGCGCTTAGGTGCTGTATTAGCTTTTTTCACATGCCCCATTTCAGGCTTGTTACTTAATTTGTCACGTTTGTCTTCAAATCCTAATTGAGTTGCAACGTATCCGTCTGTTTCAACAGTCTTTTGTTGTAACACTACGTTGTTTTCAACGGAAATGACAGTGACTGGAATGAGTGTTCCGTTTTCATCGAAAACTTGAGTCATTCCAATTTTTCTACCTAAGATTCCTTTGGCCATTGTTATTCCTCTTTCTTTTTAATTTTCTTTATTTCTTTAAAACAATATCAATACCAGATGGTAAATCAATTCTCATTAATGCATCGATTGTTTTTGAATTTGGTTCGATGATTTGGATAAGTCTCTTGTGTGTTCTTCTTTCAAATTGTTCACGTGAATCTTTGTTAACGTGAGGACTTCTTAACACAGTGAAGACTTCTTTCTTAGTTGGAAGTGGAATTGGACCTAAAACTTGAGCCCCAGTCTTTTCAACACTTTCAACAATTTTCTTTGCAGCTTGATCAATTAAACGATGATCATAAGCCTTTAAACTGATTTTAATGATTTCTTTTGCCATTGTTAAATCTCCTTTCGCCTATAATCCTTGCATAGACATTTACTCCCTGAGAAAACCCGATACATCGACAACGGCAGTCCGTGTATCAACAACCTCCCAGATCAACGCTTTACTTGTATATACGCAAGCCCTTATATTATATTAGAAAACATATTTTAATGCAACATTTTTCGCTTATTTTTATACTAAATATTATATATTTAGAGATCTTTTTTATGATTATTCCAAATTTTATAAAGTTTCTTTTACTTTTTATAAAAAAATGATGTTTTCTTGTGTTTTTTTATTAAAAATGAATGTTTTTTAGATTGAATTTATAAATTTTTAACTCATATTATGGTTTTTTTACGACAAATTTGCCATATTTATATAGATACAATTTATAACTTCATAAATTTTATTTAATGTTACAATTTCATGAAAAATAAAAAAAGAATTTGGTTAAAAATTCTTTTTTTAGTATTTTTCTTTAAAGTAATTCATGATGTTTTCAAGTGATTTTAAAAGAATAACATCTTTATCTAATTCTAAATCTTTAAACACCGCTTCAATCATTTCATCATGGAATTGATCGTGTATTTTAAGTACTTCAATCGCACTATCCGTTAGTTTTAGATATACTTTGCGACGATCTTTATCATCTGAGTAGCGATAAACAAATTTCTTACGAACTAATATATTTACTGAGGTTGTTAAAGTGCCTAAAGTAACTCTAAGCTTTCTTGCAACTTCGCCCATTGTAGGTATTTTTGTATCACGAATAGCCTCTAAAACATGTACTTCAGTCATAGACAACTTAACCCCTCGTTCTTTAAGGGTCGCTTCTTCGATGCTTAATATTTGATTAAATACATCAACTAATAATTGATTGATGATTTCTTTGGGTGTTAACAATGATATTCCTCCTTAATGTAAAGAATAACCGATACCTAAAGTTCCAGGTCCGGCATGAGCTCCAACAACAGGTGTTAACGGATACAATGTCACTTTAGCGTTTGGTCTTGCTTTTAAAATTTCATCTCTAAAATAATAAGCTAATGATTCGTTAGTTGTATATGCAATAAAGTAATCTGCTTTTTTATTTTCTGTTTCAGATAATACTATTTCTAAAATACGTTTTTGAGCTTTACTTGAAGTGCGTATTTTTTCGTGTGGTTTTAATGATCCATCTTGTTCTATTTTTAATAATGGTTTTATTTTTAGTAACATACCGAGTAAACCACTTGTTGCTGATAGACGACCGTTTTTAACTAAATATTTAAGCGTATCAACTAACACATAAATATTTGTTTTATCTCTAACACGTTCTAAATTGTAAATGACTTCATCTAAAGATTTACCTTCATCAATAAGTTCTTTTGCTTTTATTGCTAATGCTAATTCACCATAAGATACACTTTTAGAATCAAACACACGAACATCTATTCCTTCAACCATATCTTTAGCAATCATCGCACTTTGATATGTACCACTTAATTTTGATGAAATTGTAATGACTAATACACTATCATAACCTTCAGCTTTTATTTCTTCATAAAGTTGTTGAAACATACCTGTTGAAACTTGCGAAGTATGTATATCAGCATTTGGCTTTGATAACATAAGTTGATAAAAGTCTTCAGCTTTTATTTCTTCATAATCCACATATTCTTTTTGATCAAATGATACAGTTAAACGTGCAACCTTAAAATCATCTTTTGCTTCATAATAATCCACACCAGATGTTGATGTGATAAGTATTTTAATTTTATTCATAATATGTTTTCTCCCTTTAAATGATAAATAGTTTGATAATCAAAGTATTTATTATAAGTGTAACATATTATGATATAAAAAAGCACTTACCATACATTATTCTATAGGTAAATCTGCAAAAATACTATAAAATCTATAATTTTTAAGTAATTTATTATAACTTTTTCACTATTTTGGATTATATAATTTCATTTTAACATATTAAACCAATTAAAAACCATCCATATTGGATGGTTATTATGCTTTGCAAGGTAAAAAGTGGCGGTCCAGACGGGACTCGAACCCGCGATCCCCTGCGTGACAGGCAGATATGTTAACCACTACACCACTGGACCACAATTGATATTTTACCAATTTTATGTAATTTATTCAATAGTTACTAATGAATCTAAATAATATAAAATTAAACTTTGTGTCCCTAAATTTTCATACCCTTTTTCAACCAATGTCTCAAGCATATGAATCACTTTGTTTGCTATATGGAGATCTTTTCCTAATGATTCTTTTGCTAAACGAAGATCTTTTAAAAAATGTTTAACATAAAACCCTGGTTCGTAATTTTTTTGTATCATCTTTAACCCATTGATTTTAAGTTGTTGACTTTGTGCACTACCGCCATTTAAAACTTGATAAACTTTTTCTAAATCTAATCCTTTTAATGTAGCAAAATAAAACGCTTCAACAACACCACTCAATGCCCCAGCAATAGCTAATTGATTTGATAATTTAGTGAGTTGTCCATTACCGGCTTTACCCATATAAGTAATTGTTTTACCAAGCAAACTAAATATTGGCATCATTTGATTAAATATCTCCTGTTCTCCACCAACCATAATTGATAAGGTTTGATGAATTGCACCATCTTGACTACCAGTTACAGGTGCATCTAATAGATGCAATCCAAGTCTTTGTCCTAATTCATATAATTTGATGGCAATTCTTGGATCTGATGTTGTCATATCAATTATAATCGTATCTTTTTTAGCATATTTGAAAACTTCTTTAGTTACTTCTTCAACATCTTTTGGATAGCCTAACATTGTGAAAATAACATCCATGTCACTAATCCAAATACCTAATGATTCATGTACAAAAGCTACGTCTTGTAATTTTAAAGCTTTTTCATATGTTCTATTATATACATGAACTTCATATCCACCAAGAGCAATATGACGTGCCATTGGAGCACCCATAATGCCTGTACCTAACCAAGCAATTTTCATTTTATCACCTCAAAATATATTATTGAACAGTAGCTCCGAAAGGAAATAAAGCTAAACGTGTTAATTTAAACCATTGTAATCCCCATGGAATACCTATAATTGTTATAAAAAAGAAAGCAGTTATAATTAAATAACCAATTGCTGTTTCCCAACCGAAAAAGATTAACCATAAAATATTTAATATTGGATGTTTATCAAAATTAATAAATACTTCTTTTCCCATTGGCCATAACATTAAACCAGAAAATTTAAACATTTGTAATCCTAACGGAATACCTATTATAGTTATACATAGTATGAGCCCTGCTAAAAACCAAACTATCGCAGCAAAAAATCCTCCAAAAATAAACCAAACTAAATTTCCAAGTAATCTCATTTTTTCACCCCTTTTTTCAAGTAAGTTTTATTATACCTTATTATAGATAAAAAAAACAGCCCAGTATAAACTGGGCTTCTTAATAGACTTAAGTGGTGGCTCCGGACGGAATTGAACCGCCGACACGAGGCTCTTCAGGCCACTGCTCTACCAACTGAGCTACAGAGCCTATTAAGTGGCGGTCCAGACGGGACTCGAACCCGCGATCCCCTGCGTGACAGGCAGATATGTTAACCACTACACCACTGGACCGTTAAATTATTTGGTTGCGGGAGATGGATTTGAACCATCGACCTTCGGGTTATGAGCCCGACGAGCTACCAGACTGCTCTATCCCGCGGTATATTAGAAATGGCGGAGGAAGAGGGATTTGAACCCCCGCGGCTTTTACACCCTGTCGGTTTTCAAGACCGATCCCTTCAGCCTCTTGGGTATTCCTCCGTGTTTCGTACAGCGTTTAATTAGGGTTCTTTGGTGGTGGACCCGGTTGGACTCGAACCAACGACCGACCGGTTATGAGCCGGTAGCTCTAACCAACTGAGCTACGGGTCCAATTTTGGTAGCGGCGGGGGGGCTTGAACCCTCGACCTTGCGGGTATGAACCGCACGCTCTAGCCAGCTGAGCTACACCGCCATATGTGGTTGAATCCAATGGAAATCCATTTGATGTTAATTGAATTGGTGGAGCTTAGCGGGATCGAACCGCTGACCTCCTGCGTGCAAAGCAGGCGCTCTCCCAGCTGAGCTAAAGCCCCGAATCTTAATAAATATGGTGCCCGGGGTCGGACTTGAACCGACAAGAGTTTTCACTCACAGGATTTTAAGTCCTGCGTGTTTACCGATTTCACCACCCGGGCATTTAAATGGTGTCCCGTAATGGAATCGAACCATTGACACCTTGATTAAAAGTCAAGTGCTCTACCGACTGAGCTAACGGGACATAAAAGAATGGTGCCGAAAACAGGAATTGAACCCGCAACCTACTGATTACAAATCAGTTGCTCTGCCAGTTGAGCTATTTCGGCACATGATTTCAAAGATATACGAGTGGTGGAGACTGACGGGATCGAACCGCCGACCCTCTGCTTGTAAGGCAGATGCTCTCCCAGCTGAGCTAAGTCTCCATTCATGAGATAATTTGCCTGGCAACGACCTATCTTCGCTATTTGTATTAACTATTTTCGGCGCTGAAGTGCTTAACTTCTGTGTTCGGGATGGGAACAGGTGGATCCACTTCGCCATCGTCACCAGACAAAACTCTCAAAACTAGATAAATGATGTTTAAGGTTTAATATTTTTTATAAAGGTTAAGTCCTCGACCTATTAGTACTAGTTAGCTCAACACATCGCTGTGCTTACACACCTAGCCTATCAACCTCATCGTCTATAAGGGGTCTTACTAATTGGGAAATCTCATCTTAAGGGGGGCTTCACGCTTAGATGCTTTCAGCGTTTATCCCTTCCGCACATAGCTACCCAGCTGTGGCCAAGGCTGGCCAACTGGTGCACCAGAGGTGCGTCCATCCCGGTCTTCTCATACTAAGGACAGCTCCCTTCAAATTTCCAACGCCCACGACAGATAGAGACCGAACTGTCTCACGACGTTCTGAACCCAGCTCGCGTGCCGCTTTAATGGGCGAACAGCCCAACCCTTGGAACCTACTCCAGCTCCAGGATGCGACGAGCCGACATCGAGGTGCCAAACCGCTTCGTCGCTGTGAACGCTTGGAAGCGATAAGCCTGTTATCCCCAGGGTAACTTTTATCCGTTGAGTCACGGCCCTTCCATTCGGTACCGTAAGATCACTATGTCCGACTTTCGTCCCTGCTCGACTTGTTGGTCTCGCAGTCAAGCTCCCTTCTGCCATTACACTCTTTAGAATGATTTCCAACCATTCTGAGGGAACCTTCGAGCGCCTCCGTTACTCTTTGGGAGGCGACCGCCCCAGTCAAACTGCCCACCAGACACTGTCCTCCCAGATCCACTCTGGCGAGTTAGAAACTAGATGCACGAAGGGTAGTATCCCAACGCTGACTCCATCGATACTAGCGTACCAACTTCCAAGTCTCCTACCTATCCTGTACATCTTACACCCAGTTCCAATATCAAGTTACAGTGAAGCTCCATGGGGTCTTTTCGTCTAATCGCGGGTAGCCGGCGTTTTCACCGGCAGCTTGATTTCACCGAGTCTGTTGTTGAGACAGCGCCCAAATCGTTACGCTTTTCGTGCGGGACGGAACTTACCCGCCAAGGAATTTCGCTACCTTAGG
>NZ_JHXL01000009.1 GCF_000687735.1 Acholeplasma equifetale ATCC 29724 | reverse complement strand
GCCATAATGGATTTGTTTTAAACGGTAACTATGAAACTTCATTTGATCTTGACATATTAAACATTGAATATGATCTTTTTTTAATCTGATGTCAATAATCAATTTTCCATCTTTTCTATGAGTTTCAAGATGTTCAATTCTATTTTTGATTGATTCTAAGAATAATAGTTGTATAATATTATCATGCATGGGGCCTCCTTATAATTTACGTTACAGCTAACTACAATTATAAGACAGCTCCTTTATTTTTAAACAATAAAATCCACCTATAACATATATGGAGGTAGACCTCCCAATAAGTTATTGGGTATCGTAAACCTCCATATATGTTATATACCTAAAATAAAAAGCTATAGTTCAAATTCAGACTATAGCTTTTTTATTGATCGATAATTGTTCTTAATAAATTGATATGAACAGTTAATTTATATTTTATTGCATAATCTAAGGCCGTTAAATTGAGTTGGTCTTTTTTTAATCGATACCCTTTTTCAACAGCATTCTTTAATGCATCATAATCTCTGTTTAATACACAAACAGTTAATAATTGATCTTCAATTCTTTTTTTATATTTAGGACTTTCTTCAACACTTATTAGTAATTCATAAATATCGTGTGCTTGATGTATTTTAGCAATCATTTTGGGTGTTTCAAATCTTCTATTTTTAATTTCGATATATGCTCCATACTCTAATAATATTTTAACAGTTTCTTTTGTACCAAAATGAACAGCCAAAAATAAAGGTGTTTCGAAACTATCGTTAAGCTGATTAGGATCCAACTTTTCATCTAAAAAATACTTAATCATTTGAACATTTGTTGTACGAGCTGCATAATGTAGAAAGGTATTTTGGTTTGAATCAAGGGTAAACATACTCACATCGGATACTTCTAAAAGATAGTCAACAATATGGCGATGTCCTGCTAAAATAGCATAATGAATTGGAAGTTTTCCTTCAATGGTTCTTTCATTGACTGGGCATCCATTTTCAACAAATAATTTAACCATATCCAAATCACCTTTATGTGCAGCCAAATGCAAAACATTTTCATTCTTATTATTTTTGATATCCAATTTTGCATATTTACTAATTAGTTTTTTGGCAATTAGCAATTTTCCTTTTCTTGCACAATCAAATAAGGCTGTTTCACCAGACTGATCTTGTATATTTGTATCAATTTCTTGACTTAATAAAAAATCAACAACATCTACGGCTGAACCTAAAACTGCATAATGAAGTAAGGTTTTACCTCTGACATCTTTTCTTCCTAAATAATCTAGATTACTTTGCAGAAACTGGATATCATTCTCAAAGGCGCTTTTAAACAGATCCATTGAAATACCTCCCTCTTTATGTCTATTATACCTTAATTTTTAGTTTTTATTGAAATCATTCATATTTTGAAAAAACATAAAAAAAAGAAACCTATGGATCTACTATTTAGAAATCAGTCATAAGTTTCTTTAAATATTCCATTATATTTATATTCAAAGATGCAAAATTACTTAACAGCGTCTTTTAATAATTTACCGGCTCTAAAAGCTGGAGTTTTTTGTGCAGGAACAACAATTTCTTCACCTGTACGTGGATTTTTACCTTTTCTGGCTACACGGTTTCTAACTTCAAATGTACCAAATCCAGTAACAACTACTTTTTCCCCTCTTTTTGCAAGTGTTTCAGAAACAACTTCAGTAAAAGCATTAACAACTGCTTCAGCTTGAACTTGAGTTGTACCAGCTTTATCTGCTACTAACGCAATCAATTCTGTCTTGTTCATTATTAAACTATCCTCCTTTAGATAAAACGATTATAACACATAAAAAATCTTATTACAATCAATAAAAAAATTATTTATTCGATAGTTTCTACCTTTAATTCTCTAGAAAGTAGAGATTTAATTGCATCTTCTACACTCATATGATTGAATATAACTTCGTATGCAATTTCAATAATTGGTAATTCAATGCCTGTTTTATTCACTAAATCTTTAGCTGCTTGAATAGCTCTTACACCTTCAACAACCATCTTTGATTCACTTAATACTTGATCGACAGGTATTCCTTGACCAATACGTAAACCAGCGTTAAAGTTTCTTGAATTTAAACTTGAAGCAGTGACAATTAAGTCACCAATACCTGTTAAACCAAATGCTGTTTCACGTTTACCACCCATTGCAATAACAACTCTAACAATTTCTAATATACCTCGAGTAATTAATGCAGCACGAGCATTTTCACCTAAACCATAACCAGTCATAATACCTGAAATAATAGCAATAGCATTTTTAATTGCACCACCAACTTCACAACCAATAAGATCATCTGATGTATATATTCTTAAATAATCTTGATTACTGAATAATTCTTGAACTAATTTTGCAAATTCTAAATTTGTACTTGCAGCTGTTAAAGCGGTTAATTTTCTTTCAATTACTTCTTCAGCATGTGAAGGGCCAGTTAATGCTGCATAATTTTTTAATTTTGATGATTCTATAACTTGATCTACAATTTCTGATACTCTTAATAAAGTTTCAGGTTCAATACCTTTTGAAACATTGATAAATGAAAGTGGTTTTGTAGATAATTCATTGATTTTAACTAGTGTTTCACGCATTACTTTAGTAGGTACTGCTAAAACTAATAAATCAGAATAATTTAATGCTTCTTCTAAACTGTTGGTTGCCTTAATGTTTTCAATCGGCAAGTTAAAAAATGGATGAATATTATTATTAATTGACTCAACAGCTTTTGGATTAATATCATAAACTAAAACTTCATGCTTATTATCTACTAAAACTTGACCTAGTGTGGTTCCCCAAGAACCTCCACCAATAATACTAATCTTCATATGCATCCTTCTTTCTAAATTGTAATTTTAAAGGTGTTCCAGTTAAATCAAAAACACTTCTAAATTGATTTTTTAAATAACGTTCATATGAAAAATGAACATATTCCGGATCATTCACATAAATTGCAATCGTAGGTGGCTTGATAGCTATTTGAGTTGCATAACTGAAGTTAGCTTTACCACGATTGTGGATTGCTGGTGGGTTCATTGCAACCGCATCTTGTAAAGTTTCATTAATAATTTTGGTTGATAATTCTTTTGTATAATTTTCAAATGCTAATTGAATTGCTGGGAACAATGTATGAACGCGTTCACGCTTTTTAGCTGATAAGAATACAATTGGAGCATAAGGTAAAAATTTGAATTGTGCTCTAATCTTTTCTTCAAATTTTTTCATTGTTTTTGAATCTTTTTCAACTGCGTCCCACTTATTCACAACAATAACAACTGCACGCATATAATCCATGATATAACCTGCTACTTGTTGATCTTGTTCAACAATACCTTCTTCACCATCTAAAACTAGTAAAGCGACATCACTTCTTTCAAGTGCACTCATTGCACGAAGTAATGCATATTTGTCAAGATTTTCATAGATTTTACCGCGTTTACGAATACCTGCAGTATCAATAACGGTATATTTAACTTTATCTTTTGTAAATGGTGTATCAATAGCATCAGTTGTTGTACCTGCTATAGGTGATACAATTACTCGTTCTTCACCTAAAATAGCATTCACTAAACTTGACTTACCAACATTTGGCCTTCCAAGTATTGAGAATGAAATGCTTGTTTGATCCACTTGATATCGATCATTTTTCATAAAAGATAATACTTTATCAAGTAAATCACCAATACCAATACCATGATGTGTGGAAACTGCAATTGGATCTCCAAATCCTAATGAATAAAATTCAAAAGCGTTATGTGCATGAACAGAATCATCAATTTTGTTAACTGCGATAATAACAGGTTTTTCAGTTCGATAAAGTTGTTTTGCTATATAATAATCACTTTCTGTAAGACCTGACATACCATCAACAACGAATACGATGACATCCGCTTCATCCATAGCAATTTCTGCCTGCTCTCTAATTTGAGTTAAAAAAGGGGCATCGCCTATATCTATGCCCCCTGTGTCAATGATACTAAACTTTTTAGTTAACCATTCAGCTTGGGCGTAAATACGGTCCCTAGTTACACCAGCAACATCGTCTGTTATTGAGACTCTGTCACCTACAATTCGATTAAATAAGGAACTTTTACCTACATTAGGACGTCCAACAATAGCTACTGTAAATGGCATCTAAAAAACCTTCTTCTTTATTTTTTTTCTAAATCAATTAAATCGCCTAATTTAATTGTTTCTTCCTCTTGATCGCCTAAATATTTTTCATATTCAGCACGTTCACGTTGATCTAATAATTTTTTAACTGATAATTTTAAATTCCAGCCTTCTTTATCAAACTCAATCACTTTTGCTTCAACAACATCACCAACTTGGTAGTGATCAGCAATATTTACTTTAGGATCATTATGAGCTTCTTTCACTGGAATAAATCCATCAACTGATTCATATGAAATATAAATACCGTCATTTGTAACTTTTTCAACACGTACTTGAATCACTTCACCAAGGCGTAGATTTAACTTACTCCATGGATTATATTCAATAGCACGTTTTGATAATGATATCTTTTCATTTTTAGAATCTATTGAAAGAATTGCAACTTCAATTTCATCACCAATTTTTAAGTATGCATCAAAGTTATCTTTAGGGTTCCAAGAATACTCATTTTTATGGAGTAATCCTTTAACATCTTTAGCCATTTCTAATATTACTCCAAATGGTAATTTAGAAACAACAACACCTTTAACTCTATCGCCCACTTTATGTTCAGACTTGAATTGAGCAAATGGTGTAGGTAGTAAAGCTTTAATAGATAAATCTAAACGATTGCCTTCTTTTTTTATCACTTTAACTGTTACTTTATCGCCTTTTTTCAATACATCATCAATTTTATCGATACGATGATGTGAAACTTGAGAAATGCGTAACATACCAGATACATGGTTAAATCTAATAAATGCTGCATGTGGTTCGATAACATCGACAACACCTTCGATAACATCTCCTGTATGGATATTATCAAGTTCATCTTGTCTTTGTTGTTGACGTAATTCTTGTTGTCTTGAACGTTCTTCTTCAAAAATTGGTTTTCTTGAAGCAATAAGTTTTAATCTTTTATTTTCTTTTTTAACTTCTTCAAAAACAACAGTTAATGGTTTGTTAATTAATGAATCTATTTTATCTTTTAATTCAAAATCTAATAGCGTAAAAGGTAAGAAAAATTCAAATCCTTCATAATCTAATGTAAGACCTTTAGCGTTTGATCCTTTTACGATTGCATCAACACGTTTTTGACTATCAGCAATTTCTTTAATTTTTGCTAATCTTTCTTCTTGTAGGAGTGGAAGACGTGATAAAAGAATGACAGATGAGTCATCTCCTTCTGATACACTTGTCACCTTAGCACGAATCTTTTGACCAACTTTTACAACTTTTCTTAAGTCAGCTGGTGCTGGTTGATCAAAGTGTTCTGCATATATCGTTCCTTCAGTTGCTGCACCTAATGTGATGATGACAACTTCTTTTTTAACCATGAAGACTTCGCCTTCAATGATTTGACCTACTTTTGGAAAAATAAAATCGTTCATTTTTAAACTCCTTTTGCTGAAATAATCAGCCCAATAATTTTATCTACTGTTTCATCAACTGTTAAATTTGTTGTATCAATTTCAATAGCATCTTTAGCCTTTTTTAATGGACTTTCTTTACGTGTTGAATCTTTAATATCACGGATTGTAATTTCTTCAACCAATTTTTCAAGTTGAATATGCTGTCCTTTAAGCATCTTTTCTTTTTGACGACGTTTTGCTCGTTCTTCAACATTAGCTGTTAGAAATATTTTAACATCAGCATTTGGTAGTACAACTGTTCCAATATCTCTTCCATCCATGATTATACGACCATTTTCAGCTGCTTTCTTTTGAATTTCAACAAGTTGATTTCTTACATATGGAAATGATGAGACCAATGAAACATTATTTGTTACTTCTTTGCTTCGAATTTCTTCAGTTACATCTCTATCATCAATATAGATTTTATTATCGCGATAACTAATATTCACGGATTCTAAAAACTGATAAGCATTCTCATCATGTAAGTTAATCTTTTTTTCAATTGCTAGTAAAGTTACTGCACGATACATTGCACCAGTATCAATATGGATCATTTGCAATCTATCCGCAATCAGTTTTGAGATGGTCGATTTTCCGCTTCCGGCTGGACCATCAATGGCAACTTGAAAATTAGCCATAAAATTTCCTCCATATCAAATTCATTATACCATAATCTAGGGATTAAATTCTATTGAGATATCATTCTATCGCGATATAATCTTTTCACTTCATGAATTTTTAACATACGATAATTACCGCGTTCTACGCCATCTAAAGTTATAAAGTCATATCGAATACGCGTAAAGTTTTTAATTTCATGTCCTAAAATTAATAACGCTTTACGAATATCTTTATGGGTCTCTTTTGTAACAACAATTCTTAATAAAGTAGATTGATTTTTTTTATCAAGCTCTAAGATTTGTGCATCAATAGGTTTAACTTTTTGATTTTCAACTTGAATTCCACTTCTAAGTTTTCTTAGTTTTTCTTTAATCATGATACCTTTTAAACGAATAAGATATTCTTTTTCAATTTTGTCATTCGCAAATTGTAAACTCTTTGTTAAGTTTCCATCATTGGTCATTATTAAAACACCAGCCATATCATATTCTAATTTGTGTGTGGCAAATAAATGTAGGCGGCTTTCTTCTAAACCCAATAAATCCTTAACTGTTCTTCGTTTTAAATGATCATCTATTGTTGATAAATAACCTGTTGGTTTGTTAATTAAAATATAACTTAACTCTTCTTTTTCAATTTTAATTTCATCAACATGGATTTCATCAAACGGGGATACTTTATAACCTAATTCAGTTATTTTATTGCCATTGACTTTGACACGGCCTTCTTGAATTAATTTTTCCGCATTTCTTCTTGATGTATATCCTGAATTAGCGATAACTTTAGATAATCTTTCCATTTTATGCACCCCCATAAATTATAGCATATTTAATCATGATAAATGTACTTATATAAATGCTATTTTGGTATTTAATCATAAATAAAAAGACCAAAGGTCTTTCTACTTTCTACTTAAGCTCTTGAAACGTATTCTCCAGTTGTTGTATTGATAATAATTTTGTCACCTGTATCAACGAACATAGGTACTTTAACTAAAAAACCTGAAGCTAACCACGCATCTTTTAAAGCGTTAGTTTTAGTATCTCCTTTAACACCAGGAACAGTTTCTTTAATTTCAACAACCATTTTTTCTGGTAAGTTAACACCAATAATTTCTTCACCATAAAGATTAATATCAACCATTAATCCTTCATATAAGAAATTAAGTTCATATTCGATACGTTCTGCAGGTATTTCGATTTGTTCATATGTTTCCATGTTCATGAAAACATGCATGTCACCATTTGCATATAAATATTGCATACTTACACGGTCAATATGAGCTTTTTCTACTTTATCGCCAGATTTAAATGTATATTCAATAATACCACCTGTTCTTAAGTTACGTAATTTAGTAGTAACTAAAGCACCACTTCTAGCAGTTTTAGAATGTAAGAATTCTAAGATAACATAGATTTGACCATCTAATGCGATTGTTAAACCTGTTTTAAAATCACTTGTAGATACCATATTTGATTCTCCTTTTTTTAACCTTTAATATTCTACTATAAATTCATCATTTTATCAACAATATATTGACACGCTTCGTAATATGATTCATATTTTTTACCATAAAATGATTGATTAACAACATCTTTTACATAATTTATCTTACGAAAGTCCTCTCTTTCATAAATATTAGAAAGATGAACTTCTACCTTAAATAATTCTATTGTTTCTAATGCATCACGGATTGCGATTGAAGTGTGTGTATATGCACCTGGATTAATAATAAGCGCATCTGCTTTAAGATTTTGAATAAAATCAATTATTGCCCCCTCATGATTTGATTGGAAAAATATAAATTCAACTTCTTTAAAGTCTCTTTTTAAATTATTCTCTATGTCACTTAATGTTAATGAACCATAATGTTTTGGGTCTCTTTTTCCTAACATATTTAAATTAGGACCGTGAATAACGGCAATTTTCATATTATCCCCTTTTCTTTTAACACTTTTTTTATCGATTCAATCGTTAGTTCAATAGAATTTCGATTAGAAATAATGATATCTGCAAAACTTTGATATTTTAAAAATCTTTCATCATACAAATCATCTAATGACTTTGTTTTTAATAGTGGGCGTTGATAACTATTTTCTAATCTTGCTTTAATCATTTCAAGTGGTGTATCTATATAAATGACAAATCCATCCATATATTTTTTATTTTCTTTTATCGTGACAATACCACCACCAGTTGAAATAATTGTATGCGTAACATTTAAATTTTTAAGTGTTTCGGTTTCAAGTTCTCTAAATGTTTTTTCACCATATTGTTCAATAATTTGATCAATAAATAACCCATATTTTTCTTCAATTTTATGATCTAAATCTATAAAATTTTTTGATAAATCTTTGGCTAATAATTTCCCAATTGTTGATTTACCGCTACCTGGCATACCAATTAAATATATATTCATAATCTATTCCTCTAAAAATTGCTTCAAATCACGAATAACAACGTCTAATAAATTAGGATCCAATGCGTTATACATTTTAGGATGCATTTGATTTTTAAACCATGTTTTTTGTTTTTTCGCAAACGACATGCTTGTTTTAATAATCTTATCTTTAGCTTCTTCTAATGTTATTTCACCTAAAAGATATGATTTTAATTCTCGATATCCGATAATATTCAATTCATGTTCTATTAAAGTTTGTGTTTCTTCAATAAATCCCTTTTCAATCATTTGATCTAAACGATAAATTAATCTTTCTTTTAAAACGCTACGATCAATATCAAGATAAATTAAAAATAAATCATAAATTGGTTCATCATGTTTATTCTTTTCACTTCTTTTATCGCCATGAATAACTAATTTATAAGCACTTCTAACGCGTCTTTCATTTTGCCAATCTAAATTTAAATTTGGATCTAATTTTTTAATAGTTTCAATCATTTCATCGATTGAAACTTGTATATCTTTTGTTGTATATGGACTAAACTCGTAATTATATAATGCACTTTTAATATATAACCCTGAACCACCAACAATAAGTGGCAATTCAATTTTTTCAATTAAATTTCTTGCATCTTTTTGAAAATCATATACAGTGTAAGATTCACCCACATTTTTTATTGAAAGTAAGTGATGTTTAATACCTTCTTTTTCTTCCTCTAATATTTTAGCTGAGCCAATATTTAACTCTTTATATACTTGAACAGAGTCACCATTAATAATTTCAGTGTTTAAATATTTTGCAAGTTCAATTGATAATTTTGTTTTTCCAGAACCCGTAGGTCCCACAATAGCAATCACTTTTTTCATACAATACGTTTAAACATTCTTTCTATTTCATATTGTGTAATTTTAATTAAAACTGGACGACCGTGAGGACAAGTATATGGATTTTGACATTTTCTTAATTTTTTTATTAACTCATCGATTTCTATTTTAGATAATTGATGGTTTGCTTTAATAGCACCTTTACATGATATATCTTTAGCTAAATGATTTCTTAAAACATCTAATTTTATATCGTGTTCATCATCAAGTTGTTTAAGAATGTCTTTGACAGCCATTTCAACTTCTTTTTCTCTTAACCACAATGGATGTTTGATTAAATGTGAATCACGGAATTCAAATCCATATGATTTTAATAAATCACGATAATGCTTAATAATCTCCAAATCCTTTATATCTAATGCTAAATCTAAAGGTATGATAAGTTCATAACTATCACTTTTCAGTTGACCAATTTTAGTTTCATAATATTCATAACGAATACGCTCTTCAGCAGCATGTTGGTCAATTAAAAATAACCCTTCATCATTTTGGAATAATAAATATGTTCCTAATAAAGTACCTATATATTCAAAGTAAGGAATTTTATCCATTAATATTTTAGATTCTTCTTTAAAAACTTCCTCTAAATTATCATTTAGTAATTTAGATTCTTCAAAAACAAAATCTAATGATTGTACTTGATATGTTTCGTTTTTAATTTCTTTTAACGGTTCAACAATTTTATAACTATGTGATCTTAAAGCATCTGTTAAAAATGGTTTTAATTGGAATGCAATCATCATTTCATTTGCAAGTTTAACTTCCATTTTTTGTGGATGGACATTTGCATCAACTAACGTTGGATCCAAATCTAAATACAAAAGTGCAATCGGATATTTTTGTGTCATCACCAGTGTATTATAACTTTCAATAATGGCTTGTTCTAAAACATAGTTTCTAACATATCGATGATTAATAAAAATATTTACATCATTTCTTTTTGGTTTTGAAAATCTTGGGCTAAGTAAATATGCATGTGCATGTATTTTGCCTATTGTTTGATGAATTTCTTTTAAATCTTCGCTATATTTTCTACCATAAATATTTTCAATTAAAGCCTTAATTGAACCATTACCTAATGTACTTTTTACAACTTTATCATCCATAATAAGTTCAAACTTTACATTTGGATATGATAAAGAAATCTTTTCAAATGTAGCAATGATAAAGTTTTTTTCTTGATATTCAGATTTCATATACTTAAATCTTGCAGGAACATTGAAGAATAATTCTTCGACAATCACTTTGGTTCCGACATTCATACCAATAAAACCTTCATCATCCACTTTAGAATAAACTGTCTTTATAAAGTACCCTTCAGAATCTTCTTTACGACTTTGAATTGTTAGTTTTGAAACAGATGCAATTGAAGGTAATGCTTCTCCTCTAAAGCCTAATGTTTTAACACTTAACAAATCATCTTTTGTGTAAATTTTAGATGTAGCATGTGGCAAAATAGCTAGTTTCATATTTTCTTTATCCATGCCAATACCATTATCTGTTACGATAATTTGTTCTAATCCAAAACCTTTAACTTCAACCTTTATATAAGTGGCATGAGCATCTAAAGCATTTTCCATTAATTCTTTAATAACTGAAGCAGGACGCTCTACAACTTCACCTGCTGCAATTAAATTGGATAATGCTTGATCCATGATTTTAATTTGATTCATATCATCACTACTTTTTCTTTAATAAATTTTGTAAATACTTTAATTTAATTAATGCATCAATTGGTGTCATTTGATCAGTATCAATATTTGAAATTTCTTCAATAAGTTGTTTGACATCATTTGGAATTAAATATTCAATTTCTGGTTCTTCCATTAATGTAAATAAATCTACTTGATTATATTGAGATTCTTTTTCTAATATTTTTAAAATTTGTTTACTACGTTTAATAATTTTTTCTGGAAGATTTGCTAATGCTGCAACTTGAATACCATATGATTTATCACTAGGTCCTCTTTCAATTTGGTATAAAAATACCATTTGATCTTTATTTTCTTTTGCTTTAACATGAAGATTTGTTACATGTTCTAATTCTTCACTTAATTTAGTTAATTCATGATAATGTGTTGAAAATAATGTTTGAGCTTTAATATCATTATGGATATATTCAATCATACCTTGGGCTAATGCCATACCATCGTATGTTGCAGTTCCTCTTCCAATTTCATCAAATAAAATTAGAGATTTGCTTGTTGCATGTTGTAAAGCTTCATTTGCCTCAACCATTTCTACCATAAATGTTGATTTACCACCAGCAATATCATCACTTGAACCTATTCTTGTGAATATTGCATCATAAATTGGTAAATCCGCTTTACTTGCAGGTACAAACATACCAGTTTGTGCCATAACAACCATAATTGCAAACATTCTCATATATGTTGATTTACCGCTCATATTTGGACCAGTTAAAATAAATATTTCATTCGGTTTCATCGTAATATGATTTGATACAAATTCAACATGACGTTCTACAACAGGGTGTCTTGCAGATTCAATTTCTACATAATGGTGTTGGTTGAAACGTGGTCTAACATAACGATACATGTCTGCTACTTTTGCTAAAGATAAGAAAGTATCGATTTTTGCAATATTTTGACTTAAAGCTAGCAGTGAACTTAAATTTTGGTTTGTTTCATTTCTTAACTCAACAAATATATCATATTCTAACTTCTCAGCTTTAGCTTTAGCATTTAGTATCTTATCTTCATACGTTTTAAGTTCTTCTGTAATATAACGTTCATTATTTGCTAATGTTTGCTTACGGATATATCCATATTCATCTTTTATAAGTGGAATATTTCCTTTAGATACTTCAATGAAATATCCAAAGACTCGATTATAACCAATTTTTAAATTTTTAATTCCTGTTAATTCTTTTTGAGTTTCTAAATAATCATTTAACCAAGATTCACCATGTTCACTTAACATTCTTAATTCATCAAGTTCTTGGTTAAAACCTTCTTTAATCATACCGCCTTCTTTAACTGAAATTGGTACATCCTCTTTTAATGCATTATCTAATAATTCAAATAAAGTGTCATGATTATCCATTGAATGATTTAATTCATCTAATAATGGATGTTGATAACTATTTAACGCTTCTTTAATTTTAGGAACTTGTTTTAAAGTGTTTTTAAGTTGAACTAAGTCACGTGCGTTTGCATTTAAAGATGCAATACGACCAACCAGACGATTGATGTCATAAACTTCACGTAAAGCATCCTCTAATGCTTGACGTGGTTCGTAGATTTGAAATGCTTCAATATAATTTAATCTTGACTCAATTTCTTTAATATCGGTTAATGGGTGTGTTAAAAAGTATCTTAATAAACGAGACCCCATTGCAGTTTTTGTTTGATCAAGCCAATATAACAGAGTAGATTTTGGATTTCCGCTCATTGATTCAACTAATTCCAAATGTTCTAATACATGGTGATCTAAATGCATGAAGTTTTTTATTTTTGTTTCTGTAAAAGGTAATAAATGACGTAATTCTTGTTTACTTTCTTCAAAAAGATAGTTAAGAAGTAAACTTGCAGCTTCTTTTTGAACTTTTTCGTTTAAATTTTTTAGTAATGGTTGATAAATAATTTCATCATTTTTAAATTCTGAAACAACAATGTTTTCATTTTTAAAGAAATTCATCAATTGTTTATCACTTAAGTTTTTTAAGATGATTTCTCTAATATTTAAATTTTTAACCTCACTTAATAGATTATCCTTATTAAGTCCATCAAGTAAAAACGTATCTCCGGTTGAAATATCGGCATAAGAAAGAATATAGCCATACTCTGTTTGATAAATTGCACCAATAAAGTTATAACTTGAAGCATCCAAAATACCATCTTCGAGAATCATACCCGGTGTAATGAACTTAACAACTTGTCTTTCAACAAGTCCTTTACCAGGTTCAGTAACCTGTTCAGCGATGGCAATTTTAAATCCTTTTTGAATAAGTTTTTGAATATAAACTTTAGATGCATGATAAGGTATTCCACACATTGGAACTTTTTCACCTGCATCACGAGATGTTAATGCAATTTCTAATACCTTTGAAGCAACAATAGCATCATCAAAGAACATTTCATAAAAATCACCTAATCTAAAAAAGACTATCGCATCAGCGTAGTCTTCTTTTATTCTTAAATATTGTTGCATCATTGGGGTATATTTTTGTGTATCTTTCATAGTAGCCCCTTTGTTGTATAAATTTTAGTGTGATACGATTTCGTGTGCTGAACCAAAGATAGGTTTAATAATAGAATCACGTAACCATGGACCTAATACTGGAATGTTTTCATATCCGTATGTGAAGTCTAATCTCCAAATAAGTAATATAGTAAGAACAGCCAATAGTGCTACAATTACTAAAACTAATAATGTGATTAATAATCCTTTAACAACTTTAAAACGACGTGATTTTTCTTTCTTTTCTATACGGCTATCAGATTTTTCGATTGCTTTTGCAATTCTTACATCTTCTTTAGATTCAATTGCTTTCCCACGTGAGAATGCTGATATGATACCAAAGAGACCTGTTACACCAAAACCGGCTACTAATTCAATAAGTCCTAAGAAGAATGCTTCAACACGAGAAATTGATTTAGATTTAAATCTGAAAAATACAAGTAAATTGACTAATGCTAAAATTCCAAATGCACTTACAAATAACCAAATATCTTGTGAAGCTAATTGACCTTGAATATTTTCATCAAAGAAGAATATAGTTTTAAGAATTGTAGTTAATACATCATTCGAAAAATCAAAGAATGGTAATACTAAAATTGCACTAGCAATCATTGCAAACATTGAGATTGCTGCAAATATAGCTGTAGTAATTAATAAACCTCTATGCATTGAGCGTTTAACTTTAGTTGCTTTTTGAACCTCAGTTTTTTCTTCAACTTTAACTTCTACTTTCGGATCTTTTTTGACTAAATCCTTAGTAGTTTGAGTTTGAGAAACAACTGGATTATTTACTGTTATACTAAAATCTTTTTCATTGAATGAAACTGATAAAGTTTCTAATGCCGCAGCTATACGTTCAAAATATGGTGAGTAATCTACACCACTTTGTGGCTGATAGACAACTTCTTTAATTACCTCTTCAACTTTAACCTCATTTTTAGGTTCTTCTTTCACATCTTCTTTAGGTTCCTCTACAGCAACTAATTCTTCTTCAAATACGGTTGTAGGTTCATATACCGCTGAAGATGTTGGTACATAGTATGTTTCTTTAGTTTCTTTAGCGTTTGAAAGAATAAATTCAATAATTTCTTCTTTCTTTAATTCAGTTGATACTTTAATATCATTATCTTTTGCATATCTTTCAAGAAGTAAAATACTTTGTCCTTTAAGTTTTTCTTCTAATTCCTTAGTATATTCACCACGTTCTTGTAATTTTTGAATTATAACTTCTAATAATTCATTTTTCTTTAAACGTTTAGGAATTGAAGCATTATATTTATCACCAATTTGTCTTAATTCTGTTAAGGTTGATGCTTTATAAACAACTGGTCTAAATTCTTCTTGAGTCACACCATCAATTTCTCCGTTTAAGTCATAAAAAATTGGGTTAATTTGTTGATTAAATTCTTTAGTAAATACTGTCTTACCTGCGTTTTTATAAGCTTCATTAATTAGTGTTAATAAATCGTTTTCGCTAACACCTTTATCAACAAAGTAAGATAGTAATTCTCTCCAAAATTCAATTAAGTATTCTCTAGACAAGTTAGAATCTTTATACCATTCTAAAAGATTGACGAGCTGTGTATCAGTAAATCTTGAAAACCAAGTCAAACGATATCCCATTTCATCAGCTAATGATTTTCTTTCTTCAATTGTACGTTCAACTGGTTTTTTTAATACTGTTTTTAAAACTTTAATTCTTAACTTGCGTGGAACAGTTAATCCTATATTTTTAAGAAAGTTTGCAACATAATCACCGGGAACAAATATAAGATGGTCCAATAGATTACCAACATTATATAGTTGGCCTTTAACTCTTAAACTTCCATCTTTATCAAACATAATCTTTCCTCCACATTTACTACTTTTACTTATTATATCATATATATAATAAAATTTTATTAGAAGACACGTTTATTGCCCCATATAAACATTTTCATGATTCATTATTCCTCTAAATGAATCTTTATAATTTCTCGTTTGGGTACAAAACTTACTAAAACAGCATTGAGTTGTCTTGGCCCAGAAGCTACTTCATTCGGTTTTGATTCACCATAAACAAATTTATTAATAATGATGTCTTTTTCAACACCAATTACACCATTAAGTGGTCCTGTCATACCTACATCTGTAATATACATTAATCCTTTAGGAAGTATTCGATTATCATTGGTTTGAACATGTGTATGTGTTCCTACTAAACAATCGAGTTTCCCATCTAAGAAATGCCCCATCGCAACTTTTTCTGCTGATGCTTCAGCATGAAAATCTAAAAAAGAGTAATCATATGTTTCTTTATCTAATATTTCTTTAACCATTAAGAAAGGAGAATCATAAACTTCATTCATATAAGCTTTACCTAATGCATTGATAAATAATATTTTTTTATCATTGTATTGGATAACTTTATAACCAACTCCTTTATTAGATCCATCATTGATTGGTCTAATGATATTTGCCTCATCAATGAATGTTTCTAATTCTTTGTTTTTCCATGTATGATTACCCATTGTGAGTAAACTAACGCCAGCTTTCATTAACTGCTTATAAATATTTTTAGTTAATCCCCTTCCATCTTTTGCATTTTCAGCATTAGCTACTATTAAGTTAGGATGATATGTTTTTCTTAGAAAATCAATTTTTTCTAAAACATAATCGACGCCAGGCTTACCGTATATATCGCCTATAAATAATATTTTCATATCTATATTATATATGAAAAAAGGCGTTTTATAGTTTAAAACTACTATAAACGCCTTAATATTATATTTTAAATTATTTAGCAACTTCTGTTGCACGTTTTTCTCTAATAACTGTTACTTTAATTGTCCCCGGATAAGTCATTGTCTCTTCGATTTTTTCTTTAATTGTGCGAGCAACAGAGATGATTCCGAGATCATCAATTTTTTCAGGTTGTACTATAACACGTACTTCTCTACCTGCTTGAATTGCATAAGATTTTTCAACACCTTCAACTTCATTTGAGATTTCTTCAAGTTGAGTTAAGCGTTTCATGTATTGATCCATTGATTCACTGCGAGCACCAGGTCTTGCTGCTGATAATGCATCTGCGGCAGCTACTAATACTGCAATGATTGTTTCTGGTTCTTTATCACCATGGTGAGATGCGATTGCATCAATAACTTCTTTAGGTTCTTTATAACGTCGAACGATATCAACACCAATTTCAACGTGAGAACCTTCAATTTCATGGTCAACAGCTTTACCAATATCATGGAATAAACCTGCTCGACGAGCAAGAATTTCATCTTCACCAATTTCAGCTGCTAATTTACCAGCCAAGAATGCAACTTCAATTGAGTGCTTTAATGCATTTTGACCATAAGATGTTCTAAAACTCATTCTACCTAAGAGTTTAATTAAATCAGGATGAACACGTCCGATAGCTGTTTTAAATACTGCTTCTTCACCAGCTTCACGAATAAACATATCAATTTCTAATCGAGCACGTTCTACAACTTCTTCAATTCTACCTGGATGAATTCTTCCATCTTGAACTAAAATCGTTAATGCTCTTTTAGCAATTTCTCTTCTAACTGGATCAAAACCAGATAATACAACCGCTTCAGGTGTATCATCTATAATTAAATCTACCCCTGTGAGAGCTTCAAGAGTTCTAATATTTCTTCCTTCTTTACCAATGATTCGACCTTTCATCTCTTCATTTGGAATTTCAACAACAGATACTGTACGTTCTGATGTTGTTTCAGATGCAAATTTTTGCATCGCTAATGCGAGTAATTCTTTACTCTTTTGTTGTACGACCGCTTTGGCTTGTTCTTCTTCATCTCGAATAAATTGAGCAATTTCTTGAGAAATAGAATCTTTTACTTGAGCCATTATGAGGTCTTTTGCTTGTTCTTTAGTTAATCCAGCAATAAAGACAAGCTTTTCTTCTTGTTCCTTCACTAATTCTTCCACTTTGCTATATAATCCATCAAGCTGTTCTTTACGTTCGTCAAGTTTTTGTTCTTTTAAATCCAAGCTTTCTTCACGCTTGTCTAAATATTGTGAACGATTATTTAAGGCATTTTCTCTTTGAGTTACCTTTTCTTCAAGAGTGAGTACGACTTGGCGTCTTTCTCTGACATCATTATCAAATTCTTTACGTAACGCTAAAATTTCTTGTTTAGCTTCGAAAACTTGCTCTCTTTTAATTTTCTCAGCTTCTTTTTTTCCGTCTTCAATGATTCGGGCTGCTTCTTCTCTAGAAGCTTTCAAACTTTTTTCATGATGTGCAACTCGAACCATATAACCGATATATGCACCCATTAATATCCCGACGACGATTAGCAAAATGAAGGTAATTAATGCAGGTACATCTACATTGAATAATATGTTAAACATACCTTTACCTCCATGATAAATATAATTTTTAAATATTTTGAATATTCATTTAGACTGTACTTTCCACTTTAAAGTACACCTTTAATTATAACGACTTTACGTAATTTAGTCAATTAAATTTTAAACTCTTATATATCAATTTATAAAATATATAGTATAATAATTTTTAAGGACACTAATAAGGAGTTAACAATGGCAAACAAGGTTAAAAAACAATCAAATTTTAAATCATGGTTACTTAAATATCGTGTGAAAATTGGGTTAGCACTTCTATTAATTACATTACCTGTAGCATATGTTACAGCATTATATTTAGGAAATTATATTAGATATAATGAAGTTGAGTTTGATGGTGAAAAAATCTCATCATTTGAAAAAACGTATATCACAATTGAAGATGAAACAAATCATGAGATTATTAATTTAGAAACTAACGATCTCATCATTCAAATTAAGCTTGTTGAAATCAAGCAACCACAATATGAAAACCCTGGATATTACACATTCAAAGCCAAAGTTGTTGATAAAACAGATCATCTTATCGAAAACGTTCAGATTACAATGATTCTTTCAACAAAATGGATGAATGCTAAATCACAACCTAGATCTTTATATCCAACAAATAATTTTAGTTCTAACATTTCACTCGATTTTAAAGAGCGTTTACCAAAATCTCCATTATGGTTTGTTACAGTTCATCAACCTCATTTATATGTTAAAGTTTCATACCAAACACCTATTGCATTAGAACAAGTTAAATCAATTACACATTACTTTTCAACAGATTTATATGGATTGACGCCATCCGTTATCGTTGATAATCAAAATAAGTAAACTATAATTAAAATGCTTAACAAAAACGTTAAGCATTTTTTTATTATACATTTACAGAACGCATTTGAGAACGATATATTGCAGCATATTGTTGATTATGCTCAATAAGTTCATCATGTGTACCTTCCTCAACTTTAATACCATTTTCAAGAACAACAATCTTATGTGCATGTTTAATTGTTGATAAACGGTGTGCGATGACAATAGTTGTTCTACCTTCTTTAACCTTATTTAAAGCGTTTTGAATCAATACTTCTGTTTCAGTATCAATATTTGCTGTTGCTTCATCCATAATTAAAATTGATGGATTATGAATTACTGCTCTTGCAAATGAAATTAATTGCTTTTCACCAACCGATAAGTTACCACCACCACGTAAAATTTCTGTATGAATACCGTTTGGTAATTTATCAATCATTGGTCCACCACCGATTTCTCTTAATACACGTTCAATCTCTTCGTCTGTTGCTTCATGTCCAAATGCAACATTACTTGCGATAGTTCCGGTATAAATCATTGGATCTTGTGTAATGATACCAATATGTTGTCGGTAGGTGCGTTTCGGGATGTTTTGAATATCCATATCATCAACATAAATATTACCAACATCACTTACTTTAAAATCATAAAATCTTAATAATAAACTCATCATTGTTGATTTACCACTACCAGTATGTCCAACAACACCAATCATTTGATTTGGTTCTATATCTAGGTTAATTCCTTTTAAAACAGGATTTCCTTCTTTATATGAGAACCATACATTATCAAATTTAATTTTACCTTTGTATCTTGGAATACTTGTGAAAGTATCATCTTCTTGTTCAGCATCAATAATCGTAAAAATTCTATCTGTTCTAACTAATGCCATTTGAAGATTACCAATTTCTCTGAATAAAGTTTGTAGTGGTTCGACAAGTCTAGATAAATAATCATTATAAGCATAAATTGTTCCTGCTGTGACAACAAAACCAGCAACTGTTAACCTTTGTATACCAAAATATAAAATAATAAATGCTGTGACTAATAAACCAACTAAACGAATCATATTCCATCCTAATGTTAAGTGGAGTCTCGTTTCTTTCAATTGTTCTTTACGATATTCATCATTTACATAACTAAATTCCTTTTCAGTTTGTTCTTGGTAATTAAAAATTTGTAAAACATGAATACCATTAATAATTTCGTTTAATTTCGCTGTAATCATACTTGCAGATTCAGAAACTCTTTGAGCAATTAAATTCAAATGATAAACAAAATATTTTAACCATACATAAACTAATGGGAATAAAACAAATGTCCACAATGCTAATGTCGCATCAAGATAAAACATTCCAACATATGCAAATATAACAGATAAACTTGCATTAAGTAGAAGGTTTAAGATTGTTGAGAATAGGTTCATCATGCCATTAACATCTGTTATAATTCGATTGGCAATTTTACCAGCTGGTTCACTTTCAAAATATGTCATTGGCATTCTTTGTAAAGATTCAACTGCGTCTTTTCTCGCATCCCTAACAATATTAACTGTGATATATGCAGTAGACATACGTTGAATGAATAAGAATAAAATGTGTAATACATATCGAACAAATAATAAAATAATAAGTATTACAACCGGTTTAATAAACGGATTATAAAACGCTCTTACTTCCTGGCTTGAAAGTAAAGTAACGTCGTATTCTACTTTTGATCCATCAAACAATTCAACAATTAATTTATCACCTTTAATAGTTTGTTGACCTTGTTCAATAAAATCATATGTAGCATAATATTTCCCTTCATATATGACAATACTTAAAACTTCATTTGATTCTTCTTCTTGTGTATAGTATTTACCATTATAATAAACACCATTATTAGTCGTTTCATACCATGGTTTCATAATACCAACAAGTTGATCATCTAAAATACTTTTTACAAGTAAAGGTGCTAATAATCCTAAAAATTGTACGACTAACATACATGTAATAACAATAAATAATTTGCCTTTATAACGGCGAATATAACGCCAAACTCTTTTTATTTGTTTCATAAGGCACCTACTTCATGCTCATTTGTTGGATGTATTGCTCTTTATACCAACCATCTCGTGATATTAATTCTTCATGTGTTCCTCTGTCAACAATTCGACCATTTTCCATAACTATAATGAGATTCGCATCACGAATTGCAGAAAAACGATGAGCAATAATAATATTTGTTTTATTTTTACGATATTGTTTTAATTGATGAATAATTGTTTCTTCAGTATTTGCATCTACAGCTGATAATGAATCATCCATAATTAAAATTTCAGGTTCTCTAACCAATGCACGAGCAATTGATAGTCTTTGTTTTTGTCCCCCTGAAAGTGTTGCACCACCTTCTCCAACCTTTGTTTCTAAACCTTGGTTAAGATAAGGCAAATCTTTTTTGAAATCTGCAACTTGCATTGCTTTATCAACTGCTTCAAATGAAGCTTCTGGATTACCAATCAAGATATTATCATACACACCTCTTCTAAATAACATGTGTGATTGAGGTACATAACCTACTAAATTTCTAATATCTCTAATTTTAAATTTACTAATATTTTTTCCATCAATATAAATTTCACCATCAGTCACATTGAATTCTCTTAATAACTGACGTATTAATGTTGATTTCCCACTGCCTGTTGGACCAACTACACCAAGTGTTTCTCCATGATGAATCGTTAAATTAATATCTTTTAAAGTATACGTTTCATCAAACGGATATTTGAAACTTACATTTCTAAAATCAATTTGCTTAAATGTAATAAGTTTTTCATCATTGATTTCTTCTTTAACTGTTGGTTCAGTTTTCATGATCTCATCAAATCTATCAATTGCTACCGTTGCATTGTTAATTTGTTGGAACACACCAGAAATCGATATGAACGGCCCATACAAAATACCAACATAAGAAATAAAAGTGATAAGTTGTCCTAAACTCATTTCCTGATTCATGATGAAATAGGCACCAAAAGCAAAAGATAAAATATATGTAATACCATAAACCAATTCAAAAAGTGGGGTCAATTGATTTTCATATTTAATCATGTAACTCCATGAATTAATGTCCGCATCAATTGCTTTGTATTGATCTTTTAAATCATTGTCTTCTTGTACATAAGCTCGTATGACGCGTTGTCCTTCTACAGATTCTAATATTTTTTCAGTCATCTTTGCATAAATGATGCGATGTTTTTTAACATACTGACGTTTTTTCATACGTATAAAATTAAGTACTGTAATACCTATTGGCATAATTGTAATCGCTATAAGCGTTAATTTCCATGAAATAGTAAATGCCATTATTCCAATAGCAAACACAATAATTCCGGTATTAAAAACAATACCTTCAAGCATTGATGTTGCAGCTGATGTAATTAAGTCTAAGTCTCCGGTTGCACGAGATATCAAATCACCTTTTTGATACTTTTCATAAAATTCGGCATCCATTTGGAAAAGTTTCTTTAAATATATTTTTCTAAATGTAAATGCTAGTTTTTGGCTTGTTTTAGCGACTGTATAGTTATAAATAAAACTTGTAGCATATCGCAATAAAGGAATAAGTATTAATAATCCTACAATAATAACAAGTAATGCAACTGTTAAACTTGATGACACGATAATATCAATAGCCTTACCTAACACAAAAGCAGGTGTTAATAATAAAAGTGACATAAATAACAACATAAAGAGCATAAATGTATAGCTCTTCCATTCTTGTTTAATAAACCACCCAACTTTTTTAATAATGTTTATCATATAATCCCTCGACTATGCAATGCAGTTCTTCTAATTCAATTATAGTAGAAATAAAAAAAAAGGGTATATAAATATATACCTTTTTTCAATTTTCGAATGAATTACACAATTTTTACAGTTTAATTTTGTAATGATCTAAAATCTTTTGTTCAAGTTCATCAAGTAATTCTGGCTTTGACTCTAAGTATTGACGTGCATTATCACGACCTTGACCTAATTTTTCATCACCAATATTAAACCATGCACCACTCTTATTAACAAAACCTAATTCAACTGCAATATCTAAAATTTCACCACTTCTTGATATACCTGTACCATACAAGATATCAATATTAGCTACTTTTAATGGTGGTGCTACTTTAGATTTAACAACTTTTACTGCTGAACGAATACCCGTTACATCTGATCCAGATTTTAATTGCTCAGATCTTCTAATTTCTAAACGAACTGATGAGAAGAACTTAAGTGCGCGACCACCTGGTGTAGTTTCAGGGTTACCAAACATGATACCCACTTTTTCACGAATTTGGTTAATGAAAATTGCTACAACATTAGATTTTGAAATTACACCTGATAATTTACGCATAGCTTGGCTCATCATACGAGCTTGTAAACCAACATGATTAGCTGACATGTCACCAGCAATTTCAGCTTCTGGAACTAATGCTGCAACCGAGTCTACAACAATCATATCAATAGCTCCACTTTTAATTAAAGCTTCTGCAATATCTAATGCTTGCTCACCAGTATCCGGTTGTGAAAGAATTAAATTATTTAAATCAACACCTAATGCTTTTGCATATGTCGGGTCTAGTGCGTGTTCAGCGTCAATAAATGCGACTGTTCCACCCTGTTTTTGAGCACTAGCCATTGCATGTAAAGTTAACGTTGTCTTACCACTTGATTCAGGACCATAAATTTCAATAATTCTTCCTCTTGGATATCCACCGATACCTAAAGCAATATCAAGTGCAATAGACCCAGTAGGAATCACAGAAATTGAATGATCAACTTCATCGCCAAGTTTCATTATTGATCCTTTACCAAATTGTTTTTCAATTTGTTTTAATGCAACTTCTAGGGCTTGTTGTTTATTTTTATCATCCATATTAATTGTTGCCTCCTATAATATAATAGTAAATTTGTATGAAAAAAACTTTTTTATATACTCTCAAGAACAACATTTTTATTTTTCATAAAATAATCTAATCCAGAGAATACTGTGAAAAATACTGCTAGATAATAAATTGAATTACCTATCCAAATTAAATTTGAATTGATTTGAGCCAATCCAAAATCATTAAACAACATAATGATAATTGCAACCATTGTTGTTGCTGTTTTATACTTACCCCATTTAGAAGCTGCAATAACTTCATTTTTCTCAACAGCTAATAAGCGAATTGCAGTAACCATAAATTCTCTTGTCATAATAACTACGACTGTCCAAAGCGGTACTCTATCCTGGCTTAAAATTAATAAATAGAATAGTGCTGTAAACACTAAAACCTTATCAGCAATTGGGTCTAAAAACTTTCCAAATGTTGTAACTTGATTGTATTTTCTAGCGATATATCCATCAAGAAAATCAGATAAACTTGCAATGATAAATAGTATTGCAAACAACAATGTTGCAAGGCTCATATCAAATATTGTATTGATTTTTTTTAATGGTGTGATATATAAAATGATGACCATAATTGGAATCATTATGAATCTAAATAATGTGATTTTATTTGCAGTTGTCATATTTTACTCTCCATGTTCTTTATTTTATCATATTTCGTGATTTGTGATTGCATTTTAACGGCTCTTTTGATAAAATGAATGTTGTTATCTAGGAGGTGAAGTTTGTGGCTAACATTAAATCCCAAATCAAACGTAACATTACTAACAAAAAACGTCAATTAAGAAATGCATCATTCAAATCTTCTTACAAAACTGCTCATAAAGCTGTTGAAGTAGCTGTTAAAGAAAACAATAAAGAAAAAGCATTATCAGCATTATCATTAGCATATAAGAAGTTAGATAAAGGACAAGCTAAAGGTATTTTCCACAAGAATTTTGTAGCTAGACATAAGTCAGCGCTTGCAAGTTTAGTGAACTCCTTATAATGAACACCCTTAATAAGGTGTTTTTTTTTACTCTAATGAGCGAATGCGTTCAATTTCTCTATTTCCATTCATTCCTTGTGGTACTAATGTGATTGCTTTTTTGAAAAAAGATGTATCTGGTGGGCGATATTTAGGATTGTAACCTAAAACATTGACATATAAATCTAGATTACTCTTCTCTTCATCTAAACATTCTAAAACTTTGAATGTTACTAAAGCATCATCACTTGCTCTATGAGCATTTCCATGATTCAAATTAAAATGCTCAACTGCATTTGACAATTTATGCGGATATGGATAACGATCTTTATAAACTGCCATACAATCTAAAATATCATTTTTAATGATATATGTTCTACTTAAATGTCTTTGATATAGTGCAATTAAAAATCCAATATCAAATGCTAAGTTGTATGCTACTAATAGAGTATCATCATCAATGATATTATGTAGTTCATGAAATAATACAGATTCATCAATTCCATCCATCATTAACATTTCATTAGTGATTCCTGTTAATTTCGTAATAAAAGGATCAAGGGGTTCATTAGGGTTAACTAAATAATTCATCGTTTTAGTTACTATATACCCTTGATCTTTTTTCTCTAATAATACACCACCAACTTCAATCACTTTATTTTTAATTGGTGATAATCCTGTTGTTTCAAAATCAAAGACAAATATTTTTTTATAATTTAAACTTTTCATACACGTTTCATCAACAATAACTCAAATCCTAATTTATCTTCTTTTTGACCTGTTTTGATTTCATAATCTAGGATTGCTAAGTCTTTGATGATCCTTTCTATTTGTTTTTTGTTTTGTTCTTTTGCATCTTTCATTAAATAATATGTTCTGCCACTTGATAAACCTAAAAAGTTTTGAATACTTTCTTGTTTATGCCCATCTTCAATTAAATATTGAATTTGAAGAATTAAACTCAAATTACTATATAGTTGATTCATTATCGTTAATACAGGTATTTTGGATTGAATTAAATCATCATAAATTGATAGATACATTTTAGTGTCTTCTTTTAAAAATGCCTTCATAAAGACAAAAATATTATCTTCAAGTGTTCGCGGTACAAGTTGATAAATATCATCAATAGTTATGCGTTTTTCATGTAACTTATATGTTTTTAGTTTTTCAATTTCTTGATTTAATAAGAATAAATCAACACCAACACGCTCTATCAATGCTTTTAATGTTTTACTATCAATTTGATATCCGTCTTTACTAAAAATTTTATAAAGATATAATGGCAAAGCATTCTCTTCTAAATCTTTAATTGTTTCAATATATGTATATTTTTCTAAAGCATCTTTTAGATGAACGCTTTTAGGAAAATCATGAAGCGTTAAAATAAGTACGATATCATCACTTGGATTTTTTATGTAATGAATAAAAGACTCTAAATCATGTTCTGAATATTTATTAAATGCTTCAACATTTTCAACAACGATTAATTTTTTATCACTAAAAAAACTCAATGTTTGTAGTTCGAGTAAAATATCATTTAAATGTGTTTCCTCAGCATCAAATTTATTGATATTTAACTCATCTCTTCCAAATTCTTCTTTGATTTTTTCAATTCTTTCTTTAATTAAATAGGAACTTTCCCCTAAAAGTAAATAAACTTTTTCCATGACAATCATCCTTTATTCTATTATATCAAAGTTCATAATTTAAACCTACCTTATCTAGGTGGAAAGGTCATAATTTTGTTATCCTGAAATTCAATACTTCCATCATTACTTGTTAAATAAATTTTAATTCCTGATACTTTATAAATATCAACCACTTTTTGACTTGGTAAATTATGTTGGTTTTTTCTTCCAACACTAATAACTACATAACTTGGTGATACATACGAGATAAATTCTATAGAACTAGATGTATCTGAACCATGATGTGGCGACTTTAAAATATCACTTTTTAAATAATTTTGGTATTTATAAACTAAATCTCGTTCTGCTTCTTTTTCAATATCACCTGTAAATAAAAAATACTCATTGTTTACATTAATCTTAAAAACAATTGAATTGTTATTTTTCTTATCATATTTTCTAAGTGGTCCTAAAAATTCCAAATGAATCTCATCAATATATGGTAAATAATCTTCATAAATATATTGTATACAATCATGTTTTATCGCATAATTATCATAATAACTTAAAAATATTAGATGAATGTTAAATGAGTCTATTAAATCATATGCTTCTTTAATATGATCATAATCACTATGCGTTAAAATGAGATAATCAATATCATAAATATATTTGCTCATTAAATATGATTTCACATTTTGATATGCATCAACAACAATTACTTTTTCATTTTTAAATATGACAGCACCATCACCTTGACCAACATCTAAAAAAATAACTTTATCGCTTTTCGGTATCAATGTATATCCAATAAACATTATAAAAATAAATAAAAAACTTAAACTGCGTTTAAATAAACTCTTTTTATTTTTACTTACTAGAACATAAATTATAAATAAAATATAAAAAGTAAACCATATAATATTAAGTTTTGGAAAATAAAAACCTAATAATTTAGTTGGTATTTTAATATATATATCATAAAAAAATGAACCAAATTGATTAAGTAAAAATTCACTTTTAAATAAACTTGTTAAAGTAATGATTGGAATGAGTATATACCTTAAAATCGATGTGAACATACTAATAATCAAAAATTCAATCGGATATATTTTCCCATTAAAATAAGCTAAAAAAGGTATTATTAAAAAAATAAAAATAATATAAAAATATTTTTTATATTCTTTATCCATGAGTACACTAAAAAAACTTATCAATAAGTAAAGAATTGTTCCTAAATGATACATAACATATGGGTGTCTTATAAAAAGTAAAATCAATGTTAGTGATTTTATGTCTAAATTCTTCCACTCGAAATCAAATCTTTTATTAATAAATGATAAAAAATAATTTAGAAAATAAATGTATACAATAAAACTTAATCCAATCATATAGGCAATAATCATCAATATACAAATGATTAGGTCTTTCAATTCTTCATTGAAGTCAAAATGAATTAACACTTTTCGAATGAGTATTATATAAAAATTTAAATGAATACTTGACAGTGAAAACAAATATGATAGACTTCCCACTTCAAATAGATTTTGATCTTTAAAAAATTTAAACCATATAAAATTTAAATCTTTTAGTTTAAATAATTTGGATTGATATTTTATATTTATATTAGAAGTATAAATCTTTCCGAAGACACCTTGACTTTTTTGATAAGTTTTATAATTAAAACCTAAGGGTATTGTTGGATTGTCATATGAAATAACTTTTTCAGATATATAAATTATATCCCCACTATTAAGAACAACATTTGTATATAATTCATACTTTTTAAGTCCTCTTTGAATAATATATTTAGATTTTAAATCATCTTTTTCAACGACTATAGACAATCCTTGAATTTCTTTATTCGGAAAATTTTGATAAATAAAATGGATTGTAAATAAAAATAAAATACCTAAAAGTAGTCTTTTAGATATTTTTGTTTTCAACTTACAAAAACTTACAATGCATGGAACAATAAATATAATATGATTTAATGAAAGTAAATATAGAATAAATAAATATGCAACAATATGCCAACGACTAAACTTTAAAATATCCTTTAATCTTTTCAAATGTCTTCTCTCCAATACCTTTTACATTTAATAGTTCATCAATACTATCAAACTTTTTTTCTTGTCGATATAATAAAATGTTTAATGCTCTTGATTCTGTAATATATGGAATTGTTAGAAGCGTATCATAGTTAATTGAATTCAAATCATATTTTATAATTGGTTCTATTTTTTCAAATTTTATATACTCTATATAATATTCACTATTTGTAAGATATTGATTAAAAGAAATTGAACTAATATCAGCATCTTCTCTTAATCCTCCTGCAAGATGTATTAAATAGCCTAATCGGTCACTTTTATTCACTTGATAAATTCCAGGATTTAAAACAGCACCATCTATTTTAACACTTATAATTTCTTGGTCTAATTCATAATAATTTTTATTTTGTTGTCTTGGAAAAAAATATATACATAAAAGTATAAAAAGAATAAACGAAATCTTTAATACTTGATACTTCATAAAAAAACACCTCTTTCTATTTAATAATAGATTTTTAAGAGGTGTTTTACTTTTTTTATTTTAATTGAATTATATGTTCATCAATATTTTTTGTATAAATCGATTGATTGTGGATTGCTACTTTTTCATAAAATGTTTTGCTTTGAGGATTGGAATTTAAAAAATTAATTGCAGTATAATTTTGAACTTCATGTGTAGCATTAAAGAAATTATACAAACTACTTGATATATGAATGACATTCCAAGTTTGTAAATATTGATTTGTCGATGAATCGAATACTCTACCATCACCTTTAATAGCTTTTGCTTGTCGTCTCGTATGTGTTGTAGTATCAATTTCATCTAATAAATTAACTAACCAAATCCATTTATCATGATAATTTGAGTCATTAAAGAATTTATAAATATTAGCGTTGGAAATATCGTAGTTTTGATTATCAGCACCACTTAAACCCGTTTTCATATGAGTATGGAATTCTGATACAGTCATATTATTTGTTAATCCACTACCAAACTTTTGATTCCAATCACTAATGAACTCTTCTTTTAAATTTAATCGATTCAATTCATAAATACTACCCGTGATTGAATAACCATCTGGTGTTGCTTGAATAATATGATAATTGTTTTTTACATAGTTTAAGATGGCATTTGAAGCATTGTTTGATTCATTTAATCTGGCCATGTTTAAGGCAACATGAGCAATTGATCTTGTTGTTTTAGTTGATGAAATGATTTCATAACCATTGTGTTTATAATATGCAAATACTGTAATTTTATCTACATAACCAATATTTGGAATATTAATTAAGACAACACTATACATATTATTTTCATCTAAACCATTAACAGTTGACTTAAATACTTCTTTATTATTTAAAATAATTTTATTATTTACTGGATTTTTAATAGCTTGTTGTAGTTGATATTTAGTTGCATTTCCATATACAACATAAAATCCATGTTCTTCAACTAAATTCGTGTCTTTAACTTGAGCATAGAATCTTAATCCTTGTTGAGTTGTTTCATCGCCATTTCTTATAGATGCACCTTCTAAAACTTCAACTAGATCATCAGATTCATGACTACCTAAATGGTTTGTATGAGATAATGCTCTAACACCGTATACATAAGAATTACTTAAATCACCCGTTTGATATGTAAATGTTTCTTGATTACCACCAACAACACCAATAATTTCTGATGGATTGTATGTAAGATCAGTTGTTGAACGATAAATATAATAAAATTTAGCATTATCGACAGCATCAAATGTTAATATACCATTTTCATGATTAATAAATTTAACAGCATCAGGAATGATAGGGTTCATTGTCTTTATTTCAGGCAATATCGCATATTCATTCCAGTGATGTTTAGCATTATTAATTTGTTGTGCAGAAATATCTGATGAATTAACATAACCCTTTCTAAAATGTTGATAACTAAATACACTAAATCCTTTTACATTTTCTAAACTTCTTAAATAAGTCATTTGATTATTAAATTCTTGAGTATCTGTAGTCCAACTTGATGTATTCGTACTGTCATCTGAAAAATATACACCTATTCCAGAATATAAGTTGACATTTTTATACTTAACAACTTTATCCCACCAACTTAATACTTTATAATACGATGCTACACTATGATTTGTTGACCAATATGTTTGAGGTAATATATAGTCAATCCATTCATTTTTAATCCATTCAAGGCTATCCGAAAATAAATAAGAATTATAGTGTTCTTGTCCACTAGTTTGGGAACCTGTTGTAATTGGGTTACCGTTAGTATCGTAAGTCACTGTACCATTACCATTTTTGTATATACCCGTTGGTGCAATACCAAATTGAACATTTTTACCATTCGATTGGTTATAGTTTGTAATTACGTTATGAACGCCTTCTACCATTAAATTGACTTGTTTTCTTCGCCAATTAGCTTTGCTTGCTGCACTTGAAGTATCAAATCCAGCTCCATATTGAATAAATGTTGCTTGATCAAGTTCAGATAAAATATTTGGTGTACCTGAAATTGAACCATTTGCACCTAAATTAATATAAAAGTAATCATCAAAATGAATAGCATCAACATCATAATTTAATAAAATTTCTTCAACTGTTGCAAAAATATGCTCTCTAACATTTGGTAATCCTGGATTTAATATTTTTTTACCATCATAACTAAGTATGTTACTGCTATCACTTGCAGGATTTTCGAGTGGATATGAACCAATAATCTGATTATCTTGTACACGATATGGGTTTAACCATGCATGAACTTCAATACCACGTTTATGAGCTTCCTCAATTACCCATTCAAATGGATCAAAAACATCAAAATTAATATTTTCAAAATAAACTGATTTCGGATTAATCTCAGATTTGTAGTTTGCATTATTATGAGGTCTTACTTGAAAAATGATTGCGTTATATTTATAATATTCTACCGCTGCAAAAACACCATTCATATGATTTTTAAAACTTGTTTCATTAGGTCGATACGGCATATCTGATGTAACTGTTGATACCCAAACCGCTCTAAATTCTCGTCCTTCACTGTCAACTTCGTTTGTCACAGTTAAACCATATGTACTATTAGAAGTCAATAAAATTAAACTTGCAAATAATAACATGATTGATAAAAATCTTTTCATCATTGACATCTTCATCCTTTCTTGAATATATTTTTAAATATATTCTTCAGTTTTATTTTAATCATTCGTATGAATCTTGTTCGAATGATTTTTTTAACATATGCTTGATATGCTTTATCACTTACATCAATCTTTAAATCATTTTTATAATAAGCAATCATAACACCCAATATTTTTGATTGATGTACTTTTTCTAATCGATATTGATTATCACCTGTGATATAAAAAAAGTCATTCTTTTTTTTAATAATCCGATGTAAAACCAATTTATCTTTACTTTTAAATAATACCACATCATATAAATTAAATTGGTTTGTTTTTATAATTAAGGTTTGATTCTCATTTTCTTTTAATAAAGGTAACATACTTTTCCCATAAACATTGGTAACTATGTACCCTTTCGTTTCTAAAATATACTCAATTGATCCAATTAACCCTAATCCATGCAAAGCCGTATATACCGCTTCTTTACTTATATTTGCTCCAAATTGATATATTTTCACCTTTTCAATGAGTTTTTCTATAAAATTTAAAACACAGTCAACTTTAATTTCGTTATGTGGTCTTACTGTTTCACGATATATGTTTTTAATGCTATCTTTTTTACTTAATTCTTTAATCCAATTTTGTTTGGATTGTTCGATAAAAATAATATTGCCTAATGGATATTTATCATTAACTCCTAAATCTTCTTTACCTGTAAAAGGTGTTCCATACACAATAAAGTCGCTATCTTTAATTCGAATTGCAGGTTTATCATCATTTAACACAAATGCTTCTAAGTATTTTACCCAAAGATTTGTATGTGTTGATTTTCCTGTACCTGATGGTGCTGAAAATAAATATGCCTTATTTTGATAAACAACAGCTGAAGCATGTATTAAAATACCATCATGCTCAATAAGTTTTGAATAAAAGTAAGCACCTGTAATTAAATACTCACATTCACCAATTGATAAATGAGGATTTTCATATTGATATTTATGAATATATTGAGTCAAATCAGGAATATCGATATCAACATGAAAATCCCCTTCAATCAAATATTTTTTACTTTGAGTTTTAAGGGGTTCATATATAGGATTCATTTGAACAATTAAATCTGCAATTTTAAATAACATTATTCTCCCAAATAAACAAGTGTAAGGTGCTAAATAGTCTTAGCACCTTACCTAAATTAATTTTTAAATTATTGTGCTATCCATTTTGCATAATAAGTAACTGTTGTTACGTTGTCATCATTTGTAAAACCTGGATAATCACTAATAGAATTTCCAATAAATCCTTCATTATCATACCACCCATCAAATTTATAACCAATTCTTACTGGTACAAGAAAAGATAATGATTGTGGTTCAGTCATTGACAGCGTTAAATCTTGGGATGCAACTACTGGATTTAAGAAGAAATACATGTCAATACTTGTATCACCAGTTACTGCAGAAGGTAACCATTCAATAACAACTAAATCTCCCGCTTTAATTGAAGAATATGTACTTGTCATTTGGTTCTTATACGGTGAATTAATATTATCATGATATGAAACATAAAGTGTAGCTTGTTCATTAGTATATCCGGTTCCTTTTCCAACAACTTCATAAATACCATTAAAACCAGTTGATTTTAAGCCGATTACATACCAATATAATCCACCTCTTGAAGTCCCAACTGTAATACGATTACCAGCACCATCACCAGCTGTAGAATATCTAGTTGCTTCTATGTATAATCCACTGCGATAAGTATATAAGTCAGTTGAGTTAAGTTGTCCACCATTCAAACTAAATGTCACATTTACAGTTTCAAACGTAGATGCTTCATACTTAGCATAAAATGTTTTTTCTTCTCTAGATCCTTGTGCTATTTCAATTACTGGTGAACCTAAGAAATCAGGATTATCATACCAACCTAGGAAAATAAAACCAGGTTTTTCAGGATTTGGCAATATTGCCCCAGATACAATTGTATATGTTGCAGGAGATAATTCAAGTAGATTTTCTCCATCATAATAATTAATTGGATATTGAATTAATGAATAATTTGGTCTTACAAGTCCAATATTTCCTAAAGTTAAAGTATTTTCATAATCAACATTATTATATTTGTATTTACCATTTGTTTCATATCCTTCTTTAGTACTTATTTCTGGTAAATCAATTATAGAACCTGAAACATGAATTTCTTGTTCTCCAAGATTAATTAAAATTTTATTATTAAAGTTTTTTACATCCATGTATCTAGTAAGCGTTGTTTCATTAACTTCAAATGAAACTCCAGGATATCCTCCCATTGCATTAGATACTGTAAAGAATCCATATAATGCTCTTGAAATATGGATTAACTCATGTAATCCTTGAGCATGTGTACCATCGCCTAATAATGCTAATGCTTGTCTAGAAACGTGTGTAGTTCCTCTTCCATATGGTTCTAAATACTCAAGTACCCATCGCCATTTAGCACCATAAAGTGCATCATTAAAGAATTGATACATTTTTGTAGTTGAGACATTTGTATTTGATTGTCCAGTTTTATCTTCATTTTCAGATTTCATCTGATTATGAAATGTATTTATGTCTGCATTTTGTAGTAGATTTGTATTAAATTTCGCATTCCAATCTTTGATGAATTCTACTTTCAATTTAACAGGATTCATTTCATAAATTCCTGTTACAGCATATTCACCATATGGCATATATTCAAACTTTCTATAGTTTGCATATAAATCAACAATAGATTCGATCACATCGCTAGTATCACCAGCATTATGCATCTTAAATGCTACTTCTGCAACAGAACGCGTTACTGGTGAACCAAATTGAATTGATTCATCTATTACAGCATACGGTATTGCAGTAATTTTATCTAAATAACCTAATTCAGGAATATTGATTAATACAACACTATACATGTTATTATTATCAACACCTAAAATAACTTGCTTGAATACTTGTTTACCGTTGAATGATGGTATTTCGTTCTCTAAAGCTTCCTCTAAATCTGAAACTGTAGCTTCACCATATAATAAATAGAATCCATGCTCACTTGAATCTTCTACTTCTAATTTTGCATAGAATCTTAATCCTTGTTCCCCTGTTGTACGGATTGAAGCACCATCAACTGTACTAACTGCACCATCAGCATAAGTTACTGATAATGCCACAAATAATGTTAAAAGTGTAACAAATAATATACTTAATCCCCTTTTCATGTTTACACCTCTAACGTATTAATTCCACCACGACGCTACATCGACATTTGCTGATGCAGAATTGGTGTGAACTTTTTCGTCAAATTGAGTCACTTCAATTTTTGGTGACTCGTAAATCTTTTTTTCCGCTTTATCTTTCATATATCCTCCCATATAAAAGCGTTTTCATATTATAATCATTATATACGATAGTAATTACTTGAAAAAATTAAACGCATATTTTATCAACTTTTGGAAATTTTTTTCAAATAAAAACATCCTTATGCTGGATGTTTATATTTTAATATATCCCTGACCAATTTGGATCATCATATATTACTGTCAAAATATTTCCTTCTAATACTTTCGATTTGATGTTAATGTTGTTACCATTGACCTTTAGCAATAAAGCATCACTGAATTCATATTTAAAATCAATAAGTTTAAAGATTAACGTCACTGTTTTATAATCAAATTTTACTTCAACAATTAAGTATTCAGGTTCTTTCAATACGGTATAGTCACGATAATCAATTTCAAGTTCAATTAAATTAATTTGAGCTCTACCTAAAACTTTTTCAATAATCTTTTCTGCAAATTCATCTTGATCATTTTTCTTTGATTCAAAAAGATTAAATTTAGTTTGTTCTGAATAAAGAATGTGTGTTTCTCCTTCAACCAATAATTTTATATATGTTCTAACATATAAATTAACATTATAATATGCTTCTATATCATTTAATTCATGCATAATATGATCTGCGTATTTATCAAGTTTATACACATTAATATCTAAATTAAAGATAGATAAAACAAGTTCATCATCACTAAATTGATAAAGTAACCCTAATTCTATTAATTCACCTTTATACCCACCGTCGAAATATCCATGTAACTCAATAGATTCATTTTCATTATTTACTAAAACTAACGCTTGTTGTTTAAAAAATTGATCTTGTATCGTACAAGAAATAAGTATTAATGATAAAAATGCGAGTATAAAGATTTTTTTCATACGTTTCCCCTATTTGATATATTTATCAATATTGTCTTTAAATTCTAAAAAGCGTTGATCAAAACCATAAAAACTTCTATCTTCATCTTTAAAAAGATGAACAACGACATCCCCCATATCAATTAAAGTCCAACTTTTTTGATTTTTCCCTTCAACATGTCGAATAGAACCTTTTAACGCCTCATTAAAATAACTAATCGCTGCTTGTTGAGAACGTTCATTCACGCTAGCCACTATAAAAAAATCATAAAAAGGCGAATGATTTTTAAAATTGTACAAAACAATTTTATCTGCATTTACTTTTTCTAGGATATCATAAGATGTTTTAATCACGTTCAAGTTCAATACTCTCCTTTAACTTTTTAATGTTTTCTAAAATTTCATTTTTAGGTCCCACATTGGATTCTAATAAAAATTCTAAATGTTTAATGACAGCTAAGTCAATATTTTCAAATGCTAATTTTCTTAAATTTTCAACACCATCATATGTTCTTGTTTCTTCTATTTTATCTGAGATTAATAAAACTTTATCAAATAATGTCATATGAGGACTTCCCCATACATGTGTATAAATCGCTTGATAAATTTCATGATTATCAATTTGAAATTCATCTTTTAATATATTTGCACAACTAATCGCATGATAAACATATGGATAATTTTGGTATTTTACAAATGTATCGTAATCCATATGCATTTTATGAAAATCAATTGAATCATATTTTGTATAATCATGAAGTAATGCAGCAATTTCAATTGAAGTTTCATCAATTCGATAAATTTTAGAAAGCTTTAATGCCATATTTATAACACCATAAATGTGTTTTAAACGTTCCGGATGATTTTTGAATTTTTCTTCAACTTTTTGATATAAAAATTTCATCTAAAAAAACCTTCTGTCAAAGTAATATGTAATCCTTTAACAAATTCTATTTTTAATGTTGAAACACCTTTAACTATGAGAATTCCAAAATCCGCTAAAGTGATTTGATATTTCTTATCTTCTTTTAATGTATAATATACCGTTTCAAATTCGCTAAATATTGGGTTAAATAATTTGGGATTTGTTAATTGAGTTTTAACTTTATTATCTTGAGTAATGTGATATTTTAGATGTTCTGATCCGTATAAAACGGATAATATTTCACCTTTAACTACACTTACAGAAACTAATCCATGAATAATAAGTGCTTCATTTTCTTTTAATCTACCATTTTTAGGTTTCATTTCCTTACTTGGCAACAAATCTTTATATTGACTATAATCTAAAAACTCATGTAAAAATCCACTTTGATATAAACCAGGTGTATCGTAAATATTTCTATTTTCAAATGTTCCCTTAAGTGGTTTTAATGTTAATGCCGCTTTATTCATAGCTAGGGCATCTTTATTTTGTGTTAATGCTTTAAAAATTGTAGTTTTACCACTGTTTTGTAAACCAATGAAGTATATATCTAAAATATCATGCTCGAATATGTATGATTTTAATTGTTCTATATCATATGGATTATGTGCATTCATTAAAATAACGTCTTCAAAACTCACACGATGTTCTTTAAATTGACGTCTTATATTTTGAACTAAAATATTAAGATTTGTAGACTTTGGTAATAAGTCAATTTGATTGATGATGAATACAACTTTATAGTCATCATTTAATCGTTTGATGGATGATGTAAGAATAGTATCAAGATATAAAACACTTGTTACAACAAAAATTAATGCATCTTTATTAAATGTTGGTAATTCAGATGGATGATAATGTGTTTTTGCATCACCATAATGCATTAATCTAAAACATGATTGACAAAAAGGTTGGTCAAGTGATTTGACATAACCTGCTTGATTTATATCAAGATTTTGTAGCTCAATACCACAACCTAAACAATTACTCATACTTTTTAGCATACTCCCTTAAAATCTCATCAAACTTTAGTGGTTCTTTTTTCTTAATTTTATTTAAAAAGTAGACTTCCAACTTGCGATTTATACGTGTCCAAATTTTATCACTTTTTCTAAGTACTGCTTCAACTAAAATCGTTTTTAGTCCTATTCGATTCCCACCAAAAACATCCGTCATCAACTGATCACCAATCATAACTGTTTCGCTTGGTTTACTATCAAGTTTCTTTAATGCTTTTTTAAAACCGACTTTAAATGGTTTTCTTGCAAAAGAAACAAATGAGAATTGATGTCCAACTGCATATGACACACGCTTCTTTTTAGAATTAGAAATAATTAATACCTTAAAATCTTTTTCTAACTCCTGTAAGAACTCTGTTCTTTTAACATCAATTTTTGTCTCATCATAATTGATAATTGTATTATCAAGGTCAAAAAGCAGAGTTGTTATGCCCTGCTTTTTTAAATTGTCATAGTCAATTTCATAAATTGATGTGTAATATGAAGTTGGAATACACTTCTTATAGATTGCCATTAAACAACTTTCTTAATGACGACGTTAAAACTTTTACCTGTTTCTGATTTAACAGTTACTGTGTCGCCTTCTTCTTTGTTGCGGATAGCTTTACCAAGTGGTGAATCAATTGAAATTTTACCATTTTTTGGATTTGCCTCAATTGTACCAACTAATTGATATGTTGCTTCCTTGTCTTTATCAACAAAGTATAATACAACTTCTTTACCAATGTTTACAACTGAAGAATCATCATTCGTTTTAATGATTTTAACGTTTTTAATAATTTCTTCAATTTCAGCGATGCGTGCTTCAATTCTTGCTTGTTCATTTCTTGCTGCATCGTAGTCAGCGTTTTCTGATAAGTCACCTTGCGCGCGCGCTTCTTTAATAGCTTCTAAGTTTTCTTTACGTTTAACTTCAACAAGTTCTTTTAATTCATCTTTAAGTTGATCTAACCCTGCTTGAGTTAATTCATAAACTTTTTTAACTGCCATAGGACATATACCTCACTTTTTCTTCAGTTTATTATATCATTTAATATCATATTTTTAATATGAAATTTGATGTTTTCTTAATTGTTTTTGTATCATTTTATGATTCATCATCATTTTATCTAAAACATGATAGAAATCTTTAGAATGGTTTGCGACAATTAAATGTGCATATTCATGTAACAAAACATAGTATAAATAGATTGGATCAAGTTTTGCAAGAAATGCATTAATTGTAATTATCTTTTTTTGCGTATGACATGAACCAAACTTCGATTTTAAAAGTTTAACCTGAGTTGGTTTTAATTCTAACCCAACTTTTTTTAAATCCATAACTAACTTAGGTTTTAAATCATCAATTTTTTGGTAAGTTTCAGAAATTAAAAGTTTTCGATATGATTCTCGATCCATCTTTTCAATGGGATTACCCCAGAGTTGAAAATCAAGTGTTTCAATTCTTTTGATTCTACTTTTTAACTTAACAATTTTGTTTACGTTTCTATCAATAATTGATTCTATATTTTTAGATTTAAAATTTTTAGGTAATGAAATCATCAATATATCATCTTTAAAACGAAAATAAATATTTTTTATTGGTTTATAAATTAATTGATAGTAAAACGTATAATTATTTTTTTGATAAAGAAACTTATTTTCTTTTTGAGATTGCAAGTCCATCACCTAAATTTAAAATTTGTGTTTCAAAATCCTTATGAGTTAACAAATAATCTTTATAGTTTTCTAACTTTTTTAATAGTGATTTTGTTCCTCGATTGTTTGTATTCTCAATAGTTAAATTGTGAAAATACATATTATCTGTAATTATGATTCCTTTAGGTGATAAAAGTTTTGAAAACTTCTCAAAATAATTGATATATTTAGATTTTGCAGCATCAATAAATATTAAATCATATGGACCAACTAAATTATTTACATTGAGCGCATCGTCAACAATCAATTTAACGTTAGCCTTCATATCTTTAATAAATGAATTTGCCATTTTTGCACGAAATACATCTTTTTCAATTGTAGTAACTTGTGTATTTTTAAGTGAAAAACATATGGCACTATAACCATATGCTGTTCCAATCTCTAATATTGATTCAATCTTTTCTTTTTCAATTAAATCAAGAATAAATGATAATGCTTCTTCTTGAATAATTGGAATTTGATCTTCTATACAAATTTGTTTTAAATCATTAAGCGTCAAATTCGTCATCTTCCATTTCTAACTCTAAATCTTCTTGATATTGATCAAATACCTTATCAATTAATGCCCATTCTTCATCAGTTTCAATATCATGAAGTTCTCCTTCACCATCTTTTGTTTCAACGAAAACTGCTGCAGAAACTTCATGAGTTTCATCGAATTCAAACACAACATAATTCTTTCCATTTTCTGTAAATGTGAAAAGAATAGTTGCAATTTCTTCTTTATCATCTGTGATGATTGATAATTTTTCATTTTTAATCATAATGTTTTTCCTTTCGCGTTTAAATAATTTTGTAGAATCACTTGAGCAGCAACTTCATCTTTTAATGCTCTTTGTTTATCATATTTTTTTCGATTATCTGATAAAATTTTCAAAGCACTTTGAGTACTCATTCTTTCATCAAATGTTTCTACTTTAATATTTAACTCGTGTTCTAACATTTCTTTAAATTTTAACACATATTGGGCTTTTAAACCAATATCATTATTCATATGTTTTGGTAAACCAATAACAACAACATCAACTGGATATTTTCGATAGACTTCACAGAATTGATTAAGTGCATCACTTAAATCATTGGTTTTATAGCGAATAGTTAATAAATTGGATGCAATAATTCCAGATTCCGAAAGTGCAACACCAATTGTTTTTTCGCCTAAATCTAATCCTAAATATCTCAATCTTAATTTCCTTTCTTCCATTCACGGAATAAAGCTACTTGTTGTGTGCCACCTTGAGCAAAGTTATCTTTACCACCACCAGAACCATTTAGCGCTTGGTTAATTGATAAAATCACTTGTTTTGCTTCATTAATTCCACTTTTAACTAAATATGAAACTTTTTCATTTGTCTCATTAAATAAGACAACTGTTTCTGTTTTCATTTTATCATAGAGCACATCAATTAATGGCTTTAAAGAATTTTGTGGTAAATCTACAACATATATATATGTTAAAGGTTTAATTTGTTCTGGAATAAATGAATCTGCTTTTTGTAAAACAGATTGAATTAGTGTTTGTTCGTGCGTCTTTTCAAGTTCCTTTAACATATTTGATAATTTTAATTGATGATCACGTAAATTTAACACATCTTGATAACTATAAGTCAATGCTGGCATTTCTAAAATTTGTCCATTGTATTGACGAATTTTTTCATTTAATCTTTCAATTGATTCTAATTGATTTTTTAAGACATTTGGTAAGATGTTTTTAACATCACCAGTAATTCCTTCAAATCGATAAATACCAGAACCAATTGATTCAACTGATGTAATAACAAAATTATCTATTTCTTTTGTGTTGTCTAAATGCGTACCACCACATAATTCAATACTCCAGTTACCGATATTAACAACACGTACAAATTGGCCATATTTTTCACCAAATAACATGGTTGCACCAAGTTTTTTAGCTTCATCAATCGGCATTTCTTTTGTATCAACTTTAATGTTTTCTTTAATTTTTTCTTTAACAATACGTTCAATATTTAATATTTGTTCTTTTGTAATAGATTCATAATGGTTGATATCAAATGTTAATTTATCTGGACCATTATATGAACCTTGCTGATTTGAATGATTACCTAAAGTTTCTTTAATTGCTTTATGTAAAAGGTGAGTTGCTGTATGGTTTTTTTCTGTCAATTTTCGAACACGTTTGTCTACAATTGCTAAAACTTCATCACCTTCACTAAATGAATTTGTTTCAACAACATGTAAATGTTGACCATGTGGTAATTTAATGACGTTTTTTACAACTAAACCATTTATAGTACCTTCATCTTTAACCTGACCACCCATTGTTGCATAAAATGGTGTTTCTTTTAAGACTATTCCTTGATCAAACACCTTAATAACTTTAGTTTCTACTTGTAATCTATCATAACCAACGAATATTGATTCATCCTTGAAATTTAATAATGCTTCATCTTGGCTATTCATACCAAGTTTAACATCACGAGCTTTTCTACTTTGTTCTCTTTGTTGTTCAAGTAATGCTTCATATCCTTCAACATCAACTTTGATGTTGTTTTCTTCAGCATATTCTAAGGTTAATTCAATAGGAAACCCATATGTATCATAAAGTTTGAAGGCATCTTCACCACTTAAAGTATCATGATTAACGCTACTTAATAAATGCTTAATCCCTGCTTCAATTGTTTCAAAGAATTTTAATTCTTCTTTTTTAATAATTGAGATAATAATGTCTCGTTTTTCTTTAATGTCGGGATAAACTTCATCTAACATTTCAATGACAGTGTCAACTAATTTATATAAGAATGGTTCATTAAAACCAAGTGTCTTACCATATTTAATTGCACGTCGTAATAATCGACGTAAAACGTAGCCTCTACCTTCATTAGATAAAATAGCACCATCTGAGATTGCTACCACTAATGCCTTGATATGATCAGAAATAACTTTATATGGCATTGAACCGTCATATGGACGATTAGATAATTCAGCAACTTTATGAATAATCGGCAAATGAAGATCTGTTTCAAAATTTGTTTTTGCATTTTGTAAAATACATGCGAATCTTTCTAGACCTGCCCCTGTATCAATATTTTTGCTTGGTAATTCTTTATATTCACTTCCAGGTTTTGAAGGATTAGCATTGTATTGAGAAAAAACAATATTCCAAATTTCAATGTAACGGTCATTTTCTACTTCATTATAAATGAGTTCTACACCACGTTTATCAAATGCTTCTCCACGGTCGAAATGAACTTCTGTACATGGTCCACTTGGACCAGGTCCAATTTCCCAAAAGTTAGTTTCAAGTGGAATTAGGTGTGATGGATCAACACCTAAATTTAACCAGTAATTTTTAGCATCTAAATCTGTTGGATAATATGTAAAATACAGTTTTTCAAGTGGAATACCAAAGTATGCTTCGCTTGTTAACAATTCAAATGCAAATTCGATGGCTTCCTTTTTAAAGTAATCCCCAATACTAAAATTACCCATCATTTCAAAGAATGTGTGGTGTCTAGCTGTTCTTCCAACATTATCAATATCATTTGTACGAATTGATTTTTGAATATTTGTAATTCTTCTTGATTTTGGTGTTTCACGTCCATCAAAATATTTTTTAAGTGGTGCAACACCAGCATTAATCCATAATAATGTTGGGTCATCCATCGGTATTAATGAACTTGATTTTTCAATCATATGCCCTTTTGATTTAAAGAAATTTAACCATGTTTTTCTAATTTCATGATGTGTCATGTATCTCATAATCTTCCTCCTATAAAAAAATCCTTAGACTTATAAAAAGCCTAAGGACGAATAAATTCGCGGTACCACCTTAGTTCTATAGAATACTATAGCACTTCATTAGCTGTTAAAGCCAGCTTACTTGATACTCCTAAGTTAGCGTTCGTTTATCATCCATATCACTTTTCACCAACCAGTGACTCTCTTAAATGTACCTATAAACTACTTAGACTTATTCATCGTACCATGTTTATTTTATAACAATATTATTCTATCATACAAGTTATTTAATATAAACCATTTTTTGATGTAAAATTGTGGCTTCTTTATACTTATTTCCAACAACTTTAAAACCAAATTTTTTATAAAACTCAATCACAGGAACTTGTGCACTTAAGATTAATGTTGTATATCTTTCTTGAAGATAATTAATTAGTTTAGTTGCATATCTTTGATTTCTATATTTTGAATCTGTAACGACTCTACCAACATGCATGCCATCAAACATTTCAATTAATCTTAAGTAACTCACAATTTTTCCATTATCTTTGATAAAAACATGTAATGCTTCTTTATCATAATCATCAATATCTTCAACATATATTTTCTGTTCGAGAATAAAAACATTTTGTCTTAACTTAAAAATTTCATACATTTCCTGATTTGTTAAATCATTAAATGTTTTAATATGAATCATTTTTACACCTTCAATAATTTAAATATAAAGCTTGTACCTGCTGTACCAATAAATGCTACTATTGCATATCTTAACGCATCAAAAATACCATTTTCTGGATCAATTGATTTAAATAATGTACTTAATCCTAAATATAACCCAATTACTAAAACAAATCCAATCAAAATTCGATATAAAATTTTTAATCCTTGAACTTGAGTTTGATGTTTGATATATAATTTGTCTACTAAATAACCAAATAAAAATCCCGTTAATCCACCCGTTGCAACATATAAGTTTTTAGAACTTTCATATGATGATTCACCAAAATAAGTAAATAAGAATACACCAATTAATGGAACTAATAACATTAATCCATAAATATGTTCTTTATCCCCCATTAAGTCAACCACTTTCATCATAATAAGTGATATACCAATACCCAATCCAATACCAACTAATGTATCTGTCAAGTAGTGTTGACCTAAATACATTCTTGTAATAGGTACAATAATTAATGCTGCTAATAATACCCATTTTAACCATTTAAACTTATGATTATATTCTTTATGCAAGACGGTTGCTAAAACAGCTGTATTTTGTGAGTGCCCAGACGGCATGGAATAGTCTGCTAAAGGATCACCAACATTTAATTCAGGATGTAAATGATGTGGTCTTGGACGTTTAACAATATCTTTCACAAAAACATTAATGATTGCAGAAAATATAAATACAAACGCTAATTTAAATGCACTTCTTTTATCAATTAACCAATAAATAATAAATGCGACTCCGATAAAAACAAATTGATCACCAATTTCAGTAAGTAAATTCATAATTGAATCTAAAAAATCACTTCTTATGCTTTGTATAAAGCGTATAATATCTATTTCAAATTGCATCGTTATTTCTTCCTCTTCTTCGTTTTCTTCTCTTTATTTCTTTAAATCGATTTGCGGTTTTAATATGTTTAATAAATTCTTCTTCATCTTGGTTAAGTTGAATTACCTTAAAGTGATCATATTTATTAAGTTTTTTAAACCAAAGAACTTTTTTAATAATTCCCTCTTTATAAAGTTTTTGAATCATCACTTGACCAACAATATAACCTAAATATTCTTTTTCATCTTTTTTTTCCTCAACAAATCCTACTGATTCAATCAAATCTTTAATGATATTTGTTTCAAAAGCACTTCGTGATGTGAAATCTACAATGTTAATATCTAAATGATCATAAACAAATGGATTAAATTTTGAATCCAATGCAACTGCTAAAATAAGATTACATTTTTCTTCAAGTAATGGTTCAATTGGATAATTATCTAACATTCCACCATCAACATATGATGCATCGTTAATTTTCGTTGGTCCAAAGACAACTGGGATAGATGCACTTGCTAAAACGGCTTCGTAAGGATTTTCAAATTGTTTTAACGCAAATACTTCTTTTTCCATAGTATTTGTTTTTAGTTGATGCATTAAACTTGTTTTTGAATATAGTTTTGATGCTGTTGCATAACCTTTATATTTGGATCTTTTAATTGCCTTAACACTAATTTTTTGAGAAAGTGTTTGAACAAGTGGGTCGAGTGAGTAAAGTCTGTCATCTTTCGTAATATGCGCTTTTGTTGAGAAAACATTAGAGTTTTCTAATTCTTCCCAAATCTCTGACATCTTATCGTGATTTTTTTTACTCATGAGTAACAACGTATTAATCGCACCAATTGATGTTCCAGAAATAACCTTAATATATTTTAAAAGATTGGCTTCTTCTAACGCTTTAATAACACCTAACTGGAAGGCACCTTTAGCACCACCACCGCCTAACATTAACCCCACTTTAATTTTCATTTATATCTCCCCTTAAGAGCACTTAACTGTTCACGTTTTATATCACGTTCTTTAATAGATTCGCGTTTATCGTGAAGCTTTTTTCCCTTTGCAAGTGCTATTGTGACTTTTATTAATCCTTGATGTAATTCAACAGTTAAAGGTATAACCGTATAACCTTTTTGTTCTTTTGCAGTAATAATTTTATTTATTTCATGACGATTAAGTAAAAGTTTACGTGTTCGAGTTTCCTCATGATTAAAAATGGATGATTGCATAAATTTTGCAATATGCATATTTAAAATAAATGCTTCACCATTTCTAAATGTTACATAAGCTTCATTGATTGAAACTTTACCATCACGTATACTTTTTACTTCACTTCCTTTAAGTTGAATGCCTGCAGTAAAGGTTTGTTCAATAAAATATTCAAATGTTGCACGTTTATTTTTAGTAATAATTTTCATATAACGAATTCCTTTACTTTCTTTTCATTTTACAAGAATAATTTAAATTACTCTATAAGTTTACTTTCTTTTTTTAGATTTATTTTTTGACTTAATTTCTCTTTTTTTATAAATAGTAAAATCAATTTTTAATTCATCCATATCAACTTTTAATAATTGAACTTGAATTGTATCACCTAATCGATACTTTTTACCCTGACTTGAAGTAAATAACATTTTAGCTTCATGGTAAACCAAATAATCATCAACATTTTTTAAGTGTACAAAACCTTCTATACCTTTATGAGTTCTAACAAAGAATCCATTCATCATAACTTGTGTGATAATAGCCTCATAAACTTGTCCTACATATTTTTTCATGTATAAACAGCTCATAAGTTTTTCTACATCGCGTTCCATTTGGATTGCTGTACGTTCTTGAATGGAAGTATGTTCTGAAACCTCAGGCAATATTTGTCTATAATGATTGATTGCTTTTTCTTTATGATCAAATATAATATCTCGAATCATTCGATGTAAAAATAAGTCAGGATATCTTCTTATAGGTGAAGTAAAATGTGAGTAATAAGCGCTTGCTAAGCCAAAATGTCCTATTGGTTCAAAATAATATTTAGCTTTTTGCATTGCACGTAATAAAACGGTATGTACGATACTTCCGTACCTTGTTTTCATACTTTCTTCTGTTAATTGTTGTAAGATTTTATGCTGACTTTTTAGTTTTTGACTTGGATGAAATCCTAATACTCTTAATGTTTGATATGCTTGATCAATTTTAACCAAATCAGGTTTTTCATGTATACGATAAATATTTGGATAACCTAAGTCATACATGTGTTTAGATATAACTTCGTTTGTTAAAATCATGAAAGATTCAATTAACTTTTCTGCATCGTCTGATGTTCTTTGATAGACATCTAAAACCTCATGATTTTTGATAACAAAACCCAATTCTATAGAATGAAAATCAATTGCTCCTCTTTTATATCGAAGACGCTTAAGTTGCATAGATATTTCATTCATCTTTAATAACATTTGATTTAATCTTTCATCTTCAAATGTTTTGAAGTTGTATAAAAAATCATTCACTCTGTCATACGTTAATCGATATGATGTTTTAATTACTGATGGAAAAATTTCATGAGATACAACTTCCATGTTTTTATTAATTTTCATTAAAACAGATAATGTATATTTTTCCTCATTAGGATTTAAACTACATAAATCATTACTTAAAGCATGTGGCAACATTGGTATAACGCGATCAGCTAAATATACACTTGTAGCTCTTTGATACGCTTCTTGATCAATTAAAGAACCTTCTTTAACAAAATAAGAAACATCTGCAATATGCACACCTAAAAGTACATGTTCATCATCAAGTTCTTTTAATGAAATTGCATCATCTAAATCTTTAGCATCAGCACCATCAATTGTAACAATTAATTCATTTGTTAAATCACGACGATATGATTTTTCATATACATCATCTACTTTAATTTCTGATAACTCTTTTAAAAGTTCTTTACTAAATTTAGTATGCCAACCATATTCATAAATGATTTTGACAATATCCATATCTGGATCATTTTGATGTCCAATTACCTCAATAAATTTTGTTTCAATCGTTGTTTTGGTTTGATTTTCAACATGAAGTAAACAATAATGACCATCGACTAAATAATCAGGTATATCGTTTACAATAATTAATTTATCGCGTGTTACTTCGCTATCGAAACGAATGAATTTTTTTGTTTTTTTAACTAAAGCAATAATTTGAGTTAGATTTGATTTTAATACTGTAACAACAAAAGGATCAACCACATCTACTTTCGCTAAAACAATATCTTTATCTAATGCACCATTTAAATCATCTAAATCAATACGATAGTCAAATTCATCATCCGTAATTAAAAAACTCTGAGTTTTTTTGATATCAATAATACCAATTTTATATTGTTTCTTTAAACTCATTAATCCGTCTTTCGACATATGAAAAAAAGGTGTTAATTGACCAAGCATTGAATCAAAATCATCACCAAATTTTTCTTTAGCATCCTTGATATTTATGTGAGTTGTATGAAGTTGGTAAAACCAAATGAAAAAATGCTTTGTATCCATATTACACCTCTATCTATATATAATATTTTAACATAAATAATTATATATTTTTGACTATTTTTTTGCAGAAGTCTTTATATAAAAAAAAGAATGCTTATTTAGTCTAAGCACTCTTTATTTAAATTAACTTATTTTTTTAAGTTGTAGAATGAATCAAGACCTAAGTATTGTGAAGCTTCACCTAATTGGTCTTCAATTCTAATTAATTGGTTGTATTTAGCAACGCGGTCTGTACGTGATGCTGAACCAGTTTTAATTTGACCAGCATTTGTAGCAACAGCGATATCACTAATTGTAGTATCTTCTGTTTCACCTGAACGGTGTGATACTACTGCTGTATAACCAGCACGTTTAGCCATTTCAATTGCATCAAATGTTTCTGTTAATGTACCGATTTGGTTAACTTTAATTAAGATTGAGTTAGCAACACCCATTTCGATACCTTTCTTTAAGTATTCAGTGTTTGTAACGAATAGGTCATCACCAACTAACTGAATCTTCTTACCAAGACGGTCAGTTAATAATTTCCAACCTTCCCAGTCGTTTTCATCCATACCATCTTCAATTGAGATGATTGGATATTTATCAACTAAATTAGCATAGTATTCAACCATTTCAGCAGGTGAGAATTCTTGTTTAGTTGATTTTTTGAATACATATTTACCTTTTGATTTGTCATAGAATTCTGAAGCAGCAACGTCGAATCCGATGAAAATATCTTTACCTGGAACATACCCAGCAGCTTTAATAGCAGCTAAAATGTTTTCGATAACATCTTCATTTGATTTAAGGTTTGGAGCAAATCCACCTTCATCACCAACAGCAGTTACTAATCCTTGTTTCTTTAAGATAGCTTTTAAGTTATGGAATACTTCAGCTCCCCAACGTAAAGCTTCTTTGAATGAAGGAGCTCCAACAGGATAAATCATGAATTCTTGGAAATCGATTGGAGCATCTGAGTGAGCACCACCGTTGACAATATTCATCATTGGTACTGGTAATTGTTTAGCATTGAATCCGCCTAAATATTGATATAAAGGAATATTTAGTAAGTCTGCGGCAGCTTTTGCAACAGCAATTGAAACACCTAAAATAGCGTTTGCACCTAATTTACCTTTATTCTTAGTGCCATCTAATTCGATCATTCTTTTATCGATTAAGTTTTGTTCGAATACAGATTCTCCCAAGATTGCTGGTCCAATGATTTCATTTACGTTTTCAACAGCTTTTAAAACACCTTTACCTAAGTAACGTGTTTTATCACCGTCACGTAATTCAACCGCTTCATGTTCACCAGTTGATGCACCAGATGGAACTAAAGCTCTACCAAATGCACCAGATTCTGTTGTAACTTCAACTTCGATAGTTGGGTTACCGCGAGAGTCTAATACTTCTCTAGCATACACATTTGTAATATATGGCATTATTTTTCTCCTTTGTTTTTTTTTATAAAGTTTTTGACCAATTTATATTATACCTTAATTATATTTATTTACAATAAACTCAGTAAATGAAAGCGTATACTTCAGGTTTATAATCCTATTTTTACAATTGCACTTCTTAATTAACGAACATTTTGGAATAAATTGAAATATACTAAACGTTCTCTTAATGGTAATGTAATTAAAGTTGTAAGTAAACCTTTACTTACATTAAGTAAACCGTAATTTACGAGTATAAAAGTTGTATATGCTTCCCAGCTTGACAAATTAAGACCAAATACATTCATCATACCTGGATCTTCTAACAATGAGAATACTGTAAAATGGAACCCATTTAACTGAATAACACCACTGTATGAAGATAAAAGTGATAAATACACAGGTGTTGTAACAAAAATATTAGATAGTAACAATACAAAAGATAAAATAATTGTCACACCAAAAATGATTACAATACTTTCCCAAAACTTAAATGGTTCTGAAGAATAGGCTGCATTAAAAAGTGGTTTATCGTGACGGCCTAATAATCTAGATAATAGATAATATGAACCAACAAGCGTTAAACTCGCAATAAGTGCAATCACTTCTCCCCATAGTTCTGTCGGTATTAATAGATCTCCTTGAATAAATTGTCGTGTAATACCTCTTAAAATTATCAAGATAAAGGTGTTTTTAAATCCTAAAATCATAAAAGTGATTAGGACTATAACCTCACTTAAATCAAGTTTTAGCCAATCTACTCCTGGTGCCAGAGGTATTTCAAATAACCCCAAGACAACAGAAATGGCTGTAAGAGTAACTAAATATATCATTTTTTTAATGAGATAGTGGTTTTGACTCATTAATAACATCCTCCTTCGACAAAAAAAGTTACCCAAACAAACCATTTCGGGTAACTCAAAAAAAGACGTCAAAAAATGAACAATATCTTCTCCCATCCAGACTATACTGTCGGTACTTGAATTTCACAAGTTCCTGCAAAGAATACTTTGCTCGCAGACTTTAACTGCCGGTGAGGAATTTCGCCTCGCCCCGAAGATGATTTAGTTTGCATAGACATTTTACCATCATTGTGCATTATGTGCAAATAATATCATTATGAATGCATTTTCATAATATAATTTATCGTTTTCTATCAATAAAAATAGTATAATAATTAAGGACATAAGAAAAGAGGTATGAATATTATGGCAGAAAAATTTGCAGCTTTAATTATCATGGATGGTTTAGGCTTAGCTAAACCTTCAAGTTCTAACTCAGTTTCCCTTGCTAATACTGAGTATTTAGACAATTTATTAAAAAAATATCCTAATACGACTTTAAATACATCTGGTGAAGCCGTTGGTTTACCAGAAGGTCAAATGGGAAACAGTGAAGTCGGACACTTGAATTTAGGTGCAGGTAGAGTTGTTTGGCAATCACTTTCACGTATCAATGTTGCAATTAAAGATGGTAGTTTCTTTAAAAACGAAGCCTTCTTAAAAGCAATCAATCATGTGAAGAAAAACAATACAAAATTACACATCATGGGTTTAGTTTCTGATGGTGGTGTTCACTCACATGTTAACCATTTTAAGGCATTATACGATTTAGCTAAAGAACAAGGTGTTATTGATCAAACCTATTTACATGCATTCACTGATGGACGCGATACACCTCAAACATCTGGATATGAATATGTAAAATCATTAGTTGATTATGGTTATAATGTTGCAACATTAGCAGGTCGCTATTATGCAATGGATAGAGACAATAACTGGGATCGTATTCAACTTGCATTTGATGCAATGACTCTAGGTGAAGCACCATTAATTGATGATGTATTAGAAGGTATTAAACGTTCTTATGATGAAGGTATTACAGATGAATTTATCAAACCATTTGTTGTTAATCCATTAGGTTTAATTAAAGACAACGATGCAGTAATCTTTGTAAACTTCCGTCCTGACCGTGCAATCCGTATGTCTACTGCATTATCTAACCCTGAAGCTACTAAAGAATTAGTAACTGAAGGTAAACCAATGCTTAATATTTCAAAAGCTCCAAAGAATATCTTCTTCGTTTCTATGATGCATTATAAAGAAACTGTTAAAGGTGAATTAGCATTCCCACTTCAAACATTTGAAGATTTATATGGTGAAGTCATTGAAAAGAATGGTTTAAGTCAAATTCGTGCTGCTGAAACTGAAAAATATGCACACGTTACATTCTTCTTCGATGGTGGTAAAGAAGTTCCACTTGCTCATTCAACAAGAATTTTAGTTGAATCACCAAAAGTTGCTACTTATGATCTTAAACCTGAAATGGCAGCATATGAATTAACAGAAAAAGTGATTGCAGAATTGAGAACTAACAAATACCAAACAATGGTTCTAAACTTTGCAAACCCTGATATGGTTGGACATACTGGATCTATCGAAGCTACTACAAAAGCTGTTGAAGTTACTGTTGAATGCATGGGTAAAATCGTTGATGTTATCACTAAAGAATTAGGTGGGGTTGCTATTGTGTTAGCAGACCATGGTAACGCTGAACAAATGCGTGATGAATTAGGTAATCCACATACTGCACATACAACAAATCCGGTTCCATGTGTTATCACTAAAGAAGGTTTAGAATTAAGAAATGATGGTGCCTTATGTGATGTTGCTCCAACATTACTTGATTTATTAGGAATCAATAAACCTGAAGCAATGACTGGTTCTTCACTTATTATTAAAAAATAGTATGTAATCATTAAAAAAAGGTAGGCTGTAATAAGTCTACCTTTTTCATTTACTGATTTGTAATTTCATTTCCATTTTCATCAAAAACTAATACATTCACTTTTTTACTAATAATTGTTTTCGTATCAATACCTATGAAATTTTTATATCGAAATGGCTCATGACTTTCTTTATTATAAAAATATTTATTTAATATTTCAGCATGAGTATGTCCAAAAACATAATAGTTGTCTTTTGGGTCAAAATTTTCAACAAAATATATTGTTCTTGCAAAATTATATACATGCCAACCCTTTTCTTTATTATATTCCAATCCCGCATGTGTAAATATGTACTTACCCAGTACATATTGATCGACCATTTTTTGTAGTAAATCTAATGTGTAGGGGTGTCTTTTTAAAATAGACCGTCTTATTTTTTCCATTGAGTTAGCAGAAGAATCAGCTAATTCAATCACGGTATTTCCCATTCCATTAAATTGAATATTCATAATACCATCATCAATACCAAGTAAAAATCTTCTTAAATATTCATCATGATTTCCTTTAATCATGATGAGTCGATTCATTCGATCAAAATATTTAATAAATCCAAGTACTTTTAAATTTTCAATTCCTCTATCAAAATGATCACCAAGTGATATTAAAATATGAGACTCATTATCAATATCAAATCCAGCTTTTTCCAATCCAACTAAAAGTGGTGTCAAGGAACCATGTATATCTGAAAAGACAAAATATTTTTTCATTTTTAATACCTCAAGTATATTGTAACACGTATCTTATAATCGTTAGATCCATTCACTAAGTGAATGTTTGTTATAATGAATGTATATAAAAGATATGGAGATGAACATGGGCGATAAAACGACAATTTTATATCAAGAACACATAAAGCTTGGTGCTACAATGACACCATTTGGTGGATATATAATGCCTTTATACTATTCTAGTATAAAAGATGAACATTTAACAGTTAGAGAATTTGTAGGTATGTTTGATATTTCTCACATGGGACAAATTCTTATTGAAGGTGATGGTGCTTATTCATTTTTAGAATATATGTTAAGTCAAAAATTAACAATTGAGCGAAAAATGAAATATTCTTTCTTACTAAATGAAAATGCCGGAATTATTGATGATTTAATGATTTACCCATTCAATAAAAATAAATTCATGCTTGTTGTAAATGCATCCAACAAAGAGAAAGTTTTAAAACATCTATTTGAACATCTTAAAGATGAACGTGTAAAGATTACTGATCAAAGTTTTACACATGGAATATTAGCTGTTCAAGGACCAAAATCTGAAGAAGTTATTTCTAAAATTCTCAAATCATTGCCTTCCATTTCAATGACTTTCATTGAAACATATCTTGATCAATATGAACTTATAATCTCTCGCTCAGGATATACAGGGGAAGATGGTTTTGAAATCTATGCACCATATGAAGCAATTATCAATTTATGGCATCAATTTTTATCTTTAAATATCAAACCCTGTGGTTTAGGTTCGAGAGATACGCTTCGTTTTGAAGCAAGTATGCCATTATATGGTCATGAAATCGATGAAACGATTAATCCTTATGAAGCAGGTTTAATGTTTGGTGTCTCACTTGAAAAAGATAATTTCATTGGTAAAAAAGCATTATTAGCATCAATGATGTCTCAAAAAAGAAAATCTGTAGGTATTGAATTACTTGAACGTAATGTTCCTAGAGAAGGATATAAAATATTTGTTGATGATAAAGAAATTGGACATATTACTACAGGTTATTTAGCACCATCATTAAACAAACCTTTAGCAATGGCATTAGTTGATGTAAATTATAGTAGAATTGGTACACAAGTATATGTTATGATTAGAAATAAGCTAGTTAAAGCAATCATAAGAAATAAACGTTTTTATGTTAAAAAGAATAATGTAAAGGAGTAATAAACATGACAAAGTATGACGTTTTATATTCAGATACACACGAATGGATTAAAATTGATGGAAATAAAGGTATTGTAGGTATATCTTCTTATGCTGCAATGCATTTAGGAGATATCGTCTTTTTTGATTTACCAAGCGTTGGTACAAAATTCAATAAAGGCGATGTATTTGCTGCTGTTGAATCTGTAAAATCAGCATCTGACCTTTATATGCCATTAAGTGGTACAGTTACAAAGGTCAATGAAGCATTAGTTGATCATCCTGAATTAGTTAATGAGGATCCATTTAATAACTGGATTGTCGAAATTGAAATTTCAAATCCTAACGAATCAAATGAATTAATGGATGTAGAAAAATACGAAGGACAATTAGACTAAAAGTTGTCTATAAAAGGGGATGAAATTATGCATAAATACTTACCACATACTGAAGAAGATATAAAAGAAATGCTAAAAGTCATTGAGGTTTCAAACCTTGATGACTTATTTTGCAATATACCCAAAGAATTAATATTACATCGTGATTATCATATTCCAAATCAAATGGATGATATTGAATTATCTAAACACTTAGAATCTTTATCTAACTTAAACCAAAGATTAAAAATATTTCGAGGATATGGTGCATATCACGTTTATACCCCTTCTGTTGTTAAGAGTTTAACAAACCGACAAGAATTTTTAACTTCTTATACACCATATCAACCAGAGGTTTCACAAGGAACACTTCAATATATTTTCGAATATCAGTCTTTAATTTTAGAAATTACTGGTATGGATGTAACAAATGCATCAATGTATGACGGTCCTACTGCTACTGCTGAAGCGATGCTTATGGCACTTTCTCATACTCAAAAAAGAAAAATAATTTATTCTAAAACATTACATCCAAAATTGATTGATGTCATTAAAACATATGGACATTTTAGAAATGTTGAATTCGTTGAATTACCTGAAAAAGATGGTGTCACTGATTTTTCAGATTTAGATTCAGTATTAGAAAACTCAGCTGCTATCATTTTAAGCAATCCAAATAAATATGGAATTATTGAAGATTACAATGATATATCTAAGTACACCCAAAAACATAAATCTTTATTCATTTTAAATCACGAAATAAGATCACTAGCACTACTTAAAACACCAAATGAATTAGGTGCTGACATTGCTTGTGGTGACTTACAAACCTTAGGTATGCCACTAGCATCTGGTGGTGCTTATGCTGGTTATTTAGCATCTAAAAATTATTTACTAAGAAAATTACCTGGTCGCATATGTGGTGTTACAACTGATGAATCTGGAAAAAGAGCATTTGTCTTAACACTACAAGCACGTGAACAACATATACGTCGTGCAAAAGCAAACTCAAACATTTGCTCAAACCAATCTTTAATGGCTCTCTCAGCAGCAATCTATTTATCTTGGCTTGGAAAAAATGGATTTATTGAACTTGCTAAAACATTGCTAAATGGAGCTTACACTTTAAAAGAAAAACTCATTCAAACAGGTTATTTTGAGGAAGTATATCATAAACCTCATTTTAATGAGTTTGTTTTAAAATCTAAAATTCATCCAAAAGAGTTTGAAGAAGATTTACTTGAACTTGGTTATCTTGGACCACAATATCTAGGTGATCAAAAATTCTTATTCGCTTATACAGAAATGTTAAGTCCAAATGATATTAATGACTTTGTTAAAAAGGTAGGTGAAATTCATGCTAAACACTTACGATAAATTAATTTTTGAAATTTCAAGGAAAAATCGAATTTCACATAACTTACATAAAAATGATTTTAAAAATATTAATTTACCAGAACATCTTTTAAGAACAAGTGAGGCAAATTTACCAGAAGTTTCTGAACTTGATTTAGTTCGTCATTACACAAAGGTTTCACAAAAGAACTTTGGTATTGATTCAAACTTCTATCCTCTTGGTTCTTGTACAATGAAATATAATCCTAAAATTAATGATGAACTTGCAACATTGAAAGGCTTTAGCGAAATTCATCCTTTACAACCTGCCAAAACACAACAAGGGTTCTTACGAATTTATACTGAACTATCATCTTATTTATCTGAAATTACCGGTATGGATGCGTATAGTTTAAATACTTATGCTGGAGCACATGGGGAATTAGCAGGTTTAATGATAATTAAAAAATACCATGAAAAAAATAAAGATTTCAAAAGAACTAAGATTATCATCCCAGATAGTGCACATGGAACAAACCCCGCTAGTGCTTCTGTTGCTGGATTTGAAGTTATTGAAATTAAGTCTAATCAAGATGGTACAATGAATATCGAAGCATTAAAAACTGTTTTAAATGATGAGGTTGCAGGATTAATGCTTACGAATCCTAACACCGCTGGTGTATTTGAAAAAGATATTTTAGAAATTTCTAAACTTGTTCATGATGTTGGTGGATTACTTTATTATGACGGTGCAAATTTAAACGCGCTGTTAGGTATTAGTCGTCCCGGTGATATGGGATTTGACATTACTCATCTTAATTTACATAAAACGTTTTCAACACCACACGGTGGTGGTGGACCAGGTTCAGGACCTGTAGGTGTTAAATCTTTCTTAAAAGAATTTTTACCAAAACCAATTGTTGTTGATAAAAACGGATATTATGATTTTTATGAACCAATTGATTCTATCGGTTCTCTATCAAATTTCTTTGGTAATGCTTCTGTTTATCTTCGTGCATACGTCTATATTCGCTCTTTAGGTAGAGAAAACTTAAAACATGTCGGAAAACTTGCAAACTTAAACGCTAACTATATTAAGGCATCTTTAAAAGATCAATATCAATTACCTATTTTAGAAAATACAATGCATGAATTCGTATTTAATGGTTTAATTGATAAATCTACTCATGTTAAAACATTAAATATCGCCAAAAGATTACTTGATTATGGGTTCCATGCACCTACAATTTATTTCCCACTAATTTTTAATGAATCCATGATGATTGAGCCAACTGAAACTGAAAGTAAAGAAACCTTAGATGATTTTATAAATGCGTTAAGAAAGATTGCATTAGAAGCTCATGAAAATCCCGAATTGGTTCTTCATGCACCTTATCAAACACCAGTTAAAAAGTTGGATGAAGCTAAAGCTGCAAGAGAACCTAAAGTTAAATATCAAGATTTATAAAAATAAAGGTCCTATAACTAATATGGAGGTTTAATCCATATCGACCTATAACATATATGGAGGTACACCACACCTATAACAGATGTGGAGGTACCTCCATTTTTTGTTTACTGTAACGATAAATCTATAATTATTTTTAGTTTTTAAGTGGTGTATCTTTGTTGATAGAATACATAATTTTGTTTCTTAATCTTCTAAAGTCTCTAATCCCATTAGAGGCTTTGATAAGAGTTTTTATTTTAGAGTTTGTAGATTCAATAGGTCCATTAGATATACGTCTG
>NZ_JHXL01000008.1 GCF_000687735.1 Acholeplasma equifetale ATCC 29724 | reverse complement strand
TTCATTATTTAAAACATAGGTGTAGTTGCTGGTTAATGAAATGCCATCAAACAACCATTTATGAGCATCAGCATCAAATCCATAACCAACATAGAATGAAACTAAGAATGAGTTAATAATTGGATAGAATGTGAATACACTTAAAAGTATCATTGCAGGTAAAAGATAGAAGATAGCTTTTAACCAATGTGGCCAATTTGATAAGAAAGGTAAAAATCTTTCTATAAATTGGTTACAAGCTCTAAAGAATTGTTTAATTTTCCAACCAACTTCAGCGAAAAACTCTTTCACTGGAGCAGGTTTAGGTTGTTTTTCTGTCATTTTACAACCACTCCGGTTTCTTTATCAAAAATGTGAACCTTATTTGTTTTTACACCTATAATTACATCTTTTTCTACATCAACAGTATCTGAATCAACTAAAGCTCTAATTTGAGTTCCTTCAACTTCAAATCTAATTAATGTATCTCTACCAATTGTTTCAACATCATATTGACCAACTGGAATTTTATATCCTTTTTCAACAACTCTGAAATCTTCTGGACGAATACCAATATTGTATAATCCATCTTTAACGTTAGTTTCAGAAACAACGAAATCTTTACCTAAAATAACCTTGCCACTTTTAACTTCCCCTTCAACTAAGTTAATTGGTGGAACTCCTAAGAATTTAGCTACAAACGCATTCACTGGGTTTGTGTAAATGTCTTGAGGTTTTGCGAATTGTTGTTCTGTACCAAAATTCATAACAACCATATAATCAGAAATGCTCATCGCTTCTTCTTGGTCGTGAGTAACGAAAATGGTTGTAATTCCCTTTTCTCTTTGAATACGTTTAATTTCTTCACGAGTTTGTAATCTTAAACGCGCGTCAAGGTTTGATAGTGGTTCATCGAGTAGCAATACGCGAGGCTTTTTAACAAGTGCACGTGCAATCGCAACACGTTGTTGTTGACCACCTGATAGTTGGGCTGGTTTTTTGTCAAGTTGATCAGCAATACCAACCAAAGTAGCCATTTCTAAAACTAATGCTTCGGCTTCTTTACGACCGATTTTCATGTTCTCAAGAGGGAACATGATGTTTTGACGTACAGTCATGTGTGGATATAGTGCGTAGTTTTGGAACACTAATCCAATACCTCTTTTTTCTGGTGCGAGGTTTGTAACATCTTCATTACCGAAGAAGATTTTACCTGCAGATGGTTTTAATAACCCTGCAATCATGTAAAGCGTGGTAGATTTACCACATCCGGATGGTCCTAAAAGTGAGACCAATTTTCCAGAAGGGATTGTGATATCTAAGTTGTTTACTGCAACTGTTTCTTTTCCGGTTTTATCTGTGAAAACCTTAGTTAATCCTTCCAGTTTAATTTGCATATGTGCCTTTCGCTCCTTAATGTATTTTTTGTTCTGTTTCCTATTTTAGAATAAAAAAATGCCCTCACTACGCAATAAGGACATTGTTTTTAGATGCTAAAAAAGAAACGATGGTATCGTTGGTTTTTGTTGATTGAGTTTGTAAGAAACTTATATTGATAAATTTCATATTCTTCACAATCCTCCAACTACTATATCATTATATAGTAAAAGCTATTTAATTACAAGTTGTAGCATATCTATTTTAAGATATGAAAAGTTCTTTCTTATTTCAAATGTAGCCACAATTTAATTATACAATGTAAAACGTTTACATTCTATTTTTATACTCATTTTTATTAAAAATAAAACATCCAATGATTGGATGTTTTGAAAATTAAAATTCTAAGTTCTTTGGTGTTCTTGGGAATGGGATAACATCTCTAATATTTTCTACACCTGTGATGTAGATAAGTAAGCGTTCAAATCCTAATCCAAAACCCGAATGAACAACACCGCCATATCTTCTTAAATCTAGATACCAATCAAGATCTTCTTTTGGAATATGTAGTTCATCCATACGCTTTAATAATAAATCTAATCTTTCTTCTCTTTGAGACCCTCCAACTAATTCACCGGATCCTGGTACTAATAAGTCAACCGCTCTTACAGTTTCTTGATCATCATTTAGTCTCATATAAAATGCTTTAATTTCTTTTGGCCAATCTGTAACAAAAACAGGTGCTTTAAAATATTCTTCAGTTAGATATCTTTCATGTTCTTTAGCTAAATCTTTACCATGAATTGGTTTATTTTCAAACTTTTTACCTGATTGAATTAAAATCTCAATAGCTTCTTTATGTGTTACACGATGAAACTTAGAATTTAATAACGCATTAAGTTTATTTAATAATCCGTTTTCTACAAATTTATCAAAGAATGTCATTTCTTCTTTAGCATGACCTAATACATAGTCTACAACATATTTAACCATTTCTTCAATCACTTGCATGTTATCTTCTAAATCTGCAAATGCCATTTCTGGTTCAATCATCCAAAATTCTGAAGCATGTGTTGTTGTATTTGAGTTTTCAGCTCTAAATGTAGGACCAAAGGTATACACGTTTCTAAAAGCCAATGCAAATGCTTCGGCTTCTAATTGACCTGTAACTGTAAGGTTAGCAGGTTTACCAAAAAAGTCTTTTGAGTAATCAATAGATCCATCATCTTTCTTAGGCAATCTATCTAAATCGAGCGTTGTAACTCTAAACATTTCTCCTGCACCTTCACCATCATTTGCAGTAATAATTGGTGAGTTGACATAAACAAAGTCTCTTTCTTGGAAAAATTTGTGAATTGCAAATGCAGCAATTGAGCGCACTCTAAACACTGCAGAGAATAAATTTGTTCTTGGACGTAAATGTGCAACTTCTCTTAAAAATTCTCTTGTATGACGCTTTGGTTGAATTGGATAAGATTCGTCTGCATCACCTAAAAGAATAATTTCATGTGCTTTAATTTCAAATGGTTGGCTTCTCTCTGGTGTTAATTCTAAATGTCCAATAACTTCAATGGATGACCCAACATGAAGTTTTGTTATTTTTTCAAAATCCTTTGTTTTTTCTTTTTCATAAACAACTTGGATTGTTTCAAAAAAACTACCGTCATTTAAATTAATAAATCCAAATTCTTTTTGATCTCGATGATTTCTAATCCACCCTTTTAATGTGAATTCTTGATTTTCAAACGCTTTAGGATTCTCATAAATTTTGCGTATTGTTAAAACCATAATATCTCTCCTTTTTGTTTTAAAATTAAAAAAGTCCTTAAGAATAATCTTAAGGACGAATTAAAAAATCCGCGGTACCACCTTAGTTCTATAGTTTAAGACCATAGCACTTTGACCTTGTAACGGAAGGCCCCGTACAGTTCTACTCAAGGTTACCCTTTTTCTTCTGTCTCTCTAGAGTGTTATAGCTTTTTTTATCTTGTTAATTTCCACCAACCATTAACTCTCTTTAAAGCATCTAAAAAGCTACGTGTCTCTTCATCGATTTCATATTGATTATAACATTTTTTATACTTTAATCAATGTTTTTATCATTTTCCAATAAATCAAAATCTGATTGTTCAATTTGATATACTTTTTTATTTAGTTTATCAACACTTATGTCGAGCGACTCTTTTGTTTTTACTAAATTATCAATTGTAGTTTTCATCTTATCCCATCGAGTAAATAATCGACTAAAATCATCAAATAAACCTTGAAGTTCTTTTAACATTCGATCAGCATTTTTTTCTCGTTCGATATTTGCAGACATCACCATTAGCATTGTTAACATATAAACAAGTGTCGTAGGTGAAGTTAACCAAACGTGTTTTCTTTGAGCATATTCTATTAACTCTGGGTATTTTGCATGAATTTCTGCAAACACTGCTTCTGAAGGTACAAACATAATTGCTTGATCAGATGTTTCTTGTTTAATAATATATTTAGATGAAATATCATCGATATGTTTTTTAATATTTGTTTTAAAATCTTTTGTTGCTTGTTCAACTTCATCTTTTGAACTATCAGGATTATTGATAACTAAATAATTTTCAAGTGGAAATTTAGAGTCGACCGGAATTTTTCCTATACCATCGTGGGCAAAGATAATTGCATCAACCATTGTGCCATTAGATAGTTTATATTGTTTTTCAAATAATTTTGAATTATTTTCTCCAAACACATTATCTAATATTTGGTATAGTTGTCCTTCACCATAAATACCTCTTAACTTTTTATCAGAAAGTAATCTTGAAAGTTCATCAACATTTGTTGAAAGATTTTCAATATTTTTTTGAGTATTATCTATGACTGCTAACTTTTTAGTGATTTCAGTAAATAATTCGTTTGATGTCTTAAATCCTTCTTTTAAACGAATTTCAACTTTTTCATTAATTTTACTCATGTCTTCAGAAACTTTTGTTGAAAGATTTTCTCTAAAATGATGAAGTTCTTTTTGAAATTCATTTTTATTTTCTAATGAAAATTTTTCTAATCTATTATTTAAATCTTCCTTTAAGTTTTCAACCTTATTCATGAGTTCATAAAACTCTTTATTTGGTTGTAATTCTTTTGGTTTATTTTTCATGTTTAAAATAATATAAACTACAAAGCCAACTAATAATAACCCCACTAAAATAATTAATGCAATAAGTAACCCTTCTAACATTTTTTATCCCCTTTCCTATAAGTCCTCTAAATAATAAATATGTATTTCGTTATTAATTGTTTCTTTATAAATTGTGATATATACATCATCATTTAAAAGTAAGTCATATACAGTTGTAACAACGCCATCTTTATTTAAATTATAGTCTGTACCATTTACTGAATTTATATATTCAAATGCTCTTGAAACTAAGTCTGTACAATAATATTTATACTTTGTATCAACGATAAATAAATAGTTATAAAGGGCTTTATCAACGCGTTCATTACTATACTCCTTTATCGCTTCATAATCATTTTTTAAATCCTGATATTTTGGTCTTACCGCTATTATTTCATTACGATAATATTTACCATAATAAGGATATGCAACATCGGTTGCATTTCTATATGGTGCCAGCCAATAATTGCTTACAATTTGTGCAGTTAAGCCATTACCATCGCTATAACCTTTGTGCATAATTGTATCAAATATCATAAAGAAAGAAAAATTTCCTGAAATATTGCCGGTTGATTGAAATATTTTATTATTTTCAAGAACAATTGCAGCATGTCCCCCAGTCCAGAATAAAAGTGCTTTATCAAATAAATACATGTGTGGAAACGGTGATTCGAATGTTAATAATACATCACCTTTTTGCCCAGGATAATCTTTAGCTGAATCATAAAAGACACTTCTCGTATCATTTAACTCATATTCATGAACTCTTTTAACTTTGTGATAATGATAAACATCACCATATTTTTCAACGGTGACAGTTTCAATTGTTCTGCTTTTAAATTCATTAATTAATGCGTTTTTTTGCACATGTTCATAAATTGATGCACCAATTGAATAAATAAAAATAAACAAAACAATAACCAAGATAAATTTAAATATTTTACTTATTTTAAATTTCTTTTTTCTCATATTTATAATTATATCATATAAAAAAGTGCGTGAATCTACGCACTTTCTTTTGTTATTTTTTCTTTGGACGAATGATGATTGCTCGATCTTCGCCTTCACCTTCAGAAACGGTTTCTACGTCTCTCCAATCAGCGAGTTTCGCATGAATTATTCTTCTATCAAATGCATTCATAGGATCAAGTTTTACCGCTATACGTGTTCTTGCAACATCTTTAGCTGTTTTAGTTGCTAAAATCTCTAATTGCTTTCTGCGATTTGCATGGTAATTACCTATATCAACAGATACTAAGAGTTGATCTTCAACAAATTGTGCTAAATAATTTCTTAATAAATATTGTATAGCTAATAACGTTTTACCATCTTTACCAATTAATAATGCATTTTCATTTGTTTGTAAACGATAATGAATTTCATTTGGGTTAGGCACACGAATTTCCATTCTACATTCAATATCTAACGCTCTAACAATTCTTTCTAAATAATTCTTACCTTCGGTTGTTAAATCAATATTTGGAGATGCTTCATAGAAAGTTGAAGAACCTACACCTAAAAAACCTTTTTTCTCTTTAACAATATCAAGTTTGATTTTTTCTGGTGCTACTTTTAACAATTCAGCTGCTTTATTTAACGCTTCTTGTTGATTTTTAGCTTCAAATTCAACTTTTTTTAACATGTTTTTTCCCCCTAAACTTAAACAATGCTTTGAGTTTGTTTAGCTTTGTTGTATTTCTTTTCAGATAGCTTACGATTAATTAATGTTTGAACAAGTGAGTAACAGTTACCAATAATCCAATAGAACCCTAAGGCATTAACTGATGAAATGGTTGTAAATACCATCATAATAATCATGACGTTAGATACTGTTTTCATTGTTTTTTCTGTTTGCATAGCTTGTTCGCTTTTTATTTGAGTTCCAGTGTTCTTAGCATAAGAAGGTTTCTTTTGTGAAATCTTTTGAAGTAAGTACATTGTCACACCAACTAATGCAGCTAAAACATAACTCCATACATCTGTAAATCCACCAATTGTTAGGTCAATTTGACCAAATAATACAAATGGATTTGAAATCTTATCAACATACATACCACCAGGTACACTAATACGATATACAACTTGGAACATAGCTAAGAATATTGGCATTTGCATAAATGGTGTTAAGCAACCCCATACTGAAATACCATATTTTTTATAGATAGCTAATGTTTCCATTTGCATCTTTTGTTGGCTTGCAGGATCTTTCTTTAGTGCATATTTATTTTGCAATCTATTTAAATCTGGTTGAGCTAATGCCATCTTAACGCTCATATCATTTGCACGAGCATAAATTGGCCAAGCAATTGTTCTTACAATAATTGTTGTAAATAGAATACCTACTGCAAAACTGTTAAAGAATAAACTACTGAAGAATGCCATGATTGTAGAAATTGGAATAATTAAAACCCAATCCCAAATATAACCGATCCAATTATTTTCCATCTTTGTATTGATTGGTAATTGGTTATCTTGTGGTTTATAAGTAATATTCTTAACTTGTGTTTGAGTTCCATTTTCTAAATTAAATGCTAACACATGTTCATAATATGTTTTATATATATTATTGTCGTAACCTTCTGGTTTAACTAACGCTTCTTTCGCATCTTTAACCGATACTTTATCATATGAATCTGCTCCATATGTTACAGAAACAATTGATAATCCATCTAAATCTACTTCATTTGCAATCACTGTAAAGAATAGTTTTCTTACATTATATGCTTTTTCATTTTCATCTGTGATGCCATAAGTTGCGGAAAGTACTGAAACTGCAACTTCATCTTTATTGACGGCCTCTTCGTCATAAAGGTAAATATTATATTTATAAACCCCTTTAACAATAACTTCGAAGATATTGTCTTCTAAAGGTTTAACTTCAACTTCACCAACTAAAACTGTTTCTTTGCTTACTGATTGATTTCTTTTAATTGAATACAATTCGAAATCATCAATATCAACTTTTGGTTTTGTTCCATCAAAATCATCTGTTGTATTTAAGTAAAGAATCTTATTTGGAGAAATGAAGTGATCAATTACAGTTTCATCCGGTCCACAAGAAACCAATATTAATGCTAATGCTAACACTGTAATTAAAGCGAATATTTTTTTACGCATTTAAGACTCCTCTTTCTTTAATATTTTTGATTTATATAATAGTGATGTAAGCATTTCGCTGAGTTTTTGATAACTTAATGTATTTGCTTTTGGCTTTACAACAACTACAAAACTTACATTTGGCTGAATTTTATCCTTATTCATAGATAATACGTATCGAATTCTTCTTTTAGCTAGATTTCGATTAACTGCATTACCATATTTTTTGCCTATAGAAATTGCATATTTAAAATGAGGTTGGTCGTAGGTTTCATAGTATATCGATAAATAACTGTGACCCACCGATTTTTTTGAATTAAATATTTGATCAATTTCTTCTTTCTTTTTTAATGAATAAATTCTTTTCATTGCTTTACCTACCGCTTAAAATAAAAGACTACCTGAATAAAAAAACAAAAAATTGTTTTCAATTAATTCTGGTAGTCCTGGTATTCTAATTGAATGATTGGGTTATTCATTTTTTAAGCAGATAATACGTGGCGACCTTTAGCTCTTCTTCTTGCTAAAACTTTACGACCATTAGCTGTTGCCATACGTGCTCTAAATCCATGTCTTCTTTTACGTATTAATTTACTTGGTTGGAACGTTCTTTTCATAGTCAAAAACCACCTTTCATATGAAACCTTGCTTTTCATATTATATAGAAAGTTATTATAATTGTCAAATAAAATTTTAGCTATTATTTTTTGTTATATTTTTAACCATTTATTTCCACAAAATTTTATAAATGATTGTGGATATCTTTTCCCCAAAGTTATACACATTGTTGATATGTTATGAAAATCATTTTCATGGCTTTATAAAGCAAATTATACAACATATTTTTTCCACACTTTCAGTTGTTTTCTTAAAAAATGACTTATATTTATCCACAAATAATGTGGAAAACTTTTTAACATTTTTTGTATGTTGGTGTGCTATGATATTAGTAACATTAAGATTATAGAAAGCGGCGATAACATGAATCCTTATGACACCCTATGGCAAACAATACTCAAGGATCTTGAAACAATATACAGCGAAGAAACATACGCTGAGTTGTTTCAACCTATCACCGGAGTTTACAAATATCAAAATGGTTTAATTACTATGGTTGTAAACGGTGAATTTATCAAAAATAGAATCAATAAACTTTACATCGGTAAAATAAATGAACTTGCAGCTAAATATTCACAGACTCCTGTACGCTTTAAGTTCATATGTCAAGATGAGATTAAACATGAAGAAGTTCATACCGATAGAAAGATTTCTATTGACTACCGACAAGGCAATTTAAATGCGGGATTTACTTTCGATTCTTTTGTTGTTGGTAAATCAAATATGTTCGCATTTAGAATGGCTATGAAAGTTGCCGATCAACCAGGTGTAGTTGCTAACCCATTTTATATTTTTGGAGATGTTGGATTAGGTAAAACACACCTTATGCAAGCTATCGGAAACTACATTCTTGACCATGATGTTTCAAAACGCGTTTTATATGTAAAAGCGGATAATTTTATTGAAGATTTTGTTTCACTTCTATCAAAAAATAATAAAAATGATGAATTTAATACTAAGTATCGTGATATTGATGTTTTATTAGTTGACGATATTCAAATTATGGCTAATGCATCTAAAACACAAATGGAATTTTTCAAACTATTTGATTACTTATATTTAAATAATAAGCAAATTGTCATTACCTCTGATAAACCAGCAAGTCAATTAACAAATATTATGCCTCGTCTAACAACTCGTTTTGAAGCTGGATTATCTGTTGATATTCAAGTGCCTGATTTAGAACATAGAATTACAATTTTAAAACGAAAATTAACACATTTTGATGAGTCTATCGAAATTGGTGAAGATATATTAACTTTTATAGCTACTCAATTTGCAGCAAATATTCGTGAAATGGAAGGTGCATTAATTAGACTTATTAGTTATGCACAAACATTTAACCTAAAAATTGATATGAATATTGTCGAAGAAGCGTTAGGTTCAATATTAAAAACTAGACGTAATTCAAATTTACTTAATGAAAATAACTACGATAAGATTCAAAGTGTTGTCGCAGACTACTTTAATATCACCTTAGAAGATTTAATTGGTAAGAAAAGACATGCTAAATTTTCACTACCTAGACACATCGCTATGTATCTTATTAAATCCAAATATAACCTAGCTTATAAGACAATTGGTTCGCTATTTAGTGATCGTGATCATTCAACTGTTTTATTCGCTTGTGAAAAAATTGAAAAAGATTTAAAACATGATAAAAATTTAAAATTTGCTGTTGATTCAATTTTGAAAAAATTGGATTCAATAAATGTTAAATAAATTTTATAAAAACAACCATGTTTATAAAAATCATAAAATGTGGTAAAATAATATAGTAATAAAGCGATTTTTCGGACTTATCCACTTATCCACATCGCTTAATAATAACAAGTTTAAAAATATAATAAATAAAAAGGGGCTAAATATGAATTTTACAATTGATCGTGATGTCTTATTAAATCATTTAATTCATGTACAAAAAGGTTTGCCTGTTAAAACACCTTTACCTATATTACATGCAATCAAATTTGAAGTTTTTTCAGATTATATTCAATTAACAGCTTCTAACTCTGATATTGCAATTCAAGTATTAATTGATGACGAATCTTTAAGAGTAAATAAAACTGGTAAGGTTGCTTTACCGGGTCGCTATTTTATAGAAATTATTCGTAAAGTAGCTGCTCAACAAATTGAAGTTGCACTTCAAGAAGAACGTTTATTGGTTATTAGAGCTGATCGAAGTGAGTTTAAACTTAAATTAATGGACGTCGATGATTATCCAGAGGTTGATTTCCTTGATTTAAACGACCCTGTAATCCTTTCTGCGGACATTATTAAACAAATCATAAGAGAGACTAACTTCGCGACTGCAGACAACGAAAAACGCCCAATTTTAACGGGAGTTAATTTTAAATATGAAAATAACCATTTATTTGCAGTAGCGACTGATTCATATCGTCTTTCACAAAAAAATTTAAAGATTCGTACGCATTCAAAATCATTTAATATTGTTATTCCAAATAAATCATTAGATGAATTATCAAAGATTTTAGACCATACGCATGAAGATGTGGAAGTTTATATCAACCCAAATAAAGTGCTCTTTAAAATGAACAAAATTTGGTTCCAAACAAGATTATTAGAAGGAACCTATCCAGATACTCAAAAAATTGTTCCTGTTGATTTTCAAACGGTATTAACATTTAATAAAGATGAGTTATTAGCTGCAGTTGATCGTGTATCATTACTTTCTCCAAGAGATAGAGAATCAAATTATAACATTATTAAACTCACATTAAGACCAGATCAAGTTGTAGAAATTTCTTCAACAAATACTGAAGTTGGGGATGCAAAAGAAGAAGTTATTCCAACAGCAGATCCAGTTGGCGGATTAATTTCAATTGCATTTTCATCTAAATACTTAAATGAAGCATTAAAAGCATTTAATTCTTCTGAAATCACATTAAACTTTGCAGGAGAAATTAAACCTTTTGTAATAAAAGGCAATTTAGATGAAGATTTATTACATCTCATATTACCAGTAAGAATTGATTAAAAACAAACCGCATATAATGCGGTTTTTTTATTACATATAACAGAATAAAATATTATAACTAACATTGTTATTAAAGTGTATAAAAAATTATTACTTGAATATAAATGACTATTTGAAAAACTTTAACAACTCTTTAAACGTAAAATTTGGCATTAAAAACCTATTTTTCATTTAAATCTATATTTATATCGTTTTAATGAAAAAGATAGGTGATTTTATGCCATTTTTTCTTTATATTATGTTATAATATAAAATGTAGAGGAAAAATGGTCTTATGAATGAGTTTGAAATTCGTGGTGAATATATTACAATTACACAACTATTAAAAGTTTTAGGTTACAGCTTATCTGGCGGAGAAGCTAAGTTTTTTTTATTAGATAAAAACGTTAGTATCAATGGTCATTTTATACAAGAACGTCGAAAGAAAATTTACAAGGGAGATATCGTTACAATTGAAGGTAATCGATATAAGATGATATGATTCAAACTTTGGAAGTTAAAAATTTTCGAAATCTTGGTCATTACAAAGTAGAGATTCAAGAACCGTTAATCATTATTGAAGGTCCTAACGGTATTGGTAAAACAAGTTTGCTTGAATCTATTTATTTTGCATCCACAACAAAGTCACATCGAACAAACAAAGAAAGCGAAATGATTCAACACGGTAAACAATACTTAAGGGTAAAACTTAAACTTAAAAATAGTTTAAATGAAGTTATTTTATCAGATAAAGGTAAAAGAACTTTCATTAATAAAAAAGAAATTCGAAAATTAAGTGAATATATTGGTTCATTTCATGTAGTGATGTTTTCTCCTGAAGACTTATCACTCATTAAAGGCGGACCTTCCGAAAGACGATATTTTATGGATTTCCAATTAATGCAAGTTTCTAAAACCTATCTTAACGATTTGAACATTTATAAGAAAATTTTGAAACAACGAAATGCGTTATTAAAAAAACTTACATTAGATAGTGATTATACATTCTTAAACATTCTTTCTGAACAGTTATATGAAGTAGGATTAAGAATTTATGATGAGCGCATTAAATTCATCGAAAACTTAAATAAAAAATTTGACAAGATAAATCAAAAATATAAAGATTTTCACATCAAATTAACTTATGATCCGGATGTATCAAAAGAAGAATGGTTAGAAATACTTAAAACAAAACAAAAACAAGAAATTCAATACCAACAAACACTTTACGGTATTCATAAAGATGATATAAAAATTGAATATAACGGACATTTAGCAAAAGAATATGCATCGCAGGGAACGATACGATTAATCGTTATTGAATTAAAACTAGCCGTTTTAGCGTATTTAAAAGAAAATGGTATAGAAGATGCCATCCTACTCTTAGATGATGTCTTATCTGAGTTAGATATTGAACGACAACAATTATTTTTAACAACCATGCCAAAAACACATCAAGTGTTTATAACAAGTGCTACAGAAATTAATGGCATAGAAGCACAAAAAATCGTATTAACAAAGGAGAAGTAGATCCATGGATAATCATCAAAACAATCATTATACAGCGGATAATATTCAAATTCTTGAAGGATTAGAAGCTGTTCGTAAAAGACCAGGAATGTATATCGGATCAACAGGGGAAAGAGGATTACACCATTTAGTTTGGGAAATTGTTGATAACTCTATTGACGAAGCATTAGCTGGTTATGCAGATCACATCGAAATAGAGGTATTAAAGGATAACGTTATACGCGTAAGTGATAATGGACGTGGTATCCCTGTTGATATTCACCCTAAAACAGGACGCCCAGCTGTTGAAACTATTTTAACAACACTTCATGCTGGTGGTAAATTCGATAAAGGTTCATATAAAGTATCAGGAGGTCTACACGGTGTTGGTGCATCTGTTGTAAACGGTCTTTCTGTTTGGTATGTTGTTGAAATACATAAAGACGGTAAAATCTATGAACAAAAATATGAACGTGGAATCCCTGCCTATGATTTAAAAGAACTTGGCGAAACAAATCGTACAGGAACAATTACAACATTCAAAGCAGACCCATTAATTTTTACAGAAACAACCGTTTATGATATTGAAACATTAAGAACTAGAATTCAACAATTAGCGTTTTTAAATCGTGGAATTACAATTTCATTATCTGATTCACGTGATGAAAATCATATATATCAAGAAACATTTAAATATGATGGTGGAATTATTGAATATGTTAAGTTTTTAAATCAAAATAAAAAGACAATACATCCAGATATTATTTATTTTGAAAAAGAACAAGATGGTGTTACTGTTGAAGTCGCGATGCAATATGTAGATACATATACACCGAATATTCACTCATTCACAAACAACATCTCAACCACTGAAGGTGGTATGCATGAAGATGGCTATAAAATGGCTTTAACGCGCGTTATATCAAGATATGCTGATGATATGAAGGCTAAAAAAGATGATGCAATCATTGGTGAAGATACTCGTGAAGGATTAACAGCAATCATTTCAGTTAAACACCCAGAACCTCAATTTGAAGGACAAACCAAAACAAAACTTGGTAATCCTGAAGTTCGTGCGATTACATCTCAAGTTACTCAAGAAGCACTTGAAAGATTTTTACTTGAAAATCCTCAACAAGCCAAATCAATCGTTGAAAAAGTAATTGAAGCAACACGTGCGCGTGTAGCATCTAGAAAAGCAAAAGAATTGGCACGTCGTAAGAGTCCACTTGATCAATTAGATTTTGCATCTAAACTAGCAGATTGTCGTTCTAAAGATCCTGAAAAATCTGAATTATTTATTGTTGAGGGTGATTCAGCAGGTGGTTCTGCTAAACAAGGTAGAGATTCAGAATTCCAAGCTATTCTCCCATTAAGAGGTAAAGTTCTAAACGTCGAAAAAGCAAGAATTGATACTATGTTAAAAAACAAAGAAATTATTAATATCATTCAAGCTATTGGGACAGGTATTTCAGAAGAATTTGATATATCAAAACTTAGATATCATAAGATCGTTATTATGACCGATGCTGACGTTGATGGTGCACATATTCGTACATTATTATTAACATTCTTCTTTAGACATATGAGACCACTTATTGAAAATGGACATATTTATGCAGCTCAACCACCTTTATATAAAGTTTCATATGGCAGAAACGTTAAATATGCATACTCAGATGAAGAATTAAATGAAATTACATCTAAATTAGAAACTAAACCTACGCTTCAAAGATATAAAGGGCTAGGGGAAATGAACTATGAACAACTTTGGGATACAACAATGAATCCTGAAACAAGAACACTTTTACAAATTCAATTAGATGATGCTATTGAAGCGGATCAAATCTTCACAATGTTAATGGGTGAAGAAGTTGAACCAAGAAAAGAATTCATTCAAAAGAACGCTCAATATGTCACAGATATTGATGCTTAATGGAGGACATCATGGAAGAGAAAAAATTTGACAAAATTAAAGAAATAAAAATTACATCCGAGATGAAAACCTCTTTCTTAAATTATGCAATGAGCGTTATCGTATCTCGTGCCTTACCAGATGTTCGTGACGGTTTAAAACCTGTTCAACGTCGTATTTTATACTCAATGCATGAAAATAATATGTATTATGGATCAGCATTCAAAAAATCAGCGAGAATCGTTGGGGATGTTATGGGGAAATATCATCCACATGGTGACTCATCAATTTATGATGCAATGGTTCGTATGGCGCAACCTTTTAGTTATCGTGCACCATTAATTGATGGACACGGTAACTTTGGATCTGTTGATGGTGACCCAGCAGCAGCCATGCGTTATACTGAAGCGCGTTTATCAAAAATTGCTGGTGAAATGACACGAGATTTAGATAAAGATACAGTTAATTTTGCAGATAACTATGATGGTTCTGAAAGAGAACCACAAGTATTACCTGCAAGATTCCCTAATCTTTTAGTAAACGGATCTACTGGGATTGCTGTTGGTATGGCAACCAACATTCCAGCACATAACTTAGGTGAAGTCATTGACGGTATATTTGCATATATGGATAATGAGGATATTACTGTCTTAGACTTAATGAAATATATCAAAGGACCAGACTTTCCAACTGGTGGTGAAATCCTTGGTATAAACGGATTAAGAGACGGTTATGAAACCGGGAAAGGTATTATTGCAATTCGTGCAAAACACGAAATTGTGATGAATAAAAATAAAGCAGAAATTATTATTACTGAAATTCCTTATAGCGTTAATAAAACAACTTTAATTGAACGTATCGCTCAAGTTGTTAAAGATAAAGTCATTGAAGGTATTAGTGATCTTCGTGATGAATCTAGCCGTAAGGGTATGAGAATTGTTATTGAACTTAAAAAAGATGTTAATCCAGATGTAACATTAAATAATTTATATAAACATACACAACTTCAAACATCATTTGGTATTAACATGATTGCACTTGTAAATGGTGAACCTAAATTACTATCACTTAAAGAGTTAATCAAGTATTATGTAGAACACCAAATTCAAGTCATTACACGTCGTACACAATTTGAATTAGATAAAGCATTAGCTCGTATGCACATTATAGAAGCTTTAATTAAGGCATTATCTGATGTAGATAACGTCATTCAAATTATTAAAGATGCTAAAAATCCAGAAATTGCTAAAAACAACTTAATGGAAGCATATGATTTTACTGAAATTCAAGCAAAAGCGATTCTTACAATGCAACTTCAAAGATTAACTTCTCTTGAAATAGATAAGATTAATGAAGAATCTATAAACTTAAGTCAAAAGATTGCTGAATATAAAGAAATATTAGCATCAGAAGATAAGAAAAAAGATGTATTAAGACAAGAACTTCAAGAAGTTAAAGATAAATTCAGTGAGCCTAGAATGTCTGAAATCAATTATGATTCTGGTTTAAATATTGATAATGAAGAATTAATTCCAGTTGAAGACATTGTTGTTACTGTAACAAATAATGGATATATCAAACGCATGAACGTTGCTGAATATAAACTTCAAAATCGCGGTGGCGTTGGTATGAGTGGTGTGAAACTTCATGAAGATGATTATGTTGAACACATCGCTATGACTTCAACACACGACTTCCACTTATTCTTTACAAATTTAGGAAGAGTATTTAAGATTAAAGGGTATCAATTACCTTCTGGATCACGTCAATCTAAAGGTGTTCCTATTGTAAACTACTTAAACTTCCAAGAAGGAGAAAAATTAGCATCCTTCACAACAGTTAAAGACTTTGATGATGAGAATCAATTCTTATTCTTTGTTACTAAGAAAGGTATTGTAAAACGTACACCAATTATTGAATATAAAAATATTCGTACAAACGGTATTATTGCCCTTAACTTAAAAGAAGGCGATGAATTATTAACTGTTAAGTCAACTGACGGAAATAAAGATATTATATTAGGCGCATCAAATGGTAAAGCAATTCGTTTTAACGAGACAGATGCTCGCGAAATCGGACGTACAGCAACTGGTGTTCGTGGTATGTGGTTAGAAGACGATGAAGTCATCGTTGGCGTTGCTGTTGTAGAATCTGAAGATGAACAAATTTTAGTTATTACAGAAAATGGCTACGGTAAACGTACTGCAGTGAGCGAGTATCGTCGTCAAATCCGTGGCGGTAAAGGCGTTAAGACTTTAAATGTCACTCAAAAGAATGGTAATTTAAGAACACTTAAAGTTGTTACAAGTGAGGAAGATTTAATTGTTGTTACAGATAAAGGTATTACAATTAGAATTCCAATAAGTCAAATTTCTGAAACAAAACGTGCAACTCAAGGTGTAAGAATTATAACACTTAAGAATGATCAAAAAGTTTCAACAGTTGCTGTAGTTCCTCATCAAGAAGAAGAAACTGAAGGAATAGAAACTAATGATCACTTCCAACAAGAAGAACTTAATCTAAATAACGAAAAAAAAGTTATTGAAGTAGTTGAATTAACACCTGAAGATAATGAAGAAGAAACCGAAGAGGTTTCACAAACAAAACTTGACTTAGATATATAAAAAAAAGCTCTAAACGATAAAAAGTTTAGAGATTTTTTTATATGTATTTTTAACATATTTTATCGAAGATGTTTTAATTTCATAAATCTATGCTAATATGTTGATTGAACGTTCGTTCAATGAGGTGATATAATGAATGAACTTAGACTAAAAAACAGACGAGAACAACAAAAAGAAAAAACAAGAAAAAGTATCATTCAAGCGGCATTAAAACATTTTTCTAAGTGTGGATTTCATGGTGCATCGGTAAGAGAAATTCATAAAAGTAGTAATGTTTCAGGAAATATTTTATATCATTATTTTCCAGGCGGAAAAGAAGAATTGATTAAAGTTATTGGTGAAGAAGCTTTAATTAATATTGAAAGTCAATTGAACCAAAATAAATCATATATTGAATCACTTCCGATTTTGGATGCTTTAGAAGCAATATATCAATCAATTGATGATATATTTAATAATCATTTTGAAGAAATCAAACTTATTATGCTTAAAATGGATGATGTTGATCAAAATGTCAAAACTGAATTTATACATATGATAAAAAATAAAGAAAAATGGTTACCCAACTTATTATCTAAAAAAGCCCAAATAGGCGAAATAAATCAAATGGATTTTAAAACAAGCAGTACAATCTTAATAAGTATTTATGCACATCATTTTATGTTAAAATTATCAGGATTCAACAACGGGCCATTAACTGATGATGCAAATCGAAATAAAATTTTTAAACAACTAATAAATCAATGGAAAGGATTATGAGACTATGCTAGAGATTAGAAACGTAAAGAAAATATATAAAATTGGAGAAATAGAATTTCCTGCATTAAAAGGTATTAATTTAGCATTTAGAGAGCATGAGTTTGTTGCTATTTTAGGTCAATCAGGAAGTGGTAAAACAACACTTTTGAATATCATTGGCGGACTTGATCGCTATGATAGTGGGGATATTATTATAGATAATGTTTCAACTAAAAAATATAAAGATAAAGACTGGGATGCATATCGTAATCATCGTGTAGGTTTTGTTTTCCAAAACTATAATTTAATACCACATTTAGACGTTTTATCAAACGTTGAATTAGCATTAACCTTATCAGGTGTATCAAGAGAAGAACGTATTGAAAAAGCGAAAAAGGTATTAGAACGTGTTGGATTAAAAGATCATATGTATAAAAGACCTAATCAATTATCAGGTGGACAACAACAAAGGGTTTCTATCGCGAGAGCATTAGTCAACGATCCAACCATTATCTTAGCTGATGAGCCAACAGGTGCATTAGATAGTGAAACAAGTGTTGATATTATGAATTTACTTACTGAAATATCAAAAGATAAATTAATTATCATGGTTACGCACAATGAGACACTTGCAAAAGAATACGCTAATCGTATTGTTTCAATTAAAGATGGAGAACTTTTAAGTGATACAAACCCATTTAATCCAAAAGAAAAAGATGTTAAGGAAGAAACCCAAAAAACATCAATGAGTTTTTTTACAGCACTACGCTTATCATTTAAAAACCTTCTAACTAAAAAGGTTAGAACATTAATCACAGCATTAGCGGGTTCGATTGGTATTATTGGAGTTGCGCTTGTAATGTCTTTACAATATGGTTTCACCCAATATCTTGATAATATGGAGCGCGGTACATTTGCAGGACTTCCAATCCAAATTAATCGTAGTTTCTTAGATATAAACGCTTTAATGGAGGCAACACAACCAGGTGCAATAAATCAAGAACCTATCGAAGGTGGTATTGGTGGGTATGAACCATTAGAAGTTACTTTAATTAAAGAAAATAAATTAAGTCAAGAATACATTGAGTATTTAAAAAATTCACAACTAGAAGAAAATAACTATGCAACAATTGTTTATAATTACGGTATTAAGCCAAATACAATGTATGTAAACAACGGAAAACTTATTCGCGATAACAAATCAAGTTCAAGAATTGTTAGACAAAGCACATTCACATTAGGTTTCTTAGAAGAATTTTTTGATGTTGTATCAGGAAGATATTATACAGAAAACGAATATGAAGCTATTTTATTTGTGGATAATCAAAACAGAGTTCCAAACGATATTTTAAGATTTTTAGGTTTATTAGGTGAAGATGAAACAGAAAGTGGCGTAATACCATATTCTGATATTGTTGGAAAAGAAATCAAAATTTTAAGTAATGACGTTTTCTATGCAAATCCAGATGAAAATAACACTAAATTTAGAGTTAAATCAGATGAAGAATTAATTGAAATTTATAATTCAAATAATAATCCAAATGTTATCACAATCAAAATTGTTGGTATTGTTCGTTCAAATACACAATTAATTTCAACTTCCCAACACATTGCATTTAACAACAAAGTAAGAGATAGAATTATGGAATTAAATAAAGATTCTCAAGTTGTTATTGCACAAAGAAATAGCGATGATCAATTTCAATCAGTAATTGAGGGAGTTTCATTTAGCTTAGTTAATCCACTAACAAAATATACTAAAGAAGACTTATTAGATGAGTTAGGTGGTATTGAAACGCCATCAAGTATTCTTATTTATCCAAATGGTTTTGACGGGAAAGAACAAGTTATTAAAGTATTAGATAAATATAATGAATTAAATCCAGATGAGCAAATTGGATATACCGATACTGTTGCTTCTGCGGTGTCTGTTATTAAAGATGTTATGAATGCGATATCTGCAGTATTAATCGCATTTAGCTCAATTTCATTAGTTGTATCAAGTGTAATGATTGGTATTATTACATATACATCCGTCCTAGAAAGAACTAGAGAAATTGGTATCTTAAGATCAATTGGTGCAAGAAAGAAAGATATTTCTAGAGTATTTAATGCAGAAGCAATCCTTATAGGATTTATCGCTGGTATATTAGGTGTTACAATCACCTATAGTTTAGTTCCAATTATTAATATTTTCTTAGATGCTGCAACCGGAACTTCAAATACAGCTCAATTATTCTATGGACACGCAATTCTTTTAATTGCAATCTCGGTTGTTTTAACATTTGTTGCAGGATTAATTCCATCAAGAATTGCAGCATCAAAAGATCCTGTTATTGCTTTACGTAGTGAATAAAAAATAGTATAATATAACAAACGCTATAAAAAGAGACTAGTAATTAAGTTGTTAGATAAAAAAGAGAATCTATAGTTAGGTGAAATATAGATATCTACACTTAATGAATCCACTCTTTAGTGATGCTAATCACATCCGGGTCATTCCGTTATCAATGTAATGAGCTATGGAAACATAGGAATTAAGGTGGCACCACGATTTGATTCGTCCTTAAGATTTTTAATCTTAGGGACTTTTTTATTTATAAACTATAATAAAGATGTAAAGGAGAGAATTCATATGTTAGATTTAAAATATGTTTTAGATAATATGGATGAAGTCATAAAAAGACTGAATACACGTAATGGTGATTATTCTTATTTACGTGAACTTAATAATTTAAGTGAAGAAAGAAAAGAAATCATCAAAAAAAGTGAAGATTTAAAAAACAAACGTAATGAAGCAGCTAAACTTATTGGTCAGCTTAAACGTGAAGGTAAAGATGCAAGTCACATTAAGGCAGATTTTAAAGATGAAATTCAAACATTAGATGAAAAGGTTAATGCCTTAGAAAAACAAATGAAAGATATTTTACTTCGCACTCCAAACCTTCCTGATTTAGTTGTTCCATTAGGTAAAGATGATCAAGAAAATAAAGAAATTCGTAAATGGGGAACAATTAGAGAGTTTAATTTTCCTATTAAAGATCATGTTGAATTAGGTGAAAAATTAGGTATTTTAGATTTTACAAGAGCAGCTAAAATAACTGGATCTCGATTTGTTGTTGATAAAGGATTAGGTGCCAGATTAGAACGAGCTTTAATTAACTTCATGATTGATTTACATACATCAGAACACGGATATGAAGAATTAATACCTCCTTATATTGTGAATGAAGATTCAATGTATGGTACAGGTCAATTTCCTAAATTTAAAGAAGATAGCTTTAAATTAGAAGGTTTTCCTTGGTATTTAAACCCAACAGCTGAAGTTCCTACGATTAACCTTTATCGTGATGAAATCATGCCTGTTGAAATGTTAACTAAAAAGTATGTATCTTATACAACAGCATTTAGATCAGAAGCAGGTAGTGCAGGTAGAGATACAAAAGGAATATTACGTCAGCATCAATTCAATAAGGTTGAATTAATTAAGTTTACAAAACCAGAAGATAGTGATGATGAATTAGAAAAGATGTTAAAAGATTCAGAATCTGTACTTCAAAAACTTAACATTCCTTATCGCGTTGTTTTATTATCAACAGGGGATTTAGGATTCTCAATGAGAAAAACATATGATATTGAAGTTTGGTTACCTGGACAAAATATGTATCGTGAAATTGGATCTATCTCTAATGCGGGAGATTATCAAGCAAGACGTGCAAATATTCGTTTTAGAAGAGATAAAAACAGTAAACCAGAATATGTACACACATTAAATGGTTCAGGATTAGCTGTTGGAAGAACCTTAATTGCAGTATTAGAAAATTATCAAAATGAAGATGGAACTGTTACAATTCCTGAAGTTTTACGTCGATATATGGGTGTAGATATTATTAAATAAACCATAATTTTTCAAAATATTACATAGTTTACGACAATATTTGAGAAAGCGAAATATTAACTATATACTAAAAGTACTTCGTTTTTCTCTCTCTATGAAGGGCCCTAAATTACTTTAAATTTAGGGCTTTTCATTTATATACACACAATTATGTGATAAAATTATGTTAATAGAAAAGAACTATTAAGGGGGGACTTTTTTTATGAAAATTTATTACGTAGAAGATGAGAAAGATTTATCCGAAATTATTAGAAAATACTTAGTTCGTGAAAATTACGATGTCACTGTCTTTTATGATGGAGAAACTGCGATGCAACACGTTGGTGATAATGTCGATTTATGGATATTAGACATCATGTTAACAGGCAAAGTTGATGGATTTGATTTAATAAATGCAATCCATGAAAAAAACCCAGATGCAGCAGTTATCTTTACAAGTGCTCGTGACCAAGCGTTAGATAAAATTAAAGGGCTCGAATTAGGTAGTGATGATTATCTTGCAAAACCATATTCCCCAAGAGAATTAATATTAAGAGTTAAAGCTGTTTTAAAACGTAAAACTCAGCGACCTGGATTAGTAAATTATAGTGAATATCAAATTTCACTTGATTCAAGAGAAATTCGTCACAATGATCAAATTATTGAATTAACCAATAAAGAATTTGAAATGTTGTTAGTATTCTTAAAAAATAAGCAACAGCCAATTGAACGCAAAATATTGCTAAATGCAATATGGGGTGAAAACTATGTTGGTTCTGATCGAGTTGTTGATGATTTATTAAGAAGATTAAGAGCTAAAATGCCTCTATTGAGAATTGAAACTATTTATGGGTTTGGCTATCGATTACTATGAATAATTTTAAACTTGCTTCACAAGTCAATATGATCTTTAGCTTTGTTACAATACTAGGATGTATAGTATTCCTTTTTGTACTTAACTTAAGTTTCACAAAAGGCTATGAAAATCAAAATATTGTCTATCTTGAAAACTTTTACAATAAAGTTAAAAATAGATATGAAGAAAATCCTAGTTATTTTGACTTTGAATATGAAGCGGTTTATAATGACTACATTATTTTAAATACACTCGGATATATCGATACATATAAAAATACAAACGTTGGACAAAAAAACATTTTAGATGTATATGATCTTGTTATGGATGAATATTTTTATCAAGATTTTGAAGGAAAGACATTACCCATTAAATATCAAAAATATAATAATATTAGTTTCATGGGTGAGGTTATTCGAATTGATGGTAATGTCAAATATGCTATTATCGTTTTAAGTGATACAGATAAATATATTAAAGACATGACAGGGGATATACCGTTTTATACAACATTAGCATTCTTGAATATATTAGTTTTAGGAAACGTAATTATTTGGTTATGGAGTACAAATACTGTAACAAAACTTAAAGACCTTAAAAATGCAATTGATGCCATGGTTAAGGACGACTATAAAAATGAAATTAAGGTTGCAGGCGCCCAAGAGATTAATGAGTTATCATTAGCGATTGATAAAATGCGCCAAGAAATTAAGAAAAATGAAGAAACAAAAAAAGATATGATCCAAAATCTTGGGCATGATTTAAAAACACCAATTGCAGTTATTAAATCATATGCTGAAGCAATTTTAGACGGTATTGAAGATAAAGAAGCTGCAAATTTAATTATTAAACAAGCTGATATTTTAAATAATAAAGTCAAGCAAATTATTGAATACTCAAAAGTTGGATATATGAAGTTAGATGAAAATTTAGAAGAAGTATCCATGAAAGAAGTGATTCAACAAGTTGTTGATCATTATAAATACTTAACACATGCTCAAATCATTGTTGATGTTGAAAGTGATTGGAAACATTTAATGGTTAGAGAAAACTTTTATATTGTTGTTTCAAACATTATTGATAATGCGATACGTTATGTAGAAACTAAAATTGTTATTCAATTAAAAAATAAAAAACTCACCATCTTTAATGACGGTGAGCACATTGAAACTGAAATATTACATTCATTATTTAAACCTTATGAAAAAGGTTCAAAAGGACAATTTGGGTTAGGATTAGCCATTGTTAAAGAAACATTAGATCATTTTGGATTAAGAGTTACAGCTCAAAATCATCATAATGGTGTACTATTTACGATAGAGCCGCAATAATCATTGCTGCTCTTTTTTTGTAGTCTTCTTGGGTTAGTGTAGACATTTGGTTAGGTAATTCAACTTTTATATCATCATTTTTAAATCGTGGGATAATGTGGACGTGATAGTGAAATACAGTTTGGCCTGCCATTGCACCATTGTTGTTTAACAGATTAACACCAGAAGCATTAAAAGCATTTGAAATAGCTACTGATAAATTTTTAACAACAACAATTAAATGTTTTAACGTATCTTCAGGAACCTCGAAAATATTTTTATAAGGCTCTTTTGTAACAACTAATGTATGACCTAAAGTTGTTTGTGTAATATCTAAAAATGCTATCACCAGATCATCTTCATAAACAATATGTGCAGGTATTTCGCGTTTAATAATTTTTGTAAAAATTGTTTCCATGTGATATCACTCCTTTACTATATATTATAACAAAAATGTGAAATTGATAGTTTTATATAAATAGTGATATAATTGTAATGAAAATTAGAAGGGAAGTTTAATTATGAGAAAGATACCAGTTGGTATATCTGGACGTCATGTTCACTTAACCAAAGAACATTTAGAAATTTTATTTGGTAAAGGTTATGAATTAACAAAATTCAAAGACTTAAGCCAACCAGGACAATACGCTGCAGAAGAAAAAGTTACAGTTGTATCTCCACAAGGTTTAGCACTTGAAGGAGTGCGTATTTTAGGACCAGTTCGCCCTCAAAGTCAAGTTGAAATATCAAAATCTGATGCAATTCGTTATAAATTTGAAGCACCAGTTCGTTCAAGTGGTGATATTAAAGGAAGCGGCGCTTGCAAACTTATAGGACCTAAAGGTGAAGTTGAATTGAACGAAGGTGTAATTATTGCTGACCGCCATATTCACTTCTCATTAGAAGAAGCCAAAGAATTTGGTGTTAAAGATAAAGACATCGTATCTATTAAAATTAGTGGTGAAAAACCAGGTATTTTAGACAATATTTTATGTAGAGTTCACGAAAACTTTAGATTAGACTGTCACTTAGATACTGATGACGGAGCAGCATTCTTATTAAAAAACGGGGATACTGTTGAATTAGTTAAAAAATATATTATTGTTGAATAAAAAATGAGTGGCTATGCCACTTATTTTAAAAAAAGGGTGAGAAAATGAAGAAAAAACGACAACAAGTTTTTCGAGATCCATTATATGGATATATACATATTGATTATGACTTTATCACAGAATTAATTGATAGTTCTGTCTTTCAAAGATTAAGAAGAATACGTCAATTATCTGGTGTTCATATGGTGTTTCATGCCGCTGAACATTCACGTTTTACACATGCTTTAGGTGTATATGAATTGGCATATCGTTTTTTGAAAATTGAAGAAATCAACGAAGCACTCAATGAACGTGAGCAACAATTATTTTTAGCAGCAGCATTATTACATGATATCGGACATGGTGCTTATTCACATGCATTTGAATATGTATTTAAAGTAAATCACGAAAAAATTGGAGCAAGAATTATTCAAGAACACCCAGAAATTACAAAAGTATTAGATAAAATTGATAAAGATTTTAAATATGATTGTGCATCAATTATTCTAAAAAAAGGCAAATACCCTTTAATTGAACAACTTATCTCTAGTCAGTTAGATATTGATAGACTTGATTATTTAGAGCGCGATGCATATTTTACAGGTGCTGCATATGGACATATTGATTTAGATCGATTAATGCGTGTAGTTACAGTTAAAAATAATCGTTTAGTTTTTAAAGCAAGTGGTATTCACGCGATAGAAAATTATTTAGTTGCAAGATATCATATGTACTGGCAAGTATATTACCATCCAAAAGCTAGGGCCTATGAAGTAATATTAGAAAAGATTTATTTAAGGGTAAAAGATTTAATTCATGGTGGTTATCAATTTATTCAAGATGTTTCTTATCTTAAAGCCATTTTAGATAATCCAAATGATTTAGATGCATATTTAGAAATTGATGATTTTTATATCAATGGTATGATTGCATCATTCAAACATGAAAAAGATACAATACTAAAAACATTAGCACATGACTTCCTTAATCGAAGAATGTGGAAACACATGGATGATAATAAAGAAAACGAAGAAGCAATTCAAAAAATATATAATGATTTAACCGAAGAAGAAATTAAGTATTTCACTTTAAAGACTTCAGTACAACAAGGTGCATATCAAGAATCTAGATCTAACCTAGGTGATCAAATATATATACTTAATGAAAAAAATGAAGTTATATCATTAACACAACATTCATCCATTGTTCATTCACTTGTTAAATCTTCAATGAAAATTGATCCTAAAATTTTCTACCGACCATATGAAAGATAAATTATATGTTGTTGAAGGTAGTCATGATGAAGCACTTTTAAAACACGTATATCCTGAAATTAAAACAATTTCAGTTGGTGGATCGCAAATTAAAGATGATGTTTTAAAATTTTTAATTGAACATCAAGGGGAATTCGAAATCATTTTAATTTTAGATCCTGATCATCAAGGTAAAAGAATCCGAGATAAATTGAGTAGTGTATTAAAAGAACCAAAACATATTTTTTTAGACAAAGAGTTTTCTCGTTCTAAAAATAATCGAAAAATAGGATTAGAACATGTTCCGATTGAATATTTAAAACAAATAATTAAATACGAAGTTAAAGAATCAAACGTCCAAATGTTATCTATGCACGATTTATATGATTTAAAATTGACAGGATTTGAAGAATCTAAAGATTTACGCTATAAAGTTGCATCACATTATCATTTAGGACACGTTAATTCGAAGACATTATTAAAACGTTTAAACTGGTTAAATCTCACAAAATCTGATATTAAGAGGGTTATCGATGCATCAAGCTAAGAAAAAATACGGACAAAATTTTATTAAAGATATAAATTTAATTAAAAAAATTGTTACAAGTGCAGAAATTAATAATAAAAATGTCTTAGAAATAGGACCAGGATTAGGTGCATTGACTCAATTCTTAGTTAAGGATTCAAAAAAATATTTAGCATTTGAGATTGACTTAAGTTTAAAAGAACACTTAACTCAATTTGAAAATGAAAAAGCTAAAATTATCTATATAGATTTTATGGATGTTAAAGAAATTGATATCAACAATTACTTTAACAACGAAGAAGTCCATTTAGTGGGTAATTTACCATACTATATTACAACACCGATTATCTTTAAGTTTTTAGAGATGAATCAAATAAAGTCAGCAACAATCATGGTTCAAAAAGAAGTTGGAGAACGCATGATCAGTGCTAAAAACTTAAAAAGTTACAACGCTTTTTCTGCAATCTTACAATACTATACACATGTAACTAAAGTACTAAATGTTAAGAAAGAGATGTTTAGTCCAGTTCCTAAAGTTGATTCTATGGTTGTTAGATTAACAAAAATTGAAAGACCATATAATGATGAATTTCATAAATTATATGAAAAGGTTTCGAAACTAGCTTTCACTCAAAAACGTAAGACACTTGTTAATAATCTTCAAAACGGATTAAACTTATCTAAAGATGAAATTATTAAACTAATTAGTGCACTACATTTTGATGAGAAAACAAGAGCTGAAGCGTTAAGTGTTGAGAATCTAATTGATTTAACATTAGAAATTCAAAAAAACAATATACATATCAAATAAAAAATTCTCTACTTCTAAAGAGAATTTTTTTATTTTTAATGAATATTAATTGGATTTTTGAATAAAAAATACATTTCCATATCAAAAACTAAACAAAAATTAAGTGTAAGCGTTTGTATTATGTAAAAATATGGTATAATAATGTTAAGTTTCTTAACATCTAGGAGGGCAAAGTGAAAGTTACAGACGTGAGAGTTAGACTCGTAACGAGTGATTCAAGACTGAGGGGTATTGTCACTGTTACATTTGATGATTCATTTGTGGTTCATGACATACGCGTCATAGAAGGGGAAAATGGCATTTTCGTAGCTATGCCAAGCAAAAAAATGCCAAATGGGGGATTTAGAGACATCGCTCACCCTATTCATCAAGAAATGAGAAAAGCAGTTGAAGACGCTATTATTAAAGCCTATGAGGCTGCAGTTGAATCTCAAAAACAAGAAACTAATGGGGACTAAATAGCACCAGATAAAAAGGCGGCACATTACCGTCTTTTTTCTTTTTAAAATGAACTTAAGAGTGATATAATAAGTTAAGTATGAGAGGAGCGTTAATTTATGGTCACCGATTTAAAAAAAGTTAAATTATTCGCATTAAGTGCAAATCGCCCATTAGCTGAATCGATTTCAAAAACTGCAAAAATTCCATTATCTAATGTTGAGGTAGTCCGTTTTGCAGATGGAGAAATTACTGTCAATTTAGAAGAGTCTGTTCGTGGCAATCACGTTTTTGTTGTCCAACCAACAAGTGAACCTGCAAACGATCATTTAATGGAAGTTTTAGTATTAACTGACGCACTTAAACGTGCATCTGCAGCATCAATTACAATTATCATGCCATATTATGGCTATTCAAGACAAGATAGAAAAGTTAAGAGTCGTCAGCCGATCACAGCTAAACTTGTAGCAAATCTTTTGCAAGTTGCAGGTGTTAATCGTGTTGTATGTATTGATTTACATGCTGCACAAATTCAAGGTTTCTTTGATATACCTATTGATAACTTTCCGGGAGCACCACTTTTAGCCTCATACTTTAAAAAGAAAAAATTAGATAACGTCGTTGTTGTATCACCCGACCATGGTGGGGTTTCTCGTGCAAGGGTATTTGCAACATACTTTGATGCACCACTTGCAATTATTGATAAAAGAAGACCTAAACCAAATGAAGCTGAAGTTATGAATATTATCGGGGATGTTAAAGATGCAACATGTATTATGATTGACGACATCGTTGACACAGGTGGTACTTTAATTGCAGGTGCTAATGCATTATTAAAAATGGGTGCTAAAGAAGTATATGCAGCAGCAACACATGGTGTCTTAACCAAACAAGCAACAGATCGTATTCAAGATTCTGTATTAAAAGAGTTAGTTATCACAGATACAATTAATTTAAAAGAAGAAAAAAGACGACCAAAAATTAAACAACTCTCAATTGGACCATTACTTGGAGAGGCAATCTTACATATTTTAAATGATGAACCAATTTCTCAAATCTTTACTAGAATTGTTGAGGATATCTAATGAAGTTAATTGTGGGTTTAGGTAATCCTGGTAGAGAATACGTTCAAACAAGACATAACGTTGGATTTATGATGATTGATAAACTTGCATATGAAACTAAAACAGAATTTAAAGTAAATGAAAAATTAAAAAGTGCTTTAGTTAAAACAAAAATTGAGAATGAAGATGTTATACTTGCAAAACCATTAACCTACATGAATTTATCCGGTGAAGCAGTAGTTGCAATATCAAACTTTTACAAAATAGAAACAAAAGATATTTTAGTAATTTCTGATGATATTGCCTTACCATTAGGAAAAATTCGTTTTAGAAATCAAGGGACTCATGGCGGTCAAAAAGGATTAAAACATATATTAGAACAGTTTAAAACTAATGACATTAAACGATTAAGAATAGGTATTGATTTTGATCCAAAATACGATAAAGCAGATTATGTTTTATCTCGCTTTACCAAAAATGAAATTGATCAACTTATGATGTCGTTTGATACATGTTATGTTGCAATTAAGGAATGGATTTCTACCGATAACTTTAATATAATTATGTCAAAATATAATTAATATACCCCCCAGACTTGAGTGTCTGGGCTTTATGCATTGGGAAGGATTTATATGAAAAATACAAAATTACTTGAACTTTATCAAAATACATTGCCTGTTACGACTAAAAATGGGTATTTTAAGCATGTTACTCCAAGTTTCTTACAATGGGTTATTGAACTTAAGTTTTTACTTAAACAAAAAAACATTATTGTTGTAACACCTAATTTATATGATGCTCAAAAATTTTATGATAAGTTGTCAAATTGTATTGGTGAAGAATTTGTTCTTTTTTATCCACAAGACCAAATACTTACAACAATTATGGCATTAGGGTCACCTGAATTTAAAAACGAACGCTTATTTACATTAAGAAAACTTTTAGAGGGTAAAGAAAATTATGTAGTCATAACAACCCAAGATGGTTTATTAAAACGACAACTTAAACCACAAGACTATATTAATAGTGTTTTAACACTTAAAAAAGGTATGCAATATAGTTATGAAAAGTTAACTCAAAAATTAATTTATGATGGATATAAATATAATTATACGGTTGAACGTCCAGGTGAATATTCTATTCGTGGTTCAATTGTTGATATATTCACACACCATAATAAAAATCCATATCGTATAGATTTTTTTGATGATGAAATTGAAACAATTAAAACTTTTGATGTTTTAACACAACGTAGTATCGAAAGCGTTGAAGAAATTGAAATTGCACCATTACATGAACTCTTTTTCACAGATAAACAAAAAGATGAAGTTTTAGAAAAAATTAAAGATTTTTTCGGTAATAAAGAATTATCAACAAAAGAGAACGATAAGTATTTAAGAGATTTAGAAAATTTAGAGCAAAGAAATAAATTAGATACTTTAAGTTATTATATTCCATTTTTCAATGAAGAAGAGACGACCATTTTAAATTTTACAAATCATTATGAACTTATATTCGTTGATTATTATAAAATGGTTGTTAACGAAAATAATGTAATATCTGATTTGAAAATATTAGAAGAGACATTAAAAGGAAATGCATTTACATTAATTCCTTTTAGATTACCACTATCATCGCTTGATGATAAAGATAAAATTAAATTTGATCTCTATCATACACCAAATATAGAAGCGATAGAGTTATCGGTACTTGATATTGAATCATTTGAAAATTTATTAGATCCATTAATTTTCTACCTAAAAAACTATGAGACATTTAAAGTGTTTTTCATATTAAAAAATCAAGAAAATTTAGATAAAATTAAGAAATTTATTGAGTTAAATAAGAAAGATATTTCAAATGAATGTTATTTTATTTTAGATGAATTTCCGGGTTCATTTATTGATGAAAATAACAAAGTTATAATTATAACAGATGAAATATTATTCAAAGAGAAAAAGACAAGTCGCATTCGCTATCGTTCAGTCATCAACCAATCGGTTAAAGTTAGAGATGCATCAGAATTAACAGAAGGTGATTATGTTGTTCATTATAACTTTGGGATTGGTCGATATATGGGACTTAAGACCATGGATTTATCTGGTGTAAAACGTGATTATTTACATATTATTTATGATAATGATGAAGCATTATATGTACCAACGGATCAGATTGATCTTATTTTAAAATATCGAAATTTTGATGATATTCCACCTAAACTATCTAAATTAGGCACTAAGCAATGGCAAAAAACAAAAGAAGCAGTTAAGAAAAAGATTAAAGATTTATCCGATCGACTACTTAAACTTTATAGTCAGCGAAAAGAAGCTAAAGGATATAAGTTTAGTGAAGACAACGAAATTTTAAAAGAATTTGAAGGAGACTTTAAATACGAAGAAACCAAAGACCAACTGAAAGCAATCGAAAGTGTCAAACGCGACATGGAATCAGAAATACCGATGGATAGATTAATCGCAGGTGATGTTGGATTTGGAAAAACTGAGATTGCATTAAGAGCTTCATTTAAAGCGATTTTAGATGGTAAGCAAGTTGCATATTTAGTACCAACAACAGTTTTAGCTCGTCAACATTATTTAACATTTAAAGAGCGTTTTGAAAAATACGGCGGAGTTGTTGAATTATTAAGCCGATTTGTCTCAAAGAAAGACCAAAATCAAATTTTAGAAAGATTAAAAAATGGTTATATTGATGTATTAATTGGTACACATCGTATCTTATCTGATGATGTTGTTTTTAAAGATTTAGGTTTATTTATTATTGATGAAGAACAACGATTTGGTGTAGAACACAAAGAAAAAATTAAAGAATTAAAAGTTAATGTTGATACATTGACACTTTCTGCAACACCAATTCCTAGAACACTCCAAATGGCGATGTATGGGTTAAAAGATTTATCAATGATTGAAACGCCACCTTTAAATAGATACCCTGTTCAAACATATGTTATTGAAAGACAAGACCCGATTATTAAAGAAGCCATTGAAAAAGAAATAGCTCGTGGTGGACAAGTATTTTATTTATTCAATAATGTTATTGGTATTGAACATGTTGTTGAGCATATAAAAGAATTAGTTCCTTATGCAAGAGTAAGTTTTGCACATGGAAAAATGCGTAAAGATCAGCTAGAAAAAGTATTAGAATCATTTATTAATCGAGATTTTGATGTATTAGTAGCAACAACAATTATTGAAACAGGTGTTGATATCCCGAATTCAAATACACTCATTATTCATGATGCTGATAAATTAGGATTAGCTCAACTTTATCAATTAAGAGGTCGAGTTGGACGAAGTGATCGAATTGCCTATGCATATTTAATGTATGACGCACACAAGAATATGAATGATGAAGCACGTAAACGATTAAGTGTTATTGAAGATTTTACAGACTTAGGTAGTGGATTAAAAATCGCATTAAGAGATTTAAATATTCGCGGTGCCGGAGATATTCTAGGTGAAGAACAGTCTGGATTTATTGATTCTGTTGGTATGGAAGTATATTTAAGGTTACTAAAAGAAGTTATGGAACCAGATAAAGAAGTTGAAACTCAAACGGAAGGTCCCGAACAAATTTTTGCACAGCGCCATATTCCAAAAGAATATATTGAAAAAGATTCAGTACGTATCGAAATTCATAAACGTATTCAAAGTTTAAATCGACTATCTGAAGTTAATGAATTAAAAGATGAATTAACTGACCGTTTCGGGCATTTAGATTTAGATGTTTCATTATATATGTATGAAAAACTATATAAAAAGTTATGTCATAAAGCAAGCATTAAACAAACGATAGTTGAAAAAAATATAGTTAAAATGGTGATACCTTGGGGAGAAAATGTTAAACTTAATGGTATCAAGTTCTATGAAGCAGCTTTAGTGAACGGACTAACAATTGAACTTAGGGATATGCGAGGTCAAACAGAAGTTCATCTTCTAACAAAATTAAGATCAGAACACTGGTTATACTTAGCTTGTGAACTATTAGATTACTACGTGTATGCCGAAGATAAACAAAGGGGATAACACATGTCAAAAGTGGATATATTAAAGATAGCTAAAGAAGCACAAGATGCTAAAAATTTGAATCCAAATATCGTTAATGGAACAATTGGTATGTTTTTAGATGATAACCATGAATTTATCATTCATGATGTTATAGATGCATACCACAACCTTAACTTAAATGAGACATTTAAATATGGACCTACCGATGGAGGAGAAACTTTTAAAAAGAATGTCATAGACTGGGTATTTGGGTCTAAAGTTAAAGATATTCAAAAACATTTTGACATATCAGTTATTGCATCACCGGGGGGTTCAGGGGCGTTATCACTTATTTTTAATAGTTATGGTAATATAAACGATGTTGTCTTAGTACCAGATATTAGATGGCGATATGATTATTTTATTAATAGTGCTAATAAAGAAACTATAAGTTTTAAATTATTTGATGAAAACAACTTTAATATCAAGGATTTAAAAGAAAAGATTGGAGTATATGCTAGCAAACAAGAAACACTATTAATTGTGATAAATGATCCATGTCATAATCCAACAGGTTATCAATTAAGCAATCACGAATGGGATGAACTCATTGACATATTAAATATGTATGATGAAAATCAAATTAAACTCATTTATGATATTGCGTATATGGACTTTAATCCAGAAGGCTTAATTCATTCAAGAGAAAAATTCATAAAACTTACCAAATTAAAAAGACACGTTGAACCATTGATTGCGTTTAGTGCTTCAAAGTCATTTGCAATATATGGTGTTCGTCTTGGTGCACTTATTGCATTACACCAATTAAAAGAACAAGCATTATTTTTCAAAAATGTTGTTATAGAAGATGCACTTGGTAAATGGAGTACCGCACCAAGTGTTGGTATTGGAATATTTAATGAGATTATCAAAAACAAAGATAAATATTTGACCTCACTTGAAAGATTTACACATATATTAAGTCAACGTGGCAATATTTTTATTGAGGAAGCGAACGAAGTTGGATTAAAAATTTATCCATATAAAGGTGGATTCTTTGTCTTAATCAAACATGAAAACCCAATTGAAGTTTTTGAAAAACTTAAACAAAACAATATTTATTTAGTTCCTATGGATGAAGGATTAAGACTGGCATTATGCAGTATTCCAACGAATGAAATTAAAGGTTTGGCAACACGCATATTTCATATCATCAAATAAAAGAAAAAATATTGAAATAGTAAGATGTTAGTAGATACAAAAAACTACTAGCATCTTTTTTGTTGTAAAAGTTCGAAAATTAAAGATAAAAACTGTAATTATATTTATCTATGATAAAATTTGAGTATATAGGAAGGATGAACTAGATGAGAAGACTTATATCCATTTTGACAAATAGATTAGTTATTGTTGGCCTTTTTTTATTACTGCAAATCGCATTAATCGTTTGGTTTATTCTAGAATTTGCATCACGTTGGTACTATCTACATTTAACATCTATGATTATTGGTTTTATGATTAGCTTGTATTTAATATCTGATGATAAAAATCCAATATTTAAAATGACATGGATTATATTTATTTTAATTACACCTGTTTTTGGTGTGTTGCTTTACATATATTCAAGAACCGAAAGTTTGAGTATGTCATCATCTTCAAGAATGCGTGAAGTTCAAAAGAAACGTGAAGAATTATTAAGTCATGAAATATCATATCCTTCAGATGAATACTTTAAACAACAAAAATATTTAATGAATTTAAATTTCCCTGTGTATAAAAATACAAAATCTATCTTTCTACCAAGCGGAAAAATTAAACAACAACATTTGTTAGAAGAATTAAAAAAAGCAGAAAAATTTATTTTCATGGAATATTTTATTATCACAAAATCAAAAATGTGGGATGAAATATTAGATGTATTAATTGAAAAACAACAACAAGGTGTTGAGATTCGTATTATGTATGATGATTTTGGTTCAGCGACTAAATTACCATATAATTATCATAAAAAATTAGAAAAACTTGGTATGAAAGTTGTTCGATTTAATCCAATGAAATTACATTTAAATTTTTCAATGAACTATAGAGATCATCGAAAAATTGTTGTTATAGATAATAAGATAGCCTTTACAGGTGGTATTAATATTGGTGATGAATATACTAATAAAAAGAAAGTATTTGGTTATTGGCATGATGCAGGGATTATGATTGAAGGAGAAGCGGTTTGGAGTTTTACTGCACTATTCCTTGAAAACTGGATATATTCAACTAAAAAAGAAGAAAAAATAGAGAATTATCATATTAAACATAGTGTTCATGGAAATTACCAGTATATTCCATTTGGTGATATCCCAGTTGATAAAAGTCTAACTGCAAGAAGTATTTATCTACATTTGATTAATGATGCTAAAAAATCAATATATATAACAGCACCATATTTAATCTTAGATACAGAAATTTCATCTGCTTTAAAACTAGCAGCTGAAAGTGGTGTGGATGTCAATATTATTATTCCTGCAATTCCTGATAAGAGATTAGTTTATATGGTTTCTGAATCATACGTACAAGAATTAATTCCTTATGGTGTAAAAATTTATAAATTTTCTCCAGGTTTTATTCATTCTAAAATGATTATTTGTGATGAAAAGGTTGCAATGATAGGTACATCTAACTTAGATTTTAGAAGTTTGTACATGCATTTAGAAAATAATTTATGGTTAAATGATCCAAATACAATAAAAGATATGTCAGAATATTTTAAAGAAACACTCAATTATTCAAAACAAATTACAAAAGAAGCAATCAAAAAAAGAAATATTATTTATCGCGTTTTTCAAGCGGTTTTAAGAACCTTTTCACCGTTATTATAGGAGTATATCAATGGTTAAATTACAAGTTTATAAAAAATCAACCAAAATATGGTTAGGTGTTATATTAGTTTTACTTACAATTTTAAACGCCTTTAATTTAATTTATATTGGTTTTACAGCTGATATTTTAAGAAACATACTTGTTATAATGATTTTATTGATTGAAATCATTGTATTAGTTTTCTTTATATTAAAATTCCAAACCTTAACAGTTACAAAAGAATCAATTACATTACATATGTTAGGAAGACATATTAAAACATTTAAATGGGATGAAATACAATCAATCGAAGTTAAAAAACTTGCAAGTCCAGGCAGTTCATTTTATCGAATGAAAGAATGGATTATTTTAAAAGCGGATGATCATCCGATATATTATGTACGACATAACTATAAAAAATTACCTTGGATGTTAGTTAAAACGAATCATAATTTAGAAGTTATTCAATCATATTCTGATCACATAAAAAATACGCGCAACCTCTAACTTTTAGGGTTGCTTTTTAATTATATTAAAAAACCCACAATCCGATATATTTAAGTAGAAAACGTTTTCAATTATAGAATTCCAAGCAAATAATTTTACAACGATATAAAATAAAAATGAAAGGTCAATTAATTTTTATAGGAGGACTTGTTATGAAACCTTATGAAGGATTTAAAGAAGGGGTTTGGCAAGAAAAAATTGATGTTAGAGACTTTATTATCCGAAACTATTCTGAATATAAAGGGGACGGCAACTTTTTAGCTGGTCCAACTGATGCGTCACTAACATTAAATGAAATGTTCAAATCTCTACTTAAATTAGAAAGAGAAAAAGGCGGCGTCATTGAGTTAGATACTAAAGTAGCATCAACTATCGTTTCTCATGGTGCGGGTTATATCAACAAAGAGTTAGAAAAAATCGTTGGTTTACAAACAGATAAACCACTAAAAAGAGGCTTTTTCCCTAATGGTGGTATAAATATTGCAGTAAAAGCCGCAGAAGCATATGGCTATCACGTTGATGAAGAAACAATTCATACTTATACAAAGGTAAGAAAGACACACAACCAAGGTGTATTTGATGCATATACTCCTGAAATTCGTCGTGCTAGAAGATCACATATCATCACAGGCTTACCTGATGGATATGGTCGTGGAAGAATTATTGGTGACTACAGAAGAGTACCTTTATATGGTGTTAACTTCTTAATTGAAGAAAAGAAAAAAGATTTAGCATCAATCACATTCCCAATGACAGAAGATAAAATTCGTTTACGTGAAGAAATCACTGATCAAATTAACAGTTTAAATGAATTAATCGAATTAGGTAATATTTATGGATTTGATTTAAGTCGTCCAGCTAATGATTCTAAAGAAGCTATTCAATGGTTATACTTAGCTTATCTTGCAGCAGTAAAAGAACAAAATGGTGCAGCAATGAGTTTAGGTAGAGTTGATGCATTCTTAGATATTTATATTGAGCGCGACTTAAAAAATGGTGTTTATACTGAAGAAGAAATTCAAGAATTTATTGACCATTTTGTAATGAAATTAAGAATGGTTCGTTTTGCAAGAACACCAGAATACAACCAATTATTTACAGGAGACCCAACCTGGGTTACAGCTGTATTAGGTGGTATGGGATTAGATGGTCGTTCATTAGTTACTAAGACTGCATTTAGAATTCTTCAAACACTTTACAATTTAGGTACATCACCTGAACCAAACATTACAATTCTATGGAGCGAAAACTTACCAGAAGGATTTAAAAACTTCTGTGCAAAAACATCAATTGATACATCAAGTATTCAATATGAATCAGATGATTTAATTCGTCCTAACCATGGTGATGACTATGGTATTGCATGCTGTGTATCACCAATGGCGATCGGTAAAGAAATGCAATTCTTTGGTGCCCGCGCAAATGGTGCTAAAGCATTACTTTATGCATTAAATGGTGGACGTGATGAAATCTCTGGTGATCAAGTATTTTATCGTACAAAGAAAGATGTATTAAAAGCTGATATATTAAACTTCGATGAAGTTATGGCTAGATTTGATGAAACATTAGATGAATTAGCTGAAGTATATGTAAATGCATTAAACATCATCCATTACATGCATGATAAATATGCATATGAAAAAATTGAAATGGCATTACATGATAAGGATGTTACAAGATTCTTTGCTACAGGTTTAGCAGGTTTATCAGTTGTTGCAGACTCATTATCAGCTATTAAATATGCGAAAGTTCATCCAATATATGATGATCGTGGATTAATTACAGACTTTGAAGTTGTTGGTGATTATCCTAAGTTTGGTAACAACGATGATCGTGTTGACCAATTAGCCGTTGACGTTGTTGAAAGATTTATGAAGAAAATTGCTTCATATCCAACTTATAGAAATAGTGTTCCAACGATGTCAATTTTAACAATTACATCAAACGTTGTTTATGGTAAAAATACAGGCAACACACCGGATGGTAGACGCTATGGTGAGCCATTTGCACCTGGTGCAAACCCAATGCATGGAAGAGATAATAGCGGCGCATTAAAATCATTAATGAGTGTTGCTAAAATTCCTTATGAATATGCTAGAGACGGTATTTCAAATACATTTACAATTATTCCTCAAGCATTAGGTAAGAAAGTTGAAATCAAAGATAGTATTGTACATGAAGTTAAAGATATACGTGTTGAAAACTTAGTACAATTAATCGATGGTTATTTCTTACAAAAAGGATACCATTTAAACGTTAACGTATTTAACCGTGAATTATTACAACAAGCTTACGAAAATCCTGATTTATATCCAAACCTAACAATAAGAGTATCAGGTTACGCAGTAAACTTCTCTAATCTAACAGATGAACAAAAACGAGAAGTTATGAAACGTACATTCCATGAAAACTTCTAAGATTTTAGGTAATGTGCATTCTATCGAAACCTTTGGTGCCTTTGATGGCCCAGGATTAAGATATGTACTATTTTTACAAGGATGCCCACTACGTTGTAAATTTTGTCACAATCGTGATACTTGGTCTACACAAACAAATAAACTTATGAGTGTTGAGGAAGTATTAGAAGATTACAATAAATACAGAGCCTTCTATAAAAAGGGTGGGCTCACCGTTTCTGGCGGTGAGGCTACCCTTCAACTTGAATTTTTAACCGAATTATTCAAAGAAGCCAAAAAACAAGGCATTCATACTTGTTTAGATACAGCGGCTGGAACATTTAGAGAGTCAAGAATAGAAGAGTTCGAAGAATTAATTAAGTATACTGATTTAGTGTTATTAGATATCAAGCATATTGATAACGAACAACACAAATGGTTAACAGGTTCTGAAAATACAAATATATTAAAGTTTGCTGAGTTTTTATCAAAGCGTAAAATTCCAACAATTTTAAGATATGTTTTATTGCCAACAATTAATTCAAGTGAAACACATCTAAAACAATTAAGAGCTTATATAGATACATTAGACAATTTTGTTGGTATTGATATATTACCTTATCATAAAGCGGGAATCTATAAATGGGAAAAACTTGGTTTTGAGTATGAGTTAGGTCATATTGATGTTCCAAGTCAAGATTTGATCGATTTTGCAGAATCAATTCTTAAAAAAGATTATAAATATATGAAACAAGGGATTTAAGGTAACTTAAATCCTTTTTTATTGAATAAAGACTAAAATTTTTGTTTATAGTGTAAAATATGAATGATAGAAAAGGAATGATGAATGATGTTACTTGAAGGTTTAAAAGTATCAAAAATACTCAACGAAGAATTAAAGAAAAAAGTAGAACAGCTAAAAAGAAAACCTAGATTAGAAATTATTTTAGTGGGTGATGATCCAGCAAGCCTAATTTATGTGAATTCAAAAGTGAAGACACAAAGTGAATTGGGTATGGTTGCGAATTTAAATCATTTTAAAGAAAATAGTGATGAAGATGAAATCTATGAATTTATTCAAAAACTAAATAATGATGATTCTGTTGATGGGATTCTTTTACAATTACCTGTACCAAAACATATGAACCAAGAAAGATTAATGGATGCTATTTCATATAAAAAGGATGTTGATGGATTCCATACAATGAATCAAGGTTTATTATTCCAAAAAAGAGAAGGAATTCGTCCAGCAACACCTAAAGGAATTATGATGCTACTTGATTATTATGGAATTGATGTTCAATCCAAACATGTTGTCATTATTGGTCGAAGTCAAATTGTAGGTGCTCCACTTTCTAAAATGTTTTTAGATAAAAACGCTACTGTAACGATTACACATTCAAAAACGAAAGACTTACCATCAATTACTAAACAAGCAGACATTTTAGTTGCAGCACTAGGAAAACCTAAATTTGTAACATACGATATGGTTAAGGATGGAGCAATCGTAATTGATGTGGGTATTAATCGTGTTGATGGCAAACTAACAGGTGATGTTGATTTTGAAGCCGTTAAAGATAAAGTAAGTTATATTACACCTGTTCCAAAAGGCGTTGGACCGATGACAATTTGTGCTTTAGGGTATAATTTATATGAACTATATTTGAATAGAAATGAGAGGGAAAAATGAAAATATTATTTAGAATTATTAAATGGTTTATCATTGTATTATTCGTTTTAGTATTATCAATTACAGTACTAAACGTTATACCGGTTACACCATCTAAAGTGAATAAGACAAACCCATTTATTAAAGAGGGAAAATACCCTTTAATTATTCCTCATGGAGGAGCTAAAAAATTAGCACCAGAAAATACAATATATGCATATGATATGTTGATTTATGATTTTGATGCAGATGTTTTAGAAATAGATTTATCTTTAACGAGTGATAATATTTTAATTGCACATCATGATTTATTTTTACACTTTTCAGATGAATCAGAGATGAATGGTAAATTAATTAAAGATTATACTTATGAAGATATTTTAAAAGAATATGAAAATGATGACTATTATCTAGCGAGAAATTTTGTTGATCCTAATGGTGATAAACCATTTGAAAATAGCACCAAAGAGCAATTATCTAAAATGGTACCGGCAAATTTAGAAGAAGATATCTTTAAAAAAGTTGGAGATAGTGTATTATACATTTTAGAAATTAAAGACTCACCAACATCAGAAGGTTATGAAGGTGGCGATAGATATAAAGTAGCTGCTCAAATACTTATTGATTTAGTTTACAAGTATGGATTAGAGAACAATGTTGTTTTAGCATCTTTCTCTGACGATGTAACAACATACTTTAGAGAAAATGCACCTGAAATGTTAATGAATGCAGGTGTTAAAGAAACAACAAACTTTGCAGTATTTAGTGCATTTCATATTGATTTTTTCTGGAATGTAAACAGCGAAGTTTTAATTCTTCCAAATCGTACAAGCATGGAGCCAATTAGTGGAAGTACCGCAAGCTTACTTGATATGCTTCCTGGATTTATTAAAGATAAAATTGGTATTAAAGTTGGAGATGTTTATGAACCAAATTTAATGCATAGTCAAATCATCAATGATGCCCATCGTAAAAATATGGCAGTACTTTATTGGACAATTAATGATCCTGAAGAAATGAGATTGTTAATTGAATTAGGCGCAGATGGTATTATTACAGATAGACCGGATTTACTTAAACAAATTATTGATGAACTAAGATTAAAAGATTAAAAAAGAGTGGTTGCCCACTCTTTTTATTCATATGACTCCACATTTAATGTGACTTGTCCACTGTTTTTTAATAATTTAGATACTGGACAAAATCTATCTGCAGTTTCAGCAATAACTTTTGTTTCTTCTAAACTTAAATTTTCAATTGATACGTAGGCATCAAGTGTAAAACTATATCTTGTTATAGGATCAAAGAATAATTTCACATGAACTCTAACTTTAGATTTATTGTTCATTTGTTTAGCTTTAAGTATAGATTGAACAGTAATATTTAAACATGTTGCCCAAGAAGCACCAATAAGTTGTTCTGGGTTTGTATGCTCACTATCTGCTTCTTTAACAGGCTTTACGTTAACATAAAATCCATTTTCAGCAAAAACTTTTGCATAAGAACCATCTTCGTTAGTAACTATTGTTTCATAAACTTCTTTCATTTTTTCACAACCTTTCAAACATATTATACTATCTTTAGATAGAAAAAATTTTGATTTAGTGTTAAAATGTATATGCTATAAAAGAAAAACGGGTGAAAAAATATGAATATATGGCATGATATTAGCCAAAAAAGAATAACGCCAGAACGTTTTATTGTATGCGTTGAAATTTCAAAAGGCAGTAAGAAAAAATATGAACTTGATAAAGAAACAGGTATGATTATTTTGGATAGAGTCTTATTTACATCTGCTCACTATCCAGCAAATTATGGATTTATACCTCGTACTTATGCAGGAGATAATGACCCACTCGATGTATTAGTACTTTGCCAAGAAGATATTGAACCAATGAGTTTAGTCGATTGTTATCCAATCGGTGTTATCAAAATGATTGATAGCGATGAAGTTGATGAAAAAATTATCGCAATACCCTTTGGAGATCCATCATTAACTCAATATACTGACCTTAAAAATTTACCGCATCATTTACTATCTGAAATTTCACACTTTTTCGAAGTGTATAAGTCATTAGAGGGGAAAAGAACATATATTTTAGATATTGAAGGTCGCGAGGAAGCAGTTCGTGTAATTGAAGAAGCGATGACTTCATATGAGAAAAAATTTAGCAAGAAGGAAGATTGATTAACAATGGGAAGAGCATTTGAAGTAAGAAAAGAATCAATGATGAAAACCGCATTGGCTAAATCAAAAGTTTATGCTAAATACGGTAAAGAAATATATATGGCAGCGAAAGCTGGAGTTCCTGACCCTGAATTAAACGTGAACTTAAAACGCGTTATCGAAAAAGCGAAGAAAGATCAAGTTACAAGTGACGTTATTAAACGTGCTATTGACAAGGCTAAAGGTAATAGTGATGAAAACTATTATGAAATTCGTTATGAAGGTTTTGGACCAGGAAATAGTTTAATTATTGTGGAATGTTTAACAGACAATAATAACCGTGCATTATCAGATGTACGCACAGCATTTAATAAATCTGGTGGAAAACTAGGCGTTTCAGGATCTGTAATGCATCAATTTGAACATGTTTCAGCATTTTTAGTTGAATCAACAGAAGATAAGATTTTAGAAGTCTTATTAGAAAACAATTTAGATGTTAAAAACATTGAATCTGAAGGTGATGAAATTACAATTTATGCTGAACCTTCACAATATGCAGAAGTTAAAAATGCATTAAAAAATGCAGGTATTGAAACAAAAGAAGATAATATTACCTTCTTACCACTTCAATCTGTAGAAATTACTTCTAAAGAAGAATTAGAAAAATTTGAAAAACTAATTAACACATTAGAAGAACTTGATGACGTTCAAAACGTTTACCATAACGTAAAATAAGTGCGCAATTGTCGCACTTATTTTATTTTTGTCTTGCAAGCGTTATCATTTACATAAAAAGTTGCTTTTTTAATACGCAACCCTTAAAATAGATATGCACCGACGATTCTATACATTATTAATGTATATATAACTATGTTAAGAGAAATTGTTTTTTTAAATGGTATAATTTTAACATAGTACGAATGATGAGGTTTTTATCTATGGAAAATTTAAAAAAATATGACCAGGAATTGTATGAAGCAATTCAAAAAGAAGAAGAAAGACAAAAATATCACATTGAACTTATTGCATCCGAAAATTTCGTTTCAAAGAACGTTTTAGAAGCACAAGGTTCAATTCTTACAAATAAATATGCCGAGGGTTATCCAGGTAAACGTTATTACGGTGGATGTGAATATGTTGATATTGTTGAGAATTTAGCAATTGAACGTGTAAAAAAACTTTTTAATTCAAAATATGCAAACGTTCAACCGCATTCAGGTTCTCAAGCAAACGCTTCAGTTTTCCATGCATTACTTAATCCTGGTGATCGTGTACTAGGTATGAACCTCAATGCTGGAGGGCACTTAACACACGGTTATAAATTATCTTTTTCAGGAAGATTTTATGAAGCTTATCATTACGGTGTTTCGAAACAAACTGGCATGATTGATTATGAAGAAGTTTTAAAAATAGCAAAAGATGTTCAACCAAAAATGATTATTGCAGGTGCTAGTGCATACTCAAGAATCATTGATTTTAAAAAGTTTAGAGAAATAGCAGATGAAGTAGGTGCATATCTATTTGTTGATATGGCACATATTGCAGGATTAGTAGCGGCAGGACTTCATCCATCACCATTACCCTATGCACATGTTGTAACATCAACAACGCATAAAACACTTAGAGGCCCGCGCGGCGGAATCATTCTAACAAATGATGATGAAATTGCTAAAAAGATAGATAAAGCTGTCTTTCCTGGTGAACAAGGTGGTCCACTAATGCATGTTATAGCAGCAAAAGCGGTAGCCTTTAAAGAAGCATTAGAAGATGATTTTAAAACATATCAACAACAAGTTATAAAAAATGCTAAAGTAATGGCAGATACTTTTGCAAAGTTAGGCTATAAGATTGTCTCAGGTACAACAGAGAATCATTTAGTTTTAATTGATGTGAAATCAAAACTTGGTATAACAGGCAAACAAGCAGAAGACATCTTATATCAAGCAAATATAACAATTAACAAAAATGCCATACCTTTTGATGAAGAAAAACCAATGTATACATCAGGTATTCGTTTAGGATCTCCTGCGATGACAACAAAAGGTTTTAAAGAAGAAGATTTCATCAAAATATCATATTTTATCCATGAGTTATTATCAGACCCGACTAAAGAAAAAATTAAAGAAACACAACAAAAAGTCATTGAACTAATAAAATCTAAAGAATAGAAGGAGAGATGTTCCTTGATTACAAAGACAAGAATTATTCCCGATGGTAAAACTAATTTAAAAAGATTACCTTTAGTACACCATCTTGAAGCACCATATCTATATTACCCAATTACAAACCAACGTTGTCCAGAAGGTGAAACATGCGTTGTTTTTGGACAATTTGTTAAAGTTGGTGAAGTTATTGGTACAAGAAAGGGCGCATTTTTTGAACAACCTATCCACGCAACTGTTTCGGGTGAAGTTGTAGGGATGGAGATGAAGTATGACTCATCTGGACAAAAAGTTAACTGCTTAATCGTTAAAAATGATTTTAAGTATGAAATCCATGAGTCAGTACAAACAAGATCTGATGAAGATATTGCAAAACTAACACAAGCAGATTTTGTTGAAATTGCAAAAAACACAGGATTAGTTGGTTTAGGTGGGTCAGGATTCCCTACTTATATCAAACTAAACACAAAAGCTAAAGTTGATATCATCTTAGCAAACGGTGTTGAATGTGAACCTAAATTAATCTCTGACTATGAGCTTATGATGAATCATCCAGATGAACTCATCAAAGGGTTAATTTATGCAATGCAAGCTGTAGGTGCTAAACAAGGTATTATTGCAATTAAGAAAAAATATACCGAAATTAAAGAAAGATTAGAGTTTGCATTAAATTATTACACTGACTATGATATTAAAGTTGCATCTGTTGGTAATTATTACCCACAAGGTTGGGAATTAGAAGCAATTAAATCAGCTACTGGTATTGTTGTACCACAAGGTAAATTAACAGCTGATTATGGCATTATTCCATTTAACGTTTCAACACTACAATCTTTATATCATGCAGTTAAATTCAATTTACCTGTCTTAGAGAGATACTTTGTTATCTCAGGTGATGGTGCTGTTAATAAATCATTTAAAGCAAGAATCGGAACATCTATCCAAAGTTTACTTGATATTGCTGGGGGTTATGTTGATCCATCAATTCCAAAAACCTTAATTGTAGGTGGACCAATGATGGGTTCAAGCGTTCCTTCAGATGATTTAATCTTAACGCATACAACAACATCATTAATTGTTCAAAACACAGTATTTTTAAATGAAGATCCATGTGTACACTGTGCATCATGTGTGTATTCATGTCCTGTTAAGATTCAACCAGTTCAAATTATGAATGCTGTTAAAGCAAACGACAAAGAATTTTTAAAAACCTTGTCTGTTAATAAATGTATCGAATGTGGATTATGTTCATACGTATGTCCATCTAAGATTCATTTAACAGATTATATGAGACAAGGTAAGAGAATGTTAAGGTAGGTAATTGAACATGACACCATCAATTGTTAAAAAAACATCACCTTATATTAGAAAAGAAACTTCTACTAAACGCATGATGTTTGATGTGTTAATCGCATTAACACCAGTTACATTTTTCTCAATTTATAAATATGGATTAGATGCATTAGTTCGTATTTTAATCAGCTTAGTTGTATTCATACTTACTGAATTAATTTATTTTTTAGCAACAACTAAAGTAGAAGGGTATACTTTTAAAGAAAAACTTCAAGCAAAATTTAAAAAATATTCTATCAATCATTTTTCTGCTCCGGCAGTATCTGGTTTAATTTATGCAATGTTATTACCAGATAAACTCAGTTTATATGTCGTGTTTATGGGTGCTTTATTTGGAGCATTTGTAGGAAAAATGATTTTTGGTGGTTTAGGATACAATATTTTTAACCCAGCAGCTTTAGGCAGAGTATTTATTGCAGTAACATTTGCAGGATTTTTCCAAGGTAGTTATGGTTTTGTTGACCAAACATCTGGAGCTACAGCATTAAGTATGGGATTCCCCAATGCATTTAATGCTTATCGATTAACTGACCTTTTCGTTGGTAATATTCCTGGTGCAATGGGTGAAGTTCATAGTTTACTCATTTTAGTTGGTGCAATTTACTTAATTATTCGTAAAAGTGCTGATTTTAGACCAATGGTTTCAGCATTAGTTATCTTCACTGTATTAACAACAATTGCTGGTATAATTCTTTATCCATATCACGTTGTTGAATATGTATTATTCCATTTATTATCTGGTGGATTACTCTTTGGATTGGCTTTCATGGTAACAGACCCTGTAACAAGTCCAATTACACGTCCGGGCAGATGGTACTATGGCTTAATCATTGGAACGTTAATTTTCATGATTAGAACATTTGGTGCACTTCCTGAAGGGGTAGCATTTGCAATTTTAATTGCCAATGTCCTCGTACCAATTATTGATTATCCACGTTGGGCAACAAACCGTTTTACAAAGAAATTTTTCTTAACATACGGATTATCATTTGCCTTAATATGTGTGATTAGCTTCCTTGTCTTAGGAGGGTACACAATATGACAGCAACAAAAATTAAAAAATTAATTATATTATTTGTATCAATGGCTTTTAGTTTTGGATTAGTTATTTTAAGCCACGCAATCTTTGATCCAATCAAAAAAGAACGTGACAGACAAGAAATGTTAGATGAAGTTAAAGTTTATTATCCAAACGTTATTGATTTTGAACAATTGACAAAAGATACAATCAATGGTGTATCTATTGAACTAGCATTAAAAGTTTATGGAAAAGATGAAACACCATTAGGGTATTTATATATCATTAATGCAGGAAATAGTTTTGGTAATATCAAATTAAGAGTACTAGTGAATTTAAAAGATCGCATAGATAAAATTGAAATTGTTGAATTAAATCAAACAATGTATCAATCTAGAACTCAAGAAGCTATCAAATTATATGTTGATGCGCTTGTAAGTTCTAATATGCCAGATGTACTTGGTAGTGTAACATCTGTATCACTAAATACTTTAATTTCCATGATGAAAAGCTTAGGTGTTTATCACGATTCAATTATAAAATTCCCAAATATGTTACCTTACAAAGAATACTTTGGTGATGATTATGAAGTTGTTAGTACAGAAATAACAACATATGATGGTGCTGAAGTTAAAGTAGAATCAATTAAAGATAAAGGTTATGTATATACAGTTACTAAATCAGGTATTTATAACTCAGATTCTGATGTTGAAAGACCAATCACACTTATTTTAGCCTTAGATTTAGAAGGTAAGATTATTGGTGGTGAATTACCAAGCGACTTATATAAGCATTCAGGTGGTAACTATCGTGCGACTGTTATTGAATATTTAGAATTATTCTTTGACGGTAAAATTCAAGATGTTTTAGATAATTATGCTGGTGCATCAGATCCATCAATAGCATACAACTCAAGAAGATTAGTTCACAAAATTTTAGTCATTATAAGAGAGGTATATCAATCATGATGAAAAAAGAAAACCTCATATTAACTGTCGCATTTGTGATCATGCTTGTTGTAGGTATTGTTGTTGTTACTTTACAAAACTTTGTACCTTTAACTGCAATCGATAAAATGTTTAATCAAAAAGTTGTAATTGCTAATCAACAAGCGGTTATTGATCCTGAATATTCACAAATTTTTGAAAAAGCAGAAGTAAAGAATTTAAATGGTGAAAAACTTGCAAACCTTTATATTGCGCGCGTTGACAACACTTACTTTTATTTAGAGTTATATGTTGCAATCGATGCAAAAGGTAAAGTTTATGCAATTGATAAAGAAATTATTCCAAAAGATGAAACATCAAAAAGTTATTTACCTTTAGTTCGTGAATATTTACTTAAAAACTATAACGGATTATATTATCCAAACGTTCAATACATTGATGGTGCAGCAGGTGCTACAACAATTCAAGTATCTCGTTCTGCAATTAAAAATGTTGTTGAACAAATCATTGTTTATCATAACGGTAAACCAATTGACTACATTGAGCAATTATTTGGTGCTAAATATACATTAAACGCATCAAATACAGTATTAGGTATCGAAGTTAGTGATGTTACAGTAAATGGACAAAACTATAAAGTTTACCGCCATAAATTAAATGGTAGCTATAATGATGGTTTCCAAGATCATGAAGGTTCTATCACAATTTTAGTTGCAATCGATACAAATGGCGTTATTCAATACGTATCAATGCCTAAAGATTTATACGGTCATACTCAAGGAAACTTCTATCAAATTTCAAATTCATATGTAGAATTATTAAAAGGTGTTAATGTGAATGATGAATTACCAGATTTAGTAGCTGGTACTACATATTCACAAACACTTATCTCAAATATTATTGAAGATATTATGGAGGTGGCAAGATGAGTAAGTCTCGTGTTAAATATTGGGTTTTAGCTGGTGTAGCACCATTAATTATCGTCATTACAACACTGCAATCAGGTATAACTGTAGGCTTACTATTCTTAATTATTGCTTCCTTAATGTATCCATTTGAAGCTTTAATCAGTAAGTACTTAGATGGCCGTATGAAGGTATACTCATTGATTATTTTCAATACAACTATATTAGCAATTTTATTAACATTGATTAATACTTATCTTTCATTAGAAGAAATGCTTGCACTTTATGCAAGTAAAATCATTATTCACTTAGTACACGGTGAAGATGAAGTTAAAGTACGATATATTGATCGATTAGAACATTTAGGATTAGTCTTGTTATTATGTATTGTTATAGGGTTCTTAAGAGAATTCCTAGGAACAGGAGCAATTTCATTATTCCAATTTAAGTTTGAAGTGTTTAATTCAGATTATGCATTTTCATTCTTAAATCAACCGATGGGTGGATTTGTTCTTGGTGGTATTTTATATGGTATTATAAATACAATTAGATTTAGTAGAAGAGACAAGGAGGATGCACAAAATGTTATTTAATATTCTTGCGAGCATTTTAAGTGGTGTCCTTGTCAGCAACGTTATGACACATGGTTTAGGTTTAGAAACAATTATTGAACCTCAAACACGAATTAAACCAGTATTTATTAAATGTAGCACTGTTGCAGTAATGTCATTACTTGTCTTTGGTATTGATATTGCACTAGTACAATTTGTATTAATTCCATTCGATTTAATGTATTTACATTTATTAATTGTCATGTTCTTACTCATTTGTGTCAATGAGTTATATCAAGTTATTCAACCTAAAGTACCATTTTTACCACATGAACCATATATGGGTATTCATTCAATTTTATTAGTACCAATTATTTATGGTTTGGGTTCAGTATCATTAGGTGATGCAACAATTGAAATGTTTGCAGCAGCGATTGGATTTGTTGCTACAAGTGTATTATTTACAGTTATTATTTCACGCATTCGTGTTAATCCACTTTTAAAAGGATTTAAAGGTTTACCAATTCTTTTAATTATATTAGGATTAATTGCAATGGTATTATCAGGATTAAAAGGTATTTTCTAAATTATATTTTTGAGGTGTTGTACGATGAAAAAAGGTTTTATGATAACAATTTTAATAGGTTTAATAAGCCTTTTTTCTGCATGTACAATACCAAATTTAGGTTTATCAAGAAAAAATATCAGCTTTGAAACAATGGATACATATATTAGTGGATATGCATATCTTGATAACGAAAAACATGCAAATCTTGATATCGAAAAAGATATTAAAGCAATCTATGACAAAATTGATTCATTAACTGATAATTTTGAAGATGATAAAGTTTATTTAAACAATGTTTTTCAAATGAATAAAGCATTAAAAGAAACTGATGAAGATGAATTAACTTTTGAAATCGATCCACTATTATATGAATTAATGGCATTAGCATTAGAGGTTGAAGAAATAACAAATGGTTATTTTAATTTCTATATGGGTGATGTAGTTGATGCGTGGAAAGATTTAATTCAATCTAGTCCTAAAGAAGAAGTAAGTTTTGAAGATGTAAATCAAGTTAAAGATAAAGTGAATGCAATAGAAATTGTTGAAAAAGGTGTTTCACTAAATGAAACTGACGGAAAGTTTTATGTAACACTTAAAAAAGGATCAAAACTTGATTTTGGAGCGATTGCTAAAGGATTTGCAACACAAAAAGCTAAAGAATATTTAGAAGATCATGAAGTTACTATCTATAACATTTCAGGTGGAACATCATCGATTGTTCTAGGTGTTAAGTTTGGCTCAATTGAAGAATTTATGATTGGTATGAGAGATCCACTTGATCCGTTTGATACTTATGGATACGCGTACGCAACGATTAAAAATACATCTATTACAACATCTGGATCATATGAACAATATGTTGTAGATTCAGATAATAATTGGTATCACCATATCGTTTCACCAAAAACGAAGATGCCAGCAAACTATTATTTATCTTTAACAATTATTGGTGAAGATGCTGGATTCATGGATGCATTATCAACTGCACTATTCTGTATGGATGAAAAAACCCTTGAGGCGTTTCTAACAGAACATCCATATGAAGCTGTTATTTATCGATTTGATGGTACAAAACGCGTATTTAACCAAAATACAATAACACTAAGAGGATAACAATATGAAAATAAAGGACTATGTGATTATTGCATCACTCCTCGTTATTTTCGGTATTGCATTAATTATTGTTAATCTTCAACATGGTGAGCCTGGCTCCATTGGAAAAGTGTTTCGAGGAAGCGAATTACTCATTGAAGTGGATTTTAATAAGAATGAAGTCAAAGTTTATCCACAATCTGGATTTCCTGGATATCCTAAAGTAACTGATCCTATTGAAAATGAAGGTGGCGATTTAGCCTATATTATTATGGGTGCTTATGAGGATGAAAACGGACCTACTGAAGTGTGGATTGAAATTGATTTTGACACAAAAAGTTTAAGAATTGCTCACGATAGTACACCAAAACAAATTGGTGTAAATCGAAATTGGTATAACGGAACTGGATTACCGGTTATATCATTACCAAACAAAGTATATATTCGATTTGAAAATGTGTCCGACGATATGGATGGTTATGTATGACAAATGTTAAAACTCTAACAACACTTTCCATGATGTTAGCTGCTGCTATAGTTTTAAATGTTATTGAAATGCAGCTTAATATCATACCTGTTCCAGGTGCTAAAATAGGATTTGCTAATTTAGTGACTGTGATTGTGTTATATTTATTCGATTTTAAAAAAGCAAGTTTGGTAACCATTCTTAGAGTATTACTCGTAGGATTATTATATCGATCATTTACAGTAACATTCTGGATGGGGTTAAGTGGAGCAATTTTCTCAATTATTACAATGGGTATCATGAAAAAATGGTTTAGATTACACATTGTTACAGTTTCTGTATTTGGTGCTATTTTCCATAATATAGGACAAATTATTGCTGGTATTTATTTATTAGAAGAAGGACTTTTAGTCTATTATTTACCGTTTATGCTATTTATTAGCGTTCCTGCGGGATTTTTAATAGGTGTCATTTCTAATAGATTTTTACAAGTTTACAGTAGAAATTTTAAGGTTTCATCATTTTAAATAAAGTTATTGCATAAATAATTTTGATTTGTTATAATAGGTTAGCAAAACTTACTATGAGGTTCGCACTCATGGCGGAAGGAGAAATTAGCGTATGAAACAAGGAATTCATCCAAAAACTAGATTAGTTATCTTCGAAGATGCTCAAACTAAGAGACAGTTTTTAATTGAATCCACTATCAACGCAAAAGAAAAGGGTATCTACGAAAAAGATGGAAAAGAGTATCCATTAGTTCGTTTAGAAGTTACTTCAGACACACACCCATTCTACACAGGTGAACAAACATTCGTTGCATCTGCTGGTCAAGTTGATAAGTTCAATAAACGTTTAGAAAAATCTAAGAAATAATGAATTAAAAAGCGAGATGAATCCATCTCGCTTTTTGATATAATAAACTAAAAAGAGTTAGGGGTTACTGCTATGTATCATGCATATCAAAATGGATTTATAGAAGTTGTTTGTGGACCGATGTTTGCAGGAAAAACAGAAGAACTTATTCGTCGTGCAAGACGTCTACGCTATGCGAAACAAAAATTTTTAATATTTAAACCTGAAATTGATAATCGTTATAATGCAAAAAATGAAATTGTATCACATAACTTAATTACAGAAGAAGCGATTTTAATTAAGGAAGCAAATGATATCTTAAAATACATTAAAGAAGATATTGATGCAGTAATTATTGATGAGGCACAATTCCTAGATCATAATATTGTTAAAATTGCCGATTATTTAGCAGATATTGGTATTCGTGTCATTATTGGTGGTCTTGATAGAGATTTTAAAGGTAAACCATTTGGACCAATGCCAGAGTTATTAGCTATTGCTGAGTTTGTTACAAAACTTACTGCAATTTGTGTTAAAACAGGAGAACCAGCGACACGTACACAACGTATCATTAATGGAAAACCAGCGAGTATTCATGACCCAATTATTGTTATTGGAGCATCTGAATCTTATGAACCTAGAAGTCGCCATGCACATGAAGTATTAGGAAAAGACGATGACAACACATGAAAAATTTATGAAACTTGCCTTAAAAGAAGCTAAAAAGGCTTATGATAAAGGCGAGGTTCCTGTTGGTGCAGTTGCAGTGATGGGTGGAAAAGTTATTGCAAGAGCCCACAATTTAAAAGAAAAGTATCAAGACTTTTCAAAACACGCTGAAATGATTGTAATGCTTAAGGCATTAAAAAAAGTACCATCATGGCGATTAAATGAAGTTTCACTTTATGTAACATTAGAACCGTGTGCGATGTGTGCAGGTGCAATTATTCAAGCACGTATTGAAAAACTTTATTTTGGAGCATATGATTCAAAAGGTGGCGCTGTGAATAGTGTTGTAAATTTACTTGACAATAACTTTAATCATAAGGTAGAATATGTTGGTGGCATCTTAGAAGATGAATCTAAAGTATTATTAAAAAGTTTTTTTAAAACCCTAAGGTAATTTATATCCCTAGGGGGTATCCTCATTCAATATTAAGGAACGAACCTGGTCAGGCCTTGAGTGGAGCAGCCATAAGTCACCTGATATGTGGGTGAGGATACCCCGTAGGGATATTTTTTTATGTAAAAATTGAGACATATAGAATCAATAAAAATAAACGAAGCCCATTCAATATATCATTATGATATAATCAAATATGGATACTAATTATTGGAGGAAAAAAATGAAAATATTACCAAAAGATTATGATAAAGCACAAGGCACTCCATTTAGAGTGGAAGATTATCGTGGTAAAAAGTTAGAATTTTACTATTTAGATGATCGTGCTGATTATGCAAAATTCGCACAAAGAGGTCGCTTCTCTGTTTGGACTTCTAATGGTGAAGATTTTAGATTATTTGTAGATAAAGGTTATTATGAAGCAGTAAAAGAATTATATGAAAACGAAATTAATACAATTTGGTTAGATTTCACTTTAAGTATTTATGGCGAACAAAAGAAAATGAGTAAAAAATATTTAACATTTTCTATGATAATGTTTGTTTCATTATTTATATTAATGTTTGTTGCTCAAATGTTATTCTCTGAATATGTACAACCAATTTCAATTGGTACATTGGTTGTTATGTTGATTGGATTATTTGTTTCATCAAATAAACAACAAAGAGAATTAAGAGACTATGTTCAAGGAGAAAACACTAAGGCAAGTCAAATGATTAAAGATCATCTTGGTGTTGAAAAATTTGAAGAAGTCTTAAAAAATCAAGAATTGTATTATCAACAATATTTTAAAGTGGATTTAGACACTGAAGAAATTAACGAAGAAGAAAATCAAAACGAAGTTATTGAAGAAGAGAAAGAAAACGAAGAAAAGGATGATAAGAATGAATAATAAAGACATTTTATCTATTCAAAGTATCAGATTTTTAGGTGTGGATGCAATTAACCAAGCAAATAGTGGACACCCAGGTATTGTTTTAGGTGCTGCACCTATGGCACATACTTTGTTTACAAAACATTTAACTGTCTATCCAAAAGAATCTCGTTGGATTAACCGTGACCGTTTTATTTTATCTGCTGGACATGGCTCTGCATTACTATACAGTCTTTTACATTTAAGTGGATTTAATGTGTCTATTGATGATCTTAAAAACTTTAGACAATATCCTGGTAATACACCAGGTCACCCTGAATATGGTCATACAGATGGTGTTGAAACAACGTCAGGACCATTAGGTCAAGGAATTGCAAATGCAGTTGGTTTGGCAATTGCAGAAGCACATTTAAGTGCAAAATTTAATAAAGAAAACTTTAATTTAATAGATCACTATACATTTGTTATATGTGGTGATGGTGACCTACAAGAAGGTGTTGCTTTAGAAGCGATGAGTTTAGCGGGGCACCTCGGATTAGGAAAACTTATCGTTTTCTATGATTCAAATAATATTCAATTAGATGGTGCAACAAAAGATGCCATCACAAGTGATGTTAAAAAGCAATTTGAGGCGCAAGGTTGGCAATATATATCAGTTGCTGATGGTGAAAATATTCAATCAATTCATCGTGCGATTTTAGCTGCCAAACGCGATTTAAATCGTCCAACCATTATCGAAATTAAAACAATTATTGGTAAAGGTGCTAAAAACGAAGGAACATCTAAAGTTCACGGTTCACCATTAGGTAAAGAAGAAGCCTTAAGTTTAAGAGAAAAAACAAATTTTAATTATGATCCATTCTTTGTACCAAAAGAAGTTTACGAACATTACCGCACAAAGGTTTATAAACGTGGGCAAAAAGCATATAAAGCTTGGATTGAAATGTTACATCAATATGAATTAGCATATCCAGAAGAGGCAAAAAATTTCAAATCATATTTAGATGGTTTCGAAATTGATTTAAGTGATGTAACTTTTGAAGTTGGTTCAAAAGATGCAACACGTAATATGTTAGGTAAATTATTAGATTACGCAGGTAAAAAATATCCTAACTTAATTGGTGGTTCTGCAGACCTTTCATCATCAACTAAAGTTAAGGGACAAGATGGTTTATTCTCAAAAGAAAATCGTTTAGGTAGAAACATCCAATTTGGTGTAAGAGAACATGCGATGGGCGCTATTGTGAATGGTATTAATTTACATGGGGGATTAAAAGCGTTTAGCGGAGGTTTCTTTGTCTTTAGCGATTATATGAGACCACCTATGAGATTAGCTGCAATGATGAAGTTACCTTCCACATTTATTTTTTCACATGACTCTGTGTTAGTTGGAGAAGATGGTCCAACACATGAACCGGTTGAACATTTAGTTGGTTTAAGAAGTATTCCACACTTAAATGTGATACGTCCTGCAGATGGAAAAGAAGCACAAGCTGCCTTAGAATCTGCATTAAATTCTAAAGATTTAGCACATGTGATTGTTACAACACGTCAAAATGTATTAAATTTAGAAAATACATCTAAAGAGGGTGTTCTTAAAGGTGGATACATCGTATCTAAAGAACATCAAAAATTAGATGGTATTTTACTTGCAAGTGGATCAGAAGTTGAACTTGCACTAGAAGCAAAAAAAATATTAACTCAAAAGGGATTTGACATTCGTGTGGTATCTATGCCAAGTCATTATAATTTCTTAAAACAAGACTTAGCATATCAAAACGAAATATTACCAAGAGGTGTTAAAACTTTAGCAATCGAGTTAGGATCAAGTTATTCATGGTATCGATTCACACAATTTGTTTATGGGGTTGATGACTTTGGAATATCTGCTCCTGCTTTAAAAGTTTTAGAGCATTTTGGTTTTAATCCACACAGTGTTGCTGTAAAATTTGAAAGTATTTTGAATGGTAAAGAAGGTTTTTAATATATGATTTATGATGGAATTATTGTTGGTGCTGGACACGCAGGTGTTGAAGCAGCATTAGCAATGGCAAGACTCAAACTGAATACATTACTAATCACAGGTGACTTGAATAAAGTTGCTACTTTGCCATGTAATCCATCAATTGGTGGTCCCGCTAAAGGTGTTGTTGTCCGTGAAATTGATGCATTAGGCGGTCAAATGGGTAAATCAGCAGATTTAGCAACGATCCAAATGAAAATGCTCAACTCATCAAAAGGCCCTGCAGTTCGAGCATTAAGAGCGCAAATTGATAAAGAATTATATCCTAAAATCATGCGTGATGTCTTAGAAACCCAAGAAAATTTAACAATTGTTGAAGCATTAGTTCACGACTTAATTATTGAAGATAATATCGTAAAAGGTGTTCGTCTACTTGATGAAACACCTTATTACGGTAAGACAGTCGTTATTACAACGGGTACATACTTAGCTGCAGAAATTTTAATTGGACACGAAAGAATTGCAAGTGGTCCTCACGGTGAAAAACCGACATATGGTATTTCAGAACAATTAAGAAATCATGGTTTTGAAGTAATTCGTTTAAAAACTGGTACACCACCACGTGTGGATAGAAAAACAATTGATTTTTCTAAGATGACACCACAACCAGGTGATACGGAGTTTTTGACATTTGAACACGATTCTAAATTAACATCATATAAGCATAATGTGGATTGTTATTTAATTCATACGACACCAGAATTAAAAACATTGATTTTTGATCATTTAGATGAATCAGCAATGTATGGTGGTGTTGTTAAAGGTGTTGGACCAAGATATTGTCCTTCAATTGAAGATAAATTTGTACGTTTCCAAGATAAGGAACGTCATCAAATTTTTATTGAACCGGAATCTTTAAATTGGGATAGTATGTATATTCAAGGGTTATCAACGTCTATGCCAAGACATGTTCAAGAACAAATGGTACATAGTTTACCTGGATTAGAAAATGCGAAAATATTACGTTATGCATATGCAATCGAATATGATGCAATTAATCCTGCTCAACTTTATCGTACGCTTGAAACAAAGATTATTAAAAATCTTTATTGTGCAGGCCAAATTAACGGTACATCAGGTTATGAAGAAGCGGCTTGTCAAGGTTTGATGGCCGGTATTAATGCAGCGCTAAATGTTTTAAATAAAGAACCTTTAATTTTAGGCCGTGATGAAGCATATATTGGCGTACTAATTGACGATCTTATTACAAAAGGTACTTATGAACCATATCGTTTATTAACATCTCGTGCCGAACATCGTCTTTTATTAAGACATGATAATGCAGACATTAGATTAAGATTACACGGTTATCGAGTTGGATTAGTTGATGAATCTACATATCAAAAATTCCAAAACAAGATGAATGAAATGAATGATATCGTTCAATATACAAAACAAACAAGAATTAATCCAACCAAAGAAAATTTAGAGTATTTAAAATCTAGAAATTCTCAGCCAATTTATGAAGGTGTTTATATTTATGATTTATTAAAGCGTCCTGAACTTGATGTAGAAGATTTAAAGCATTTTGTTGTAGGATCATACAGTGAATCTGCATATGAACAAGCATTAATTACAATTAAATACGAAGGTTATATTGAAAAAGCTAAAAGAGAAGCAGAAAAATTCAAAAAGTTAGAAACACGTACAATACCAGCGGATATTGATTATTCAATGATTCACAATATTTCTTCTGAAGCAAGAGAAAAATTAAGTAAAGTAAAACCGGAAACTTTAGGACAAGCCTCAAGAATATTAGGTGTTAACCCGTCTGATATTTCTGTCTTAATGGTATTCCTTGAGTCTAGACATGCTTAAAAAATTATTTAATAAATATTTGAATTATGAACTAACGGATAAGCAAGTAGTTCAATTTGATACATACTATGATTTTTTAGTATCATACAATGAACATACGAATTTAACACGTATTACAAATAAAGAAGAAGCATATGTGAAACATTTTTTAGATTCTTGTTTACTAGGATTAGGCATTGATTTTAATCAAGTTGAATCAATTTGTGATATGGGTGCTGGTGCAGGATTTCCTTCGATTCCGCTTTTAATGATTTATCCCAACTTAAAGGTCACGATTGTTGAAAGCCAAATTAAAAGGGTTGAATTTTTAAATCAACTTAAAGAAAAATTAAATTTAGAGTATGAAGTGGTGCATGAGCGTGCAGAAGTTTATGCATTAAAAAATCAACAAAAATTTGATGTTGTTACTGCAAGAGCTTTAGGTGAACTTAATATCATTTTAGAATACGGCATACCAATGCTAAAGATTGGTGGTATATTTATTGCACCTAAAGGATCTAAATATGAAGAAGAAATAAAGCGCGCAGATAAAGCTTTAAAAATTTTGAATTCTAAAATTTCCCATATTGAAAATTTCGAATTAGAGAATATGGGTTTTAGAGCCAATATCTATATAAAAAAAGAAAAACACCAATCTGGATATCCAAGAGCATACGCAAAAATCATTAAAAATCCTTTATAAGAGGTGAATTATGATGTCATTTGAAGTTGGTCAAATTGTAACAACAAAAAAAGCACATGTTTGTGGAAGTAAAGAATGGGTTATTAAACGTATTGGAGCAGATATTAAACTTCAATGTAAAGGCTGTGGTCGTGAGATTGTTTTAATGCGATATGAGCTTGAAAAGCGTTTAATTAAAAAATAATTATCATAAAGGTTGTTTTTTAAAAAAGTATTGTTATAATAGATAAGGAATTGTGATTACAAAAGCATATAAAGTATCGGTTTAACGCCTAATATATATCTTATATATAGGTATTTCGAACTTTTAGCCACAATTCAAAAAAAGTTTAAAAAAGTAGTTGCAATTTTATCTATCTTACGATAGAATAATAAGGCACGAACAAGTTGGAGGGGTAGCGAAGTGGCTAAACGCGGCAGACTGTAAATCTGTTCCTAACGGTTCGGCAGTTCGAATCTGTCCCCCTCCACCACTTAAACTTCTATCCAATTTAAAAACCTTGTCTAAATTAGACAAAAAGTGGTTGACAAGGTTGTTTTATAATGATAGAATGTAAAAGCGCTTGAAAAAAGCGTAGTGCAAAAGAGTCTTTGAAAACTGAATGATGATGAACAATGAAACAAAAAAACTAATTAATTTTAGAGCTTAAATTAAACTTTACAAAAATTTTTTGGAGAGTTTGATCCTGGCTCAGGATGAACGCTGGCGGCGTGCCTAATACATGCAAGTCGAACGCTCTATAGCAATATAGAGAGTGGCGAACGGGTGAGTAACACGTAGATAACCTGCCCTTAACTCGAGGATAACTCTGGGAAACTGGAGCTAATACTGGATAGGACATATTGAGGCATCTTGATATG
>NZ_JHXL01000007.1 GCF_000687735.1 Acholeplasma equifetale ATCC 29724 | reverse complement strand
CATTAGTTTTAGAAATGGCTACTTTGGTTGGTATTGCTGATCAACTTGACAAAAAACCAGCCCAACTATCAGGTGGTCAACAACAACGTGTTGCGATTGCACGTGCACTTGTTAAAAAGCCTCGCGTATTGCTACTCGATGAACCACTATCAAACCTTGACGCGCGTTTAAGATTACAAACTCGTGAAGAAATTAAACGTATTCAAAGAGAAACGGGAATTACAACCATTTTCGTTACTCACGACCAAGAAGAAGCGATGAGCATTTCTGATTATATGGTTGTTATGAATTTTGGTACAGAACAACAATTCGCAAAACCTCAAGACATTTACACAAACCCAGTGAATGCGTTTGTAGCTAAATTCTTAGGAGTTCCACCAATTAACTTAGTTGAAGGGGAAGTTAAAAGTGGCAAGGTTATTTTAGGTAAAGATTTCGTTGTTTCTGAAACTAACGTTAAAGATGGATTATACAATATTGGTATTCGTCCAGAAGATTTCAGAGTTGTTGAAAAAGGATATAAAATTCCAGTTGGTCAATATGATGTTGAAACAATTGGTAGAGATACATTAATTAGATTTGAAGTTGAAGGAACTCAAATTAGAGCTTTAGTTGATTCAGATACTGTTGATGTAGAAAAAGATGTAATTATAGGTGTAAAAACAAATAAGGTTCACATTTTTGATAAAGAAACCGGAGTGGTTGTAAAATGACAGAAAAACAACCTAAACCTGCTCCAGTGAAAGAGTTTTTCGCTGAAGTTGGTTGGAAAATTAAACAATTCTTTAGAGCTTGTAACCAATTTATAGAAAGATTTTTACCTTTCTTATCAAATTGGCTACATTGGTTAAAAGCTATCTTCTATCTTTTACCTGCAATGATACTTTTAAGTGTATTCACATTCTATCCAATTATTAACTCATTCTTAGTTTCATTCTATGTTGGTTATGGATTTGATGCTGATGCTCATAAATGGTTGTTTGATGGCATTTCATTAACCAGCAACTACACCTATGTTTTAAATAATGAAGATTTTATTAATGCGATTTTTAATACATTCTATATGGCAATCATTACAGTGCCTGTGAGTGTTATTGTTGCATTATTAATTGCCGTATCAATGGCATCTATTAAACCTCTTAAAGGTTTATACCAATCTGTATTCTTCTTACCATATGTTACAAACTCAATTGCATTAGGTTTAGTATTCGCATTTATGTTTAAAAACAATGGTATTGAAATTAACAACTATCTTAACTGGGTTGCAGCAGGTTCTGACCCTGCCACAACACCTCAAATGAGTTTTGGTTTAGTAAACCAAGTGATTGTTTGGTTAGGTGGTAAGCCTGTTGCATGGATTGCATCTGGTGCAACATACTGGTCAGCATTAACAGTTATTCTTGTTTATACAATCTGGAATGGTTTAGCATTTAAGATCATCGTATTCTTAGCTGGTATTCAAGGTATTGATAAACAATATTATCAAGCAGCACAAATCGATGGTGCATCCAGACTTAAGACATTCTGGCGTGTAACAGTTCCATTAATATCTCCAATGATTTTCTATATTTTAATTACATCAATGATTGGAGCATTTAAAACATATTCATCTGTTGTCGCTATTATTGGTACAACAGGTAAAATTCAAGCGGGTGCTAATGGACCAATTGACTTAAGAACAATTGTATTCTATGTATATGACTTCTTACAATTTGCTACAACTAATGGTCAATTATCTTATGCAGCTGCAGCATCTATTGTTCTATTTGGCATAATACTCGTGTTTACAGCTCTTCAATTCTGGGCTGGTAAAAAACGAGTACACTATTAGGAGGTGCTTTCATGAAACGTATAACAAAATCAATGAAAGTACTAGATTTACTTGCGACATTATTTGAATTAGTACTTGCTATTGTAGGATTAGTAATGTTCTTTGTATTCTTCAATGCCTTACAACTTCCTGAAAGAATGGACTTACCAGTTGAACAAGTTGAACATGTTGTTATGGGTATGACAATTATGACAGCAGAAATGAACTTAATTATTGGTTCACTCATTGCGTACTTAATTGTATTTATTCCATTAGTATTCATGGGCTTCAAACGATTCTTCGATAAAGAAAATATTGAAATTGATGTTTGGAGTTATCGTAATCAATACTTATTAGCTTTCTTTGACTTAATCACATTAAATATAGTTTCTGCAGTTATTAGATTTTTACTTGCTCAAGAAATCTCATTAACTGTAGTAGAACACGGATTTATTGAAAGTGTTAAGAAAACATTTATTAGAATGAAAGAAAGATTTGTTAAATTAGGTCAAGGGTTTGTCATTTTATATAAGAAAACAGCAAATCTATTCTTAAAGGAAGAAAAGAAATATAAGTTTACTCAATTATCTAAAGAACAAGAAGATATTGAAAAACTTAATCGTTCAGCACTTATAGTTAAAGTGATTCGATTAGTCGCAACTTATACATTCTTAACACTCATGGCATTGTTCATTTTCATCCCATTCTACTGGATGATTATTACAGCATTAAAAGATAACTATACACTTGTCAACGACATGTCACCATCATTCTTCGTTGATCCAAGAGAAATGCAATGGGTAAACTTCAAATATGTATTAGAAGAATTACAATTTGGTACTTATATTAAAAATACATTATTTGTTGGTGTTACAACAATGCTTGGTACAACAACAATTACAATTTTAGCGGCATTTGCATTCTCAAGATTAGATTGGAAGGGTAGAGATTTCATTTTCTCAATCTTACTTGCAACAATGATGATTCCAGGAGAACTTTACACAATTACAAACTATGTAACTGTTTCTAATCTTGGATGGGTAAAAACAGATAAATCATTCTATGCATTAATTCTTCCATTCTTAACTTCTGTATTCTATATATTCTTCTTAAGACAATCCTTCAAACAAATTCCTGACACGTTATATCGTGCAGCGAGAGTTGATGGATGTACAGACTTTAAATATTTAACTCGTGTTATGATTCCGGTTGCAGCCCCAACAATTATTACAATCGTTATTCTTTCAGTATTAGGTGCTTGGGATGCATACATTTGGCCACAACTTGTTGCAGGTAAAGATCATTGGTTAATTTCTGTTGCTCTCCGTAATGAAGGATTTACGGTAGGTACAGGTTCCGATGCTAGACCATTAACAAACTTACAAGTTGCTGCGAGTGCATTAGTAACCGTTCCATTATTAATCGTCTTCTTCACCTTTAAAAAATATATTGTTACTGGTGTGGGAAGAAGTGGAACAAAAGGTTAATCTTATTCTTAAGTTTAAAAAAATTTAAAAAAAGGAGAAAAGAAGTAAATGAAAAGAATATTCTCTTTTGCAATGCTAGCATTGATTTCATTAAGTTTATTCGCTTGTGCTGAAGCGAGAAACCAAAAACCAGTAATCAATGGCGCAAAAGACATTACAATTACACAAGGTGATCCATTTGATCCATTAGAAGGGATTACAGCTACAGACCCTGAAGATGGTGATATCACTAAAAATATCCAAGTAGTTGGTTGGACTGCAAGTAATACTACTGAAGAAGCAGGTACATACTCAATTACTTACACTGTTTCAGATTCTAAAGGTTTAGCAGCAGATCCAGTTACAATCGTTTTGGAAATTAAACCTAGAGGTGGTGGATCAGCAAAAGCTCCAGTTATCTCAGGTGTTGTACGTAACCAAGAATTCTATATTGGTACAGGCGATTGGGATCCATTAAACGGTATTACTGCAACTGACGAATTAGACGGTGATATTACAGATAAGTTACAAGTTGTTGAAGATGCTGAATCATTCTATGATTTAACATTCCCAGGTAAATATACAATTAAGATTCGTGTCGTTAACTCAAATAATATTGTTGCTAACGAAACAATTATCTTAAATGTTTTACCTTCACCAATCCCAACAAGCATTCCTAAGACAGAAATTAAGATTGTTTTATGGCATGCTATGGGTGATGCAAACCAACAATTATTAAAGAAATATGCTCAATCATTCCATGATTACTATGCTAAACCAGAAAATGGTGGATACAACTTTGTAGTTGAAATTCCAGATAGCAAAGGTAACTATGATTCACTTAAGACAGAAATGATTTATGCAATTACAGCTGGTACAATGCCAAATATGGTTCAAGCATATCCGGACCACGTTGCAGAATACTTAGCGGGTAATGCGGTTATTAACTTAAACCCATATATCTACAATGCTACATGGGGATTAAATGGCGCGGATGCATTAGATGACATCATTCAATCATACCGTGAAGAAAACTCACAATATGATACATTGGGTACATATTATTCATTACCATTCAATAAATCTACTGAAGTTATGATTTACAACAAGACATTATTAGATCAATTAGGATTAGATGTTCCTGAAACATGGCAAGATATTTTTGAAATGGCTCCTACATTAAATCAATGGGCACAATCAAACAATATTCAAAACTTCGTTCCAGCATCATATGACTCATTAGGTAACGCATTTATTACTTTCGTAAGACAATTTGATGGTAAATATACAGGTATTAATTATCAAAACTTCCAAGGTCAATACTTATGGAGAAATGATGAAAATACTACAGCAGCAATGCAATTCTTAAAAGATAATAAACAATTTATTACACTTCCTGAATATTGGGATCAACAATACGCTTCAACACCATTTGTTAACAGACAAACTGCTATTACAATCGGTTCAAGTGCCGGTGTAAGATATAACGTTCCTGCTAACAATTTATTTGAAATTGGTGTTGCTCCAGTTCCTTATAATGCTGATAAACCTGAATCTAAAGCGGTTATCCAACAAGGTACTAATATTGCATTATTAAAAACTGGTACAAATGAACAAAGATTCGTATCATGGTTATTCTTAAAATGGTTAATTAATACAGAAAATACAATTGACTGGGCAATGAACACAGGTTACTTACCAGTTCGTGAATCAGGTTATAACCACCCAACATATCAAAGCTTCTTAAATAACCCAACAGCGGATCAAAAATATATTTCAATGGCAGCTAATGCAGCATACTTACAATTTGATCATTTCTACTATGACCCTGCATTCATCGGTTCAAGTCGTGCAAGAACAGCAGTAGGTGATGCATTAGAACGTATTATGTTAGGTGATGGAAACATCGCAGCTGCGCTTGAAGATGCATATAAGACCGCTTCATTAGGTCAATAATAATTGTTTTGATAGGTATTAATATAAACATTAAAAAATTTCCAATAGGAGGAAAGAAAATTGAACACAGTATTCAAAAAGTCTTGGTTTAAGACTATGATGTCTGTTGTCGTTGCAGCATTCGCAATTATGTTTGTTGTAGCATGTACAACTCCTGAAAAGTCAGATCAAGATTATGTTGCTGATGCAAAAGGGTCTTTACAGATTGTTTATGCAACAGGCGACAGTTCATCAAGTGTAACCAAAGATATTACACTTGCTTCATCTGTTACAGTTGAAGATAAAACTGTTACAGTTACATGGTCATCTTCTAACACAAATATTATTAAAGTAGAAGGACAAACAGGTAAAGTTACTCGTCCAGAGGCTAACACTGAAGTTACATTAACTGCTACATTAAAATTAAATGAAACTACAGACACTAAAGAATTTAAAGTGACTGTAACTAAAGCAGAAGTAACACCTCAAGAAGCACTTCAAGCGATCGAAATTGGTGGAGCTACATACAACTCTACAACAGATCGTTATGAAACAACAGGTAATTTAACATTACCAACAACATCAATGGGATTAACAGTGTCTTGGACATCAAATAATACAGATTTAATTAAAACTGATGGTACTGTTACAAGACCAAGTTGGGATTCATCTGACCAATTAGTACAATTAACTGCATCTATTAATGGTGTAACAAGAACATTTAGAATTATTGTTAAGAAAATTGATGTAAGACCAGTTGAATCAATCTTAGAAGAAGCTTATGAAAAACTATTAATCGCTAACACAACTGATGGTGTAAGTAAAGATTTAGTTCTTCCTACAACCGTTGCAGTTGATTCATATAGCGTTAAAGTTACATGGTCATCATCTAATACTGATATTATTGCAAATAATGGTCAAGTATTCCTTCCAGAAGAACAAACTGTAGTTATTTTAACTGCTACACTTTCTCTTGAAGGCGAAGAAGAAACATTAGAGAAAGTATTTGAACTTACTGTTTTAGCAGGATTAGAACCTGAATATTCAGGTGATATTGCTGGTCTGAAAGAGTGGGGCAAAACAGCACAATCAAACGCATACGCTAAGATTGAAGGCGTAACAGTTCTTGCTCGTCATAAAGATGGATTAATGGTAGCTGACGATACAGGAATCTTATTTATCTTTACTCAAGCTGCTCCAGAAGAAAAATATGAAGTCGGTAAAGTATTTGACTTCTATGGTGCATTCAACTTTTACTATGGTGCTCCTCAATTGCAAAATGCAACAGGTAAATCTGTTCGTGGTGTTGCATCAAGTGCTAAAGTAACAGAACTTGCACCAACAGTTATCGATGACTTTGCTGCGTATATCCAAGCACAAATTGCTAAAGAAACATCAGAAGCAGATCCTTATAATAAAGATAACTTATTCGACTTTGAATATATTCAAGTTGAAGTTAAAGTACGTGTTCAAGGTTCTGGTAACTATGACGTTTTCTTAGTTAACCCAGATTATGATGGTGGTAATCTTGACTCATCTGCTAACTCAGCATTAACTACAAACGCAGGTATTATCTATTATCAATCAAATATTGCAGACGTTCGTTTATTTGATGGATTAGTTGTTAAGATGAACCTCTTCTTATATTCAAGAAGAACAGATAGAGCGATCTACACATTCGCATTTGGTGGTACAGCTGATGATATCGAACCTGCAGCAACTAACGAACAAATTATAGATATCGTTGGTGAAGCAATTCAAGCAAATGTTGCTGGTGAATATGCACAAGCTGCTACAATCTCACTACCAACTTCAATGTTAGGTGCGACTATCTCTTATGAATCAGATTCTCCGTTAGTTGATGTTGCAACTGGTAAAGTTACAATGCCAGAATCAGGACAAGAAGAGGTAACAATTACTGCAACTATTACTAGAGAAGGCGAAACTAAGACAGTTACAATCAAGACTAAAGTTGGTGAATTACCAATTATAGACGTTCAAGATGCGCGTGACGGTTATGTTAAAGGTGCATCTGTAAGAGTTCAAGCTTCAATCACTGCAATGATTAACGCTAGATACTTTGTATTACAAGATGAAACTGGTGCAATTTCAATTTACATCGGTGATAATAAGTCTCCGTTTGTTGTTGCATCAAGCCCAACTCAAACTACAATTGACGGTATCAATGCATTCTGGGCTTCATACGGCAATAAATTAGTTGAATTAGAAGGTTTCTACGACACTTACAATGGAAACATTTATATTGTTCCAATGAAGATTACTGTTAAAGGAACTGGTTCAACTTATGCACCAACAGATATCAATGACGTTGAATTAACTAAGGATGGATTAGCTCCATACTTAGCTAAGAACGTTTCAGTTTCAAACTTAGAAATTACTGCTAAACCATCTCAACAATATGGCAATATCTTATTCACATTAAAGAATGATAAAGATGAAACAATCAGCCTATTTTGGGATGCAAGAACATTATTATATGGTGGAAATACTGTTGAATCAATAACTCAATACTTAAACGGATTTACTGTTGGTATGAAAGTTGATTTAGTTGGCGTTACAGTAAACATGCAAAATGATGAAACTCCAAGATTTGAATTCAACGCATTATCAAACATCAAAGTTCACGTTGAAGAACCTACTACTGATGAAGGTAAAGTTGATTCAGCAGGAGCAAACATTTCAATTCCTGAACAAACATCAGCATCTACAATCACATTACCAGCAACTGGTTTATGGGGAACAACAATTACTTGGACATCAAGTAATGATGAAGTTATCAACCCAGAAACTGGTGCAGTTGTAGTTCCAACAGGATTAGCTGTTGAAGTTACTTTAACTGCTAAAGTTAAGTTAAATGATGTTGAAAAAGAATTTGAATTTGTTGTATTAGTTGGTCAACCAATTACATCTATTTCAGAGGCACACAAATTAGCTGCAGATTCATTTGTAAGAGTACAAGGTATTGTTATTGCTAAATCTGTTTCAGAAGCATTTGGTAACGCTCAAATTTACATTCAAGATGAAACAGGTGGTATTCAAGCATTCCGTGCTACAGGAGAAGATGCAAATAAAGTTAACGTTGGTGACTTAGTAATTTGGGAAGGTAACGTTACGACTTATCAAGGTATGAACCAATTTGCTCAACCAAGTGCTACAGTTAAGAATCAATTAGTCACAGTTGTTGAAGAAGCAGCGGGATTACCTAACCCAATCGCTATTGAAGAAAAAGCTGACTTAGCTACAGCTAAACTTCAATTAGCTTCAGTTACAGGTTTCTTAAAAGAAACATATGCAACATTTGAGCAAAGTAAATACTATAAGTTTGTTCTTGCTACTGGTGAAGAAGTTGAATTCCGTATCGTAGCATTAAATGACTCAAGTGAAGCAAATGTTAATGCGATCATTAATAAATTAACTGGTAAAGCTGCAGGAACTGAAATTACAATTACTTCAGTTGTTGCAAACGCATCTACTCCATACTTCTTAATTACTGATGCTGATCAACTTACTGTTGGTTCATTAGGCGATGATGAAGTATTAGCAGAACTTGCTTTAAATGCATTAGTTTTACCAGAAAATGAACAAGAAGTTACAGAAAACTTAACATTACCTACAACTGCTTTATTTGGATTTACAGTTGAATGGACATCATCTAATATAGATGTAATCGCTAATAACGGTACAGTTACACGTGGTTCATCTGATGAAGAAGTAACATTAACTTATAAAGTTAAAAAAGATGATACAGTTGTATTAACTGGAACTATTGATGTAACAGTTAAAGCTGAAGGCGCAGTTGGTCCAACCCAACCAGTAACAGTAAACATGCAGTGGACAAGTTCATCATCAAATATGGATGAAACTACTAATTATGCAGAAACATTAGGCTTAAATCCGGATATATTTACAGTCAAAGCTGTTAAAGGTAGCGCAAGCTCGATTATTGGGATTTATACTGACTTAAGAATTTATGGAAACAGAGCCGATGGTAATGGTAACTCACTAGTTATAACAATTGCTGCCGGTTACAAGATTACTTCAATCACATATAAGTTTGGGGCCTCTAATAATAATGCTATTGGTACATTAGCATTTGATTCAGGTACTCCAATCAATTTAGCGATTGCTGATGTATTAAATGTAGATAAAACTTATTCTGATCTATCTGCATCAACAATTACTTTAAAGAACACTCATTCTGGTGGTGATAAAAACGGCCAAATCAGAATTGATGGAATTAGCATTACTTATATTTCTGTAACTGAGTAATTATCAAACGGTATAAAAATGAACGGCAAATCTAAACAATTTGCCGTTTTTCTTTTTATATATTTAGCCAAAAATCACTTTGAAGTTCGTATTTATAACATATCATGTTATAATTTAATTACGATAAAAAAAATATAGGATGTGACAATATGAAGAAAGTATTTTTATTGATGATAACGCTTTTATTCACTTCGTTATTAATCGCTTGTAACGGTAATGAGCCTGTTGAGGAAGATTTTTTATTACCGGTTTTACAAGGAAAAAATAAAGCAGAAGTTTTAAATGAATTAACTGGTGCCCCAATTACATTTACATTTGATGATACAGTGAATTTCAGCATTCCAGAAGGTACATTTGCTGGATATGGTGATAATCTAAGACCCGGTAATAAAGTAGCAAAAGGAACAGAAATAGTTATTTACTTTGCAATACATAAAAATATATTACCGGATCTATCTGGATATACTCAAGATGAGGCAATTAATAAACTTAAGACATATAAACTTGGGGCAATCGACATTCGATATATAGAGGTCGATGATATTGAACCAGGATTATTCTCTAACTATGGAAATGGCTATTTACCAGGTATGGAAGTTCCGGTAGATAGTGATATCATTATATTTATTGCTGTTGAGCCAACCGAAAATCACGGTGTATTTATCTCTAAATATATGCAAAGTCCTGAAAATAATAACGCTTTAGAGATTTATAATAATACGGATAAAGATGTTGATTTATCAAAATATGTGATTGATATTTATTTAAATGGTTCACAAACAGTTTCATCAACAATTCAATTATCAGGAATACTTAAAGCAAAAGAAACATTTGTAATTGCACATACAAACGCAAAAACGGAAACACTACAAAAATCACATATGACTGCAAATTTAAATTATGATGGTAATGATTATATTGCATTAGCATTTAAAGATCATCGTATTATCGATGCAGTTGGTATGTTTGGATGGGCTTTAACAACATTAGATAATCGAGTCATTGTTCGTAAAGATACAACCAAAATAGCAAGTAATGAATTTAAAATTAATGAATGGAATACTTATGCGAAAGACTATGTTGATGTCTTTGGAAGCCATCCAGCAGTTTATCCAACAACATTTACATTTGATAAAGCATATTTAGAAAACAGTTACTTTGATGTTCCTACTGGAGCTATACGTGTTAAATATGTTTCAAATAATGACGGTGACACTGCAAGATTTAGGATTTATGATACTGGTGAAAATATGGAAAATAGCGTTCGCTTTGTTGGTATTGATACTAGAGAAATGAGCAGTGGTGATCCAATGGCTCAAGCGGCTAAAGAACATTTAGAATCATTACTAGCAAATGCTAAAGAGATTTATCTACAATGGGATCCAACAACCGGATTAAAAGAAAACTATGGTAGATATTTAGCATTAGTATGGGCTGATGGTGTTTTAGTTAATTATGAAATGGTTCGTTTAGGATATTCTCAAAATGCATATTCAGATCCTCAACAACGCTTTGTTTATGAAGGCGTATCACTTGATCAATGGTTTAAGAACGCTGAAGAATATGCTAAATCAAACAATTTAGGAATTTGGGCATAACATAATGGGATTTTTTAAAACAGCTTTTAAGGTGATTGTAGCACTACTTTTAGGGCTAGGATTTCTTGCTGTATTTACTTTGGCAGATTCTATATATCAGAAACAAGATACGCAACGTTTAGGAAAAGAAGCAATCGAGAATGATAATATTGAGTTTTTTATAGGATCAAGATTTTATAATAAAACACCATATCTAAAAGACACATTTACTCAAAATAATAGAACCTATGACTTATATATATATGAAGTTGCAGGTTATGTGAAAGAAAATGATGAAATTACTGCAAGAAAAGGCATGAATATCATCGTTCATCAAAAAGATGGACAACCTCTTGATAAACGTATGGTTGCAAGATTCCATTTTAAAGATGAATATGAACCTATGAATTTAATACTTATTCAAATTGCAGATTTACCAGTTTATGTTCTTTATTATCATAATGGGGATACATATACTGCTAATATTGAATTAGATGTTTTCTATGAGGAGGACACATTTAAAGAAATTGAAAGTTTTGAAATTTCATTTGAACATATTGGAGGGTCAACTGTCCTTTATCAACTTTCAATTAATCCTCAAGCTTTCACATTTGATGAAGTATTAGTTGAGTACTATCAAACACATGAATCAGTACCTACAGAAGAAACAGGCATCATTGGTATATCAAGTTCAGTATCCTTTACATTAAATCCTTTAGTTTGGGTTTGGACAGCTTTATATGTTGTTGTTGTACTTGGGACATATATTGGATTTAAACTCTACTTTAGATATAAGAAGATGGGACGAAAAGCACTCACACCGGGATTAGAAAAAGATATTGAAAAATTGAAGCAATAATTAATCGATAAAATAGGGTGGTACGCAAAAATACTGCTCTATTTTAATCTTTAATTCATCAAATTATTGGTTTATTTTCTATGATTTTATATGTAAATATGATATACTAATATGGTTTATCCCACAAAAGGAGAAAGCATATGGAAAAAGAAATTTTAAAGTATATAGAAAAGTATCAAACGATTATTGTTCATCGTCATAAAGAACCAGATTTAGACGCATTCGGGTCTCAATTAGGGCTTTATGAAGTCATTAAAGAAAATTATCCAAATAAGAATGTATATGTGGTAGGTGATTTAAATCGTTATCCATATGATATTCAAATGGATGAAATTAGTGATGAAACTTATCAAGGTGCATTAGCATTTATTTTAGATACATCGGTGGATTATTTAGTGTCTGATGAAAGATATAAGTTAGCTGAATCACTTATTATCTTTGATCACCATTTAAACGAAACAAACTTAACACCTAATCTTTTTTATCATCAAACAAATCGTATTTCTTGTAGTGAGATGGTTGCAGAGTTTGCTATTAAGAATGGACTAAAGATTAATTTAAATGCTGCAAAATACATGTTTGCAGGTATTATTGGTGATTCAGGAAGATTTCAATATATTAATCACGAGACAGGACCTCATGCGTTATATATTTCAAGTGAACTGATGAAACATCCAATTGATATTAAAGAGTTGTATAATTTTCTTTATTTAGAACCACTTGAAAGAAGATTAGTTAAGAATAAATTTGCTGATTTTAATTTAAGTCCAAATAATGTTGCTTATCGTTTTAACACAAATGAAATGATTAAAGCTTCTGGATTAGAGTTTGCATCTGTTTCAAGAGGTATGGTTAATGGTATGGCAGGTATCAAAGAAGTACCAATTTGGGCAAATTTTTCTGAAAACGATGAAGGTAAAGTTATTGCTGAATTAAGAAGCCGTGACATACCAATTGTAGATATCGCTAAAAAATATGGCGGTGGTGGACACTTACTTGCATGTGGTGCAACACTTAAAAGTTTTGATGAAGCGAAAAAAATGATAGAGGATTTGGATGAAAGGATCGTTGAACATGGAAAAAATACTAAAGACAATTTATAAAAAAATTAAGCAATATAACAAAATTATCATTTATGGGCATAAAAGACCTGATGGAGATTGTTATGGTGCTCAATTTGGTTTAAAAAATATTATTCAAAATGCATTTCCTGAAAAAGAAGTATATGTAACAGGAGAAATCTCTGAATTTGTATCATTTGTTGGTAGACCTGATATTGTTGTACCAACTGATGAAAAAGACGATAGTTTCTATCAAGATGCATTAAGTATTGTTGTAGATACTGCAACTCAAGATAGAGTATCAAATCAAAAATATACATTAGGATTAGAAGTTATAAAAATTGATCATCATATTCCTGTTGACCAATATGGTGATTATCAATGGGTTGATACAAATTTCCCATCATGTGCACAAATGATTGCATATTTTTCTCGTCAATTTAAAAAATTTAAGGTAACAAAACCAGGAGCAGTTGCTATGTACACAGGTATCTTAACCGATACTGGTCGTTTCAAATATCGCGGTGTTACTGAATTGACACATCAAATTGCGGGATTTTTATTAACTCGTGGTGCTGATGTTGAAGAAATTGATCAACACTTATCTATTGAAACACTTGATATGATTCGTTTTAAAGGGTATATTTACCAAAACCTTAAAACAACCGATAAAGGCTTTGTATATTTCATTATTAATGAAGCATTAAGAAATGAATTCAATTTATCATATGAAGAAGCAAGTTCTACAGTAAACCTTTTAGGTGGTATCCAAGGTTTTCCTGTTTGGGCATTAATTATTGAAGATAAAAACGATATTCGTGTTCGCCTTCGTTCAAATGGTCCTGATATTGATGGCGTTGCAAATAAATTCCAAGGCGGAGGACATAAAAAAGCCGCTGGTGCAACACTTAAAAATTGGGATGAGTTAAATGATTTAATTGAAGAAGTACATAAATTAATTTAAAAATATAGAGGGGGATGAGCTATGATTTTAATTGAAATACCTGATAATCATAATTTAATAGAATCTATTTTAAACTGGGATGAATGGTTATATATGATTATTATTCCAGGAATTATAACATTTTTAATTACATTTATTGTTGGTTTAGAACGTCAAAATGTTGGTAAAGCTGCAGGTATTTCGGCACATGTTTTAGTTGGTCTATCAAGTATGATGATTGCAGTTATTCAACGTTTTATGTTTTTCCAACAATTTGGTGTAGGTATTGCAGATCCTGAAGGACAAAGAATTATTGCTCAAGTTGTATCTGGTGTAGGTTTTATTGGTGCTGGTGTTATCATGAAAGACCGCGGAAACGTTATACGAGGTATTACAACTGCAGCAACACTTTGGTTTTCTGCTGTACTTGGTTTAATTTTAGGATCTGGTTATGTATATGAAGGTTTAGCATTTGGACTATTTGTTGTAATATTTATTACACTACGTGATTTAAAACGTGGATTTAATCCATTAAAACCAAGAGTTAAGCAAGTTAGAAAAATTGAAAGTGTAACCAATGAAGAAAATAATAAAGAAAAAGTGAAGAATAATGATTTTTGATACAATTGCTGCAATCGCAACCCCAATAGGTACAGGTGGAATCTCAGTGATTCGAGTATCCGGAAGCGAAGCAATCGAAAAAGTGAATCAAATTTTCAAAGGAAAAAATCTTTTAAAAGCTAAGACACATACCGCTTCATATGGCCATATATTAAATGAAGATGGTTCATATTTAGATGAAGTTGTTGTAACACTTTTTAAAGGACCTAAAAGTTTTACTGCAGAGGATGTTGTTGAAATTTCAACACATGGTGGTATGCTTATTACACAAAAGGTTTTAGAAAGGGTGCTTGATCAAGGTATCCGTTTAGCAGAACCTGGTGAGTTTACAAAACGAGCATATTTAAACGGTCGTATTGATTTGGTCCAAGCAGAAGCTGTAATGGATATCATTCACGCAAGTAACGATAACGCGATTAAGGTTGCAAATAAGGCGTTAAGTAAAACAACTTCAGCCATGGTTGAAGCTCTGAAACAAAAGATTTTAACATTAATTGCTCAAATTGAAGTTAATATTGATTATCCTGAATATGATGATGCAGTTGTGATGAGTAAAGAAATTATTTATCCCGTTGTTATAGAATTAATCGATGAGATGAATGATATTCTTAAACACTCTCAAAAAACACGTATTATCAGAGAAGGTGTTAAAACTGTTATTGTTGGTAGACCTAATGTTGGAAAAAGCTCTTTATTAAATACATTGCTTGATGAAGAACGAGCGATTGTTTCTGACATTGAAGGTACGACACGTGATACGATTGATGCTTTTGTCAATTTAGGTGGTATTACGTTACATTTAATTGATACTGCGGGTATTAGAAAAACTGTTGATAAAATTGAACAAATTGGTGTTGAAAGAAGTTTAAAAGCTTTAGAAGAAGCAGAGTTAGTTTTACTTGTATTAGATTTATCTCAAAACTTAAAAGATGAAGATAAAGAGTTACTCGAAAAAACAAAAGATTATCCAAGAGTAATCATTGGAAATAAAAAAGATTTAGATAAAAAATTAGAAATCCAAACCGAAGTTGAAATTTCAACACTTCAAAAAGAAGGATTCAAAATTTTAGAAAATGCAATATTAAAAACGCTTGATATGCATGAACTTACAGAAAAGGATTTCAATTATTTATCAAACGTAAGACACATTCAAAAATTAAAAGAAGCTAAAAATTCATTAGAAAGTGTGATTGATGCAATTCATCAAGAGATGCCTGTGGATTTATATGCAGTTGATTTAACGAACGCATTTTACAGATTAGGTGATATTGTTGGTGATACACACTATGGTGATTTATTAAATGAGCTATTTTCTAAGTTTTGTCTGGGTAAGTAAAAGGAGATATCACTTTGTGATATAATAGTGTAGGGAATAAAAATTAGGGAGGAAAATTATGAGTTATGTGGCACTTTATCGTACATACCGACCAAAAACTTTTAGTGAAGTTTATGGCCAGAAAGTTATTGTACAAACGCTTCAAAATGCGTTAGAAAACGAAAAGTTTGCTCACGCTTATGTATTTTCTGGCCCTAGAGGAACAGGAAAGACATCAATAGCTAAGATTGTTGCAAAAACGTTAAACTGTCGTAAAGCTCCAATCAAAGAGGCTTGTGGCGAATGTGATATTTGTAAAGGTATAGATCGCGGTGACGTACCAGACATAATTGAAATTGATGCTGCAAGTAATAATGGTGTTGATGAAATTCGTGATTTAAGAGAAAAAGTGAAATATGCGCCAAGTGTTGGTAAATATAAGGTTTATATTATCGATGAAGTGCATATGCTTACACAAGCAGCTTTTAATGCATTGCTTAAAACATTAGAAGAACCACCTAAGTATGTTGTCTTTATATTGGCAACAACAGAAGTACATAAAATTCCTGCAACGATTTTATCGCGTTGCCAAAGATTTGATTTCAAAAATATTGACTTAGAAGATATTAAAAGTAATATTAAACGTATCGCAGAAAAAGAAAATTTAGACATAGATGATCAAGCAATCCACGCAATTGCAACAACTGCAGAAGGCGGTATGCGTGATGCATTAAGTCTTTTAGACCAAACGTTATCATTTGCTAATGGTAAAATCACAGAAGATGACGTTTATAAAATATCAGGTGGTTTATCTAGACGATTTATTATTGATTTATTAAATTTAATTATTGAAAGAAAACCTCAAAAAACATTAGAACTTATTCATGAAGTTTTAAAAGAAGGTAAAGACATACAGCGCATGGTTGCTGATATGATTTATGCTTTAAGAGATATATTATTAGATAAAGTAACTCAAGGTAAAAATTTTGAATCTGTTCAAATTAAAATACCATATATATATGCATATTTAAATATTTTAAATGAACTACAAAATGATTTAAAATATACTACATCAAAACGAGCATATTTAGAATTAGCACTAATTAAAATGATGAATCATGAATCAATTGAAAAAATTGATATGAATCTAAAAATAGAAAATCTTGAGCATAAATTAGAATCTTTAGAAAAAAATATAGTTCAAGGAAAATTCATAGAAACAAAACAACAAGAAAAAGAAGAATTTAAACCGTCTGGTAAGGCGTTAGTTACTGTAAAAGAAGTTGTTGATATTCTAAATAATGGTAATAAAGAGAAAAAAGCTTTACTAAAATCAGGGTGGTCAAATCTTAAAGATTATGATATACCCAACTTAAAAGCTGTTGCAACCTTACTACATGAAGGTAGTTTAGAGGCTACAACAGATACAAAAATGTTATTAGTTTATGATGACATATTAACCGCTAAGACTATGTTAAAAGAAGAAACAAAAGCTAAAGTCTTACAAATTTTGAATCGTAAACAAGAACTTATTAAAGATTATACAGTTGTTCTTAAACCGGACTGGTTATTAATCAAAAGTGAATATATTGAACAACTTAATGGAAATATATCAAAACCAAAATTAAAAGAACGAGATCTTCATTTATATGAAACAAAAGAAGAGGAAACCGTTGTTAACGAAGAAGATCCGTTAGTTTCATTTGCAGAAGAATACTTTGGAAAAAATATTGTAAAAGTAGAGGAGTAATGACGTATGAATCCAAATATGTTAAATAAAATTAAAAAGATGCAACAACAAATTCAAGCAGCTCAAGAAGAGTTAGAAGCAACAGAATTTATTGGTAAAGCATCAGGTGTTACAGTAATTGTACAAGGCACTCGCCAAGTTATTGATGTTAAAATCGATCCGGCTTTATTAGATGAAATTGAATTATTACAAGATTCAATTTTATTAGCGGTTAATGATGCATTAGCTCAAATCGATAAAAAACAAGAAGAAACCATGGGACAATTCTCAGCCGGTTTAGGTGGATTTGGTTTCTAATGTACCCAAAAATCATTTTAGATTTAATTGAAAATCTAAAGAAGCTACCGGGTATTGGTGAAAAAACTGCAGAACGACTAGCATTAAACTTAACATCTTGGGATAATGATGATTTAATGTTATTTGGTAGTAACCTTTTGAGTCTAAAACAACAAATAAAATATTGTAAAAACTGTGGATTATTAACAGATAAAGATACATGTGATATTTGTCAAAACAAACAACGCAATCAAGAATTATTGATGATTGTTGAAGATTCAAAAGATGTATATGCAATTGAAAAAACCAATACATATCAGGGACTATATCATATCCTAGGTGGACTTATTGATTTTTCAAGAGGGATAGAACCTAAAGATTTAAATATTGATACATTAGAAAATAGACTCAATATGGTACATGAGATAGTTATTGCAACTAATGGTACTGTTGAAGGTGAATTAACAGCTCAATATTTAAAATCTATATTAAAAGATAAAAATATATCAATTACCCGTCTTGCATATGGACTTCCGGTTGGTACAGAATTAAAGTATGCTGACCAATTAACCTTAATTAAGGCAGTGGAAAATAGACAAAAGTATTAAAAAACACATTTAATGCATAAAAGTGTTGCATTTAAAGATACTTTCGTATACAATAAAGACGGTTTTTTAGGAGGGTATAAAATGACTGGTGTAAATTTAAATGATAAGTCCTTACTAGACATTGCTGAAGATATACTTCGCGAAAGCAATGGTCCAGTCTCCATTTACGATTTAATCGAGAAAACTGCAATTATCAAAGGGTTAGATCCTCAAAATGCTGAAGATATGACAAATATCTATATGGACATCACTTTAAGCGGAAGATTCGTTTATATTGGTGAAGATAAATGGGCACTCAAAGAGGGTAATTTAGAATATTGGGATAAAGATGGATTTGAGTTTTATACCCAAGAAGGTGAAGACGGATTTGATGATGTAGAAGAAGATTTCTCAGACTTTAGCTTTGATGATATTGAAGATCTTGATGAAGAATTAGAAGACGAAGAATTAGAAGATGAAGAATTAGAAGATCTAGATGAAGAAGAAATCGAAGAAAAAGCTTATGTAGATGTTGGCTTAGATCTAGATTCAACTGATGAAGATGATGATGTTGATAATATCGATCTTGATCTTGATGACGATGATTATGATGAAGACGATTACAACGCAATCATGGATGATTACGAAGATATGTATGATGCATAAGAGGGTTTTTCCCTCTTTTTCTCATTTTGTTGAAAGTATATAATACATTTGATAAAATAAAAGAGGGCACACCTAAAAGTCTCCTTGCAAAGGGAGACTTTATTATTTAATGAAAAGGAGTTTTTATATGGCAACAAAGTTTATTTTTGTTACTGGTGGTGTTGTATCTAGTTTAGGTAAAGGTATCTCAGCATCAGCCATAGGAACAATTTTAAAAAGTCGAGGACTTAAAGTATTTATTCAAAAATTCGACCCATATATCAATGTTGATCCAGGGACAATGAGTCCATTTCAACACGGAGAAGTTTTTGTCACTGATGATGGTGCAGAAACTGACCTTGATTTAGGGCACTATGAAAGATTTATTGACATTAATCTTTCTAAGGATTCATCTATAACAACAGGTAAAATTTATCAAAGTGTGCTCAATAAAGAACGTCGTGGTGAATATAAAGGAAGAACTGTTCAAGTCATTCCACATATTACAGATGAAATTAAACAAAAGTTAGTTGATGCTGCAAAAAGTTCGAAAGCGGATGTCATCATTACTGAAATTGGTGGAACTGTTGGTGATATTGAGTCACTTCCATATTTAGAAGCGATTCGTCAAGCACGTCGTGATTTTGGATATAACAATACACTTTATATTCATAATACATTAGTTCCATATATGCGTGCATCAACTGAAATTAAAACAAAACCAACTCAACACTCTGTTAAAGAGTTAAGAAGTTTAGGTATTCAACCCGATCTCATCATATTAAGAAGTGAGGTTAAAATTACAGATGAAGTTAAAGAGAAAATCGCTTTGTTTTGCGATGTTCCAAAAGAAGGAGTCTTTGAATCCATCGATGTGGACATTTTATATCGAGCAATTTTAAATTTAAGAGATCAGAAAATTGATGATTATATTCTTAAACACTTCGGTATTGAAAACTTAAAAGAAGCAGACGTTACTGATTGGGAAAAATTAGTAAATAAAATTGCTAATCTTAAAAATAAAATTAAAATTGGTTTAGTTGGTAAATATGTTTCTCTACACGATGCTTATTTATCTGTTGCAGAAGCTTTAAGACACGCAGGATACTATCATGAAGTTAAAATTGATATTGAATGGATTAATGCTGAAAAAGTAACCATAGAAAATCAAGATAAATTATTTAAAGATTTAGATGGTATTATTGTCCCGGGTGGTTTTGGCGAAAGAGCGACCCAAGGAAAAATGCTTGCTATAAAATATGCAAGAGAACATAATGTTCCATTTTTAGGTATATGTTATGGTATGCAATTAGCATTAATTGAATATGGTAAAAATGTATTAGGTTTAGATGCTGATAGCGAAGAAATTAATCCTAATGCTAAAGATTTAGTCATTAAGTTACACCAAACAGAATCAAACCTTGGTGGGACATTAAGATTAGGATTAAGTCCACTTAAAATTCATAAAAAATCAAAAGCTTATGAAGCTTACAATGAGGAAATTATTAAAGAACGTCATCGTCATCGTTATGCATTTAATTTAGAATATTTAGATATATTTAATAAGAGTGAATTAATGATTTCTGGTATAAACGAAAAAGAAGGATTAGTGGAAATTATTGAACATAGAAATCATCCTTGGTTTGTGGCGGTTCAATATCATCCTGAATTTTTATCAAGACCATTAAGAGCACACCCATTATTTAGAGATTTTATTGGTGCATCTATTAAAAATCACAAAATATAAACAAATACATCGATTTATTTGTATAAAAATCAAAATAGATATATAATATCTATTGGCTGAATTCATTAAAAAAAGTGAGGAGAAAAAAATATGTTAGTTTCTGCTAAAGAAATGTTACAAAAAGCAAGAGCTGAAGGTTATGCTGTTGCACAAATCAATATTAATAACCTTGAATGGATTAAAGCAGTTTTATCAACTGTTCAAGAATTAAAATCACCAGTAATTTTAGGGGTATCTGAAGGTGCTGCTAAATACATGGGTGGTTATGAAAACGTTATGGCTATGGTTTCTACTTTAGACAAAGCTATGAACATTACTGTTCCAGTTGCTGTTCATTTAGACCATGGTACATATGAAGGTGCATTCCGTGCTATCCGTGCTGGATTCACATCAGTTATGTTTGATGGTTCACACTTCCCATTCGATGAAAACTTAAAGAAAACTAAGGAAGTTGTTGCAGTAGCACACGCATGTGGCGTATCAGTTGAAGCTGAAGTAGGTTCAATTGGTGGAGAAGAAGATGGTGTTGTAGGTTTAGGTGAAGTTGCAGATCCTGAACAATGCCGCATCATTGCCGAAACTGGTGTAGATCTATTTGCTGCAGGTATTGGTAATATCCATGGTAAATATCCAGCAAACTGGCCAGGATTAAGATTTGATGTATTAAAAACTGTTGCTGAAGTTACAAACGGAATTCCTCTAGTATTACATGGTGGTACTGGTATTCCTGCTGACCAAATTAAGAAAGCTATTTCTTTAGGTATTGCAAAAATTAACGTAAATACTGAATTACAATTAGCATTTGCTGCAGCTACTAGAAAATACATCGAAGAAGGTAAAGACTTACAAAGCAAAGGTTATGACCCAAGAAAACTTCTTGAACCAGGCTATAAAGCTATGAAAGAAGTTATTAAAGAAAAATTAGAAATGTTTGGATCAGTTAATAAAGCTTAATTATTCCAAACTCGAAAGCGAGGGAAGTTTAATGATAGATGAACTTATCTACCACGAATATGCTGGTTGGAAACTTGAATATAACGAATTACTTGAAAATCTAAAGGCATTAAATTCACCCCTCTACTCACGTGTTGAAACAATTTTAAATGTGTTGGATTTTCTATATGATAAATTAATTGATGATCCGGCATATTCTGAAGAAGAAGACCAAATCTTTGAAACAGGATTTCAATACGTATATGATCAAATTAAACAAATTGACACACTTTTAAAGGATATCTATAAAGGAGATGTCAAAGCACTTAATGATAATTCAAAAGAAATTAATTTATTATTAAATACAGTTGATTTTGAAAATGAATTATTAAGTGCTGAGAATGTGGACCCAAAAAGTTTACAATTCTTTTTAGATTTTGAACAAGAAATATTAGCTAAATTATCTTCTGGCGAACCGATTGAAGATTCGTATTATGAAAAGTTGGATATTGAAAGCCAATTAATATTTAAAAAACACAAATTAGACTTTTATCCACTTGAAACAATCTTTTTAGAAATCGCAGATGAATTAGGTATTATATAATAGGAATGAAGCAATTCATTCCTTTTTTTAAATTAGAGGTGAACTATGAACTATAAAGAAGTTTTAAAACAAAGATTAAAATCAGAATTAAGATATATGTTTCTTTTATTATCGGTTTCTTTAGTAACGATAGGGTTTTTAATTTTTGATATGATTATGAATAAAGAAGATATAGGTATGATGATTTTTGAAATAGTTGTTATACTATTTGCAGCCTTAATTTTGGCATATTCGGTTTACTTTATAACTTTCCTCATATTTGATTTGAAAGCCTTTAAAAAGGATAAAATCAACGAAATAACAGCGAAATTTATTAAGTATGACAAACGCTCACAAGTTAAAAACGGTGTTAATATTTATACATACAGTGGACAAGTATTTAAAGATATAAATACTGGAATTGAATATTCAATTGATGTAAAAAATACAGAACCAAACAAGACATATATTATTCTTTATGGAAAATATTCAAAACTTGGTATTCCAATTCAAGAGATAAAAAACAAAAAAAGCGAGAAATAATCTCGCTTTTTTTATGCAACGTATGTTTGAACTGTATTTGTAAAGATATATGGTGATTCATAAGTAAATGATACATAGTTACTTGGATATCCAAAGACAGTATAAACTAAATCTGGATAATCAATGAATGGGTTTCTATTTTGTTGAATCTTATAGATTTCATTATTTCTATGTCTTTCAAAATCATTCACTGGATCTTGATAATGCCAACGTAAGAACATATCTAAATTACCAACAGCATTTAAACTTAAGTTTTGTCGAATAGACATGTATAGTACAATTCTTGCAACGTCTCCAACGTGTTCTGAACCTGGATAGAAGGCATTATTTTTTAATTGCCATTGTGTACCGGTTCCATCAGTATAAGGATAGTTACTACGTTTACTATTTGTTGATACGTTAGCGGCACGGAGATTGTGTAAATCATCTTTAACAGAACCAAGTTTAGATTCAGGCCATACGTGTTCACGGTTACCATAAGCACCATTACCATCATAAATTAAATAATAGGTGCCGTTATAGTAGTCAACCTTTTTAACTTGTGCAGTTGTACCAGTTGATTTACCTGTATAACGAATTAAATCTTTAACTGCATTGACTAACGCATTACCTGATAATCCACTTAATGATGCATAGTAACCAGTAAATTCACCCGGATTTATTCCGCCTCCACCACTTATGTATGTCCATTTACCATAAAGAGCTGTATTTTGAGTTATTATTGTTGAAGCATTAAATGGTTTAGTTAAAGCACTATCAGTAAACCAACCATCAAATTCATATCCTTCTCTATCAGTATCCGGTAAATCTAAAGCTTCAGGGTAAGTTACACGAACTGTTGCATAAATTGCATTACCATTATAGAAAGTTACGATATAATCATTTGCTTCCCATTTACCATAAAGAATTGTATCTTCTAAGATTTCATAATTATTTGGATCAACACCAATTGTTAATTCTTCATCAATAAACCAACCTTTAAATTGATAGTGTTGTTTAGTTGTAGAAGGAAGATAATCTTTTAAGGTATCACCTTTTAAAACAGCAGTTTCTAATAAAGTAGAGTTATTTTCATCTTTAAATGTAACTTTATACTCTATTGTTGTTTGGATAGGTTGGAATTTAGCATATAGTGTTAATGCTTCAGGAACAACTTTATCCCCAGAAAATTCTTCTAAATTTGCATACCAACCTATAAATATATAATCATCTAAAGAAGGATCTTCAGGATAAATCATTGGTTGGCCAATTTCAACTTCAAATGTTTTATATGTTGTAGTTTCATCGAGCATAAATGTAAGTTGAAATTTAAGTGTAACGGGATCATCAATATCATCTTTGACCTGACATGAAACAATCGTAAAGATTAATATTAATGAAAGTATACTAAATACTTTTTTTAACATTTTATAATTCCCCTATTGGATAAATTTTTAATATTTGTTACGAGCATGTGGAAATAGTATAACATCTCTGATGTTTGTTGTATTTGTTAAAAGCATAACTAATCTATCTATGCCAACACCAATACCACCAGCAGGAGGCATACCATATTCTAAAGCTTCAACGAAATCGATATCCATTTCATTAGCTTCTTCATTACCTTTTTCTTTTTGACGTAATTGATCTAAGAAACGTTCTTTTTGATCAATTGGGTCGTTTAATTCAGTAAAGGCATTTCCATATTCAGAACCCATGATAAATATTTCAAATCTATCTGTAAATCGTGGGTCTTTATCATTTTTCTTAGCAAGTGGTGAAATTTCTAATGGGTGACCATAAACAATGGTAGGTTGAACCAATGTATCTTCAACATATTTTTCAAAGAATGCTTCAATAATATGACCTAATGTATAATGTTTTTCAATTTCAACTTGATGTTCTTTTGCAAGTTTTTGAGCTTCTTCAAGTGTGTAATGTTGGAAGAAGTCAACACCAGAAGCTTCTTTAATTAAATCAACCATATGAGCACGTTTGAAGTTATTTAAGTCGATATCAACGCCATTAAAATGAACAAGTGTTGTACCTAAAACTTCATTTGCAACATATTTAAATAAATTTTCTGCTAAATCCATCATGTCATAGACATCACCATATGCCATGTATGCTTCAACAGTTGTGAATTCAGGGTTATGACGAGAGTCGATACCTTCGTTTCTAAATAAACGACCAATTTCATAAACCCTTTCAAGACCCCCGACTAATAATCGTTTTAATGGTAATTCGGTTGCAATACGAAGGTAAAAGTCCATATCTAATGCATTATGATGAGTAATAAATGGACGAGCGGCAGCCCCACCTAAAATTGGTTGTAGTACTGGTGTTTCAACTTCGATAAATCCTTGATTGTCTAAGAATCTTTGGATGGCACGAATAATACGTGGTCTAGTTTTTGCAACTCTTCTAGAATCTTCATTAACAATTAAGTCAACATAACGACGACGACGTGTTTCTTCAACATCTTGAAGACCATGGAATTTATCTGGAAGTGGAGTTAATGATTTGGTTAAATGTGTATATTTAGTCGCTTTAATAGTTAATTCATTTGTATTTGTTCTAAATAAATAACCTTCAATACCAACAATATCACCAAGGTCAGCTTTCTTAAATAAACTAAATTCAAATTCACCAACTTGGTCTAATCTAACATAAACTTGAATACGACCATCACGATCTTGGATATGCATGAAGCCAGCTTTACCTTGTTCACGCTTTAACATGATACGTCCAGCGACGGATACATGGACATGTAATGCTTCTAATTCCTCTTTAGTTTTATCACCATAAGTGCTATGAATTGTTAAAGCATCATGTGTACGATTGTATTTATGACCAAAAGGGTCAATGCCTAATTTTCTAAGTTCTTCAGCTTTTTCTCTACGTATACGTTGTTGTTCATTTAAATCTTCAGGAAACATGATAACTTCCTCCTCTTTCTTAATCATTATAATATAAAATACTATAAAAAACGATCATAAAGATCGTTTTTCTTCAGATATTAATTCATACATCAAAGTATCTTTGCTAGGTATAAGTGATATTACTTTAATTTGAATAACTTTTAAACCTAAGTGAAGTTCGATAAGATCACCAATATTAACATGTTTGCTAGGTTTTGCAAGTTGACCGTTTATGTATATACGGTTTAAATCTGCAACCTCTTTAGCAACCGTACGTCTTTTAATTATTCGAGATACTTTTAAGAATTTATCAATTCTCAATGTTTTGATCCTTTGTTTCTGTTTCTAAATTTTCTAATTTTTCTTTATGATTGTTTTCTTTTTCACGATTATCCCACCAGCTTAATTTACCAGTTGAGACGATTTCTTCAATATCAGTTTTTGTTAATGTTTCGACAGCCATTAAATATTTAGCGATATTGTCAAGTAAATCTTTATTTTCTAAAATAACACGTTTAGCTTCTTCATAGCATTCAGTGATAATTTTACGAACTTCTTTATCAATTTCTAATGCAACAGCATCAGAGAAATTCTTTTCTTTCAAGTAGTCACGACCTAAGAATACTGAACCTTGATTGGATTCGTATTGAATAGGACCTAAATCACTCATACCATATTCAGTAACCATAGAACGAGCAATCTTAGTTGCTTGTTGGAAGTCACCATATGCACCTGTTGATACATCATCAAACATGATTTCTTCAGCAACGCGTCCACCTAATGAACTTGTAATAGAAGCTAGTAACTCTTTCTTTGAACGAGTGAATTTTTCTTCAACTGGCATATGTAAGGCATAACCACCATATTGACCACGAGGAATAATTGTAACTTTTTGAACAATTGTAGCATGTTGAACTTTAACACCAATGACAGCATGCCCAGCCTCGTGATATGCAATCATTTCTTTTTCTTTTGGTGTATATTTACGACTCTTCTTAGCAGGACCCATTGTTACACGGTCAGCAGCTTCATCAATATCTTGAGAAGTAATAACAGTTCTTCCTTCACGAGCAGCAAGTAATGCGGCTTCGTTTAATAAGTTTTCAATATCGGCACCAGTGAATCCTGGAATACGTGCAGCAATCTCACTTAGTTTAATTGATGGATCTAACTTTTTAGTTCTAGCATGAACTTTAAGAATTGCTTCACGAGATTTTTGGTCAGGAACTTGCATTGTAATTTGTCTATCAAAACGACCGGGTCTTAATAATGCTGGGTCTAAAACGTCAGGACGGTTTGTAGCAGCAATAATGATAATACCTAAGTTTGGATTGAATCCATCCATTTCAACTAATAATTGGTTAAGTGTTTGTTCACGTTCATCGTTACCGCCACCTAAACCAGCACCTCTTTGACGACCAACAGCATCGATTTCATCGATGAAAATAATACATGGGGCATTTTCTTTAGCGACTCTAAATAAATCACGAACACGAGAAGCACCAACCCCAACATAAAGTTCAACAAAGTCAGAACCAGAAATAGAGAAGAACGGAACATCAGCTTCACCTGCAACAGCTTTTGCAAGTAAAGTTTTACCAGTACCAGGAGAACCAACTAATAAAACACCTTTTGGAACTCTAGCGCCCATTTCAGCATATTTCTTAGGATTTTTTAAGAAATCAATAAGTTCAGTCATTTCAGCTTTTTCTTCATCGGCACCTGCTACATCAGCAAACTTAACAGTTTTACCACGAGATAATCTTGCACGGTTTTTGGTGAAGTCTTGTGCACGATTGTTTTGTGAAGCCATACTTCTATAAAGTATAACAACAAACACAATTGGAACTGCAACTAATAAGATTGTTGAAATAATACTCCATATGTCGACAGTAACGTGTGGAATAAATTGTAAATTAATTGGTGTATCTACATGATTTGAATTATAAACACTAACAGCGTCATAAATTAAATCAAGTCGATCACCATAAATATATAATTCATAACCTGTATAACCACTAGGGGTTTTACCTTCAGCATAACGTCCTGTTATTTTCCATAAGTTAAAGTTGTCACCACCGACATACTCAACTTGAATGGATGTTACATCACCATTTTCAACTAAAATGATTAATTCATCTTCAGTAATTGTTTTAGGCCCTGGTTGCATCTCCATGAAGAAGAAGTATAAACCAATTGCACCAAGTATGATTAAGAAAATGACGAGATAATCAGTACGGAATGGAGATTTTTTTGGATTTTTTTGTGTCATATGTTCTAACCCTTCCTATTTTTCATAAATTGTTGGCTTTAAAATACCAACGTATGGTAAGTTTCTATATAATTCTTGATAATCTAATCCAAAACCAACAACAAATACTTTTGGTATGGTTTTTCCAATATAATCAGGTTTTAAATCTACTTTTCTACCTAAAGGTTTATCAAGCATGGTTGCAATTTTAACACTTTTTGCGCCACGATGATAAAGCAATTGAATCACAGTAGATAAGGTTAATCCTGTATCAACGATATCTTCAATAATTAAAATATCACGATCCTTTACAGGAATTTCTAAATCATATGTAATTTTCAAATCACCACTTGATCGAATACCGCCTTTATAACTTGAAACAGCCATATATGCAATTTCAACGTGTGTGTCAATTCGATTTAGTAGTGCACTCATAAATGGAATACAACCTTTGAGTAATCCGATAACTAAGGGCTTTTTATCTTTATAATCTTTAGTAATTTCTGCACCCATTTGTCTCGTGATTGTTGCAATTTCGTCTTCGCTTAATAAAATTTCTTTAATGTCATTGTGCATACTTAGACTCCTTTATGGATATATAGAGTTTTTCTTGATTTCCTAAAGTCTCATTTTTATATAATCCAGGTATCCAAAGAATGGTATCGTTTTGATCAGTAACTATCCATAACTGATTTCGTTGATGTAAAGGAATCTTTTTATCAATAAGATAACTTTTAAGTTTTTTCTTACCAAAGGTAAAATGTAATACATCACCTGGTTTACGGTGTCTTATTTGTAATGGAAAATCTAATTTATTATAACATATCTCAACACTATTCATGGAATCGCTTACCTTTTTGTGTGAAATATTGAGAATAGGCAATTTTGGTTTACTTTCTTGCTTATTTTCAACAATATATATGTCATCATAAGTTTTTCTTAAAATATAGCGATTAGAAAGTTTAATATCAATATTTGGTTTATGATCATTTAATAATGATTTATGAATGAAATCAAGTTTTTTTTGAGATAATTCAACATGAATACTTTCAAGAAGATAAGCAATAATATCAAACTGAATAGCTTTATGTAAATTTTTAAATGAATGAAGTGAAAAAACAGAAGAATCATTTAGAAATTTTTTAGTTTCTAGACGTATATAATCAAAAGCTTGAGATACTTGATTTGAATAGTCTAAAAACTTTTGAAGATGATAACCTTCACGCTTAATTAATGGTAAAACTTCTAAACGAATTCTATTTCTAAAATAATCTTTTTTAAAATTAGAAGAATCATTTAAATATGGGATATTATGTTGATTTGCATAATTGATAAGGTCGTTTTTTTCATAATGAATTAAAGGTCTTAAGATAATATAATTATCAACATATGTTATTTCTTTGAATCCTGCATATCCATAAAGGTTTGAACCTCGAGCCAACTTCATTAAAATAGTTTCTGCGAGGTCGTCTAAATGATGTGCTGTGACAATATAAGGTGTGTTATATTGATCTGCGATTTCTTTTAAATGATGATATCTTTCGTTTCTTGCTTTCTCCTGAAAATTACCATTTTTTATAGATAATTTGATATAATGATACGGTATATTAAAATTCTTAATATAATTTTGGATGAGTTCATTATCTTTATAACTGTCAACTCTTACTTGATGATCAAAGTGAACAACAACAATATTATATTTTTTTAGCATAAGGTGCATTAAAACCATGGAGTCAACGCCACCACTAACTGACACAATATATCGTTGTTTCTTATCAAGGTTTAAAGAAATCAAGATAAAACCTCCAAATTATATATACTATATAATATTATATCACTAAAGAAGGGTATTTAAAGATGTTAATTTTAGGTTCGACGTCACCAAGAAGAAAAGAATTATTAGAGAGTGCTGGTATTGATTTTTTAACTATCAAACCAAACTTTGATGAAGATTCAATTGATAAAAGTGCATATGATCCAAAAGAGTATGTTTCAGAAATGGCGAAACAAAAAGCCCTATCAATTTATGAAAATTATAAGGATCATGTTATATTAACAGCAGATACAATTGTAGTTATCGACAATGAAATTTTAGGAAAGCCAAAAGATGAAGAAGATGCTTATCGCATGTTAAAAAAATTATCAAATCGAACACATGAAGTGCATACCGCAGTATCAATTGTTTATAAAGGAAAAATTGAAAACTTTATATCAACTTCTTATGTCATATTTAATGACATTACTGATGAAGAAATTTATGCATATATTTCAACTAAAGAACCAATGGATAAAGCAGGGGCATATGCAATTCAAAGTGTTGTTAATGACTTTATTAAAGGGTTTAAGGGTGATTTCCATACGATTATGGGTTTACCACTAAAAGAAGTTATTGAAAGATTAAAAAAATATCCACTATAGAAAAAGAGAAATCTTATTCATTGATTTCTCTTTTTTCTTTAAGCATTTTTTTTAATTCATTTTCATCAAATGTATATTCTTTTTTACAAAAATTACACGTGATATGAGCTTTTTTATCTTCATTTAGTATTTCTTCTAATGACTGAATATTTAACGTCATTAGAGATTTTCTAAATTTATCTTTATTACAAGTACATTCATATTTAATTTCATGTTTTTCTAAAATATTTTCTGTACCATCAGCTAAATAACTTAACATTTTTTCAGGTGTTTGAAGTTTGAGTAACAAATCCGTAACAGAAGGTGTATTCTGTATTATTTTTTCTACTTTTTCGATAGTTTCTTGACTTGCATTTGGTAATACTTGAACAATAAATCCACCACTTACTTTAACGCTTGAATCTCGATCGACTAAAACGCCTAATCCAACAGCAGATGGTGTTTGTTCACTTACGGCATAATAGTAAGTGAAATCATCACCGATTTCACCAGATTGAAGTGGGCTCGATGATGTAAAATAATTGCCTTTCCAATCACGGGTTACATAAATAAATCCTCTACCTACTGCAGCACCTACATTAAGTTTTCCTTTTTTAGGACCGTCTTCATATTTAATGTAAACATATGGATTTAACATAAATCCACGAACAATTCCATTGATAGCTTCAACGGTCATTGATCCAATAGGTCCATCACCTTCGATTTTTAAAGTCAATCGTTCACCATCTTTATACATTAAACTCATCATTGCGCTTTGAGTTAAAAAACGACCAAAAGCAGCAGTAGCTGTAGGATGTGATTGATGAATTTTTTGAGCCTCATTTACAAGATGTGTTGATACTGATGTATATATTCTTATTTCTTTATTGTATGCTAAACCAATAACACTATAATCTTTCATTGTGCACCTCTACATTATTATAATTGAATTTTGTGATAAAATACTCAAAGGTGAATATAAATGAGTTTTAAATTAGGAAATTACGAAATAAAAAATAAATTAATCTTAGCACCAATGGCTGGAGTTTCCAATTCTCCATTTCGCTTATTAGCAAGAGAATACGGTGCTGGCGTTGTTTATGCAGAAATGGTATCTGATAAAGGTATCTTTCATCAAAATAAAAAGACACTAGAATTATTATACATGACAGAAGAAGAAAAACCATGTGCACAACAGATCTTTGGTAGTGATTTAGAAACCATGGTTGAAGCAGCAATGTTTATTGATAAAAATTCAAATTGTGACTTTATTGATATTAATATGGGATGCCCTGTACCAAAAGTTGCAATTTCTGCACAAGCTGGTGCGGCCTTAATGAAAGATCCACAAAAAATATATGATATCGTCAAAGCAATCAGCGAAAAAGTGTCTAAACCAGTCACAGTAAAAATTCGTTCTGGTTGGGATGATAAATCAATTAATGCTGTTGAAGTAGCAAAAATGGCAGAAAAAGCAGGTGCTAAAGCTATTACAATACATGCTAGAACACGCGCACAAGGTTATAGTGGAGAACCTGATTTAGATATTATCAAAGCGGTTAAAGAAGCAGTATCTATTCCTGTATTTGGTAATGGAAATGTTGTTGATGGTCCGAGTGCTAAAAGAATGTTAGAATACACAGGATGTGATGCTGTAGTTATTGGACGTGCAGCATTAGGTAACCCATGGATATTTAGAGAAATTAATGCATATTTAAATAATGAACCAATTCCAGAAAGAAAAGTTACTGAAGTAAGAGACTTAATGATTCGTCACTTTTTAGATTTAGTACGCATCAAGGGGGAACATATTGCATGTTTAGAAATGCGTAGTCATGGTCCTTGGTATTTAAAAGGATTAACTAATGCAAGTGAAGTTAGAAAAGAACTATCACGTATTGAAACAAAAGAAGCATTTCTAATGCACGTTAATAAGTATTTTGATGAAATGATAAAAAAATAAACAAATACTCTCAAAATTGAGAGTATTTTTATTTAAAATATTTTTCTATTCTACGAACAATTGCTTGTGGAATTAATGCTCTTAATTCTAAACCATTTTCAACATAATTCATATCAAGAACAGTAATATCGTTTTTAATTTCATCAAATATACGCATATCTTGGAAAGGAATTATAAATTTATAGATTCTTGAATCTTTATAAATATTTGAAAAAATTGATTGAATAAGTTCTTCCATACCTTCACCCGTTTTACTTGATACATATAAGTAATCATCTTTAAGGATTGGTGGATATAATCTTAAATCGCGTTTGGTTACAACCAATACTCTTGGTGTATCTAAAATACCTAGATTTTTTAAGATTTGTTGAGTTAATTGAATTTCTAATTCTGTAGGATTTAATCCATCAATAACATGTAATATAAGTTGAGCAGATTGAATGTCTGATAAGGTAGATTCAAAAGAATTAATTAATTCAGGTGGAAGTTTGGAAATAAAACCTACGGTATCAATTAAGATAAAAGGTGGATAGTTGTTTATTTTAATGCGTTTTGCTTTTGTATCTAATGTAGCAAACAACATATTTTCTTCAAAGACTAATGTTTTATCTTGGGCATAATGTTCACTAAAATAGTTCATTAAAGAGCTTTTTCCTGCATTCGTATATCCTACTAATGCAACCACGGGTATTTCATTTTCAATACGTTGTTTACGATTGATTTCTAACGTCTTTTTGATTTCTTTTAATTCAGCCTTAATTTGAGAGATTTCCTCATGTATTTTACGTCTATCAAGTTCTAACTTTGTTTCACCGGGCCCTTTTGCATTGAAAGAACCACCACCTTGACGTGATAATGATTTACTCATTCCAATTAATCTAGGTAGTAAATATAATTTTTGAGCTAATGAAACCTCTAGCATTGCTTGACGTGTTTTTGCACGTTCTGCAAAAATTTGTAAAATTAAAAATGAACGGTCAATAATTTGAGTTTCTAAAACAGACTCTAAATTTCTAATTTGAGCAGGAGATAGTGTATCATCAAATATAACAACATCAATATTTAATATTTCAACAGATCGCTTAATTTCGTTAACTTTTCCTGAACCAATATAAAAACGAGGATCAATTCGATCACTTGATTGTATAACGGTATCAACAACTTTAATGCGGTTTGCATGTGCCAATCCTTTAAGTTCTTCAATTGAAATCTTTGTAAGATTTAAATCTGTTTTATAGTTCAATGCAACTAAAATTGCACGTGTTGTTTCATTCATAAAATTTTTATCCTTTTTAGAATCTATATGTGATTATATCATAGTTATTAAATTATATTTATGCTATGATAAATATCATGATATAATTTAAGTAAACTTAAAAATAGTATTTAATTAACATAAGGTGGTGGCGCTATGCCAAATTGGGCACAAGGATTATCATTTTGGATGTTACTTGATTTTTATTTAATATTCATTTTGGTACTACTCATTTTAAGATTTGTTTTACATAACAAACGCATGTTTTCTATGTTTATTTTTTACTTATTCCTTTTAGCTATTTTATGGCTTTCAAGTACACTTGAGTTACCAATATCTAAAGATATATATATGATGGCACCATGGGTATTTTTATTTTTCATGATTATTATTGGTGCTCCTGATATTCGTTTAACATTAGAATCATTATGGAAAGAAACAGCGAAGTCAAGTGCTGTAATGATGGGTAGTGATCGTACAAAAAATGAAATCATTAAAGCGGTGACATTACTTTCTAAAAATAAAATTGGTGGATTAATTACTATTGAAAAGTTTAATACACTTGACCAATATTCAGAACGAGCTATTATGCTTAATGCCGATGTTAGTCATGAGTTATTAATTAATATTTTTACACCAAATACGCCACTTCATGATGGTGCAGTTATTGTTCGTGGCGATAAAATTTTGTGTGCAGGTGCTTATTATGTATTAACTTCTAACGAAAACTTTGAAAAAACAACAGGATCAAGACACCGTGCAGCATTAGGTATTTCTGAAATCACAGACTCTTTAACAGTTATTGTATCTGAAGAAACAGGTAGTATTAGTATCGCAATTAACGGCGTTATGACAAAAATGAAAGATGAAAATGCTTTAAATGAGTATTTATCATTATTCATGAAATAAGGAGGATCAATCAATGAATATATTTAAAGAAATCATTACACTTTTGATTGAACCTGTACGTTTCTTTGGTTCTAGAAATTTTTCAGGCAAAATAGTTGGTATCTTTGATAGACATAAATGGTTAGTTTATGTTTTAGCTTTCGTTATCGCATTAACATTTGTAGTAATTAAATATATTGTTCCATATTTATAAAAATGAGGTTCAAACTATGCAAGATGTTTCTCAACACCCAATATTTGGTATCATTATTGCAATATTCATCATTGTATTAGTTATTACTGAAAGTATACTTAAGGAAAAGGTGTTAAAAAATAGATTAACTTTTTCCTTTTTAAATCTTTCGGTTTTTGTTGTATGCTTATTTTTATATGAAACATATATTTTAGTTAATGAAAATTACTTGTTATATTACATTATTTATACATATCTAAATTATGCAGTATTCTTATTAACCCTCTATCAAACGTTTAGATTAGCATTAGTTAATGGTAGTCAATATCAACTCATCATTAAAGGTATTAAAAATTCAAAATGGAATGTTTACTTTGTTATTGATCAAAGAGAACGTATTAAAGATATGAGTTCATCGCTTTTAAGAGAACTTAACTTAGATAAAGATGATGTTATTGGTAAAAAAATGTTTTCAGTTTTTCAATCAAAAATTCGTTTTACAAAAATGAATAATGAAGATGCGAATGATAGAACAGTTGAAAAATTTTTTATTGAATATAAAAAAGAAGTAAGTTCAAACGATCATAGAGAATTAGAATTACAATTTAATAATTTTAGAGGCGATGCAGTTATTCTTCATTTAAATATTCAACCAATCTTTGTATTAGGAAGATATAAAGGATTTATGGTTGTCGGTGAAAAACGCAGTGAAGAAGAATTAATGGCTATTGAAAAAGAGTTGAAAACAACTGACAATGAACTTGAATCAATTAGACATAAATTTATTGCAACACTTGAATTAACAGATGAAGGATTATTTTATATTGATCTCGATCAAAAAGAAATTTGGGTTAATGATGTTTTATTAGAAGCATTACATCTTCCAAGTCAAACGATGAATTTAAGTGACTTTAGAGAATTAATGGATAAAGATGATTTAAAAAAATATCTTCAAACCATTTCTGGTTTAACTCAAACAAAAGATACATATAAAACAAGTTATAGATTATTAGTTGATGGTCAATATATTTGGGTTAAAGAAAAGGGTAAAAGATTATTTGAAGATAAATCATCATCAGTAATTATGGGGCTCATTTCACCAATGCAACAACGACACTTTAGAAAAACAAATATTGATGTTTTAGATAATATTAAAGATGAAAACTATTTAATTCCTGATATTCAAACACTAATCAAAAGTAAAAGACCTTTCCAATTAGCTATTTTCTCATTAAAAAATATTCCACAAATTAATGAAGAACACGGTAGAAGTGTCGGAAACATGGTTATGGCACAATATGTAGCTAAAATGAAAGAATCATTTATTTCAGAAAGTTCAGATATTTATCGTTTATCAGGATTAGATTTTGCATTTACGATAACTGATCAAAGAAAAATGAGTATTTTACATTCAGGTATTAAATCTGATGAAGATTATTTAAATATGAATCTTCAATATGGTTCATTATCTGTAGATTTAGAAGTTAAAATTGGTATTGCACAAATGTATGATGATGCAATCAATGCAGAAGATTTATACCAAAATGCAATGCTAGCATTAAAAACTGCAAACCATCCTAAATATAAAGGGCAAGGTTGTTACTTTAAGGATATTAAGTAATGGACAAAGCAGATATTCGTAAATTAATTATCGAAAAAAGAAAAAATAATTATGGAAGATTAAAAAAGGCAGAAACAAAAATTATAGAAGCTTTATCAAAAGATTTAGAATTTTTAAATTCAACATATATTGGTATATATTATCCAATGTATATTGAGATAAATTTGTTAAATCTTATAAATTTATATCCAGATAAAGTATTTGGATTTCCGAAAATTATTGGTCATGATATGATATTTGTGTCATATGATAAAACCAAAGGTTTTAATATAGGACCTTATCAAATTCATGAGCCGATAAGTGATTTAGATGTTTCACACAAAATTGAATATTACTTAGTACCTTCACTTGCAAGTTACAAAAACTATCGTCTAGGTTTTGGTAAAGGGTATTATGATAGATACTTTAATAAGTATAACCAAGGTATTAAAGTAGGTGTTCATTTAGAAGATGAAATTATTGAGTTTACACTAAGTGATTTAGATATTCCATTAGATAAATTTTTAATGGGATAGGAGGACCTTATGATTATTGAAACAGAGTTTGGACAATTTGAAATTATTAAAAATTACCGTGACGCATTTGATATACAAAAGTTTATTGAAAAATATGTTGATGTAGCTTTTGATCGATATACTTATATTGTTGGTGATATATCAGGAGATATTTTAAGACTTAAAGGATTTTCTCAAGATCCGAAAAGTCCTAATGGATATAAAAAAATTCCTGACTATATTAATGAATCATGTGCAGTTAATTGTCCGTTTTTCGTTTTAAAACGAGTTAAAAAAGAAAATGTTTAGTATAATGATATGAAAAGAAGGGAAGTGTTAAGATGGAAGATACTAACACTAAAGACCAAGTATTAAAAATTATTAATAAAGTTCGTCCATATATTTTAAGAGATGGTGGAGATATCGAATTAGTCAATATTGAAGATGGTATTGTTTATGTCAAGATGGGTGGAGCATGTGATGGTTGTGCAGCGATTGATATTACACTTAAACAAGGAATTGAATCAATGATGTTAGAAAACGTTCCTGGCATCATCGCGGTGGTTACAGTTTAAATGATTCAATCAGCTCATGCAGTTATTATAATTACACTTTCTGCAATGCTTATTGCACAAGTATTAAAATTCATGATTCATGCACTCATCTACAAAAAATTTGATCAATCAGTGCTTATTTCTACTGGTGGTATGCCATCTAGTCATAGTGCATTAGTTACTTCACTTGTCACTTCAATTGGATTATTTGAATATCATGATAATCAAACAGTTGGTTATCCGTTTGCGATTGCACTTGTTTTAGCATTAGTTGTGTTACACGATTCAATGGGTATTCGATATGAAGCAAGTAAACACGCTCGCGAATTAAATCAAATCAAATTAAGATTAAATTTAATTGAAAATATTGATGTAGAAGAAAAGAAGCTTAAAGAAGCATTGGGTCACAAACCAAAAGAAGTACTAGCAGGCATTATTTTAGGTGTAGTTATTGCTTTAATTGGATATTTGATTGTCACACTATGAGAAAATTCGGTTTAATAACAGACAGTTTAAATCAAGGTAATTATAAAAAGTATATTTTTAAAGATGCGAGTATCGTATCTTTATCTTTTTTAGGAGGTTCAAGAGAAATTCATCGTTTAGATGAATCTAATCTTGACCTTTTTGATATGTTTAAAAATGAATCTTTTGACTTAATGAAGCCAAATTCAGACCAATTTATAAAAGCCTTTAAGAAGCAAAAAGCATTAGGATATGAATATGTTATTTATTTAGCATCAAGTATTGGAAATGCGAAAATGGAACAGTTCGCAAGATTAGCTCAAACAATTATTAATGATTCAAATTTTATTGTTATACCAACACATACATTTGGTCCTGGAATTGATTTTATTGTTGAATTGTTACATTATTATCAGTCTCAAGATTTATCAATTCAACAACTCATTAAAAAGGTTGAAGAATCTATAACTGAAAGTTTGTTTTTAATACAATCAAAAAATATCATTGTCAAAAGTAATCAAAATAAATTAATGAATATGTTATTAAAATTAATACCTTATCAATATGTTATATCCTTTAATGATGAATATAAGTTTAAATTTAAGGCAATGAAAAAAGATCATATTTTAAATTTTATATTAAATCAAATTGAACTTAAAATAAAAGAAGGTTATGAACCATATATTAAGATTGCATATTGCACATCAGTTGAAGAAGCTAAACTTTTACATCATTTTATTTATCAAAAATATCCAAATTTAAATATCCAAATTTATGGTGAATTACCATTTGTCGTTGCGAAAAAATTGGGTATTAATGGTATGGGTATATTTATAGGTGTATTAACGTAAAAATTTAAATAAACGGTAGGTATATTTATGAAATTATTGTTTTACTTAAGCAATTTAATAGCAATTTTTATAAGTGCAATTATCTTTATTTTATTTCCATTTGATTTTTATCATTGGGCTACTTATTTTGGATTACTTATTTTATTTTTTCTGTTACTTATCTTATACAAAGTGAAATTGAAAAAAGAACCTATCAAACCAATAATTTTAAATAAATTGTTTTTAGTTAATTACTTGTCAATTACACTTTATAGTATGCTTTTTTACATAAGTTTGTGGACTTTACTACCTTTTATAGCACCATTTGGTAATATCAATATTTTATATTTACTATTTGCAGCGATTGAAGCGTTTGGATTAAATTATGCAATTACATGGATTACAAAACGAGCAACAAAAATTCAATCAAATATATCTAAAAAGCAATTTATTTTTGAACTTGTATTAGTTATTTATAATTTAAGTGGATTATTGATATCACCGTTATTAATACCAATTATCGGTTCATATCAATCAAACTTTTTATTAGAATATCATTTAACATATTTATTTGTATTTTGTGTTCCACTATTTATTATTATTGGATTTTATCAATTGATATTAGATTACCGCGAACAAGACTTAAAAGAATAATTTTAAATAAATAGCCTAAATTTCATGTGAAAATTTAGGTTTTTTTATTGCTGGAAAGGTTTTTATAAAATGTATACCTTTATATGAAATGTGATAAGTGTTATAATAAATTGAACAAAATGAGGGTGAAAAATATGGAAGTTAATGATCGTATTCAGTGTAAAGTCACCGGTGTACAACCGTATGGTGTATTTGTGACTTGTGAAAATGATTATCAAGGATTAATTCACATATCAGAAATATCTGATAAGTATGTTGCTGCAGTGGATAAGTTGTTTACTCTGGGTGATTTAATCTATGTTTCAGTGTTAGAAATAGATGAAAATGAGAAAAAACTTAAACTAAGTTATAAAAAGGCACATTTAATTCACCCAAAAGTATTTAAAAGATTAGATATTAAAATAGGATTTAGAAGTTTGGAAAACAAATTAAAAGATTGGATATCAGAAAAGAAAGAGGAAATGGAACATGGCACTAAAGATTTCAACTAAAGATGCTAACATTTTTTTAAATGAAAAAGTTACTCATTTACAATCAAAAGTAAATGAAATTCATGAAATGATAAAAAATAAGTCAGGTAAAGGAAATGATTTCTTAGGATGGCTTGATTTACCAGTTTCTTATGACAAAGAAGAACTAGATCGTATCTATAAATTAAAAGAACAATTTAAAGATTTAGATTGTTTAGTTGTAGTAGGTATTGGTGGTTCATATCTAGGTGCTAAAGCCGGATTAGAGTTTTTACAAACACCATTTAAAAAATCTAAACCAGAAATTATTTTTGCCGGACAAAATTTATCAAGTAATTATTTAAAAAATTTACTGAAATATTTAAATAAAAAGAATTATGCAATTAATGTTATTTCAAAATCAGGTACAACAACAGAACCTGCTATAGCATTCCGCCTATTAAAACAACATATTGAAAATAAATACGGTTTAGAAGAAGCAAGAAAACGTATTTTTGCAACAACAGACAAAGCACGTGGGGCTTTATATCAATTAGCTTTAAATGAAGGCTATGAAAAGTTTGTTATTCCTGATGATGTCGGAGGACGTTTTTCTGTGTTAACAGCAGTTGGTTTATTACCATTTGTGTTTAAAGGTGTTGATGTTAAAGGTATGTTAGAAGGCGCTAAAGATGCATACTTAGATGCTCAAACACCAGATTTAAAGAAAAATAAAGCATATCTTTATGCTGTTACACGCTATCTACTTTATAAAGAAGGTAAACAAGTTGAATATCTTGTTAACTATGAACCACGTTTAGCATTCTTTGCAGAATGGTGGAAACAATTGTATGGTGAATCTGAAGGAAAAGAACATAAAGGTTTATTAGTATCAAGTGCATCATTTACAACTGATCTTCATTCTCTTGGTCAGCAAATTCAAGATGGTTTAAGAATTATTTTTGAAACAGTTATCCAAGTTAAGAAAAATGATAAATTATTAATTCCTTATGATGAAAAAGATTTGGATAAATTAAATTATTTATACAATAAAGAAGTATCTTATGTGAATGAACAAGCATTAATTGGAACAAAGATGGCCCATGTTGATGGTGGTGTTCCAAATATTTTAATTACAATTGACAAACTTGATGCATATCATTTTGGTTATTTAGTATACTTTTTTGAAATCGCATGCGCAATGTCAGCGTATTTATTAGATGTGAATCCGTTTGATCAACCTGGTGTTGAAGCTTATAAGAAAAATATGTTTAAGTTGTTGGGGAAAAAATGAAAACATTTATAACAAGTAATAAAGAAGAAACTATTCTTCTTGGTGAAAAATTAATTAAAGCTTTAAAAGAAGACCAAAATGTTATTTTACTAAAAGGTGATTTATCAAGTGGGAAAACAACATTTACAAAAGGTATAGGTAAAGCATTAGGTATTACGAAAGTGATTAATTCACCAACATTTACAATTTTAAAAACATATGAAGGTTATAAAACACTTCACCACTTGGATTTATATCGATTAAATGATATTGGCCAAGACTTTGATTTAGAAGAATACATTAATGATTCAAATGCTGTAACGGTCATTGAATGGCCAAATCAAGTTGAAGCATTAATTCCAAATCAATATATTTTAGTTGAATTAACTTATTTAGATGAAAATAAAAGAGAAATTAAAATTAGTTCTCATAATACTGATCAAAGTTGGGAAGAAAAACTATGAAATTTTTAACAATTGATACATCAACAAACCTTTTGTTGATTGTATTACATGATGAAAAAAATATAATTGAAATCAATTCAAGAGTTGGAAAATCAGATCATCAAGCATATATAGTTCCAATGATTGAAGAAACACTTAAGAAAAATCAAGTTGAACTTGAAGCATTAAGCGGTGTTATTGTTGGTATCGGACCAGGATCATATACTGGATTAAGAGTTGGATTAATGACAGCGAAGATGTTATGTTATGCTAAAAAAATACCACTTTATACAGTTAGTAGCTTAATGTTATTAACATCTGGATATGATGAAAAAATTCTTGCATGGCATGATGCAAGAAATAATGATGGTTTTTCTGGATTCTATGAAAAAGGTATTCTAATTGATGAAGAAAAAGTCCGTAATTTAGATAACTTAACGGAAGAAGAAAAACTAATGATGGTTTATGTTAATCCCGACAGTTTTAAACTTAATATAGAACGTGTTTTTAAAAATAAAATTCATGTAGAAAATTACATGGGATTAGTTCCCAATTATTTAAGAAAAACAGAGGCTGAGGTTAAACTTGATCATAAAAGCGAGTAAAGAATATATAAAAAAGATTATTGAAATCGAATTAGACGCCTTGGGACATACCTTAGGAGAATCTTTTTTTGAACTTGAAATGGATAATCCATTTTCACATATTTATTTATACGAAAAAGATAATGAATTCGTTGGTTATATCAGCTTAAGAATTGTTGATGAAAAAGCAGAATTATTAAATTTTGGTGTAAAAAAGTTATACCAAAATCAAGGTATCGGACAAAAAATATTTTCTTTTGTCTTAGAAGATTTAAAAAAAGAAAAAGTCAAAACATTAATTTTAGAAGTGCGCAGTAAAAATCATACAGCAATTCATTTTTATCAAAAGTTTGGTGGAAAGAAAATTCACGAACTAAAAAATTATTATGGCGATGATGATGCACACATCTACTTACTGGAGGTTAAGTAAGATGATAATTTTATCAGTTGAAACATCATGTGATGAAACAAGTGTTGCAGTAACAAAAGATGGTAAAGAAGTGCTATCAAATGCAGTTTACTCACAAATAGATATACACAAAAAATATGGTGGAGTTGTTCCAGAAATAGCTTCAAGAGCACATATTCAGTCTATGCTTTACATGTTTGAAGAAGCTATACATAATGCGAATATAAAAGTAAGCGATATTGATTTAGTCGCTGTGACTCAAGGACCGGGATTAATTGGATCATTATTAGTTGGTATTAATGCAGCTACAACATTCGCATATGCAAATAACTTACCATTAATGGGTGTAAACCACTTAACAGGACATATCTATGCAGCTCAAATCGAGGGAGATATTAAATATCCTGCATTAGCATTATTAGTTAGTGGTGGACATACAGAATTACTTTACTTAAAAGACAATATGAATATTGAAATACTAGGAACAACTTTAGATGATGCTGTTGGAGAAGCTTATGATAAAGTAGCACGTATCTTAGGACTATCTTATCCAGGTGGACCTGTTGTGGATAAATTAGCACATCAAGGGAAACCAATTTATCAACTCCCAATACCTTTATTAAAAAATGATCCATATAATTTTTCATTTTCTGGATTAAAAAGCGCAGTACTTAATTTAGTACATAATATGCGTCAAAGAAATGAATCATTTAATGTTGAAGATGTTTGTGCAAGTTTCCAAGAAGTTGTTACAGAAGTTTTAGTTCAAAAAACTAAAAATGCAATTGAAACATTAGGTGTTAAGCAATTAATAGTTGCAGGTGGTGTTGCAGCAAATAAAGGATTAAGAGAAAAAATGTATGAAAAAATTAAGGATATTGAAATCTTAATACCTCATATTCGCTATTGTACAGACCAAGCTGCTATGATTGGAATTGCAGCATATTATCAAAATTTAGTAAAACCAGCAACAAAAGATTATTATATTGTTGGTAAATCTTCACTTGATTTTGATCATTTTAAGCGTTAATAATAGATATCCCCTCAAAATACCTATATAATGTAGGTGGAAGAGGGGGTTTTTTTATGTTTAAATTGTTTAAATGGATTTTTAGAATTATTGGTATTTTAGTATTAATTATGACAATACTACCAATTATTGGTCTTATTTTCATGTATAAAGATTATCAACCACCCTATGATGATTTTGAATCATATGATGAACTTTCTTTCAACGATATTTTAAATGACCGATTAGATAAGTTTTTAAGCGGTGAAACAAATTCTATTGATTTTACATTAACTAATGCAGAAGTTAATTCAGCATTAAAAGATTTATATGCAACATCAAATCCTTTGTTTGGTTCAAGTGATCCAAATGTTTCTGAAACTGATAAAAAATATGCATATAAACTAGGCGACTATGGTGGATTTAAGGGTGTTACTGTTTATTTTATCAATGATGGATTAACTGTCGAAGCAGGAGTTGAAGCGGGTTTTTCAGGTATATATTATAAGACTACGATATTTTTAGAATTAAAATTAAAAACCGAACAAGTCATGTATAATGATTTGACACAATCCAAATATTCATTAGAAATTAAAAATATGAGTTTAGGTAATTTACCTGTTTTATGGATGTATGATTTATCAAATTGGGTATATGGATTAGTATTTAAAGAAGATTTAAATACAACAATTAAAAATTTAGTATCGGGCTTTGGTAATTACGATTTAAATACAAAAACAATTTGGATATATTCAGAAGATATTATTAAACTTTTAGGTGAAGATAACCAAAATAAAGTTTTACTTGAAACTTTATTCGGATTTATTGATGAAGCACAATTAATTGACTTTGAATTAGGGAGCAATCAAGGTGGAATTAGTTTCAAATTAAATGAATTAAAATCAACAAAAAATCAATATACAATTTTAAATTCTATTCAAAACGATCAAGATTTAAAAAATTTGTTTACTGGGCAATTATCTAGTGTTTTGCTAAGTGCTTTAGTACCGGGAAGTAAATTAAACTTCATGATGCATGAATTATCTTTAAACGAATTAATCGATTATTATCTTCGTGATTCGATGATTATTGAACAAGAACTTAAAATAGGTGATGTAACTTATAAATTAAAAGCTCAACCAATTTTTGCAGAATTAAATGATGATAAAGTATATTTAACGATTATATTAAATTTTTATAATGAAGCAGAACCAACTAATATTTTTAAAACACACTTTACATTAGAAACTACCCCTTCAATTAGGAATAACGATTTAGTGTTCACCGTTTTAAATATTTTAGTAGGGGATTCAAAATCATTAGGTGCTAACCGAATTGAATCAGTATTAAACTTACTGGGTGAAACTGATTATATTGAGAGTAATGAAATTGTCATAAAAGATTTCTTAGAAGAATTTACAACCCAACATGTCACAGTTGAATCTGTAGAAGTTGAAAATAAATATTTAGTCTTTGAAATTACGCCTGATCAAGAGACAACAAGTTTATTACAAGATTTACAAAATGAAATTCAAAATGCTTTAGAAGATGTATTTACTAATCCTCAATATAGTAATCTTGAATCAACCTATCAAGATTTCATCAATAATCAAGCAACACTCAATGATTTAATTGATACAATGAATGATTTATCTCCAAATGTTCAACAACAATTGTTTGAAGATTTACAAAATCTTTTAGGTGATTATAGTGATTTAATACCGAATTTATAAAATTTAAAAGATGTCTAGGAAAAACCTAGACATTTTTTTGGTTTTAAGGAGAGTTATATCATGTAATATGATATAATACGTAAAGAAGGAGAGATGTCAGCCTATGGTAATTTTGTTCGTTATTGATAACATCCATCAATTATCAAATGGAACAACAATTACGACTAAACGCTATATAGAGGCATTAAGAAAACGCGGACACGAAGTTCGTATTCTTTCAATCGGATCTAACGATATTGAGGGGCTTTATCCATTACCTGTACGTTATATTCCGATTGTGTCAGAAGTTGCAGCTAAACAAGATGTTTCTTTTTCTAAACCAGATCGACAGATGATTGAAAAAGCGTTAGTTGGTGTAGATGTTGTTCATTTAGTGACACCTTGGAAAACAAGTCGAGTTGTAAGAAAAATAGCAAGTCAAAAAAACATTCCTACAACCGCCTCATTTCATATTCAACCCGAAAATATTACATTTGGAGCAGGATTAAATCATTTTGGATTTATTAATAAATTGATTTATCGACGTTTTAGAAGATTTTATGAAAAAATCTCTTATACACATGCTCCAAGTAATTTTATTGCACAAGAACTTAAAAACAATCACTACCCAACAACTATAAAAGTTATCTCAAATGGTGTATCAGATGTTTTCTTTGATATTAAAAACCAAGAAAGAAAAGATAAATTTACAATTGTTTCAACAGGTAGATATGCTAAAGAGAAGCGACAGATTGTATTACTTAAAGCTGTTGCAAGTTCAAAATATAAAGATCAAATTAAAATTGTTTTACCTGGACAAGGTCCATATGAAAAGCGTTTAAGAAAATACGCAGAAGAACATAATTTAGATGTTGAATTTGGATTTAAAAAACAAGATGAATTAATCAAAACATTAAGTGAAGCATCACTTTATGTACATGCTGCATATATTGAAATCGAAGCAATTGCATGTTTAGAAGCAATTGCTGCAGGATTAGTTCCTGTTATTGCAAATAGTAAGAAAAGTGCAACACCACAGTTCGCATTAACAGAAAAAAATTTATTTAAACCAAACGATGAAAATAGTTTAAGAGAAAGAATTGAATTTTTCATTGAAAATCCTTTAGAAAAAGAAAAATTAAGAATTCAATATCAAAGTTTTTCAAATAAGTATCGATTAGATTACTCAATTAATTTATTTGAAGAAATGCTTAGACTATCTATTCAGGATCAAAGAGCTTATAATTTATCAAAATCTGTTAAAGGAAAAGTATTTAATCAAAGATTAAATTCAGGTCCATTTAAGAAAACAATTTCAGCAATGACATATTATTTATTTGCTTTACCACTTTTATTCTTATATTTCAAATTTATATTAAACGTTAAGTTTGTAGATAGAAAATATATAAGGGGTATTAAGGGTGGAGCAGTATTAGTATCCAATCATGTTCACACATTAGATAGTGTGATGAATTCATTTGCGGCTTTTCCAAGGCGACCGGTAATGACTGCAATGAAAGCTAATTTTGATCTTCCTATTGCAGGTATTTTTGTAAATCTTTTAGGAGCAGTTCCAATTCCAGATAATTTACTTGAAACACAAATATTTTTTAAACATATGAGTGAGAAGGCCAAAAGAGGTCGACTCATTCACATTTATCCTGAAGGTGAATTAATTACTAAGGATAAAAACTTAAGAACATTTAAGCGTGGAGCATTTCAATTAGCTGTGCAATCAAGTGTTCCAATTGTCCCAATTCATATTTCATTTATTGAATATAAATTCTTCATATGGCAAAGAGAAAAAATTGTTTGCCGTGTTGGTATGCCTATCTATCCTGATTTAACCATACCTTCTGATGAAGCGCTCAATAAATTAATGGAACAAACGACAAATATAATGAATGAATTAACTTTAAATTAGAAGGTGATGTTATGAAAGATCAATCAAATTTTATTAAAACAATTATGGAAGAAGATTTAAAATCAGGTAAACACGATACAATTATTACACGCTTTCCACCAGAACCAAACGGGTTTTTACATATAGGACATGCTAGAGCTATCATTATTAACTTTGAATTAGCTAAAGTATTTGGTGGTTATACAAACTTACGTTTTGATGATACAAACCCAGAAACTGAAGATGAAATGTATGTTAAAGCGATTAAACGCGATGTGGAATGGCTTGGATATACCCCTCATGGAATTTATTTTGCAAGTAACTATTTTGATGAAATGTTTGAAAGAGCAGTGCTTTTAATTAAAAAAGGTTTAGCATATGTTGATGATCAAACAGCAGAAGAAATTCAAAAAACACGTGGTGATATTTTAACACCTGGTATTGAATCACCTTATCGAAATCGAAGTGTTGAAGAAAACTTAAAACTTTTCTATGAAATGCGTGATGGAAAGTATAAAGAAGGTGAAAAAGTACTACGTGCTAAAATCGATATGGCATCTCCAAATATGAATATGAGAGACCCAGTACTTTATCGTATTAGCTTTGCAGTACATCATAATACAAAAGATAAATATAAAATTTATCCAATGTATGACTTTGCACATCCAATTGAGGATGCTATTGAAGGTATTACACACTCATTATGTAGTTTAGAGTTTGAAGACCATAGACCTTTATATGATTGGGTTGTAAGAGAAACAGAAATGCCTAAAGTACCACGTCAAATTGAATTTGGTCGTTTAGGTTTAAAGAATACAGTCATGTCCAAACGTTTCTTAAAACAACTTGTTACTGAAAACTTAGTTGATGGTTGGGATGATCCAAGATTACCAACAATTGGTGGATTAAGAAGAAAAGGTTATACAAAAGAAGCGATTCGCAGCTTTATTCTTGCAACTGGATTATCTAAAGTAAATAGTGAAGTTGAAGTGGATATGTTAGAAGCTTTTGTACGTGATGACTTACAAGCTAAAGCTAAAAGAGCTTTTGCAGTCATAAACCCATTAAAAGTAACAATTACTAACTATCCAGAAGATAAAATTGAATATGTTGATGTACCATATCATCCAGATTTTGATTATGGATCAAGAAAGATAGCATTCGGAAGAAACATATATATTGAAAAAGAAGACTTTAGTGAAGTGAAACCAGATAATAAGTACAAGAGATTATCATTAGGTAATGAAGTACGTTTATTCCACACATATTTCATTAAAGCGTATGATGTTATTAAAGATGAAAATGGAGAAATTATTGAGGTTTTAGCAACTTACGATCCAGAAACAAAATCAGGATCAGGCTTTAATTCAAGAAAGCCAGACGGTACAATTCATTTCGTTGAAGCAAGTCAAGCTATTAAAGCACAATTTAATTTCTATGGTCCATTATTAGTTGGTGATGATTCTAAAGATTTAATTGAAAGATTTAATCGTGATTCATTACATATTAAATATGGTTTTGTTGAAAATGCACTTAAAGATGTCCAATTATATGACAAGTTCCAATTTGTAAGAAACGGATACTTTAATACAGATCATTCAAAAGAAGATTTATTAGTATTTAACGAAACCGTTGCATTAAAGAGTAGTTATAAGTAGGAGATTTCATGAAAGAGTGGCTCAATAAACTTAATGAGCAACAAAGAAAAGCGGTAATGCATATTGATGGACCGCTTTTTGTTGTTGCAGGTGCGGGAACAGGTAAGACAAGAACACTTACAACACGTGTGGCGTATTTAATTAAAGAAATCGGTATTGCACCGGAAAGTATTTTAGCAGTCACTTTTACCAATAAAGCAGCAAGAGAAATGAAAGAACGCATTATCGATATGGCGGGTCCTCACAGTGTGTCTGTGTGGATTTATACTTTCCATGCTTTAGGCGTTCAAATTTTAAGACAACATATTGATAAACTCAATATGGGTTATACAAACCGATTTAATATTGCAGATGAAGATGATGCAAAAGGTATTGTTAGAGATGCAATTAAAGAATTAAATTTAGATCCTAAACAATATAAAGTGAATTATATTCGTAATAAAATTTCGTATTATAAGTACTTTAAAAAAGAAGTTTTTGATGATCAAAATGAAATGAATATTTATCAAATTTATGATCGTATAATGGTTGAAAATAATCTTTTAGATTTTGATGATCTTCAAGTATTACTTTATAAATTATTAAATGAGCATGAAGGTGTTAGAAATTATTATCGACAAAAATTCCAATATATTTTAATTGATGAATTTCAAGACACTGATTTTTTACAATATCAAATCATTAAACTTCTTGTTGGTGAACATAAAAATATTTTCGTTGTAGGTGATCCTGACCAAAGTATTTATGGGTTTAGAGGAGCAGATTATGAAAATGCTAATCGTTTTAAAAGAGACTTTGGTAATGAGCATGTATTAAATATTAATTATCGTTCAACAAAAAAAATCTTAGACCACGCCAATAGATTAATTAAATTTAATCAAAATCGTCCATTTGAAAAAGAGTTAGTTTGTGACCTTGGGGATGGATTTGATCCACAAATTTGGAGTGCATCAACTGATATACAAGAAGCAAATATGATTGCAAATGAAATTGAACGATTAAAAAAAGAATTAGGCTATTCATACAATGAAATTGCAATACTTTATAGAAATAATGCACTTTCAAGATTACTAGAAGATACTTTAATGAAATACAATATACCATATACAATATACGGTGGGTTATCTTTCTATCAAAGAAAAGAAATTAAAGATATCTTAGCTTATATTCGTGTTATTTTAGATCCAAGTTTAGATTTTTATTTAAAACGCATCATTAATGTTCCTAAACGTGCGATTGGCCCAACATCTGTTAAAAAGTTAGAAGATAAGGCTAAAGAATTAGGTGTATCTATGTTTGATGCAATTGATTATTTAGATGTATCAAGTAAAACACTACAAGCATTTAATGAATTTAAAAACTTAATTTTAAGATTAAGAGAACGATTATATGATATGAATGATTTAGGTGAAGTTGTATCATATGTTGCCTATCAAACAGAATATATTAAAATGCTTGAAGATGAAAAAGATGATATATCTAAAGAACGCATTGAAAATATTAATGAATTAAAGAGTGTATTTGTTCAAGGAGATGTATTTTATGAAGGTACATTCATTGAAAAACTTACTCAAATTCTTGACCAAATCGCCTTATATACAGATTTAGACCAGAAATTACCTGAACAAGGTGTTATTTTATCAACATTCCACCAAGTTAAAGGATTAGAATTTAAAGTTGTTTTTATGGCAGTTATGGAAGAAGATATATTTCCTTCACCTCTTTCAATATTTGAATCAGGAAGTTTAGATGAAGAAAGACGAATTGCATATGTTGGTGTCACGCGTGCTAAAGAACGTTTATATTTAACATATGCTAATCAACGTTTACTTTATGGTAGTGTGAAATATAGTGAGCCAAGTCGTTTTATTAAAGAAATGATGGAACCTAAAAAGGTTATGGTTTCAAAACGTATAGAACCATCAACACAAAACACAACGTTTCTTAAAGCGGGCGATAAAGTTAACCATCAAGTATTTGGAGAAGGTATTGTTGTTAATGTTGAAGATGATATTGCAACCATAGCATTTAAGATGCCTCATGGTGTTAAGAAAATATTAGAAAATCATCCAAGTTTAAGAAAAATATAATAGATGCTAACAAGCATCTATTTTTTTATATAAAAGGTGATATTATGAAGTTTAATCAACAACAATTAGATGCAATATATTCAAAAAATCAAAATATATTATTAATTGCAGGTGCAGGTAGTGGTAAAACAACTGTAATTATTGAGCGAATTAAATATTTAATAGAATCAGGTGTAAAAAAAGATGAAATTTTATGTATTACTTTTACCAAAAAAGCAGCAGACGAAATGAAATCAAGAATTAAAGAGAAAAATTTATCAATATATACATTTCATGCTTTTTGTTATAAAGAATTAAAAAAGGAAAATAATACAATTCAAATATTTAAATCAAACGATTTATATAGTGAGAAAAATTTATTAAAAATAAGTTTATATAAAAATAGTTTATTTCAAACAAAAAAACCAAAAATATATGATTCATATCAAACATATTTAAAAAATAATCATTTATATGATTTTGATGATTTAATTTTAAATGTATTAAATAAAATTTCTCTCCATCCATATAAATATATATTTATCGATGAGTTTCAAGATACTAATAAATTACAGTTTCAATTACTTTTAAACATGAAACGAAATAATGTTTCGTTTTTTGCTGTAGGAGATCCAGATCAAAGTATTTATGGATTTAGAGGATCATATATTGATATTTTGAATCAATATATAAAAAAATTTAACGCTCAAAAACTTATTTTACAATACAACTATCGTTCGGATTTATATATATTAACTGCAGCAAATAACCTTATTAAACACAATAAAAATCGGTTCAAAAAAGATTTACTCACAACAAACCCTAAAGAAAAAGAAGTTTTAATTTTTATTGGTTCAAAAGATGAACAAATAAACTATATTATTCACTTAATCAGAAACAATCAAAATAAAAAATATACGATACTTTATAGAAATAACTATCAAATATTAGAACTAAAAGCTGCTTTGGAATACTTTTTTATCAATAGAGTATCTTTTTATACGTTTCACGAATCAAAGGGGCTAGAATTTGATAATGTAATTATTTATGAAGCGGATATATTACCTTATTTAAAAGATGAAACATTTTTTAATATTGAAGAAGAAAGAAGATTGTTTTTTGTAGGGATAACGAGAGCTAAAGTCGAGCTTTATATAACAGCATCAAAAATGACACCCTTTTTAAAATCTTTAAAGGTAAAACGTGTTACAATGAAAGATATATTTTATTAAAATATAAAATTATAAAAAAGTATAACATGCTAGTGTGATACATACGGTAGCGTGGTATAATAAAAAGTGGTGATATAAATGGACGCAAAAGCAAGAATTATTGAATTAAGACAAATTATAGAAGAAGCTAACGTTAGATACCATACAATGGATAATCCAATGATGACAGATTATGAATATGACAAACTCATGAAGGAATTAATTGAGCTAGAAAAAGCATATCCAATGTATGATGATCCAAATTCACCAAGTAAAAAAGTTGGTGGGGAAATCTTACAACAATTTGAAAAACATCAACATACAGTACCTATGATGTCATTATCCAATGTATTTAGCATTGATGAAATGAACGGATTTTATGAAAAGATGATAAAAGAAAACAGTAATTTAAGTTTTGTAACAGAACTTAAGATTGATGGTTTAGCTGTTTCTTTAATTTATAAAGAAGGGAAACTCATTAAAGCTGCAACACGTGGTAATGGTTTAGTTGGTGAAGATATTACACAAAATGTTAAAACAATTAAAGATATTCCACATCAATTAAAAAAACCAATCGATATTGAAGTTCGTGGTGAGATTTATATGTCTCATCAAGCATTCAAAAAAGCAAACGAAGAACGTTTAAAAGAAAACCAGGAACTATTTAAAAATCCTAGAAATGCAGCAGCAGGAACAATTCGACAATTAGATAGTAAGGTCGTTGCAAAACGTGGATTATCAATGTTTGTTTATACGATTGTAAAAGGCATAAATTTTGTTAAAACACAATTTGAAGCATTGAATTTCTTAAAAGAGTTAGGATTGCCAGTAAACCCTTACTATAGACATGTAAAAGATTTTAACGGGCTTAAAGAAGCCGTTTTATATTATGATGAGTTAAGAAAAACATTACATTATGACACCGATGGGGCAGTCATAAAGGTAAATGAATTCGATCAATATGAAAAAATTGGTTATACTGCCAAATCACCAAAATTCCAAATCGCATATAAATTTGAAGCTGAAAAAGAAGAATCAAAAATATTAGATATTACCTTCCAAGTTGGAAGAACTGGTGTTATTACACCTGTTGCAGAATTAGAACCTGTACTAATTAGTGGTTCATTAGTCAGTCGTGCAACACTTCATAATGAGGATTATATTAAAAATAAAGATATCCGTATTGGGGATTATGTTTGGGTTCATAAAGCAGGTGAAATCATACCTGAAGTAATTGAAGTAAATCTTCAAAAACGAAATAATCAAGAACCATTTAAAATGATTGAGCATTGTCCGGTTTGTCAGAGTAGATTAGAAAGAAAAGAAGATGAAGCAGATTATTATTGTATGAATCCGGATTGTAGTGGAAAAAACGTATTTAAACTTGTTCACTTTGCAAGTAGAGTAGCTATGGATATAGATACTTTAGGTGAGAAAGTTGTTGAATTATTACATGAACAAACATTCTTACAACAAATTTCAGATATATACAAATTAAAAGACCATTATGACTCCTTAATCGAATTAGATGGCTTTGGAAAAAAGAGTGTAGATAAGCTATTAGAAGCCATAGAAAATTCCAAAAAACAACCACTTGACCGACTATTATTTGGACTAGGGATTAAGCATGTGGGTGCTAAAGTATCTAAAATATTAGTCAATCATTTTCCATCAATGGATGCACTTATGCATGCAAGTTATGAGGACTTAATAAATATTCCAGACATTGGACCTGAAATAGCAAACTCAGTTGTTCAATATTTTAAAGATGAATCCAACATCAAATTAATTAATGAATTAAAATTATTAGGTTTAAATATGAATTTTGAAAAAATTCAAGTTAAAGAACATCCGTTTAATGGTAAAGGGTTTGTCTTAACAGGTACACTTCAAAACTTTAAACGCGATGAAGCTAAAAAACTTATTGAATCATTGGGTGGTAATGTATTAAGTTCAGTATCGGCGAAAACAGACATTTTATTAGCAGGTGAAGATGCTGGTTCTAAACTTAAAAAAGCCACAGAACTAGGTATTAGAATTATGTCTGAAGACGAATTTATGGAGCTTATCAATGAATGATTTTATTTCTATTAAAGGTGCAAGAGAAAATAATTTAAAAAATATAAATATTGATATACCTAAAAATAAGTTTGTTGTTATGACTGGTGTTTCAGGTAGCGGTAAGTCGAGTTTAGCATTTGATACAATATATCAAGAAGGTCAAAGACGCTACATGGAAAGTTTATCAAGTTATGCAAGACAATTTTTAGGTAACTATGAAAAACCTGATGTGGACTCTATAGAAGGTTTAAGTCCATCAATTTCTATTGATCAACGCACAACATCAAATAACCCTCGTTCAACAGTTGGAACTGTTACAGAAATTTATGATTTTTTTAGACTTTTATATGCAAGAATTGGTATTCCTTATTGTCCAGGGTCAGATGTCCCTGTTACAAAACAAACTATTGATGAAATGACTGATCGTGTTATGTCTTTTCAAGAAGGTGATAAGATTGTTATTGTTGCACCTGTTATTGAGCGACAAAAAGGAACACATAAAGATAAACTACAAGGATTTATCAAAGAGGGGTACTCAAGAGTTTATGTTGATGGTGAAATTAAACTAATTGAAGAATTAGATGAACTAGATAAAAATAAGTTTCATACGATTGGATTAGTGATTGATAGAGTTATTTTAAGAAGCGATGTACGTAATCGTATTTATAGTGCATTAGAACTTGCAAGTAAATTAGCTCATGGCAAAACAAAAGTTATTGTTAATGAAAAAGATGTTTTAAACTTTAGTGAACAATACTATTGTGAAGGCATTGATTTTAGTATTCCTGAATTAGAACCTAGATTATTTTCATTTAATACACCAATTGGTGCCTGTCCACATTGCAATGGATTAGGTGTTAAATTAGAAGTTTCTAAGGCGTTAGTTGTAAATCCTGAAAAAGGTATATTAGATGGTGGTATTATCCCATATAAAAATAATGATGAAGGAAATCTATCAAGTCAGGAAATTGAACAAATATGTAAACACTTTGATATAGATCCGTATATTCCTATAAGAGAATTACCTGAAGAAAAATTAAATATCATCCTTTATGGTTCAGATGAAGAAATTCATTTTAAATTAAAATCAAATTCAGGTAGAGTACATGAAAAGGTAAGCCGTTTTGAAGGGATTATAAACAGTTTAAATCGTCGTTATATAGAGACAACATCTGATTGGATTCGTCAATGGATAGAATCATTCATGACTGAAACGGTATGTCCAAAATGTCATGGATATCGTTTAAATGAAGCAGCGTTATCTGTAAAAATTAATAAAATGAATATTAGTGAGATGATGGATCATCCAATTGATGATTTAATTCAGGTAATTAAAAACTTAAACTTAAACGAAAACGAACAAAAAATTGCTAATCTTGCATTGTTAGAAATTGAAAATAGATTAACGTTTTTGAGAGATGTGGGATTAGGGTATTTAAATTTATCACGTAGTGCAAGTACATTATCTGGTGGTGAGGCACAACGTATTCGACTTGCAACTCAAATTGGTTCTAAATTATCAGGGGTATTATATGTCTTAGATGAGCCATCTATTGGTTTACATCAAAAAGATAATCAAAAACTTATCGATTCTTTAAAGAAAATGCGTGATTTAGGTAATACATTAATTGTTGTTGAACACGATCACGATACAATGTTACAGTCGGATTATTTAGTAGATATCGGACCAGGTGCTGGTAAGTTTGGTGGCAAAGTTGTTGCAGCTGGAACACCAGAAGAAGTCATGAACAATCCAAAAAGTTTAACAGGAAAATATTTAAAAGGTGAATTAGAAATTGAAACACCAAAGGTTAGACGAAAAGGTAATGGTAAAGACATAACGGTTATTGGTGCGAAAGAGAATAATCTTAAAAATATTACGGTATCATTCCCACTTGGAAAACTTACATTAGTAACCGGGGTATCCGGTAGTGGCAAATCAACATTAGTAAATGAAATTTTATTAAAAGGATTACGTCAAAAAATTTATCGATCAAAAGATTTAGCAGGCAAACACGATCTTATTCAAGATAATGGTTATATTGATAAAATTATCGATATTTCACAATCACCAATTGGATACAATCCAAGAAGCAACCCTGCGACATATACCGGTGTATTTGATCAAATTCGTGATGTTTTCGCTATGACGAACGAAGCAAAAGCAAGAGGTTATGCAAAAGGTAGATTTTCATTTAACGTCCGTGGTGGAAGATGTGAAGCATGTAGTGGGGACGGTGTTAAAAAAATAACTATGCACTTTTTACCAGATGTGTATGTTCCATGTGAAGTATGTGGTGGTACACGATATAATAAAGATACTTTACAAATTAAGTATAAAGGTAAAAATATTGCAGAAGTTTTAGATATGACGATCGATGAAGCTGTTGAATTTTTCAGCAATCATCCAAAAATTTACAATCAATTAAAAACTATTCAAGATGTTGGTTTAGGATATATTAAATTAGGTCAAAGTGCACCCACATTATCCGGTGGAGAAGCACAACGTGTAAAACTAGCATCTGAATTACATAAACGTATAACACCAACAACGTTATATATATTAGATGAACCAACAACTGGTCTTCATACGGACGATGTCAAGAAGTTAGTTAAAATATTACATCGTATTGTTGATGAGGGTGCAACGATGGTTGTTATTGAACATAATTTAGATGTTATTAAAAACGCTGATTATATTATCGACTTAGGCCCTGAAGGTGGAAATGGTGGTGGACAAGTCGTTGCAACCGGTACACCTGAAGAAGTTGCTATGGTTAAAGAAAGTTATACAGGAAATTATTTAAAACAAATACTTAAATAAAGGGGGTAAGACGATGAACGACAATCAAAATGATGATGATAAGTTAAAAGAAGAAATAGAAAAACTTATTAAAGAACAAACATCACCTAAAAATATAAGTTTTCAGATGGGCTTTTTACTACACAAAAGATTTGGTATGCACATTTTATTAACATTAATGACGAATTTATTAGTAGCTGCAATCATAATTGGATTATCTCGTATCACGGTATCTTTTGTTGAAGTGTATTCGTTTGAAGCCTTCTTTATAGCGATAACATTATATACATTTATTGAAATACCAATCAAACTTTTGAGTTTAAAGTATATGTTTAAGTATATTGTTCGTTCATTTGGTTTTATTTTCTTTATTTATAATGTTGCTATTTTCTTTGTTGTAAGTTTAATGGTTAATGATTTTGATTTTTTAATTGATCCATTAAATGTCGTATTTTTTACAATTGCATTTACCGTATTAAGATCAATCTTGAATGTATATATTAGAAAATCAAGATTTATACAAGGAGTATAAAAATGAAAGAAAATCAAAGATCAGTTTCAGTGAAAAAAATTGCTAAGGACCTAGACTTAAAGTTAGTTGGGGGTTTTGGTGGAGAAAATCGATTAGTATATGTTGAAATGCTTGCAAGACCAGGTGTTGAGTTTGCAGGATTTTTAGATTTTTATGATAAAGATCGAATTCTTTTAATTGGATCTAAAGAATCTCATTTTTTAAAATTGTTAGACGAAGAAACACAAAAATCTCGTGTTGAAGCGGTTTTAAGTCAACAACCACCAGCAGTTATTTTTAGTGTAAACGTTGAAATACCGGAATATTTTATTGAACTTGGTAATAAATATGATGTTGCATTATTTAAATCTAACGAACGTACAACACCAATAAACTCTAAACTTTATGCATATTTAAGAAGTGCTTTAGCACCACGTATGACAATCCACGGAACACTTATGGATATTTATGGATTAGGTGTTTTAATTCTTGGTAAAAGCGGAATTGGTAAATCAGAAACAGCTTTAGAATTACTTAAAAGAAATCATATTTTGGTTGCTGATGATCGCGTTGATGTTTATGAAACAGCACCGGGTATTATTATTGGTCAAGCACCAAAAATTTTAGAAAGATATTTAGAAATACGTGGTATTGGTATTGTTGATGTTGTTCAAATGTTAGGTGCTGGTGCATTTAGAGAAAATAAAAAAATTAGATTAGTTATCGAACTTGAACATTGGAACGATAAGAAAAATTACGATCGTTTAGGTATTGATACTGAAACATATAAGATTTTTGATACAGATATTCCTAAAATTACAATTCCAATTCTACCAGGTAGAAATACAGCTACCTTAGTAGAATCTGCAGCGATGAATCAAAAACTAAAATATTTAGGATATAACGCAGCAGAAGCATTAGTAAAAAGTGTGGCTCTAAAAGCACAAAATAAAGGTGATAATGATGAAGAATAGTTACAAAAAGTACGAAAAATACATAATTGGTTTAGGCATGATACTTTTCTTCATGCTACTTGTATTCTTAGCAACATATAATCAATTTGATCGAGCTAAAGCTGCTGGCACATGGCGTGCAACTTATCTTGCAGTTAACTTTGGTGATGGTAATGGTATTGCTTGGTATGCAATATTTATTATGACCGGTGTTATATATGCTGTCATATTAGGTTATTTAGAATTTAAACGAGCAAAAATAAACCCAGATATTTTATGGGATGGATTGTTATATACATTACCACTAGCAATAATAGGTGCAAGATTATGGTATGTTTTCGCAGATATTTTAAAGAGCATGTCTTTAGGACAACTTCAGAATAATGCATTCATTCGTGATCCATTATTAATTTTTGGGATTACAAATCAAGGATTACAACTTCAAGGATTAGCAATACATGGAGCAATTGTTGTTACTGTCGTATTCTTAATTTTCTTTACAAGATGGAAAAAGATTAGTTATTGGTATGTATTAGATGTTGTTGGACCTGGATTTATGATTGGTCAAGCAATTGGTCGATGGGGAAACTTTATTAATCGAGAACTTTATGGACCTGTGATGAATTTTTATCAATGGATGCCCAACTTTATTCGTGAAAGAATGGATTTTGCATTAGGAGACACAATGGTCAATACAAGCCAACCTCCTGTGTATCATCATCCGGTTTTCTTATATGAATCATCTTGGAATTTAATTGGTTTAATTGTTATTATTTCATTAAGACATAAAAGAATTTTTAAAGTTGGCGATATCATTTCATTTTATTTAGTTTGGTATGGTATTGGCCGTATACCTGTTGAACTATTAAGAATTTCAGAATCTGGACTTAGTGGTGAACCATTAGCTGTAGGAGGATTATCTATTTCAATTCTTACATCTATTGGTTTAATATTAACAGGTGTTGCAATATTCTTATTAAGAAGATTTTATTTTAAATCTAAAGATGGTTACTACACCGATTATGGTAAAGAAGCAATTTTATTTGATTTAGATGGAACATTACTTGATACAAAAGAATTTATTTTTGAAATAGTTGTTGAAACATTTAAAAAATATAAACCAGAAGTTAAACTAACTGAAAAAGATTTATTAGGCTTCTTTGGTCCAACACTAGAAGAAAGTTTTTCTAAATATGAAGAAAATAAAGAAAAACGCGATGAAATGATTCGTTATTTTAGAAAAATTAATGATAAAAAACATCATCAACAAGGACCAAAGGCATTTCCACATGCAAAAGAAACATTAATAGAATTAAAAAAACGTGGATATGTATTAGGTGTTGTATCATCTAAACGAAGTGAATTTGTAAAACTTGGATTAAATCAAAATGAATTGTTAGAATATTTTGATGTTATTATTGGTATGGAAGAAGTCAATCAACATAAACCACATCCAGAACCAATTTTAGCTGCAATTGATGTATTAGGCATAAGTAAAAATAATACAACTTATATTGGCGATCATCCTAATGATATATTAGCTGCCAAAAATGCAGGTGTTGAATCAATTGGTGTTGCATGGTCTAGTCATTATGAAGATTTGTTAGGTCAAAAACCTGATGCAGTGATTGAAACTTTAGACAACTTATTACACTTATTTTGAGGGATAAAAAAATGTATGATTTATTAATTATTGGTTCAGGTCCTGCTGGTATGACTGCAGCTATATATGGTAAAAGAGCCGAATTGAATGTTGCAATATTTGAAAAAGGTGCACCAGGTGGTCAAGTATTAAATACAGCCTTCGTTGATAATTATCCTGGGTTTAAGCATGCATCTGGATATGAACTTGCATCTAGTATGTTTGAGCATGTTTTAAGTTTAGGTGTTGAAACTAAATTTGAAGAAGTTATTGATGTTAAAGATTTTGGTGAGTATAAAGAAGTTATAACAACAACAAATTCTTATCAAGCAAAATCACTTTTAATTGCATCAGGTACTGTACCTAGAAAACTTAGAGTTAAAGGCGAAGAAAACTTTATATATCGTGGTATTTCTTGGTGCGCAATATGTGATGGAGCACTATATAAAGATAAAGATGTGCTAGTTGTTGGTGGTGGAAACTCTGCTGTTGAAGAAACTATTTATTTATCAAGTATTGCAAGAAAAATAACAATTGTTCAAAATTTAGATCATTTAACAGCGGAAAAATCATTAGTTCAAAAACTAAAAACAATTTCTAATGTTGAAGTTTTATATGAAGCAAATGTTTTAGAATTTAAAGGAAATGAATCATTAGAAAGTGTTATTGTAAAACATAGAAATGAAGAAAAAGAAATTAAGATTGATGGTGTCTTTGAATATATAGGATTAATCCCTGTAACTCACTTTTTAAAGAACTTACCAATTTTAAATAATCAAGGTTATATTCAAACAAATGAATTTTTAGAAACAAAAATCCCAGGTATTTTTGCAGCGGGCGATGTTATTGAAAAACACGTAAGACAAATCGTTACTGCAACAAATGATGGTGCGATAGCCGTACAAAGCGTTTTAAAGTATATCAATAAATGAGGTGTTTTCTTGAGTTTTGCTAAAAGAGTTAAAGAAGAGTTGGTTCAAATTCAACCATCTAAAGAAGAAGCTTTAGCAGAATTTTCTGCAATGATTGAATTAGGAACTGAACTTGCAATAAGTGAACGTGTAAAAACATTATGGTTTAAATCAAACAACCCTACGGTTGCTAGACGTTTTTTAGGTTTACTTAAAGGTTTATATAAAGTTGAAAATACATTACTTACAAAAAAACAAGGTAACTTTAAAAAAGGATATCAAATTCAATTAGGGGTTCAAGAAGCAATTTCTGATATTATGGTTGAACATTCTTTGTTTGGTGAAAACGATAAAGTTGATTTATTAATTCAAAATGAAGAAACGATAAAAGCTTATTTACGTGGAGCTTTTTTAACAACCGGATCTGTTAATGATCCCAAAACAAGTGAATACCATTTAGAAATTTACTCAGAAAACAAAGACTCAATTTTAAGAATACAACGACTTATGAATGAGTTTGGATTGAATGCTAAGATTACAAAGCGTCGTAATGGTTTAATTTGTTATTTAAAAGATGTTACATCTATCGAAGATTTCTTAAGAGTTATAGGTGCTTCAGATACTGTATTTGAATATGAAGATATTAGAATTAAAAGAGATTTTAATAACTCCATTAATCGCGTATTAAATTGTGAAATTGCCAACGAAAAGAAAACAATTCAAGCTGCAAATATTCAAATGAAATATATAGATTACATTGAAAAAAGCAGAGTTAAAGTGGATTATAAAATTTTACAAGCAATGGAAATAAGAAAAGAAAATCCCGATGCATCACTCAATGAATTGGTAGAATATTTTGAAGAAAAATATAAAGAAAAAATTACAAAATCAGGATTGAGCCATCGATTTAGTAAACTTAAAGAAATTGCTGAAGAAATAATGAGGGATAGCCAATGATAAAAGCTGTTGGTGCTGATTTAGTTGAATTAGCGAAAATTAAAAAAATAGGAATTGAAAGATTTGCTAAAAAAGTATTAAGTGATGCTGAATTAAAAGAGTTTAACTTAATTTCGAATGAAGCTAGAAAATTAACGTATTTAGGTGGACGTTTTGCAAGTAAAGAAGCACTTTTTAAGTGTTTTAAGTCTGGAGATAAAACAGCTAACTTCAAAGATTTTACAATTTTAAATGATGCAAATGGTGCACCTTATGTCATATCTAAGTTTTTAAATGATATGAAATGTCATATCACAATAACTCACACAGAATCGCTTGCGATGGCATTTGTTATATTAGAAATATAAGATAATATATGATAATATTGTAAAAGATAAGTTATTTCGTTATAATAGAAATGGTATATTTTTAAAAAGGGAAGTGTAAATAATGGCTCGAGTCAATAAAAACAATAACCAAATCAACAAAACTCCAAAAGAAAAAACAACAACTGTTTTAACTGGAGTTAAGGAAGAGTCCGAAAAAGGTGAATTATTTTTTAAAGTCGTATTAATGGTTATGATTGCAGCTATTTTAGTTGTTTTCATTTACTTCATTGTTGATACAATTTTAAAATCTGATGACAAAGGATTCGAACCTAAATTTCATGCAAATAACTATGTCACTGTTACTAATGTAGAACAAGTGAAAAGCGGTCAATCTAATGAAACGATTTCACATGTTGGTTTAAGACATGCTTTAGATAATTTTGACTACGTTTATATTTTATTCATTGCTGAAAAAGACACATCAATTTTAAGCGAAACAATTCTTAACTATCAAAAAGAAGTTTTAGGTATTGTTGATGAATTATATGATCTTAAAAAAGATGATGAAAATTTACTTAGAGAAGTAAAAATTAAAGACGATAATAAAGAAGAGTATACCTACATGGCTTTAGGTGATATGGCATTCTTCTTTGTGGATATTAGTGATCAAGCGAATGCTAGCTGGAGTAATGTAATTGAAGCTGGAAAAGATGCTGCAAGCGCTAAAAATGTTCCTGTATTGTTAGAAGTATATCGTTCTGAAGATTTAGCATGGTTTGGTCCATGGGACGCTGTAGATGCAAATCCAAAAACAGCAACGAAATTAACAAACGTATTAAATAGTTTAAAGTAAAAAATTAAGGGAAATCTAGGTTTCCCTTATTTATTCTTAAGGAGTGTACTATGAACGAAGAATTAATTAAAGAGGTTGCCAAATCACTCAACCTACCCGTTAGTAAAGTCAACGTCGTGTTAGAGTTATTAAAAGAAGGGGCAACAATTCCATTTATCGCACGTTATCGTAAAGAATTAACTGGTGGTATGGATGAAGAACAAATATTCCAAATTCAACAAGTTTTTGATTACCAAGAAAATCTTCAAAAACGTAAAGACGATGTTATGCGTTTAATTGATGAAAAGGGTATGCTTACAGAAGAGTTAAAGCAAGAAATTCTAAAAGCAACCAAATTAGTTGAAGTAGAAGATTTATATCGTCCATTTAAAGAAAAACGTAAAACAAAGGCTACTGAAGCGATTGCTAAGGGATTAGAACCGTTAGCTGATATCATTTATAGTTTTACAAATCTTGATATTGAAGAAGAAGCTAAGAAATATCTAAATAATCAAGTGTCAACTAAAGAAGAAGCTATTGAAGGTGCTTTATATATCATTGCAGAAAAAATTTCTGATGATGCAAATTATCGTAAGTATTTAAGAGATTATTTGTTTAAACATGGAATTTTAAAAACGAACGCTAAAAAAGATGTTGAAAGTTTAGATCCTAAAAAGGTATATGAAATTTATTATGATTTCGAACAACCAATTCATAAGATAAAACCATATCAAGTATTAGCGATTAACCGTGCCGAAGATGAAAAAGTAATTACAGTTAAATTAGAAGGCACAAAAGAAGCTATGGAAACTTACCTTAAAAAGGAAGTTATTAAAAAAGATTCAAATAGCACACCTTACTTAGAAAAAGCAATCGAAGATGCACTTAAACGTTTAATTTTACCTTCTATTGAACGTGAAATTCGTTCAGAACTTAAAGATGTTGCAGAAAACCAAGCAATTGAAGTATTTTCAGATAACCTTCAAAAGCTACTCTTGCAACCACCACTAAAAGGAAAAGTTATTTTAGGTATTGACCCTGCATTTAGAACGGGTTGTAAGTTATGTGTTGTTAATGAACAAGGCATGGTCTTAGCTAAAGATGTGATTTATCCGCACGAAAAAGCTAAAGGTGAAACAGCTGATGAAAAATTAGTCTTTGAATCACACTTAAAGTTAAAAGTATTATACAAAAAATATAAATTTGAATTAATAGCAATCGGTAACGGTACGGCATCAAGAGAAACCGAAAAATTTGTTGCAGAATTCATTAAACATGAGAATTTAGATATTAAGTATGTTATTGTTTCAGAAGCTGGAGCATCTGTTTATTCAGCATCAGAAATTGCAAGAGAAGAATTTCCAGATTATTCTGTTGAGGAACGTAGTGCAGCAAGTATTGCAAGACGTCTTCAAGACCCACTAGCAGAATTGGTTAAAATAGATCCTAAATCAATTGGTGTTGGACAATATCAACATGATGTGACACCTAAAAAATTAGATGAAACATTAAATTTCGTTGTTACACAAGTTGTTAACCAAGTTGGTGTAAATGCAAACACTGCATCTAAATCATTATTAGGATATGTTTCAGGTTTAAATAAGAAAACTGCCGAAAGTTTAATTGAATTTCGTAATAAAATTGGTGGATTTAAAAATAGAAAAGATTTATTAAGTGTTCCACGCTTAGGACCTAAAGCTTATGAACAAGCTATTGGATTCTTAAGAATTCCTGAAAGTGATGAAGTATTAGATATGACTTCAATTCACCCTGAAAGTTATGAAGTTGCAAAAACACTTATGAAAAAATTAAATATTCAACCCGAAGATATTGGTAAACCAACAATAAAACTTTTAACAGAATCATTAGATAGGGTAGCACTTGCGAAAGAAGTAAATACTGATAAATATACATTAGATATGATTTTAGAAGCTTTTGAATCACCACTTCGTGACCCACGTGATGATTATCCACAACCAATCTTAAAATCTGATGTATTAACACTCGATGATTTAATAATAGGTATGGAATTAGAAGGTGTTGTAAGAAACGTAACAGATTTTGGTGCGTTTGTTGACATCGGACTTAAGAATGATGGATTAGTTCACATCTCTAAATTATCAAAAAGTTTTGTTAAACATCCAAAGGATGTTGTAAGTGTTGGTAACATTGTCAAAGTTTGGGTTATCAATATTGATAAAGAAAAAGAAAAAGTAGGATTATCTATGATAAATCCTTCAAATAATAATTGACAATATTTATAAAATAAGTTAATATATTAAGGCGTGAAGAATTTTTATCACGCTTTACATGGAGCGATACTCAAGAGGCCGAAGAGGGCGCACTGCTAATGCGTTAGACGGGTAAAACCGTGCGAGGGTTCAAATCCCTCTCGCTCCGCCATGATGGCCCGTTGGAGAAACGGTTAACTCACATGCCTTTCACGCATGCATTCACGGGTTCGAATCCCGTACGGGTCACCATAACTAGCCGAATAGTCATTCTCAAATAAGAGAATGGCTTTTTTTCTTTTTCAGGCTGAGAAGTTGACAATTATTCAACTAGAAATTTGGGTTATTGAAACTGATATGTACCCGTCTAATATTGTATTTTAGTTATCTTTTTAGTCATTTAGGGTCTACACTCTGTTTCCATAAAATACATATACAAATAAGCAGAATTATTATGCAATAAAGAATATTCATATTTAGTTTGAAAAATGTAGTAAAAATATGAACATATGAGTAGATAAGTTTTGGCTTAACTACAGTTTTTGCCGTGGTACGCGTGGTAAATTATCCTCGATATTACCCATTTAATTTCTATGTTTAAATTTTAACTAGAAAAAGGTATAATATTCATAATAGGTAAATCCATATACGTACTATATAAGAATTTTAAGGCATTTAAAAGTGTTATTTGCTTTTTAAAGAGTCAACCTAAGGTAGTGTCAAGAATTATGTGTAAATGAATCTAGTTGAATATTAGCCAACTATTAGATGGATGTCAAGTATTTAACAAATAATACTTGAAATGATAAAAAGACATGCTAAAAACAGATGTCTATGGAACACCTTATTTTAGATCTTTGATAATTAAATACGGTTAATGAGAAACAGTATATACACTATTGTTCTTTAAAATGGAACGAATAACTCTAAGGAGCTTCTTAGTAACGTGGCCAATAATTGTTAGGTAATGCTTTCCTTCAGATTTTTTCTTCTCATAGTAAGCGTTAAAAACGGGGTCATGAATAACCGCTACCTTAGCAGCTTGAAAGATAGCCCATCTTAATATAGATGATCCACGCTTTGATATCTTAAAACTGCCTTCATAATTACCGGATTGATAAACAGATGGATCAAGACCTGCAAATGCTAATAAGGCATCTTCTGATTTGAAACGATTGATAGCACCAATTTGGGTGCCAACACCGGGAATACTTAAAAGGGTGGTTTTAGATTCAGTGATATGGTGTTCTAACAATTGATTAATTTGGTCAAGGAGTTTTTTATAGCCTTGACGTGTATTATCGATTGTAAAGTGTTTATTAAATACTTCACCTAATGCATTCATAATGAAGATGTCATGTTTATTTGAGGCGACATCAATACCTACTAGAATCATAAGATCCCTGCCTTTCTTTGATGAACACGAAGCTTAGAGCTGCAGACTTTAATGAATGTAACCTAATTAGAAATAACCAGTCATAAAATGCTGTATCCAACTCATAACCATATTTAATTAAAGTCACAGCTATATCCTTTTTTAACCAGTCGTAAACGCTGTAAGGAAGAAAGAAAACTAGTCTGTGATATCATCATAAGTTTATTATAGTGGACAATCACTTATAAATAAAAAAATAACATGTAAATTGTCTTACATGTATATATTAGGAGAATAATGCTATGATAGAAACTATTTTTAATAACTATGAGAATAACGCAGCACTAACAAGAATAATCGAAAAAGGTTTTTTTAAAAACAAGATTTATTATGGATTAAAAATCGACAATATTGAAATGTTGCCGAATGAATATGATGCAATTTGCAAACTCGAAGATGATGGGACGAGAAGATTCGTTAAAAATGGAAAGGCCGGGATTTTTAACAGAAACTTTGAAGTGGTTTTTGACTCAGACTACAAGTGGATCAGCTCAAAGGAGCCCGATGGATCAAGAAGGTTCGTAGACAAAAAGGGAAACTGCGGAATCATGAACAAAGATTATAAGGTAATTTATACACCTAGACATAGGTTGCTTTGGATTGGAAAAAAAGAATTAGACGACAATAGAATTGTAGTTTATGCAAAAAGACCATTATACATTAGAGATTTTATCCCAATGTCTATGATGTCATTCGCTATTTTTCATCAAAATAGAGTTGCTAAAAAGAGGAATAATATATCTTTCAAAAAATATAAAGAGTCTAAGGAATATTATAGTAAAGTTAACCAAGGCGAGATTGTACCATATTTTAATCTTTGGGATCAATGTGAAGGATTAGAAGAAAATGAACAAGATTTCTATGATACACTTAGTGAAATGGTTCTTAAAACAGACGAAAAAATATTCTACGGGTTAATTAATAATCATTTTGACGAAAAACTTGAACACAAATATAATTTAATTTCAAAAATTAACGAGGATAACAAAAGAATATGTACACTTAAGAAAAAGAACTATATTTACGATGCAATAAGCGGTATTATCAATGAACTAATAGATTAGTATTGATTGTATCGATATTTCCTGTATACATAATATAAAAAGATAGAATTAATTTTTTGCATTTTTCTTGGATCACTGCATGATTTAAGTTTATAATTAAAAATTTATTACCAAAAAGGTAATCAAAATGTTCTACTTAAGGTGGGGGATATGATAATATGGAAATAGATTATAAAAACAAAAAAGTTAAAACACTATGTAGTGACATAAGGCAAGCGAGAGCTAAGTTAGGGCACAGAGAAGCAACAGAATTATTTTCACTCATTAATCTAATTGAATCAGCTAAAAATCTCAATTTTGCTAAATTAATAAATATACATCCCGGTATTGTTGTTGGAAGAATGCAATATGATAAACACATACCATATAGTTCATTCAATAATTTGAAAGAGACCTATAGGATAGAAATTTAGTATTTGTGATAATAATTGCTAACTAATATTGGATAGACAGTTTAAAACCTAAGATGTATAAAGCTTCGATGGTCACCAAACCTATGCGTGAAATATAGATATCCATATCAGTCTAGTCTGATAAACACTGAAAAAAATGTGAACCCCTACGGGTCACCATCATATGAAATTAAGGCCCTTTAAAATAGTTGGCGTAAAATCCAAATAGGGCTTTCCAAAAGTTGGTGTAAAAAACACCTTTCAATTAGTTGGTGTACACCCAAAAGGCGCTATTTTAGCGCCTTTTTTTGTCGTCGTAACCTAGTTTTTAATTGGGATATCTTGATTGATTGCGTATAATGCTTTTTTTCTAAATCTTCTAAAATCTCTAATACCGTTGGCCGTTTTAGTGATGGTCTTTATTTTAGAATTTGTAGACTCAATCGGACCATTAGATACACGTCGTCCGTTGATGCGTATAAATGAATTCCTTATTTCTTGTTGCCACTTATCAATGGTTTTACCAAATGCTCTGTAGACATCTATTTTTGAGTTTTTAAATACTTGTATGAGTACTTGTAGTTCATCTTCACAGGTTTCATAATCAGCTGTCAAATTAAAAGTTCGATAGCGTTCTTTTAACCGATATGCTTCGGTTAATTCATCGTTAATAGATAATAAGTCTCTTAGAATTTCAGATTTATGCCAATATGCATTTAACTTGTGGATCTTGATTTTACCATCATATATGTCTTCATAATTCTTTACGAAAAAATAATGGAATTTTTTAAGCATGTAATAATACATATCATTATGCTCTAACTTGCTTTTTTGTAGGTAGTACTTGTTTTGAACACGAATTCTAATCGCTTTAATGGCTTCGTTTAAATTCCTTACAATGTGAAATGAATCGATTGCTATGAGTGCTTTGGGAAAACATTTAGAAACCACTTGTTTATAACTATCCCACATATCCATAATGAATACTTTGACTTGATCACGTTCTTTAATAGGAATTCTATAAAAATATTCAAGTAAATAATTTTTATGTCTGGTTGCTATTAAGTCAATCAACTTAGATGCTTCAAAATCAAATAGAACACAGGCGTATTTATACTTATTCATTTTGTTGGTAAACACTTCATCAATACTGATGATCTCAGGTAGTGGTCTTCGCCTTACTTCAATATGACGATCGAAGATATTGATGACACTTTGAATTGAAACATTAAAAACTTTAGCAGCGTCAGTAAAGGTATGATTTGTTTCTTTTAAATAGTCTAGAATGGATAGTTTGGTTTTTAAACTAATACGTTCGTAAGCTTGATTAAATGGATTTGTTTCATAGATTGTTTTATTACATGTTTTACACCGATAACGCCTTGCATAATAAGCGATTTTTACTTGATGTTCTAATGAAACACTATGGATTAATTTTTTTAACCTAAAACCATGAAAATACATCGGATATGTTTGACAGAGTGGACAACTTATATTATCTTTTAGTAACTTTAGATGAAGTGTAAGTACTTCACCATCTATTGTGGTATCAAGTGATTCTATTTTTGAATTTATGTTTTCTAATTTATATAGTTTTGTGATATTATCATACATGAAGAACTCCTTTGTTTTTTTAGTTACGACTAACTATATTATAAAAAGGTGTTCTTCATTTTTTATATATTTATTTCGGCCTTTAAAAAAGATGGTGTACTACCACCACCTAATTGAAAGGTGTTTTTTTACACCAACTATTTTAAATACCT
>NZ_JHXL01000006.1 GCF_000687735.1 Acholeplasma equifetale ATCC 29724 | reverse complement strand
TACCTTCTAGACTGATAATGGATATTGTAAGCCTCAAAACTACTAATGCCATAATGGATTTGTTTTAAACGGTAACTATGAAACTTCATTTGATCTTGACATATTAAACATTGAATATGATCTTTTTTTAATCTGATGTCAATAATCAATTTTCCATCTTTTCTATGAGTTTCAAGATGTTCAATTCTATTTTTGATTGATTCTAAGAATAATAGTTGTATAATATTATCATGCATGGGGCCTCCTTATAATTTACGTTACAGCTAACTACAATTATAAGACAGCTCCTTTATTTTTAAACAATAAAATCCACCTATAAAAAATATGGAGGTAGACCTCCCAATAAGTTATTGGGTATCGTAAACCTCCATATATGTTATATACCTTAAAAAAATAGCACTAATTAAAGTGCTATTTTTCTTAATTGTTCTTATAAAGATTTTTCGAATAATTCAGATACTTTATTCCAATTGACAACATTGAAGAATGCGTTGACATAATCAGGACGACGGTTTTGGTAATTTAAGTAATAAGCGTGTTCCCAAACATCTAAACCTAAGATTGGTGTTCCTAAATCAAATGGTGTATCTTGGTTTGGTGTAGAAGTAACCATAAGTTTTCCATTTTTGACAACTAACCAAGCCCAACCTGAACCAAAACGTGATTTTGCTTGATCAGCAAATTGAGTTTGGAATGCTTCAAATGAGCCAAATGCTTCGTTAATTGCATCCATGAGTTTACCTGTTGGTTTAGCTCCGTCATTTTTAGCTAAAAATGACCAGAATAAATCGTGGTTAAAATGTCCACCACCATTGTTTCTTACAGCGGTTTGAATATCTTGAGGTAATTTAGATAAATCTTTTAAGACTAAAATTAAGTCTTCCATAGTTTCCACTTTTAACTCAGGATGTTTTGATAAAGCGGCATTTAAGTTTGTTATATAAGCTTGATGATGCTTTGTATGGTGAATTTCCATAGTTCTAGCATCAATAAATGGTTCTAATGCATCGTATGCATATGGTAATGGTTTTAATTCAAAAGCCATGATGAATACCTCCTATAAATTTTTAGTTCATGTTTAGTTTACTGCATTCAACGTATCTTTTCAAATGATTAGCGTTCATGAGTTAAATTATGAATTTTTGTTTCATCAATATCGATGTATATTGCTTTTTCATTTTTGACCTTAACTAATGAAGCGGGTTTATTTGCCATACGTTTAACATTTTTTATATCTGTATAGATAACAGGAATACTGGAAGATAAGCGTTGACTTGAATAATATGCTGCAAGCATACTTGCAGTTCGAATAATTGATTCGGTTAATGAATCCGATTTTACAACAACGTGAGAACCAGAAGCATCTTTCACATGGAACCAAAAATATCCATTTTTTTGATACGTTCTTAATAAGTATTCATTTTGATAGGCATTTTTACCAACATAATAAGTAACACCTTGATCATGAATTGTAAGAATTTTAGATTCATGTGGTTTTTTATTTTTATGTTTTATTTTAGGTAAATAAGGCTTTAAAATTTCATTAAAGTCAATTAATTCATTTTTTGATGCACGACTTAATTCATCAAAAAGATGCTCAAAAACTAAAATATCTTCCTTAAGTATTTCAATTTCTTGATCTAAGAATTCAATTGCACGTTTAGCTTTTTGATAAAGTTTATAAAAATGTTGTGCATTTTGGCTTAAAGATTTCGTCTCATCTAATTCAACATGATCTAAAAAATTTAGTTTTAATTGTAAATCGATGTTTTGGCTATAAATATAATCGCCTTTTTCTTTATAACTTAAGTTAATAAGAGATTTTTCTTTTTGTTGAATAAGATGTTCTAATTTTCTAGTTAATTTTTTAATATTGTCCTTTAAAACTTTTTCGTATTCTAATTTTGGATTATTAAGTTCAATTGTGCGGTTATCTAATGCTTCACTTAAGGTATTAAAGTGTTTGACCTCACCTTCAAAAATATTAAAAAAGTAAGATTTATTTTCTTTTAATGACAATGTAGGTTGAACGGGAATTTCATAAGGATTTTGACCGGTTTGATGTAAGAATTTTGCAAGTCTTAATGAAATACCTAAATATTTTTCAGTAATATTTTTTGGTTCTAATAAAGGATGGTATTGGTAGGAAGTTGCATCTGATTTTTCTGTAATGAAAAACTCAAATTGAGCGTTTGGAATTAAATGTCTGCCATCAACAACAAATGATTTTTTATATAAATCAATAATTTTACCATTTTCAACTATATATAAATTGGCATGTTTACCCATAGCTTCAAAAATGAGCTGTCTTTCTAATGGACCTAAAATGAAATCATAAACTGTAAAATTAAATATAAAAACTCTATCTGTTCTATATTGCTCGATTTTTGTTAAAATTCCACCTTCGAAATATTTTTTAAGTTGATTTACAAAAGAAGTGGGTTCTTGTTTGGATAGTGGATTTTTAGTAATGTAACAACCAACAAAAGAAGCATTAAGATTAAAAATTAGATGCTTTCTTTGTTTTTGGTGATAAAATTGAAAAAAGAAAAAAGTATGGTTATGCCAAATGGATTCTACTCTAAATTGTGTGATTTCTTGTTGTAATTCTTTAATTAAATGGTGTGTATATATGCCATCTAGTGCCATAAAAGACCTCCCATAAGATGAGTTTGTGAAAAAGTTTGAAACTATTTACATAATAAATATTATCATATATAATAAAAATAAGCGAAGAGTTAGGAGAACTTTCATGAAATTAAACCAACGTGGATTACTCATCGTCATATCGGGGCCTTCTGGCGTTGGAAAAGGAACGGTCAGAAAAGCTTTATTCGATATGAAAAATCATAATTTAGTTTATTCAGTCTCTATGACAACTCGTTCACCAAGAGAAAATGAAGTTGATGGAAGAGATTATTATTTCGTTACTAGAGATGAGTTTGAAAAGAATATCCAAGAAGATAAGTTTTTAGAATGGGCTGAATTTGTTGGGCAATATTATGGTACACCAAAAGACAAAGTCGAAGAATTTTTAGAACAAGGAAAAGAGGTTGTTTTAGAAATTGAAGTTGAAGGTGCACTTCAAGTCCGTGAAAAAATGAAGGATGCAGTCTTTATATTTATTGTACCACCTTCCAAAAAAGCACTGTATGATAGATTAAAATCTAGAGGTACAGAAGCCCCAGAAATTATTGAACAACGCTTTAAAAAAGCAGAAAATGAATTTAATTTAGCATATAAATATGATTACATTGTTGTTAATGACGATGTGAATAATGCAGCTGATCGTATCATGGCTATCATTCGTGCTGAACATGCACGTGTGGAACGTACATTCCACAATTATATGAAGATGTTAGAGGAGTAGTGATCTTATGAGCAAGAATAAAGAAGGATTAAGATATCCATCTATTGATGAATTGCTTAATAAAATTGATTCAAAATATAAACTAGCATATGCAGCTAGCAAAGTTGCAAAAATTATCGAAAGAGAAAAACTTGATGTGAAAGATGCTAAATCAGCTACATCAGTTGGACAAGCTTTAGAAGAAATCATTGCTGGTAAAGTGGATATCACGTTTGAAGAATAACGTGATATTTTTCTTTTTAGGGTATAATGAATTTAGGTGATAGGATGAAAGAAAAATTAGCACTTTTACCTAACAGCCCAGGATGTTATATGATGCTTAATGAAGCTGGGGATGTTATATATATTGGTAAAGCGAAAAACTTAAAAAATCGAGTAAAATCATATTTTGTTGGGTCACATAATGCTAAAACAGAAAAATTGATTTCTGAAATTAGAGATTTTAATTATATTGTTACAAACTCTGAACAAGAAAGTTTTATTTTAGAAAACAACTTAATTAAAAAATATGCACCAATATATAATATCAGATTGATTGATGATAAGAGTTATCCATATATAGAAATTACAAATGAAGAGCATCCTATGCTTGTAGTATCAAGATATGTTCAAGTCCCCAAAAATAAAAGATTGTTTGGACCGTATCCTAACGTTACTAGTGCAAAAGAAACGGTTAAGCTTTTACAAAAATTATATCCATTAAGAAGATGTAATCCGATTGGAAAAAAACCATGTATGTATTATCATATAGGATTATGTTTAGGACCTTGTGCACATGAGCATGTTGATTATGAACCAAATATTCAAAAAATTACACAATTTTTAAAAGGTGATACAAAAGATGTTTTATCAATTCTAAAATCTAAAATGCAAGATGCTGCAAACAATTTAGAATTTGAAAAAGCTAGTGAATATCGCGACATGATTAAGGCCGTTAATGATACTACTGAAAAACAAATTGTAAGTTTAAACGATTATAAAGATAGAGATTTTATTTCATTTTCATATAACGAAGATGATATTGCAATCCATATTCTTATGATGCGTCAAGGTAGAATTTTAGATACCCATCAACAAGTAATATCCTATTTAGATGATCCAAAAGAAACTGTTTTAAGTTACTTAAAAAATTTTTATGAAACGTTATTGTTACCAGAAGAACTATGTTTTGATAATCAAATTGATATAGATACATTAAAACTTTATTTTGGTAACAGATGTTTTATACCACAAAAAGGAGATAAGAAAAAAATCGTTGATTTAGCAAGAAAAAATGCTATAGAAGATTTAAATCATTATCATTTACTTTATAAGAGTAAATCAGAAAAGCTTATCGAACAAATAGAAAAATTAGAAAACATTATAGGTAAAAAAGTTTTAAAAATTGAAGTTTTTGACAACGCTCATTTATTTGGAACTGCACCAATTTCTGGTATGATTGTTTGGGATAATTATCGATTTAATAAAAATGAGTATCGCAAATTCCATCTTCAAACAACAACAAACGATGACTACCAAGCAATTTCAGAAGTAGTTTATAGAAGATATTATCGTTTACTAATGGAAGGTGGAAGAATGCCTGATTTGATATGTGTAGACGGTAGTAAAGGACAAGTTAATAAGGCAGAAGAAGTGCTAAAATCTTTAAATATTGATATACCTGTTATTGGTCTTAAGAAAAATAAGTATCATGAATTTGAAGGATATGTTTATCATGATGAAGTCTTTATACTTGATAAAAGTGATAGTTTATTCCAATTCTTTTCAAAATTATCGATTGAAGTTCACCGATATACTATTACATTTCATCAAAAAACAAAGACGAGAAAGGATTATGCTTCAGTATTAGATCATATTGAAGGATTAGGTCCTAAAAGAAAACAACGACTTCTTACAACATTTGGTTCGCTAGAAGCTATACAAAATGCTACAATAGAAGAGTTAAGAGAACTTCAATTACCAGATAAAGTCATTAAAGCTATAAAAGAAGGTATTTCATGAGATTAATCGTTCAATCTATAGATAAGAAGAAAAAAATATTTTATTGTATATTAAATCAAAGAAGAGAAGCATTTTATTTATCAAATAAACTTGCAAAAGTTTTTTTACCAATTTTAGAACCATATGTTTTGGTTGATTTTGAGGTAGGAGAAAAGAAAATAAAAAAACAGGGAAAAACAACAACTTTTGTATATCCTGTTACATATTTTAATTATATTGAAAAATTAAATCCTAAAATTGTTTTATATGATTTAAATACGTTAAGAAAAGATATGAAACGTGTTTTAGATCAATATGAATATTTTTTATTCTTAGACTGTGAAATGACAATGCCGGGATATAAAAAAGGTAAATTTATTCCAGAAATCATTCAAGTAGGCTATATTTTAGCTGATAAATATAAGAATGTTATTCTTGATGAAGGTTACTATATAAAGCCACTTGATGAAGAATCAATTAATAAAAGAACTGTTAAATTTTTAAACTTAGATGTGGAGAAATTTAATAATGAGGCAAAAGATTATCATGTTTTTTATGAAGAACTAAGTTCAATCATTAATAAATATCAACCTAAAATAGTTGTATGGGGCAAAAACGATGTTCAAGCAATTAATTATTCATATCACTTGCATGAAAAAGAACCATTAACATATGCACATCATTTTATTGATTTATTAAAATTACATAAAGACTATTTTAATTTATCAAATGATATTAAATTATTTGATGCATATAAAACATATTATGGCGTCACAGAGCAGTTAAACCAAGAACATAATGCTAGAACGGATGCAATAGTTACAAAAGATGTATTTGACGCATTTTTAATACATATGAGTGAAAGCGTTGAAAAGTAAAAATCCATTTATCAAGCGATAAATGGACTTTTTTTATATGTTCATAATAATTGGAATAATCATTGGTTTTCTTAATGTGATATCAAAAATCTTTGTTTGAAGATAATCTGTAATTAATTGTTTTAGGTTTAGTTCATTATAACCTTTTTTCTTTAATTCGGTTTCTGCAATTTGCTTAACTTCGTTTGCTAAAGCTTTGGTTAAGTCTTCATTACCTTTCATATAAATGAAACCGCGAGATACAATAGTAGGATCATTAAGTAATGTCTTTTTAGTTTTGTTAATTGTTAATACAATAGCAAATAAACCTTCTTCACTTAATGTCTTACGTTCATATAAAACAGATGAACCGTAAGTTCCCATACCTGTACCATCAATGAATACATCATTGGCAGGTACTTTACCAGCAATTCTTATGGAATCACGTTTAACTGCTGCTACATCACCATTATCTAAAATTAAGATGTTTTCTGGTTTAACACCTACATCAATCGCTAAAAGCTTATGATGTTTAAGCATTCTGTGTTCACCGTGCATTGGAATAAAGTATTTTGGTTTAACTAAAGATAACATTAATTTTAAATCAGGTTGTGAACCGTGACCAGATGTGTGTGTATCAGCAATTGGACCGTGTGTAATTACATTGACATCATTTCTAAAAAGAAGATTGATTGTTTTGTTAATAGGATCTTGATTACCAGGTATTGGTGAACTTGAGAAAATAACGGTATCACCTTTGATAGTTTTGATTTGTCGGTGAGTTCCATTAGCAATACGGCTTAAAGCAGCAAGTGGTTCACCTTGGGAACCGGTAACTAAGATACACGTTTCTTCTAATTTAACATTTACAATTTCTTCAGCTGAAACAAGTGTTCCTTTTTTAGGTTTTATGTAACCGGATTGAATGCCGGCTTCAATTGCACGTTCCATGGAACGACCAAAAACAGCAACCTTTCTTCCTGTTAACTCAGCAGCTTCAATAATTTGTTGAATACGATAAAGGTTAGAAGCAAAAGTAGCAATGATAATACGACCAGGTATACGCGTAAATAATTCATTAATTGACTTGCCAACTTTAGATTCAGATTGAATTAATCCTTCTTGTTCAGCGTTGGTTGAATCACTTAACATAAGAAGTGTGTTTGAACTTCCTAATTTAGCTAATTTGTCGTATTCTGCTTGTGGTCCTACGGGCGTATAATCTATTTTGAAATCACCTGTATGAAAGATGTTTCCCTGGTTTGTATGGAATACAATACCAAACATATCAGGAATAGAGTGATTTAGGCGTATAAATGATATTTCAACACCATTAAATTTATAAGTATAATATGATTTATACTCTTCAATTTTAGGTACTTTGATATCTCTATGTTCACCTAATTTATATTCAATTAAATCTACAGCAATTCCAGATGCATAAATAATTGGAATTTTTACCTGTTTTAATAAATATGGAATTCCACCGATGTGGTCTTCGTGCCCATGGGTAATGAAAAGACCCACAATACGTTCTTCATTTTCCTTTAAGTATTGATAATTAGGAATGACATAATCAATTCCCAATAAAGAGTCATCAGGAAAAAGGATGCCTGCATCCACAATAAATATTTGGTTATTAATTTCATAAACATAGGTGTTTTTACCAACTTCTCCGAGGCCACCTAAGGCAAAAACTCCGATTTCGTCGGTTTTCAATAATGTGTTTTTCTGCATATTCAATTCCTTTTTCACGTATAATAAGTTAATTTTATTATACTATAAATTTTTAAAATTAATAATGATTTACTTATGATACAATAGTTATAGGTGATAAAATGAAAAGAATTTATATATTTGATGTAGATAATACCCTAAGAAGTTCTAAGCAACAAAAAATTTTGCCTCAAACAATAAAATTGATTAAAAAATTAGCACAAAATAAAAATTATATCTTAGGGATTGCTACAGGAAGAGGTCCTGCTAAAATTGATGTAATTGATGAAATTGAACAATATTTTACTTTTAAAATATTAGTTAATGGAGCAGTCATATTAAAGGATAACAAATTATTTTATGATTTTCCAATAGATTTTGAAGATTTAAAATATATTGTTAATGATACAATGAAAAAAGGTTTATCTCTAGGTATGGTTGGATATGATGAAGAAGCGGTTACTGTTTTTGATGAACATGTATCATATGCAATGAAAGGTTATACAGATAAACTTCCTAAAATTGATCCGAATTTTTATTTAAATAACAAAATTTATCAATTATGGTTATTTAACAAAGAACAAACTATACTTGACGAAATTGTTAAAGCATATCCTAAATTTAAAACATATTATTGGCATTATGGTGGGGTTGATTTAGTTTATCCTGAAGTATCTAAAGAAACAGCAGTTAAAAAAATTAAAGATATGTATCCGGATTATGAATTAATATGTATTGGCGATGGTCATAATGATTTTGGTATGTTAAGATTAGCTGATATAGGTATTATTATGAATAATTCACGATGGATAAATGACATCAAAGATGAATGTAAATATATCGCACCACATATTGAAAACGATGCATTATATGATTTTTTTGAATCAAATAAGTTACTATAAAAAAAGTTCACAAGAGTGAACTTTATTTTTTATCTAAGCCATTAATGACATCTTCAATAATTTCTTCTGGGATATATAGTGATATATCTGCGCCATGATAGACTAATTCTTTAATTGAAGATGAGGATACAAAATGGTTTCTAGAAGATGGGAATAATATAACAGTTTCTACGTTTGGATTTAAATTACGATTAAACTGATATAATTGATACTCTTGTTCATAATCTGCAATTGTTCTTAAACCTCTAAAAAGAATTTTAATATCATTTGCTGCAGCAAAGCGAACTACTAAATCATCAGTGCTAGCAATAAATACATTATCAATATGTTGAGTCACACGTTTTAACATCTCAACGCGTTTCTCTATAGAAAATGAATATTTTTTCTTAGGGTTATTTGCAACCACAACATAAAGCTCATCGACTAATTGTGCTGCTCTTTCAATGACATCGATATGACCAAGTGTCACTGGATCAAAAGATCCTGGATATAAACCTTTTTTCATATGATTACCTCTCTAATTCACACCTTTATTTTAACACAGTCATTTAAATTCTTGTCATTTATAAGAATAAATGATATAATTTTACATGTAGATGAAAGTGAGGCGGCGTTGTAGTACTCACTTATTTTTTGGAGATTGCCTATGAATATAAATTTAATTAAAGAACACACATTAAATGTGTTTGAAAAACATAATTTAAAATTTTATGACTTATTTGAAGAACGTATTGGAAATCAAAAAGTATTGACAATACTTTTCGATAATGACATCACATTAGAAGAGTTAGAACCAATACATTTAGAAATTTTAGATTTAATTAACGATTTACTTCCAGATGGGTATTATCTTCAAGTAGCATCTGTAGGTGCTGAAAAAGAATTAAGAAGTTTTGAAGAGGTTATAGAACAAGTTGGCGAATATATTTATATAGAATCACCTAAATATACTGGTTCTGCAACACTCACAGAAATTCAAGATCAATCATTAGTTATCAAATATTTTATCAAAGGACGACCAAAAACGGACGTCATACCGTATTCAGATATTAAGTTTATAAGACTTGCAGTCAAATTTTAGAGGTGAAACATGATTAGTAAAGCATTTTATCAAAATATATATGATGTAGCAGAAGAACACGAATTAGATAAATCTCAAGTTTTTTATGCTTTTGAACAAGGGTTAATTGCTGCTTGTAAAAAACAATTAGGTGTACAAACATGCCGAGTTGAATTTAAAGAAGAAAAAAATGAGATTTTAATTTATGGGCAATACTTTGTATTACCTGAAGGCGAATTAAGTTTCGATTTAGATAAAAAATATACATTTATCAAATTAAGTGATGCTAAAGAATTAAGTCCAAAAGCAAAACCAGGAGAATTACTTGAGATTAAGATTGAACCAAGTGAATTTAACTATAATGCTGCAAGAGATTTAAAAAATCGCTTTAATGAAGTACTTAATCAAGTCATTAAGGAAAGAGATTACCAACAATTAAAAGATCTTCAATATGAAATGGTAACAGCGCGCATTTTAGAAGTTGAAGAGGATTTCTATCGTATTGAGATTACAAAAGATGTAACAACACGTTTACCTAAAACTGAAGCATTACCGGATGAAAAATTATATGTTGGAGACCGCATTCGTGTTTATATTACCGAAGTTGAAATGCGTAAAAAAGGTATTAAGGTGTTTGTTTCAAGACGCCATAATAATTTAGTATTAAAACTATTAGAAGAACATATACCAGAAATTAAAGATGGTACAATTGAGATTTTAGGTATTGCAAGAGATCCAGGGGATCGTTCAAAGGTGGGTTTACGCTCAAATAATCCAAACGTCGATCCAATCGGTGCATCTGTTGGAGAAGGTGGACAAAGAATTAAAGAAATTTCTAAATTCATAGCAGGTGAAAAAATTGATTTATTTAGATGGAGTGAAAATGAACGCGAGTTAATCGCTAACTCACTTCAACCATCAACTGTTATTGCTGTAACACAAGTTGATCCTAAGAAAAAATCAGCGATTGCGATTGTACCTGATGATCAATTATCATTAGCAATTGGTAAACTTGGACAAAACGTTAAATTAGCTGTTCAAGCAAGCGGTTGGAATATAGATATCAAGTCAGAATCAATTGCTGCATCTGAAGGTATCATTTACTAATCATTTTGAGGTGAATAAGATGAAAATTAAAAAAGTGCCTATGCGTACATGTGTAGTAACTAAAGAAGTTCGTCCTAAAAAGGAATTAATTCGTGTCGTAGCAACCAAAGAAGGTGTTGTTTCTGTTGATACAAAAGGAAAAGCCAACGGAAGAGGAGCTTATTTAATTTTATCTAAAGAAGTCATTTTAGAAGCTAAGAAAACAAAAGCGTTAGATAAAAAATTAGAGGTGACTGTACCAGATGAGATATATGAGGAGTTATTAACTCTATTATGAAAATAAATAATTTAGGACTAGCTTATGCTGCCAAAAAAATCATTCTTGGAACAGATGAATGTATTAAGGCAATGCAACAAGGCAAGCTCTATTTGGTATTACTTGCAAAAGATGCAAGCCAGAATACAGTAAAGAAAATAAGCGATAAAACTAAAACATATGAAGTACCTTTAAACATGGAGTTTTCAACGGTTGAGTTATCTCATGCCATTGGTAAACTTAATGTCAAAGTCATTGGTATTTTAGACAGGGGGTTTAGTTTATTGCTTAAGTAGAAAGGATTGTGATTACAATGGCCACTAAAAAACCATTTAAAAAGGATTTTCGAAAAGATATCCGAGAACCTCAAAAGTCTAAAAAAGAGGAAAATAAAGAAAAAATTATCACTTATGTTCCAGATATGAAGGTATCTGATGTTGCTTCAGCATTGGATGTTACTAATGCAACACTTATTAAAAAATTAATGAGCTTAGGTATGATAACATCTATAAATCAGGTATTAGATCGTGAAACAATTGAGTTGATTGCACTTGATTTTGGATATGAAGTTAAAGATGAGGTTATTACAGATTTAACAAGATACGATGAAATTGAAATTGTCGATGATCCGAAAGATTTAGTGAAACGTAGCCCAATTATAACAATTATGGGACACGTAGACCATGGTAAAACAACACTACTTGATGCAATACGTCATACACGCGTTGTACAAGGTGAAGCAGGTGGAATTACCCAGCATATTGGTGCATACCAAGTAGATTGGAATGGAGAGAAGATAACATTTATTGATACTCCGGGACACGCTGCATTTACTGAAATGCGTGCAAGAGGTGCTAAAGTTACAGACATAGTTATTTTAGTTGTAGCAGCAGATGATGGTGTTAAACCACAAACAATTGAAGCATTAGAACATGCTAAAGCTGCAAAAGTTCCTATCATTGTAGCAGTTAATAAAGTAGATAAACCAAATGCAAATCCAGATTTAATCATGAGCACATTATCAAGTTATGATTTAACGCCAGAAACATGGGGCGGAAAAACACCATACGTTATGATTTCTGCATTGAAACGTCAAGGTATTGATGAATTATTAGATGTCATTCAATTAGTTGCTGAAATGGAAGAATTAAAAGCAAATCCAAATCGTCCAGCACGAGGAACAGTTATTGAAGCATCGTTAGATCGTGGCCGTGGTCCAGTAGCAACTATCATAGTTGAAACTGGTACGTTACACGTTGGTGATATTGTTGTTATTGGTAATACTTATGGACGTATTCGTACAATGAACGATGATTTAAAACGTCGCTTTACAGAGGCATTACCTGGTACACCAGTTGAAATAACTGGTTTAGAAGATGTACCTCAAGCAGGGGATATATTTATGGTGTTCCAAGATGAAAAATTAGCTCGTCAAACTGCTGAAGCAAGAGCATCTAAAGTGCGTGAAACACTTGCAAAGTCTATGAAAGCGACATCATTAGAATCAATGTTTGGTGACAAAGAAGTCGGTGAAAAAGTATTAAATGTTATATTAAAAGCTGACGTTCAAGGATCTGTTGAAGTTATTAAAAACATGTTAGAAAAAATCGATATTGAAGGGTTCCATGCTAGTGTTGTAAGAGCTGGGGTCGGTGCTATTACTGAATCTGATGTTACACTTGCGAGTGCATCTGGTGCTATTATCATTGGGTTTAATGTAAGACCTGCTGCAAACGTTAAAGAATTAGCAAATGAAAATGGTATTGAAATTCGACTTTATAATGTTATATACCGTATTACTGAAGATATTGAAAAAGCACTTAAAGGTATGCTTGAACCAACATATGAAGAAGTTGTTACTGGACAAGCTCAAGTACGTCAAGTATTTAAGATTTCAAAAGTTGGAACAGTTGCAGGATGTTATGTTACTGAAGGATATATTTCAAGAAATAGTAAGGTAACACTTATTCGTGATGGTATTGTAATTTACAAAGGTGAATTATCATCACTTAAACGATTTAAAGATGAAGTTAAAGAAGTTAAACAAGGTTTTGAATGTGGAATTTCTATTGTTAACTATAATGACATTAAAGAAGGCGATGTCATTGAAGCATCAATTGATAAGGAAGTTGAGGTAGCTTAATATGGGGATTTCTCAACAAAGATTAGGGAGTACAATTCAACGCGAATTAGCACATATTGTAAATAATGTCATAAAAAATGGTCGTGTTGGAAATATAAGTATTACAGAAGCTAAAGTAACAAAAGATTTAAGTTTTTGTTATGTATACTACACGATACTTTCTGAAGATCAAGAAATTATAGAACTTACAAATACACTTCTTGAAAACAATAATAAAGAGATTCGTATGAAACTCGCTGAAAAAATTCGTAATGTTCGAAAAATTCCTGAGCTTATCTTTAAATATGACGAAGCATTAGCTTATGGAAATCGTATTGAAACATTATTAAAAGAAATTAAAAAATAATCAAACATCCCTTAAAGGGGATGTTTTTTATGTATTTTAATAAAAAAGTGATAATATATTCATGTAGGTGAAAAAATGTTTGCAGAAGTTATAATCGATATAAAACATCAACAAGTCAATCAAGTTTATGATTACATCGTACCAGATGTTTTTTCATCGTTTTTAAAAGAAGGTATGCGTGTTTTAGTACCATTTGCACAAATTCAAGATGGTAGAATCGGTATGGTTGTTAAAATTAAAGATGAATCAAATACTGCAAAAAAAGAAATACTTGATGTATTAGATTTAGAACCAATTATTAGTGAAGAATCTTTTGATATTATTAAACAACTTAAAAAAAATCCAACCATTTTGCTTTCTAGAGTTTTTGAGATGTTTGTACCTTTTGATTTACTACTTGATTATGAAAAACAAGTTACAATACTTCGTGAGAATGAAATACCACAAGATTTATTTGAACATTTTAAAAATGGTATATGGACATTAAAAAAACAGGATTTCAATTATTTATCAAGAATAAAAACGTTAGAAAAGAAGGGCGTTGTAAAACTTACAACACATTTAAAAACTAAATACCAACCTCGTCTTGATAGTTTTTTAGTTTATCAAAGTGATAACGCGCTTTTAACACCTAAACAACAAGCATGTTTGGCATATATTAAAGAACAAGGTAAAGTTTCAAAAAAAGAAGTTAAAGAAACGTATTCAGAGCATATAATTCAAAAACTCATAGACTTAAAATTAATTTTTGAAACAAAAGAACTTTCATTGAGCCATCGAGATATTAAGAATATTGATGAATTAGATTTGACTCAAGATGAAAAGAATATATTTGATAACATAACAGAACAAATTCAAAAAGGAAATACTTTTGTTAAAGCAAATTATCAAGATATTATTCAACCAATCATGTTATATTTAAAAAAACAAATTCAAATAGGACAAGTACTTATATTAGTACCTGAACTTTACATGATTGAAGAAATAAAAACATATCTATTACCATATTTTAATGAGGCATTTATTGCTGAAATTGGCTCGCATCAAACAAAAAGAGAAGCATATATCAATTATCAATCGATTTATGATGGACGAGCTAAAATTATTTTAGGTAGTCGTCAATCCATATTTACAGATTTTCCAAAATTGACGTCAATAATTTTTATTGAAAGTCATCATGAAGGATTTAAAGAAACAGAGTTAATTTATTATGATTCAAGAGAAGTAGCTCGATATATCGCACAGAAAAGAAATTTACATCTCATGTATATTTCACATGTATTAACAACAAGAGACTATCAATTGTACAATCAAAATTCATTAAATTTAGTATCTGTAGATGATGCATTATCATATTCGAAAATTACCAAAATTGATATGACTGATGAACTTAAAAAAGGTAATGTGAATATGCTATCCACATATTTAAAAGAAAAAATAGATAACGCTATTATTTCAAATCAAAAAATACTACTTTTAATGAATCAAAAAGGTTATGCCCCATTTGTGATGTGTAGACATTGCGGATATGTTCCAAAAGATCCTGAGTTCGGTAACGTATTACATTACTATCAAAAAGATAAAAAACTAATATCATCTTATAGTAAGTATGAAGAGCCTTTTCATTCAACATGTACAAAATGTAAAAAAAATACGATGAAACCTGTTGGAAGTGGTATTGAACAATTAGAGGAATACTTAAGACAAACTTATAAAGATGAAATTATCTTAAGAATCGATAAAGATTCAATGAAGCCAAAAGAGTATCTCGAATTATTAAAGGATATCGAACAATCACCATTTCATATTCTAATAGGTACCAAGATGGCACTTAAAACACTTTTAAGAAAAAAAATCCAATACGTTGGTATATTATTGTTTGATCAAATGTTAAAATTACCAAATTATAAAGCATTAGAAGAAACATATCAATTGGTTCAAGATTCAAGGTTAATAGCTCAAAATGAGTTGATTATTCAAGTGTATGATTATGAAAATCCTATATTTAATCAACTTGAAGGTTTGGATTTTTATAAAAACGAGTTAAAAAATCGAGAATTAACGAAAATGCCACCTACTTACCAATTGATGCAAGTCATGGTTGAAGGTCGTAGTTATTTAAAAACATATCAGCATTGCTTACGTATGAAACAAGAACTTGAATTAGAGGGCATTTTAGTTGTTGGACCATATGCGTCACACGTTATGAAAGATAAGGATTATTATCGTTTCATTATGATACTTAAATACAAAATGCTTGATGAATCCTTACACCATATATTTAGAAATCATGAATTTAGAATTCATACAGCAGGCGATATCATTTGGTATTAGAAAGGAAATCAATATATGATCGTTTTTATGGGAACACCAGCATTTGCTAAGCCGATTTTAGAAATGCTAATTGAAAAAAAATATCCAGTAGGATTAGTTGTCACACAACCAGATAAAGTTGTTGGAAGAAAAAAAGAATTAGAAATGTCTGAAGTTAAAAAGGTCGCTTTAGAACACGGTATTGAAGTATTTCAACCAATTAAAATAAAAGATAGTTATCAATACATCTTAGATAAAAAACCAAAACTTTTAATTACAGCGGCTTACGGACAAATTTTACCTAAAGCTTTATTAGAACAAGTTAAAGCAATTAATGTTCATGGATCATTATTACCAAAATACCGTGGAGGTGCCCCAATTCAATATGCACTTTTTAATGGTGAAACAAAAACAGGAATAACATTAATGGAAATGGTGTATAAAATGGACGCTGGTGATATGATTGAACAAGTTATCGTCGATATTGATCCAAAAGATAATTATGGAACATTATCAGCTAAGTTATCAATCGCAGGAAGAGACCTTTTAGAAAAAAGAATAGATGATATTTTAAATGGAACTTATGAAAAAATTCAACAAGACGAATCACAAGTAACATTTGCATATACATTAAAATTTGAAGATGAGAGATTAAAATTTTTCGAATCTTCTGAATGGAATATTAATCGATTAAGAGGTCTTATGCCTAATATTGGTGCCCACTTTATGATTGATAATACTTTAGTCAAAGTATTTGATATGGAAGAAAGTGATATAATATCATTAAGACCGGGTGAAATAAAGGTTAATCGAAAAGAAATATTCATTGGAACAAAAACCAAAACACTAAAACTTCTAGAAATTCAACAAGAAAGTAAAAAAAGAATGTTCGTTAAAGATTACCTAAATGGTCAAAATTTATTTAAAGATGGAGGATTTATCCATGAGTAAAGAAAAAGTCAAATTAGTTTATAGCCGTGATGAGATGTTAAAGCTTAATAAAGATACATTATGGGAACGCGGCAAAGTCACTATTGAAGATATTGCACAAATCGCATATCAACAACAATCTAAGTATTACAAAGATGTACCATATGCGATGTGTTTAGAATCTGTTGAAAAGATTTTAACATATCGTGATATTTTTCATCACATTCAGTTTGCAGCAGAAGTTGACAGACTAGCGGAAGAAAAATTATTTAAAGGACCTATTCAAGATATTTTATATTATGACTTAGGTTTATTTGGAATAGATGAAACAATCGGATTAGATATTGCTAGAAACTATGGGGCAATAGGTCAAACAAATTTTGGCGATATTGATGTGAATAAACACGGTGTTGTCGCAAGACTAAATGAAGAAGGAAAAAAAGAAGGAACAGTTCATACAATGTTAGATGACATCGTAGGTGCGATTGCTGCTGCGGCATCAACACGTGTCGCGCAAGTTATGAATGAAAACTTAGCATTAGAAAATCCTACATATCGAAAGGTTAGTATTTTCGATTTAGAGGGAGAAGTAAAGGATAAATAAACATGTTAGAAAAACCAAAAAATAAACTTAAAGGGCTTGGTAAACGACTTTTCTCAAAGTTTTTTGGTTTTGAAACAGGTATTGATATTACAAATGAAGTAGCAGTTTTATATAGAAGAAACGTCGTTATTAAAAATATCGTCTTTTTATCAAACCTTTTATATTCATTTGTGTTCTTTATTCTAGGTTTTTCAGTAGCCAATCCAACAACTGATTGGTTATTTGCTGTTGCATCATTACCAATTACATATGCGGTAGGACGATTACAAAAAAAATTAATTGATTTAGACCATAATGATTTAACGAAACAGCAAATAGCGATGTATGTATCAAGCTTTTGGATTTTCATATCAGCCATACTTGTATATGTAAGAATATATGCAGTAGGGAATAATCAATTATTTGAAACAGCAAGTTACGTTTTAATTTATTATGCCTTAGTTGAAATATCGCTTTATCAAGACAAAAAACTACTTTCTAATTCATTTGTTTCATTATTAGGCTTTGTTACATTTCTTCATATAGCAGTAACTTATAACTTCTTTAATTTAGGTTTAACTTGGCAAGAATTTATTGAACACTTATTTACAGATCATGAAATGGCAATGCAAGTAGGTTCACTAGCACTTAGAACAATTATTTTTATACTATTTTATTTAGTTAATTATATTATTGTTTCAATTGGTCAATTTATTCAAGAAGAACGTAAAAAGGAACTTCAAAAGCGTCGTGAAGTTCAAGGTGATTATACACACATCGTTAGAAATCTATTCAACGTTGTTTTCCAAGCGTCATCTTCATTACTTGATGAATCACACGCTAAATGGGTTGCATTAATTGCTAAAAAGTTAGCTGCTGTTTATAACTTAGATGAAATTACGATTAACGACATTGAAAAGTATGCATTAATTCATTTACGATTTGATGAGATTAAAGACATTATGCTTGATTCAAATTCGTATGATGAGCAAAGTTATGAAGTCTTAAAAACAAAAACAGAATTGGGTAGTAAGATTGGTAAAAGATTACAACTTGCTCAAAAATGTAACGACATTTTAAGAAGTCATTATGAAGGAACAGCTGATGAAAAATTAATTACTGAAATGCGTAAGATTCAACCTGAAATTGAAAGTCAGATTATTTTACTTGCTGATATGTATATTTCACTAAGAAACGCTGCTTCATATCACAGACCTAATACACATCAACAAACGATTCAATTATTCCAAAATCAGTTATTTCATTATTTTGAATACAATTTGAAAGAAACATTTTTACGTTATCACGAAGAATTTGACGCAATTTACAGAGAATTTTAAAAAACTATTTACATTTTAGAAAAAATAAAGTATCATTGTTAAGAAATTGAATACAACTTATTCAGAGCAGGTGAGGTTATCGGTCTTAAGACCCTGCAGCAACCTATTAAATTAGGTGCTCAACCGAGAGGGGAAAATCCCAACAATAAGGATTGTAAAATAATACTTCCTTATTGGAAGTTTTATTTTTGAAAAAGGAAGGTTAAGCATTATGAGTTATATATTTTCAAGTGAAAGTGTGTCAAAAGGACATCCTGATAAAGTTGCAGACTATATTGCAGATAGTATTTTAGATTACTGTTTATCAATTGACCCAAATTCACGTACAGCAATAGAAGTTGCACTCGCAAATCAATCTGTTTTCATTTTTGGAGAAGTTAATACAAAAGCTGATTTATCATATGATAATGTTGTAAAAATTGCTAAAGAAGCAATTGCTTTTTGTGGATATGGAGATCCAAAATTCTTATTTGATTTGAATCAAGCAAAATTTACAGTTGAAATACATCAACAAAGTAGTGATATTGCGATGGGATTAGATGAGTCTAATGGTAAAGAACAAGGTGCTGGCGACCAAGGCATCATGTTTGGTTTTGCTAAAGATGATACAGAAGCTTTATTACCATTACCTATTTATTTAGCTCATCGTTTAACTGAAAAAATTTCACAAGTTAGGGAAAAAGGAATTATTAAAGGTTTAGGACCTGATGCTAAGTCACAAGTATCAGTTTTATATAGTGATGACCACAAACCATTAAAAGTCACTGCGGTTGTTTTATCTACTCAGCACGAAGAATCAAAATCAATGGATGAATTAAAAAACGAAGTCATTGAAAAAGTTATTAAAACTGTTATACCTAGCGATTTATTAGATGTTGATACAACATATTATATTAATCCTACAGGACGTTTTGTCATTGGAGGACCTGTTGGTGATTCAGGTTTAACAGGAAGAAAACTTATTGTAGATACATATGGGGGATATTCACGTCATGGTGGCGGAGCATTCTCAGGAAAAGATGCTTCAAAAGTAGATAGAAGTGCTTCATATATGGCACGCTATTTAGCTAAACAAATTGTTGCAAGTGGTATTGCAAAAACTTGTGAAATTCAATTAGCTTATGCAATCGGAGTTGCAGAACCTGTAAGTATTTATGTTAATACGTTTAATACAGGATTAATTGAAGATAAAAAAATAGAAGAAATTATTGTTAAAAACTTTAAACTAACACCTAAAGCAATTATTGAAAAATTACAATTGAAAAAACCAATATATAAAGGTACCGTTCATAATGGACACTTTGGTAAAGATGGAAATGAATTCAAATGGGAAGACGTTGATAGCCTTGATGTCTTCAAAAATGCTTTAAATAAATAAAATTCAGTTTAATCAAAGCGTATTTATTATATTTCATTGATATTTTTAGTCATTTATTATAAAATAATAAAGACAAGGTTTACTATAAAACTCAGCGAGGTGCTTAAAAATGGAATGGGTATATATAACACTTGGTGTCATAGCAGTTGTTGCAATTATCATTATTGCATGGGTAATTTCCACAACAAATGCATTTAATAGAATGATTGTTAAAATTGATGAATCAGAATCAAGTATTGATATTGCATTAACAAAACGATATGATTTATTGAAAAAAATGGTTGATGCAACAAAAGGATATGCAAAACATGAAAAAGAAACATTAGAAAAAGTTATCGCAATGAGAAACTTTAATAAAAATGCTTCAATTCATGAAAAAGAAGAATTTGCAAATGAACTTACACAAGGTTTAAATGCTTTAAACGTTGTTGTTGAACAATATCCAGATTTAAAAGCATCACAAAATTTTGCTAAGCTACAAGATGCTTCTGTAGAAGTTGAAGAAAACCTTCAAGCTGCAAGAAGAGTATACAACTCTAATGTTTCAGTATACAATCAAAAAGTTGTGACATGGCCATCAAGCATTGTTGCTAACTGGAAGGGATTCTCAAAACGCGATTTCTTCGAAGCTGAAAGTGCAAAGAGACAAGACGTAGAATTTAATTTCTGACAACAAAATTTAAATGTATAAGCAGAAGCATTTTTCGTATTGTTTCTGCTTTTTTAATAAGAAGAGGTTATAGCGATGATAGAAAAACTTGAAAGTTTAGAAAAAGAACGACAAGCCATATATGATGAAATGAAAAAATACCAAAAAGCAGGGTTTATTATTGGTGGTATTGGTATATTATTTTTAATAATTAGTGTTTTAGGTTTTGAGTATTTATCAGTACTTTTTCTGTTCGGCATTATTTTATTTATAGTTGCTGTAATTGTTGTATCAATTGGTGAAAGTAAAGCAAAACCTTTTAAAAAAAGTTTTAAAGAAAGAGTTATTCGAACATTACTTGAATCATATTATGATGAATTAATATATGAGCCATCAATCGGTATACCAATTGATAAGATATTAAGCACACAACTTGTTAAAAAACCTGATCGCTATCATTTAGAAGACTATATTTCAGCATCTTATAAAAAGGTTAAGTTTCAAGTATCTGATATTAATTTAGAAGAACGACAAGTATATCGTGATTCAAAAGGACGTACACACGTTCGATATGTAACATATTTTAAAGGTCGATGGTTTATCTTTAAGTTCGAACGACAATTTAAAGATTCATTGAGAGTTGTTGAAAAAGGGTTATCAAATTACATGACATCGTTAAATGGATTAGAAAAAGTAGAAACAGAAAGTATCGAATTTAATAAAAAGTTTTCGGTTCAATCTACCGATAAGGCACATGCGTTTTACATTATTACACCTAAAATGATTGAAAATATTATGGCTCTTGAACAAGGCTTTAGAGGCCATATCTCATTATTATGGCGTAATAATGAGTTACATATTGCAGTTAATGACAGTGTAAATACTTTAGAACCAAAAATAAGTCAACCACTTACTGATGAAGGTATTAAATTTTATCTTCCTGATATTATTATCATGAAGGAGATTATTGAAGTATTTGGTTTAAATCGATCTAAATATATGAGTAGTGATTTATAATATGGACTACATAAAAAATATTAGAAAAAAAATAGGTCATGATCCAATATTTATGCCAACTGCAGCTGCTATTATTTACCAAGACGGAAAGATTCTTTTACAAAAAAGAAAAGACAATGGGTTTTGGGCAATACATGGTGGAGCAATGGAGTTAGGTGAAACAATTGATGAATGCTTGGTAAGAGAAGTCAAAGAAGAAATTGGATTAGTACCGAAAACATATCGTTTTTTCAAGAACTATAGTGGTCGTGATTTTATGTATCAATATCCAAATAAGGATATTGTTTACATCGTTGAACATGTTTATATTATTGAAACATTTGATGGAAATATTGCAATTGATAAAAGTGAAGTTATGGATTGTAAATGGTTTTCAATCCATGATATACCTTGGGATGAGTTAATGCCTCATAACAAGATTATCATCAAAGATTATATTAGCCAAATTTCAAAATAGAGGAAGTGTATTATGGGATTATTTGATTCTACAAAAAAAGCATTAAAAAAATATAAAAAAATCGCTTTAAAGATTGAAGCATTAAAAGAGCAATATCAAAAATTGAGCGATGAAGAACTAAAAGCTCAAACAGAAATCTTTAAAACAAGATTAAAAAATGGTGAGACTTTAGATGACATTTTAGTCGAGGCGTTCGCAACCGTTCGTGAGGCATCAACACGTGTTACTGGGATGACACCATTCTTTGTACAATTACTTGGTGGTATTGCGATTCATAATGGTAATATCGCTGAAATGAAAACAGGTGAAGGTAAAACCCTAACAGCAGTTATGCCTGCTTATTTAAACGCGTTAAATGGTCAAGGTGTTCATATTGTAACAGTCAACGAATATCTTGCACGACGCGAAGCAGAAGGTATCATTGGTGATTTATTCCGCTTCTTAGGATTAACAGTTGGATTAAACTTAAGAGATTTAACACGTGAAGAAAAAAAGGCAGCATACGCATGTGATATTATGTATTCAACGAACTCTGAATTAGGTTTTGATTATTTAAGAGATCACATGGTTTTATATCATCAAGATATGGTAGCACAACGTGGTTATCCATATGCTATCATTGATGAGGTTGACTCTATTTTAATTGATGAAGCAAGAACACCATTAATTATTTCTGGTCCTGCTAAACAAACTCAAAATCTTTATCAACAAGCGGATCGTTTTGCTAAATCATTAAGTGATGAAGACTATGAATTAGATGTTGAATCAAATACTGTTGAACTCACCGAATCAGGTATTAATAAAGCAGAAAATTTATTTGGCATTGATAATCTTTATGATTTAAAACATGTATCGTTATTACACCATATTAACAATGCTTTAAAAGCAAATTACACAATGCATCGTGACAAAGAATATTTAGTTCAAGATGGTGAAGTTTTAATTATTGACCAATTTACAGGTCGTATTTTAAGAGGTCGTCAATTCTCTGAAGGATTACATCAAGCTTTAGAAGCTAAAGAAGGTGTAGAAGTAAAAAAAGAAACTGTTACTGTTGCAACAATTACATACCAAAATTTCTTTAGAATGTATAAAAAATTATCTGGTATGACAGGTACAGCAAAAACTGAAGAACCTGAATTTATTGAAATTTATAATATGCAAGTTATTGAAATACCAACAAACAAACCGGTAATTCGTGAGGATGCACCTGATTATTTCTTTGTAACAAAAGAACAAAAACTTAATGCATTAGTTGATGAAGTTGAACGACGTCATAATTTAGGTCAACCAATATTAATAGGTACGATTGCTGTAGAAACATCTGAAGAAATTTCAATGTTACTTCGTAAACGTCGTATTCAACACGAAGTATTAAATGCTAAAAATCATGAACGTGAAGCTGAAATTGTTGCAAAAGCTGGTCAAAAATACGCAGTTACAATTGCAACCAACATGGCTGGACGTGGTACAGATATCAAATTAGGTGAAGGTGTCGCTGAACTTGGTGGCTTAGCTGTATTAGGATCTGAAAAGCACGAAGCACGTCGTATTGATAACCAGTTAAGAGGTCGAAGCGGTCGTCAAGGAGACCCTGGTTTTTCACGTTTCTATTTATCTGCAGAAGATGAGTTAATGATTAGACGTGGTGGAGAACGTTTTAAAACAATTATTGGAACTTTAGAAAAAGCTCAAGTAACAGGACAACCAGTAACATCACGTATGATTTCAAGTATTATTACAGGCGCTCAAAAACGTTCTGAAGGTATTAACTCTGAAATTCGTAAATCTGTCTTAAAGTATGATGATGTCTTAAGATTACAAAGAGAAATCATTTATGAACAAAGAACCATGGTTTTAACGACAGAATCTGTTGAAGATAAAGTTGAGTTATTCATCAATCAAGTTGTTGAAAGCGAAATTGATGAGTTTATTGAACCTGTTGGACGTGGTAAATTTAACATTAAAGATGATTCAATTATTCAACATTTTGAATCATTCTTATTACCTAAAGGTACATTAGATAAACAACATCTTGAAACTTTAGATGAAAATGGTGTTGTTGAATATGTTAAACAAAAAGCTAAAGAAGCACTTCATTCAAAGAAAAATGATGTGCCAATTGAAATATATAATGAATTTTTAAAAGTGATTATGTTACGTGTGATTGATACATATTGGATGAGACATATTGATACAATGCAAGAATTACGTCAAGGTGTCAGACTTCAAAGTTATGGTCAACAAAACCCACTAATCATTTATCAAAAAGAGGGTAAGAGATTATTTGATGAAATGCTATATAACATCTCAAGAGATGTTGCTCGTTATGCATGTTTAGGTCGAATTCAAGTGAACGTTGAAAGAGAAGCTGTTGTAAAAAATACATCAACAAATCAAGGTGATTCACAAAAACCAAACAAACCTAAAAAGGTTAAAGTTCATCGTAATCAATTACCATGGATGAGAAGGTAATTTATGGAACGCTACGAAGTTAATAAAGTATTAGAAATGTTTGAAACATCAATCAATGATTTAGAAAAAGCATTGAATGTTTCTAAAATGGAAGCACGTATTTCAGAATTAAATGATTTAATGCAAAATCCAAATTTTTGGAGCAATCCAAATCAAGCAAAAGCAGTTACAAAAGAAGAAAATCAACTTAAAAGACAGCTAAACTTTTTTAAATCACTTAAAAATCAATATCAAGATATTGAAATGTGGTTTGAAGAAGCAAAAGAAGGAACAGATAGTTGGTTAATTTTAGAAGAAGAAATTGAAGATTTAAAAGAAAAAATTGAAAATTTTGAAATTGAAGTATTATTAAATGAAGAATATGATGATCGAAATGCAATTTTAGAACTTCACCCTGGTGCGGGTGGTACTGAGTCCATGGATTGGTGTGGTATGTTATTACGTATGTATCAAAGATACGCACAAAGAAAAGGATTCAAAGTTGAAATGTTAAACTACTTACCAGGTGAAGAAGCTGGTGTTAAATCAGTCACATTAAGAATAAGTGGTGAATATGCATATGGTTATTTAAAAGCTGAACGTGGTGTTCATAGACTTGTTCGTATATCACCATTTGACTCAAATAAGCGCCGACATACATCGTTTGTTTCATGTGATGTGTCACCAGAATTTAGTGATGATATTGAAATAGAAATTAAAGATGAAGATATTCGTATTGATACATTTAACTCATCAGGTGCTGGTGGACAAAGTGTTAATACGACATATAGTGCTGTTCGCTTAACACATATCCCAACAGGCATTGTTATTAGTATGCAAAATGAACGTAGTCAAATCAAAAATAAAGAAGCTGCGATGACCATTTTAAAATCAAAATTAATGCAATTAGAACTTGAAGCTAAACGTGCTAAAATTAATGAAATTAAAGGGGTAAAATCAGAAATTGGTTGGGGTTCCCAAATTCGTTCTTATGTCTTCCAACCATATCAACTTGTTAAAGATCATAGAACCGATTATGAATCATCAAATGTCAATGAAGTCATGGATGGTTACATTGATGAATTCATTAATGCATATTTGAAAGGAATGGGTCATGAAGAGTAATATTTTCAAAGATTATCTATTTATTACAATTGGCGTTTTCTTACTTCATATTGGGTTTTACTTCTTTTTACAGCCTATACAAATGGTTATAGGTGGTATGATGGGGCTATCTATTTTATTAGAACCTGTCATTCCTTTAAGTGTAGGTACAATTTATTTAATTTTAAATATTGTATCGTTAATTGTTGGTTTATTAGTTTTTGGTAAAACATTCTTTATAAGAACTTTTTATGCAGCATTATTGGCACCATTGTTAACAACTTTATTCGAAATTTTAGAAATACCTAGTGATTTGTTCATTAATAGTGATATGGTATCTCCACACAATCAATTATTAATCAGTGCGTTAGCATCTGGAGCACTAATTGGTATTGGTATGGGTCTTGTCTTAAGACATAATGCGACAACTGGTGGTATTGATGTTTATCAAAAAATGATTAATAAATATTTAAAAGTACCATTTACAGTTGCGATGTATTTAACGGATGGTTTATTGGTATTAATAGGTATGGTATTTAATTTTGAGGTTGGAATATTTGCAATTATATCAATTGTAATTACAACAATTCTACTTGAAAAAGTGGCAATTTTCGGAAGAAGTGCTTATGCTATACTTATTATCACAGATCACGGTGAACGCGTGAAAGATGAAATATTTAGACGTACAGAACGTGGTGTAACAAAAGCCAAAGTGGTTGGTGGATACACAGGTAAAGATAAAGAAATGATTATTACAACAGTAATACGTCAAGAACTTTATCATATTAAAGATTTAGTATTAGAAGTTGATCCTAAGGCGTTTACGCTCATTCTTCATACAAAAGAAGTCTTAGGTGAAGGATTTCATCGAGATGAGTTAACATGATTATTAAAAGTATTGAAAAATATAAAAATCAATATAAAGTTACTTTTGAAGATGACAGTAAAATCATTGTTAGTGAAGATATCATTGTTAAGTATCATTTAATCAAAGGAAAAGAGTTTAATGATTTTGATGTAATTGAAACTGAAAAAAAACTTGAAGAGATTTATAAAAAAGTAATTCGATTTGCATCATTTGGTAAATCAGAAAATCAAATTAAATCATATCTTTATGATTTAGGCATTGATGATATTGATGTAATCATTAAAAGATTAAAAAGAGAAAAATATATCAATGATGATGCATTAATTCGTAGTTTGAAAAATAAAAATTATTCAAAACTTCAACTCAAAGAGAAATTAATGTATTATCAATTTGATGAAATACTTATTGATGAAATCATTGATTCATACGATGAAACAAAAGCACTTAATAAAATATATACAAAATTATTAACTCAATATAAAAAAGAACAAGGTCATAAAAAAAATGAGAAATTATATAGAAATTTAATTTCAAAAGGTTTTAATGAAACTTTAGTTCAATCCATTTTAAAGATAGAAGAATAAAAAAGCACCAAATGGTGCTTTTATTTTAGATTTAAGTATTTTAATAAATATTTTGCAACGCCGTCTTCTTCATTTGTAAATTCAGTAATATCTTTTGCAACACTTTTCACTTCATCACAACCATTTTTCATTGCAACCCCATGATGGACTCCAGAAATCATTTCAATATCATTAAAACTATCACCAAATGCTATAATATTTTCTTTTGGGAAATTTAGTAGTTGTTTAACGTATTTGACGCCAGAAAGTTTTGTTGTTGAAGCGTTTGCGATTTCATAAACTGCGTGTTTTTGATCTTTACCCCAAAAAAAGTATCTAAGTTCATTACGATGATCTTTTAAGAATTTTTCAAATTGATCGATAAATTGGTTTTCAATAAGATAAATTAAACCCGCAGGTTCGTTATCATAATCTAAGAAGTTGCAATGTATTAATTTATTTGGATCAAGTTTTTCACTACCTAAGAAAATTTTATGTAAACGTTCTAAATATTGATAAGAAAAAACATAATCTTTATATGAGTAAAAAGCAGATACTAAATAAGGTTGACTAAATTTAAATAATTCATGATTTAATTTTGAAGGTATACCATCAACTATAATTTTATGACCATTATCGCTAGGTATTCGAATTGTACCACCGTTATCGATAATAAGTGGATTATTAGGATTAATTTCTTCGTAATAATCTTTACATGAATGATAAGGTCTACCGGTTGAAATAACAACTTTATGCCCTAATGATTCAATTTTATGTAAAGTGTTTTTAGTAAATTCAGAGATTTTAGATGAAGCATCTAACAGTGTTCCATCTAAATCTACAAAAATCAAATATTGTGCCATAACGATACCCCTTTATCATACATTCATTCGCCATTATCTCATATTTTATATGAAAGGACAAGTTTTTCAAAATTAATATCATGTATAATATATAGTATAATATGTAAAAGGATTGATTTTACGTATATGATGGAAATTACTATTGGATCTTTAACAATTGATATATCAGGAATTATTACATTCTTTTCAGGTGTAATCTTTGGTTTTATCATTTTAGCTTTATGGTATTTAGTGGCTGTTATAGCATCACTTAATAAAAGTAAAAAGATTAAAAAAGTTGATGAAGCTGATATTGATCAAAAAGAGATTGAATGGTTGATTGATGATGCTCACACACAGTTTAAAAATAAAAAATTAAGAGATGAAGTTGGATTTGGAAGACATTTACTAAATGTAAGTTTAGATTTAAGTAAAGATATAGCACAAAAATTTTATCCAAACAGTAAATACCCATACTTAGAGTTAACTATCGATGAAGCAATTTTATTATTAAGTTATGTTTCTAAGCGATTTGATGAATTGTTAGAAAAACCAATTTTAAAAATGTTTAAAGGTATGACTTTACGTCGTATTATGACATTGAATGATGCTAAATTAAAAATTGATAATAATTTAATTGTTAAAAAGGCTAACCAATATAAGTTGACAAAATGGTATAAAAACACGATGATGGTTTTAAATGTGGTAAATCCTGTTTATTGGTTTAGAAGATTAATAGTTAATAATGTAATGGGAATTATTTTAGAAAAGTTAGGATTAGTTGTTATATCTTTAACTGGTGAAGAAACTTATAAAGTTTATTCTAAAAAAGTATTTAATCAAGATGTTGAAATTGATAGTGGTATTGAAGATTTATATAATGAGATTGAATCTGAATTAAAGGAGGATAAGTCATGAAAAAACAAAAACAAAAAACAAATACATTTTATGACGACCAATTTGTAATACCTCAAATTCCGAAGATTGAGGGTTTAAGAGAGTCACATAAATACGTTAAAGAGAGATTTGTTTCTCCTTTATTTGGTGCCGATGTTAAAGATGAAATCTCTGTACCATTTGTTGTTCGTGTAATTGGAGATAAAGTAAAAAAATATGACGCATTTCGTGATAAACCAATATTAGATGATGAAAAAGCCAAACAAGAACACGGCTCAAAATATTATGAATTTAAATCAAGCGTCATTAATAAAGAAACGCGTAAACAAGTTTTTGGTGTTGATTCGTATAAGAATCAAGAAAAAGAAGAAAAGGTCATTGAAGAACCTAAAAAGTTTGAAGAAAAACCATCTCGTTTTTATGAGCATACAAACCAAGCACATGAAAAACCATTGGAATCCTTGAAACAAGATATCGAATCAAGTGAAACAAATTTACCACCTTGGATGCGAGCGCGTAATGCAGAAATGGATATAGAATATCAAGATGATTTAACGATTGAAACACACCAAAGACCAACAGTAAAAACAAAATTTGGATTTGAAAATATCATTGATAAAGAGAATCATTCAATTGAAGAAGAATATAAATACGAAGAAAAACCAAAAGTACGAGAGTATACACAATCTCATACTTTTAGTCGAAATCGTGATTATCAATTACCACCAATTTCTTTATTAAGAAAAACCAATCGTAATCTTGATGAACAACCAGAATGGTTAAAACGTCAAGTTCAAATTATTAATCAAACATTAATTGATCATGCCGTTGAAGGTGAAGTAGCACATAGTAAAAAGGGTCCAACTGTTACACGACATGAAATATCTTTAGAGCCAGGTGTTCCAGTTAAAAGAATTACCGCTATACAAGATAATATCATGATGAATTTATCTGCTAAATCACTACGTATTGAAGCACCAATTCCAGGAAAACCTTATGTAGGTATTGAAGTACCAAACGATGAAGCTGAAATTGTTTCATTTGGTAATGTTGTTGATACAAAAGAATTTTTAGAAGACCATGAAAATCCGTTAAAGGTAGCCTTGGGTATGGACATTGATGGTACAAACATTTATGTCGACATTGCTAAAATGCCACATGGATTGATTGCTGGTGCGACAAGTTCTGGTAAAAGTGTGTGTGTTAATACGATTTTAGTTTCTTTATTATTAAAGAATAAACCTGAGGATTTAAAGTTGGTATTAATTGACCCTAAAATGGTTGAATTAACCCCCTATAATGATTTGCCACATTTATTAACTCCTGTAATTACAGATCCAAAAATGGCTGCAACAGCTCTTAATTGGGTTGTTGATCAAATGGAAGAAAGATATCGTAAATTTGCTGACACTCGAAGTAGAAATATTACATCATATAATGAAAATATTCGCCGAGGTTTAATCCAAGAAGAAAAAATGCCTTATATTGTGATTGTAATTGATGAATTAGCTGACCTTATGATGGTTGCTGCACACGATGTGGAAGATGCAATTCAACGTATTACACAAAAGGCACGTGCAGCAGGTATCCATCTTTTAGTTGCAACCCAACGTCCAACAGTTGATGTTATTCGTGGTACGATTAAATCAAACATTCCAACACGTATTGCGTTTAGAGTAGCATCATTTACAGACTCAACAACAATTTTAGATGGTGCAGGCGCTGAACAATTATTAGGTCGAGGCGATATGTTATTAAAAGAAGCAGAACGTCCGGTTCGTCTTCAAGGTGCGTATATTTCAAATGATGAAATTGATAGTGTAATTGATTTTATCAAACAACAAAGAGAACCTGAATATAAAATTAAACATGACGAATTAAAAGTTAAGTTTGAAGCTAAAGAACGAGAATATGATGAAATCTTTGTTGATATTGCTCGATTTGTTGTTGAAGAAAATCAATGTTCAATTAACAATATTACAAAAAACTTTGAAGTTGGATTTAATAGAGCTCAAAAAAATGTGACTCATTTAGAAGAGTTAGGTATTGTATCACCTCAACAAGGTACCAAGGCTAGAGAAGTATTGGTAACTATGGATGAATTAACTGAGATACTTAAGAAAGCAGGCTTGATTTAATTGAAACAAGTACAATGGTTTCCAGGGCATATGTTTAAGTCTTTTCGTGAAATGAAAGAAAGACTTAAACTTATTGATATTATGATAATTTTAGTTGATGCCCGTATACCTTATAGTTCAATGAATCCAGAAATATTAAAGCTCGTTGGTGAAAAACCAACGCTTTTATTGTTCAATAAAATGGATTTAACAGATAGAAAAAGTTTGAATCAATGGATAAAATACTATGAAAATTTAGGGTTTTATACATTAGAAATAAGTAGTGAAACAGGTTTTAATATTAATCGTATTTATACTCGTACAAAAGAAATATTAAGTGAAAAAATCCAAAAAATGGAAGCTAAAGGTGCTAAGTTTGGTTCGATTCGTGCGATGATTGTTGGGATACCTAATGTTGGTAAATCAACATTAATTAATAAACTTGCAAATAAGAAAGTTGCAGTAGTTGGAAATAAACCAGGTGTTACAAAATCTCAACAATGGATTAAAATTAAAGATGATTTTGAGTTACTTGATACACCAGGTGTTTTATGGCCTAAATTTGATGATCCTGAAGTAGGGTTAAATTTAGCTGTAACTGGTGCGATTAAAGATGAAACATTACCACTTCACGAAGTATGTAACTATTTAATTAGTTATTTAGTAAAGCACTATAAAGAGCGATTAGTAGAAAAATATAGTATTGAAAACATTGATAATTTATCTTTAGAAGAAATTTATGATGCGATTGGTAAAAAAAGAGGTGCACTTGAAAAAGGTGGATTTGTTGATTACGATCGTGTCATGCACATATTATTAAATGATGTAAGAAGTAAAGCATTAGGAGCACTGTCTTTTGATAATGAAAAACTTAATATATGAAGAAAAATATCAAGCATTAGGATATAAATTAATTGCAGGTGTTGATGAAGCAGGTAGAGGCCCTTTAGCAGGGCCTGTTGTTGCTGCTGCAGTGATTTTAAAACCTAACTTTTATGATGAACGTATCAATGATTCAAAAAAATTATCTAAAAAGATGCGAGAAAAACTTAAAAATATTATTTTAGAAAATGCTATAGCATATTCAATTAGTATTGTTTCTCATGAAGTAATTGATGAAATTAATATTTTGGAAGCTTCAAGACTTGCTATGAAAGATGCTATTTCAAAATTAGATATAAAACCTGATTTTGTATTAACAGATTATATGAATATTGATCCAATACCTCATGAGTCGATTGTGAAAGGTGATGCAGTCTCATTTACAATTGCTGCTGCAAGCATACTTGCTAAGACAAAAAGAGATGAATTAATGAAAAACTATCATGAACTTTACCCAGAGTATGATTTTTTACATAATCAAGGTTATGGGACAAAGAAACATTTAGAAGCAATTAACCAATATGGATTATCACCTATACATAGAAAAACTTTCAAATTACATAAATAAACTTACATAGTTTACCGTAATTTGATTTTTTTCTATATATTATATAGAAGATAAAAACGACTTAAAAACACACTTGACAATATAGAATGAGTCGTTATATTGTATTAGATATAAAGATTCTGGGAGGAGTTTAAATATATGTCAAAACGCGTGATTATTGTTGAATCACCAGCAAAATCTAAGACAATAGAAAGTTATTTTAAGCATGAAGTAATGGTCTTAAGCAGTGTTGGACATATTAGGGACTTAACTATATCAGGTAAAGAAGGTTTAGGTGTTGATATTGAACATGGATTTGAACCAAAGTATCAAATTATAAAAGGAAAAAATAAACTTGTTCAAGAATTAATACAAAAAACAAAAGGCAAAGAAGTGTTACTTGCAACCGACCCTGACCGCGAAGGAGAAGCAATCGCTTGGCATTTAGCTCAAGTTTTAAATTTAGATCTTAATTTAAAAAATCGTATTGTCTTTAGAGAGATTACTAAAAGTGCTATTAATGAAGCGATTAAAGAACCACGTTCTATTGATCAAAACTTAGTCAATTCTCAAGAAACAAGACGTATTTTAGATCGAATTATTGGTTTTAAATTATCTCATTTATTAAGAAATAAAATTAAATCAAAATCTGCAGGAAGAGTTCAAAGCGTTGCATTAAAATTAATTTGTGACCTTGAAAAAGAAATTCAAGCATTTATACCTGAAGAGTACTATACAATACATGCACACTTTAGTGATTTTAAAGCGGATTATCGAATTCCAAAAGATAAAAAAATTAAACGCGAAGAAGCAGATTATATTGTTGGAACTTCAACAAATCCATTTACAGTTACTGAAATTAATGAAAAAGACATATATCGTCAGCCAAAACTACCACTAATTACCTCAACACTACAACAAGAAGCCATTAATTCATTAGGACTTACAAGCCAAAAGGTTATGAGTATTGCTCAAAAGTTGTATGAAGGTGTTGAAATTGAAGGTGAACGTACGGGTTTGATTACTTATATGAGAACTGACTCAACCCGTTTAAGTCAAGAATTTATTTATAGTGGTCAAGCATTTATCAAAAATAATTTCGGTGAAGAATATGTTGGTCGTTATCAAGCAAACGTAAAAGAAAATAGCCAAGATGCGCATGAAGCTATTCGACCAACAAATATATACAATACACCTGAAAAAGTTGAAAAATATTTAACTAAAGAAGAATTCAAGGTATATAAAAAGATTTATGAACGTGCGTTAGGTTCGTTAATGCGTCAAGCTGTCTTTAAACAAACTTCAATAGTTTTAAAGACTAATGAGCATGTATATGAATTAGAAGGTATGGTTTTAAAATTTGATGGATTCTACAAAGTAAGTAGTGATCAACCAAAAGATAAACTTATTCCAGAATTCAAAATTGGTGAACAATATCATGCTGAATTTGTTGAAGCATTAAGAAAAGAAACACAACCACCAGCTAGATATAGTGAAGCTACACTTATTAAAGAATTAGAATCAAAAGGTATTGGTCGTCCTTCTACATATGCGACAATTATTCAAACACTTAAAAGTCGTGATTATGTTGTCATGGATAAAAAAAGATTTATACCAACTGAACAAGGTATGCTCACAGTAGAAGAACTTTCTAAATTCTTTACATCAATTATGAATGTTGAGTATACATCAAAGATGGAACATGATTTAGACATTATAGCTGAAGGTAAAATGACACGAATTGAAGTCCTAAATGAATTTTATAAAGATTTTATTGTTCAATACCAAAAAGCTCAAAATGAAATGACAAAAATTAAAGCTAAAGAAACAGATAAAATCTGTCCTATTTGTGGATCAAAATTAGTTATAAGAAAATCTAAATATGGTGAATTTTTAGGTTGTTCATCTTATCCAAAATGTAAATATATAGAACCTATTCAAGGAAAAATGTGATAAAAAACATACTTAAGTAAAAGTCTTTACAATAAAAAGACCATAGTATTATAATAAGGTCGCATCCAATCCAATGGGTGCTACTTATCCCCTATTAGTGTACAAAGTACACAAATCCCCTTTAATTGACCCCGGAGCCCTTCGCTTCGGGGTCTCATTTTTTTATTTTCTGTAAATATACAATTATCTTTAATATTGTTTAATAACATTGACATTAATACTATAAATCTATAAAATCATAGTGGATTAGAAGGTGATTGGATGAAATTATTATCAATGATTCATGATGTTCAAAATATCAATAAATTAAGTGAACATCTTGATGGATTTATCTTAACGTTTACAAAATATTCAAAAAATATTACGTATGATTTTACTTTGAACTATTTAGAAGTTATCGATCAAATAAAAAAACTTAATAAAGAAGTATTTTTATCATTTAATCGATTATTTACTGATTTTGAATTAAGTCATTTAGAAGAGTTTATTAAAGACTTACCTTTTGATAAGATTGACGGTATTTTTGTTGCTGATATTGGAACACGTTTTATCATTAAAAATGTCAATCAAAAAGTGGAAGTGATTTATCACCCTGAAACCTTACTTACAAACACATTTGACTTTAATTTTTTAGAACCAGATTTTAATGGAGCTTTTGTTTCAAAAGATATTACTTTAAAAGATATCATTACAATTGGTTTAAATAAAAAATTAAAACTCTTTTATACTGGACATGGACATATGTCAATGTTTTATTCAAAACGTCCAATTCTTTCAAGTTTTAAATCATTAGTATCCAAAGATATTGAGGTTAAGGATAACTATGAATTAAATTTAAAAGAACCAAAACGTCCTAATGAATTTTTCAAAGTATTAGAAGATGACAGTGGTACACATGTATTTAGAGGTTATGTACTTGCAAGTTATCCATATTTAGATGAATTAGAAAAAGTTGTTGATTATTTGGTAATCGATTCATTATTTAAAGATGATGAATATATAATGAGTATTGCTCCACTTTATCGTGGTCAAAAGTTAAATGATGAACAAATAGATAAAATCAAACAAACTTACAATGAAGAATGGCATGATGGATTACTCTTTAAAAAGACTGTGATAAAAGGTGATATCGATGATTGAGTTATTAGCACCTGCTGGTGATTTAGAAAAATTAAAGATTGCAATTTTATATGGTGCAGATGCAGTATTTATTGGTGGAAAATCATTTTCATTAAGAGCTAATGCATCAAATTTCACAATTGATGATATTAAAGAAGCATGTATCTTTGCTCATGAGCATGGAAAAAAGGTATATGTTACAACAAATGTCATTCCACATGAAGAAGATATGGAAGGTTTATTACCATATTTAAAAGATTTAGAATCATGTGGTGTTGATGCTATTATTGCTGCAAGTCCAGTCATTATCCAAACTGCGCTAGATTATACGAATTTAGAAGTTCATATTTCTACTCAGCAATCTATTATGAATATACCAACAATTAATTATTGGAAAAATAAAGGTGCTGAACGTGTCGTATTAGCACGAGATTTAACGTTAGATGAAATTGAAAATATCAGAAAAAAAACTGACATTGAAATCGAAGTATTTATTCATGGAGGCATGTGTGCGGGATATAGTGGTCGTTGCTCATTATCAAACCACTTAACAAATCGTGATGCGAACCGTGGAGGTTGTGCACACACATGTCGTTGGTTTTTTGATTTAAATGAAGATAAAGAAAAAATAGTTGATCAACCATTTTCAATGTCATCAAAAGACTTAAATGCGATTCATGAGATTCCAAGACTCATTGAAATAGGTGTTAATAGTTTAAAAATTGAAGGTCGTATGAAGTCATTGCACTACATCGCAACAGTTGTAAATACATATAGAAAAATTATTGATGAGTATTTACAAACTGGAAAAATAGAAGATTTTACAAAATATGAATTAGCAATGCAACATGCAGAAAATAGAGAAACAGCAAAAGGATTTTTCTATGGACTACCTACGAAAGAAGAACAGTTATTCTTAAAACGTAGCGAAAAAGTGATGCAAAACTTTGTTGGATTAGTTGTTGATTATGACACTGAAACACAGTTTGCAACTATTGAAACAAGAAATGTTTATTATTTAAACGAAGAGTTAGAAGTATTTTCTCCAACACATGATGGAAAAAAATTTGTTAATGAAGTTATGATGGATGAAAATGGAGAGAATATTGAAAGAGCATTTAAAGCAAAACAGCTATTAAAGGTAAAAGTACCATTTAAAGTTTACCCATACGATATGATTCGTGCAAAAAGAGTCTAAGTTAAGTAGTAAAACCTTATAATAATAGTAAGAGGTGATTTCAATGAAAACAATGAAAGGTAATCCGATTACTGTTTTAGGTGAAGTGCTACATGTAGGTGATATCGCAAAGGATGCAGTATTGGTTAATCAAAATTTAGGTGAAACAAAATTAAGTTCATTTAAGAATGACTATTTGGTTATATCTGTTGTACCAAGTTTAGATACATCAGTTTGTGATTTGCAAACGAGACAAATTAATGAACGTCTAGCGAGTTATAAACATGTCGATGTTATAACAATATCAAATGATTTACCATTCGCACAAAAAAGATGGTGTGGTGCAGCAGGATTAAATATTGTGACTTTAAGCGATCACAAAGATTTAGATTTTGCAATGAAATATGGTGTTTTAATCCAAGAATTAAGATTACTAGCAAGAAGTATTTTTGTACTTGATAAACATCGAAAAGTTTTATATGTTGAATATCTAGATGAGATGAGTCAACATCCAAATTATGATCGATTATTTGAATTTATTGAATCTTTAAAAAAATAAATAGGGTTTAAATATCTAACAATTAAAACTGTTAGATATTTTTTTATTTAGATAACCGAATATGTTATAATAAATGAAGTAGATAAGGAGTTGACTTCATGGGGTTTTTTAGGAAGTTATTTGGATTAAAGCCTAAAAATGAAAAATATCAAATGGGTTTACATAAAAGTAAAACGTCATTTGATAACTTAAAAAAATTATTAGATGAATCAGATAAGATTGATGAAGATTTATTTGATGCAATTGAAGATTTATTAATTTCAGCTGATATAGGTGTTGATACTGTTTTATATTTCACAAACGCACTAAGAGAAGAAGTTAAAAATCAAAAATTTACTGATCCAAAAGATTTATCTGAATTAATTGTTGATAAACTTTTTGAAGTATATTTAAAAGGTGATTTACTAGATACAACACTTCGTTTTGATGAAAACAAAACAAATGTTTATTTATTTGTTGGTGTGAATGGTGTTGGTAAAACTACAACGATTGGTAAACTGGCTAGAATGTATAAAGATCAAGGTAAAAAAGTTTTAGTAATTGCTGGGGATACATTTAGAGCTGGTGCGATTGAACAACTTCAAGAATGGGCTAGAAGAGCAAATGTTGATTTTTATGCAAAAGATGCTGGTGTAGATCCATCAAGTGTTATTCATGATGGTTTAATTGAAGCAAAAAATAAAAAATATGATTTAGTTTTAGTTGATACAGCAGGACGACTTCAAAATAAAACAAACTTGATGAATGAGTTAGCTAAAATGCGTCGGGTTATTGAAAAACACTTTCCAGATAGCCCTCAAGAAACTTTATTAGTAATTGATGCAACTACTGGTCAAAATGGTATGAATCAAGCACATATATTTAATGAAACAACTCAACTTACAGGTATTGTACTCACTAAATTAGATGGAACTGCTAAAGGTGGTATTGTTTTAGCAATTCGACATTTATATAATTTACCGATTAAAATGGTTGGATTAGGTGAAAAAATTGATGATTTAGTACCATTTGATATTGAACAATATATTTATAATTTATTTAAAGGATTTTTTTGATGGAACAAATTGAAAAAAATGCATATTTAAATATTTTGTTTAGCTTCTATGGCAATCTTTTAACAGATAAGCAAAGAAGTTATTTTGAGATGTATTATTTTGAGGATTTAAGTCTTCAAGAAATTGCAGATGAATTAAATGTTTCACGAAATGCAGTTCATGATCAACTTAAAAATGTTGAAAAACATTTACTTGAGTTTGAATCTAAACTAAATTTATATAAACAATATCAAAAAAGACAAGAAATCATTAAAAAAATAGAAGAAACAAAAGATTTAACTTATCTCGAAGAATTAAGAAAGTTGGATGAATTATGAAAAACTCATTATCTGATCGTCTTCAAATGTTTGTGCGCCGTGCAACAGGCAGAGGGCGTTTAAATGAAAATGATATTGAAGAAATGATGCGTGAAGTACGTTTAGCTTTATTAGAAGCAGACGTCAATTTTAAAATTGTTAAAGAATTTACTAAAAATGTTAAAGAAAAAGCATTAGGAGAAACCATTTTAAAAGGTTTAAATCCGGGACAACAAGTTGTAAAAATTGTTCATGAAGAATTAAAGCGAATCATGGGTGAAGAAACTGTAGGATTAAACTTTGCAAGTAGTGGTTTAACTAAAATTATGACTATCGGTCTTCAAGGTAGTGGTAAAACAACAGCAATCGGTAAACTTGGTTTATGGATTCGTAAAAACTATAAAAAGAAGATTTTATTTGTTGCAGCCGATATTTATCGTCCAGCAGCGATTAATCAGTTAGAAACAATCGGTAAACAGCTAGCAATTGATGTTTACAAGGAAGATGTTAAAGATGCTCGTAAGATCGTTAAAAATGGGTTAAATTACGCAAAAGAAAACAAATACGATGTCATCATAGTTGATACTGCTGGTCGTTTAACAATTGATGAAGATATGATGCAGGAATTAAAAGATGTTAAAGATATTCTTGAACCAAATGACATTTTATTAACAGTTGATGCGATGATGGGTCAAGAAGCTGCTAATGTTGCTAAATCCTTTCATGATCAAATTGGTGCAACAGGTGTTATTCTAACAAAATTAGATGGAGATACCCGTGGTGGTGCAGCGCTATCTGTAAGAGAAGTTGCCAATATTCCAATTAAATTTGCATCAAGCGGTGAAAAGATGGATACAATTGAGGTTTTCCATCCGGATCGTATGGCATCACGTATTTTAGGTATGGGTGATGTTTTAACATTGATTGAAGAAGTTACATCTAATATTGATGAAGATGAAGCAAAATCACTCATGGAAAAAATGATGAGTGACTCATATAACTATTTAGATTTACAAAAACAATTTAAAATGATTAAACGTATGGGTTCAATTACTAAACTTTTAGGATTTATTCCAGGTTTAGGAAAGATGAAAGATGCTATTTCTCAAGTTGATGAAAAACAATTTGATAAAATTAATGTTATTATTCAATCAATGACAGAAGATGAAAGAAAATATCCAGAACTCATTGATAAATCAGCTAGAAGACGAGATCGTATTGCTAAAGGTGCTGGCGTTCAAGTTGCTGATGTGAATCGTTTAAGAGAAATGCTTGAACAACAAAAGAAACTGATGAAACAAATGAGTAAGATGGATGAAAAAGATTTTGAAAAAATAAGTAGAAATCCAAACGCCTTACAACCACAAGTCAAACCTAAAAAAGGTAAAGGAAAAGGTAAGGGAAATTTCAGATTTTAAAGGGTAGTTTCTTTCTTAAGAAATTACTTTTTTTATCCACAAATATTGTGGAAAAAAATTCTATATATATATGTTAAAATAACATATACATGAGGGGGAACTTATGAAAAAAATTACATTAGTTGATGGCAACTCAATACTCTTTAGAGCATATTATGCAACTGCATATCCAGGGGCTAATATTTTGCAGACAAAAGACGGACAATATACCAATGCAGTTTTTGCATTTGCTAATTTAATTGGTAAAATTTTAGAACAATCAGATAATCATATTTTGATTGCTTTTGACACGAAAGAAAAAACCCATCGACATGATGCTTTCAAAGATTATAAAGCAGGAAGAAAAGAAATGCCTGAAGAACTTGCCAGTCAGCTTGCATTAGTTCACGAACTCATTGAATTATTAGGTATTAAAGAATTTAGCCAAGCAGGTTATGAAGCGGATGATATTATTGGTTCATTGGCTAAAAAAGCTCAAAGTGAAGGCTATTATGTTGATATTTATTCATCTGATAGAGACTTGCTTCAACTTGTTGATAAAAACATTACAGTACATTTACTTAAAAAAGGTATGAAAGAAGTTGATCACTTCACACCAGATTCATTTGAAACTCATTATGGTATCAAATTAGAACAATTTATTGATTTAAAAGCTTTAATGGGGGATCAAAGTGATAATATTCCAGGAATACCAGGGGTAGGTGAAAAAACAGCTGTAAAGTTACTTAATGAGTATGGATCATTAGATAATATTATTGAAAAAAGATTTGAAATTAAGGGTAAATTAGGTGAAAATATTCAAGAAAATTATGAAAAAGCGTTATTATCACGATCTTTATCAACGATTCATACAAATATGGAATTACCATTTGAAATTAAAGATACTGAACTTAAAACAATTGATGAAGAAGCCTTAATTTCATTTTTACAACGATTAGAATTAAAACAATTAGCTATTCAATTTAGAAAAAGGGTTGATAAAACGACTAAAGATACAACTGACTTTCAATTTGAAGTGTTAGAAAATGAAACAGATATTAAAGAAAAAATTAAAGGCCCTTTTAGTTTGTATTTTGAATTTTCTGACTTTAATTATCATAAAGCTGAACTTTGGGGTATCGGTTTATCCAATGGTATGAATCATTATTTTATCGATAGAGATGTTTTACTTAATTCTGATGCATTTAAAACATATTTATCAAATAATGATGAAAAATATGTTCATAACTATAAAGCAATTATCGTTTATTTAAATAAACATGGTTTAAAAATTAACCATGTTGTATATGACTTTTTACTTGCAGCATATATTATTAAATCATCGATTGGTAAAGAAGATTTCACTGTTGTTGCACAACTTTTTAATGTTCATGATTTACAATATGATGAAGAAATTTATGGTAAAGGTGCAAAAAAAGGATTACCGGAGGATAAAACTTTATATCAAAGTCATATTGTTAAAAAAGCATTCACAATTTTCCAATTAAAAGATGAAACATTGAATATCTTAAAAGAAAGAGAACAAACGCATCTTTTAAATGATGTTGAATTACCTTTATCAGAAGTTTTATCATCAATGGAAATTGAAGGCATTTATGTGGATAAAGATGAAATTTTAAGACAAACAGAATCCATTATAAAACGTATTGAAAATTTAAGAACAAAGATTATTGAGTTAGCTGGTGTAGAATTTAATGTTGATTCACCAAAGCAATTAGGTGACATATTGTTTGATACACTTGGATTACCAAACGGTAAGAAAACAAAAACAGGGTTTTCAACCGATGTAGAAGTTTTAAATAGTTTAGTAGGAAAACATGATATTATTCCATATATTTTAGAATATCGACAATTAACAAAATTGCATTCAACATATTTAGTGGGCATAAAAGATTCAATATTTGATGATGGTAAAATCCATACAATATATAATCAAGCATTAACGGTTACAGGTAGATTGTCAAGTTTAGAACCTAACTTACAAAATATACCAATTCGAACAGAAGAAGGTAGAGAAATTCGTAAAATATTTGTTGCTAAAGAGAATCATAATTTTGTTGGTGCAGATTACTCACAAATTGAACTAAGAGTTTTAGCTGAAGTTGCAAATGTTAAAAACTTACAACAAGCATTTGATGATAACCTTGATATTCATAAATCAACAGCACAAAAAGTGTTTCATGTTGATCAAGTAGATTCTGAACAAAGAAGACGTGCAAAAGCAGTTAATTTCGGAATTATTTATGGCATAGGTGCATTTAGTTTAGCACAAGACATTAATGTATCGAGAAAAGAAGCTGAACAATTTATTGAACGATATTTAGAAGTATATCCGGAAATTAAAGAATATATGAAAAATATTGTTGAGTTTGCTAAAGTAAATGGTTATGTTGAAACAATTTTAAAACGTCGAAGATATATACCAGAAATTTCAAGCAGTGTCTTTAATATTAGAGAATTTGGTAAACGTACAGCATTAAATGCTCCAATTCAAGGTTCTGCTGCAGATATTATTAAGTTAGCAATGATTAAGTTACATCAATATTTAATTCAAAATCATAAACAATCAAAACTCATTCTTCAAGTGCATGACGAATTGATATTAGAAGTTCCAAATGAAGAAGTCGATGAAATGAAAAAAATCGTACCAAGTATCATGCAAAATGCTTATAAAATGAAAGTTAAATTAGAATCAAGCTGTGATGTTGGAAAGACTTGGTATGATTTAAAATAAAGGAGGGTAAAAGATGCCTGAATTACCAGAGGTAGAAGTTATCAGACGTAATTTAGAAACAGTCTTAAAAGGTGATACAATTACCAATGTAACTGTCTTTTATCGTCCAATTGTAAGTAATAACAAAGATTTTGAAGCAAAATTAATCAATCAAAAAATTCATACAGTGGAACGTCAGGGGAAATATTTAAAATTTATTTTAGATGATTACTGTTTAATATCACACCTTCGTATGGAAGGTAAATACTTCATGGATGAAAAAATTGATCCAAAACATACACATGTAGTATTTCAACTTAAAAGTGGACATGAACTTTCATATCATGACACAAGAAAATTTGGAAGATTTGAACTAATTCCGATTGATGAAAAAGATACATTTTTAAATCTTTCAAAAAAACTTGCAAAAGATCCGGACAAGATTGACTTTCAAGAATTTTATTCTAAAATTAAGAAGTCTCACTTAAGCATTAAAGAATTATTACTTGATCAAAGTGTTATTGCTGGAATTGGTAATATTTATGCAAATGAAATTTTGTATTTATCAAAAATTCATCCAGATAAAAGAGGTTTTTTAATTTCAATTAATGAGGCGAAAGAAATTTTAGAAAATTCAATTAAAGTATTAAATCTAGCAATTAAGATGGGTGGTTCAACCATTGATACATTTGAATCACTTGGACATCGAGGGAAATTTCAACAATATTTAAATGTACACGGTAAGGAAAACCAAAATTGTCCTCGATGTGGTGAAAAAATTATTAAAATTCAACATAAAGGTAGAGGAACATACTTTTGTCCATCATGTCAAAAATCGTATATCATAGGACTAACAGGTGGTATTGCAACTGGAAAATCAACAGTTTCTAACTACTTAAAAAAATTGAATATTAAAGTAATTGATGCAGATCAAATTGTTCATAATTTATACCAAGATCATGACTTTTTAAAAAAAATTGACAAAATTTTTAAAGTGCTAGAAGAAGATAAACTTAATAAAGAAAAACTAAAAAATGAAGTTTTTAATAATAAAAGAAAATTAAAAAAACTAGAATCTATCATTCATCCATTAGTTTTTGAAAAAATTGAAAAGTCTTATCAAAAATATCATGAGCATATTGTTGTATTAGATATTCCACTATTATTTGAAACAAACTATCAAAAATATGATCAAAGTTTGTTAATTTATACAAATGAATCTATTCAAATTGATCGTTTAATGAAACGCAATCATTTAACAAGAAAAGAAGCAATTAAACGAATCCGTCTTCAATTACCATTAAAAGAAAAAAAAGAGCGTGCAACATATACAATTAGTAATGAAGATTCAAAAGAAAAATTATATGAAGCAACATTAAATTATTTATTATCATTAAAATGAAGGGGAAAACAAACATGAAGCCAAATCAAACTTTTCAAATCATTACACAATCATCTTTATCTAATGATGAATGGAAAGTGTTAGGGTTGTTATATCAACCTCTAATGGGTGTTTTGGCTTTTTCTTTATATCATACGTTTTATCATTTATTAGATCATAAAACGTATCGTTCTGAAGTCATTACACATCAATTTTTATCTGATATTTTGAATACAAAGTTAGATAAACTTGAAGAAGCTAAGGATAAATTAGAAGCTTTAAATTTATTAAATACATATCAAGATCAAAATCACTTTGTATACCAACTTAAAAGCCCATTAACACCAAGAGGCTTTCTAAAAGATACTGTGTTAGGACAATTCTTACAAACAGAATTAGGTCCTAAAATGTATCGTGAGTTAACAGGTAAATTTAAAGTTGAAAAGTTTGATTTATCAAACTTTAATCAAGTAACTAAAAACTTTGATGATGTATTTAATTTTGTTGGAATGAACGATTTTGTTGATGCGCATATGTATTTAGGTAAAAAGACAAATTCAGGTGCTAAAATCAAAGATCAAATCAATTATGAAGCATTTATTGAAAAATTACCTGATCGTGTCAAAAAACCTGTTTTAATGTTTGAAAAAACAAAAGATTTAATTCAAAAATTAGTATTTGTATATCAATTGTCATTAGATGAAATTGCTGATATTTATTTAAAAACTGTTGAACCAAATGGTGAGATTGACTTACAACTTTTACAAACGAAAGCTAAAAATTACTATCAAGAAAAGAAAGATAAACATTTAACAGTTTTAGAAACTAAACAAATGAATGGTAATGAAAACTGGATTCACGTGTTAAAAAATACATCACCAATGGTTATTGTAGAAAGTTATGCTAAAAATGATTATCAAGGTATAGCTACAGAAACAGTGATGATGCTAATGGAGAGAAATCAAGTTGAAGTTGGTGTCATTAATGTATTACTTATGCATATTTTAAAAGCTAAACAAGGGGAATTACCGAATATTGTCTATTTAGAAAAAGTATTAGAAACTTGGGCTCAAAATGGCATTCGTACAACAGAACATGCATTTAATGAAATATTAAAAGATCGAGAAATTGGTCCTACAAATAATAAAAAATCTTCTAAAAAAACTAAGGTTGAAAATAAAGATTGGGTTGAAGCATATTTACAAGAATTAATCGATGAGGAGAAAAAATATGATCAATGAAATTAAAAAAATTGTTCAATCTGATCCAGAAACAAAAAATTTAAAGTTATCAGACGATGATATTTTAATTGCATATCAATATATTCTTCAAAAAGAAAATTCTTCAGTACCTGGATATCAACCCAAATTAGTGACTGAACCATATCTTCAAATCGTTTATGAACCAACAAAGGAAAAACTAGAAGAAGAACTTAATAGACATATAAAAAAGAATTTAGAAATTTTTGAAAGTGATACATATATTGAAAATGCTAATTTAAATGATTTTGTTGTGTCAGATCAAGCACATGTTGAAGCGTTTGAATATGTGGAAAAAATTTTAAAGGATCCTAAAAAGTATCACAAAGGTTTTTATTTATATGGTCCTTATGGAACAGGAAAAAGTTTCTTTTTAGCGGGGCTTGCTAAAAAATTAACCAAGGAAGGTTTGAATGTTTTATATTGCTTCATGCCGGATTTAATTCGTTCAATGAAAGCATCAATTGGTACAAATGATTTAGAAAAAAAGATAAATCATCTTAAACGCTGTGATGTATTAATCCTTGATGATATTGGTGGCGAAAATATGAGCGTATGGTTTAGAGATGAAATCTTATTGCCAATTTTACATTATCGAATGAATGCTAAAAAAACAGTTCATTTTTCATCAAATAGTTCATATGTTGATTTAGCAGAACGATTCAAATTAGATAAAGATGAAGATATGGAACTCAGTTTAAGAATCATTCGACGAATAAAAGAATTATCATTTGCACATAAATTTAGTAAAAGATACAAAATTGATTGATATTTTCATGAAAATGATTATAATATTAATGAATAAGCAATGAAGAGGACATGATTCATGTCGACCCAAGCGATGTAAGGTATGGTGAAAGCTTACAAAAAATGATATGAATTACCACCTCGGAGCTAGCTTAACCCAATAAGCTCGTCAAATCCGCGTTAAGGATAAAATAAGTGCATAGTTTTTAAACTATGAACTAAGGTGGTACCGCGATTAATTACGTCCTTAGATGTTGTTTCAACATGTAAGGATTTTTTTCTTATTAAGGAGGATTTATATGATTAAAATCGTATATCAAAATCAAAATTATCAATTAGAGGCAAATCATAATGTTTTTGACTTTGCAAAATCTAACAATATTGACTTAAAAGGTGTAATTGCTGCAAAATTCAATGGTGAACTCATTGAATTAAGTCGTAATTTAGATGTTGATGGTGAATTAGAACTTATCTTAGAAAATACAAAAGAAGGGTTTGAAGTTTTAAATCACTCAACAGCACATTTATTTGCACAAGCCATACAAATTCTTTATCCACATGCAAGATTTGGTATTGGACCTGCAATTGATGAAGGATTCTATTATGATGTGGATTTTATGGATGAAACATTCACTGATGAAGATTTATCCAAAGTTGAAAAATTAATGAAAAAATTATCTAAAGAAGATTTTAAAATTGTGCGTAAAGAAGTTTCTTATGAGCAAGCTAAAGAAATCTTTAAAAATAATCCATATAAGTTAGAATTAATTGAAGAGCACAAAGGCGATACAATTACAACATATACTCAAGGCGAATTTATCGATCTTTGTCGTGGTGGACATGTTCCTTCAACAAGATATATTAAACATTTTAAATTACTTAATTTAGCTGGTGCTTATTGGAGAGGAAACGCCAAGAATAAACAATTAATTCGTATTTATGGTACATCTCATTTTTCAGAAGAATCTTTAAATGAATACTTAAATCTTTTAGAAGAACGCAAACAGCGTGACCATCGTAAGATTGGTAAAGAATTAGATATCTTTATGGTATCTAAAGAAGTTGGTTCAGGATTACCATTCTGGCTTCCAAAAGGTGCAACAATTCGTCGTGTGATTGAGCGTTATATTGTTGATAAAGAAATTGAATTAGGTTATTTACATGTTTATACACCTATTATGGCTAACGTTGAGTTTTATAAGACATCAGGGCATTGGGATCATTATCATGAAAATATGTATCCGCCAATGGATTTAGGTGATGGTGAAATGTTAGTTTTACGTCCAATGAACTGTCCTCACCATATGATGATTTATAAAAAAGAACTTCACTCATATCGCGATTTACCTATTCGTATTGCAGAACTTGGTATGATGCATCGATATGAAAAATCAGGAGCATTATCTGGTTTACAACGTGTTCGTGAAATGACATTAAATGATGCTCATATTTTTGTTAGACCTGACCAAATTGAAGATGAATTTAAACGTGTTATAAACTTAATTGTTGAAGTTTACAAAGATTTTAATATTAAAGACTACTCATTCCGTTTATCATATCGTGATCCTGAAAATAAAGAAAAATATTTCGATGATGATGATATGTGGAATAAAGCAGAATCAACAATTAAAAAGGTTATGGATGATTTAAATATTCCTTACAAAGAAGCATTAGGTGAAGCTGCATTCTATGGACCTAAGGTGGATATTCAAGTTAAGACTGCAATGGGTATGGAAGAAACATTATCAACTGTTCAACTTGACTTCTTATTACCTGAACGCTTTGACTTAACTTATGTTGGTGAAGATGGTAAAAATGATAAACGTCCTGTTGTTATTCACCGTGGTGTAGTGTCAACAATGGAACGTTTTGTTGCATATTTAATTGAAGAGTATAAAGGTGCATTCCCTTATTGGTTAGCACCAGTTCAAGTTAAATTAATTCCTGTTTCATTAGAACATCATTTAGAGTTTGTTAAAACTTTACATGAAATGCTTAATAAAGCAGGTGTTCGTGTTGAATCAGATTTCAGAAATGAAAAATTAGGTTATAAGATTCGTGAAGCTCAAATTCAAAAAGTACCTTATCAATTAGTCATTGGAGATGAAGAAGTTAAAGGTAATAAAGTAACATATAGAAAATATGGTGAAAAAGATCAAGTCACTGTTACAATTGATGAATTTGTGGAAATCTTAAAACAAGACCAAAATAAGAAAAGTAGAGTTAATTGATTGGTAGTAACCAATCAATTTTCTTTATAAATAAATAAAAAAAATACCATTTCATGATAAGATATAAATGTCTAAAAAATCAAAAGAGGGGTGCAATATGTTAGAAGTCAAAGGTGTTACACTAAAATATGGAGACTTTGTTGCCGTTGATGATCTATCATTTGAAGTTAAACCAGGTGAAATTTTTGGTTTACTTGGTACAAATGGTGCGGGTAAAACAACAACATTTAGAACGATTATGGGATTATTATATCCATCCAAAGGTTATGTCCGTTATAATGGAAGCTTTGTTTCATACGAAACGGTTGATCAAATCGGATATATGATTGAAGAGCGAAGTTTATTAACTAAGATGACAGTTAAAGACTTAATGTTTTATTTTGGACAACTTAAAAATGTATCTGTTGAAGATATACTTAAAAGACTTGATTATTGGCTTGAACGCTTTAACATTAAAGATTATAAAAACAAGAAAATTAAAGAATTATCTAAAGGAAATCAACAAAAAATTCAGTTTATTTCGGCTTTAATTAATAATCCATCACTTTTGGTTTTAGATGAACCATTTAGTGGATTAGATGTTATTAATATTGAATTATTTGTTGAAGTAATTCGTGAGTTTCAAGCAAAAGGTGCAACAATTATTTTCTCAAGTCATCAAATTGACCATGTAGAAAGTTTTTGTGAAAGATTAGTTGTATTAGAAAAAGGTAAGACTGTTATATCTGGATACATTAAAGATATTAAAAAAGATTTTAAAAAGCATAATATTAAAGTCATTGCAGATGATTTAGATAAAGATGCTTTAATGAAAATCAATGGTGTAGAAGATGTAATTATTCAATCTAATGAATGGATAGTTAAAATTGCATCAGAAGATGTTTCAAATGATGTTTTTGATTATGTCAAAACATTAAAAAATATTCGTAAATTTGATGTTGAACAAGCAACATTATCTGAAATATTTATTGCGAAAGTAGGTAAGAAATATGAAGAAGCTTAAGTATATGGTGAAATACGGATTAAAAAAACGATTAATGACAAAAGCGTTTGTTATTTCTACAGCTATTATAGGCGTTTTAATTTTAGCAGTTACGCTATTACCTACAATCCTTTCTTCATTTGGCAATGATGAAGGCAGTAAAATTGAAGGTAATATTATAATTGTGGATACAACACAATATACTGTCTTTACATCAACTTTAAAAGATAAAGCGATTAATGAATTAAGAACAAAATATACCGTTGATGTAAATATCACTGTAAAAACATCATTAGAAGATATTCCCAATGAATCATTTTATGAAAATCCAGGAGATGTTTCTGGTATTGTTTATATTTATTTAGAGCCATATGAAGCACAAAACCCAATTAAAATTGAGGATAATTTTATTGTACGTGTCAAAGTATTTAATGTGGGTATAGACTCTATTTTACTATCCAAGTTTGAACAAGAAATTATCCATTTCCAACGTATTAAATATTTAACAGATCACGGTAATGTAGATCCTAATTTTGTTTCTGATATTTTTCCAGAGTATGTTGTAAATCCTTATGCAGATAATAATGCAATGGAAGGGTTAATAGCGGGATTAACACCAATGTTAATTATTCCTGTATTTATTTTAATTACATTTGCAGTTCAAGCAATTGGTACAGATATTTTAGAAGAAAAATCAACTAAAGCTATTGAGATTGTGATTGCATCAGTTAAACCACAGACACACTTTATAGCAAAAATCTTATCTATAATTATTTTCCAATTTGTACAGTTAGCGATTTATTTCTCATTTGGAATATTAGGGGTATTACTCAATAACTTAATTGCAGGTCAGCAAACAGGTGGCGCATCATGGGGAACTGTATTAGGTGAATTAGCTCCAGTTGTTGGACCAACTTTAGGATTAGTATTTGTATGCAGTATCTTAGGTGCAACAATTTATGCAATTATTGGAGCATTTATTGCATCATTAGCAGTAAACCAAGAAGATTATCAACAAGTTCAAACACCTGTTATGTTATTATTAATGATTGCATATATGGGATCTTTATTTGCAGGAGCATTTGAAAGTAAAGCAGTTTTATTAGTATTCTCATATATTCCATTCTTTTCACCATTAGTATTACCAATTGTTTACGCAATTGGAGCAATTACTATGACAGATGTCATTATTGGTATGGTTATATTAGTCATTACAATCGCTGTTTTAATTGTTGTTTTAGGACCACTATATCGTGCAAGTATTTTATCTTACGACCAATCAAATCTTTTCAAACGTATAAAAAATACTTATAAAACAGCTAAAGCATTAAAACAAAATCAAAAATCTTACGAGGAAAAAAATGGAGATTAATTTAGAACCTTTAAGACTAGAACTAGAGTCACTCATTGATCCATCATTAAATATTACTTTTAAAGAAGCAAATAGTTTATTAAAACTTGAATATAAAGATGATGTCGTATTTATTGAGGTTCAACTTAAAAATAGAAAAAAAGATGAATCAGATATAAAATTGAATATTGCTCGATTAGTTAAAATTAAATATGGATTTAAAGGTGTTCATATTGAGTTTTTTGATTCAAAATATCAATTAGAAACTGAAAAGAAGCTTAAATATTTGGGTGTAATATCTGGCAAGGGTGGTGTTGGTAAATCAAGTGTAAGTGCAAATTTAGCAGTTGCATTTCAGCGTTTGGGTTATCATGTAGGTATCATTGATGCTGATATTTATGGATCAAGTTTACCAAGCATTTTTAAAATGCCAATAGAACCACTTGATACAACCGATGAAGATGAGATAATTCCAGCTCAATTTGGAGAAATTCAAGTATTAAGTCCTGAATTCTTTATGCCGTTAAACCAACCATTAATGTGGCGAGGTCCAATGCTAGGAAAATTACTTACAATTTTCTTTGAAAATGTATGTTGGGATCCAGATATCGAAATTATTATAGTCGATTTACCACCTGGAACAGGTGATGTTCAACTTGATATTAAAGAATTTATACCTGACGCAAAAATGTTATTAGTAACAACGCCTCATCCTAATGCAAGCCATGTTGCTTTAAAAGCAGGATTAGGTGCATACGAAATAGGTCATGAAGTGATTGGTGTTGTCGAAAATATGAGTTATTACTATAATGAAGCTGCTCAAAAGAAAGAATATATTTTTGGTGAAGGTGGCGGAAAATTAGTTAGTGAACAACTTAAAGCACCATTGCTCATGGAAATTCCTATCAATCAACCAATGGATAAAAATTCATATATTTACAGTTTAGATGATATGAATGGTAAACTTTATTTACAATTAGCAAAACTTATTTACGAAAAATTATAAAGAAGTGATTGATTTTGGCAAAAAAACTCAAACGATTTTATGACTTAGATAACGCTGCAAAAATATTTCCAGTTGTATCAAATGAATCTCGTAGTTACATGTTTAGATTATCGATTGTTTTTAAAGAAGCAATCGATCCTTTAGTTATGCAAAAAGCATTAACAAAAACAACTAAACGCTTTAAACATTTGAACGTAAGAATTCGTAAGGGATTATTTTGGTATTATTTAGAAGAAAATTTAAAACAACCTATTTTAAAAAAAGAAACAGGGTATATTAATGCATATCTTTACCGCGAATTAAATAATGATTTTTTATTTAGAACACTTTACTATAAAAACAGATTAAGTGTTGAATTTTTCCATGCATTAACAGATGGTAAGGGTGCTTTAGAATTTATTAATTCTTTAGCCTATGAATATTTAATTCTTAAAGGTTATGATATTAATCCTGAAGGTTTAGTTATTCAAGCGGATGCAGCAAGTAACTATCAAGAAGTTGAAGATGAATTTCAAAAACTATATCATAAGCAAAAAGTATTTAAATTAGGTAAAGAACCAAAAGCTTATCACCTTAAAGGAACATTTTATGCTAATCACTATCATGCTGTGATGCATCTTTATATGCATACGCAAGAGTTAAGAAAACGTGCTAAGTTTTATGATGCGTCCGTTACCGAATATTTTGTAGCACTTATCATATTAGCTCAAAAATTAAGTGGGAGAAATAAAACTTATAAACACTTATATCGTGTCTTAATTCCTGTCAATTTAAGACAATATTATCCATCAATTACTTTAAGAAATTTTGCTAGTTTTGTAAGAATTGATTATGATTTAAATCAAGATACTAAAGATTTAGCTGCAATTATTGAATTTGTAAAGAAACGAATGAAAGAAGAACTCAATTTAGATTTAATGGTTAATAAAGTGATCGCCAATGTTAAGCTAGAGCAAAATCCATTATTACGTATGGTACCATTACCGATTAAAGCGATTGCAATGAAGTCAGTATATGGTCTTATCGGAGAAGCTTTAAACTCATTTGATATTTCAAATTTAGGTAAAGTTGATTTACCAAGAGATATGCAAGAACATATTTCACATTATCAATTTACAATTGGACCATCAAATGATACACCAAAAGCTGCAAGTGTAATTAGCTATAATGATACCTTGTGTTTAACATTTATATCTAAAATGATTGAACGAGATTTTGAATCTGCGTTTATGTCGTTATTAAGAGAAGAAGGTATCGTTGCAGAAATTGAAAATAATGATTGGGAGGTTATGTAAAATGATTTGTAAGCATTGTAACCTCATTCATGATGATAATCAACTTACCTGTGTTGTATGTGGCAAAAGTTTAGTACCTTATGATGATAAAAAAATGGATATTGTTAAAGTTGGATATCCAAAACTTGTGCATGTTAGAAAAAAAAGATATTTTGCATTGAAACTTTTTGGATTAATTTCAATCGCAACCAGTTTAATCGTTGGATTCATTAACTTTTTAACTTATAAAGAACATCCGGAAATGTGGAGTTTAATTGTAATTGGTGCACTTTTATATATTTGGTTATTTATTTCAACAATTTTATTATCTAAGCACGACTATTCCACCAAGGTGATTAAACAGGTAGTTACAATTAGCATCATCTTAGTCTTAATTGATGTTTTTACAACATATTCGGGCTGGGCATTAACATTTGTGATACCGTTTATTCTTACGCTTACAACAATTGCCTTACCAATTGTTGTAGCATCCATGCCTAAAAAATATTTTATGCATGTTCGAAAATTATTTATTTTAATTCTTATTGATCTATTGTATACTTTAATACCATTCATAACAGATTGGATGATTAAAACGTATGATTGGACAGCTCTAATGGCTGGTATAAGTGGCTTAATTTTACTTTCTGCAATGTTTATATTTGCAAGAAAGACAACAATAGAAGAACTTGTTAAAATATTTCATGTATAAAAGACAATCTAATCCTTTTTAACTATAATTAGTTAGAAAGGATTTTTTTTATGAAGAAAATGACACCAAGAGATAAAATTAAACACTTTGGCATTAAAAGTTTAACTAACGAAGAATTACTAGCGGTCATCATACAAACAGGAACAAAAGAAAAAAGTGTTTATGAAGTAGCTGATTGTTTGTATGAAAAATTATCCCGACTATCAGAATTAAATGAGTTAACAATTGAAGAATTAATTGAATTAGAAGGGATATCCTATGCAAAAGCATCTATCATATTAGCATCAATTGAACTTGGGAAAAGAATTAGAGCTGAACACACAAAAAAAATTTCTATTGATAATGCGTACGATTTGTATCAATTTATAAGAGAAGATATTGAATATGAGAAACAAGAAAATTTAATCGTTATATCAATTAATATTAAAGGTGAAATTATAAGAAAAGATAGAATCTACATTGGCACATTAAATATGATATCTTTATCGATTAAAGAAGTCTTTAGACCAATTATTAAACTAAACGCATATGCGATGATGATTGCACATAACCACCCATCAGGTGATCCCAAACCTTCCATTCAAGATAATGAGTTCACAGAAAAAATAATTGAGGCATCAAAACTAATGAATATTCGATTTATTGATCACTTAATTATAGGAAGAAATCAATTTTTTTCATATAAGCATCAAAAGACTTTCAAAGTTTGATATAATATCAACAAAAGGATGTGTAAAACGATGAAGAAAAAAGACTCAACAAAAAGTTTTTGGTATTTAGCAGCAATTGGTGCATTGATTATCATCATTTTAATGATTGTTTCTGCTGTATTACAAGTTGGTGAACATTTAACAGCAATTCACCCTCATGCACCTTATGTTTTCTATATTTTAGTCTTTTTATTGGTTTATCTTTTAATTATTCGACCAATAATGATTATTTTATTTTCACCTACATTTTCAATTGATACAACTCTTGATAATAATCCTAAAAAAGAATACAAAGTGTTAAAAAAAGCAGCCGATAGACTTCTTGATCAAGGTCTTCCAGAAACATTTGAAACTATGTTAAAAGATGCATATCGTGATCCGATTAACTTAAGAAATGCTTTGAATACAACATATAATAAACATGTAAAAAAGAAAATGAATCAAGTAATTAGAAATCATGCAAAAACAGTAATGGTTTCTACAGCTATTTCACAAAATGGTCGATTAGATTTTATTACGGTCATCGTTGTTAACATCAGAATGATTAAAGAATTAGTTGTATTATGTGGATTTAGACCAAGTTACAAAAATTTAGCGAAATTAGTAATCAACGTCTTTACAACAGCGCTTATTGCAGAAGGATTAGACAACTTAAATATTAGTGATATTTTGCCTCAATCAACAATGAATATGTTAGCGGATATTCCGCTAATAAAGCCAATTATGAGTAGTGTTGTTGAAGGCATGAGTAATGCGTTATTAACACTTAGAATTGGTATTGTGACAAGAAAATATTTATTTGATGACTCATATGAGGTTACAAAAGAAAAAATTCGTTTTGGTGCTTTAGTTGAAGCTGCTAAACATTTACCTTTAGTTATAGCAGATGGTTTATCTATATTTCCTAAAACAATTATGAATATTTTTAAACCAAAAACAAAAAATGAAGAAGAATTAGATAATTAATTGTCGTATAGTTTGTTAAATATATATTTATATATATAAATGAAATAATTATCTTGACAAATACATAAAAAAACTATAAAATGTTACTTGCGTTGTACCACGTAGAAAAGGTGTTAAATGCGATAAGCTACCTTAATAGTGAGTCTTCGAAAATTATCTTAAAGGAGGAAACAAGCATGTTCGCAGTTATCAAAACTGGTGGAAAACAATTAAGAGTTCAAGAAGGTCAAGAAATCTTCGTAGAAAAATTAAATGTTGAACCAGGCCAAGTTTATGAGTTTACTGAAGTATTAGCTACTTCAAATCAAGTAGGTCATCCTTTTGTTGAAGGTGCTAAGGTTGTTGCTGAAGTTGTAAAGCAAGGTAAACAAAAGAAAATCATCGTCTTCAAATACAAAAGAAGAAAGAATTATCGCAGAAAACAAGGCCACAGACAACCATATACAAAATTAGTTGTTAAACAAATTATTGGTTAATATATGATTACATATAATATCCAAAGAGTTGACAATAAAATAAGAAAAGTTGTCGGCAAAGGTCATGCATTATTTGGTCAGTATGGGCAAGATATTGTTTGTGCAGCAGTTTCAACAGCGTTTATAATGACCGCTAATGCTATAGAGTTTCTTGGGTTTAAAAAGCTTATAGAAACAACGATGGAAGAGGGATACTTCGAATTGAATGTATTGCATACAAACGAAACAATCGAAGGACTTCTAAAAAATTTAGAATACACATTAAATGAGTTAACAACTCAGTACCAATCTCACATTAAAAACCAAAAGGAGGGATAACTATGTTAAAGTTAAATATTCAGTTATTCGCGTCTAAAAAAGGAGTCGGTTCAACTAAGAACGGTAGAGACTCTCATTCAAAACGTTTAGGTCAAAAATTATCTGATGGACAATTTGCAACTGCAGGATCAATTATTTATCGCCAAAGAGGAACTAAAATTCATCCAGGTGTTAACGTAGGTCGTGGAGGCGATGATACTTTATTTGCAAAAGTGTCTGGTATTGTTAAATACGAACGTAAAGGTAAAGACCGTACACAAGTATCTGTATACGAAGCGTAATTTGAAAAGGGTGACTCGTTTTGCCCTTTTTTCTTAGTTAAAGGAGAATCATATACATGAGTGTTTTTGTAGATGAAGTATTAGTAGAAGTTAAAGCTGGTCGTGGAGGACATGGAAAAGTTGCATATCGCAGAGAAGCGTATGTTGAATTTGGTGGTCCTTCAGGAGGAAATGGTGGTCGTGGAGGACACATTTATTTCATTGGCGATGAAGGAGATAATACATTATTAAAATTAAGATACAATCGTCATATTAAAGCAGAAGATGGTGAAAACGGTCGACCTAAAAATCAAAATGGTCGTAATGGACAAGATACTTACGTCCGTGTACCTTTAGGAACAATTTGTTATAAAGAAGATGGAACATTAATAGGTGAAATTTTATATCATAATCAAACATTACTTGTTGCTAAAGGCGGAAAAGGTGGACGTGGTAACCGTGCCTTTCAATCAAATAAAAATAAAGCACCTGACTTTGCTGAACAAGGCGACTTAGGTGAAAGTTTTAAAGTTAAAGTTGAATTACAAGTATTAGCAGATGTTGGATTATTAGGGTTTCCATCTGTTGGTAAATCAACATTTATTAATGCAGTTTCGAATACAAAAGTTAAAACAGCAGACTATCCTTTTACAACTTTATCACCTTATTTAGGTATGGTACGTTTTGACGAAGGTGAATTTGTTATAGCTGATTTACCAGGATTAATTGAAAATGCACATTTAGGTGTTGGATTAGGTATTCAGTTTTTAAGACATATTGAACGCTGTCGAGTATTACTTCATATCGTATCTATGGATAGTGAAGATCCGTTTAACGATTATCAAACAATTAATCGTGAATTAATGATGTATGATGAAGAATTACTTAAAAAGCCACAAATTGTTGTAGCTAATAAAATGGATATTGAAAATGCAGATGAAAAACTTAAATCATTTAAGAAGCAATTAGGGGATATCAAGGTATATCCGATATCAGCAATTCAAAAAGAAGGTTTAGAACCTTTAAAATACGCGATTGCAGATTTATTAAAAAGTATACCTAGAAAAGAACCTAAACATCAAGCTAAACTTTATCAGTTTAAAGAGGAAAAAGAATCTACATTCATTATTACAAAAGCTGATGATGGTGTGTTAGAGTTAAGTGGAGATAAATTATTCCAACTCTTTAATAGAACTGATTTTAACAGTGATTCAGCAATTAAACGTTTTTCTCGTCAACTTAGAGGTTTAGGTATTGATGATGCATTAAAAGAAGCAGGGGTTAAACCTGGTGATACAGTGCGCATTTTCTCTTATGAATTTGAATATATAGAATAAAAAAGATGCTGAAATCAAATCAGCATCTTTTTTTAGGATAAGTTCAATTGCTTAAGTTTATATTGATGACTGCGTTTTAAGTCTTTAATATTCTTTTTGAATCTATTTTCTTCTTGACGCTCAACCTTTCGTCCAATTTGTTGACTTAATGTTTTTTCATTAGAAAGAATTCGTTCTTGTTGAACTTTTAATGATTTAAGAGATTGAATAACTGTTTCATGACGTTTTTGAAGCATTAATGAGTTTTTATCCTTTTGTTGTTTAATCAAATCTAAATTTTCTTTTAACTGATGTTTAAATTTATTTTCAGTTTGTTGGAAACGTAAAGACAGATTTGAATTTTTTAATGATGTAGATTGTTCTAAGGATTTTAAAAACTTATTTTTAGCATCAAAATTGTCTTTAAGTTTTTGACGTTGTTTATTCATTGAATCATTTAATCGTGTAAGATTTCGGGTATAATCATTGGATAACTCTAAAATAACACTTTCTAAGTTTGCATCAATGAGTGCCAATTCATTTTTGAGTTTATCATCAGATAAAAGAAGTTGCTGTTCAAGATTTTTTATTTGTTGTCGTAAAGTTTCAATTTGAATATGTTTATCTTTTTTAATTTGATTTTGTTTTAAATCGATAAAGTAAACCTCATCATCATTGATTTCATTGATATGTTCTAAATGACGTTCATTATGAATTCTAATTTGATTTTTGATACGTGTTGATTCTCTTTCAAAGCGTTCTTTATGTTGATTTAAATCTTTAGTTATAAATGAGAGTTGATCTTTTTGTTCTAAAGAAAGTTGATTAAAAAGATTCATACTTCCTTTTAGAAGTTCTTGATATAAGAGATGACTATTCTTTTCAAAATAATCACCTAACTTATAGAAGTTTTTCTCATATTCTTTAATAATTTGATTGGTTAAGTAAATTGGCTGGTTTAATTTATCTGTAATAGATAATATCTTAATTTCATAAGTATCAATGAGATGACTTAAACTTTTCATCACTTGTTTATAAAATTGAACTTGTTTAATATATGCTTTTGCATCACGTGATTGTTCAATATGGTGTGTTTTGATACTTTGATCTAATTTTTTCTTTAATTGAGATTCTGTAAGATTTAGCTTAGAAATTGGTTTTTGATTTTTTTCAATTTCCTCTTCTAAAGCACTCATTTCATTTTCAATTGTATTAATTTTACGAGTTAAATGATCAATTTGAGTTTGATAAATTTTAGCTTCTTTTTTATTTTGAGTGTGTTGACTTTGAAGTTCTAATTTATTAATTTCAGATTGAATAAGGTCAACTTCTTTACCTAATTCGTCGATGTTTTTTTGAATATCTGATATTTTTAATTGGATTTTTTCTTTTTCAGTATCTAAATCAGCAACTTTTAAATCAAATTCATGTTTCAACATTTTTTGATGTTGAGTCATTTTTTGACTAGTTAAATCATTAATCTTTGACTCATGGAATTCAATCATGTCTAACATGAAGTTATCTTTAGCTTTTTCTTGAATTCGACTTAAATTTTTAAATATTTCTGAATATAATTGGATATAAATCTTGATTGTATTAGCATCAGCTGGTAACTGATATAATCTAATCATTTCAACCATGAATCGATGATAAATATTGTAAATTACATAAATTTGATTGAATAAAAAATGAATTCTTGAATGAACAATATTTAAGTCTTTTGTATGTGCGTTTTCTTTTAGGATATAGTTTAATTGATTGATTTCAAAATTTTGCTGAAGGTTATCAAAATCAATGGTCATTTGAGTAAGCTCATTATTCAGTGTAAGTATATATTGTAGATGTGATTTGCGTTCTTGTCGTCGTTTTATTATATAGTCTATTTTAGCTTCAATTTCTGATTTTTTCAACGTGTAATCTAAATCAAAAATTAAATTTTGAAGCTCATAAGATTTCATTATTAAATCTTTTCTCAAATTTAATGTTCTTAATTCTTTATCTCGAATGGTATTTTCTTTTTCAATTGATAGCTGTGTTATCATTGAGAGTTTATTTTTTTCATATTCTAAATGTAATTTAGCTTTCTCATAACGTTCTTGTTGTGCAAGTTTAAAGAGTTCCAAATCATATTGTAGTTGATATTCTTTAAACTCATAATGAGATAAATGATAACTTGTCTCATTTGACAATAAATTGATATCTCTTTCTGCGATAGCACCAGCGATAGATAAATCGATTTCTAATGGTTTAATAGATTCTGTTGTCTCTAGTTTTGTAAGTTCAACATCATGATCATGTTTTAGTTTTAATTTCTTAATTTCTGTTTCTAGTGATTTTTTGTTAAATTCATATTGTAAATTGAGATCAAAAGTTTTTAAACGATGATTAATAAAGATAAATTTATCTTCAATTGTCCATTGTTTAATTTGTTCTAAGTATTTTACTTCAGCTTCGTAAAGTTTTAAATAATGATTTTTTTGATTTTCATGCAATTGACGTTCAGTACGAGAAATTTGACGTTTTAATTCATTATCTTGATCGTTAACAAAACGTTTATAAGATTTTTTAAGTTGTTTTTCTTCATCAGCAGAAGAAGCGTTTTTCACAGCATCATTTAGTTCTTTTAAACGTTCTTGACGTTCTTGTTGAATGGTTTCTTTATATAAACTTAATTTTGAGTTAAGAATTGAATTTTCGTCAGATATCTTTTTAATTAAAAGATCTTTCTTTTCATTAAAATTATTAATAATTTGTTGATGTAGTACCTTATGTGAGTTTTTAAGTGATTCAAATTCAGCTTCTAATAGTTCTTTTTGATTTATATAAGTATTTTCTACAATCTTTAATTGTTCTTCAAATGGTGTAATATCATTTTTAAGTTTTTCGTCTAATGTTTTAATTTTTTCTTGTGTAATTTTATTTATTTGGTCAACTTTACGGTTAAAAGCAACAGAAGCAACCTGTTGTTCATTTTTTATTGATAGATATTTTTCATCGCTTTGTTCACGATAGGCATTTTTAGCTACATGTATTTGTTCAATACGATCTTTAATTTTTTCTTCATATTCAATTGATTCGTTTTGGATGCGTTGTTCTTCATGTTTAAATGTTTCTTCAATTTCTTTGACACGATCATTAAATACTTTTTCTAATCTTGTAATTGCTTGAGCATGATCTTTTCTAACTTTTGAAATTAAAACTTCTATAGAAGCTAATTCTTTATCTTTAGTTTTTTCGCTTTCATCATTTGAACGATTTAACTCTTCGGTATACTCATCTAATTCTTGTTGCAAAAGATCTATGTCTTTTTGAGTTTGATTCGTTAATTGAGATAATTCTTCTTGATAATCTTTTTCATAATTTTCAAGTTTTGATACTAAATTTTGTTTCTTTTGTAAGTTTTCTTGAATAAGAGTTTGAATTTTGCTTCCAATAATTTTTTGTTCTTTAAGTTCTTCAGAATTTAGGTGTTTAATTATTTCATTATGGGATTTTTCAAATGACAAAAACTCTTCATTTAAATTTAATAGAAGAGTCTCTAATGGTGCAATAATTTCTTGATGTTTTGAGTCAATTGAACTTAACTCTTTGAGCCTATTTAAGGCATCTTCGATGAAGTCGAACAATTCGAAAACCCCTTTCATGTTTATTATAACATAATAAAGTACATAAAAAATGATATAATAATTAAGAATGATAATATAAAAGGTGATTTTATGTACGGTTATATCAAAGGTGTTGTAAAAAAAGTATATCCAAGCCATGTTATTGTAGAAAATAATGGTATTGGTTACTTAATTATTAGTCCGAATCCATATGAGTATAAACTTGACGATGAAGCGATTTTTTATACATATTTACATGTAAGAGAAGATGTTTTTTCATTATATGGTTTTAAGTCTGAAAAAATCTTAAATCTTTTCTTAAAATTAATAAGTGTATCTGGAATTGGACCTAAAAGTGCATTAGGTATTGTGGCATTCGATGATACAGATCGTATTGTACAAGCAATTGAACTTGGCGATGTAAAATATTTAACAAAATTTCCTGGTGTTGGTACAAAAAGTGCTCAACAAATTATTCTAGATTTAAAAGGGAAACTTATTGATGATGAAGTTGAAATTAAACTTATTTCTGATGCTGGAAAAGATGTCGAAGCTGCATTGGTATCTTTAGGATATAATAAGGCAGATATTAAGCGTGTAATGAAACATATTAATGTCGATCAAAGTGCTGACCAAGCGTTAAAAGAAGCATTGGCATATTTACTTAAATAGTAGGGTGGGAGCATGCAAAAATCTATAATTAGAGAACTAGATATTAAAGAAGAGGATGAATTACTATTAAGACCTCAAAAATTAAATCAATATATTGGTCAAGATAATATTAAAGAAATGTTAGATGTCTATATTAAAGCAACACTTAAAAGACAAGAATCACTTGATCATATTTTACTTTATGGTGCACCAGGTTTAGGTAAAACAACTTTAGCTCAAATTATCGCTAACGAACTTGGAACTCAAATAAAAATAACATCCGGTCCCGCAATTGAAAAAACGGGTGATTTAGCAGCTATACTTACAACATTAAATGCAGGAGATGTTTTATTTATTGATGAAATTCATCGTCTACCTAGATTTGTTGAAGAAGTATTATATTCAGCAATGGAAGACTACGTAATTGATATTATTTTAGATAAAGAACGTGATTCAAGAAGTTTACGCATTGAGTTACCTCCATTTACATTAGTTGGAGCTACAACAAGATTTGGGGATCTTTCTCATCCATTAAGAGAACGTTTTGGTGTAACATTTAGATTAAGTTATTACAGAGTGGATGAAATAGCTCAAATCGTTAGACGCACTGCGAAAGTTTATGAACATGAGATTGAAGAAGATGCTGTAATGGAATTAGCAAAACGTAGCCGTGGAACGCCTCGTATAGCTAATCGTCTTTTCCGTCGTGTAAGAGACTTTGCAGATATCATGAATGATGGAAAAATTACTTTAGAAATTACTAAACTTGCATTAGGCAAATTAGGTATTGATGAACGTGGTTTAGACGATTCTGATTATTTATATCTTCGTGGTATCATTGAGCGATTTAATGGGGGACCAGTTGGATTAGAGTCTATTGCATCAACAATTGGAGAAGAACCAGGTACAATCGAGGATGTTTTTGAGCCGTATTTACTTCAAGAAGGTTACATTAAACGTACACCACGTGGTAGAGTCGCTACCGAATTAGCATTTGAATTACTTGGAAAAAAATATTATAAAGGACTTTTAGACTTGTGAAAATAGATTTATTTGATTTTGATTTACCTAAAGAATTAATAGCTCAACATCCAATCGAAAAACGTGATCATTCAAGATTGTTTTATATTGATAGAAAATCAGGTGAGAAAAAGCACCTACATTTTTATGATATTATTGATTATTTAAACGAAAATGATGTTTTAGTCATGAATAATACAAAAGTCATTCCAGCAAGATTAATGGGAATTAAAGAAGATACAAAAGCTTTAATTGAAGTATTGTTACTAAAAGAAATTGATTATGGTGTATGGGAAGCATTAACCAAACCTGCTAAAAGAGTTAAAGTTGGTACGAAAATTAACTTTGGTGATGGATTATTAACGTTAGAATGTATTGATGTTAAAGATGAAGGTATACGTATTTTTAGAGCATACTATGAAGGTATTTTTTTAGAAGTGCTTGATAAGTTAGGTACGATGCCACTTCCCCCTTATATCCATGAACAGTTAAAAGATAAGTCTCGTTATCAAACCGTTTATGCGGAAATTCCAGGTTCTGCAGCAGCACCAACTGCAGGACTACATTTTACAAAAGAATTATTAGATAAAATTAAAGCCAAAGGTATAGAAATTATTGAAATAACACTTCATGTAGGACTTGGTACATTTAGACCGGTTGCAGTTGATGACATATTTAAACATCATATGCATTCAGAAACATATGAAATTAGTAAAGTGGCTTGTGAAGCCTTAAATAAAGCTGTTAAAGATAAAAAAAATATCGTTGCAGTAGGTACTACAACGATTCGCACATTAGAATCTAATTTTGATGGCCTATTTCATGAAGGAAGATTCGATACAAACATATTTATTTATCCAGGATATCAATTTAAAGTTGTAAATAGTTTAATAACAAACTTTCATTTACCAAAATCAACATTGATTATGCTAGTATCAGCTTTTTATGATAGAAAGAAAGTATTAGAAATATATAAAGAAGCTATAAATGAGAAATATAGATTTTTCTCATTTGGCGATAGTATGTTCTTAAAATAATTAAATTAAATATAAAATAATTGATATGGTTCCAATAATGAAAGTATATATTGAGAACCATATTAAATTTTTATAAGTTACAATTTTGTATAAAAAACGTATTGTAATTAATGAGAAAATAAAACTAAATAAAAATGCTAAACTAACACCTAATATATCAATATATCCTGGAGTTTTTATAGCATCATATATACCTAATAATGATACAGGAACACTAATTATTAGGTAACATAAAAATGAAAATTTAAGTAGTTCTTTCATATCTAGTTTTTGAGTAGAACCACCAACAATGGTAATACCTGATCGTGATAAACCTGGGACAGGTGAAATTCCTTGGAATAAACCAATAATAAGTGCATTTTTATAACTAATTTCTTGAACTAAACTTTTATTTCTTAATGTGAAAGCAATTAATAATAATATTGAAGTTGCTAGTAAAGAAATACCCGTTACTAATAGTGTTTTTTGTAAGAAATGGTTAGCAATTAATCCTGTTATTCCAACTGGAATAACAGCAATTAATAATTTAACAACATAATTGAAATTATTAAATCTAGAAGGGTTTTTACGCTCATTAGATTTAAAGATAAATAAGAAAAAGTCAATAATTAATATTTTCACTTCTTTAAAGAAAAAGATAAAAATGGCTAAAAATGAACCCATATTGGTTAAAGTTAATAATAGATTTAGTTCTGTATCTAAGTCTTTTCCAGGCATTAATAAATGATTGAATAATAACAAATGTCCCGAAGAGGATACTGGGAAAACTTCAGCAATGCCTTGGATAATTCCTAGGAGAATATATTTGATAAGTTCGATGATATAATCCATTTCAATTACCTTCCTTGATATTATTAAAATCATTATAACATAGCATTAAAATATATAGATTGTATTTTTATATAAAACAACATATAATAAATTTAAGGATGTGAGATTCAATGGAAAAAATTGCAGTATGGACATGGGTACTTATAGCATGTTTAGTTGTAGCTCTAATTGGCTGTATTTACTTAAGTATCTACTATGCTAAACAAAAAAAGTCTAAAAGTAATAAAGAATTATTTGATGTTAATAAAATAGTAACTGCACTTGGTGGTGTAGAAAACATTTTATCAACCAAACTCGATAATAAACGTTTAAAAATAACTTTATTTGATCCAAAATTGGTTTCTCAAGAAACACTTAAAAGTATGAATATATCCGGATTTATGACAGGAAAAGAAATTAAGTTATTAGTCAAAGAAAATCCAAAAGTACTTAAAGATAGTCTTGATAAAATTAGAAATGGGGTAAATTCATGAAGCAAAAGTTTAAAGTTATTGCTGAATATGGTCTGCACGCAAGACCTGCTACACGACTTGTTAATGAGGCAATGGGATATAAATCTGAGTTAAACTTAACTGCATTTGGAAGTTCAGTGAACTTAAAAAGTATTATGGGTGTCATGAGTTTAGGTATTTATCGTGGTGAAATCATTGAAGTCCATGCTGAAGGACCTGATGCTAAAGAAGCTATTGAAGGTATTACTCAATTCATTATTAATGAAGGATTAGGACAAGTTGTTGATGATTAAAAAAATTCTACAAGGAACATTAGTAGGAATTGGTTCGATATTACCAGGTGTTAGTGGTGGCATGATTGCCGCCGCTTTCAATATATACGCTAAATTAATTGAAGCATTAGACCTTTTAACAAAAAAACCAATCCGAGCAATTCTATCCATTTGGGAATATTTATTAGGCATAGGATTGGGTATTTTGATTGGGTTTATTATTGTGTTATTCATATTTAGTTTTGTTCCTATTCCATCGACATTATTATTTATCGGGCTTATTTTAGGTGGTGTTCCTGATATTTATTTACTTGCAAGAGAATCAAAGATTACAGTTAAAAGCATTATAGTGACTTTAGTAACTACAATAATTTTGGTTTCTGTTGCATTTATAAACCCGACTTCAGTAGCTGATTCTAACACAATGAATTATTTTATTTGGACCATTGTAGGTATTTTATTAGCAATATCCTTAATAATTCCAGGTTTATCTGGAACTATGATTTTGATGATGCTCGGTTTTTATACACCGTTATTAAATTTACCAAAAGCACTTCTTACAAATTTTGTTGATGGTAATTATCAAACGTTTTTTAATCAATCCATTAATTTAGTGTTTGTTGGATTAGGTGTACTTTTAACATTTATTATAATTGGAAAACTACTTAACTTAATTTTAAAACATTATCCAAACACATTTTATCAATTTGTATTAGGTATTATGTTAGCATCGCCAATTAATATTATTGTTTCACTTCATCAAGAATTATCAAGTGATGAAATATCTCCCATAAATATTTTTAATTTTAGTGAACATTGGTATATGTGGCTAATTGGATTAATAATATTACCACTAGGCATATGGGTTGCTAGACAATTTAACAAGAAGGAAGCATATGAGACAGAAACGAATTAAAAATGCGACAATTCCTAACCTTTTATCGTTAGGAATCATAATGGACAGAAAACTTATAAATTTAAATCAAGAAAAAAAAGTTTTTTTAGAAATTGGTTCTGGCAAAGGACAATTTATTTCATCAATGGCTATGGATCATCCAAATGACATATTTATTGGTGTTGAACGTAATAAAGATGTCATCTATCGATTAGCACAAAAAAAGCAAGAGCTAAATATTGATAATCTAATAATGATTATGGATGATGCAATGTATTTACTCGATTATTTAGGTGAGTCAAAAGTAGATACAATACAACTTAATTTTTCTGATCCTTGGCCAAAAGCAAGACACCATAAACGTAGATTAACCTATAATGACAAACTCATATTATATAAAAAGTTATTAAAACCACATGGTAAAATTATAGTAAGAACTGACCATCGTGATTTTTTCTTAGATTCACTTGATTATTTCAATCAATCTAATTTTTCAATTAATTACATTAACTTGGATTTAGCACCATCGAAATATATGACTGAATATGAAGTGAAAAAAAGAATAGCGGGACCAATATTTGAATTTAGCGCGGAGATGACAGAATATGAATCATTATAAAAATTTAAGTTTAATACCAGCTATTTCTTCACATGAAAAATTAGTACGTGAGTACATGGAAGAAAATATGAAAAAGTTTTCTGATTTTGAAATAAAAAAAGACAAATTAGGAAGCATTTTTGCATATAAAAAATCAAAAAATCCAAATGCATTAACTGTTATGATTGCTGGTCATATGGATGAAGTCGGTCTTATGGTTAAAAGCATTGAACCAAATGGAGCATTAAGAGTAATTCCAATTGGGGGCCTATCAGGAGATGTTTTTATTTCTCAAATTGTATATGTTTATACAAAAAATGGACATAAAATTCCTGGTGTCATCGGATCTATTCCGCCACATTTAAAAACAAGAAATCAAATTGATATTGCACATCTTTTAGTTGATATTGGTTCAAAATCAAAAGAAGAAACTTTAAATTATGGCGTAGCGGTTGGTGATATGGTGTTATTTGATACACCATACATTGAAACATTTAATGGTAATCGTTGGATTGCAAAGGCAATTGACAACCGTTTTGGTTGTGGATTAGCATTAGAAGCCATAGAGTATGCCAGTCAAAAATCATTTGATTTTAATTTAGTTATTGGATCAACCGTTCAAGAAGAAGTTGGATTAAGAGGGGCCGAAACAAGTGTAAATATGTTTGAGCCGGATTTATTTATCGCACTTGATTGTTCACCTGTAAATGATATAAATGAAAAAGATAGTGATGTAAAACTTGGTAATGGATTCTTATTAAGAGTTTTTGATCCAAACAATATTATGCTTGCAAACCTAAGACATTATTTTGTTGAAGTTGCAGAGAAAAATCATATTACTTACCAACCATATTTCTCAATGGGAGGAACTGATGCAGCAAAAGCATTAGATATGCATCAAGGAATACCTTCAACAACTATTGGTCTACCAGCGCGTTATATACATTCAACAGCAGCACTTGCAGATAAGTTTGATTTAGAACAAGCTCGCAGGATGTTATTTGCATTAATTGATGATTTAGATGCTGATAAAATAAAACGATTAAAGGAGGTATCTATATGAGATTTATAACTTTAAATAACGGTGTTCGTATGCCACAATTTGGTTTGGGAACATATAAAGTTGAAGCCGGTGAAAGTGCATATGAAACAGTCTTAGCGGCTTTGAAGGTTGGTTATCGTATGTTTGATACAGCAAAAATGTATCATAATGAATCTGATATTGGTCGTGCGATTAGAGATTCAAAGATTGATAGAAGTGAAATTTTTGTAACATCTAAAATATATAAACTATATCACGGCGATCAATCAAAAATTGAAAAAGATATTTTAGATAGTCTAGAAAAAATTAATCTAGGTTATATTGATTTAATGTTAATTCATTGGCCAAGTCCAGATCCTGAAATTAACCTTAAAGCATGGCAAGTTTTAGAAAAGTTTTATGAAAAAGGATTGATTAAGGCGATTGGTGTTTCTAATTTTAGAATTCATCATATCGATTATTTAGTTAAATATGCTAAAATTAAACCAGCGATGAATCAGGTTGAATGTCATCCATTATTAAGTCAAGAACCACTGCTTAATCATTTAAAAAAATTAAATATCAATATGACTTCCTATGGACCTTTTGCAAAAGGAAGAGTGTTTGAAGCACCAACAAGTGAGGCATTAACCGAAATAGCCAAAAAGTATGATGCAACAATTTCTCAAATTATTATTGCATGGGGCTTAAAGCGTGGGATAGTTATGATCCCAAAGACTGTTCATGAAGAACGATTAATTGAAAATTTTAATGCACTAAACATTGAATTAAGCGATGAAGATTTAATTAAAATTAATGCATTAAATCGTGGACAAAATGTTTATACCGATCCAGATAATAATCCATTTACAGAGTAAAAATTAAGTATTAAAGATAATCAATTCTATTTGAATGATTATCTTTTTTCATGTATAATAAACATACATTATATGAATGCTGAGGTAAATTATGGCAGAAAAAAAATATGACGAATCCTCAATACAAATACTAGAAGGACTTGAAGCAGTACGAAAAAGACCTGGTATGTATATTGGTTCTACCGATGGTCGTGGTCTTCATCACTTGGTTTGGGAAATTGTTGATAACGCAATGGATGAAGTACTAGCTGGTTTTGGTGATGAAATTCAAGTCACAATTAAAAAAGATAATTCAATTGAAGTCATTGATAATGGTCGAGGCATGCCTTATAAAATGCATCCATCGGGTGTACCTACGACACAAGTCATTTTTACTGTATTACATGCAGGGGGTAAATTTGGTACTGAAGGTGGATATAAAGTAGCTGGTGGTTTACACGGTGTTGGTTCATCTGTTGTTAATGCATTATCTACTTTATTAGAAGTTACTGTTTACAAAGATGGCGGTATCTTTAGACAAAGATTTGAAGATGGTGGAAAAAAGATTTTTCCACTAGAACGTATTGGAGATTCAAAAAAGACAGGGACTACCGTATGGTTTAAACCGGATCCTAAAATATTTTCTACAACGATTTATAATTATGACACAATCAAAGAACGCTTAAAAGAATCAGCGTTTTTAATTCGTGGTTTAAAAATTGTTTTACACGATGAAAGAAAAAATATCAAAGAAACATTTAAATATGATGAAGGTATTAAAGCTTATGTTAAGCAATTAAACCATGGCAAAGAAGCACTTCAAGAAGTAGTTGATATCAATTATATTTATAAGACCCAAAAAAAAGATGAAATTGAAATCGAGGTTGCTTTACAATATACAGATGGTTATCAAGAAAATATTATCAGTTTTGTTAATAACGTTCGAACTAAAGATGGTGGTAGCCATGAAGTTGGCTTTAAATCAGGCCTAACAAAAGTTATCAATGATTATGCAAGAAAATATGGCATATTAAAAGAAAAAGATAATAACTTAGATGGTGTAGATATAAGAGAAGGATTAACTGCTATTATTTCGTTAAGAATTCCTGAAAATATCTTAGAGTTTGAAGGACAAACAAAATCTAAACTTGGAACCCCAGATGCAAGAATTGCAACTGAAACAACTGTTTATGAAAGATTTAATACGTATCTTGAAGAAAATAGAGAAACAGCAAATAAAATTATTCAAAAGGCTGTTTTAGCTTCAAAAGCTAGAGAAGCTGCAAGAAAAGCTAGAGAAGAAGCCAGAGATATAAAAAAGAAAAATAAAAAGGAAGTATTGTTAAGTGGTAAATTAACACCTGCTCAAGGTAAAGATAAGAATATAAATGAATTATTCTTAGTTGAAGGTGATTCTGCAGGAGGATCAGCCAAACAAGGAAGAAATAGAAGATTCCAGGCAATTCTACCACTACGTGGTAAGGTTATTAATACGGAAAAAGCTACCACAGAAGCAATTTTAAAAAATGAAGAAATTTCAACAATTATTCATACAATTGGTGCAGATTTTGGTGCTGACTTTGACATTAAAAAATGTAATTATGCTAAAGTCATTATTATGACCGATGCTGACGATGATGGAGCACATATTCAAGTATTATTACTCACATTCTTCTTTAGATATATGAGACCATTAATTGAAGATGGAAGATTATTTATCGCTCAACCACCTTTATATAAAATTACAACTAAAAAAGGCAGAAAAGATGAGATAATTTATGCTTGGAGCGATGAAGAATTAAAAGATATCATTGAAAACTTAAATGCTTCATTTAATATTCAGCGTTATAAAGGATTAGGTGAAATGAACTATAACCAGTTATGGGAAACAACCATGAATCCTGAAACACGCACATTAATTCAAGTAAGCATAGATGATTTTAGTGAAAGTGATAAATATATTAGCATACTTATGGGTGATGATGTATTACCAAGAAGAGAATGGATAGAACGTAATGTTGATTTTGAAATTCGAGATGATTTTGATATAGAGGGGAAACATAGAGAATGAAATCAGTAAAAGAAAAAATCAATCAATTCGTAAATGAACGAATTCAAAAAACATTACTTGAAGATATTGTCTCCTCTCGTTTTGCAAGATATTCAAAATATATTATTCAAGATAGAGCATTACCAGACGCAAGAGATGGATTAAAGCCTGTTCAACGTCGTATTTTGTATGCAATGGGTGAAATGGGACTATTAAGTAATAAACCATATAAAAAATCAGCCAGAATTGCTGGTGATGTTATGGGGAAATACCATCCACACGGTGACTCATCTATTTATGAGGCTTTAGTTCGTATGAGCCAAGATTTTAAAATGCTTGTACCTTTAGTTGACATGCATGGAAATAACGGATCAATTGATGGTGATAAAGCTGCAGCGATGCGTTATACTGAAGCAAGATTATCAAAAGAAGCGGAATATTTATTAAAAGATATTGATAAACGAACAGTACCTTTTGTACCAAACTTTGATGACGAAGAAGAAGAACCAACTGTTTTACCTGCAAGATTTCCTAATCTTTTAGTTAATGGTGCTATGGGGATTAGTGCTGGTTATGCAACAAAAATTCCACCACATAACTTAGCAGAAGTTATTGAAGCAACGATTGCACTTATTGATCATCCAAATTTAGAAGCAGAAGACTTAATGCAATATATTAAAGGACCAGATTTTCCAACAGGTGGTATTGTCCAAGGTAAAGATGGTATCTTAGAAGCCATGAAAAAGGGTGTTGGTCGTGTAATTATTCGCTCTAAAATTGAAGTTGAAGAAATTTCTAAGGCACAAGATCGAATTGTTGTTACAGAAATACCATACGAAGTTAATAAAGCAGATTTAGTAAGAAGCATCGATAATTTACGCGTAAATAACAATATTGATGATATTATAGAAGTTCGTGATGAAACTGACCAAGAAGGATTAAGAATTGCAATCGATCTTAAAAAAGGTGCTGATGCACAATTTTATATCAATTATTTATTGAAAAATTCAGATTTACAAATTACTTTTAACTATAATATGGTGGCTATATTAAATAATCGACCTGTATTATGTGGTGTAAAAGAATTATTATTGGCCTATATTGAACACCAAAAAGAAGTTGTAACTAATAGAGCAAACTATGAATTAGAACGTTCAATGAAGAGAAATCATATCGTTGAAGGTTTAATTAAGATGACTTCAGTTGTTGAAGAAGTTATAAAAATTATTCGTCAATCTAAAAACAAAGCTGATTCAAAAATAAATATTATGAATCGATTTGGATTCACTGAATTACAAGCTGAAGCTATTGTTATGCTTCAATTATATAGATTATCTTCAACTGATATTGAAGCCTTAATGAAAGAACAAGAAGATTTAAATCAACTCATTAATGAACTAAATGAAATGTTATCTAATGAACGAATTTTAATGCGTACAATTAAAAAAGAACTTCAAGAAGTATTAAAAGAAATTGGTAAACCAAGAAAAACAGTTATTGAAGATGAAATTGAAAACATTAAAATTGATCATAGAGATTTAATTAGTGATGAAAATGTCATGATTGGTGTAACTAAAGATGGTTATATTAAACGTGCCTCTTTAAGAAGTTTTAATGCAAGTAAAGACGTTGGATTAAAAGAAAATGATGCATTAGTTTATGAAAAAGAATTAAATAACTTAGACACTTTAATTCTTTTTACAAACTTAGGTAACTATATTTATTTACCAGTCTTTAAAATAGAAGATCAAAAATGGAAAGATTTAGGAATTTATATCAATAATATTGTTCCTATTGATAAAAACGAACGCATTATTAAAGTATTTAGTTTTAATAACTTTAATCGCGATATTCAACTATTATTAGCAACTAAAGAAGGTCAAATGAAACAAATTCAATTAATTGATTTAGATGTTACAAGATACCATCGACCACTTCGTGCAATGAAGTTATCTAAGACAGATGAATTAGTTTCAGTAGATATTAATAGAAAACCAAATATCATTGCATTATCTAAATTAGGTTATGCATTAAGATTTAATACTGATGAATTACCAAATTACGGACTACAAGCAGGTGGTGTCAATTCAATGTCACTAAATGAGGGGGATGAGTTAGTTAGCGCATTTTATGCATATGATTCAGATGAATTTTACATGCTCACGAACCGTGGACATGTCATTAAAGACTCTGTTATGGAGTTACCAAAATATGGTCGAAATCGACGAGGTATTATAGTTATCGAACGACTAAAAACTAATCCACATCTAATTGTTTCTGCTTCACGCTTTTCAAAAGCACAAGCAAAAGAAGATGTAAATACATTATTAGTATCAAGTAAAGAAAGTTTAAAGGTTTTAGTTTCAGAACTTAAATATTCAAATAATAAATTTGGTAAGAAAATGCTTGATGATGGATTTTATATCTCAATTGATGATGCGAAAGAAGATATTGAAGAAGAAATCATCAAGAAAGAACCACCAAAAAAAGAAACTAAACCAATTAAGCTTAAAGAAGAACAAGTTATTACAAAAACAAATCAACAAATTCGTTTATCAAGACTCGATTTATTTGATGACGAAGAATAATATTTTATAGGAGATAAGTTATGGAAGTTATTGTAAAAGGTCAAAAATATAAATTTGAAGGACCAACAACACTAGAATCAATTAAAGATAAATTAGGATTAAAAGATATTGTATCTGCTGCTATAGATGGCAGAATTCGTGAATTATCATATGTATTAACAGATAATGCAGAAGTTGAATTTTTTGGAACTGAAGTGCATGATGGTATGCGTATTTATGAAGCAACATTACGTTATGTATTCGCTATGGCTGCATATCGTATAGATCCAAAAATCAAATTACGATTCTCATATTCTATTTCACGTTCAATTTTAGCTACACTTCAAGAAGGCGATATGACATATGATACATATGAAAGTATTCTAAATGAAGTAAAAAACATTATCAAAGAAAACATTGAAATTCATCGTTTATCAGTTTCTAAAGAAGAAGCGGTTAAAATTTATACAAATTTTGGTTATACCGACAAAATTAAAACATTAGAATTTAGAGAAGAGAATAATGTAAACCTTTATCAAGCAGGTAATTATGTCAACTATATGTTTTCATATATGTTACCTCGTACAGGTTATTTAACATTGTTTGATACAAAATTCTATACACCTGGATTCTTAATTTTCTTCCCAAGAGCAGAGCTTGGTGGAAAATTACCTGAATTTACAGATCAAAAAACATTTGGGAAAGTCTTAAAAGGCGCTTATAAGTGGGGTAAGATTATTGGTGGTGACACAATTGCCAATATTAACCAACACACAGAAACACGCGATAAACAAGTTGACTTCGTTAACCTTTGTGAAACAAGACATAATGACCAATTAGCAGAATTAGGATTAATGATTGCAAGCCAAATTGACGATATTAAGTTAATTGCAGTTGCTGGTCCATCATCAAGTGGTAAAACTACATTTACCAACCGTTTACGTATCGAATTAATGGCACATGGTATTAAACCTCGCATGATTTCAATGGACGATTACTATAAACCAAAAAGCGAAGCTCCACTTGATGCTGATGGGAAACCAGATTTAGAACATGTTGAAGCGTTAGATATTGATCGCTTTAATAGAGATATGGCCGATTTAGTTCAAGGAAAAGAAGTACGTTTACCTAAATTTGATTTTAAGGCTGGTAAACGTGTTGAAGGGCACTTAATGAAATTAGAAAAGGGATCACCTATTTTAATTGAAGGTATCCACGCATTAAATGATCGCTTAACATCACTTATTCCAAGTCATCAAAAATTCAAAATATTTATTGCACCTCAAACACAAATCCATATTGATGAACATAACCCAATTTCTTTAACAGATTTAAGATTATTACGTCGTATGGTCCGTGACCAAAGATATCGTAATACAAGTGTTACACAAACACTTGATATGTGGCCAAGTGTAAGACGTGGAGAGTTTAAATGGATTTATCCACACCAAGAAGGTGCTAACTACGTATTTAATTCTGAATTGACTTATGAGTTATTAGTTCTTAAAAAATATGCAATGCCTCATCTAAGCCAAATACCACGTAATGATAAACACTTTATAGCTGCAAATCGTTTAATGAAATTCTTAAAATACTTTAAAGATATTGATGAAAAATTAATACCTTCTAATTCATTATTATTAGAGTTTATCGGGGGATCTCCATTCCACGATTAATTAGTTAGGAGTTTATATGAAAGCTTTATCTAACATGTCAAGACTTCAAGTATCATCTGATTATTTACTCTTACTTATTAAGGTTTATGAAGCCAAAGGTAAGGAGTTTTATTATGATGATTTATTTCAAAGAGATAAAGACATATTTAAAAACAAGGTTATTGAAACAAATGCTTTTTATCTCGGTAAGATTTTAAAATTTGATTTCACAGAACCAAGGCTTAAGCATTTATCAAGGAAAAAATTAGTGCCTAAAAATAAACAAGAAGCCTTGTTTTTGAATATCAAAAAAGCATTACATAATATTCAAAATTACCCAAAAGAATTTGAAGTATTAGCAAACGAATTTGATGATTTGGCAAAACTTTTGGGTAAAGATGTTGAATCTGCAAAATTTAAAACTATCGATCAAAAAAAAGATGGTACATTATTTTCAAATGGAAATAAGATAAACGGAAGAAACGAGTTAGAAGAACTTGTAAAACTTTATTTAAAACAAGAAAAAACTAAGCAATATGAACTCATTCAATTAATAGCAAACTTCTATGTTGATTATATTCATCTTGAACCATTTACACTTTATAATGACATTATTTCATATATCATATTGTATGCATTTTTAGTTAAAGATTTTGCAGTATTTAAATATGTTTCATTTTTTGAATCATTTTATAACGTCTTTGACAGTTATATACAAGCTTTAAATCAAGCGAATTATTATTACTCAACGGGATATCCAAATGTGGATTTATTACAAAGATTAATTGTTGATATTTTATGGTCATCCTATGAAAAAATGAATGATTTTGTAAGATCATATAGTTTTGAAAAGAAACTGAATAAAGGTGATAGTATTGAATCAACAATTAGAAATGGAAAAGAAATATTTACAAAAGAAGATATTCGATTAGCACATCCAACGGTCGCAAAAATCACAATTGATAGAACATTAAAACGTTTAAAAGATGAAGGATTAATTCAACCACTTGGTAAGGGACGTTCATCGAAATGGCAAAGAATTGATGAAAGAAAACGACGTGGTGGACAACAACTTGATATTTTCTATTTCACAGAGGATGTATGACACCATCAATTAAAAAACATTTAAATGTTTTTAAGTCAACATATCACAAACTTATTAATTCTCAAGATGATTTTACAATAAGAAAAATCATTTTAGATTTATGCTTATATTTAGAAGAATCATTTTTATTAGATAAAGCATACTTAAAAAAATATCCAATATTTTTAACTTGTGAAGCTAATAAGGTATGTATTAAAGATCAATCAATTGATGATTTATTGACGTTTCTAACAATTATATATCGTATTGATTATGTAGATTCAAATAGTGATGCATTTTTGATGTATTATAAAAATGGGATGATTTTATCGATATTAGATGAAATCATTCACAAAATGGAGTTATTATAATATAGTAATTTCAATAAAGGAGAATACACCTATGTTTAACTACAATTGGCAACGTAGAGTTGTTGCAGCAACACCAATGATTTCTTTAATTGTTTTCTTAACATTAGGTTTTGGTTGGAATTTATGGCACCCAGGGTGGATTGCATTTTTAGCAATTCCAATTATGCCATTTATCGTTGGATTAAAAAAATTAAGATTAACTTATCCATTGGTTGTCATCATTGCATATCTCATCATGGGATTAGCATGGGATTTATGGCATCCAGGATGGATTATCTTCTTAACAATTCCTGTATTCCAAATCTTAACTGCGCCAAATCCAGCAGATAAAATGAAATCAATTAAAGTTAAAAGTAAAACAATCATCATTGATTCAGATGATAATGATGAAGAATAACAAAATAAAAAGTAGACTTTATTCTAAATGAACAGTCTACTTTTTATTTTAGGTATATAACATATATGGAGGTTTACGATACCCAATAACTTATTGGGAGGTCTACCTCCATATATGTTATAGGTGGATTTTATTGTTTAAAAATAAAGGAGCTGTCTTATAATTGTAGTTAGCTGTAACGTAAATTATAAGGAGGCCCCATGCATGATAATATTATACAACTATTATTCTTAGAATCAATCAAAAATAGAATTGAACATCTTGAAACTCATAGAAAAGATGGAAAATTGATTATTGACATCAGATTAAAAAAAGATCATATTCAATGTTTAATATGTCAAGATCAAATGAAGTTTCATAGTTACCGTTTAAAACAAAT
>NZ_JHXL01000005.1 GCF_000687735.1 Acholeplasma equifetale ATCC 29724 | reverse complement strand
ATAAACGCGTTATTTCATCTTTCAGTTTGTGTTCAGGTCTCTCGTTAGGTAAATTTTTAAGCCATCTGTAATAATTACTTTTAGATACTCCTAAAACTGAAGATAGGGAGTTTTGTCCTTTATTCACACTCACAACAAAATTGGAATGGTTATAATAAAATAGACACAAAGATAAGAGAATAAAGATATAACAATAGTAAAGAGGTGTCTATTTATGCGAGAAAAATTTTCTGAAGTGTTTAAAGTTCAATCTGTCGAATTAGTAATTAAGGAAGGCTTTAGTGTTAAAACTGTATCTACTAATATAGGAGTACATCCTAACAATTTGTATAGATGGATTAGTGAATTTGATAAATATGGAGACTTAGCTTTTCCTAGGAAAGGAAGTCATGATTTTATTTATCAAAACAAACTAAAACAACTAGAGACCAAAAATGAACAACTAAAAGATGAATTAGAATTGTTAAAAAAGTTCTGAGCCTTCCAAAAGAAAAATCAATAGTTAAATTTGAATTTATTAAAAAAAATAATGATAAATACAACATAAATTTTATGTGTAAATTATTAGGTGTTTCTAGATCAGGTTACTATGCTTATGCTTCTAGACCCAAATCTAAGTCAGCAATTGAAAATGAAGTAATTAGTGATTATATTAAACTTATTTTTAATGAACACTATGGTCGATATGGATGTCGTAGAATAAAGAGCGCTCTATTTAATAACTATGGATTAGTTTTAAGTAGAAAAAGGATTATAAGGCTCATGAGATCAATGGGGCTTTATGCAAGAGGTTCTAATTATAAATATAAGTGTAAAAAGACAAGAAATAATTTGGCTACTATTAATTTAATCAATCAAATATTTATAGCCGAACAAAAAAATAAAGTATGGTTTGGTGATATTACTTATATAATACCAGCCGAAGGTAACTTATATTTATCAGTGTTTATTGATCTATATACCCTAAGATAGTCGGTTATAGTCTTAAAAACCATATGAGAACATCACTTGTAATAGATACTATAAACAGGGCTATTACAAATGAAAAGCCAGAACCAGGCTTTATTATTCATACAAATCAAGGGACTATCTATCTATCATATGATTTTCTAACATTGGCTAAAAATAACAATTTTATTACTAGCAATAGTAACAAAGGTAATCCTTATGATAATGCTTTGGTAGAATCCTTCTTTAAAACTTTTAAACGTGAGGTTTTACCAAAAAGATATTATAAGACAAAGTCTGAAGCAAAGTTAGATGTTTTAAATTATGTTGAAGTATACTACAAAAAAAGGTGTCATTCATCACTTGGATATATGACACCTAATGAATTCGATTTACAGAATTCTTGATTTCTCTTAACTTTTTGTCCACAAAAGTATTGATAGTCCAAATATTTTATTATTTAACTTGTCTACTTTAGAGGTATCATATCAAAAGGCTTAAAAAGCCTTTTTTATTCATATAAAAAAGAGTTATTCAATATTATTGAAGAACTCTTATGTTTTAAATATTATTAATCTAATTCTTTATATTCTAAATCTAATGATTCAGCAACTGCTTTATAAACAATTTCTCCTTCTAATATGTTTAGACCACGACTTAATTCTTTATTAGTATAAACTGCTTTTTTAACTCCCATATTTGCGATCATTTTAACATATTTAATCGTAGCATTATTAAGTGATTTAGTAGCAGTAAGAGGTACTGCACCTGGAATATTAGGTACACAGTAGTGTAAAATTCCATCTACATAATATGTAGGATTTTGATGTGAAGTTGGTTTACTTACTTCTGTTGCTCCACCTTGGTCAATAGCAACATCAACTACAACACTACCTTTTTTCATATTTTTATAATATTCTCTTTTAATAAGTTGTGGTGTTGATGCACCTGGTAAACTTACTGCACCAATAACTAAATCTGCTTCACTAATTGATTTTCTTAAGTTTTTACTATTTGAATATAATGTTTCAATTTTGTTTTTATATACATATTCTAATTCAGCTAATTTATCTAAATTAACATCAATAATTGTTACATTAGCACCTAAACCTACTAACATTTCAAGTGCATTAACTCCAACATTACCTGCACCTACAATAACTGCATTAGCTCTAGGTACTCCTGGTAGACCTGAAATTAATACTCCACTTCCACCTTTTGTTTTTTGTAAGTACTCTGCACCTACAATAGCAGCCATTTTTCCAGCAATTGCACTCATTGGTTTTAAACATGGTAAATCTTTTGTATCAGTTTCAATTGTTTCATAAGCTATTGCTGTTGTTTTATTTTTCATTAATTCTAATGTTAAATCTTTATGAGCAGATAAATGCATAAAACTAAATACTGTTAGACTTGGTCTAAAGTATTTATACTCTGGCCCAAGTGGTTCTTTAACTTTAACTAATAATTCAACTATATTCCATACTTCATCTGCAGTATCTACTAATCTAGCTCCTGCTTCTAAATAATCTTCATCACTAATACCAGAGTTAACTCCAGCACCTTTTTGTACATATACTTCATGTCCGCTTGAAACTAAGTCAGCAACACTACTTTCATCTAGTCCTACTCGATATTCGCCTTCCATTATTTCTTTTATTGTTCCTATTTTCATAAATAATCTCTCCTTTTATTTAAGATTATCTCGTAGTATAACATAAATTTATTAATATTTTTAGTAATCTACTTACTTTCTAACAATTATCTTTTTAATGTTTTTTATGTTCTTATCCATCTATTTCTAAATAAACATCACTTTCAAATGTCATAGTAAATTCTTTTCCTTCAATAATATCAACATATCTTTTAAACATCTTATGTAGCCCTAAATATATCATTGAAAAAATCAAAAACAACATAAATTTATTAGCAGTTTTTACAATTCCGAGTTTTTTTTATCAAAAGGTGGTGTCGATATTATATGTGCATCTAACACTACAGAACAAGCAAATATATTACTTGAAGAAATCAATAATATGAGTGAGCAATCTGCTGACCTTTTTTCATTTTCAATAGGATATATTGTAGTTTTAAAAGATATTGAATGAATGTCACCAAAATAATTAATTTAAAGGTGCGTAAAAATCAGTGGAGATGCACAAATTTTAATTGGGGTGAGTAAATGTATTAAAATAGATAGCCTAACACAAAATAAAGATACAGAGATGATATGAACCCCAATAGTTGGACCAAGTAAGATTGGAAAGACTAAAGGGTTTTTTATTATGAAATTAAATTTAAAATATAAATTAATTTCAACGTAAATTATTTATAAGTAGGTTTTAATGTTTAAATAGCTTATGATTTTTTAATCAAGTAATATTGAGTGAAGTGAATATTTTCGTGTATTAATATTATTTTGTCTAAGATGGTATAATATTATTAGTAAATAGTCGATAAAGGGGTAATTAAATTTTGATTAATAAATATATTTCGCAAGCTATTAAAGCCTCTCGTTGGCTTTCAATTGAATACGAAAATATTAATGGGGAAATAACTAAATATTGGATTGCTATTAAGAAAATCAACATAGAAAGAAAATCATTTCTTGTTGATGCTTTTAATATTTCTAAAATTTCAAATGAATATCAAGGTTTAATCGAGACATGGATTAGTTTTGATAGAATTCAAGATGCTTTTGTTGTAAACAATACCACCTATGAACAACCAAAAGAATTAATACAAGATATTAATCGAAACATTAAATCTTTAGACTGGTTAGGGTATGATTCCTATAATGATGAAATTCTTGATTATATCCAAGAATGTATGCAACATGAAGAAGTTGCATATCAAAGAGAATTCACTCTAGTTCGGGGAATTGATAGTGATTCTTTAGAAAATCTTCCTCTAAATAAGAAATATAAATTGAGTATCGAACAAATCAGTGATTTAGTACCAAAACTTGAAAGACTTTCAAAAAACGATCAGCAAAATATATTTGAAATAGTCACACTAGCCCTTAATTTACTCTCTATTAATACGAATAAAGGGTTATTTGTTATTGCATATAAAGAGTTAAGTTTCAATCCAATTGAAAAGGCACTCGTTTTATCTCCAAATACTTTATTCAATTATGATTTTTATAGTGACCAGATGAAAGAATATAAACATAATTTAAAAAACTATTTAGATATCGAAACTGATGATTTCACTAAACTATTTATTGAAAACAAAGAGCTTGCTAAAGACTTACTTATGAAAGAAGTGAAAAGATATAAAGGTGAATCTATCGATGATAGACCGTATATCGTGGAATTAAGAAGATCTTACTATGCTCATATAGAAAAAGAAATTAGTCAAATAAAATCATATAAATTAGTTAATAAATTATCAACGCCATTAGAAGCATTCTTTGGAAACATGAGTAAAGATAAACTCAATCGAAGAAGTGGTGTTGACGTAGTAGTATTGGATAATAAAGCTAATATCGATCAATTACGTGTTATATATAATGCTTTAATTCAACCAATCACATATGTACAAGGTCCTCCTGGGACGGGTAAAACAGCAACCATTATCAATGTATTAATATCTGCATTTTTTAATGGTCAAACAGTCTTAGTTTCATCAAACAATAATAAACCAATATCAGATATTTTTTTAAAGTTTCAAAACTTAAAAAGCAAGGATATACCAATTCCTTTACCATTTTTAAGACTAGGAAATAGTGATGAAACTTTAAAATCATTAAATGGGTTAAAAGAAATTATAAATAGATATCAAAAATACCAAAGTGATGAGTCAAAATTAGAATTACGAGCTCAAAATAAAAAAAAGAAACTTAAAGAAATAAATATGTTATTAGATAGGTATGAACACATCATCGAACTAGAAGAAGAGATAGATGCTCTTAAATTACTTCAAGAAAAACTTAACGATAATTTAAAAAAAGTTACAATTAGTGCAATCCTTAATTCAAAGGAAAATGAATTATCTAAACTAAAACCGGTAAATAATGAGGATATCGAACCACTTTTAACAAAAGTAGATAATAACTTTTTAACGTGGCTGTTTTTTACTTCGATAAAAAATATAAAACGTATTTTTGAACCCAAAAACAAAGAATTGTTAGATATTATTCAAAGCGATAATGATGATGAAAAAGTTAAAGCATTTAATAGTTATACAGCAAAAGAAGAAAATTTTCATAATTTAATAAGAATTTTCCCAATTATTCTAACGACGAATCAATCAGCTTATAAATTAGGGCCACAAAAGCTATATTTTGATTTAGTTATAATAGATGAAGCAGGACAATGTTCAATTGGGCCATCACTATTTGCTATCTCAAGAGGAAAGAGACTACTTCTTGTTGGTGATCAAAACCAATTAAGTCCCGTTATTTCAATTGCACCTGAGACAAACCGCGTATTAATGAGCAAATATCAAATACCTTCAGCTTATGATTATTTAAAGAATTCAATTCTTTTAACTATGCAGAAACAAGACACAATATCAAAATTTGTTTTATTAAGATATCATTATCGTTCTAGAAGAGAAATTATAGAATTTAGTAATAAAAAATACTACAAAAATCAATTGAAAGTTCTTACACCTAAAGATATATTTACTCAAGCAGCATTAGAATTTATTCATATTGACTCAAGCAAGACTCCAAAACAAGCAGAAAGAAACATTTCTATAGCTGAAGGCGAAGCTATATTATCAAGTCTAAAAACTAATAATTATAAAAGTGTTGGTGTTATCACACCATTTAGAAATCAAGCAGCATTATTAAAAGATATGTTATCAAATGAAGGTTATGGTCATATTGATGTTGGTACAATACATACATTTCAAGGTGATGAAAAAGATGTTATCTTTTTAAGTTGCGCGATTACAAAACATTCACATGATAAAACATTTGACTGGGTAAAAAATAATCAAGAATTATTGAATGTGGCAACCACAAGAGCTAAAAAGAAGTTTATATTAGTTGCTGATACAAAGGAAATTAAGAAAAGATCATCGATTACTAATGACTTATATGAATTAACTACATATGTTATGAACAATGGAAAAAATGTTGAATTAACAGAGTCTAATACAACGCAATACATTAATGGAGCAAATTTTAGAAATTATAACACTAAAAAAGAGCAAGAATTCATTGATACAATAAATCATATTTTGACATTAAATTATAAATTTGTACTTAAACATAAAGTTAGAGTTGCATCAATATTAGATAATTTTACTGATCCGGTTAAATATGATTATGGATTAAAATCAGAATTTGATTTAGTCATATTCAAAAAAATTAATAATTTATTAATACCATTAGTAGTCGTTGAATTGGATGGTGAGGAACATTATATAGATTCTGATGTTAGAAGAAGAGATGAATTAAAAGAAAAAATTTGCAAGGATAACAACATCACACTTATTAGAATACACAATGACTATTCAAGACGATATATGTACATAAAAGAGATACTATTAGATGTTCTAAAATAAGTAGGAAAAGTTTTGAACATAGCTTAATGCTTAATTGTTTTTCTTTCACTTTTCCTTCTTTAAAAAACAACTTAAACAAAAAACAGAGTTAAATGTTTATTTTACATATAACTCTGCTCTTTTTCTTTTTATATACGTTTTAAACGAATACTTTCCTAAAAGATTACTATTCATAAATTATATATTCAATATTGTGATCTTTTTAAGTAATTATGTAACCTTTAGAATAAATAATAGTTTTAATAGGTTTATGTGATATGATTAATACCTTCTTTAATGATGATTTCACTAATAAAATTCATGATATAATATTATTAATTAGAAAGGTGGGATTTAAAGTGGGGAATAATGTAAAAAAATTAACAAATCATCTTGAAATGACAGCAGAACAAATGATATTAAAGGTTTATCATGATGAACAATTAAAACAGTTGATATGGGATAAATTATCTCAAAATGAACAAACTGTTTTGTTTAATAGAGTAATTAGTGATGAAAAAAAGACATTTTCAGAATTAGCAGAAATGTTAAATAAGAGCAGAAATTCAATTATTAAATATGAAGCTAAAGCTATTTACGTTATTAAGAATAAATTGAAAGAAATGTCCCTAATTTAATTTTTCTAGGCATTAATAAGCATTATTTTTTAATATTATAAATAGGGGTAAAATATGAATCAATTATCAAAAGATATATTATTTTTATTCGGCGAGTTTATGATAAAAAGAAGAGATGCTTATTATATCACGATGAGAACAGTATTACGAGGAAACGAAGGCCCCAATGCGAATTTTTTTAAGGATTCTAGAGTATATGGGAAATATCCAGAATTAACAAATGAAGAATATGAAGAAAGTATCAATTATTTGTTAGATACTAAAAGAATAATAAAAAATAAGCAAGATAATGGAAAAATATATTTTTTAAAAAGATTTTACACTTTAAAAGAAGTTAATAAAATCAAAGAGGCTATTTATGATGAGATAGAAAGACTCAAAGGGTATAATAAAGATGAGAATAGCACATTAATAAGGGGATATGAATGAGGTTATACTATAATCCTGAGTTACTCTTTAAGGGGATACCAAATGAAAAACACGAGAGGTACTATAAAAAGATATTACAACTTGTGAAAGCAATTGAAAAAGAAAAAACAATTACACAAGAAATTATTAATCAATACAAATTTAAAAAAATGAAGGGTACCGAAAGTATATTTAAATTTTATATAGATAATCAAGATGGCGCCCGATGTTTATGCAAATACGAAGAAAAAGATGATCAAATATTTGAAAATGAAAAAGGTTTAATCCTTTTACAGGTAACTTCCCATGAATCTCAAGGAGAATTAGGGAAGTTTTTTGACTCTAAATTTACCAATTATATGCAGTTTTTAACAGTTGAAGATGATAAAGATGATGCATATATTGGAAATGATTCAGATTTTAATAATCAATTAGGACGCCAATTCTTAAGAACATATGTTATTCAGAATAACATTTCTGATGAACAGTTATTAGAAGAAATGTCAAAAATTGATCATAAAGCGATTTATAAATTATCAAATAATCAATTAGAAAGTATTAATATACCAGGCCCTGTATTTTTAATGGGAAGTGCTGGATCGGGAAAAACGTTAGTAGAAATTAGTAAAGCTTTAAAAAATGCACACTCAAATATCCATCAAGCATACTTTACATATACCAAAATGTTGAAAGAAAGTGCTGAAAAATTATATAAGAAATATTCATCACTATCAGGCATTGTTGGAAAAACTTCCTTTTATATTATCAAAAATTTTATGATGGATACACTAGGAATATCTGAATCTCAATATATGAGTTTAGATATATTTTTATCATGGATGAAATCAAAATACACTTCAAACAAATATAAATTAATTTATAAAATTGATCCTATTGATTTATGGAGTGAAATAAGAGGATTAATCAAGGGTTATAGTGGTCATGATCGATATAGAATCCTTGAGTTTTCTAATAATTATAAATTACTATCACCTGCCGAAATTGAATTATTATTAGAAGAAAAATACATTGAACGAATACCGGGTTCTAATTCAAGATTTTACATTAAAAACAGCATAGGATTAGCAAGTTATTGTGAGAGTGATAATCCTAAATTTCATCAATATTTGATTAATCAAGATATTGACGAACCACTACTTGATAGATATTCATATGTCTATCAAATGAAATCAAAATATACAAGATTCAATGAAGAAGAACGAGCGGTTATTTATGATTTTGTATTAGAAGAATACCAAAAATATTTAAAGGATAACGACTTATTTGATGACAATGATCTTGCAAGATTATTAATAAAAAAAATATATGATGGAAGTTTCGACCAAAAGTTTGATTATTTGTTAATAGATGAGATTCAAGATTTAACAGAAATCCAAATATTATCTTTAGTTAAACTTGTAAAAAATTCATCAGAAGTTTTTATGTCAGGTGATGTGTCACAGGTAATTAATCCAACTTTTTTCCATGATGGAAGAATGGGCGTTATATTTAAGCATCATTTTAATCAATCATTAAATGATTCAGTAACTTTAAGAGAAAATTATCGAAATAGCGAAAATATTATAAATGTTTTAGATGAACTCTTAGCAATTAGAAGGAAAACAATAGGTAAATATTCATATGATATTGAAGAAGAAGTTACCGAATTAGAAAAACGAGAAGGGTTACCTGTAATTGTTAAAGTTGATAAAGATGAAATGTTAGAAATCATGAGTCAATGGATTGATGTCCCGAATGTTGCGATTATAGTTTCTAATGATAATGCAAAAAAATCAATTAAACATAGTCTTGGTATTAAAGGGGAAACAAACCTTTACACTGTACAAGAGATTAAAGGTCAAGAATTTGAAAAGATAATTGCTTATAATATAGCGTCTGATTATGCCGAAGCTTGGGAAAAAATTATGAATCAAGAGATTGATAAAGGTAGCGAAGAAGCTCTTCAATATCGTTTTTACTTTAATACATTATATGTCGCAATTACGCGAGGACGAATAAATCTTTATTTATATGAAGATAATCCAAATTTAAAGATTATTAAACAGTTATCACGCTTGTTTGAAGAAATAAAAGAAAATGCGATTGATGTTATGAACATTACAGGATATGATACAGAAGAAAATCGTCGTAAACAAGCAGAAACTTACTTTAATCAAGGTGATTATAAGCGTGCCTTTGAATTTTATACAAAAATTAATAATCGCAGAATGATGCAAATATCCACCGCATTTTCTAGATTAAATTCAGGTAATAGTGACTTAATTGAACAAGGTTTAATTAATTTAGTTGGTGAAAAAGATTATGAAGAAGATGCATATCGATTCACCAACACAAATAGATTTTTACTATTTAGAATTATTTATGGGTATCGATTGAAAAAATTATCATTAGAGGAAATTAAAGAATTACTTGGAGATGTTAAATTCATGGATTTAGTCCAAAAACTAAAAAGAAATAATTCGGCAGTACTTGAATACAAGTATAAAAAAATCATGCTAGAAGTTATAAAAATTATGTCAGCACTTAATGGTTATAAGATTAAAACTCAAATATATAACATTAAAAGAGGGAAATTAAATGAAGAACGATGAATTAGATTTAATTGTTAAATCGATAGAAGATGCATACACAAAGTTGGAAGAAGCTATTGGTGAAATTGGAAAACTTAAAGAAGTAACTAAAAATCTATCTATAGCAGCGGTAGATGTTGAAAGTAAATTTAAAGAAGTTCTTTCGAATAAAAAACTATTAGAATTTGAAGAAAAAAATCAGCAAACCGCTAAAGAATTAAAATCAACCATTGAAAAAATTAATAATGATATCATAAAAATCTTAAATCAAAGAAATTTATTTGTTGAAATGATTGAAACCTATGAACAAAGATTTCAATCATTTGAAAATATGGTTAAAAAAGAAACTGAAACAACCGAAAGACTCAATAGAACGGTAAGAGAAATCATGAATAGATTAGAAAATGATCAAAAAACATTAAATAGTCGTATAGAACGTTTTGGTAAAATAGCTAATAGTGCTGAAATTGTAAGTAAATATGATGAGTTGATTAATGAAGTTAAAACAAATAATAAACTCATCAATAAAGTTTTAGGTAAACTAGGAAATGTTCAAAGTAATTTCTTAAATGATAATAAAAACAGTAAATAATATTTGAATGTAAAAAATGAGTTGAGATTGAGTTGTTTTTTTAAAAAATAGACACTTAAAATAAAATATTGTTTTGATATATTGAATTCATAAGATTCATATAGTAGAGGTATAATTTAAGAACAAAAATATAAATTTAAGGTTATATATAAAGGCCCTTTAAAATAGAAGATGTCCTCGTTATTTGAGGCATCTTTTATTTTTTTGAACCAACAGTACATTGTAAAATTAAAAAGCTTCATTTATAATCAAAATAACCAAGCGATTTTGACAATAATTAAACTTGGTTGTATATTTCTATGCAAGGCACAAAGTCTTCGGATAGAAAGCAATGTCTAAGAAACGTATTCTTGACAATACCTATAGTGCGATTCAGAATCATAGATGAAGCCTCACAGAGTGGTGTCAGTACCTTGCAACTAATACTTTAAAAGTCCAAATTTAAAGTGTTGGACAGGCAAGGATAAAACCTTGCCTTTCTTTTTTCTTAGGGGGAAATATGAAAAAAAACAGTAAACGACAAATTAGAAATTAAGAAAAATATGCCATGTACAACAAAGAGTATTATGGGCTGTTGGTTAAAAATGGTAGAACAAGAATTGATGTTAAGCGTATGATGGTTACTTGCTACCTAGATGAAGACATATACAATGTAATAAATAAACCACGGAAAACAGTATATTATTTACCTGAAAGAGTTAAAAGACATGATTATATGGTGAATATTTTTAGAGATGCAATAGAGAAACAAAGAAAAGCATGGAATGAAGAATTGATGCCAGTTATCAAAAAATAAGAACACCCCGTGAGGCTGAAGATGATGCTCGTATAGGATACTTTATGCAAACTGGAATTATGGAATATGATGAACTTCAGGTATACGGTAGAATAGATGGCTTGAAACGAGAACATCAGTACAGTAAAGTTATTTACTCGCTTGTGATTCAATTTATTCATCAATACGTTTCATCTATAGAAGCTATAACACTAAAAGTTATGACACTGAATGGATATCAAAATATAAGGTTTTCAAGAAATGAACTAGATGCATTTATTCAAGGTAAAGCGAATGTTCAACTTTCTGAAAATGATTATAATGAGAAGTATGATCGTCTATATAACATATGGCATTTTTTAAAACATAACTCCCTTGACTTGTACAATAAAATTCAAAAATATCCTGAAATGCTTATTGAAGATCACGAATTTAAGAATGGTGATATGGCAATGAACATTCTCAATATAGATCTCGATTTTGTTGAAAGCATGTTTTCAGACTTAACTAAATTCTTCGAAAAACTATGCGAATGTGTATTTAAAGAGAACATAGAAACATCAAGATGGAATTATGATCAGTATTTTGAAAAGTTAGTTTCGGAAAAAATAGAGGACTACAACAATCATCTTGGATTACCTATTTTTTAGGAGGGGAATTAATGAACAGAATTTTTGATTCAATGAAAAAGATTAATTTTCGATTACTTCTTGCATTACTTTTACTTGGTTTAATTCCTACTGTATATACGACAGTAAGAATATTTTTAATAGGGCAATTACCCGGTGATTGGGGATTCAATATTGCCAGTCAGTTATCATGGGTGAATTTATTATATGAGATACTACAAGAAGCACTCATATTGCCGCTATTTTATTTCATAGGCATGGCTATTAAAAATAGACTTGACCTTGAGAATAAAATTAGAACGGGAATCATTTTTACAGGTGCAATATACTCCATATTATCAATGCTAATCGTTGTGTTTGCAGTACCTTTAATAAATATAATGGCACAAGACACAGCACTTATTAATGAAACAGCTACATACATTAGATTAGAAACTGTTGCAGCAATTTTTATGACGCTAGTTAAGTTTTCACTTGTAACCTTGGTGGTCATTAATAAGGATAAATATATTTATTATTTGCTAGGCCTGCAAATGATATTAACAGTTTTAGTCGATGTTTTCTTCGTTTCAAGCTTGAGTTTTTCTTTAAATCTTGGTGTGAATGGTATTGCATTTTCCAACATCATTGTGAATCTGTTCTTGATGGTTTTGGTTTATTTTATATTGAGAAAAGAAGATATCAATGTTTTTTCTAAACAAAAATTAAACTTTGGGTGGATCAAAGATCTTTTTAAAATTGGTGGGATATCCGGATTAGAAAGCTTTGTTAGAAATATTGCTTTTATGTTTATGGTAATTAGAATGGTCAATGTTGTTGGAGAGCAAGGCACATTTTGGGTTGCTAACAATTTTATATGGGGTTGGCTATTACTTCCAGTACTCCAACTTGGTGAATTAGTAAAACGTGATTGTGGTGAAAGTGATTCGGCAATAAAAGATAAGACATTGGGATACTTTGGCATAACAACGATCATTGTAATCCTCTGGGCAATATCTATTCCGTTATGGAAACCATTTTTAAGAGACGTATTACAATTAAATAATTATACTGATGTTTTTAATATAGCTTTGGTGAGTATTGGATTCTATGTTTTATTTGCTTATAACAACGTAATCGATAGTATCTTTTATGGTATTGGTAAGACGAAATATATGTTGTTTCAGTCAGTCATCATAAATTCTGTTTTCTATGGTACTTTGTTTGTGCTGTATGTCACTGGTGTTTATCAACCAACATTAATGTTAATAGCAATCATGTTTGCTGCAGGTATTGCATTTGATAGTTTGTTAACTTATGGCATGTTTATTTGGATGCTTAGAAGTAAAAATATAAAACTAATATAATTGTTTAAAAGGATGCTAAAAATCACACAGGGGTGCTAAATGGTATCCCTGTAACTGTTTTACCACATATACGATTACATATAATACATACAGTCATGTTGACACATTAAATCAAGTAATTCTTGATGATAATGAAATAATTATTGATGTTGTTTTAAGTAATGGTTATTCAGTAGCATTAACATCCAAAGGAAGACTCTTTACATGGGGATACAACCTTAATGGCGAATTAAGCGATGGTACGACCGAAAATCAAAAAAGTCCCGAAGATATATCTTATGTTTATGTGAAAGTTGATTCATTTTATCAAAAAACATATATGTATAATGAAAATATAGAGGCTTATATAATCAACAAGGAAGGGTTTCTGTTTGATGGGTGGTATACGGGTAGACTATTTACCAATAAATATGTTTTCACAATCATGCCAGCGAACAATATTACACTTTATGCTCGTTGGATACCTATAGAATAAAATTAATTCATATGTTTTTAAAAGTCATTCTTATCACAGAATGACTTTTTCTTTAGTATCAATCTTCTTTAAAATATGATTTAATATATTTAAAAGATATAAAATATTGAGGTGTTTTAATGATACGTTTAGAACAAATTACAGAAAAAACATTTTATAAAGTATTAAGATTAAAACCATTACCTGAACAAGAAAACTATATTGCACCCAATGTTTATTCATTAGCAGAAGCTTGGTTATATCAAGATAAAGCTAGACCATTTGTTATTATGAATGATGAAACACCGGTAGGATTCATCATGTTAGAATGGCAAGAAGCAGAAAAAGAATGTAGCATATGGCGTTTTATGATTGATAAAAATTATCAAAAAAATGGATTTGGTAAACAAGCTATTTTACAAGTTTTAGATATGATTAAATCAACAAACAAGTTTGACATCATTACTTTAAGCTGTGTAGAAACAAATGAGGTTGCAATGAAGTTTTATAAATCATTAGGTTTTAAAGAAACTAACATCAAAGATGAAGATGAAATCATTTTAGAAATGAAAATAAACTAATTTACTGAGGATGATATGATATATCAAAAAAACATATCAAATGATAAGTTTGATGGTATTCAATTAAATAAAAATACTTTTGATATATGGATTAATAATAGAAAAGGTAAATATATTGAAATTGGTGACTACATTTTATATACGAACATTAACGATTCATCAAAAGAGATTATATGTGAAGTCACAAATAAGATTATTTTGACCTGCTACGATGATTTAATAAGTTATATAGAAAGAAATTCTATTAAAATTGATATAAATGAATATTCAAAAGAAGAAATTGATGAATTAGGTATCGTCATATTAAGAATCAAAGATATATATTGGTATCCAGAAGATTTTAAATTTTTAGATTTTAACTTTTTAACAGATCAAGTTATCGATTTAAAAGTACATCAAAAAGTTTTAGGTATTAAAGATAAATTATATGTCCCAGCATATAAATATCATATATATCTTCATAACACTGAAATTTTAATTGGATATATTGATATACGTATAGGAAATACACTGGGATTATTATATGGTGGGCATATAGGTTATACAATTTTAGAAGATTTTAGAGGTCATAAATATGCTCAAAGATCATGTGAACTTATTTTTAATGTAGGCTTACAACACGGCTTAAATAAACTATTTATAACATGTGCTCCAAACAATATTCCTTCAAGAAAAACATTAGAAAATTTAGGATTAAAACTTATTGGCATATTAGACTTGCCGAAACATAATGAAATGTATATTGAAGGTAAAAGAATAGTATGTGTATTTGAATATATAAATATTTAAGAGTTATGTATCAATTATATACAGAACTCATTTTTTATTTAATGCACTTAGATGTGAGAAAACACATTAATTTGTTAAAATTAATGTATAAGATACGATTGATTAGGGGATATAGATGAATAAAGAAGAAAAGATTAAATATATGAAAAGAGCTATTGAATTAGCTTCTTTAGGCGAAGGGTTTGTTAATCCAAACCCATTAGTAGGTGCTTTAATTGTTAAAGATGGAAAAATTATTGGAGAAGGATATCATGAACATTATGGTGGACCTCATGCAGAAGTGAATGCATTTAACAATGCAAGTGAATCTGTTGAAGCTGCTACCATGTTTGTTACATTAGAACCTTGTAGCCATTATGGTAAGACGCCACCTTGTGCATTAAAGATTATTGAAAAGAAAATTAAAAAAGTTATCATTGCTAAAATTGATCCAAACCCGTTAGTATCTTTTAAAGGTGTTAAGTTATTGGAAGAAGCCGGTATTGAAGTTGAATATGGTTTACTAGAAGATGAAGTTAACTATCAAAATGAAATATTTTTTAAATATATTCAAACAAAAGAGCCATTTGTAGCAATTAAATATGCCATGACTTTAGATGGTAAAATTGCAACCCACACAAAAGACTCTAAATGGATTACAAATGAAAAATCAAGAAATTATGTTCATGAATTAAGAAATAAATATATGGCCATTATGGTTGGCGTTGGAACAATTATTCATGATGATGCGAAATTAAATGTAAGATTGAAAGATAGAAAAATAAAAAATCCTATTCGAATTATTATTGATCCTAATTTAGAAACACCATTTGATTCCTATGTTGTTACAACAGCAACTCTCCAACCAACATGGATAGTAACTGAAAGATATAATGAAGAATATATAAAATACGGTGTTCGATTAATTCAAATGGATAAAATTAATTTAAAAGAACTTATGAAATTACTTGGTAAAGAAAAAATTGATTCTGTTTTTATTGAAGGTGGATCGTTTACACATGGTAGTTCATTAGATGAAAATATTGTTGATAAAGTATACGCATTTATTTCACCAAAACTAATTGGTGGTAAAGATGCGTTAACACCAGTTGGTGGATTGGGTGTATCCTTAATGAAAGATGCAAAAGTATTAAAAAATATAAAATATCATTATTTTGATGAAGATATATTAATAGAAGGAAATATTTAAGGGGGGATTATATGATACAAAATTTCTTTAACTCAATCGATGAGGTCATAGAAGATTTAAAAGAAGGAAAACCAATTATCATTGTTGATGATTATGATAAAGATAATACAGGTAACCTATTAGTATTTGCAGAAAAATTATCAATCGAAACATTAAAAATGTTAGATCAATACTCAAAAGGTATTATTCAAGTTGTTGCCCCAAAAGAAAGATTTCAAAAATTGGGTATTCATGCTCTATTTGAACAGTCATTAATGGCTTATCAAACAGCTCAAGTATTATCGTTTTCACTAAAAAATACATTTGGTGATCGAATTTTAAGAATGTATCAAACTGTAATGGCTTTAGTTGATCAAGAAACAAAAGAAAACTCATTTGTTCAACCGGGACTTTTATTTCCAACTCAGACACATGACGGTGGTGTATTAAAAAGAGCGGGTAGAACAGAAGCGGCTCTTGATTTAGCTAAAATAGCTAAAGTATTTCCTGCTGCATTAACGGCACTTATTTTAAAAGAAAATGGCGAACCGTATTTATTAAATGATTTAGAAAAACTTAAAAATGAACTAGTATTAAAATGGATATCAGTTTCAAATCTAATACATCATAGAAAACAAAGTGAAAATTTCATGAAACGTTCTGCTGAAGCGAATCTTCCAACAAAATTTGGTAATTTTAAAATTGTTGGATATGAAAATGCAATAAGTGGTGAGCATCATGTTGCATTAGTTAAAGGTGATATTAAACCTGGAGATGAAGTATTAGTTAGAGTGCATTCAGAATGTTTAACAGGTGATGCATTTGGTTCGATGAAATGTGATTGTGGTGAGCAATTAGAAGCAGCATTAGAAAAAATAGAAAAAGCCGGAAAAGGTGTTTTAGTTTATTTACGTCAAGAAGGTAGAGGCATTGGTTTAATCAATAAGATTAAAGCATATCACCTTCAAGACCAAGGTTTAGATACCGTAGAAGCAAACCTAGCCTTAGGTTTACCAGAAGATTTAAGAGATTATGGTATCGGTGCTCAAATGTTATCTGATTTAGGTGTAACGAAAATTAAGCTTATGACCAATAATCCACTTAAACTTTCAGGTTTAACCGGATATGGTATTGAAATTACATCAAGAGAACCAATTCAACTTAATCATAACGAAAGAAATGTTGAATATTTAAAGACTAAAAAAGATAAGATGGGACATATGTTAAAGTTTAAGGAATGATGATGAAATATAAGACAATAGTTTTTGATTATGACGGTACGCTTCATGAAAGTATGTATATTTACTATAATGCCTTCTTGAAAGCATACGATTATTTAGTTAGTGAAAATTTACAACCAAAAAGAAATTGGACCAAAGTTGAAGTTAGCAAATTTTTAGGTCAAAACCCAAAAGAAATGTGGGCATCATTCATACCAAAATTAAGTGATGATGTAATTACTAAGGTATCAAGTATGGTTGGAAAATATATGGAAGAAGCAATTTTTAACCAAGAAGCAAAACTTTATGAAGGTACAATAGAAGTTTTAGAATATTTAAAAAATAAAGGTTATAAATTAATTTACTTATCTAATTCTAAAATCTATTATTTAGAAGCACACAAAAAAGCATTTAATTTAGATAAATACTTTGATCAATTTTATGTTTCAGAGATGTTTGATTACATACCAAAACATAAAATATTAAAGAAAATAAAAAATGAATTCGATACCCCTATTTTAATGATAGGTGATAGAATACATGACATTGAATCGGGTTATTTAAATCAAATTGATACCGTTGCATGTTTATATGGTTATGGAAATGAAGAAGAATTTCAAAATGCAACTTATAAAATAAATGATATAAAAGAATTAATGAACTTACTGTAATTGATTATGATAAGATTTTAAATATTTATAAAATGTTGACTTATTCATTTTTAGAATATTTAAAGCTTCTGTATAATGCATTTGTTTTGTTAGTACTTTAGGTGCAACAACGAAAAAATCATTTGGTAATTCATATTTAGGGCGTCCGAGATGGACGCCTTTTTCTTTCGCTATACGAATACCTTCAGCTTGACGTTGTCTAATGTTTTCTCTTTCATTTTCTGCAACGAAAGATAAAATCTGTAAAACAATATCACTAATAAATTTGCCAACAAGATTATCAGGTTGAACTCTTGTATCTAGTAATGGCATATCTAACACTTTAATATCTGCTTGGATAACTTTTGTAATTTCACTCCATTCATCAATAATCATCTGATAATTTCGTCCAAGTCTATCGATACTTTTTACAATAACAAGATCTCCCTTCCTTAGTTTCTTTTTTAGTCTTAAGTAATTGATACGATTGAAGTTTTTTCCACTTTCCATATCGATGAAAATGTTTTTTTCTGGAATATTAAGTTTATAAATTTCATCTAATTGTCTATCAATACATTGAGATTTAGATGATACACGAAAATATGCATATGTAGTCATAGGGTCCTCCTCTTTTTCGCAAATATTATTTTACAAAAAAAGAAGAATGTTTAGACAACATTCTATAAAAGTACACTTTATAAACAAATTTAAATATTACTTTGATCGTATCATTTTTTTATATATCATTCAAGCATTCAAAAATAAAAGAATATTTATACCTGACTTTCGACATTCTTTAAAGGTGTACCTTTGTGGAACGCTTTTTAAAAATAAAAGTGAGGTTGCAATGATAAGACCAGTTGTGAAGTGGGCAGGAGGAAAAACTTAATTATTAGATGAAATTATAAAAAGACTACCCCAAATATATAATCGATATTTTGAACCATTTGTAGGAGGGGGAGCATTACTGTTTCAATTAAAACCTCAAGATGCAGTTATAAATGATTTAAATTATGAACTTGTTTGTGTATATGAGTGTTTAAAAGATAAAAAATTACTTAAAAAACTCATTGAAAAATTAAATGAACATGAAAAAAATCACTCAAAAGCATACTTTCAAGAAATTAGAATTTTGGATAGAACTGATCATTTCAAAAATTTATCAAAAGTAGATATTGCTGCACGAATGATTTATTTGAATAAATCAGGTTATAACGGTATGTATCGTGTAAATTCAAAAGGACATTTTAATGTTCCTATGGACAATTCAAAAGAAAAAGTTAAACTATATAATTTTGATAATTTAATGAATATTCATAAATATTTTACAAATTCAAACATTGTTATTACCAACGGCGACTTTGAAGAAGTCGTTAAAGAAGCCAAAATAGGTGATTTTGTTTATTTTGATCCTCCTTATGATACATATGAAAATCAAAAGAATTTCACAAGTTATTCTAAACAAGGATTTAGTAAGGAAGATCAAAAAAGACTCTTTGAAGTATTTAATAGGCTTTCAAAAACAGGAGTCTATGTTATGTTAAGCAATCATAACACTGACTTTATAAGAGAACTTTATAAAGATTATAAAATCGATGTTGTATTGGCAAAACGTATGATCAACTCAAAAGCAACTCAACGTGGTCCTGTTGAAGAGGTAATCATAAGAAACTATGAATAAAGCATATTAAAGTAATCAAGATTTTAATTTATTTTTTGGTGATTCAATAGATATATTAAAATCAATTAAAAAAATCGATTGATATGATATTTGCTGATCCACCATATTTTTTATCAAATAATGGAATTACTTGTCATAGTGGAAAAATGGTTTCGGTTAATAAAGGTTCATGGGATGAGACCAAAATGTCTATAGAAGAAAAAATAAAATACAACCGAAAATGGATTAAAGCATCTAAGAAAGTTTTAAAAGATGAAGGTACGATATTTATATCAGGAACATTACATAATATTTTTGTTGTAGGAGTTGCTTTAGAGTTAGAGGGTTTCTCAATTATTAACAATATTACTTGGCAAAAAAAGAATCCACCCCCACATCTTGCAAGAAAAGCATTTACCCATTCGACAGAAACAATTATTTGGACCAAAAAAATAGATTTTAAAAAATATAAGTTTAATTATGATCTCATGAAGACTATTAACGGTGGAAAACAAATGAAAGATGTATGGACTTTTTCTTTAACCAAAAAAAATGAGAAAAAATATGGCAAACACCCAACTCAGAAGCCTATTGAGTTGTTAGAAAGAATTATATTAGCATCAACTAATGAATCTGATTTAATACTGGATCCATTTAATGGAAGTGGTACAACAGGTATTGCTGCAACTAAATTAAATAGAAGATACATTGGTATTGACATTGATAAATCATATCTTGATATAACTGTTAGACGTTATAAAGCATTAAAGGGGTTAGAATAATGAAGGATTTTGATAAATTATTAAATACATTAAAGGACAGTATTCTTACATATGACTATTTTGTAGATTTTAAAAAAGCATTTAAGAATGTTGATGAAATTAATTATAACTTAAACATATTAAATCATCTTTTAGGTCACCCTAATTTTGATGAGGCATTTCGAATGATGTATACAAAAAATCCAGATGTTATTTCTGTTATACCAATATTGCTTGCAACAAGAGATAAAAAATTTGAAATTACAGAAAATAAAAAAGTCTTTTATGATTTTGAAAACTTAACGAATCCTGTTGATTATCTAACCTTTATAAGAAAAACTGGATTAATTGAAATTTTTTATGACCATCGAATTAAAAATTTAGTTGATTATGTTACAGGAGTTGAAGTTGGATTAGACTCAAACTCTAGAAAAAATCGTAGTGGGGTCGCAATGAATAATATTGTATATGGATTCTTAAAAAGCGTCCCAGAAATAGAGATATTAAAAGAAACAAATCCAACCAAAGTGTTTAATCAATGGGGGATAACTTTAAATATAAGAAATAAAGTTTTCGATTTTGTGGTAAAAGATTCATCGAATCATATATTTTTAATTGAAACAAATTATTACAAGGCTTCAGGCTCAAAACTTAATGAGACAGCTAAAAGCTATATATTATTAAATCAAGAAATTAATAAAAGTAATAAAGCAAAATTCATGTGGATTACAGACGGTAAAGGATGGTTAAGCGTTAAAAATGATCTTAAGAGTGCATATAATTCTATAGAATATTTATATAACATTAGCGATTTAGAAAATGGTATCTTAAAAAATATTTTTAATAAAAAGTAAAAGAAGAACTTTTATGTATAATATGTATGAGGAGTGTACATATTATGAAACTAAACATCGTTGACTATACTAAAAATGTAATGACTGAATTAGAAAAAGAAAATTTATATTTAACACATCTTTTTATCACATATAAGGTGATATTGTATTATGAAAATAATGTTGGACCACTAAATACTCAAAAAAATGATTTAATTGAAAAAATAGTTCATGAAATTTACGATGAATATTTATTAAATAATGAAAATGATTTAATTGATGAAATCATTGAAATGAAATTTAGAAAACTATAAAGAGGAAATTCCTCTTTTTATTTTGTCAGAATGCAATAATTTGACAGTTTGATCTACTTGTGATCTAATTATATTAAAGAATACTATTTTTAGGGGGAAAGTATGAAAGGAATAGAATTAAAAGGTTGGAATTATATAGTATATGAATTAATTAAAAAACAATTTAATAATAGGGTATTTTCTCTTTCGGATATTTATAAGTATGTTCCTGAGTTTAAAAAAGTATATCCTGAAAACAATCATATTGAGGATAAAATTAGGCAGATTCTTCAGAATTTAAGGGATAAAGGATTAGTTAGATTTATAGGAAATAAGGGTAAATATGAACTTATCAATAAAGAGTCTCAAAAGATATAGACGAAAATAGAAAAGAAAAAAGAAACAGATGAAGTTGTTTATCTTTTATCAAATGATTCTATCCCTGGATGGGTCAAAATTGGAAGAACTAGTTCAATAGATAGTAGATTAAAAGATTTATATAATACTTCGGTTCCGTTGCCATTTAAACTGGAAGATGTGATAAAAACTAATACACATGAGGATTCAAAAAAATTAGAAAAAAGTATACATATGATTCTTGATACAATTAATCCCGATTTGAGAAAAAATACTGAAGCAAAAAAAAGAGAATTTTTTAGACTAAATATAGAAAAAGCGAAAGAATTATTCAATTTAGTAAGAGTTATAAATAATGTATCATTGGTAAGCGAAATGGGATTATTGCAAAAATCAAGTATAAATTAGGCGCAACTTTAGCGCCTTTTATTTTTAACACAATTCAAATAATAGGTATTGACAAGGTGAAAAAGATGAATATAATAATAATTGATGGCACTCAAAAGGCAAGAGTGCCAAAATAAAATAGAAAAGGTGAGGTGTTATTCATGATTAAACCATTGAATGAATATGTTGTTCTTTCATTTTTAAAAGAAGAGACCAAAACCGATTCTGGCATCATCCTTACTACTGAAAGTAAGGATAAACCATCTATTGGTATTGTCAAGGCGATTGGTCCAAAAGCGACAGATCTAAAGGTAGATGATAAAGTCATCTATCAAACTTATTCCGGAACTAAAACAAAAGTAGACGGAGAAGAATACCTTATTATTAAGGCGGAACATATTTTAGCTATCATTGAGTAATTAGAAGGAGTGATTTTCGATGAAAGAGATCAAATATGGTTCTTTAGCTAAAGATAAGATTTTAAACGGTGTCAATAAATTAGCTGACACAGTTAAAATCACACTTGGTCCGAACGGAAGAAATGTTATATTAGAAAAATCATATGGTTCACCACTTATTACAAACGATGGTGTAACAATTGCACGTGAAATTGAATTAAAAGATCCATATGAGAATATGGGTGCTAAATTAGTATATGAAGTTGCCAATCGTACAAATGATGAAGCAGGTGATGGTACAACAACTGCAACTGTTCTTGCACAAGGTATGATTCAAAGAGGATTTAGAGCTGTTGATCACGGTGCTAATCCGATGAAATTAAGAGAAGGTATTTTAAAAGCTGGTAAAGAGGTAGCTAATAAATTATTAGAGAAATCTCGCCCTATTAATACAAAAGAAGAAATCGCTAATGTTGCAACTATTTCATCAGGAGATAAATTTATTGGTGAAATTATTGCAGATGCAATGGAAAAAGTATCTAAAGATGGTGTAATTACAGTTGATGAATCTAAAGGTTTTGAAACTGAATTAGAAGTTGTTGAAGGGTTACAATATGATAAAGGTTATGTATCACCATACTTTGTAACAAATAGAGAAAACATGACTGCCGAATTAGAAGATGCTTATGTTTTAATTACAGATCAAAAAATTTCAACAATTCAAGATATCTTACCAATCTTAGAACAAGTCGTAAAAGCAAACCGCCCATTATTAATTATCGCTGACGAAATTGATAATGAAGTTACTTCAACATTAATCGTGAATAAATTAAGAGGTACATTTAATGTTGTTGCAACTAAAGCTCCAGGATTTGGTGACAACCAAAAAGAATTATTAAAGGATATTGCTATTTTAACTGGTGCTAACCTTTATACAAAAGATTTAAACATGAAATTAGCTGAAATGAAATTAACTGATTTAGGCTTAATTTCAAAAGCAATCGTTAAGAAAGATTCAACAACATTAATTGGTGGAAAAGGTAATAAAGAAGAAATCAATAAGCGAATTGAAGAATTAAGAAACTTAATTGAAAACTCAACAAGTAATTATGATAAAAAACAATATGAAGAAAGATTAGCTAAACTTGTTGGTGGGGTTGCAATTATTCGAGTAGGTGCATTAACTGAATCAGAATTAAAAGAAAAGAAATTAAGATTAGAAGATGCATTAAATGCCACCAAAGCAGCAGTTAAAGAAGGTATTGTTGTTGGTGGTGGTGCAGCATTAGTTGAAATTTATAAAGAATTAAAAGACAAATTAACAGATCCGGATCAAGATATTGATAAAGGTATCCGTGTTGTTCTAGATTCTATATTATTACCAATTTACCAAATTGCAGAAAATGCTGGTTTTGATGGTTTAGCAATTCTTGAACAACAAAAACTTCAACAACCTAACTTTGGTTTTAATGCTAAAGAAGGTAAATGGGTAAATCTTTTAGAATCAGGAATTATTGATCCAACAAGAGTTACTCGTAATGCAATCTTAAACGCTTCATCAATTGCAGCATTACTTATTACAAGTGAGGCTGCAATCGTTGAAATTAAAGAAGAAAAAGAAACACCAATGATGCCTGAATACTAATTTATAAAACCCTAAGTGTTCTTAGGGTTTTTTCTTTCATAAAAGGGAAGAAAAAAGTATATAATATATGTATAGTTTATATTGGTGTTTGTATGAAAAAAAGATATATCGTATTACTTATCATTGGTATTTTATGGAATATTTTTATATTTACTCAATCGCTTTTACCATCAAACAATTCCAGTGAATTAAGTGGTTTTTTGAGTCAAAATATTTATAAAATACTCACTTATTTAAATATAAATGTAAATCCAGATAATTTACATTTTATATTAAGAAAATTGGCTCACTTTACTGAGTTTTTTATATTGGGTATTTTATGGAGTGCAATTTATCATAAGTTACACAACAAAATGTGGATATATATGACACTTCTTTATGGTTTTGTAGTAGCTTTTATTGACGAAAGCATTCAAACTTTTATACCTGGTAGAGATGGTAACTTCATTGATGTAATCATTGATTTTAGTGGGGTATTAATAAGTGTATTTATATATATTTTTATAAGCTACTTAGCAAAAAAGATTAAAGAATGATAAGATATAATATATGAGGTGTTTCATGAAAAAACTATTTTATATCTTATACATTGGATTGTTTTCGCTTATATTAAATGCTTGTGATAAAGAACTTCCAAAAGTATATCATTATGAGTTAACTGAATATAATGTATTTGAATATATTGAACTTACAATTCATGATATAAAAGTTGAATTTGGGCATTATATTTCTTATGAATTAAGATTAGATATTAACATTGACGATGGTGAAGGAGAACCCTCTAACTTAGTCATGATTATTTTTGATATTGATATTGATCTAATATTTTCATATGAAATAGATGGAGAAACGTATTATATTGAAGATGAGTATAAGTTCGGTGCCGGTGTTGAATATAAAGACAGAACTATTATTCAAGAGCGAAAAATTATTAAAAACAATTCAGACTTGAGTAAAGTTGAAATTCAATTTGATTCAATACGAATTAATAAAGTCGAAGGACATATTTATTTAAATACAAAATTGGATGGTGTTGAAGAAATTTAAGGAGCGAAATGCTCCTTTTTTATTTAAGTTTTTGTATTTTGTAACTTGCATATTGTATGAAGTAAAAGAAATTAGTTTATATAATGGGTTTGAGGTGAATCAATGAAAGTAGAAATTTGGAGTGATTTCAGTTGTCCTTTTTGTTACTGGGGGAAAAGAAAATTTGAAAAAGCACTTAATGAATTTAAGTATAAAGAGAATATTGAAATTGTATTTAAAAGTTACCAATTAAATCCATATTTAACAGATAAACCTATCGGTATTGGTTATGAAGGATTTATGAAATCAAAAAATGTGAGTTTAAATGAAGCAAAAACAATGCTTAATCAAGTTCAAGAACGAGTAAAAATTGATGGTTTAGAATATCATATGGATAAAATTCAATTTGTATCAACATTTAACCCGCATATTATTCTAAAATATTTAGTTCAGTTTAATAAAGATAAGGAATTTTTAGAAATCATGATGGATAAATATTTCAGGTTAGGTCAAAATATTGCAGATATAAATATCATTAAAGATGCGTTAAAACTGATAAATGTATCAATTGATGATATAGAAGTGATATTAAAAGATAAAAGATATATTAATTTGGTTGAATTTGATTTAAATGAGGCTCAAAAATTAGGTATCAAAAGTGTTCCGTTTTTCATATTTAATAAAAAATATGCGATTTCTGGAGCTCAAGATATTTATATATTTAAACAAATTTTAGAACGCTCTTATGAAGAGTTTTTAATACAAAAATAACTATTATAAATGAATTAATATAAAAATTTATAAATATCATGTAAAATGAAAGTATAAAAAAAGAAAAGGGGATTATTAGAATATGAAAAAAATATTAATAGTATTCGTTATGTTTCTAGGATTACTCTTAGTTGCATGTACTGAAACAAAACCTAAAGTCTTACCAGATATGAATGACAATGATCGTATGGAGTTAACGTTAGCTCAAAAAATTGACTTTTTATCTAAATTGGAAGCACCTGATTTATCTTCTAATGCATTAATGCTAAATTTATTTAGCAAAATGAATGTTGATTTTGCTGTTTCAACTGAACAAAATCTTACACTAGACATAAGAAGCAATGTGGATCAACAAGCAAAATTTAATGCAGATTTAGATGTAGAACTATATGGAAAACTTGGTGATTCTGCTAGTTCATCGATTGTTTACGCTAATTTAAAACGTGCATTTTTAAGTGTTGAACAAAAAGCATCAATAAAATTTATGGAAGATGATATTAGTAGCCATACAAACATAACAGTTGATTTTTCTAATTCATTTTTCTTAATCCATCAAACGCACGCTTACTATCAATTAAATGGTTTATATGATTATAATTTAGAACAAAATGGTGAAGTTTTACTAGATGAAAAAGATTCATTTGATAATCTTCAAGAAAAAGTATCAACACCAATATTTACTGAAAGTGATTATCAAGAGTTAATTGAACAATTATCATTCTTTGAATTACCGGATACAAATGATTTAGATTTAAATGAATTATTTGAAGCGTTTGAAACGATTAGTAAACATATTGAAATATATAAAACAAATGACACATATACAATTAGAATTTTAGCTGATGCATCAATTATACGAGACGGTATAGATGAAATGAAAAAAGTACTAATTGAATTCTATGATGGTTTTGAATCAGATATTGATCAAGAAATACTTACTTTATTTGATAAAATTAAGGATTCAATTAAATCATTTGATTTAGATTTTAGAGTTGAAGTTGTAAATCATAAAATAACACGTATATTATTTGGTATTAGTGGACATTTTCAATTTGAGAAAGATAATACATATCCACTGACACTTAATGTAAATATAGAACGTTTAGGGTTTATTTTAGATCTAAATCCTACAGCACCAAATATGCCTTCTACAAACGACTTAGCAAACTTTAAAGTTGTTGAATATCCATCATTTATACCTAATACTTTAAGTTAATTGTTAATCAATATAAAAAATGGGATGTGTATTGTAGTGAACCCTATATATTGGACTAAATAAAATTTAATATTGTTGTAAACCCAAGTTTTTAAATTAAATAAAATGGGACTTATTAGATTAAGTCCCATTTTTTATTATTGAATATTAAAATATGTCATGAATAAATCGATATGTTCTTTAAATAAAATTTCGTATTTTTCCATAAACCCTTTTGATTCTTTAGATAAATATTTTTCATAGAAGTGATATACAAAGAATGAGTGGTATAGTTTGGCAGCAAGATCGGGGTTTGTCTCTTTCATTTTTCCTTTTTTCATTAAGTCATTAAAATAGTAAGTATAAGCAGCACGAGGTTTAATGATAAACTCTTGATGCAATAATTCTTTTAAAGGTTCAGAAAGAAATTCTAACGGTATGAGTAAACTGGTTAGTTCATGAATATCATCTTTTTCAAAAAAATGATTGGTTGAAAGAGAAATATTTGTGAAGAAAGCGCGAGGTTCTAAATGCGTTTGTTTAAATAATGGATAAACCTCTTCTTTCATACGGTTTACTAAAGTTTGAGCTATATCCATTAAAATGTCTTCTTTAGACTTATAGTGATTATAGATTGAAGAGGCTTTAATACCAACACTTTTAGCAAGCTCTCTCATACCAACGTTCGTATAACCATATTGTGCAAATAGTTTTAACGCATTATGATAGATTAATTCTTTTGTAGTCATAGCTTCCTCCTAACATTGTTATGTTTTTATTTTATATGATTTATAAAAGTTGTCAAATAAAAGATACTTAATCTCTAATACATAAATCATTTACATCAATTTTTGATTATGGTAAGATATATTTAATTTTTAGATAGAGGAGAGAAAATATGAAAAGAATAGTGAGAATAATTGTTACTATTGTTTCTATTTTGATTGTTACAGCTTGTATGGATAACAATCAAGGACCTTATACCGTGATATTCAATTCAAATGGTGGAACACCTATTGATAGTCAAATCGTAGAAGCTGGAGACAAAGTAACAAAACCATCTATAAATCCAACAAAAGAGGGCTTTACTTTTGAATACTGGTATTTAGATAATGAATCAGAGGCTTATAACTTTGACTTAGAAGTCCATTCAAATTTAACCTTAAATGCTTTATGGAAAGAAATTGATATGGATTTATATCTTTCAAAAATTGAAGCTGATTATGAAGCACTAAAAAATAATTTTGTTGTAAATAAATATCAATTAAACATGTCAACAAAAGGATCAGTGAATAACTCAAACATTTCATGGAGTTATGATTCTAAATATATTAGTGCATCAGGTGTTGTTTTACCGGTTTTAACAAACGATAATGCAGATACTGTAGTATTAGAGGCTAAGTTTGTAAATGGACCTGTTGAAAAAATATACTATTTTGAAGTAGATCTATTTTATTTTGAAGGTGTAGAAATTGAAACTGAAAGAACGGTTCCATTTAAAAACTTAACAACAGAATATAATATTGAAGATGGTGAGTTAACACTATACTTTGAAGAAAATGGTTCAGTGCCATATGTATCTATTTTAGATTTCTTTGACCTTTTAGAGGGATTTATTGATCCTAAATATCAATTTACTGAAACATTAAATGGTAAAGTGTTAGAAATCCAATATGACTACTATGATGCTGAAGAAGATGAACTTTATCATTTAATTTTACAAATTGATTCAGAAAACGATACAATCACAACAAACGACCCTGCATTCTATTGGGCATATATTCATTCAACTGCAACGAATTATGGAAGAAATATTGAATATGTAGATCATCCGAATCAGTATTATGAATATGGACATGATTTAGAGTACGATTTAAGAGCATATAATATGGATATTGTTTTCCACGATGAAAAAGTATTATTACCGTATTATATTGTCAATCAATTATTTGCAGGATCAAGTTATTATAATGTTTACTATAATTACGATGCATTATATGGTATTTATTCATTCCCTGATTCAGGAACCGAGACGTATAATTTAATTCGTACATCAAGTCAAAATCAAAAAGATATTCCATCAGATTTATTAGTGCATACATTTAATTATTTCGCATTTGCATTAGATTATTTCTATGGACTAAAAGATATTATGGAAGTTGATACATATTATGATTTACTATTTGAACATAAGAGTGCATTATTAAGACCGAGTGCAAACTTAGTTGATCAAACAATTGGTGATATTTTAGTTAAAAAATTAGATGAACCTCATACATCTTATAATTTTGCAGGATTTTATAACCGTACAAGTTACACAGGTCCAAGTTATAGCTCATTAAATAGTTATGGACCTAGATTTGTTGAGTGGTATAACGAGGGATTAGTTGCAACCGACAATGCTATTGGTGCTAAATGGGGTGCATCATCAAGTGGATGGAATGCGAGTTCAGCGAATCGCCCGTATTATTGGTTTATTGATTTAGCTAAAACATCTGTTGTATTATCATTGGATTCATTTAGTACAGAAGATATTGTGGAACAATTTACATATGATAAGACAGTATTAGACAATATACTAGATTTAGATACAAGTTTCTTACCAAGTATTAATGGTCATGATAAATATTTTATTTATAATTTATCTTCAACATCAACTAAAGAAGCATTAGTATTAATTAAGAACACTGATTCAACATTTGAAGAAGATTATATCGAAGTCTTAGAATCATTAGGCTTTGTATACAATACGCGTCAACAATCATATATTTTAGAAGACAATGATTATACATTAGTCATTCAAGTAAAATATGATATTAGTTATAATGCTGCATTCTTATATATGAGAAAATATAATGCGGGTGAAATCATACCTGTTTTAAGAAAAACAATGAGAAGTGTTTTAGAAAGTGATTCAGCTGTCTACATGGAATTCATGTTAGAAAAAATAACAAAAGAAGCACCAGATTTAAAAAATATCATTTTAGATGTGACCTGGAATACAGGTGGTAACGTTGGTGCGTTATACCGTGTTGTTGGATTTGTGACAAAAGATCCGTTTAAAGTAAGCCATATTGATAGAGATACAAATTCAAAAACAGTAAGTTACGTTCAGATTACTCATGAACATGATTATTCAATGTACAATTGGGCATTACTTACAACACCTACAACATTCTCAGCTGCAAACTCGCTTGCTATTGTGTTTAGAGACAATAATTTAGGACCACTCATTGGAAGAAAAACAGGTGGTGGAGCATCTTCAATTACACCTATTCTTTTACCAAACGGTACCGCATTTACAATGTCATCTAATAACATTCGTGCATATATCGTAAGTGGTGATGGTACTGAAGAAAATCCATACGTTTTAGCATCAAGTGAATTTGGTATCGAACCAGATTATGAATTAACAATGGGAAATTTATACAATAATCAAGTATTAATGGATATTTTAAACGAATATTACCCTAATTAAGATACGAAAGCCTTCAATAATTTGAAGGCTTTTTTATTACCGCGCGCGTGAATAATTATATTAATGAGACTAAAAAATGTATCTTTTTTAAATTTTATATTTAGTTATAAAACTAATGAAAATGATGAAAACATATGAAATATAGATGAAATTATATAAAAAATGATTATAAAAATTAATCAATTTAGATATATTTTTATTAAAAAAACCCCCTTTTTTAAACTTTTTATGATGAAAACGTTTTCAATTGCATTTTCTTAGTTCACAAACAAAAATTACATGATATAATAGCATACAAAATAATTATAAAGAAAAGAGAGGGAAGAAAATTCTTATGATTAAAAAACTATTTGCACTTGCTTTTGTTTTAGTCGCTGGTTTAGCTTTAGTAGCCTGCCAACCACAAGAACAAGCATTTGAAATTGTATCATATACTACTCCAGCAAGTGGTATCGTAACTGAACCAGAAACTCCAACTCGTCCAGGTTACAGATTTGCTGGTTGGTTTAGAGGAAAGTCAGGTTTAACTTGGTTAGAACCAGAACCAGTTAAATTCCCATATGTTTCTAAAGGTGCTGAAACATTATATGCTTACTTTGAACCACTTGACTCAAAAGCAGTCAACTATTCTAAGGGAGAAACTTATTATTCAAGCTTAACAGCTGATACTTCATTAATCTTAAACCCATTGACATATCAATACAGTCATGAAAATGATATGATCTCTAACCTAGCTACATCACTATATACTACAGAAGTAGACTGGGATAAAGCGATTGCTGATGGCGTTGCTGATTATGTAGGAGATTTCTCCAAAATTGAAGCAAAAGAATACTCAATTGAAGCATTAGACTATCGTTACATCTTAGTTGGTGCAGCTCGTTATCCATATGATGAAAATGGTGATGACTTCACTGTTGATGGAAAATTCGATCGTACAGGTGCTAACCAAGTTCAAAGAACTAAATGGTATTTCCAATTACGCGAAGATTTATTCTTTGAAGACGGAACTCCAATTGATGCTTATACTTATGAGTACACATTAAAACAATATTTAGACCCAGTTCAAAATAACTTACGTGCTAACTCATATTATAAAGATGCTGATAACAAACAAGGTACTCCAATTAAAGGTGCTTCTGAATACTTCAAACAAACTGCTGATAATCCAGTTTCATGGGATACAGTTGGTTTCAAAGTTATTGATAAATATACATTCATGATTGAAACATTTGAAGCTATTTCTCAATCATCTGCAGTAAGCTTTGGTAACATCAGATTAGTTCATCCTGAAAAATATGCTGCATCATTAACAAACGGTGCTAACTCAACATACGGTACTCCAAGAAACCCATATGTTTCATATGGTCCATATGTAATTAAATCTTGGGATGAAAACCAAAGATTAGTGTTCAACAAGAACTATGATTATGTAAGAAAAGATACTATTACTTATAAATCAATCGTTTATGAAGTTGTTGCAGACGTTGCTGCACGTATGGCATTATACAGAAACGGTGGATTATCAGGTGTAGGTCTATTAGGTGAATACTATGAAGAATTCGCTGAAAACCCTAACGTTTATAGAAGTTGGGATGGTTATCCACAATACTTAATAGTTAACTATGCTCCATCTTCTAAAGCTGAAGGTGCTTACGAAAAACCAGAAATTACAGCTGATCCAAGATTCCGTCAAGCGTTACTCTTTGCATTTAACAGACGTGAATATGGTAATACAGTGTATGCTCCAAATACACCATCACTATTACCAATTCCATTAGATACTAAAGCATACATTCAAGACCCATTATACTATTCAGAATCTCCTAACCACAAACGCGTATTAGAAGCATTTGATATCGTTGAAGGTACCGATGGTTACTTACCAGACCGTGCTAGACAATTATTTGATGCTGCATACAATGATTTAGGATTAACTGGACCAGTTACATTAAAATTTGTAATCGATAACTCAGATTTCAGCTTATCATTAGCTCGTTGGGTCAAGAACAATCTTGAAACAGTATTCAATGTTAATGGTCAAAAATTAATTATTAATATTGCATCTACAACTTCACAAGCTGCTGACTTAGCTATTGAAGAATGGGATTTTGATATCGCATTACAATCAGTTGGTTTCGGTGCTTCATATGGTGTTCAATGGCAATATGGTGGTATTGGTTACCTTGGTGGTATGTTAGCTTCATGGGCAGGTTTACAATGGCCATTTGCAAAAGATGGTGAATCAGTAGAAGAATTCTTATTAGAAGAAATCGAAATAGATTTATCAGTAACATACGACTACTTAGTAAGTTTAGGCGAAGAATATATCTATGAAGAAAATCCTGAAGATGATTCACTCTTACGTGAAGGTCATATCATGTTATATGAAGGATTACAAGCTACCGAAGATAAACCAGAAGGTATCTACAGAACAACTTTATATGAATTAGCTATGTTAGTATATGCTTACGACACACCATGGGATGCAACTGCTCAAGAACCATTCCCAGGTGCAACTCAAGAAGTTTGGAACGTTGTTGAAGCATTCGAAATGGCATTCTTCCAATATGCTCCAGTAATTCCAACTGTAACACGTTCATCAGCTACATTATATGCAGATAACGTTAAGATCTTATGGCCGGATTACTCATCAGCATTTGGATGGGGCGCTAATAGATATCGTTACTTATCATCAGATCCAATGTTTGCTGATGGTTTATATAACAGCTATAAAGTAGCATTTGAATCATCTAAATAATATTTGATTTGAATCAAGTTCACATAGAGATATAAAAAAGCGCCTGATATGGGGTTACTCATTTCAGGCGCATTCTCTATGTAAATATATCGTAAAATGTGATTTTTTAGAAAATGAAAGTAAAGTGTAAAAAATACGATATTTTCATTTTTTAAAAAAACTTAGTGTATAATATACAAATTCATGTATAATATTATATAAACAATTTTGCAACAAGAATTCATTATTCAAAAAAGGGAGTGTTTTAATGGCTTCATATCTATTAAAAAGAATAGGATTAATGATTATAACTTTCATTATCACGGTATTCTTATTCTTTGTTTTTATCAAATTAATGCCAAATAATAAACCATCGCTAGATGACCCAATTCTATATGAACGTTTGGCTGAACGTGAGGGTTGGAATGAACCAATCATTGTTCAGTTTGGTCTATGGGTCAAAAATATTTTTACTGAAGGATCATTTGGATTTTCAATTAATAAGAAAGAAGATGTTGGTGCATATTATTTCTCTAAAATTCCAGCATCTGTTCAAATTAACTTAATTCCTTATATCTTATCAGTTCCGATTGCGATTGGATTGGGTGTATTGGCAGCCCTAAATAAAAACACATGGATAGATAACGTCATATCTGTTGGAATTATGATATTTATTTCAATTCCATACTTTGTTGTTGTCGTTATAGTTCAATACGTATTTTATTTCAAATTACATTGGGTACCAGATTATGTTGTTGCCACATCCACCGATTTTTCAAATAATTTCTGGTGGGCGTTATCAACATTTATTATGCCAGTAACTGTATTAACGATTGTTGGTGTTCCTGGATTAGCTCGTTCAATACGTGCTGAATTAACTGAACAATTAACACAAGATTATATGTTATTGGCGCGTTCAAAAGGATTAACCAAACGTCAAGCGACATATCGTCATGCATTAAAGAATGCTTTAGTTCCTTATTTACCAGGTATCTTTATTGGTATTATTGGTGTTATTAACGGTGGTTTAATCACTGAAAAACTATTTAGAGTCGATGGTACAGGTCGTATTTATCTTGATGCCTTTCAATCAATTCCACCAGATTATCCAATGCTTATGTTAATTACTGCATTTGGACAATTTGTTGGATTATTATCTTCAATTGTTGGCGATATTTCATACACCTTCATTGACCCTAGAGTAAGAATTGGGAGTGGGAAAATATCATGATGAATATTGATAAAAGTAAATTGGTATTAGTTCATAACGCGAATGATTTAATAAAAGATCTTCCGTTAGAAACTAAAGAAATTGGATATTATCGCGATTCATGGAACCGCTTCAAGAAAAACAAAGCTTCTTTTGTTGCGTTTATTATCATATGTATCATCATGGTATTCGTTGTTTTTGGACCTTTATTAAAACCATATAAATTACCAGATGAAGATCCAAATGCTGCACGTCGTTTTAGATATTTAGAACCAAAAATTCCTTTTTTAGAAAAAATTGGTATTTTTGATGGTAAAAGAGAAGTAACCGCTGGTAAAAGATTCTTACATCATATGTATCATTCTGAATTTGGGAAAGGTATTATTCTTTCTGGTTTCCCAGAAGAATTAATTGATAATGTTGATCATCCAGCATACGCAGGTATTACAGAAATTACAGTCGTTGTTGATTCATATAAGTTTGCAAATTATGTTGAATCATATATGCCTATTACATATTTCTCATCAGATGGTGGTGGATCATTAGATTCTGTATTAGAACAACTTGATCAAAAACAATTTGAAGAATATCTTGCAAAAAATTATATTATTGATGTTTATAGTATTACTGAATTACCAAACCCTGAAGATCCAAGTGCTCCATTCTATCAATATAAGGTAAGAGTGAATCGTTTTAAAATGTCATTAAATCAAAATCCAGAAGACACATATTTTTGGTTTGGTACAAATAAAGACGGTTTAGATTTATTTACTGAGATTTGGCAAGGTGCTCAAATTTCAATCTTCATGGCTTTAACTGTTGTTGTTATCAATACGTTGATTGGTTTAACAATCGGTGCGATTGTTGGTTACTATGGAGGCGTGTTAGACTTATTATTTGACCGTTTAGTTGAAATTATTTCATCTATTCCGTTCTTATCTGTACTTGTATTATTAACATTACGATATGGAACAGCATTATGGGTTGTTGTCTTAGCGTTTACTGCACAAGGTTGGATTGGTTCATATGGTACAGGTCGTATGCAATTCTATCGATTCAAGAATCGTGAATATGTTTTAGCTGCCCGAACATTAGGCGCATCTGATGCACGTATTATGTTTAAACATATCTTACCTAACACATTGGGATTAATTGTTACTTCATATGCGCTTGCTATTCCTGCATTCGTGTTCAGTGAAGCATCATACTCATTCTTAGGTATTATTAACTACGATAATGCATTAAGCGTAGGTATGTTAATTGAACAAGGTCGTGCAGCGATGCATAGCTATCCATACTTATTATTATTCCCATCACTTTATATCGCTATTTTAATGATTGCATTTAACCTATTTGGTAATGGTTTACGTGATGCATTCAACCCATCATTGAGAGGTGTAGAATAATGGCTGATAAAATTTTAGAAGTCAAAGATTTGGCTGTATCTTTTAAAACTCAATATGGTATTTTACAAGCGATTCGTGGTGTATCATTTGATTTACATCGTGGCGAAACACTAGCTATTGTTGGTGAATCAGGTAGTGGTAAGAGTGTTACATCTCGTGCCATTATGGGATTATTAGCAGGAAACTCAATTTATGAAGGTGGTTCAATCATGTACCAAGGACGTGATCTAACACAACTTCCTGAAGAATTATTCCATGAAATTCGTGGATCAAAAATCTCAATGATTTTCCAAGATCCAATGAGTTCATTGAATCCAATTATTCCTGTTGGTAAGCAAATTGCTGAAGCATTAATTTTTAAAATGGGCATGCCTAAAGAAATGGCTAAAAAACGTGCCATCGAATTAATGGAATCAGTTGGTATTACAAATGCAGATAAGCGTTATAGTCAATATCCTTTCCAATTTTCAGGTGGGATGAGACAAAGAATTGTTATCGCTATTGCATTAGCTAACGATGCTGAAATATTAATTTGTGATGAACCAACAACTGCACTTGATGTTACAATTCAAGGACAAATTTTAGAATTAATTAATCGTCTTAAAAAAGAAAGAAATCTTTCAATTATCTTTATTACACACGATTTAGGTGTTGTTGCTAACATGGCTGATAGAATTGCTGTTATGTATGCAGGTAAAATTGTTGAAATTGGAACATCAGAAGAAATCTTCTATGATCCAAAACATCCTTATACATGGGCATTATTATCATCCATGCCAAACTTAGCATCTTCTAAACATTTAGATGCTATTCCTGGTACACCGCCTAATATGATTTATCCACCTAAAGGTGATGCATTTGCTCCAAGAAACAAATATGCTTTAGCAATTGATTTTGAGCAAGAGCCGCCATTATATAAAGTTTCAGATACACATTACGCTGCAACTTGGTTATTACATCCAGATGCACCAAAAGTTGAAGTACCTGAAGCAGTTAAGATTTTACAAAGACAAAGAGGGAGAGTGAAGAAGTAATGGACAAAAATAAAATTGTTGACTACTCCGAAAAAGTCTTAGAAGTCAAAAACTTAAAGAAGTATTTCAAAGTTGGTGTTGGTAAAAATAAATTAGTTGTTCCAGCTGTTGATGATGTAACATTTGATGTATATAAACGTGAAGTTTTTGGTTTAGTTGGTGAATCAGGTAGTGGTAAAACAACAACTGGTCGTACAATTATTAAACTTTATAACCCAACTGAAGGTTCTGTAAAACTTAATGGTATTACAATTTCTGCAGGTTATGCAGATCATATTGAAAATATCAAAAATATCAAAAAACAAGCTAAGATTGATATTCTATCACTTAAAGCAAGTGAACTACAAAAACTTCAATTAAAAGAAAAAGCAGAAAAAGATATTGAATATATTCGTCATGAATTAACATTCTTAATTCCAAAAGAAAAAGAAGAATTAGCAAAAGCAAATCTTCCTTTAGATGAGTATAAAACAAAACTTTATGAATTAAAAAATCAAATGAAACTTGATATTGAAACAATTGAATATGACTACAATATCGAAGTTGAAAAAATTCATCAAGCAACTTTAAATAAAGCAGAAACAGAAATGAATAAAGAACTTGAAATTTTACGTGTGAATTATGAACGTAAAGTTGAAGGTTTAAAAGATAGTGCTGCTTTAAGTAAAGAAGTAATTAATGAAAGACTTCAAGAACTAAAATCAAATTATGAAGCAGATATTGAAAGAATTAAAAAAGAATTTTCTCATCAAATCATAGAAGCTTCAGCAGAAGTTATGTCTAAAGAAGATGCAAAAGCTAAGATTCAAGCATTAACTTTAGATAAAAAACAAAAAATTCAAAAAGTTAAAGAAAAATATCAAGAAGCAAGAAACAATGTTGTTGCTCCTGATATGAATTTAGTTAAATCAAATATTCAAAGTGTTAAAGAAAAGTATAAAAACTTAAGAAAAGAAATCTTTGATAAAATTGCAGCTGTTAAAGCTCAATTGAAAAAAGATTTAGCTTCCGTTGTTGAAACTCAATTATCAGAAGAAGAAAAAAGAATAGTTAAAGAAAAGGCTAAAGCAATCAATGAAAAAGCTAAAGCTGCTATTTTAGTTGAAAAACAACATATTGAAGAAGCAAAACGCGTTAATCATTCAAGTGAAACATTAAAAGCATCACGAAAGATGCAAATGATTTTCCAAGACCCAATCTCATCATTAAACCCACGTATGACTGTACGTGAAATTATTGGTGAAGGATTGGTTATTCAAGGAAATTTAACTAATGAGCAAATTAACGCTAAAGTTGAAGAAGTTTTAAACTTAGTTGGTTTAGCACCTGAATATGCTACACGTTATCCACACGAATTCTCAGGTGGACAACGTCAAAGAATTGGTATTGCAAGAGCATTAATTATGGAACCAAACTTTATAATTGCTGACGAACCAATTTCAGCATTAGACGTTTCAATTCGTGCTCAAGTATTAAACCTTTTAACAAATCTTAAAGAACAATTAGGTTTAACAATCCTTTTCATTGCCCACGACTTATCTGTTGTACGTTTCTTCTGTGATCGTATCGCAGTTATGTATAATGGTCGAATTGTTGAAATGGCATCTAGTGAAGAATTGTTCGCTAATCCAATGCATGCATATACTATTTCATTATTATCAGCAATTCCTCAACCAGACCCAGATTATGAAAAGGGTAGACAAAGAATTCACTATAATCCAAGTATGCATGATTATCGTATTGATAAACCAAGTCTTCGTGAAATTGCTCCGAATCATTTAGTATATGCAAATGATAAAGAGTTTGAAGAAATGAAAAAACGATATGTTAAATCAGATAGTAAAAAGTAAAGGAGGTACACAATGAAGAAGATCTTAATGCTTTTATTTGTTGGTATCATTGCATTAACAATGACATCATGTGAAGATAAGAAAATTGTAGATAATACTGTAAATGTGTATTTCTTTACTGCAAATACTGGTGCAGAACGTGTTGATACAATTTTTAATATTGAGCCGGGTTCAAAAATTCCTAAACCAAAAGATCCTGTTCGTCCTGGATTTGCTTTCTTAGGATGGACAACAGATTTAAAAGGTGAAAAAATTTGGGATTTTGATACTGATACTATTGGTAATACATCAATTATTCTTTATGCAAAATGGGAAGATCGCATCTTAACCATTCAATATCATTTAAATGGTGGTGAGATGGCTACCTCAAATTATCCAGTAGAATTTAAACCTGGTGATACATTTGTATTACCTGCAGCTAAGAAAACTGGTTATAAGTTTAAAGGTTGGTATACATATGAACCAGATTTTGTAAAATATCCAAATACAGATGGAACAAAACCTGGTGATTTGGCAATGTCTTCTATTCCAAGAACTCAAACTGATGATTTAGTATTATATGCTCACTGGGAATTAATTAAAGTAACTGTTCAATTTAGATCAAACCATCCAAATGGTATATCTGTGGCACCAAATCCTCAATCTAAAGTTATAGCTTATACAGACGTTGTTGTCTATGGTGATAACTTCCCTACATTTGGTACTGTTGCAGGATACGAATTCTTAGGATGGAATACTAAGAGTGATGGAACAGGTGAATTTGTTCTAGACGGCTCAATGTTCGGTAGAACAAATCCAATCACACTATACGGTATATGGAAAGAAATCTAAACATTATTTTAGAACAACTGAAAAAATATAAGAAAAAGAGAGATTTAAATCTCTTTTTCCTATTAGTAGGGGTAGTTTTTTCAGTTATCGTATATCTTGTATTTCGTTTATTAGGTGTTGATTTTAGTGTGATTGCTCCTATCATGATGTTACTTATTATTGGTTTAACAGTAGCAATACTAATCATGAGACCAAAAATATTGACATATTCAATGTATTATAAATATTATAAAATGTTAGCAGATAATCAAGGCCCATTGACTGTAAATGTTAAACCATTTACGAAGACATTCATTAAGAATTTGAATGAAATGGGCTTTGATTCAAATTTTCAAACAAATAATTTTATTATTCATTATAAAATTTATGATAAATTAAAAGACATTCGTTCCAAGGGTAAAGCGATAGTGTTTGCTGTAATGGCCAAAAACGACCAAGCAAAGTTTTATTCCGAAGAGCTTGATACAGCAATCGAACAAATCGTATCTGCTCAAAAAAAGCCAATTAAACGCCAAATTGTCTTACAATTTAAAAAATATTCATCATTTAATCAAGTGAACAAAGAAGAAATGGATCAAGTCATTAACTTAGTTGATGGAGGATTTGTTTTAATTCACTTAACATGTGGTATTATGTTAGATACGAACCAAATTTATTTTTTAAGACCTAAAAAAGTTTATCCAAATAAATTTTATTACTATGGTTCAAAATTAATTTATGAACTAACATCAAGATAATCGAGGTACTATGAAAGATATTAATCAACAACCGAAACCAGAAGATTTTTTAATTGATGATAGCGTTAATTCAAGCCCAATTAAAAAAGATGATTCAAAGGTTATCGATCCTAAAAAAATAAAGCGTAAAAGATTTATTAAGAAAGTATTGATTAGTGTATTGGTTTGCACATCAATTTCTTTAATGTTATTCTTTTTTGGATTAGCATGGCAAGACGATTTTACATCTTTAATGGCAATAGGAGATGCATTATGGTTAGTATTTGCGTTGTGGTTGGCATTAGCTTGGATGTTAAGTGTTTATAATTTAAATATTTTATCGCCATTAATACATGGAACAAAGACGTTTGCGTTAATGATCGTTGGTAAAAGACCAAAAGAAGATTATTATACGTACACACAAAAGGTTAAACAAAATCAAATTCCAAAGTATTATCTTATCGTTTGTTGGATCACAACACTAATTATATTTATTGTTGCGTTAATAACACTTATTCTATTAAAAAAATAATTGAGGTGACGTGATGGATCAAAAAATCTTATATGGCGATAATATTCATTACTCAAATGGTGTCATCTATGAAGTTGGAATAGGTGTCAAACGAGATTATAAAAAAGCTTTAGAATGCTATAAAAAAGGGATGGAAGAAGGACATTTACAATCTAAAATTAAGGTGAGAGAAACACACCTTGATTTCAAGGTGGTGGTTCCAACCATCCTTTTTAGTTTGATTGTATTAATATACACAAGTTTAAAAAACTTATCATGGGTAGGATTATTTGTTGCAGGTATAATTCTTTTAATTACATCAAGCTTTAAACTTAATAAATATTGGTACAAAATTGGTTATGCAAATATAATTAATTTAATGATGTTTTTTGGTTCGATATTTATCTTTTTACCCTTATCTGCAGTCATTCCTTATTTAAGAGGTGTGACATATTTACCTTTAAATGCGTTAATGGTCATAGGATTTTTCATCTTTGGTGCAGGAATTATATTCTTAATAATTAACAGAAATAAAAGTCATTTAAAAATGGTATTTTCAGGGTTATTTTTAACACTTGCATCCATCATGGTATATTTTATTCCAGTTGAAGATGTAAAATATCGTGTAGAAGATTATTTAGATGGTGTATGGATTGTTGATTATCGAAGTAACGAATCATACGTTGAAATCCCCAAAGTTTTAAATAATAAAAATGTTAAAGGTATAGCACCTTATGCCTTTCGTAGTTCTAGTGTTGAAAAGGTAGTTGTTGGAGATCATATTGAATATATTGGAGATTATGCGTTTTCTTACAGTAAAAATTTAAAAGAAGTCATTTTAACAGAACATGTTAAATTAGGCCAAGGGGTATTTTATCAAGCAGAATCACTAGAAAAAATCATTCTGCCTAAATTAGATGTTTTGCCCCAATATACTTTTGCATATAACGTATCATTAAAATCAATTGATCTACCAGATACTTTGGAAGGTATTGATAGTTATGCTTTTTATGGTGCAAGAAACTTAAAAGATTTTACATTACCAAATACATTGAAATATATTGGAGCATTTGCATTTGGTCAAAATCATGCAATAACACATTTTGAGATGCCAGATTCCGTGACTTATTTAGGTCGTGGTGTATTTTTTGAAAATTCAAAACTTCAAAGTGTGAAATTTTCAAAAAATATCGATTATATTCCAAATCAAACATTTGAGAGAACGGGTTTGGTGTCATTCACTATACCGGAACATATTAAATCCATTGGTGCAAATGCGTTTTTTGATTCAAGAAGCTTAGAAAGTTTAACTTTACATGATGACATCAATACGATAGGTGAAAGTGCATTTCGCAATTTAATTAAGTTAAAAGAAATTCAATTGCCACAAAATTTAACTGAAATAAGCCCATATTTACTTTTTAATTCATCATCCATAGAAAAAATTATAATTCCAGAACAGGTTAAAAAAATCGGTCATAGTGCTTTTAAAGGAATGACAAACTTAAAATATATTCAATTACCTTTAGGATTAGAATCGATAGAAACAAGTGCATTTGAAAATACAAGCTTAATGGGAATTGAATTACCAGAAACATTAAATTATCTTGGTGCACGTGTTTTCCAAGATGTTAAAAACTTAGAATCTATTACAATTCCAAGCTTAATTACATCAATTAACGTAGGATTGTTTAATCAAGCGAGAGATTTAAAAGAAGTTCATATTTTGGGTGAAATTACAAAAATTGAATATGACGCTTTTAGATTTGCATCAAGTTTAGAAAGCATATATTATGAAGGAAATCTTCAATCAATTGGTAATTATGCTTTTTATGGAACAAGTCAATTAAAAGCATTTGACTTTAAAGATACAGTAACAGTTATTGGCGATTACGCATTTAGTGGATCAGCATTAAAAGAAGTTTATCTTCCTAAAACGGTTCTTAATATTGGTAATTTTGCATTTGGACTTAATGAACATTTAGAAAAAATCACACTTTATGAATCAGTTAATCGAATGGGACTTCAAGTCTTTTTAAATACACCTAAATTAACAATTTATATTATTGGTGAAAAAATTCCAGAAGGTTGGAATGAAGACTTTAATCCTGATAATCGACCAATTATTTTTCAAAACGAATAATTAAACCCTTTTCTAAGGGTTTTTTATTTTTTTAGAAATGAAATATCTTTTATATAACATTTTTTAAGCCTTCAAACCTAATATTTAGAATTAAATATTAATAAGTGTTATAATACATTAGGAAATAATTATTTTTGTAGAAGGAGATTATATATGTCAACATTGAAAATTGAGAATTTACATGTATCAATCGAGAATAAAGAGATCTTAAAAGGTGTGAATCTTGTAGTTAAATCAGGAGAAGTACACGCAATTATGGGTCCAAATGGTACAGGTAAATCAACTTTGGCTTCTGCATTGATGGGACATCCTAAGTATGAAGTAACTGATGGTTCTGCAATGTTAGATGATGAAAACCTATTAGAGTTAGAGGTCGATGAACGTGCAAGAGCGGGATTATTCTTAGCGATGCAATATCCACAAGAAGTTTCAGGTGTAACAAACTCAGATTTTATGCGTAGTGCTTTACGTGCAGTTCGTGGTGAAGAAATTCCTTTAATTGAATTTATTATGCAATATGAAAAAAATGCACAAGATTTAAAAATGAGAGAAGATTTGCCACATCGCTATTTAAATGAAGGCTTTTCTGGTGGTGAACGTAAACGTAATGAAATTTTACAACTTAAAACATTAAAACCTAAATTTGCTATATTAGATGAAATTGACTCAGGATTAGATATCGATGCATTAAGAATTGTCGGAGAAAACGTTAGTGATATGGTTTCTCCTGATTTTGGTTGCATACTTATTACACACTATCAAAGAATTTTAGATTATATTAAGCCAACACACGTTCATATTATGATTGATGGACGTATCGTATTAACAGGTGGCGAAGAATTAATTAAGAAAATCGATCAAAATGGTTATGAATGGATTAAAGATGAGTTAGGTATCGATTTTGAAGATGGTAGTTTAGAATGAATCAAATTGTAGTTAATCAAAAAACCTCAAATATTGATGGGGTAAAGATTGATGCATCAACCATTACAGTTTTAAAAAATACAGTATTAGATGATACTTTAACCATAAAACTCATCGATCGATCCACTGAAAATCTTACAATTAATGTTGAAAACAACGCAATTGTAAAAATTATATTTGAAATTCAAGATGCTCTTAAAACAGAGGCTAACTACAACATCGTATTGAATACATTTAACAATACAAACGTTAAGTTTTTATTTATTGCTGATGTTGCACATGAAGGTGTATTAAACTTTAAAGGGAATGCTTATAATGATTCAAATATTGAATTTATCGGAAGCTTTATAAGTAACAAATTAACGGCTAAAGTACATTTAGATCTACTCGGTCGTGGTGCAAATTTAAAAGTTAGAACAATTACTGTCTCAGCTTTAAACAACAACCAAGTTTTAGATGTTCATATGATTCATCATGCACCGAATACATTTGCTGATATGACAAATATTGGTATTGCATCAGGTGAAGGCATTGTTAAACTCAATGGTGTTGGTGAAATTAATCAAGGCATGAAGGGTTCAAGTGCATTCCAAACATTAAGAGGTATTATTACTTCGGATAAAGCTCAAATTGATGTTAATCCAATTTTAATTATTGATGAGTTTGATGTAACAGCTGGACATGCTGCAACTGTAGGTAAAATTGAAGAAGAAGTTTTATATTATTTAATGAGTCGTGGGTTACCAGAAGTTGAAGCTCAAAAACTCATTATTTATGGTTTCTTAAGACCGGTATTAGATGAAATTGATGATGCGTTAATTAAAGAACACGTAGAAAAAATAATAGACGAAAGAATTTGATAAGATGGACGTAAGTAAAATTAAAAGCCAATTTCCAGTATTTAAAAAAAATCCTAAGTTAAGTTTTTTTGATTCTGCAGCATCAAGTTTAAAACATAAAAAATCAGTCAAATTAATGAGCGATTATTTACTTTATAATGGTTCAAATGTGCATCGTGGTGTCTATCAATTAGCACATGAATCGACTGAACTTTATGAAAATGCAAGATTAAAAGTTGCAGAGTTTATTAAAGCAGATCAAAGCGAAATCATTTTTACCAAATCAACAACACATGCATTAAACATGCTAAGCTATGGTATTGAAGATTTAGTTTCTGAAGGTGATGAAATTATTGTTTCTGAATTAGAACATCATTCAAACCTTTTACCTTGGCTTAGATTAGCTCTAAAAAAGAACTTAAAAGTAAAGTTTATTCCACTTGAAGATGGCTTAATTACCTTACCTAATTTTAAGAAAGTTTTATCAAACAAAACAAAATTGGTTATAACAAATCATATATCAAACGTATTAGGTTATATGGCACCAATTAAAGAAATGGCTAAACTAGCTCATCGTGTTGGAGCATATATCATTGTTGATGCAGCTCAAAGTATTGCACACGTTAAAATCGATGTTAAAAAGTTAGATGTCGATTTCCTAGCTTTTTCAGGTCATAAAATGTATGGACCTAATGGTATTGGTGTGTTATATGGTAAATATGAATTATTAGAAAAATTAAATCCTGCTGAATATGGTGGGGAAATGATTGATAAAGTTAGTTTAGAATCAAAAAATACATATAAACGTCCGCCATATAAATTTGAAGCAGGAACACCACCTATTGCAGAGGCAATCGGATTAGTTGGTGCAATTGAGTTTATTGAAAAAATTGGACAAAAAAAATCTTATCAACATGAATTAGAATTAAGAAATTATATTTTAGAAAAATTAGAAAATGTTGAAGGTATTACGATTTATAATAAAAAATACCCATCAACATTAGTTACTTTAAATATTGATGGTGTTCATCCACATGATGTTGCAAGTTTCTTAGATCAACATAGTATCGCAGTACGTGCTGGACATCATTGTAACCAACTGACAATGAAATATTTAAATGTCAATTCAACAATCCGCGCATCTGTTGGTATATATAATACAAAAGAAGATTGTGATAAGTTGGTTCATGCATTAATTGAAACAAGAAATTTCTTTATGAATTTTTGAAAGGAAAAACTATGGACTTAAAGAATTTATACAGACAAGTAATTATGGATCATTATAAAAATCCTAAATATCGTGGATTAGTAAAAAATGATCAGTACTTGATAGTCCATTTAAATAACCCAACTTGTGGTGATGAAATGGTTGTACAACTTTACATTGAAGATGGCATGATTAAAGATGTACGTCATGAGGGTGTAGGTTGTAGTATATGCTGTTCATCAGCAAGTGTTGCATCAATTACACTTGTTGGAAAAACCATTGAAGAAGGATTAGAGGCAATCCATCAGTTTTATGAATTAATTAAGGGAGAACCTTATGATGATAAAAAATTAGTTATGGATGCTAAAGCATATGAAACCGTTCATGATTTTCCTGCACGTGTTAAATGCGCAACATTAGCATGGAAAGCTTATGAACAAGGTTTACTAGAAAAGAAAAAGGAGATTACCCATGGATGATACAAAGAAAAAAGTAAATGAGATTGTTGGTGAGTATCAATATGGATTTATCACACCTTCAAAACCTGTTTATGATACAGGTAAAGGTATTAATGAAAATATTGTTAGAGAAATCTCAAAAATTAAAAATGAACCATCATGGATGACTGAATTTAGAGTTAAGGCTTATGAAAATTTCATGAACATTCCAAATCCATCATGGGGACCAGACTTAAGTTTTATTAATTTTGATGAAATCACTTATTATATTAAATCCAGTGAAAGAACAACAAACTCATGGGATGAAGTACCTGTTGAAATTAAAAAAACTTTTGAACGTTTAGGTATTCCTGAAGCAGAACGCAAATATTTAGCAGGTGTTTCAAGCCAATTTGAATCAGAAGTTGTTTATCATGCAAACAGCGAAGAATTAGAAAAATTAGGTGTTATTTATTGTGACACAGATACAGCATTAAAAAAATATCCAGAGTTATTTAAAGAGTATTTTGGAACTGTCGTTCCAATGAATGACAACAAATATGCTGCATTAAATAGTGCTGTATGGAGTGGTGGATCATTTATTTATGTTCCAAAAGGTGTTAAAGTTACAAAACCACTTCAAAGTTATTTTAGAATTAACTCAGAACAAGCAGGACAATTTGAAAGAACATTAATCATTGTTGATGAAGGTGCGTATGTGAATTATGTTGAAGGATGTACAGCACCAGTTTATTCAAAAGATTCATTACATGCTGCAATCGTTGAAGTTATTGTTAAAAAGGATGCAACATGTCGTTATACCACAATTCAAAACTGGAGTAATAATGTTTTAAACTTAGTAACCAAACGTGCACATGTTTATGAAAACGGACATATGGAATGGATTGATGGTAACATTGGTTCTAATGTCAATATGAAATATCCATCATGTATTTTATTAGGAGAACATGCAAAAGGTACAACAATTAGTATTGCATTTGCTGGTAAAAATCAATGGCAAGACGCAGGTGCTAGAATGATTCACGTTGCACCTAATACAACTTCAAGCATTGTATCTAAGTCGATTGCTCGTGGTGGTGGAAAGGTCAATTATCGTGGTAAAGTTGTCTTTGGTAAAAATGCTAAAGGTTCAAGAGCAAATATTGAATGTGATACAATTTTACTTGACGGTATTTCAACATCAGATACAATCCCTACAAACGTGATTAAAAATAGTGATGTCTTCTTACAACATGAAGCAACAGTTTCAAAAATTTCAGAAGAACAACTATTCTATTTAATGAGCCGTGGTTTAACTGAAGAAGAAGCAACAGAAATGATTGTTATGGGATTCATTGAACCATTTGCTAAAGAGTTACCAATGGAATATGCAGTCGAATTAAACCAACTCATTAAACTTGAAATGGAAGGTTCATTAGGATAAAAAAATAAAATGATGCATTATGCATCATTTTTTTAATGTCTTTTGAAAATGGTTAAGATCATCTTTTCGAATGGATAAATAATTAAATATTAATTCTTGATGTAAATCATCAAATAAAATCATTTTTGGTTTTAAAGACTCTAAGAGTTGATTAAGTTTAATATAAAATAAATTCCAAACACCAAAGAAACGATCATTCATCAAATAAACATTTTTATCTAATACAATCTCTAATCCATAATCTTCAATCAATTGGATAGGTAAATGGATTTGGTTAGTTTGTTTAAGCTCATTTAAATGTAAAAGTGTTTCATAGATTTTATCAATTTTAGATAGCAATAAGATAGGTTCTAAATGGATTTGTGCTTTTGGATCTGTGATAAAAAGTAGCATACCAAATAAAGATTGTTTTTCAAAATAAATCATTAAATCATCTAAACGTCTTAGTTTGGGATTTTCTAAATATTCAATTTTTATTTTTGTATATTGATATAAAAAATCTAAGTTCAAAGGTGCATATAAAAAATATTTTCTAAGTTGTTTAAATTTTTTATCCTTAGGCGTATAGCCATTAATGAAACTTAAAATATCTTTTATATATATATTTAAGCTATCAACAGTATCTAATTTTCTAACATAATTTAAATGATTTGAAACTATTTCATATAAAATTTTTATTTTTTTATCTTTAATAGATTCTAAATATTCATTTTTAAGGAACATATGCAATACCTTCTTTGTTGTATTCTCTTATTTATTATAACACTATAAAATAAGAGTATGAAAACAATCAATTATATTAAAAATGAAATCGACGGTGGCTATATTTATCCTGGAAAAATAAAAATGGGAAGAAGTGCATTAGGTATTATTAAAGAACTTTATCATAAAAATTTATCAAGTCTTGAAGGTTATATAAAAAGTGTAAGAAAAATGTTGAATCTTAAATATAAAATACCTTTTTTTATAAATGATTTTTATATTTTTATTTATGATAAAAGTTACAAAGATTATGAGACAATATTTATCAATTATAAAGAGATTAGATATATCAAAAAAATGAATGAAAGCATATGCATCCATTTTCATAATGATGATGTAATCATGGTAAATTTAAGTCTAAATATCTATGAAAGATTAGTTATGAGTATATCTTTAATCGATAAATATAAAAAAAGTTTACTATGAATACACTTTCACTATTAATTCATATGTAAACTGAAAATCATTCGTGGTATAATAGGAAATGACCAAAAACTATACATAAAAAGGAGATTCGACATGGCGAAAAAAACATTAAGAGATATCGAATTAAAAGATAAAAAAGTCTTAGTGCGTGTTGACTTTAACGTACCACTAGACAAAGAAGGAAATATTACTGATGACACAAGAATTGTTGCGGCTTTACCAACAATTGAATATGTTATCAAAGCAGGTGGGAAAGCAATTTTATTCTCACATTTAGGTCGTATTAAGACTGAAGCTGATAAAGCAACTAACTCAATGAGACCGGTTGCTAAAAGATTAGGCGAATTAATCAATAAAGATGTTATCTTTGTTGGACAAACTCGCGGAAAAGAATTAGAAGATGCAATTAACGCATTAAAACCTGGGGATGTTTTAATGTTTGAAAATACTAGATTCGAAGACTTAGAAGGTAAAAAAGAATCTGGTAATGATCCTGAATTAGGTAAATACTGGGCTTCATTAGGGGATGTATTCATTAACGATGCTTTCGGTACAGCACATAGAGCACATGCTTCTAACGTTGGTATTTCATCCAATATCAAAGAAGCGGTTGCAGGTTTATTACTTGAAAAAGAAATTAACTTCATCGGTGGTGCTTTAGAAAATCCTGAAAGACCTTTCGTAGCAATTTTAGGTGGTGCTAAAGTAAGTGATAAGATAGAAGTTATTACTAACCTTTTAAAAGTTGCTGATAAAGTATTAATTGGCGGCGGTATGGCATTTACATTCTTAAAAGCTTTAGGCTATGAAGTTGGTAAGTCATTAGTTGAGTTGGATAAAGTTGATTTAGCTAAAGAATTACTTGAGAAAGCAAATGGCAAGATTGAATTAGGATTTGACGTATTAACAGGTAAAGCATTTGATGCAAATACTGAAGTTAACGTTCGTCAATTCAATGAAATTCCAGAAGATGAAATGGGATTAGATATCGGACCTAAGACAGTTGAAAGATTCAAAGAAATTCTTAAAGATGCTAAGACTGTTGTATGGAACGGACCTCAAGGTGTATTCGAAATGGATGCATTCGCTAACGGTACTAAACAAGTTGCATTAGCATTAGCTGACCTTCAAGGTAAAGCAGTTACAATCGTTGGTGGTGGTGATTCAGCAGCAGCAGTTGCTAAATTCAATCTTGAAGATAAATTCTCACACATCTCAACAGGTGGCGGAGCTTCACTTGAATATTTAGAAGGAAAAGTATTGCCAGGTATTGCTTGCGTACAAGATAAATAATGATAGACATTGGTAAAAAAATTCGAGCTTTAAGGTTAGGAAATAACTTAACCCAAGAAGAATTAGCGAATCGCTTAGAACTTACCAAAGGCTACATCTCACAACTTGAAAATAACCTAACATCCCCATCGATTCAAACGCTATTTGCGATTCTTGAAGTATTAGGTGTTGAAGTTCATGAATTTTTCTCTAAACCAGAAGATGAAGATGCAAACATCGTATTTACAAAAGATGACTTTTATGAAAAAGCGTTTGATGATATTGGTTCAGTCATTTCATGGATTGTACCTAATGCACAAAAATATGAAATGGAACCAATCATCATAGAAATTAAACCAGGTGGACAATCTGAAATTGATGATCCACATCCTGGTGAAGAATTTGGTTATGTCCTTGAAGGACAAATCACACTCGTACTTAATAAAAAAAGATATATTGTGAAAAAGGGTGAAACCTTCTACTATATGGCAAACAAAGAACACTATTTACTAAATCATGGTCATAGTGTAGCTAGAGTACTTTGGATTTCAACCCCACCAATGTTTTAGTAAAGGAGAAGAACATGGAAAAAGAAATTATCATTGGTTCAACTGCAGGACTTCATGCGACATTAGCTGCTAAAGTCGTTCAAACTGCTTCAAAATATGCTGTTGATATTAGACTTCATTATAAAGACAAAGTTGTTGACTTAAAATCAATCTTAGGTTTAATGAGCTTAGCTGTACCTAAGGGTGAAAACGTAAAAATCGTTGCTTCAGGACCTCATGCTGAAGAAGCAATTAAAGAAATCTCTTCAATTTTAGGGTAATTAACATGAACAAAAGAATACCTGTTATTGCAGCTAACTGGAAAATGTATAAAACTAAAGATGAGGCTTTAGCATTTATTTTCCAAGTAAATGAATTAGTACCTGCACGCTCAAAAGTAGAATCTATTATTTGTGCACCTTCAATTCTTTTAAACTTATTAGTTAAAAGAGAAGGTGAAAACATCCGTATTGGTGCTCAAAATATGCATTACATGGATGAAGGTGCATTCACTGGTGAAAATTCACCATTACAAGTGAAAACTGCTGGTGCAGAATACGTTTTAATTGGTCACAGCGAAAGAAGAAGTTATTTTAACGAAACAGATGAAACAGTCAACAAGAAATTACATGCAGCTATTAAACACGAAATTACACCAATTCTTTGCATTGGTGAACAATTAGATGAACGTGAATCTGGACGTACAAAAGCAGTTTTAGATCATCAATTAGAAATAGCATTCAAGGATATTCATCCTGCTGATGCAGCTAAAGTTATTATTGCATATGAACCAGTTTGGGCTATCGGTACTGGTAAAACTGCAACTCCTGAAATGGCTAATGACACAATCAAAGATGTACGTGAAAAAGTTAAAGCATTATATGGAGCAGAAGTATCAGAAGCTGTTAGAATTCTTTATGGTGGATCAGTTAAAACTGATAACATCAGAAGTTTATTAGCTCAATCAGATATTGATGGTGCATTAATTGGTGGTGCATCATTAGATCCAAACAACTTCTTAGAATTTACAAAAGCAGCATTAGAATTTTAAATAAAAATAGGCTTAAAACAAGCCTATTTTTTTATGTATATAATCAAAAAGTAATTGTTTTTTAAAATATTATATTAAGATAATATTACAGAACGACTCAAAAGGGGGATTTTAGTATGTATCAATCTATTACAACAAAACAATATAAAAAATTCATGAATTTATGGATGTTATATGGTGGTATATTTATATTGATTGGTGTAATTTCTTTAGTTGTATTATCTGGTATTTTAAGATTAATACTTATAATTTTAAGCGTTGTGTTATTGGGTGTTTCAATTATTATGATTTTGCTGACTAAAAATAAAAAATCAAAATTTTTTGAAATATCAAAAGATAATTCTATATTAAAAGGTTACATTAAAGATAAAGAAAGTGCTTTTGGTGGATATTATAAATTGGTTGTTTCATATAAAGATAAAATTTATAAAACAGAAGCATATTTTACTAAAAAAGATACATTAAACTTAATGAACAGTGATGTCACATTTGTATTAAATAAAGACGAAACAATATTTTTACTTAATTTAGATAAGTAGCTAATAATTAAGACAAGAAAAAAAGGACTATTTCAAAAAGTCCTTTTGTTTTAATTAACGGTTGTAGAATTCAACGATTAATTGTTCGTTAATATCTGTTAAGAATTCATTTCTTTCTGGATATCTAGCGAATACGCCAACACCATTTTCATCAACAGATACATAGTCAACACGAGCGAATTGAGCTTCTTTAGCAGCTTTAACGATAACTAAGTTCTTGCTCTTTTCTCTTAATTCAATTTTTTGACCTGGAACTAATCTGTATGATGGAATATCAACTTTTTTACCATCAACTAAGATATGACCGTGGTTAACTAATTGTCTAGCTTGAGCACGAGTACTTGCGAAACCTAAACGATAAACGATGTTATCAAGTCTTGCTTCGAGTAACTTTAAGAAGTTTTCACCGTGTTTACCTTGAAGTTTGCCAGCTTCTTTAAATGTTTTAACTAATTGTTTTTCAGAAACACCGTAAGTAAAGCGAACCTTTTGCTTTTCTTGTAATTGGCTACCGTAGTCAGATAATTTTGCACGGCGTTGACCGTGTTGTCCTGGTGCATAAGGTCTTTTCTTTAATTCTTTACCACTTTCTGAAATTGAATAGCCTAAACGTCTAGCAATTTTCCAAGTTGGTCCTGTATAACGTGACATTTGATTTTCCTCCTTTTAATATTTTGGGGCAAAATCACCATCTTTTGTACTATATAATCCACTTGAAATCCTTTCACTTTAAAGCAGATAAAGCTACTTAGATCATCCTAAAGATGAAGGGATATTTATAATATAAAAAATAGCCTGCTTTTGACCGCTTATTTATTTTATATGAAACATATATAAATGTCAATATAATTATACATAATTAGCTAAAAATATATATAAATATATATGTATATTCATAAAAGAAACAAATTATGTAAGATTTTCATTTAGAATTCGGCCTATAATGATATAATAAACTCGGTGATATCATGAAAGACATGTTTTTATTACGTTTTGGAGATTTAGTATTAAAAGGTAAAAATAAACCAACCTTTATCAATCAAGTCCGACGTATATTAAAAGAAAAATTAAAAGGTTTAAATGTTGAATATGAATTTCAACATGATCGTATTATTATTCATACAGAAAAAGATGAAAGAGATAAAGTTATAAAATCATTAAACTATGTCAGTGGATTACACTCATATTCAATGATTTATCGAACAACAAACCAAATAGATGAAATTGCAAAGCTTGCTAAAGAAGTTATTTTAAGCGAATCTAAAAAACCTGGTTCAATGAAAATTGAAACCAAGCGTGCAGATAAAAGATTTCCGATGACCTCATTAGAAATATCTCAAGCTGTAAGTAAAATCATTTTACCCGAATTACAAGGATTTACAGTAGATGTTAAAAATCCAGAATACAAATTAGAAATTGAAGTACGTCATGATGGTGCTTATATTTTTATGAGTAAAGTACCTTTACTTGGTGGATTTCCAATTGGATTAAATGGTAAAGGATTAGTTATGTTGTCTGGTGGTATTGATTCACCTGTAGCGGCATATTTAATGATGAAACAAGGGGTTGAAGTTGAATTATTCCATTTTGAATCAACACCATTAACACCATTGGAATCTGTTCAAAAAGTTATTGATATATCTAAAAAATTAGCACATTTTATGCCGAAGAATACAATCAAATTACATCTTGTACCATTCATTCATATTCATGAAACGATTCTTTCTAAAGTAAGTGATCCATATATTATTACAATCATGCGCCGCATGATGTATCGATTGGCAGAACGCTATGCTTTAAGTCATAATATTTTAGCACTCGTTAATGGTGAATCTGTTGGACAAGTAGCAAGCCAGACATTAGATTCAATTCGTGTTGTTGAAAATGTGACAAATATTCCAATTTTAAGACCTGTAATTACTGATGATAAAAATAGAATCATCGATATATCTAAAAAAATAGATACATTTGATATTTCAATACGTCCTTTTAGTGATTGTTGTGCGGTTTATGTACCAAAAAATCCTATCACACATCCAAAACTTGAAAAATGTTTAGAAGAAGAACAAAAGTTTGATTTTGAACCATTATTAAAAGAAGCATTAGAGGGCATTGAAACTCTTTATATAAAACCAGATACAGAGTTAATAATTGCTGACTTTGGATTTGAAGTGAAGGATGCAATTGAAAATTATAAGAATAGTCAAAAATAGGGTGTAAGTATATGATTGAATCAAAAGATAATTTAAGATTCAAAAATTGGATGAAACTAAAACAAAAAAAATATAGAGATGAACAAGGTCTTTACTTAGTCTTTGGTGATAAGTTTATCCAAATGGCTAAAGAAACAAACGTTTTAGATGAAGTTGTAACATCAAACCCAAACAAAGAAGGTATTTTGATTTCAGAAAAATTAATGAAAGAGTTAAATTTTACTGAAACCCCTTTTGATGTGATGGGGATATGTAAAAAAATTCAACCAGAAATTACATCCAATTATATTCTTGCATTAGATGATATTCAAAATCCGGATAACTTGGGTGCATTGTTAAGAAGCGCTTTAGCATTTGGATTTCATGAAGTGATTTTAAGTCATAAAACAGCAGATTTATATAATGATAAAACACTTAGAGCAGCTCAAGGAGCACATTTTAAATTAAATGTAATAAGAACATCTCTTTATGAAAAATTAATTGATTTAAAAAATAAAGGATATCGATTACTTGGTGCAGACGCTCATGAGTCTAAAGTGAATAATAAATCTGTAGAAAAAATCGTCTTAATACTTGGTAATGAGGGACAAGGATTATCTCATTTGACGAAAACAATTGTTGATGATTTTGTACATATTCCTATGCAAGGTACAGAAAGTCTTAATGTATCTATTGCAGGAAGTATATTAATGTATGAATGGAGTAAGAAATGGCATTAACCATTACAACTTTCATTGACTATGAAAATGAAATCAAAGATCAATTTAAGATACCTGAAACATTAAAACTAGAAAAAATAGCGGTTAGAAGATTAAATCAAAAACCGCTTTTTGAATTAGACTTAGATACATTAAATGAGTTTTATAAAAAAGTAAGTCAGTTTAATGTAGTATTATATGACCCTTTATTACCAAATTATAATTTATCAGTTCAAACAGAAGTTGATGATTTTGATTCAAAATTCCAAAAAGTATTGGAAATAGCAAAAAAACTAAAGACAAATGTTTTAGTTTATGATTTACCTACAACAAAATCATATGAGACCGATAAAACACTTATCATAGAACAAATTAAAAATCATTTAAAACTAGCTAAAAAATCTAAAGTAACGTTAGTTATTCGTCCACAAGATAATTATCAAACACATGATTATCGAGACATTTTAGAAACTATTCATGATGACAAATTAAAAATTATTTTTGATCCGTTATATTTATATCAAAAAGAAGAAGCTGCAATTGCTTATATTAGAATACTTAGAAATTATATTGGTATTTTTATAGTTGATGATAAAGATCCTATCGCACCTCGTTTTATTACAACAAGTGGATTTATTCCATTAAAAGATTTATTCAAGAGATTTAAAACCAATAAATTTGATGGAATTATATGTTTAAATAGTTCATTAATGGATATGTTGTATCAAGCAAAAAATTATAAAAAATTAGAATTAATGCTAAGCAAGAAAAAACGTCATGAAGTTAAAATTTTAAATAGCTATTTAATTGAATATGAAATTGTTGATACAATCCATATAATTAAAGAACAACTCAAACTATTAAATATCGAATTTATGAAAAAATAGAGGTATATCCATGTTCAATCAAGAAAATTTAGCTTTAAAAATGATGATTCAAAGACTGAATTTAAATCAGGATATTATCAACCATTTACATTTAAAAGAAGATACTTTTTTTAAAATCGAAAAAAAAGAAGACGAATATTACTTAACATATTCTAAACACAATGATTTATTTGTAGGGTTAAGAATTATCAAAGAGCATATAAAAAGAAAAAGTTTTTCTATTGAAATAAATAAAAAAATTGATGATTTAACATTGATGGTTGATTGTTCAAGAAATGCTGTTTATAAGGTAGAAACTATTCAAGAACTTATCATGGATATGGCTTTACTTGGTTATGATTCATTACAACTTTATACAGAAGATACCTTTTTAATGGAAGATGAACCATATTTTGGTTATTTAAGAGGAGCATATTCTAAAGAGGAATTAAAGTCTATTGTAGGGTTTGCCAAAATGTTTGGTATTAAGGTTGTACCTTGTATTCAAACACTGGCACATTTAAATGGTATTACTCGATATCCAATGTATCAAAATATCATTGATACACAAGATATTTTGTTAGTTGATGAACCAAAAACTTATGTATTCATTGAAAAAATGATTAAAACCATGAGGGATATTTTTGAAGTTGATATCATCAACATTGGTATGGATGAAGCATATATGCTTGGGCGTGGAAAATATCTAGATCAACACGGTTACAAAGACCGATTTAGTGTGATGATGAGTCATTTAAAGAAAGTTATCGATATTTGTAAACAATATAACTTTAATCCGATGATGTGGTCAGATATGTTCTTTAGAATGGCGAGAACACAATATTATGATGATTTAACATTACCAGAAGAACTTATTCAAAAAATACCAGAAGGTGTTTCATTAATTTATTGGGACTACTATAATACAAACCAATCTCATTATGAGAAAATGATTGATAAACATCTTCAATTTAATAAAAAATTAATATTTGCAGGTGGTTTTTGGAAGTGGATTGGGTTTACACCAGATAATCGTTTTTCATTGCTTTCAAATGTAGCACAATTAAAAGCATGCATCAATAAAAACATTAAAGAAGTTATCATGACTGCTTGGGGAGATAATGGTGCTGAAAGTTCATTATTCTCAATCTTACCATCTTTAACATTTACTGGTATGGCTAAATATGGATACTTCGACATAGAAGATATTAAAAAAGCCTTTAAAGCGGCATTTGATGTCAATTTCGATGATTTTATGAAAATTGATTTAGCTAATCAAGTTAATGATAATCCACTTGATAAAAATTCATTTAATAAAAACTTTTTATATAATGATCCATTGCTTGGTTTAATGGATACAATCGTTGATGATTCATATGCTTTAATTTATGAAAAGCATACAAATGTTTTAAAGAAAATTACTCCAAAAATGAAACGATTTAAATGTTTATTTTTAACACAATATTGTTTGGTAGATTTAATTCAATTTAAAGTTGATATTGGTGTAAAACTAAGAACACATTATCAAAATCAACAAATTGATAAACTTAAAGAAGATTTAAAGACATTAAAACTTATATTAAAGAAGATAAATCTATTCTATGAAGCATTTAAAACTCAATGGCATCATGAGTCTAAAGTGTTTGGATTTGAAATTCAAGATTTAAGAATTGGTGGCATTATTCAAAGAATTCAACTTACAATTCAAAAGGTAAATGATTATATCACCAAAAATAAAAAAATAGATGAATTAGAAATTCATCTACTTGATTATTATGGTAAAGGATTAGAACATCAAAAGATTAAAAATATTATTGAATATCGTTATAAACCGATTGTTTCAGTAAATGTTAATGTATAATTATTCTTCCTCTAACTCGAATAAAGGAAATGCTTTTGGTAAAGTTGGATAAAGTTTTGTTGTAAACATTATACCATCTAAATGATCGTATTCATGTTGGAATACAATAGCAGGATATCCTTTTAAAGTTGTGTGAATTGGTTCAACTTGATCTGTTTCTAAATTAAGGATGAACCCTTTAACTTCAATTTGGAAATATCTTGGTGTAAGTCCGTTAGTTTCTCTATCAACAGATAAACAGCCTTCTCCACCAGGTAAATAAGTTGTTTCAGCTGAATGCTTAACAATCACGGGATTAATGAAAACATAAGAATATAGTTTGTCATCAAAATCATGGACATGTATTGCAAACATACGTTTTAATACATTAACTTGTACAGCAGCTAATCCAACAGATGGTCTTAATTTATATTTTCTTACCATCGCTTCATCTTGTGAGTTTTTGACATATTCCATAAGATCATGTGCTAAATTTATTTCCGCTTTAGTCATTGGAAATTGAATTGGTTCTGATACTTTTGTTAATGAAGGATGGCCTTCTCTAATGATATGTCTCATTAAAATCATAGTTAACACCTCGTAAATATTATAACATGGAAGTAAAAATATATGAGATTAGATAAAGTATTATCAAACTTAAAATATGGATCACGTAAAGATGTGAAAAATATGATAAAAAATGGTGCTGTTTTAGTAAACGGAAAAGCCATTTTTGATGCTGATTATAAGATTGATATAAACTGTGATAAAATAACTCTTAATGGTAAAGAAATATACCTAAAAGAGCATGTATATTTAGCATTTTATAAGCCGAAAGGATTTTTATCAAGTCATAAAGATGAAATACATCCATCGCTATTTAAATTCATTAAAGAACCTTATAATCGATATGATTTAAAGATAGCAGGAAGATTAGATCATGATGCTGAAGGTTTAATGATTTTAACAAACGATGGTTCATTTATTCATGAAATTGTAAGTCCAAATCGACATGTTCAAAAAACATATGAAATACTTATTGATAAAGCATTTAAATTAAGTGATAAAAATAAACTTTTAGAAGGTGTTGAAATTACATTGCCTGATAGTTCAATACACTTTACGAAAGCACTTGATCTAATATTTGATGAAAATATCGTTAAAATGACAATCGATGAAGGAAAATTTCATCAAGTTAAAAAGATGATGAAATCTGTAGGGTATGAAGTATTAAATCTTAAACGCATACAAATTGGCAATCTAAAGTTAAATTTAAAAGAAGGAGCTTATCAAGAGATTGATAAAGCAGATGTACTCGGGTGATTTTTTATGACAATTGAAAGAATGGCATTTATTGTGACATACAAAGGAAAAGAAGTTCCTAAAAAGTTAGAACAAATGGATGTAAATTTAGCTTATGTTTCAAAACGTATGGGATATTCTATCGTATATTACGATAAACATAAGGGAGAAAAATTATTATTAAAAGAATTAAAGAATATTAAGGGATTTATTGGTGTTGAAGCATCTAAATTTTTTAACGATGAAGCAAATATTGTCAAGTGTCAAGAAAAAATACTTGACACCGAAGAAAAATATGATACAATAAATGAGGACTTAAAATAGTAAAGGAGAAATCATTATGGCAGTAAAATTACGTTTACAACGTTTCGGTAACCACAAAAGACCATTTTACAGAATTGTTGCTGCTGATTCAAAAGCACCAAGAGATGGTAAATTCTTAGAAATCTTAGGAACTTATGAGCCATTACAAGGTGTTGTTAATGTTAACAGCGAGAAAGTTGAAAAATGGTTAGGCAACGGTGCAATTCCAACAGACACTGTTAAAAGCTTATTAAAAAAATATAATGTTTTAAGCAAATAATAAAATTTGATATAAAGGGGGCAAAAACATGGCAGTAGATTTTGAAAATTTAGTCAAACAAATTGTTTCGCCATTAGTCACTACCCCTGATGATGTTCATGTAAAAACATTGTCTGATGAAGATGGACTTGTTCACATTCAATTGCTTGTTTCTGAAAACGATCTTGGTCGTGTCATTGGAAAAGGCGGTAAAATTGCATCTGCAATTCGTACCATTATGTATGCTGGAGCATCTAAAGAAGGCAAAAAAATACATTTAGATATTGACTCATATTAAGGATCATCATGCTTTATTTAATTGGTAAAATTATGAATACACATGGCATCAAAGGGGAACTCAAAGTCACATCCTCTACAGATTTTAATCGCTTCAAGAAGCAAGAAGTTGTTTATGTAGATAATCAACCTTATACGATTAAAACTGTAAGAAAGCAAAAAGAAATTTATATTATAAGTTTTGAAACTTTGAATACACTCAACGATGTATTGTTTTTAAAGGGTAAAGAAATTTATACAGATCAAGAACCTAAGCTTAATGAAGACGAATTTCATTTACCTAAGCTAATTGGGCTTGATGTTAAATTGTTAGATGGAACACTTATCGGTGTTGTTGAAAGCGTAGAAGCTTTGCCCCAAGGATATTACTTAAGAATTAAAAAACTTAATCAACATCGAACCATCTTAATACCATTTTTGAAGGTGTTTGTAAAAAGTGTTGATGATGCCATTTATATTGATCCAATTGAGGGGTTAATCGAATGAAAATTGATATTATCACCATTTTTCCAAACTTCTTCAATGAATTTTTAACAACATCCAAGATAAAGCACGCAATTGAGGATGGAAGAGTTGAAATTAATATTCATGATTTAAGAGATTATACACCACTTAAAGGTGGTAAAATCGATGACACACCGTATGGTGGTGGTGCAGGAATGTTAATGATATTTCAACCATTTTACAACATCCTTAATAAGTTAAGAACAAAAGATTCTTATACAGTTTTATTATCTCCACAAGGCCGTGTTTATAATCAACAAATTGCTACACAATGGTCAAGAGAAATCAAGCATTTGATTTTAATTTGTGGACATTATGAAGGTATAGATGAAAGAGTTCACCACTTTATTGACGAAGAAATTTCCATAGGTGATTATGTGTTAACTGGTGGTGAAATACCCGCAATGATTATTGCTGATAGTATTACAAGATTATTACCGGGTGTAATCAATGAGGCATCTTACATAGAGGATACACATCAACAGGGTTTATTAAAGTACCCACAATATACCAAACCTATGGAATATGAAGGGTATCGTGTACCAGAGGTTTTATTATCAGGCCATCATGAAAATATTCGTAAATGGCGATTATACATGAGCCTTAAAAAAACATATATCAAAAGACCTGATTTAATAGAAAAAAAGGTTCTTAATCAAGAAGAACAAAAGATTTTAGATCAAATTAAAAAAGAATTAGAAACCAAATAAATTACAAACTGGTCCACTATCTATAAGGTATGAACAGTTGAAGATAAGGAGAGTCGTTTATGTCAAAATTAAAAGGTCAAGCATTAATTGCTGATATTACATCTAAATTCTTACAAGAACGCCCAGATTTCAGACCTGGGGATACTGTTAAAGTATACGTTAAAATTGTTGAAGGTAACAAACAAAGAATCCAATTATTCGAAGGTTTAGTTATCAAACGTCAAGGTGGCGGAATTTCAGAAACATTTACAGTTCGTAAAATTTCAAATGGTGTAGGTGTTGAAAGAACATTCCCATTACATGCACCAACAATTGATCGAATTGAAGTTTCACGTCAAGGTCAAGTACGTCGTGCTAAACTTAACTACATCCGTAACCTTTCAGCAAAAGCATCAAGAATTAAAGAACGTCAAGACGTTTAATGATGAAAACCAGATTCATTTCTGGTTTTCTTTTTTTATTTTTAATAAATGCATTCAAATTATGAAAAATTTTCATATTTTTTCATTTAGTATTGTAAGCACTTTCAAACTATGTTATAATAACCTCAAATAAGGGGTGATATTATGAGTAATGCAACAATTTATGATGTTGCTGGTGCAGCTGGGGTATCCTTAGCTACAGTCTCAAGAGTTTTAAACTCACCAGAAAAAGTTAAAGAAGAAACACGTCAACGTGTATTAAAAGTTATCAAAGAGTTAGGGTACCGTCCAAACGTTATCGCTCGAGGGCTCGCTTCAAGAAAAACAACAACAGTTGGTGTTGTTATTTCGGATGTTACTCGCGCGAGCGTTGCTCAAATGTTAAGTGGTATTTTAGATATTGCTAATAAATATAATTATTCAATTAAATTATTTTCTATTCCAGAAGGTGCTGATGTATTAGATGCACTTCAAAATATTGTCGCAGAACAAGTTGATGGGGTCTTATATCTCAATGATGAATTAAGCGATAGAGATGTTGAATTAGTTAAAAAAATGTTTACAGATAACAATATCCCGTTTGTTTTTGCTAACGTTGCAACATCAGATCCAATTGTTCCCACAGTATCTATTGATTATGTCAAAGCTGGATATGAGATTACAAAATTATTAATTGATCAAGGTTGTAAAGATATTTACTTATTATCAACAGCACGTCGATATAGTGTAAATGATAAAAAAGAAGAAGGCTATACCAAAGCAATGCTTGATGCAGGTTTAGAACCTAAAATATTTAGAACAAGTGGTGATACTGCGATTAATAAACCACACTTTGAAACATTCTTTGCGAATGTTAACGTTGATGGTGCAATTGCAGTCAGAGATTCTATTGCGGTATCTTTCTTAAATATTGCAATCAATAATGGTAAAGTTGTACCTCAAAATTTAAAAGTAGCAGGTTTCCAAAACACACGATATGCCGCATTATCTCGTCCGGGCTTGACATCTATTGATATTCCCGTGTATGATATAGGTGCGGTTTCAATGAGACTTCTAACAAAACTCATGCAATCAAAAGATGTTGAAAATACAAGAATTATTCTTCCACATCATATTTTCAAGAGAGAATCAATTTAATCCATCGATGAAGTTGTCTTAAGTAGGGATTAACAACTAAGATAGAAATCTGGTGGTTCGTGCAAACCAGAAGTTAATGTTAAACCGAAATACACCAATGGAGATGAATGACAATAAATGAGTGCATAGTATTTTACTATGAACTAAGGTGGTACCACGGATTTTTATTCGTCCTTAGGCTTTTTGTAAAGCTTAAGGATTTTTTATTATAAGAAAGGATGATAACGATGACATTATATGAATCATTATTATGGAGAGGCATGATTAAAGATGTCTCCAATGAAGACTTAGCAAAAAATCACTTAAATGAAAACTCAATTAAATTTTATGTAGGATATGATCCAACGGGTCAATCATTAACTGTTGGACACTTAGTTCAAATTATGCGCATGAAGTACTTAGAGAAACATGGACATAAACCAGTTGTACTTATTGGTGGGGCAACAGGTTTAATTGGAGATCCGAAAGAAACACAAGAAAGAAAATTATTAACGTTAGAAGAATCATTGAGAAACGCACAAAAAATTGAAAACCAAATTAGAAAATTATTACCAGATGCACAATTTGTTAATAACTATGATTGGATTTCAAAAGTAGATTTAATTTCATTTTTAAGAGATTATGGGAAGCATTTTAATGTATCATATATGATTGCTAAAGATACAGTTCAAAAGCGCTTAGCAGAAGGTATTAGTTATACAGAATTCTCATATATGATTTTACAGTCAATGGACTGGGTACATCTTTATAAAAATGAAAATGTAAAAATTCAATTTGGTGGTTCTGACCAATGGGGAAATATTACATCTGGTTTAGAACTTATGAGAAAAGTTGTTGGTGAACATGATGCCGTTGGCTTATCAAGTCCATTATTATTAAAAGCAGATGGGACAAAGTTCGGTAAGAGCGAAAGTGGTGCATTATGGCTTGATGAAAACCTAACGACACCATATGAAATGTATCAATATTTCTTAAATACAAGTGATAATGATTTAGAAAACTATCTAAAATTATTAACATTGCTTGAAAAAGATGAAATTGTTGATTTATTAGATAAGACAAAAGCTCAACCAGAATTACGAATTGGTCAAAAACGTTTAGCAGAAGAAGTTGTACGTTTTGTACACGGTGAAGAAAAGTTAAAAGAAGCTTTAGCTGTGACTGAAGCACTCTTTAATGGAGATTTTTCAAGTTTAAGTGAAAATGCATATTTAATGCTTTCAAAAACTTTAGATACTGTTGAATTATCTAAAGAAACATTAGTGATGGATGCCTTAAAAGAGACAAAATTAGCATCAAGTAACCGTGAAGTTCGTGAATTTATGCAAGCAAATGCTGTTTTTGTTAATGGAGAAGTCGTAACTGATACACAAATTCAATTAAAAGATGTTAAAATAATGTATGAAAAATATATTATATTAAGAAGAGGAAAAAAGAAGTACGCATTAGTAATTCTTAAAGATTAAATTTATGGACATTCTTTTATATAATCCTTTATCAAGCAGAGGAAAAAACATTAAGGTTGCAGAAAAATTAAAGAAAAAATTAGAAAAGAAAGGGCATGAAGTAAAGGTTGTTGACCTACTTCAAATCGAAAACGTTCATGCCTTTCTTTCAAACTATAAAGAAACTGACAGGATGATTATTCTCGGTGGTGATGGTACAATGCACCGCATCATCAATTCAATTGATATTCAAGAAGTTGTACCTCAAATATTCATGTATAAAGCAGGATCTGGTAATGACTTTTTAAGAAGTATTAAATCCAAAACAAAGTTGGTCGATGTAAAATCTTATTTAATGAATTTACCAATTCTAACTTTAGAACATGAAACACGCAAAGTTTTAAATGGTGCTGGTATTGGTTTAGATGGACTAGTAGCTTATCGAGTTAATGAATCTAAAGCATTAAAAAATAAATCAAACTATTTTAAAAATTCTGTGAAATCATTTTTCCAATTTAAACCACAAAAGGTTAAAGTCATAATTGATGGAAACGAAATGACATACAATAAAGTATATTTCGTATCATCGATGTATTCATCTTATTTTGGTGGCGGCATGAAGATTGCCCCTAAGAAAAAAAGAGAAGATCAAATGTTACAATTAGTTGTTGTAAAAGATATACCGAAGTGGTTATTACTTATCATGTTTCCAACAATTTATATAGGTTGGCATCGCTTTTTAAAACCATATGTTAAAATCTTTAATGGTAAACGTATTAAAGTAGAATTAAGTGAAGGTTCGTACTTACAAGTTGATGGAGAAACACAATATCCAATTTCATCATATGAATTAAAAATTGATTAAAGCACTTTTAAATAAGTGCTTTTTATTTGTTTATATAAAAAAAGGTACCTAACTCCAAATAGGTACCTTTTAAGAAGGGAAGAAATATTATTTTTGACGTAAAAGTCCTATACGATTTAGAACTTTAGTCATTTTTCTTTTTGCAATAAATTGAGCCTTTTCACGACCTTGATTAAGAATTTCATCGAGTTCATTTGATTTAATGAGTTCATAATAACGTGTTTGGATTTTTTCAATAGTTGATCCAACAATTTCTGCTAAATCCTCTTTAAATTTTTGATAACTTGTTTCATTTTCATATTTTTTGACGATATCTTCAATAGATGAATCAGTTAAACTTGCATAAATTGTTAATAGATTTGATATACCTGGTTTATTTTTTTCATCAAAATAAATTTTAGCTTCATTATCTGTAACAGCACTTCGAATCTTATTTTTAATTTGATTGATGTTATCTAATAAAAGAATATAAGCTTTTTCAGACTCGCTTTCAGATTTACTCATTTTCTTAGTGGGTTCTTGTAAAGATTTAATACGAGCACCAACTTTTGGAGTATAAGCTTTTGGAACAACAAATGTCTCACCATATAGTGAATTAAATCTTTCTGCTAATGTACGTGTAAGTTCTAAGTGTTGAACTTGGTCATCACCAACAGGAACGATATCTGCATCATAAAGTAAGATATCTGCAGCCATTAATGCAGGATAAGTTAAAAGCGATGTACGAACACCATCTTTGAGTTGTTTTTGTTTTTTCTCTTTATATTGTGTCATACGTTCCATTTCACCAATATAAGCAGTAGATTCCATAATGTAACCTAATAATGGATGTTCTAAAACCTCAGATTGAATAAAAAGATTTACACGATTTGGATCAAGACCGCATGCGATATACATCGCTGCAATATCACGAACACGCTTCTTTAATTGTTGTTTATCTTGTGGGGTTGTTATGGCGTGTAGATCTGCAACGAAAATAAAAAACTCAGCATCCTTTAATTCATTTTGAAGATTTACAAATTGTTTAATTGCACCAATGTAATTACCTAATGTTAAATCCCCTGTTGGTTTAATTCCTGAAACTAATCGCATAAAATCATCCTTTCTTGAAAATAAAAAGTCCCTAACTTTGATAAACAAAGTTAAGGACGAATTTTAATTAATCCGCGGTGCCACCTTAATTCTATAGAAAACTCTATAGCGCTTTTGATGAACTTATGAAACTCAAAGGGCCCATTCACTAAGTTCTATTCTTACTTTTCACCAACCAGTAAGTCTCTCTTAATAGAAGTTTTAGTTACTATTTCCTTATCAACGTTTCACTCATTATTATAGTGGATTCATATAAATTATGCAAGGAATTACTTTAATACATCTTCTAATTGATCAAGTAATTCATTCATACGTTTAACAACAGCTAAGAATGTGTCCTTATTTGTTAAATCGGCTCCAGCCACTTTAGCTTGATCGACTGGATACATTGAACCACCTAATTTTAACATCTTAATGTAGTTATCGAAGGCATCTTTTTGATTGTTCTTAACGTTGTCATAAATTTTTAATGAAGCACTAAATGATGTTGCATATTGATAAACATAAAATGGTGTTTGGAATAAGTGTGGAATATACGCCCATACATATTGCTTACCAGGTTCTTTGGTTATGTCTAAACCATAATAATGTTGATATAAATCAATCATGATTTGAGATAATGCTTGATCATTAATTGGTTTTCCTTCTTGAACTAATTTATTTGCTTCATATTCATATGTTGCAAATAATGTTTGACGGTAGAAGGTTGAATGAATGTTATCAATTGCAGTTGTTAATAATACAATTTTTTCTTCTTTAGTCTTAGCTTTTTTAACTAAATGATCGAGTAATGCATGTTCATTGAAAGTAGAAGCAATTTCAGCTACGAAAATTGTGTAATCTGAAATAGCCATTGGTTGAGCTTCATCTGAGAAAATTGAATGAGCGCTATGACCAGCTTCATGAGCAAGTGTAAACACTGAGTCTAATGTATCGTTATGGTTTAATAGGATAAACGGATGATGTCCATAAAAACTTGATGAATATGCTCCTGTACGTTTTCCATCTTGTGGATATGCATCAACAAATCCATCTTCAACTGCACGATATTGATTTTTCTTAAATTCTTCTGGGAAAGAAGCAATTGATTCTAAGAATAATTGTTTAGCTTCTTCATAAGGATATTTTTTATCGCTTTTCGCTAAAGGAATAAAGCGATCATATGTATGATATTCTTTTAGACCTAAAGCTTTTTTGCGGATTTCAATATAACGTTTTAATGGTTCTGTATTTTCATATGCAACTTCCATTAAGTTTGTATAAACACTTGTTGGAATATTGTTTCCAAATAATGCAGCATCTAATGCAGATTCATAATTTCTATTTTTACAATGAGCACTTAATTGTTGTAATACTAAGTTATATGTATTAGCAAATGCACTCTTATTTTCTGCATAACGTTTATATAAAGTTTTAAAGATTAATTCACGATCTTGAGCGGTTTTAGCTTCCTCAAGTAAAGCTCTAAATTGAGCTTGTGTAACTAATACTTCTTTACCGTCTGATAATGTGACTTTTTCATCTTGACGATCAATAACAGCTAATGATTGATAAAGATTTGTTGGAATTGAACGAATGACACCAAAATTTGATAATAATTTTTCTTTATCTTCAGATAAAACGTGTGATTGATTTCTAAATAATTTTTCATATGGGAATTTATAAGGTTTTAAAAGTTCATCTTTTTCTAAAAAATCAAAAACCTTAGCTTCTCCAAGTGATAAAATTTCAGGTGCGATGTAACTTGTTTTACTTGATAACTCATTTAATGCAAGAAGTAATTTTTGTTTTCTACTCATGTTTTCAGTGTTTTTTAAGTTTAAGTCACTAGAAAGACTTGCATATGGATAGAGTTTATAAAGTAAGTTGGTTGTCTCTTCATCGAATACATGGTAGGCTTTAAAAGTATCAAAATCACCTAATTTACCTTTGAAAGTTTCAAAAGTATCAATGCGTGATTTAAATAGTTCGAAGTCTTTTTCCCATGCCTCATCAGATTCATAAAATACATTTAAGTTCCATTTAGACATAATTAAATCCCTCTCTTACTATAAATTGTAATTATTATAACAACAAATTGGTAAATTGAAAAGAAAAAAGGGTAAAACATACCATATTCTTTAAATGAATACGTTTTCATTACATCAAAATTATGCAATTTTTAATGTTCTATTGTAAATCATTTGACAAAACGGTATAATAAAAATGGACAATAAATCCCGCAAGGGTTATTGTTTTTTAAGAGGGGGTAGACATGTTATGATCACAATTTATACGACACCCAGCTGTTCTTCATGTCGTAAAGCTAAAAAATGGCTAGATGAGCATAAAGTCCCATACGAAGAGAAAAATCTTTTCAATCATCGTATTACAGAAGAAGACATTGAGTTAATGTTAAAACATGCAGAAAATGGTTTTGATGACATTATTTCAACACGCTCAAAAGTCTTCAAAGAAGAAGAATTAGATGTTGAAGATATGTCTGTTTCCGAATTAAAAAACTTTATTATTCAAAACCCATCTGTATTAAAAAGACCAATTATTGTGGATTCAAAGAGAATGCAAGTTGGTTATAACGATGAAGAAATTCGAGTGTTTATTCCAAAAAAATTAAGAGAAATGATTATGCGTGAGAATTCAGAAGAAGATTTTGCGCATTATCAAGAAACATTAAATCGATATTTTAAAGCCATTGAAGATGGCGAAATTTCAGAAGAAGATGAAGAATAGTCCTTATGGACTATTTTTTTGTAAAAAAAATAGGCATAGAGCCTATTTGTTTAAAATACACATAAGTGCACGTTCAGATTTTCTAAGTGTTGGCGTTTGAGTAATATGATTTTTTTGTAAAAACTCATACCAAACTTTTAATCCCTCTTCATAGTGATCTACTTCATACTCAATTTCATAGTCCCTTTGACCACAATACTCACATAAATCAAAGAATAATGTACCACGTTCATAAGGTGTTTTAGCTCGATAATTGTCTAAAGAAGTTTTAAATGTAACAAAGTAATCGAATTCTTCAAAATAATCTTTTGTGTTAAAACCATGTTTAATCATATGTTCTGCTTCATCTTTTGTTAGGAAAACATGAAACTCATATGCTTCTTGTTCATGTTGACTTTTTAAAGTAAGTTTAAAACTATGAGGACCTTTTGAACGAATTCTTAATACTGTTTTTCTTTGATTTAAATCTAAGTTGTCAGTATCAAAATAATAATTTGTTTGCTTGAAAACATTATTCTCTAAATCAAAATCAGAAAGTAATTTGTGGTAAGTTTCTTCGGAGATTCTTGTTTTGAATTCAATTTCAATATTCTTATTCATTGCATTATGATTCATATCATATACCTCTTTAAAGATTATATCACAAACACCACAATTTCAAACTGTTTGAGCAATAATTGTCTCGTAAACGTTTACACTTACATTTTCTCTTTCAATTTATAATTGATGTGATAAAATAGTAATGGAAGAAAACCAAATATAATCGAGGAGGAAACAAATATGGCTATTAAAGTAGCAATTAACGGATTTGGTCGTATCGGAAGACTCGCATTCAGATTAATGTGGGGAAATCCTACATTTGATATCGTGGCAATTAACGACTTAACTGATGCTGAATCATTAGCATACCTTTTAAAGTATGATACAGCACAAGGTGGTTTTAAAGGTCACGATGTATCATTCAACGGAGATAAATTAGTAGTTGATGGTAAAGAAATTACTATTTATGCTCAAAAAGATCCTGCAACATTACCATGGGGACAACTTGGTGTTGATGTTGTATTAGAATCAACAGGATTATTCACTTCAGCTGAAAAAGCTCAAGCTCACATCACAGCTGGTGCTAAGAAAGTAGTTATTTCAGCTCCTGCAACAGGTGATGATATTAAGACTATCGTTTTCAATGTTAACGATAATGTTTTAGACGGTTCTGAAACAATCATTTCAGGTGCTTCATGTACAACAAACGCTTTAGCTCCAGTTGCTAAAGTATTACATGAAAACTTCGGTATCGTTCAAGGGTTCATGACAACAGTTCATGCTTACACAAACGATCAATCATTAATGGACCAACCACATAAGAAAGGTATTTACTCAAGAAGAGGACGTGCAGCTGCTGCATCAATCATCCCTTCATCAACTGGTGCTGCTAAAGCAATCGGTTTAGTATTGCCTGAATTAAAAGGAAAATTAGATGGTACAGCTTTACGTGTTCCAACTATTACAGGTTCAATCATCGACTTAACAGTAGAATTACAAAAAGAAGTTACTGTTGAAGAAGTTAATGCTGCATTCAAAAAAGCTGCTAACGAAACATTATTATACACAGAAGATCCAATTGTTTCAGCAGACGTAATCGGAACACATTATGGTTCAATCTTTGATGCAAATACAACTCAAATCTTAAAAACAAATCCTAAGTTCGTTAAAGTTATGTCATGGTATGATAACGAAATGTCATATACTGCACAATTAGTAAGAACTATGGAAAAATTCGCTAAATTAATTAAGTAAGCTGAATTTAATTAAATCGATACAGGCTTTTTATAAAGCCTGTATTTTTTTTCGATTAAGTGCATGTTTTATGGTAAACTATTAGTTAGATTATAAACAATGGAGACAATATGAAAAAAACATTTAAAATCATTCTGAATACCATATATGCAGTCGTTGTGTTATATTTGAGTTTATTTATAATTATATCTTTAGCTATGCCAGGAAAAACAACTAAATATTTAGGTTTTGGTTGGTATAAGGTTGCAAGTGGTTCAATGGAACCAATGATTATGACAGAAGATGTTATCGTTGCATATAAAGTATTAAATCCATATGAATTAAAAGATGGTGATGTCATATTATTTGAAACATATATCTATGTTAATGGTTCTTATCAAAGAAAGATAGTTACACATCATTTTTCTCATATTACTGAAGAAGGATATGTCATTACATATCCACATCGAGAATTTGAAAAAAATAAAGAAGATAGAATTTATGATCATTTTAAGATGAATGATAATGAAGAATATCACGTAACAATTAATGATATTATTGGTAAACTTTGGTTTATTTTACCTTAAGGATGATAAAAATGAATTGGTATCAATTTATTGAAAAAGAAAGTAAGCAATCATACTTTGAAGGTATGATGAATAAAATATATTATGATATGCAAAGTCAAACAGTGTATCCTCCAAAAGATAAATGGTTTGAAGCATTTCGATTAACGCCTATTGAAAATGTCAAAGTTGTCATTTTAGGTCAAGATCCATATCATGGCGAAAATGAAGCACATGGATTAGCTTTTAGTGTGCTTGTTGATAAACGTCCACCATCACTTCAAAACATTTTTATTGAATTAAAAAATGATTTAGATATTATAAGAACAAATAATAATTTAACTTCATGGGCAAAAGAAGGGGTTTTATTATTAAATACTCAACTTACTGTTATTAAAGATAAACCAAACTCACACAAAGGTATTGGATGGGAAATATTTACAGAACATGTAATTTCATTTTTAGATAAATTAGATCAACCAATTTGTTTCATTCTTTGGGGAAATAATGCTAAAAGTTATAAAAATTTGATTAATAATGAAAAACATTTTGTCATAGAATCTTCACATCCATCACCATTTTCTGCAAGAGTAGATTTTTTTAATTCAAAACCATTTAGTCGTGCAAACGAGTACTTAATCAGAAACAATGTTAAACCAATTGATTGGTCAAAGTAAATATAAAAAGGATGTGATAAAATGCATAAACAAATAAGAAGATTAACACTTGCAGCAACATTAACAGCATTATCGGTTGTTATTGATGTTTTATTTAAGCAATTTGTCCCAGCGGATATGAAAAATATATTTGGACTTCCTTTTTATGCAATGCCTTTAATCATAGGTAGCATGTTATTAGGACCAATTTATGGCGTTTTAATGGCTATAACAGCGGACTTTTTAGCAGTATTAGCAGCTGGTGATGCCTATTTACCATTGTTTGTAATAGCAGCTATATGGTGGGGATTTTTGCCAGGTATTATCAACAAAAATTTTAAATCATTCTATATGATGTTAGTCACAGTATTAATTGCTCATTTACTTGCAACAATTAGTAATTCTCTTGCAATTTTAGCTTATGGATTTGCTGAAGGAGAAGTTTTATTTTGGACAACATTAGTTAAAGTGGGATTAATTCCAGTAAATACGTTTATTCTATCATTTATTGTTTATCAAATTAATTTAAGATTAGAACCGATGTATTTAGATTTTACAATTAAAACATACAAAACAAAAAAGGTTAACTCACGTTAACCTTTTCTTTCATTTAAGACTCATCTTGTGGAACAAAATTATATACAAATACAGCAAGTAAGCTTCCAACTGTTGGACCTAAAATGAATATCCAAAGTTGTTCTAAAGGTTTACCAAATTCGATTAATGCAGGAGCAAGAGAACGAATTGGATTTAAAGAAGCATTTGTTACTGGACCTGCAACTAAAATTAAAAGTGATAAAGTAATCCCAATAATTAATCCTGCGAACTTTTCTAATTCCTGTTTACTTTGAACCATTAATATTACAAAAATAAAGAAAAATGTTACAAGAATCTCAGTGAATAAACCAATAAATATTGAGATAGACTCTGATGAACTCAAAGCGCTCACTTGATTAGATCCGAGACTATTTCGATCATGGGTTATGACATATACAGCTAATATACCAAAAATTCCCCCAACAAATTGAGCAAGGATGTAATGTAAAAACTCATTCCATGTTATTTTTTTCTTTACAGCCATTGCTAAACTAACTACAGGATTAAAATGACTTCCTGATAAATGACCAATCGTATAACTCATTACAACAACTGTAGTACCAAATGCTAATGCGGTTGTTAATAAATTACCGCTTAGTACTGCAACTGTACATCCAATAAATATCAATGCGAATGTACCAAGAATTTCCCCAAAATATAACTTTTTCAAGTTTATCTATCCCCCTTTTACACCATCATTATAACATGAGTATTTTGAATTTTATTTTAGCAGGAAGCTTCGTTATACATGGTATAATAAAAACTGGTGAAGAGAATGGTAAAAATTATTGGAGGCGGTTTAGCTGGTAGTGAGGCAGCATGGTTTCTAGCTAACCGCGGTATAAAGGTCAAATTATATGAAATGAGACCAATTAAAAAAACACCTGCACATGTTACAGAACAATTTGCAGAGTTAGTATGTTCAAATTCTTTAAGATCAAATGATCCATATAATGCTGTTGGATTATTAAAAGAAGAGATGAGGATGTTTGGTTCACTTGTTATGGAAAGTGCAATCCAAGCTGAAGTTCCGGCAGGGAGCAGTTTAGCGGTTGATAGAGACCGTTTTTCAGGCTATATAACAGAAAAAATTATGAATCATCCAAATATTGAAGTTATTCGTGAAGAAGTCAAAGAACTTAATGAAGATGAATTAACAATTATTGCTGCAGGTCCACTTGCCAGTGAACCTTTAAGTGAATTTATTAGAAATAAATTACATAGTGAATCATTACATTTTTTTGATGCGGTTGCACCAATACTTAGTGCAGAGTCAATTAACATGGATATATGTTACTTAAAGAGTCGCTATGATAAAGGTGAAGCTTCATATATTAACTGTCCTATGAACAAAGAAGAATATGATAGATTTTATGAGGCATTAATGACTGCTGAAAAAGTTGTTCCAAAAGATTTTGAAAATAATGTGTTTGAAGGATGTATGCCTGTTGAAGTGATGGCTGCAAGAGGTTATGAAACATTAAGATTTGGACCATTAAAACCGGTTGGGTTGGAAAAAGCAGACGGTACATTACCATATGCTGTTGTTCAACTTCGTCAAGATGATTTGAATAAAACAATGTACAACATTGTAGGTTTTCAAACAAGTTTAAAATGGGGCGATCAAAAACGCGTTATACAAATGATTCCGGGATTAGAAAATGCCGAGATTTTAAGATACGGAGTGATACATCGTAACACATATTTAAACAGTCCTGATTATCTTAATCAAGCATTTCAAGTGAAAAATATACCAAATTGGTTTTTCGCAGGCCAAATCTCAGGTGTTGAAGGTTACGTTGAAAGTGCAGCTTCGGGTATTAATGCTGCAATTAACATGTATCACTATATTAAAACAAACGCAGTTAAACCTTTACCAGTTCATTCAATGATGGGCGCTATGAGTCAATATATATCTCATTATCATCATCAATTTGTCCCAATGAATGCAAATTTCGGACTATTAGAAGAAGTTAAAGCTAAAAAACAAGAACGTAAAAAAATATATCACGATAGAGCCATTGAAGCGATTCAAAATTATATAAAGGAAAATCTATAATGGATGTTTTGGTGTTATATAAAGATTATTTAATGATTGAAATGAATTATAGTGAAGATACGGTCATAAGTTATCTAAATGATGTTGAGCAATTTGAACAGTTTTTAAAAACAGAAGGTTTAGCAGATAGTTTATTAGGTGCTACGCGTGAACGTTTAGCACGTAACTATATTTCATATTTGGATAACCAAAACTTTACAAAAACTTCAATTGCAAGAAAAATTTCAGCATTAAAAAACTTTTATTCATATTTACAATCTAAAAATTTGATAGATATCAATATTTTTCAGTTTGTAAAAACACCGAAAGTACCAAAACGATTACCTCAAGTGATTCAAGATGAAGAAATTAATTATTTATTTGAATCAATTGATCGCACAAAACCACTAGGTGTAAGGAATTATTTAATATTAGATTTGTTGTATAGCTGTGGATTACGTGCATCTGAATTAATTGGATTAACGATATCTGATGTATATATATCGAATGAACAATTAAAAATACATGGTAAAGGTGGCAAAGATCGATATGTACCTTTACATCAAAATTTAGTTGAACAGTTAAAATTTTATCTAACATATACACGTGCAACATTACTAGCAAAAGGCACGAATACAAATGAGAAAAAATTATTTATTAATTATAAAGGGACGCCTTTAACAGAACGTGGATTAAGAGTGATTTTAAATGATATTATTACAAAAAGTGGAGAAACATTTAAAATTCATCCACATATGTTAAGACACGCCTTTGCAACAACACTTTTAAATCATGGTGCAGATTTAAGAGTTGTTCAAGAGTTATTAGGGCATGCACATCTAAAATCAACTCAAATATATACACATGTTTCAAGTGAAGTTGTTAAAGAGAAATATTCAAAAACACATCCAAGGATGATTCAACATGAAAAAAATAAGTGATATGATTATTGAAGAAGGTTTAGAAAACCAAGAAATACATAAAAAAAGAGTAACTGTTCGAGGGGTTATCCAACAAGGTAATAAAGTTCTAATGGTATATTCACCGCTTTTTAAAGATTATACATTTCCAGGTGGTGGTGTTAAAGATAATGAAACTTTAGAAGATGCTCTAAAAAGAGAATTAGAAGAAGAATTAGGTGCTAAAAAAGTTTATAATATTTCACCTATTGGGTTTGTTGAAGAAAAACGATATGGTGTGAGTGGTTCAAATCATGTTTACCATCAAACATCATTTTATTTCACATGTAAAATTGACCAATTAGGTGAGCAAAAATTAGAATCACGAGAATATGAACACGGTGTCATACCAACTTGGATTGAAATTAAAGAAGCCATTTTAGTTAATGAAAAAACAATCAAAGAAGCACCAAGAAATAAAGGTATGAAAACTGTTTTACCAAGAGAAAATGCGGTATTAAAATATTTATTAAGAGGTTTAGAAGATGAGAAAATTTGAAGTGATTCAAAGTTATTTGGATAAAGATATAAAAATACCAGAACGAGCTACAAAATATAGTGCTGGATATGATTTGGCGTCTGCTGAAGATATCACAATTAATCCAGGTGAAATAAAGCTAGTTCCAACGGGGTTAAAGGCAGATATGCCCGAAGATGAGGCTTTATTTGTATATCCAAGATCAAGTTTAGGAATTAAAAGAAGATTAACAATGTCAAATAATGTAGGTGTTGTTGATAAAGATTATTATAATAATGCTGAGAATGAAGGACATATAATGATTCCAATTTATAATTTTGGAACTGAAGTGCAAGTGATTAAAAAAGGTGAACGTATTGCACAAGGTATTTTCCAAAAATATGGTTTAACTGATAATGATAGTGCAAAAAAATTAAGAAAAGGTGGATTTGGAAGTTCCAATTAAGGGGATAAAAAAATGAAAAAGATATTATTAACATTATTTGCAAGCTTAAGTTTATTTTTAGTGGCTTGCCAAGACTCAAATTTAAAAAAAGTACAAATTACGTATGTATCTGAAAATGAATTTTTATTTACACAAGAAGTTAATGCATTTGAATATTTCTTACCATCAGAAGATCCAACAAAAGAAGGATTTATTTTTGGTGGATGGTATTTAGATAAAGAATATAAATATCCAATGGGATTTAATTCAGGTGCTGCAACAAATCTAACATTATATGCAAAATGGATTAAAAATGATACAGATTTATCAAGCGAAGATTTAGAAACGTGGTTTACTGAAAATATAGATTTTATAAAATCTTTATTAGGAAATACTGGATCATTAACTGCAAAAGAAATTATTTCTTTAGTCAATCAAGCACAAATTGAATTAATAAAACAAGCAAATAAAAGTGTAGTTATGATTGATATTGTTTCTGGTTCTGAAGAAGGTTCAGGTGGATCTGGTGTTATTTACCGCAAAGAAGGCAATACATATTATGTATTAACAAATGAACACGTAACGTATGGATCAACAGGTTCAAACTTTAAAATCACTGTATTTGATGGTGAAAATCGCAAGAGCTATACAGGTATTACTAAGGTTGCAGAAACCGCAGTAAAAGATTTAGCGATTTTAAAATTTACAACAACCGATGATTTACCTGTTATACCAATGGCAGATGGTTCTAAAATTCAAAAAGGTGATATGGTATATGCAATTGGTTCACCAGTATGGTTTGAAGATATCGTAACATTTGGTATTGTTTCATACGCTAAACGAAACGACTGGGATGATTATCAATTTGATGCTGATGTCATTATGCATACGGCACCAATTAACCCGGGTAACTCAGGCGGTGCATTAATTAATATCTATGGTGAATTAATTGGAATTAACGCATATTCATACCCAATGTATGATGAAGAAACAGACTTACAACTTTATAATTTTGCAATTCACATTGATGAAGTAAAAACATATATTTCTGGTAAAAATTAATATAATTGTTGCAAAATATATAACTTTATGTTATATTTAATTGGCTGCAAAAAACACATGTGTAATGTTTCTTTTGCCAAGTGCTAGTTATCTAGTGGTGAAAGTGAAGTTGCACAGAGGAAAAAAACAAAAAATGGAGGAATTTAATTATGGCAGTAGTTTCAATGAAACAATTATTAGAATCAGGTGTTCATTTCGGTCACCAAACTAGAAGATGGAATCCAAAAATGGCACCATACATCTTCACAGCTCGTAAAGATATTCATATCATCGACTTGAAGATTACAGCTCAAAAAATTGAGGAAGCATACAATGCTTTATACAACATCGTTAAAGACGGTGGAAAAATTTTATTTGTAGGTACTAAAAAACAAGCACAAGATGCTGTTAAAGAAGAAGCTATCCGTTCAGGTCAATACTATGTTGATCACAGATGGTTAGGTGGTACATTAACAAACTTCAAGACAATTAGAAGACGTATTAAATTATTACACGATTTATATGCTGATCAAGAATCAGGTAAATGGGATTTATTACCTAAAAAAGAAGTTGCTAAATTAATCAAAACTAGAGAAAGACTTGAAAAATTCTTAGGTGGTATCAAAGATATGCAAAGATTACCACAAGCAATTTTCGTTGTTGACCCTAAAACAGAACAAATCGCAGTTGCAGAAGCTAAAAAATTAGGTATTACAGTTGTAGGTATCGTTGATACTAACTGTGACCCTGAAATGGTTGATTATGTTATCCCTGCAAACGATGATGCAATTCGTGCTGTTAAATTAATTACATGGGCTATGGCTAATGCAGCTATCGAAGCTCAAGGTGGCGTTGTTGAAAAATTCGAAGATGAAGAAGTTTCAATCGATGAAAAAGAAGAACAACCAAAGAAAGCCCCTAAAGCACAAAAAGAAGCTAGAGAGCCTAAAAAAGCTAAAGAAGAAAAGAAAGCTGAAACTAAGACTGAAGAAGTTAAAGTAGAAGAACCTAAAAAAGAAGAATCAGTTGATTTAAGTTCATTAAAAGTTGCTGAATTAAGAGAATTAGCAAAAGCTAAAGGTGTTGCTAATTATTCAACAATGAGAAAAGCAGAATTAATTGAAGCTTTAAGCCGCTAATGTAAAAAGGGGATGAATGTTTTCATCCCTTTATTTTGAAAAAAAGACGTTTTATATAGTATAATGATATTGATAAATGTAAAGGAGAGTATCTAAATATGGTTATTACTGCTGCAATGGTCAAAGAACTAAGAGACAGAACAGGCGCAGGTATGTTAGATTGTAAAAAAGCGCTAGAAGAAAATGATGGAAACATCGAAAAAGCAATTGAATACTTAAGAGAAAAAGGTATTGCTAAAGCTGCTAAGAAAGCAGATAGAATTGCTAGTGAAGGGTTAACAGATGTAATTATTGAAGGAAATAAAGCAGTTTTATTTGAACTAAATTCAGAAACTGACTTTGTTGCTAAAAATGAATTATTCTTAAACTTATTAAAGAGTATCGGTCAACAATTAATTAAATCAGATGCAAAATCAGTTGAAGAAGCACTTCAAATTAAAGATGCAAATGGTGACACAATTGAACAACAATTACTTCAAGCTACAGCTAAAATTGGTGAAAAAATCACTTTAAGAAGAGTTGTATCAGTGACTAAAGATGCAAGCGAAAGCTTTGGTTCATACAAACACATGGGTGGTAAGATTTCAGTTTTAACAATTGTTAAGAAAGAAGATGCAGAAGTATCTAAAGATCTTGCAATGCATGTATGTATGTTCAACCCTAGATTCTTAGATAGAGCATCTGTTGACCATGAAACAATTGAAACTGAAACTCGTATCATTAAAGAACAAGTTGCTCAAGATCCAGCATTATCAAGCAAACCTGAAAAAGTATTAGAAGGTATTATAAATGGTCGCTTAAACAAAACATTACAAGAATTCGTATTATTAGAACAAGGTTTTGTTAAAGACCCAGCATTAAAAGTTCAAGATTACTTAAAACAACATAATAATGAAATCGTTAACTTCGTTCGTTTAGAAGTTGGAGAAGGTATCGAAAAACAAGTCGTAGATTTCGCAGAAGAAGTAAGAGCGCAAGCTAAAATTTAACCAAAATTGGGGGAATTCGTGATGTATCAGCGCGTTATACTCAAACTTTCAGGTGAAGCTCTTAAAGGTCATGGTGTTTATGGAATTGATCCACAAACCGTTAAAGGCATAGCGCTTGAAATTAAAAAAATGAGAGATTTAGGTGTTGAAGTTGCTGTTGTTGTAGGTGCTGGAAATCTCTGGCGTGGTAAAACTGGTGAAGAACTAGGCATGGATAGAGCTCAAGCAGACTATATGGGGATGCTTGGTACAATTATGAACTCTTTAGCATTACAAGATGCATTAGAAGGACATAATGTTGCCACACGTGTAATGTCAGCATTACCAACCTCAGCTGTTGCAGAACCTTATATACGTAGAAGAGCTTTAAGACACTTTGAAAAAGGTAGAGTTATTATTTTAGCTGGTGGAACAGGTTCTCCTTATTTCTCAACTGACACAACTGCAGCATTAAGAGCTGCCGAATTAAATTGTGACGTAATATTAATGGCTAAAAATGGTGTAGATGGTGTTTATGATAAAGATCCAAACATCTATAAAGATGCTGTTAAATATGACACATTATCTCATCAACAAGTTTTAGAAAAGAATCTTCAAATCATGGATTCTACAGCTGCTTCATTATGTAAAGACAACAACATTGATATCTTAGTATTTGATATGAATAAAGAAGGAAACATGATTAAAGCAGTAAAAAAAGAAGCAATCGGAACGATTGTAACCAATGGAGTGTGAATTATGATCGAACAAGCAGATATGCTAATGTTAGAGTTTGAAGAAAAGATGGAGAAGTCAGTTCAATCTTTACAACGTGAGTTTGCAACTATTCGTACAGGTCGTGCAAACCCAAATCTTTTAGATCGAATTGTGGTTGAATATTATGGAACTCCAACACCATTAAAACAAGTTGCTAGCATTTCAGTTCCTGAGGCTCAACAACTTTACATCAAACCTTTTGATAAATCTATTTTAAAGGACATTGAACAAGCAATTAATGCATCAGACTTAGGCTTACCACCACGTAATGATGGTGTAGGTATTCGCTTAATGTTACCTGCATTAACTGAAGAAAGAAGAAGACAACTCGTTAAAGAAGTTGAAAAATTCTCTGAAAACGGAAAAGTTGCTATTCGTAATATTCGTCGTGATGCTAATGACCAAATGAAAAAACTTGGATTAGCTGAAGATATCGAAAAAGGATATTTAGATGATATTCAAGTTTTAACTGATAAATATGTTAAAAAAGTTGAAGAATTAACTAAAGAAAAATCAGACGAATTATTAACAATATAAGATAAAGGACATCAATTTTTACATTGATGTTCTTTTTTGTTATAATAAAGAAAAAGGAGAAAAATTCGAATGACAAAAGGGTATGATAAATTGACAATGCTTGTGAAATTAATCCTCCAAATTTTCTTTGGATATATTATTTCACCAGCATATAGAATTATAAAAGGTATTGAAAAAGGCGATGCAATGTTAATTATTTTTGGTATCATTGCATTAATACCAATCTTTTGGATAATTGATATCATTACAATCATTTTAACTAATAGAATTAGCATTTTAGCGTAAGAAAAGAAAACCATCAAATGATGGTTTTCAATTTAGATAAGGGTGAAAAATTATGGAATTTATCAAATGGATGGATAATCTTCCATTATGGGTTAGATTATTTTTGCATTACCGTTTTTAGATATGGTTTGGGGTATTTATCGACTTATTAAAGGTATTGAAAAAAATAATTCTGGATTAATTATTCTTGGTATTGTTTGGATTATTTTTGAAAAAGTAGGGTTATTTTTAGTTGATCTTATTACTATAGCAATTTATGGTCATCCAGTTTTAACTGACGAACTATAAATTATATACCTGGGTTTACAACCCAGGTTTTTTTATGAATCATGATATAATGACCTAAATTAAAGAGGTGATTATTATGGTTCAAGGATTTAAGTATCACGGTACAAACAAAGTTTTTTATTCAAAATATGAAAATGGAAGTTGGCAAGAAGGTATTTTAAGTAATTCAATCTCAATCGAACTTAGTGTTTTATCAAGTGCAATTCAATACGGTCAATCAATATTCGAAGGATTAAAGGCTTATCGCTCAAAAGATAATCGAATTCTTTTATTTAGACCTGATGCAAACTATGAAAGATTTATGACTTCATCAGAGCGATTACTCATACCAAGAATGACAAAATCATATTTTTTAGATGCTATTTTAAAAGTGGTAGATGCTAATAGAGACTTAGTACCATCATACGAATCTAAAGGAGCTTTATATATTCGACCATTTATTATTGGAACAGAAAGTGTGTTAGGTGTCCGTTCAAGTGAAACTTTTTTATTTGGTATTGTTGCAACACCTGTTGGAAGTTATTTTAAGGATGGGTTTCAACCAATTAGATTAACAACAACAAGTTATGATAGAGCAGCACCTAATGGATTGGGTCATGTAAAAGTTGGTGCGAATTATGCAGCAAGTTTATATCCTAAAAAGTTAGCTACTAAAGATGGATTTGATGATTGTTTATATTTAGATCCTAAAACGCATTCAAAAATTGATGAAACTGGTGCGACTAATATCATTGGTATAAAAGGAAATGAAATGATCACACCGCAATCTAACTCTATATTACCATCGATAACAAATCAATCCCTTCAAATTTTAGCAAAAGACTATTTAAATCTAAAGGTTAAAAAGCGTTCAATTAAGATAAACGAATTAGAATTATTTGATGAACTTGGTGCATGTGGTACAGCAGCTGTCATCACACCAATTAAAGAAGTTTATCATGATGGTCATACGTATCAATTTGATTCTTACGTAATTTTACACAAATTATATAATTTATTACAAAGTATACAATATGGTGATATAAAAGAACCATACGGATGGGTTTATTCTTTATAATTTTGTTATAATAAGTAGCAAGAGGAGATTTTATCGTGGAAAAAGAAAAATTACCCAGACATGTAGCAATAATTCTTGATGGTAATGGTCGTTGGGCCAAAAAACGATTACTACCAAGACAGGCTGGACATTATCAAGGTGGCCAAAATCTTGTTACAATTGCTCAATATGCCAATCAAGTTGGTATAAAGATGCTTACAGTTTATGCATTTTCTACAGAAAACTGGAAACGTCCTAAAGAAGAAGTCGATTATTTAATGACAAAACCAGCTCAAATGATTATGGAAAACATTGAAAAGTTTAAAAAATCAGATATCAAAATTCTTATTCAAGGTAGAAAAGATAGAATTCCAGAAAAACTATTAAATGCTATACGATTACTCGAAGATGTGACAAAGGATCATCAAGGTATGGTACTTAATATCTGTTTTGATTATGGGTCATATGATGAATTACTAACAGCCTTTAAAGCGGTTAAAGAATTTACAGTTGAAGAAGTTTATAAAAATTTAATGGTTAAAGAACCAGTTGATTTACTTATTAGAACAAGTGGTGAATTAAGAATTTCAAATTTTCTACTTTGGCAAATTGCTTATGCAGAATTCTATTTTACAAAAAAACATTGGCCTGAATTTACAAAAAAAGAATTTAATAAGGCTATGAAATCTTATGCTAAACGCAACAGACGCTTTGGAGGCTTAAAACAATGAAGCAAAGAGTAATTACTGCTTTAATATTAGCACTCATACTAACACCAGTTACAATTATTAACGTACCTTGGGTATTTAATATATTTCAATTATTAGTAGTATCTATGGTTGTAATTGCAACAATGGAAATGTTAGCTATGTATGAACATGAAAAACCAATCAAATTAAGTATTAAAATTGTAATTTTAATCTTAACCTTGCTAACTTATATTAATTTAGGAACATTATTAAAACCTATTAATCCAACAATTTCTCATGAATTACAATTGATTACACTAAATATTGACCCGATTGTTGTTATTTCATTAGTCACACTTGTTTTATTAGCTTGTATGGTATTTGTTGATGAATTTACAGGTGCTGACATTGGGAAGGCATTTACAATTATTTATTATGTAGGATTAGGTGCTGCTTCAATTACGTTATTACGTTATTTAGGTATTCGATTTATTGTTTACGTGGCACTAATTTCATTTGTTACAGATATATTTGCATATATTTTTGGTATTAAATTTGGGAAGCATAAGATGGCGCCAAATATTTCTCCTAAAAAAAGTTGGGAAGGTGCAATTGCAGGATCTGTTATTGCAACATTAATTGCATCAGCGTTTGCAATGTTTTATGGATATATTTTTACACCAAATGGATTTTTAGGAAGCATATTTAACCCAGCTGATTCAGAGGGGGTTTATTTAATTACAATATTTGATAATTTTACAGATATTGGACACAGAGACTTATGGCTTCAAGCCTTAGTGATTGTTCCTATTACATTCTTTGGAACAATTGCTGGGCAAATTGGTGACTTGGTTGCAAGTAAATTTAAACGCACCTATCATATTAAAGATTTTGGTAATATTATGCCAGGACATGGCGGTATATTAGACCGTTTTGATTCAATTATGTTTATTGGTATTTTATTCCTAAGTATCTTTATATTAATGACTTACATTTAAAAGGAGTATTATCCGAAATGACTTTAATTTATGAAATAATTATATTTTTATTAGTATTAACTGCAATTATATCAATTCATGAGTTAGGCCATTTTTTACTTGCGAAAAAAGCACATATTTTAGTACATGAGTTTTCAATTGGTATGGGTCCACATATTATTAAAAAGAAAAAAGGGGACACATATTATGCATTAAGAGTTATTCCACTTGGTGGTTATGTATCAATGAGTGGAGAAAATGGTGATTTTGCGTATATTAAAAAAGGATCGAAAATTGGTATTAACTTAAATGAAATTGGGTTAGTTAAAGAAATCACTTTAGATAGAACAATCTCGAATACAAGTTTTACAGGTGAAGTATTAGATTTTGATTTATTTGGTGAAAATTTAAAACCTTTATTTATTGAAATGAAACTTGAAGATGGAACAATACAAAGATTTCAAGTTGAACGCACAGCAAGATATTTATATAACTATAAAAAAGAAATTCAAATTACACCACATGAATCAAGTTTTGCATCTAAAACCATATGGCAAAGATTCTTAGTTTTATTTTTTGGTCCATTAATGAACTTTATTATGGCATTTGTTATATTTTTCTTAATTGGTATTATTCAAGGTAAGCCGTTAAATGATAATAAAATTGCAGAATCATTTAACAGTGATCTACTTGCAGGGGATGTTATCTTATCAATTGATGGTATTGAGACTAAAGATTCTAAAGATATACAAAATGCCTTATTACAAATCGCTGATGAAGAAGTTGAATTAAAAATTTTAAGAAATAATAATGAGGTTACTGTATCAACTTATGTAACAATTGTTCTTCAAAACTTTGGATTAGCAAGTAGCAAACAAGATGAACATGTAGGGAAAGTCATTATTGGTGGCATTGGTCAAAAAGCTAAAGCAGCTGGATTAAATTTAGGTGATGAAATTATTAGTATTAATGGTACATTAGTTCATTCTTGGGGTGATGTATTAAATATTGCTAGAAACTATAATGATTTAAGTATTAAAATAACTGCAAGAAGAGATAATGAAGAATTTGAAGTTGAATTTGAAGTTTTTAGTAATAGTACAATCGAAGCAATTGGTGAAAGACCAGTAATTGTCCAGTTAGGATTTAATACAGGCTATGCATTTGACTTAGGATATACATTTATATATCCATTTCAAGCATTTGGTGATTCAGTTACACAAATGATTTCAACATTAGGATTACTATTTAATCCAAGAAGTGGAATTGGCATTGGTGATCTATCAGGTCCAGTTGGTATTTTTTCAATCGTCTCAAGTGCAAGTCGAAGTGGATTAGGTATTGGATTTTGGAGTTTAGTTGCTTTCTTATCTGTAAATATTGGATTAATGAATTTATTACCAATTCCAGCTTTAGATGGTGGGCGCATCTTATTCTTAGGATATGAAGCAATCACTAAAAAGAAAGTTCCTGCTAAAGTTGAAATGTGGGTTAATAATATTAGTTTCATTTTATTACTTGCATTAATGTTATTTGTCACATCAAATGACATCATCAGGCTGTTTAAATAGATGGTTTTCTATGAAAATCATCTTTTTATTAAAAAGTAAAAAAAGGTGTTGACATTAAAAATGGTATGAGTTAGAATATTAGAGGTCGCTGACCAAGACGCTTAAAAAAATCTAACATATTAACTTATAAGTTAACGAAAATAAATAAAGTAAAAAAAGTAGTTGACAATATAATTTGATAGTGTTAGAATAAAGAAGCGCTTGAAAAACAAGCGATTTAAAAGAGTCTTTGAAAACTGAATGATGATGAACAATGAAACAAAAAACTAATTAATTTTAGAGCTTAAATTAAACTTTACAAAAATTTTTTGGAGAGTTTGATCCTGGCTCAGGATGAACGCTGGCGGCGTGCCTAATACATGCAAGTCGAACGCTCTATAGCAATATAGAGAGTGGCGAACGGGTGAGTAACACGTAGATAACCTACCCTTAACTCGAGGATAACTCTGGGAAACTGGAGCTAATACTGGATAGGACATATTGAGGCATCTTGATATGTTTAAAGATTTATCGGTTAAGGAGGGGTCTGCGGCGCATTAGTTA
>NZ_JHXL01000004.1 GCF_000687735.1 Acholeplasma equifetale ATCC 29724 | reverse complement strand
ATTTTTTTAACCTAAAACCATGAAAATACATCGGATATGTTTGACAGAGTGGACAACTTATATTATCTTTTAGTAACTTTAGATGAAGTGTAAGTACTTCACCATCTATTGTGGTATCAAGTGATTCTATTTTTGAATTTATGTTTTCTAATTTATATAGTTTTGTGATATTATCATACATGAAGAACTCCTTTGTTTTTTTAGTTACGACTAACTATATTATAAAAGGTGTTCTTCATTTTTTATATATTTATTTCGGCCTTTAAAAAAGATGGTGTACTACCACCACCTAATTGAAAGGTGTTTTTTTACACCAACTATTTTAAATACCTATTATAAAAATCCCTCTAATATATAAGGGGGATTTATTTATGAATCAAGAAATTTTAGTTATTACAACAAACAAACTTTTAAATGAAAACGAAATAATTAGTATATATATTGATTTTTATAATAAAGACTATGAATATATATCAATTAGTATGGATAAATACTATTTAAATAAATTAATTATTCATGCTATAATTACAGTAGTAATACAATTCAGAGGGGATATAAGATGACACAATTTATTATGATTAGACATGGCGAGCCTACATATGAAATTGTTCAATCTAGAGGATTTAAAGGATTGGGGCATGATTTAGGACAACTCACACTTCAAGGACGTGAACAAGCTTATTTAAGAGCTTTAGATAACGAATTGAAAGATGCTGAGTTAATTATTTCATCACCCTATACAAGAGCTTTAGAAACAGCTGCAATCATATCACGGATTACAGGCATACCATTGCAAGTCGAAAATGATCTTCATGAATGGTTAATTGATACAACCATGGCGTATGAAATCGATGATTATAGAAAAGCATCTGATGAGTTTTGGCAATCTAAAGGCATTCGATCAAAAGATACGCTATATCCTTGGGAATCGATTGATTCTGTTAAAAATCGTGTGGATAAGGTTCTTGAAAAATATTTAGATTATAAAAAGGTAATCGTTGTATGTCATGGTATCGTCATTAATTCACAAACTTTTTTAGGAGATAATTTGGGGTATTGTGACAAACGAATTATTTTAAAAGGGGCTAAATAATATGAAAAACGGATTTATTCTTGCAGGACAAATTATTGCTGGTTTTGTTGTAACAATATACGTAGGGATTGCTTTCATACTTATGATGCTAGGACCATTGCGTGTATTTTCGGTATTTCTATTGGCGTTTCTAGCTGCTATTATTATAGGTATTGCAAGAGTAGGTATAGTTGCTTCAAAAGGAGATAGTGGTAAAACGGAAGGTATCATTTGGAGTATTATCTTTTGTTTAGTACTTGCTCCTGCAGGTATTTTTATACTTATAGGGTTTTTAGTTAATGATGAAGAAAAAAATAATACAATAAAAACATCATTTGAACAAAAACTTTTAGAATTAAATCGCTTGTATGATAAAAATTTGATCACGAAAGAAGAATATGACATTCGAAGAAAAAAAATCATAGAAAGTATTTAAGGAGTACATTATATGAATAAAACATATTTAAAAGTATCTGTTATATTTTCCTATATTACAGCAGTTATTTTGATTTTATTAGCTGTTATACTTTTAAGTTTTGATAGAAGTCTTATATTTGATGATACTTTAATTAGCATTGAACAAATAAAAATGTTTAATTTGTATCTAAATTCATTGAGTGCAGTGATGTTAGCAGTTTCTATTATTAATATAATTGCAGGTTTAAACATTCAACAAGTTAGAAAAGAATTAAGACCTGTTAGAGTTGCACTTATATGGTCAATTGTTCTTATGTTTACTGCAGGGTTCTTACCAGGTATATTCGGTATATTAGGATCAAATGCAAGTAATGAAGAACACACGAGTTCACTTGAACATAAATTAAAAGAAATTGAATCTATGTATGAAAAAGAATTAATTACATATGAAGAATATCAAAAATTACGTCAACAAATTATAGAAAGGGTTTAAGGGAAAGGGGATAAAATGAACAAGACATATTTAACAGTTGCACAGGTGTTTGCTTTAATCAGTGGAATTGCATTTCTTTTAGCATTTATGGCAATTATTACAATACCATTAGGTGTTTTAAATATTGTTGCATTTAATGTATTAGGAAAAGCAAAAAAAGGAATAGTTGATAAAGACAAGGTTAGAAACTGGAGTATTTACTTAATCTTTACATCACTTATTGGTGGTATTTTTGGGTTACTAGCTGTTGAAAGTGATGAACCATCTTCATCAACATCATTAGAACAAAAACTCATAGAGTTAAATCGTTTATATGATAATAACTTTATTACTAAAGAAGAATATGACATTCGTCGTAAAAAAATTATAGAAAAGGATTAAAAAAATGAATAAAAATTTCTTATTAATTGCTATTATTATCGCGTTAATTGCAGCTTTAAATAGTTTTTTATCAGGAATACAAATTCTAGCAACTGATGGTCTTTCAATAATCAATCAAATTCCAGGATTATATGACGAGTTAGTTGCTAATGACTTGTTATCAAGTGTACAAAATATGTTAAGTTTCTTAGCTGTTATTTCATTTATTATTGCAGCACTCAATGTATATGCAGCATTTGTTTTAATTCAAGCAAGAAACGGTAAAGCATCTAGAAATAAAGCGTTTGGGTGGTCAATATACCTATTATTTGGTGGTGGATTACTTGCAGGTTTATTTGGTATTTTAGGTTCCAAAGAAAAAAAAGATGAAACAGGTTCATGGAGTGATCTTGAATCAAAACTTCGAGAACTTGAAAATTTATATGAAAAAGGGTTAATCACTAAAGAAGAATACGATATTCGAAGAGAAAATATTATTAATAAAATATAAAAAAATTAAGTAGGCTAAAAAAAGTCTACTTTTTTATTAAAATTATCACATTTTTCACATTATTTTTTTCAGATGAATAAAATCAAGGAAAATGACGACTTGAGTTTTTATCAAAAAAATGGCATATTTTTAAAATGGAAAAAAAGTTTAAGGAGTTGACAACTATGTATATACACATCTCGACGATTGAACACTATATGAATATGAGAAAGTATCTTCCAAATTACGATGATGAATTTGGTTCAATAGTTAAACATCATCGTAAGAAGATGAATATGACATTAGAAGAAGGTGCAAAAGGAATATGTAGCGTATCTTATCTATCTAAAGTTGAAAACAACTTAATTAAACCATCTGAAAAATATATTGCTCTTTTAAGTGAAAGATTTCAAATTAAATTAACATCAAATGATTCATTCGAACAAGAAAACATTTTAGATAATATTATTGAATCTATGTTATTTAATTTACCTATTGATGCATTTAAATATGATGAAGATTATAAAAGTAAACTAAACTATTTCGGTTATTTGGTTTATCATAAGATGTATCAAGAAGCTAAAAATATATTAGAAGATTTAATACTTTACATCAAAAACTTTAATGATTTAGAACTTCAAGCATTTTTATATTTTGTTTCTTTAATTTTTCAGATTGAAGGTCGATTGAAAGATAGTTTTATCGCATTAGAATTAATTAAAAAGAAGAACGTTCATCAAAAATTGGATTTGTTAATTCAAAAAGAAAAATTAAGAATTGCTTTAATGATGAATCATCATCCATATATTCAATTACATTATGAAAAAATGATACAAAAGTTAGTTTATCATGGTTATTATCATTTAGTAAATGAACTTAAAGTGTATTATTTTACATACATGAATCAATTTTTAAATGAAGCTCAATTAAACAAACATTTAAATGATAATTTACACATAAGTAAAGAAAATAAAGTTTATTTAAAAGCACACTTTTATTACATTCATATGCGTTATGAATCAGCATATGAACTTATGAAAAATTATACGATTAATGATGTTAGATCATATATGTTAATGCTTCTGATTTTAAATAGATTAAACAAAAAAGATGAGTTATTCAAAATGATAAATTTAAGTTTTGAATTTACAAACCATGAAAAGTTATTGGTAACCTATTTAAAGACTAAATACACAGTGAAACAAGAAGAATTATTAGAGTTTTTAAGATACGATGTATTAAAGATGAATGACTTGCCAGATGAAAAACTACTTATTGATTTTTGGTATCAAGAAGGTATTGATTTACTTAAACAAGCAGGATACTATAAAGATGCAACCCAACTTGCCCAAAATGTTTATTATAAACTTAATGATATATCGCTTAATATTGATTGACTATTGATTTAACTATGATAAAATTAAATGTGGGAGATGACTCCGAAATAAATTTGTTTTTTAAAAATACATTTTAAAAAAGCTTAAAAAATTTAACATGCAAGGAAGTCATTCTTTGCATGTTTTTTATCAAAAAATGAGGGATGCATCATGAGATTAAAGTCACTATTTAAATTAACAAAAGGACATCTGTTTGCTTATTTAGTATTAATTGTGTTGGTGTTAATTCACCGATTCACATATTCATTTATTCCTTTATTTACGCAATATATCATTTATGCGTTAAATAACTTTTTAGGAACACCATCAGATACACAAATAAACTTACCAAATTTTCTAATTCAATTTTTTGAATCAGGTGAAACCATTTTAATGGTTGTCTTTTATGTTGCCTTAGCGCTTTTTACATATCAAATTATTCGCTATACATTAATGTATTATGAAAATTATTTAAAAGGTGCAATTCAAGAAAAGATTGCTAAAGAATTGAGATTAAAAATATTTGATCATGTGCAAAATCTAGACTATAAATTTCATAATAATTCAGACAGTGGTGACTTAATTCAAAGAGCAACATCAGATGTTGAAACTACTTCAGGTTTTATTGTTACAACATTAATGCAACTCATTGGATTACTGGGTTCATTATTTTCTGGTGTATATCAAATGTATCATATCAATCAAACAATCATGTGGATTAGTTTAGCTGTCATACCAGTTTATACAATTTCATCGATTATTTATTTTAATAAAATTGAAAAAGTATTTAATGAAGTTGAAGAAAAAGAATCTGCTATGATGACAGTTATTCAAGAAAACGTATCTGCAAGCAAGGTTGTTAAAGCTTTTGCGAATGAGCCATTTGAAATAGAAAAAATGGAAGCAAAAAATAAAGCATATACAGATATGAATATTAAAGCAAATAAAATGGTTGCCTTATATTGGGGGTTCATGGATTTAATTTCATTAAGCCAATATGCAGGTATTACAATTTTATGTATTGAATTTGCAAGACAAGGTGTGATGGATGCACCTCAAATCGTTGCAGCGCTCATGTTATTAGGTTTATTAGTATGGCCGATTCGTGGATTAGGTAGATTAATTAATGAATTTTCTAAAGCATCTGTTGCGATGGGAAGAATTGATGAAATTATTAAAAAGCCTATTGAATACGCTATTGATGGTACATTAGAACCGGAAATTCAAGGACATATTGAATTTAAAAATGTTTCATTTAAGTTTGATGATGATGAATCATATCTACTAAAAAATATTTCATTTGAAATTAAACCTGGTGAAACAGTCGCTATTATTGGTAAGACAGGATCTGGTAAAACAACCATTATTAATTTACTTATGAGAATGTATGAATATGAAGGTTCCATATTAATTGATGGTGTTGAATTACGTGATATTAAAAAACAACATATACGAAAAAACATTGGTGCAGTCCTTCAAGACCCGTTCCTTTATTCGAAAACGGTTTATGAAAATATCTCAATTGCAAATCCAAAAGCTACTGAACTAGAAATTGAAATGGCTGCAAGAACAGCAGCAATTGAAAAAGATATTCACACTTTCCAAAACGGTTATCAAACCAAAGTTGGTGAAAAAGGTACAACACTTTCAGGTGGACAGAAACAAAGAATTGCGATTGCTCGTATTTTAGTTAGTGAAAAACCTATTTTAATCTTTGATGATGCATTGTCAGCATTAGATAATCATACAGATAGTGCAATTAGAAAAGCATTAAAAGAACGTGATCATAAATCAACAAATATTATTATTACACACCGTATTACAACAGCTAAAGAAGCAGATAAAATTGTTGTAATTAAAGACGGTATGATTGAAGCAATTGGTAAACATGATGAACTTTCCGCTAAGGAAGGGTTATATAAGACATTATGGGGTATTCAAGGTAAACTTGAAAAAGAATTTTTAGAATTAGTAAGGGAGGGCAAATAATTTATGTACAACACGAAAGATGATGACGATAAATTAAAAAAGATTAGCCTTCCAGTATGGAAAAAATTATTTAAAGTAATCATGAGAAACAAATTTAATTTAATTATCATGATTATATGTGCTGTAAGTTTAGCTTTATTAGATACTTTACAAATGGTTTTAAGCCAATATGCAATTGATGAGTTAGTTACAAAAAATAATTTCACTTATTATGGATGGTATATTGGTGCAAATATTGGTATGGCTGTTGCATTTGGATTAACGGTATATGGTTTTATTTACCAAGGTGGTATTATTGAAGCAAATGTTTCATATGACTTAAGAAAAGAAGCATTTAAAACACTTCAAAAGTTACCATTTTCGTATTATGATGTCACACCACAAGGTTGGATTATGGCTCGTATGACAAGTGATGCTAGACGTTTAAGTCAAGTTATTTCATGGGGATTAATAGATTTTGTTTGGTCAATTTTATTAATGATTGCAACACTTATCATGTTATATTTTTATAACATAATACTAGCATTAATTGTGACGTGTTCATTACCATTAATGTTTTTAGTTACAATATTTTTTAGAAAACGTGTATTACTACGTCATAGAGAAGCAAGACATTACAATTCAGAATTAACTGCCAAGTTTTCAGAAAGTTTTAATGGCGCAAAGACAACGAAATCTTTAGTTATCGAAGACCGCAGTTTAATGGAGTTTGATGAAACAGCAAATCGTATGTATCGATCAAGCGTAAAAGCTAATAGTTTATCATCGCTATATTCATCTATTTTATTAACTGTTTGTTACTTTATTGTCGCAATCATTATGTATAGTGGATCATATTATGCATCAGAAGGATTAATTTTAGTTGGTACATTATATTTATTTATTCGTGCTACTGTGAATTTTTTTGACCCGGTTGTGACCTTAACAAACTTTATTTCACAACTTCAACAAGCTCAAGCATCAGCAGAACGTGTCTTAGATTTAATTCAAACAAATCCAGAAATTAAAGACACAGAAGAAGTCATCCAAAAATATGGTGATTGGTTTGATCAAAGACGTGAAAACTGGGAAGAGATTCAAGGAGAAATAGAATTTAAAAATGTAACATTCTACTATAAACCAAATGAAATCATTTTAGAGAACTTTAATTTAAAAATCAATCGTGGTATGAGTGTTGCATTAGTTGGACATACAGGTAGTGGTAAAACAACGATTGTAAATCTAATTTCTAGATTTTATGAACCAAAAGAAGGTCAAATTTTAATTGATGGTAAAGATTATAAAGAACGTAGTATTTCTTGGTTACATCACCATTTAGGATATGTATTGCAATCTCCTCTATTATTTTCAACAACGATTATGGAAAATATCCGTTATGGTAGATTAAGTGCTACCGATGAAGAAGTTATTGAAGCAAGTAAAGCAATCGGATTACATGAAATCGTTATGAAGTTTGAAAAAGGTTATCAAACAGAAGTTGGTGAAGGTGGAAATCTTTTATCAACAGGGCAAAAACAACTTATTTCATTTGCTCGTGCAATTCTGGCTAACCCAAAGATTTTAATTTTGGATGAAGCAACTTCATCAATTGATAGTGAAGCAGAACGATTAATTCAAGATGCAACAAAAAAACTGCTTAATAATAGAACATCGTTTATTGTTGCACATAGATTATCAACAATCGTTGATTGTGACTTAATTATTATGCTTGAGATGGGTAAAATTATTGAAATGGGTAACCATGAAACTTTACTTAAACAACGTGGTCGCTATTTTGAATTATATAAAACTCAATTTTTACAAGAACAAGAATTAGCATATCAATCAGAAATGAATGCACTTTAAAAAAGATATACGATAACATCGAAACTATTATTATATAGAGGTGATTAGATGTTATCGTTTTTTTTATGCTTAATTAGTGTTTCTATTGAATGGTTTAATACAATGATAGAAATACCTTTAAATAATCCTATAGAGCCATATAAGTATATGCCTGAGGCACATTTATATATTGATGGAGAAGAAAAAATAGATCCTTATATGTATTATGAGTACGAAATTTACAATACGACATTTAGTGTTATAAGAACGAATTATATAAAAACATATACTGTATATTATAGGGCTGTTTTTCCTACATATGGTTTTTCAAGTGAAGAACCAATTTATTTTAAAGTCATAGATGATATTCCACCAAATATTATTGGTCCAAAAGATATTTATGTTGATGTTGGAAGTAAATCTGTTAAATACGAATCATATTTCGAAATTTATGATAACTATTATGAGTATAAAGATTTAACAATCACAATCAATGATTTTAATGTTCAGTTATCACATGTTGGACAATATAAATTATTAGTAGAAGTATATGATCCTTTTAAAAATAAAACGACACATGAAGCAATTGTTCATGTTATTGATCAAATACCACCAACAATCAAACTTAAAGATCAAATTAAAGGAAGTGTCTTCGAAAAAATTAATTATTCAAAGTATATTGAAGTCACAGATAATTATGATAAAGTGATTCAAATTGAAATTGATGATTCAATGGTAAATTATAAAAAAGTTGGAGAATATCCATTAAGAATATATGCTAAAGATCAAAGCGGAAATCAAGCGAAAATTGAAACCACTGTATTTATTGAAGATAATGGAGCACCTAAAATCTTTTTAAAAACTAATGAAATTACAATTAATTATTTAACTGAAATTAATGAATCATACTTACGATCACTTATTGAATCTGTAAGTGATAACTATGATAATTTATCAATTGAAGATGTAAAAATCACGTATTATATTGATAGTTCGTTTTTAGGTAAATATGAAGTTTTCTATGAAGTGTCAGACAAAACAGGATTAAAAACAATCGAAAAATTAATTGTAAAGGTTAGTGATTTGGAAGCACCTAAGATTGAGTTAATTAAGCCAATTATTGTTGATGTTTATGAATTAGAACCATATATTTTAGACTATCTTTTGATTTATGATAACTACTCAGAATTTGATCAATTATCAATAACAACATCAGGCAAGGTAAATACATCGATAGTTGGTAAATATCGCGTGATAATCACAGTTAAAGATGAAGCCAAAAATGAAACAACTTATCCTATAATTGTCGAGGTGGTTGATAAAATACCACCTAAAATAGAATGTTTAGTAGATGAGATTGTTATTAAGAACTTTGCAAGACCTAACTATGATTTGATGTTTAAAGTTACGGATAATTATGATAAAAATTGTTATTTTGTTATTGAAGATTCTCATGTTAATTATCAAAATATTGGAACATATGAAATTTATGTTCATGCCTATGATTCATCAGAAAACAAATCATCACAACATATGATTTTAAATATTATTGATGATGAAGCGCCATATATTTCATTAAAAACTTATCAAGTCGTGATATCTTATGAAATCGAAAGTTTAGACTTTATAGAGTATATTGAATCTATAATGGATAATCATGATCAATTATCGATAAATCATGTTAAAGTTAATCACGATATCCAATTTGGAAAAATTGGTATCTATGCTGTAAGATATGTTGTAAGTGATCAAAGTTTGAATGTATCAGAAGAAAAGTTGATTGTAAGAATTGTTGATTATTTACCTCCAATTTTAGAAGTGCCACAAGCAATCTATATTAAAAAGGGGGAGCCATTTCATTACTTAGATTATATTAAAGCGTATGATGACTATGATAAAGATATAACATTTGATGTTAAAATGAGTCCATCATTTATACCCATTTATCAAGAAGGTATATATGAAGTTTTATTTTACGTTCATGATAAAAGTGGTAATTATACAGAAGCTAAAACGATTATTGTTGTTGAGTCTAATCATATCGATTATAGATATATTTTTTATGGTGTGTTTGTAGTAGTAGGTATCACTATTTTTGGTGTATTTTACATATATCATAAAAAGAACTCGAAAATTTAGTATAAATCTAGTATAATAAATAAAGTAAAATCAAAGTAAATGAGGAATCGATATGGCAATTCTCGTTGTATATTGGACAGGTACAGGTAATACTGAAATTATGGCACAAAAAATTCATGAAGGTATTATTGAAACCGGTGAAGAAGCAGATCTTAAAACAATTGATGAAATTACGCCTATGGAAGCATTAGAATATGACCGTATTGCATTTGGATGTCCATCTATGGGTATAGAAGAATTAGAACCGGAAGAATTTTTACCTTGGTATGAAGAAGTTGAGCCGTTTTTAGGTGATAAGCTTATAGCATTATTTGGTTCTTATGGCTGGGGTGAAGGTGAATGGATGGATGCATGGCATGAACGTGTTCGCGATTTAGGTCTTAACCTTTTTGAAGAAGGACTAAGAATCAATTCAACGCCTTCAAGAAAAGAAGCTGAAGACTGTAAAGAATTTGGAAAAAGATTTGCAACATTTAATAAATAAGGATTATTTTAATCCTTTTTTATTATCTTCGGTATAATAAGTATAAGGTGATAAAGATGAAACCATCAGTTTATCTTCAAACTGAATACTCAATGCAACAAAGTACCTTAAGTTTATCTAAGATATTTAAGCATGCAAAAAACAAAGGTTATGATACCTTATTTATTGCAGATAAAAACTTAAGTGGGATGTTTAAAGTTCTTAAAGAAGCTAAAAACCATCAAATATCTATCACATTAGGTTTAGAAGTTGAAGCAAACTACAACAATGAAAAACTATGCTTGGTTTTTTATGCTAAAAACGATGATGAGTTAAAAGAACTTATGCGTCTTTCAACTTTTGTTGAAACAACACCAAAATTTGAATTTGAGGATTTACTTACACACTCAAAAAAATTAAATCTTCTGTTACCAACAAATCAAAAAATCTTTTTTAATCTAAATTTAGATGAATCAGATTTACTTAAAAATATAATTCAACATACAAAACAACTCATCTTAGGAATAGATGATTTAAGTTTAGAACATCCTTTATGGAAAAGCATATTGAAAACGTATCAATTAAATTGGATACCGTTTAAAAAAATGGCTTATCTTAATCAAAAAGAAAAAGAAAGTTATTTGTTGTTAAGAAAAATATCAAATGCTATAATTGATGATAATATTGATTTAGAGTGGCTTGATTTTGATGCTTTTATAAAGCCATTTAACAATAAATTTAATATGAATAATTTTAAAATAATTGAAGGGAAATATTCATTTATTGAAAATAAACATAAATTACCAAAATATCCAACAAAAGATAATTTACCTTCATTTGATTATTTAAAATTATTGGCTCATAAAGGTTTAGAAAAAAGATTAAAAAGTAAAAAACGTAATCATAAAATCTATTTAGATAGACTTAATCATGAATTAAACGTCATTCATGAAATGGGATATGCTGATTATTTTTTAATTGTTTATGATTTTGTATTATTTGCAAAGACAAATGGTATTTTAGTTGGGCCTGGTCGTGGAAGTGCAGCAGGAAGTTTAGTTGCGTATGTATTAGGAATTACTGATGTTGATCCTATTGAATATGATTTACTTTTTGAAAGATTTTTAAATATCGAACGACGTACAATGCCTGATATAGACTTAGATTTTGCGGACAGAGATAGAGACAAAGTTATTGAATATGTTGTAAAAAAATATGGAAAAGAACATGTAATTACAATTACAACATTTCAAACGTTACAAGAACGATCAAGTTTACGTGATATTTCAAGAGTACTAGGATTAAGTAATCAAAGAGCAACAGCGATTATAAAAGCAATTGAAAAAAACATTTTAGATGAAACAGATTATGAAGCATCTAAAGTTGTTGAGCTAGCTAAAACGATTGAGGGTTTACCAAGACAAACAGGAACTCATGCTGCAGGAATTATACTTGCCGAGGAAAATTTATTAGAAACAATACCTTTACAGCTTGGCCCGCATCAAATGTATCAATCCCAATTTGAAGCCTCTGATTTAGAAGCGTTAGGATTTTTAAAAATTGACTTTTTAGGATTAAGAAACTTAACGATTATTGATGATTTATACAAAATTGAAGATTTAAAATTTAGACTTTCAGAAATTCCATTAAATGATAAAAAAACTTTTGAAATGATTCAAAAAGGTGATACAACCGGTATTTTTCAATTAGAATCTATAGGGATGCGACAAGTAATATCTAAGATGAAACCTAGAAATTTTGAGGATATTGTCGCATTACTAGCATTATATCGTCCGGGACCAATGCAATTTATCGATACATATATTAAACGTATGAATGGAGAATCATATTCATTAGTTGATCCATCCATCGATGATATTTTAAAGCCGACATTTGGGATTATTGTATACCAAGAACAAATTATGAAGATTGCACAAACATTTGCCGGATACACCCTAGCAGATGCAGATTTATTACGTCGTGCAATTGCAAAAAAAGATAAAGAAACTTTAGAAAAAGAAGAAAATCGATTTATTGAAAAAGCTATAAAAAATGGCAAAGATGAAAAGTTAGCGAAAAAAATATTCTCGTATATATTTGAGTTTAGTGATTATGGTTTTAATCGAAGTCATAGTGTTGCATATGCTTTATTAGCTTATCAAATGGCTTACTTAAAAGCACACTACTTTAAATCATTTATGAGCGTATTAATGACACATGTCCAATCTAATCAAGAACAAATAATACTCTATAAACAAGAAATTGAAGAACATCAAATTGAGTTACTACCACCAAGTATTCACGAAAGTACAACTGAGTTTTTAAGTCATAAGAATGGCATATTAATGCCACTCTCATCAATCAAAGGAATTGGTTATCAAACCGCTCTTTCTATTATTAATGAAAGAAATAAAGCACGATTTATAAATTTTGAAAACTTTATTTCAAGAATGAAAGGCATACTTAATCAAAAACAAATCATATATCTTATTCATAGTGGTGCTTTAGATAGTTTTGGTGTTAATCATCATACAATGATTGAAAATAGTCATGTTGATCAATTAGGATTTAAAGATTTTTTAGATGATTTTGTTATGATTAAAAAAGAGGAATATTCATTTGATGAATTAACTTTATTTGAAAAAGAATCATTAGGCTTTAATATACTTTATCAACCGGAGAATTATATTAAACGTCTAGAAAAATTAAATCAAGTTAAACCATTCGATCCTAATACATATAAATGTCGATTTATCGGTGAAATTATTAGAGTTAAAGAAATTCGAACAAAAAATGGAGAGCCAATGGCATTCCTTACAATAGGATATTCAAACATTATGTTAGATGGTGTGATATTCCCAAATATTTTTAATACATACCGCCATCTATTAGATGAAAAATATATTATAATAAATGCAATGAAAAAAGATGGTAAATATATCATAGACAAATTAGAGAAAGTGAAGGAATTATAAAATGCCAAATCAAATATTAATTGAAAAATACGCAAGATTAGCAGTCCGTACTGGTGCTAATGTTCAAAAAGGACAATTAGTTGTTATTCGTACAACAACAGATGCTGTTGAATTAACAAGAGCAGTAGCAAAAGAAGCTTATTTAGCAGGTGCTAAAAGAGTTCATTTAATTTGGAATGATGAATATATCTCAAGATATGGATATGACTATGCAGATATAGAAAATTTAAAAGAAGTGCCTCAATATTCAATTGATCAATATCAATACTTTGTTGATCAAGGTGCATGTTTCATTTCAATTCTTTCACCAATCCCAAATGTATTAAGTGGTGTTGATGGTAAGAAACTTCAAGAAGTAACATATGCCTCTCAAAAAGCACTACAATTTTTTAGAGAACATACAATGGGCAATAAAACACAATGGACTTTAGTTGCGGCAGCTAACGAAAAATGGGCAGCTAAATTATTCCCAACCATGGATGTTAAGGAAGCAACGGAAAAATTATGGGATGCAATCTTTAAAGCATGCCGTGTTGATTTAGAAAATGATCCAGTTGAAACTTGGAAAAACCACAATCAATATTTAAAAACTATTACAAAGAAATTAAATGATTTTAACTTTAAAGCATTAAAGTTTAATAATAGTATAGGAACAGATTTAACCGTTGAGTTAATTGAAGACCACATTTGGGCAGGTGGTGCCGAAGTTGCAGTAAATGGTGTTGTATTCAACCCAAATATGCCAACTGAAGAAGCATTTACAATGCCATATAAATGGGGTACACAAGGTAAGGTTGTTGCAACTAAACCACTCAATAACCAAGGAAGAATTATTGAAGATTTCTGGTTAGAATTTAAAGATGGTAAAGTAGTAGATTTTGATGCAAGAATTGATAAAGAAGCATTAGAAGGTATTCTAAATATGGATGAAAATGCTCGTTATATTGGAGAAATTGCATTAATATCTCACGACTCACCAATATCTAATATGGATATTTTATTCTTAAACACTTTATATGATGAAAATGCAAGTTGTCATATGGCATTAGGTAGAGCATATCCAATGAATATTAAAGGTGGATTAACAGCAGATATCCAAGAATTAGAGAAAAAAGGATACAACAATTCATTAGTTCACTGCGATTTTATGTTTGGTTCAAGTGATATGAAGATTGTTGGTTTAACACAAGATGGTAAAGAAATCTTAGTGTTTGAAAACGGAAATTTTGTTATTTAATGAGAAAAACCCACGAAAACACGTGGGTTTTGTCTTTATAAGCAATTCATTTGAAAATATTTCGAATTCGTAATATCATAGTGTTAGTATTTTATAGGAGGGTGACATATGTCAGTAAAAATAGGTGTTATCATAGGATCAATCCGTGATGGCAGACAAGGAGAAACTGTTGCAAAATGGTTCTTAAATGAAGCAAATAAAATTAAGGCTTCAGATGTTACATTAGAATTAGTAGATTTAAAATCATTTGATTTACCTTTAATAGGTTTAAATCCAAGCGAGACACAATTAAATGATTTAAAGCGTTGGCAAGAAACAATGAGTAATTTAGATGGTTATGTGTTAGTGACACCTGAATATAATCATGTTGTTCCAGGCAGTTTAACAAATGCATTTCAATTATTAAAACCAGAAGTAGCTAATAAAGCTTTAGCTTTTGTAGGATATGGATTTTTAGGTGCTGCAAGAGCAATCGTTGGTTTTAGAGCTGAATTAGCATATCAACAAATCGCATTAGTACAACAACAATTAAACATATCATTTAATGTTGACTACAAAGATTTTGGGACACCAAATCAAGAATTTACACCAGGTGCATATCATTTAGTAGAAATAGAAACTTTAATGAATCAATTAACAAATTGGACTAAAGCTTTAAAATTAGTTAGAGAACATAAAATTTAAAAAATAAAGGCCAAAATTGGCCTTTATTTATATTTATGAAATAAATATAATACAAGATGGTTCTGGAACAGGTAATGTTTTGATGAATTTTAAATCTCCAGTTGTTTCATCACGAGAAAATATTGCAACATTATTAGAATGCATATTTCCAACAACAATATGACTTTCATCTAAAGATATATTAAAATCTCTTGGATGTTTACCTTGTGAAGGATAAATACGTTTTTGTTTAAGTGTACCATCCTCATTAATTAAAAAATGTGTAATAGAATCATATCCACGATTTGAAATATATAAATGTTTTTGATCGCGTGTCATACGGATAGCAGCAGATGCAATACCAGCAGTTTGTCTATCAACGGTTTGATACTTTTTAACAAATTCCAAATCTTTATTGTAAAAATAGATTTCATGTGAATGTTCAGTTAAGCAATACACATTACCTTTATCAGATACAATTAAATGTCTTGGACCTACACCTTTATGAAGTGTTAAGTCTTTATAAGATTGAAGTTTTAAGTTTTCATCAATTTTATATGTGAAGATTGTATCTAATCCTAAGTCAGGAATTAATAATAATTGAAGATTTGCATCATATACACATTGATGTGGATGTGAACCAGTAGGATAAATTATTGTTTGAACTTTTTTAGTTAATGTACCTTCAAATTTATATGTTGAAATCTGACCAACATGATAATTTGCTGTAAATATCATTTGAAGTGTTGGTTCGAAAAAAATATGTGTAGGAGAATGTGCTTCGCTATGGTCTTCATAAATTAAATTTGAATCTTGATAAATTTCAATACCACCACGAGCAAGCGTAAATAAATAACCTTCTTGCACAGTAATATATGTAGGGTTAAATAAACGTTGATATAATGTGACTTTATCATCTTCAACTAAATAAATACCTTCAGAATCTTTTTTTGTATAAGTTCCAACTAAGAATTTCATAGCCAACCTCAACTTTCTATCAAACATTATAACATGTAAAAAGATATTTTATACCTATAAACAATGATTTTAAAGATATATCTTATACATAGAATAAAACATCATTGATACAATAAAAACATCTTGTGATATAATAAAGAATACGAAGTTTCAAATATATACTTTAGGAGGCAATTTATGTCAGCACTATTTGATAAAGTGAAAAATATCATTGCAGAAGAATTATCAATTGATGAAAGCAAAATTCAATTAGATTCAAGATTAATTGAAGACCTAGGAGCGGATTCAATTGATGCAGTTCAACTTATGATGAGAGTTGAAGAAGAATTTGATATTGAAGTATCTGATGAAGTCTTATCTGAATTAAAATCAGTAAAAGAATTAGTATCTTACTTAGAGAAGACTGTTAAATAATAAATCTCCTTTAAGGAGATTTTTTTTAAGATTGAAATATACGTAATTATTTTTTATAATAGAAGCAGTGAAAAGAGGGATTTTTATGGCTCAATATGATTTTCGTACAATTGAGAAGAAATGGCAAAAACATTGGTTAGAAACCAAAGCATTTAAAACTAAAAATGATCGATTTAGTCCTAAATATTATGTACTTGATATGTTTCCATATCCTAGTGCAGCAGGTTTACATGTTGGTCATATTGAAGGATATACTGCAACAGACATCATTTCTCGTTATAAGAGAATGAATGGTTATAATGTACTTCATCCAATGGGATGGGATGCTTTTGGTTTGCCTGCTGAACAATATGCTCTCCAAACAGGTAAAGATCCTAAATCATTTACATATCAAAATATTAAGAATTTCAAACGCCAAATCATTGAAATGGGTAAAGGTGTTGACTGGGATAGAGAGTTTGCAACATGTGATACTGACTATTATCGTTGGACACAATGGATTTTCAAAAAACTTTATGAAAAAGGTTTAGCACATCTAAAAGAAGTTGAAGTCAATTGGTGTGAAGGGCTAGGTACTGTTCTTGCTAATGATGAAATTATTGTTGTTGATGGAAAAATGGTATCAGAAAGAGGACATTATCCTGTTGTAAAAAAACCTATGCGTCAATGGGTACTTAAAATTACTGAATATGCAGATCGTTTGTTAGAGGATTTAGAATTAGTTGATTGGCCAGAAAATCTTAAAGAAATGCAACGTAACTGGATTGGTAAATCAAGTGGTGCAATGATTACTTTTGAAGTTGCTGGAAGTGAACATAAATTCAAAGTATTTACAACAAGACCTGATACAATTTACGGTGCAACATACTGTGTATTAGCTCCTGAACACCCGTTAGTATTAGAAATTGCATCTGAAGATGAATTAAGTAATGTAAAAAAATATATAGAACAAACAAAACAAAAATCAGAACTTGATCGAATTTCTGAAAAAACTAAAACAGGTGTATTTACTGGAAGTTATGCAAAACATCCAATTACACAACAACTTATTCCAATATGGATTGCAGACTATGTTTTACCACATTATGGTACAGGTGCAGTGATGGCAGTACCAGCTCATGATGAAAGAGATTATGAGTTTGCATTAAAATATGGTCTAGAGATTATTGAAGTTATTAGCGGTGGTACTCAAGGTGCATTCACAGGTGATGGTATCCACCACCATTCAGGTATTCTTGATGGTTTATATAATGAAGAAGCTAAACGTAAAATGGTTAGTTATTTAGAATCATTAAATATTGGTCATGAACATCATACTTATAAATTAAGAGACTGGGTATTTAGCCGTCAACGTTATTGGGGAGAACCATTCCCAGTACTTTATGATGAAGATGGCGGGATACACTTATTAGAAGATGATGAATTACCATTAACATTACCTGAACTTAATTACATCAAACCATCTGGAACAGGTGAATCACCATTAGTACATGCAACAGATTGGTTGGAAGTTACATTACCTAATGGTAAAAAAGCAAGAAGAGATACAAATACAATGCCTCAACTTGCAGGTTCAAGTTGGTATTATATTGGGTATATACTTAAAACAAATTTAGGATTTATTCCACTTGATAGCGAAGAAGCAAAACAAGTTTTAGATCAATTTTTACCAGTTGACTTATATGTTGGTGGTACAGAACATGCTGTAGGTCACTTATTATATGCTAGATTCTGGCATAAAGTATTTTACGATTTAGGTATTGTTTCATCTAAAGAACCATTTCAAAAGTTAGTTAACCAAGGTATGATTTTAGGCGAAGACCATCAAAAAATGAGTAAATCAAGAGGAAACACAGTATCTCCTGATGATATATTCCAATCTCATGGTGCTGACGCATTAAGAGTTTATGAAATGTTTATGGGACCACTTGAACAAGAAAAACCTTGGAGTACTGAAGGATTAGACGGTTCTAAACGATTCCTAGATAGATTTTTTAGAATGTTTGAATTTGAAATTTTAGATGAAGATGTTAAAGAACTTCAAACAATCTTCCATCAAACAGTTAAAAAAGTTACTGAAGACTATGAAAAATTAGCATTCAATACAGCAATTGCACAAATGATGATTTTTGTAAATGAAGTTTATAAAGTTCAAAAAATTGGTAAAAAACAAGCAAGAGATATTTTAAAACTATTAAATCCAATTGCTCCACATATCACTGAAGAAATCAATCAAACAATTTTAAGCCATCATGAAGAATTAATATATTCAACATGGCCTACATATGATCCTAAATATTTAATTGAAGATGAAGCTGAAATTGTTGTTCAAGTGAATGGTAAAGTTCGAGCAAAAATGACTATTTCTCGTAATTTACCTGAAGAAGAAGTTAAAAATTTAGCTTTACAACAACCAAATGTTATGAAACATATTGAAGGTATGGAAATTGTTAAGATGATTGTTGTAGCAAATAAAATTGTTAATATTGTTGTAAAATAATGACAAAAGACGGTTAAAAAATCCGTCTTTTTTATTGTTTTTGACTGAAAACGTATTCATTTATAGAATCATTTGAAATCATAAAAATTCTTTAGTAAGATAAGGCTAACAAGAACGAATTCAAAAATTAAATACTTAAAAGGAGAATTTTTATGGAAAAAGAAAGGATTATCTCTAATGAGGTAGATTTTTTAGTCATGCGCGGAAAACAAGCGCTTGAAAAGTATTATGAATTGACACAAGAAGATGTCGATCAAATTGTTGCAAAAGTATCTGTTGCAGCAATTGATGCCCATGGCCTTTTAGCCAAACTTGCAGTTGAAGAAACAAAACGTGGTGTCTTCGAAGATAAAGCAACCAAAAACCTTTTTGCAGTTGAATATGTTATTAATCATATGCGTCATTTAAGAACAGTAGGCATCATCAAAGAAGATAAAGTCACAGGAATTACAGAGATTGCAGATCCAGTAGGTGTTATTTGTGCGATCACTCCAGTAACCAATCCAACATCTACTGTGATCTTTAAATCACTTATTGCATTGAAGACACGTAACCCAATTATTTTTGCATTCCATCCATCAGCTCAAAATTCAAGTAAAGAAGCAGCAAGAATTGTCAAAGAAGCAGCTGTTAAAGCGGGTGCACCTGAATATTGTATCCAATGGATTGAAACTCCAAGTATGGAAAATACAAATGCATTAATGAAACATCCTGATGTTGCAACAATACTTGCAACAGGTGGAAATGCTATGGTTAAAGCAGCTTATTCATGTGGAAAACCAGCATTAGGTGTTGGTGCAGGTAATGTTCCAGCATACATTGAAAAAACTGCTCATATTAAACAAGCAGTTAATGATATTGTAATGTCTAAAGCATTTGATAATGGTATGGTTTGTGCATCTGAACAAGCAGTTATTATTGATGAAGCTATTTATGATGAAGTTGTTAAAGAATTTAAAGAATTACATGTATATTTTTGTAATAAAGAAGAAAAGAAAAAACTTCAAGAATTAATTTTTCCTGATGGTGTCAAACTTAATCCTATTATTGTTGGACAAAGTGCCTATGATATTGCACAAATGGCTGGTTTTGAAGTACCAAAAGATACAAACATATTAGCTGTTGAATGTAAACTAGTAGGTGATAAAGAACCACTTACAAGAGAAAAATTATCACCAGTTTTAGCATTCTTAAAATCTAAAGATAGCAAAGAAGGTATCAAACTAGCTATACAAATGGTTGAACTTAATGGATTAGGTCATAGTGCAGTGATTCATACACAAAACAAAGAAATTGTTGATGAATTTGGTTTAAAACTAAAAGCTATACGTATTATTTGGAATTCACCTGCAACATTTGGTGGTATAGGAAATATTTATAATCGATTTATACCATCATTAACACTTGGTTGTGGTTCATACGGCGGTAATGCTGTATCAGATAATGTAAGTGCGATACACTTACTCAATATTAAAAAGATTGGTGAGCGTAAAAATAATATGCAATGGTTTAAAGTTCCTTCAAAAATATATTTTGAAAAAGATGCAATTGAATATTTAAGACAAATGCATAACGTTAATAAAGCAATCATTATTACAGACCGAGTAATGGTTGATTTAGGATATGTAAAAAAAGTAACGGATCAATTAAGTTTAAGACGCAATCATGTTTCAGTTCAATTGTTCTGTGATGTTGAACCAGATCCATCAATTGAAACAGTTATTAAAGGCTATGAATTGATGAAATCATTTGAACCAGATACGATTATTGCAATTGGTGGAGGATCACCTATGGATGCAGCAAAAGCAATGTGGCTTTTCTATGAGCATCCTGAAGTTGATTTTGACGATTTAAAACAAAAGTTTATGGATATTCGTAAACGTGCATTCCGTTATCCAGAGTTAGGTAAGAAAACAAAACTAGTATGTATTCCTACAACATCTGGTACAGGTAGTGAAGTTACACCATTTGCGGTAATTACAGATACTAAGAATCAAAAGAAATATCCGTTAGCAGATTATTCATTAACACCTACTGTAGCAATTGTTGATCCAGCATTAACATTAACTCAACCAAAGAAAGTTACAGCAGATACTGGAATGGACGTTTTAACACATGCAGTAGAATCATATGTTTCAATTCTAGCAAATGACTATACTGATGCATTAGCTTTACAAACAGTTAAAATGGTATTCCAATATTTAAAACGTGCATATGATAATGGTAATGATTTTGAAGCTCGTGAAAAGATGCATAATGCATCAACCATGGCGGGTATGGCATTTGGAAATGCATTCTTAGGCATATCTCACTCAATGGCACATAAAGTGGGGGGAAGATATCATATTCCTCACGGAAGAATTAATGCCATTTTATTACCACATGTCATTCGTTATAATGGTCAAAAACCTGCAAAACTTTCTACATGGCCAAAATATAAATATTATGTTGCAAATGAAAAATATTATGAATTAGCACGTGCAATTGGCCTAAATCCTAAGAGCGTAGAAGAAGGGGTTGAGATGTTTGCTAGAGCGTGCTATGATTTAGCAAAATCTTTAGATATTGAGATGAGTTTCCAAGCTCAAGGTACAGATGAAAAAGATTTCTTAGAACATAGCCTAGAATTAGCATATGCTGCATATGAAGATCAATGTTCAACGGCAAATCCTAGATTACCTTTAGTTGAAGATATGAAAGAAATCTTAGAAAACGCATATTACGGGAAATTTTAAATAAGAAACACCTCAAATTTTGAGGTGTTTTTTCATAAAAAAAGTAGGCATTAAGCCTACTAAAAACTATTATAGTTCCAAAATACAATATATGGGGATTCTTTTTCAGTCTTATATGGGTTTCGAATGACTCGATATTTGATATTCTTTTTATCTAACCAAGAAGTAATAGCAACACTTTCAATAAAACCTTCTAAATGACCCGGATAAATAACTAATAAAATGAATCCCTTTTTATTTTGATTGAGATTTTCTAAGGTTTTAATCGTTGTTCTATGGTTTGTTTTTATTAATTTATCTGAACCAGGTAAATAACCTAAATTAAAGATAACTCCATCATAATCAGTTACATAATTTAATATGTTTTCATGAGAATCTAAGATGTACTTTACATTATTAAAATCTTTTAATCTGTTTTGAGTTTGATGAATAGCTTCTTCTTGAATATCAAAAGCATAAACAAGTTTAACTCGTTCAGCTAAAAATAAAGTATCATGACCATTTCCACATGTTGCATCTACAACAATAGAATCTTTATTGATGTTTTCTAAAATAAGATCATGTGCTTTCAATATGATGTTTTCTTTCATACATATCCCCCTGATAAGCGTTTAGTTTACGCATAAGTTTATCAATTTCATTGGATACGACAAATTTTTTCCTAGTCCAAGTTGGTGCAATAAGCATTTCAGTTGGTGCATCACCTGTTACACGATGCACAATGGTATTTTTATCTAAAATACGCAATTGATTGACAACAATATCGACATACTCTTCAAGTGTAAGAAGTGGCCAAGGCTTTTGTGTATATTCATAGCCCATTTTTGTTTTTTCCATTAAATGAAGCATATGAATTTTGATACCTTGTATTGGTAAAGTATTTAAATGTTTGATTGTATCTAACATCATTTCTTTGGTTTCGCCAGGTAAACCATTAATAATATGAACAACCACTTCGATATTTTTTTCTCTTAATCGATAAACTGCATCATCAAATGATTTTAAATCATGGGCTCTATTAATTAAATCACTTGTCTTTTGATGAACGGTTTGTAAACCTAATTCAACTTGAACATCAATGCGTTTATTGAGTTCTCCTAAATAATCAACAACATCTTGTGGTAGACTATCTGGTCTTGTACCTATTGATAGCATAACGATATTTGGATCAAGTGTAATAGCTTCTTCATAAAGTTCTTTTAATCTAGGTAACGGTGCATGTGTATTTGTATTTGCTTGGAAATATGCAATATATAAACCTTCACGCCATTTTTTATGCATTTTCTCTTTAATTTCTTCAAATTGTTTTTTTAATGGATCACGCTTGTTACCTGCAAAATCACCTGAACCCATCCAAGAACAAAAAGTACATCCACCTGATGCAACAGTACCATCAATGTTTGGACATGTAAATCCACCATTAAGTGATATTTTGAATACTTTTTGTTTGTATTTATTTTTGTAATAATTATTTAATGTATTGTAATGTTTTTCTCTTGTTATGAGTTCCATAGTTTCACCATTTTATATTTTACCATAAGTCATTCATGTGTTATAATAACGTTACGAGGAAATCGAGGAAATAGGGTATGTATCATCAATTTAAAACAAGTTTATTTCATCCAAAACGAATTATCATGTTTTTAAATAATTCATATGTTAAATTATGGGTTTACTTTTTTTTATTGATGTTTATTTTGACAATTCCGACCATACTTTTAACATTTAAATTTGATACTATGGCACCACATGATATACAAACCATGGAATTAGGTTATAAAGATTATTTTAAAGGATCTGCAAAAATAGAAAATGGCTTGCTTTATATTGAAGATTCTTATAATAAATCTTATACATTTGGTATGTATCAAATTTCCATGTCTCATCAATTTATTAGAAGTGAAGCGGTTATTCATATTGAATTTCAAGAAGATCGTATTAGGGTGCACATATTAAATATTTTTAAATATGATCAAACCTATTTTGATTTAGGTTTTGATGAATTTGATTTCAATGATTATTCAACCAAAAATATAGAACATTTTACAACATTAATGCTTAAAACGCTAAAACCAATAGAAGTCCATACAAAAATTTTATATGTTTTTATTGAATTTATAAAATATTCAATTGAAGCGTTAATGTTAATTATATTATCTACATTTCTAACACGATTACCTTTACCATTTAAATATAAATTCAAGGGTGGCGTCTATGCATCAACGATTTATGTCATTCTATGTTTTTTCGGAATTGTATTTAATATGGCGATATTAAATTTACTTGGAATTATTATGCTTATTGTCAACTATAATATATTTATAAGAGGACTGAAAGGACATGGTATATAATGGATAAATTCAAATTATTTTTAGAACAAGCACAACTCAATATTAAACCATTAGATACTGCAACTTTAAATTCAGTTACTGTGAAGAAAAAATCTGGAGGGCTATTATTTGATATTACGTTTGATGAAGTCATGAGTCCGCCTTTAATGAGCTCATTTATTAATCAACTCCAAACATTTTTCTTTAAACCAGGTATTGTAAAGTCAATTGACTTTGTTTTTTCATTTAAAAATCCAAACTTAAATGGGTATGAAAAAGCATATTACGATATGCTAATTATTAAAGCATCTGAAAAATTCTCACCAATTTTGATGTTTAAAAACTATAATTATGAGTTTAAAGATAATACATATTTTATTCATGTTGAAAAAGATTCAGTCAGCATAAAAAAATATTTTCCATTATTAAAAGATGAATTTTTAAAACATGGATTTAAAGTGAATTTTGATGTTATTGTTAATGAAAACATTCAAAGCGTTAAAGAACAAGTTGAACGACATATTCAAGAACATGCAGAAACATTAATGTCATTAACACCTAAAAAAGAAGAAGTCATTTTAGATAAGAAAGTAACTTTCCAATTTAAACATAAACCTGAAGAAGTAAAAATTGAAGAGATTCCTACAACTCAATATGGTCTTGATAAGTATAAAAATGAAAAAGGTCATTTGAATTTTCAAATTGAAGGTGAAGTATTTAAAATAGACAAACGTGAATTACCACGCTCAACATTATTTACATTTTCAGTTTTTGATGAAACAGATGCAATTAACGTTAGACGATTTTTTACACAAGAAAAAGATATTCAGCTTGCTAATGACATAAAAGTTGGTGATGTGATATCTGTTTCTGGTACGGCAGAATATGATAACTACGTAAAAGATGTTGTCTTAACACCAAGGGCATTTAATAAAATTGCACGTCCAGAAAAGAAAGAAAGAATGGATCGTGCAAAAGATAAACGTATTGAATTTAGTTTACATACAAAAATGAGTCCAATGGATGCAGTCACATCGATTGAAGATTATGTTAATACGTTAGAATCTTGGGGACATGAAGCATTCGCAATTACAGACCGTAATGGTGTTTATGCATACCCAGATTTAGTAAAATCACTAAAGGGTAAAAAAATTAAACCCATTTATGGTGTTGAACTAAACTATGTTAATGACTATGAGTTTAAGATTACAACAGATTATCATGAAGATTTTCCATTGAAAGATGCAACATATGTTGTATTTGACTTAGAAACAACAGGTTTTTCTCACACAAGAGATAAAATTATAGAAATTGCAGCATATAAAATTCAAAATGGTGTCATTGGTGAAGCTTTTGAAACATTTGTGAATCCGAAAGAAAAATTAAGTGAAAATATTAAACGTATTACAAATATTGATGATGAAATGCTTCAAAATGCTGATCCGATTGAAGTTGTTTTACCTAAATTTCTAGAATTTATTAAAGGTGCAGTTTTGGTTGGACAAAATGCATCATTTGACGTTGGTTTTATTAAAGAAAAATCATTACAATTAGGTTTACACCATGAATCTTTTGCAGTTATAGATACATTAAATATTGCAAGATATTTTTATAATAGCGAAAATAAAGAAAATAATCATGCAAGATTTTATAAAACTCCAAGTGGTAATATTCCTGATTTAAAACGATATAACTTAAAAGCTTTATCAACATTTTTTAAAGTTAAACTTGAAGCCCATCACCGTGCAATTTATGATGCATATGCTACAGCAGAAATTTTCTTAGCTATGCTGCAAGATTTTTATAAAGAAGAAATCATGACATATTATGAAATTAATGCAGCTATTGATTTAAATGAAGCGTGGCGTCATCAAATTCCTAAAAATGCATTAGTTTATGCAAAAAATCAAGAAGGATACAAAAATTTATTTAAACTTGTTTCAGACACATTAACAAACCATTTAAATCATGAACCGAGATTAGTAAGAAGTGTTTATGAATCATTAAAAGAAGGATTACTCATTGCTAGCGGTTCATATAATGGTGAGGTTTTTGAAGCAGCACTTAACTTAAGCGATGAAACTTTAAGAGAAAAAATTAGTTTTTATGATTTTATATTAGTTCATCCTGTTGAAGGTTATTTACATTTAGAAGAACAAATTGGACCAAACTTTAAAGAAACAATTCAAGCAACAATCAAAAAGATAATTGATTTTGCTAAAGAACAAAATAAATTAGTTGTTGCAAGTTCTAATGCATATTACTTAAATCCAGAAGATAAAAAATATCGAGATATTTATGTGAACACAAAAAGCGTTGGTGGTGGATTACATCCATTACACGGATATGAAAAAACACCTAACCAACATTTACATACAACTCAAGAAATGCTTGATGCATTTAGTTTCTTAGATCCTGAAACACAACATGAAATTGTTATAGAAAACCCTAAAAAAATCAATCAAATGATTGATACTGTTAAAGCTTTCCCAAGTGAACTTTATTCAATTCAAGATGATGCGTTTAAAGATACATTAGGTGTTGAATCAATTGCAGTTACAATTGAAAAAATGGTTTATGAAAAAGCCCATCAATTATATGGACAAACACTTCATCCTTTTGTTGATCAACGTATTAAACGCGAATTGAAAAATATTATTGAAAACCAATTTGCACCTATTTATTTTATTTCTCATTTACTTGTTAAAAAGTCATTAGAAGATGGATACTTAGTTGGATCAAGAGGATCAGTAGGGTCATCTTTAGTTGCGACAATGCTTGAAATTACTGAAGTTAATCCATTAAGACCGCATTATCGTTGTCCAAATGGTGATTTTACAGTATTCAAAATGAATGATGAAGAAATTATTGAATATGGTGTAAAACCTGAAGAAGAGCCATTTTTAGAAGTACTTAAAGAAGTTAAATCAGGATATGACTTACCGAATCGAACATGTCCACATTGTGGTAGAGATTTAATTAAAGATGGGCATGATATTCCGTTTGAAACCTTCTTAGGGTTTGATGGTGATAAAGTTCCGGATATTGACTTAAACTTCTCAGGAGATTATCAAGCAAAAGCCCATCAATATGTCAGAGATTTATTAGGTGAAGATTTTACATTTAGAGCAGGAACAATTCAAACGGTTGCTGAAAAGAATGCATTTGGATATGTTAAAGGTTATTTAGAGGATTTAGGTTTAACAAAGCGAAATGCGTATATTGAGTTACTTGCTAAAGGTATTGAAGGAGTTAAACGTTCAACTGGACAACACCCAGGGGGAATTGTTGTTGTTCCTAAACATAAAACAATCTTTGATGTAACACCAATTCAATATCCTGCTGATGATAAAAATGCAACATGGAAAACAACGCATTTTGACTATCACTCATTTGAAGATAACTTATTAAAACTCGATATTCTTGGACACGATGACCCAACGATGATTAAGTTTTTCATGGATTATGTTAAAAATCATCCTGAAGAGTTTCCTTTCACACGTGCTCAAGATATTCCAATTGATGATCCGAAAGTTTATCAATTATTCCAAGGTACTGAAGTCTTAGGTTTTAAAGCAGATGATGTTTATGGTAATGTTGCAAGTTATGCAATACCTGAATTTGGGACATCATTTACAAGACAAATGTTAGAAGATACAAAACCAAGCACATTTGCTGGATTAGTCAAAATATCAGGACTGTCTCATGGTACGGATGTTTGGTTGAAAAATGCTCAAGATTTAGTTTTAGGCAAAACAGATTACGGCAAAATTTCATTCGATGAAATTATTGGTTGTCGTGATGATATTATGGTTGAATTAGCATTTAGAGGAATGAAACCACTAAAAGCATTTGAGATTATGGAGTTTGTTCGTAAAGGAAAACCTTCATCAAATCCTGCTAAGTGGGCTGAATATGAAGCTGAAATGCGTGCAAATGGTATTCCTGAATGGTATATTTGGAGCGCATCGAAAATTAAATACATGTTCCCTAAAGCACACGCGACAGCTTATGTAATTATGGCGATGCGTATTGCATGGTTTAAAATATATAAACCACTTCTATTCTATAGTGGATTTTTCTCAAAACGTGCAGTTCAATTTGAACACGATACAATGATTGCTGGTTATAATGCAATTCGTAATCGTATCAATCAAATTCTCAATCAAAGTGAGAAAAAAGCCAAAGAAGAAGAACTCTTAGTAACATTATATGTAGCATTAGAAATGACTAAGAGAGGGTATAAATTTTATCCAGTAGATATTCATAAAAGTGAAGCAAAAGAATTCATCATCGAAAAAGACGGATTAAGAATGCCTTTTGTATCAATTGATGGATTAGGTGATCAAGTTGCATATGATATCATTGATAAGCGAAATGAAAAACCGTTTAAATCAATAAAAGATGTTGAAAGCAGAACAAGAGTGAATAAAACAGTCTTTGAAAGATTGGAAACTGCTGGAGCATTTAAAAACTTAAGTGATGAAATACCTGAAATTGAAAGTGGTTTATTTGCAATTGATTAAAAAATTGTCTAAAATAACACATAAAAAAAGTTCTTTATAGTAATTTAATTATAAATTGTATAAGATAGAAGTATCAAATAATCGAGGTGAAGTATAAAATGCGTAACACAAACCCAGTTTTCTCAAGTTTAGAAAAACGAACAGCTATATATGGAACTGATGTTGCAACTCGAGCTGGCATTGGTTTAAAAACATTATTTTTAGTTCTTGTTACTTTAGTTTCAGGCTATGTAACAATACTTATTCCGTCAAACGTGTTGATCATTGCATTAGTATTATCAGGAATTATTGGATTTATTAGCGTATTAGTATCTAATATATCACCAAGACTTGCAATGCCTTTTTCAATTATTTACTCTGTTGCACAAGGTATGGCATATGGTACATTAACATGGATTTTAGAAGCTATTATTCCAGGCGTTGCATTAACTGCAATGGTTGGTACAGCTATTGTATTTATAGTGATGTTAATGTTATACTATACTGGTCTTTTAAGAGGTTCTAGATTACTATATAACATCGTAATTAGTTCATTAATTACCCTTTTAATTGGATCGTTAGTTATATCAATTATCTCATTAGTAAACCCTGCTTTTGCAACAGCATTTAGTCAAAATGTTGAACTAGCTGTTGGCTTAGGTATTTTCATGGTTGTATTAGGTGCATTCATGCTTACTTTAGATTTTGAAAGAGCAAATGCAGTTGTAAATATGGGACTTGAAAAGAGCGCTGAATGGCAAGTTGCATTAGGATTTATGGTAACATTAATATGGATATACTATAATATCCTTAGATTGGCAGTTATTTTCTTATCAAGAAATAGGAACTAAAACGAAGATATAACAGTAGTAAGAAATATCTAATTACATAGCGATAAGTGAAATGGTGAAAGCACTTATAATTAGACTTCTGAATTCGGTTATGGAGTGAAAAGGTAAAATCTTTTCCGGGTTGTTCCGTTATCAACATTGAGGGCATAGTTTATCAAACTATGAACTAAGGTGGTACCGCGAATATAATTTCGTCCTTAGATTTTCTAAGGACGTTTTTTTTATCTAAAAATATAAAAAATAAAGAGGTGTAAATATGCAAAATGAAATCATGAAATTAATTGATAATTTAAAAGAAAAATTAAACCATACAAATTCATTGGAAGATGTTGAGAACTTAAGGGTTGAATTTTTAGGTAAAAATGGATTATTAACTAAAATGATGCCTTTAATTAAAACATTACCTAATGAAGAGAAACCACAATTTGGTAAATGGATTAATGATGCAAAAGAAATCATGGAATCTATGATTTACCATGCTAAAAATGACATTCTTGAAAAAGAATTAGAAGTTAAACTTAATAAAGAAAAAATAGATGTTACAATACCTGGATATCAATTTCGCCAAGGTTCTATACATCCATTAAGTTTAATTATTGAATCATTAGAAGATTTCTTCTTAGGTCAAGGGTATTTAGTTGCAGAGGGACCTGAAGTTGAACTTGATAAATATAATTTTGAAATGATGAATATTGCAGAAGGGCATCCAGCAAGAGAAATGCATGATTCGTTTTATATTGACCAAAATCGTTTATTAAGAACACATACATCACCTGTTCAAGCAAGATTTATGGAAAAATCAAATGGAAAACCAATCGCAATCATTTCTCCTGGTAAAACTTATCGTCGTGACCCAGATGATCAAACACACTCCCATCAATTCATGCAATGTGAAGGATTAGTGATTGGTGAAAATATCCATGTTGGTCATTTAAAAGAAACACTTTTATCACTAGCTAAATACTTATTTGGTGAAGATAAAGAAATTCGTTTAAGACCTTCATACTTCCCATTCACAGAACCTTCATTTGAAGTTGACGTATTATTTACAAAAAAGGATAAGAGCCAAACTTGGATTGAAATTTTAGGTTCAGGTATGGTTCATCCTGAGGTTTTAAGAATGGGTGGATATAACCCAGAAAAGGTGAGCGGTTTCGCATTTGGCATTGGTATTGAAAGAATCGCAATGCTTAAATATGGTGTTGATGATATTAGAAACTTCTATACCAATGATTTAAGATTCTTAAAACAATTTAAGGGGGAATAAAAGATGCATATTTTAGAAAATACATTAAAAAGATTTATAAATGTCCCAGAAAATTTAGTTGAATTAACAAACCAACATATTATTGAAGTGGATGAACATAAATTAGTTAACACTTCAACAAATATCGTTATTGGTAAAGTTTTAACAAAAGAAAAACATCCAGATGCTGATAAATTATCTGTGACTACAGTTGATGTTGGTAATGAAGTTTTAGATATTGTTTGTGGAGCTCCAAATGTAGCTGCTGGTCAATATGTTATTGTTGCTAAAGTCGGTGCTGTTTTACCTGGTAATTTTGAGATTAAAAGTGCTAAAGTTCGTGGTATTGTATCCAATGGTATGATATGTTCTTTAAAAGAATTGGGATTAGATGAAGAAATTATTCCTGATGCATATCAACATGGTATTTATGTTTTTGAAAAAGAAATGCCATTAGGTGTTAACCCGCTACCATACTTAGGATTAGATGGCATTAAAATGACTTTAGGTTTAACACCAAATCGAAGTGACTTATTAAGTTATGTTGGATTTGCATTTGATTTAGCTGCAGTTTTAAATCAAAAAATCACGTTACCTAAATATGAATTCAAACCAGTAAATAAGAAAAATCCGATAAGTGTTAAAATTGAGACTAATAAATGTTTTATTTATCATGGTGCGATGCTTGATGTTAAAGTTAAAGAATCACCATTATGGTTAAAAAGTTTCTTAATTGAACATGAGGTTCGTCCAATTAATAACGTTGTTGATATTACAAACTATGTGATGCTTGTATATGGCACACCTTTACATGCATTTGATTATAAAAAAGTTAATTCAAATGAAATTGTGATTAAAGAGGCTAAAGAATCAACTAAAGTTGTAACTTTAGATGAAATAGAAAGAAATGCTGAATCGGGTGATATTTTAATTACAAATGGTAAAGAAGCAATCGCATTAGGCGGTGTGATGGGATTAGCTAATACGATAATTGATGATTCAACAACTCAAATCATTTTAGAAACAGCTAACTTTGATAAAAATCAAATTTCAAAAACTTCTAAGCGTTTAGGTTTAAGAAGTGAATCTTCACTAAGATTTGAACGTGGTGTAGATACAACTAGAGTTGAACTTGGAATGAATGAAGCGATTCAATTATTAATTGAATTAGCAGATGGAAAATTATATCAAGGTATTGCAAAAGATCAAAAACCACAACTAGGTAATCTATCAATTGAAACAAGTGTCGAAAAATTAAATCGTAAACTTGGTACTAAATTGGAAGAAAAAGAATTATTAAGTTATTTTGAAAGATTAAATTATGAAATTAAGAAGAATAATGATAAAGTTGTTTTAACTGCACCAAGCTATCGGAATGATATTTCAATTGAAGCAGATTTAGTTGAAGAAATTGCCAGAATTTACGGTATTAACAAAATCCCGAATGAAAAACGTACATTCGATTCAATAGGTTTATTAACACCATATCAAAAAAATGTACGTCGTTTAAGACATTTATTAGCAAATCTAGGTTTTAATGAAGTTATTAATTATTCATTAGTTAAGAGAACAGATTTAGATTTAACAATGAGTTTAGGTAATCGTGTTGAAGTCTTAATGCCTATGAGCGAAGATCGAAAAACTTTACGTCAGTCATTAATTTCTGGATTGTTAAATAATGCTTCTTACCATATGCGTCGTCAAATGGAAGATTTAGCATTCTTTGAGATTGGTAAAGTATTTGCAGAAAATATAGAGAAAAACCATTTAGCGTTATTATTAACAGGTAAATGGATTGATACTTTATATGATAAAAAAGACTTTGAATCAAACTTTTTCGTATTAAAAGGAGTATTAGAAAATATTGCTTCAGCATTTAAATTAAATATCAGTGTTGAACAATCAAACTATATACCAGTTTTACATCCAGGTATTCAAGGCGATATTATCATTAATGGTGAAATTAAAGGATTTATTGGTAAGATTCATCCGAAATATGAAACTATTTATGACATTAAAGATGTTTATGTTCTTGAATTATCAATTGATCCAGAAACTTTAAAAAATGTATCTACTCAATATGAACCTGTAAGTAAATTTCCTTCTGTTGAACGAGATTTATCATTCATTGTTTCAAGAGAAATTCCAATTCAAAAAATACTTACACTAATTCAACAAACTGGTAAAAAATTAATAACAAATGTTAAGTTATTTGATATTTATCAAAAACCAGGTGAAGATACTCATTCATTAGCTGTTTCTATCGAATTTAATGATAAAGAAAAGACTTTAGAAAAAGAAACTGTTGAAAAAGTGTTAAAGTCTATTAAAAATCGATTAAGTTTTGAATTTAAAGCTATAATTAGAGATTAAGAGCATAAAATATGCTCTTTTTTTTCGAGAATGAAAGACTTTTTAGTATAATATGATTGAGGTATAAAATATGGACTTAATTTATGATTTAACATATAGCGAATTAGAAGAATATATTGTTTCTAAAGGATATCCAAAATATCGTGCTGAGCAAGTATGGCGATGGGTATATCAACAAAAAATAGATGCATTTAGTGAAATGAATAACGTTCCACAAGATTTAATTGAAATATTATCTAAAGATTTTTCATTTGATTCTATGGAAATGGTTATTAAAAACGTATCAGCAGATGGTACGATTAAATTTTTATATGACTTAAAAGATGCTAACTTGATTGAAACAGTTTTAATGAAACATAATTACGGTATGAGTGCTTGTGTCACAACACAAGTGGGATGTAATATCGGATGTTCATTTTGTGCATCAGGAGTTTTAAAAAAGAAACGTGACTTAACAGCAGGTGAAATTGTTGCACAAATTATTAAAACAGAAAAAGATTCAGGTGTACGTATTTCATCAATTGTAGTTATGGGTATTGGAGAACCTTTTGATAATTATAAGAATTTAATTAAGTTCTTAGAGATTGTCAATCATCCAAAAGGATTAGCAATAGGTGCAAGACATATTACAGTTTCAACATCAGGTTTAGTACCAAAAATTAAAGAATTTGCACACTTTGGGATGCAAGTTAATTTAGCAATTTCTCTACATGCTCCAAATAATGAAATACGTTCTAAACTTATGAAGATCAATGATCGTTTTAAAGTTGAAGAAGTTGTTGATGCAATTAAATACTATATTTCAGTTACTAATCGACGTGTAACAATTGAATACATTATGATTAACGAAGTTAATGACTCAGAAGAAACAGCTTTAGAATTAGCTCAATTATTAAAGGGTATGAATGTTTATGTCAATTTAATACCATATAATAAAGTTAAAGAAGCACCTTATGAACGTTCAACATTAGAGCGAAGAGAAGCCTTTTTTAATGTACTTAAAAAACATAAAATTACAGCAGTATTACGTCGTGAACAAGGACATGATATTAATGCTGCATGTGGTCAATTAAGAAGTCAAAATCTTTGATTCTAGCGGAGGTTAATTTGAATCAAGCTTTAATTATTAAGTTAATCGGTGGGCTATACAGCTTTAAGAATTTAAAAACCGGCGAAATTTATGAAGGTTATGCTCGAGGTAAATTTAGAAAATTTAAAGTCGATGAAACTTCAAGTTTTAATAAAAATAAATTTCGAGGCACAAAAAAAGAAGTTAAAGATATTACTTTAAGCCCTAAAGTTGGTGATCTAATTGATTATGAATATGTATCAGGTCAATATATTATCACCCATATACATCAAAGAAAAAACGAACTCATTCGTCCTGATGTAGCTAATGTTGACCAAGTTTTATTGGTTTTTTCTGCAACTCGACCAGAGTTTAGTTTTCGATTACTAGATAAGTTTTTAGTTATTTTAGAGTATCATGAGCTTAAACCGATTATTGTTGTAAGTAAAATTGATTTATTGACTGATGATGAATTAGAAAAATTAAAAAATCAACTCAAACATTATGAATCTTATTACGAAATATACTATGTAAATAGTAAACAAAAAATTGGTTTTGATATATTAGAAAATGTATTTAGTCATAAAATTACTGTTTTAGCTGGTCAAACTGGTGTTGGTAAATCAACATTACTTAATGCATTAATTCCAGAATTACAACTAAAAACTCAAGAAATTTCTTTAGCACTAGGTCGCGGCAAACATACAACAAGACACTCTGAAATTTATCCATTTAAAGATGGATATATTGCAGATACACCGGGATTTTCTAAATTAGAATTTGAGTTCCATGACTATGAAATGATTAAGAATTATTTTGTCGATTTTGTTGAATTAAGTAGTAATTGTAAGTTTGGTTCTAAATGTAATCATTTGCAAGAACCAGATTGTATGGTAAAATTAAATGTTATAAAGGGTGATATTTTAAAATCACGTTATCAAAGCTATTTAGATTTTGTAAATGAATTAAAAGAACGAAAAGTCAAATATTAAAGGAGGAAAACATGAAAGTAGCACCTTCGATTTTAACTGCGAATTTTATTCGATTAGAAGATGAATTAAAATCTATTGAAAAGGGATCTGACTATATTCACGTTGATGTTATGGATGGTCATTTCGTGCCAAATATTTCATTTGGACCTGCAATTGTTGAACAAATTGGAAAACTATCACCATTACCTATGGATATCCATTTAATGGTTGAATATCCATTAAATTGGGTTGATAAAGTAAATTTTCCAACTACAGAATTCATTACTGTACACGCTGAAGCTCATCGCTTTGCTGAAAGTATTAAACGTATTAAATTTATTGGTAAGAAAGCTGGTGTTTGTATTAAACCAAGTACAAGCGTTGAAACCATTATGCCTTATTTACCACAAGTTGATTTAGTGTTAGTTATGGGTGTTGAACCTGGGTATGGCGGACAAATGTTTATTCAATCACAACTTGAAAAAATCAAGCAATTAAGTGATTTAAAAGAAAAACATGGTTATATATATGAAATTGAAGTTGATGGTGGAATCAATGCATCAACTGCAAAACAATGTAAAGAAGCAGGTGCAACAATCGTTGTTGCAGGTACATTTATCTTTAATTTCGAAAATCGAAAAGAGCGCATTGAAAGTTTAAAATGAAACGAATTGTTGTTTGTGTTTATCCAATTTTATCAAATATAGAAACTGTGCTTGATGATATAAAATATGATCAACTTATTTCTGTTGACCAAGCAACACATTTTCTGATTGAAAAAAATATCCCCATTAGCTTAGCCATTGGGGATTTTGATTCTATAAAAGATAAAATTGTATTAAATGATATAAATCATATTACCTTGAATGTTGAAAAAGATGAGACGGATACCTTAGCTGCTATAAGATATGCATATCAACAAAACCCAGATGAAGTCATTGTATTAGGTGGTATTGGTGGAGAGAGAATTGAACATTCAATTGCTAACATTTCATTATTAAACGAGTTTCCTAATTTAAAGATAATTACTGACTATTCAAAAATTTATACATTGAGTGAAGGAACATATCAAACATCATTCAAAGGGTATATATCAATATTTAGCATGATAGATTCAGTAATTTCTCTTAAAAACTTTAAATATCCTTTAAATCAATATGAACTTACATTATTTAATACAATTGGCATTTCAAATGAATTAAACGGTGATATAGGTACTATAGAGGTTAAAAAGGGTAAAATCATGGTTATTGAGTCTAAAAAATAAAAAAAGGCTCAAATTAGCCTTGATTTATACGTTCGGTTTTAATTATGCGCGTTCTAAAGAGAGTTTCTTTAAAGCTTTAGCAGAAATCTTAACCTTTACAACTTTACCATCTTCATTTTTAATACGAACGGTTTGTAGATTTGCCTTCCATTTACGACGAGTCGCATTTAATGCGTGGCTGCGTTTATTACCAAATGATGTAGTTTTACCAGTAACATAGCATTTAGCCATAATATCACTCCTTTATTGCCTTATTTATCTTAACACATTACAATATAAATTGCAATAATAAAAAAGACAATTATATAAATATATATAAAATGTTAATTACGTCATAAGATAAATTACGTGAAAACATGTAAAAATATGATATAATATGAAAGCAGAAGTAGTGGATATGTATTGAGTTTATGTTTTAATTATGTTATACTTATGTGCGTAATTGAGACAGACTCTTATTATTGAAAAAATTACAACAAATGTATATGACAATGTTCGCCTGATTTAAGGGTGAAACGGAGGAAAAATATGTCTAATAAGAAAATCAGTGGCGACCTGTTTAAAAAGATGGTCACCAATGGGGCAATCCACTTAAAAAACAATCATAAAGAAGTGGATCACCTCAATGTGTTTCCTGTACCAGATGGTGACACGGGAACAAATATGCAAATGACAATGATGGCTGGAATTAAAGAAGTAAAAACAGTAAATTCAGATTCAATCGTAGATATAAGTAAAATATTATCTCGTGGATTACTCATGGGAGCAAGAGGTAACTCAGGTGTTATTCTTTCTCAGTTCTTCCGTGGAGTATATGCTGAGATCTCTAAAATTAATAACGGTTCAGTAAATATTAAAGAATTTATCCAAGCATTAGTTGGTGGATATCAAATGGCATATCGTGCAGTTATGGATCCTGTTGAAGGAACTATTTTAACTGTAGTTAGAGAATCTGCTGAACGTGTATTAAAAGAACAGAAGAATTTAAATACGATTGAAGATGTATTAAAAGTGTATTTAGAGCAAGCAAAAGAAACTTTAATTAAAACACCAGAATTATTACCAGTATTAAAAGAAGCTGGCGTTGTTGACTCAGGTGGAGCAGGCTTCGTTAAAATTATTGAAGGTATGCTTATGGCACTTGAAGGTCACATCTTAAACGAAGTTGAGCAAATTCAACAAGAACAACAGCAACATAATGAATATGTGGGTGCACATAATCTAGGTGAAATTGAAATTAAATATGGTTATTGTACAGAATTCATCGTACAACTTTACGATTGGAAATCATTTGATATTAACAGTGTTAGAGAACCGTTAGAACAAATGGGTGATTCATTGGTCGTTGTAACAGATGATGATTTATTAAAAGTACACGTACATACAGATCAACCCGGGGTTGCATTAACATTAGCTCAAAAATTTGGTGAATTAAAAACAATTAAAGTAGAAAATATGCGCTCACAACATTCCAATATTACTGGCCAAGAACATCACCATCATAGTCATGAAAAAACAACTGAAACAAAAGAAGCGAAAAAAGAACCATCTAAATATGGTATGATTGCTGTTGCACAAGGTAAAGGTATCAAAACTGCACTTAAGGAGTTAGGTGTTGACGTTGTTATCGACGGTGGTCAAACAATGAACCCACCAACAGAAGACTTTGTAAAAGCGATCCAATCAATTCATGCAGAAAATATTATTATTTTACCAAATAACTCGAATGTTATCTTAACTGCTGAACAAGCTGCTAAGATAACTGAAGGTGTTAATATTGCTGTATTGAAAACTAAAACACCTGCACAAGGTTATTCTGCATTAATACAATTTGATCCAACATTAGAATTGGATGAAAACATTGAGACAATGCAAGAAGTCATAGAAAATATGAAATCTGGTGAAATAACTTACGCTGTTCGTGATACAGAAATGAATGGCATTCAAGTTAAAACAGGTGATTTCATCGGTATTTCTAAATCTAAATTATTAGTTTCAACACCAAATAGATTGGAAGCAATTAAAGAATTATTAACTCAATTAATTGATGAAGATTCTGAGATTGTAACTATCTTCTATGGTCTTGATGTATCAACTGAAGAAATTGAAGAAGTTGAAGCATTTGTTTCAACATTAAATGGTGATTGTGAAGTTGAAGCAATCCCTGGTGAACAAGATATTTATTCATACATTTTATCAGTTGAATAATTGATTAAAATATAAAAGGGGTTGTACCCCTTTTTTGGTTTATGAATGTTGATTTTTAGTATAAATTATGCTATTATTTTATAGCATGCTCGGGTGGTGAAATGGTATACACGCTACCTTGAGGTGGTAGTGGGAGAAATCCCATGAGGGTTCAAATCCCTTCCCGAGCACCATATTGAATGCATAAGTTTGATACGTGTCCACTTTATCTTGACAAGTGCAATTGATGTATCAAGTTTATTATGAGTCGTGATTTTATCAAAATAATTGCATTAAAATATCTAAAGAAAATTAAATTGACTTGATCATATATCAAGTTTTTTTATTTTTTAAAGCTTTATATATATAAAAAAGCACTTCAACAAGTGCTTTAATTGACCAATAAGTGGTTGTATATTGAAATGATACGTTTTAATTCGTTGATAAATTGAAAATCTTTATGGAAGTATAAATTAATTTGACGTGTCATATCAATGTTATCTATATTTATTAACTTGAATTTATTTTTCTTAATTTCCTTGATACAAGATTTACGAGATAAAATGGATACTCCAAAATTATCTCGTACTAAATCTTTAATAACTTCAACGTTATCAAGTTCTAAAACAACATTGAAATCTGAGATATCGAAATTTTTAGTTTTTAGATGAGATTCAAATAAAATACGTGTATCAGAAGAAATTGATCTTAAAATTAATTTTTCATGTCTAAGTTTTTCTAATGATATACTTTCAAATTCTGAAATTGGATTATCGTTTGATACTGCCACAGCTAATGTATCATTATCAAGTGGAATAAATGAAAAATCTTTATCAGAAATATTACCTGTAATGATACAAATATCTATCTCATATGTTTTCATTTTTTGATAAAGATTTTTAACTGAATCAGAAATCAATCGAATATGGAATGCATTATTTTCGGAGGTGTATTGAGCGATTGCTTTTGCGATGATATTGGATTCTAAAGTATGTGTAATTCCTATAACTAATGTATTTTTCATAGAAATATTTTTACGTATTGAATCCAAGGCTATAGTTAAGTTATGGGTTAGCTGATCTACTCTTTTTGCATAACGCACCAAGAGTTCTCCTTCTTTGGTTAACTCAAGCTTCTTTTTTCTTTTATCAAATATGACAATTTTAAATTCTTGTTCTAAGCTTTTAATTTGTTGGCTTACCGCTGGTTGCGTAAGTGCTAAATTATAAGCGGCTTTAGTAAAACTACCCGTTTCTACAACGGATAGTAAAGTTTTTAACTTGATATCCATAAATTTTACCCCAAAAATAATTAATTTATATATCTTTATTATATAACACAAAAGTTAAATGAAAATTTATTTGATTTTTTATGAATGAATCATATCTTTAATTTCTTTTACGATAAATTCATTAGGATTAAAGTATTTAATTAAAAAATTTAATATTTCTGAAGCAGATTCTTTATTTTTAAGATACCCCTGACGCATATTAGAAATAATAGATTTTGCTTCTTTAAAATGAAATTCAATACGTCTTTCATAAACAAAGTAATCCTCAAACTCTATTGTATTTTCGAAACAATATGGAAATAACTGAACAACAAGTTGATATGCGTAAGACTGAATGAATGTTGTAGCAGAAGCATACTCACCACGTTTTTCACGCTTTAAACCAATATATAGATTTGATAATGCTTCGTTTACATGATAGGATATATCAATTGGTTTTTTGAATTTTATATTTTTACAATCAGAAATATTCTCTAGATATGTTTCCTTTTGATAATAAATTTTTCCTTTTGTATAAGTAGCATTTAATATTTCATCTTCAGTGAATACAGCGTATTCTGCAAAAGTACCATCACTAAAAAGTACTTTATTACCATCATTAGAATTTTTAAATGTAAATAAAATGGGATGAATTTCTAACCAATCAAGTTGATATAAAAAGCGATCTTTAGATCCATTTTTAACAACTAAGAAAAAATCCATATCTGAATATTCATCAGCTCTTTTGGTTTCAGACATGCTTCCTAAACCTAATAAACATAAAACTTCGTTGTATAAAGCAACACGATTGCTTAATAAATACATATTTTTAATTGATTTCATTAACTTATCTCCTTTGATTTGATTTTATCAGTTTGTATCAATTCAAATAAGAAGATGCATTAAAATTATATGTGTAATCGATTACATTTTTATTTATCGTATCAAAAGTAAACTTATACTAAATCGTTTATAATCAAATTATGAAGCAATAAAGGAGTATAAATTATGAGTTCTGTTTATATGGCAATAGGTGCACATATCGGTGATGTTGAATTGACTTCAGGTTTAGTTTTAGCAGATTTAGCTTTAAAAGGACATAAAATAATTACTGTTGCGTTAACTGCAGGGGAACGTGGTAACCCACCACATATGGATGTAGAAACATATCGTAAACAAAAAATTAATGAAGCAAAAGCATTTGCAAGTCTGTTAAATGGAGAAGCTATTGTATTCGACTATAATGATGGAGAACTACCTAATAATGAAAAAGTTCGTTTTGAAGTTGCTGAATTAATAAGAAAATATAAACCTACATTAATTTTTACACACTGGAAAGAATCAATGCATATTGATCATAAGAAATGTAGTGAGATTGTGCAAGACGCAACTTTTTATGCAGGTATTGATATGGGGAATAAAATAAAAGGAGAAAGGCATTTTTCTCCAACATATTTTTCAGAAAATTGGGAAGATTCAGAAGGTTTTGTACCGTATATTTATATACCGTGTAGTGAAGAAGCATATGAGTTATGGAAAAAAGCACTTCAAACACATTGGTTTGTAACAAATAGTAAGTCATTCAAATATTATGATTATTATACACATTTAGCTTTTGTACGTGGAGCATTAGCTCGTAAAACATATGCTCAAGCTTTTGCTGTTTTAGAATATCAAAAGAAAATTGTAAGAGAATTATAAGAGGTCAAAAATGGAAATTATAAATTATCAAGACAAATATTTAGATCAAATTGTTGAAATATGGAATATGGATGTTGCTCCACAATCAATCTATAAATCTTTCACAAAAGAAAAGTTTGTGAAACATTTCATCAATCATCCGTTATTTGATCCCAATTTATTTTTAATACTAAAAAAAGATGAAGAAGTAATTGGTTTTGGACATGGCGCATATCAAAATTTAGAAAGTACGACACCCGGATTTATTACATTTGTTGTTGTAAAAAACGCTTTTCAAAGACAAGGTTTTGGGACTAAAATGCTTCATGAATTAGAGTTAAGACTAAAAAAAATGGGTAAAAAATTTATTCGTGAGTTATTTTTAAATCCGTTCCAACTAGAATGGTATATACCAGGACATGAACCCCATGATCATCCGAATGCACCTGCTATACCTTATCATTCACCATTTTATTTTTTCTTAATTAATAATGGGTATATAATTGATGGACAAAATCAAGACGCATTTTATCAAGACATTAGAAAATATAAATTACCTAAACATATTGAAGAACTAAATTGTAAAAATATGAATGATGGATATTATATTACTGAATATGATCCAAATAAACATCACGGTTTTGAATCACTTTTTAAAGCATTAAATAATGATTTGTGGCTTCAAACAGTAAATAATAATTTAGCATTGAAAAACCCATTAAAAATGCTTGTTGTTCATAAAGATGGTGAAATTTTAGGTTGGACAGGACCACTTAAAACAGAAAATTCAAAACGTGGATATTTTGCAGGTATTGGTATACATCCTAATGCTCAAGGAAGAGGTTTAGGTAAAAGTTTATTTGCAGAATTGATTTTACATTCTAAAAACAATGGTGCTCATTTTATGACGCTATTTACAGGTTCACAAAATCCGGCAAGAAAAATATATTTGAATGCAGGATTTAAAATTATTGAGTCTTTTGCTATTATGAGAAAAGATTTATAAAAAGGAGCAGTTTATGTTATCTATTCGTTATTTATATAACATTGGTTATGGACCATCAAGTTCACATACAATGGGACCAGGAAATGCAGCTAAAATTTTAAAAGAAAAATATCCAAATTTAGATAAAGTACATGTTATTCTTTATAATTCATTAGCATTAACCGGTAAAGGGCATTTAACACATGATGCAATTATGGATGTTTTTAAACCTATAGAAGTTGAATTTGAACATCAAATTGATTTAAAAAAACATGCCAACACTTTAATTTTTAAAGGATATTTTAATGATGAATTCATTTTTGAAGAAGAAGTTAAAAGTATTGGTGGTGGCCAAATTGTTTTTGGAAATATAGAAGAAAAAGCACCACATATATATCCACATCAAACATTTAATGAAATAAAAAACTATTGTAAGAAAAAACAAATTTCCTTATATGACTATGTTATTGAAGTTGAAGGTATAGAAATTGTTGACTATTTAAAAATAGTTTGGGAAACAATGAAGCATTCAGTTGAAAATGGATTAAAAGCAGAAGGCGTATTACCTGGACCATTAAAAGTTATAAGAAAAGCAAAAACACTCATCAATAAAAAACTTAAAAATGAACCAGATGAAGTAAAAGAAAATCGATTAGTGAGTGCTTATGCTTTTGCAGTAAGTGAAGAAAATGCAGCAGGTGGAATTGTTGTTACAGCGCCAACATGCGGTGCCTGTGGCGTTGTTCCTGCAGTATTATATTATATGCATCAAAAACATAAATTTATTGATGAAAATCGTATCATAAAAGCTTTAGCTATTGCTGGTTTGTTTGGTAATCTTATTAAACATAATGCATCAATATCAGGCGCAGTTGCAGGATGTCAAGCAGAAGTTGGAAGTGCATGTTCAATGGCAGCAGCAGCTCATGCAACATTATTTAATTTATCAATTGATCAAGTTGAATATGCTGCAGAGATTGCTATGGAACATCATTTAGGATTAACATGTGATCCGATTAACGGTTTTGTTCAAATTCCTTGTATCGAGAGAAATGCTGTAGCAGCTTTAAGAGCAATTGATGCCTGTGGTTTAGCATATTTTTTATCAGATTCAAGAAAAATTTCATTTGATATGGTGATACAAACTATGTATCAAACGGGTCTTGATATGCACACAGGTTATAAAGAAACATCCGAGGGTGGCCTAGCTAAGCAGTATGAATATTTCAAAGATGATAATTGTTGGTAAAAGTCGGTCAAACCGACTTTTTATTTATTTCATGTAATGATAGCGATTTCATATATTAAAAATTTTTTTCGTGTCGTAAGTTATACAATATACTCATATAAGCATAATTCAAAAGAGTAGGGGGGTAGTTTATGAAAAAACTACTAAGTGTATTATTATTTTCATTTTTAGTTTTTTTGGTTGCTTGTAATGAAGCAAATATAGTTAAAGTTACATTAGATTTAACAGACGGTTCTACACCACAAGAATTTACATTAGAAGTGGGAGCGTTATTTGAAGAACCGGAAACACCAATTAGAGAAGGGTATACTTTTATCCGTTGGTATTCAGAAAATGAGTCAGAAAGTTTTGACTTTACAAAACCTATCACGGAAAATATAACGATTTATGCGTTATGGGAAATATATGAGTCACCGTTAAAAAAAGCATTAGCCTTTCTGCATGAAGAAAACAATTATACTTTAACGGTTGCTATTAAAGATTTACAAATGTATACCGACACTATCGTGACATTTGAATATGATGGAGCAATCTCTAAGTTCCAAGATGGGGATTATATAGAATATTACGATCGCTCTGCAAGAAAACATTATGGATATTATCCTTCAAGTGAAGGTTATGTGAAAAAAGAAATAGAATCATCAAAAAATCAATTTTATTATAAATTTACAGAAGAAATGTTCACTTATGTAAATAATATGTATATTTTAAATAACAATCAATATGGTATTTTAGATTCATTCTTAAGTTTTTCTGAAGGTATTACAATGGCTAATCTTTCATTAACATTGAATGAAGAAGGAACTTTGAATCAAATTGTATTTGATGCAAAAGTTGATACTATTAAATTTGTTGTTACAATGACATTTAGCAATATAGGCGAAGTTAGTATCGCCTTACCTGCCTAAGGGGGTATGTATAAATGAAAATTAAAAAGCTATTTATTGCAATATTTTATTTATTATTAGTTGTTGTCATTGGGACACAAACGACCCATGCTGCTGATTTAGAGTATAAGTTTAGTGCCACAACTAGAGAAGTTAACAACTATAACGATATTGTTCATATCCGAATGATTGGTCAGATGACTTTAGGTACAACTACAACTAATCAACACTATAACTATATCGGTGCAAATTTAAAAAACTCAGATTATCGTGTTATAGCTGCAGATAACTATCAGCCATTTGCATGGGGGATGAGTCCATTAACTGGATTAATTTACAATGCAGAAAATAGATTTCCTCAAATTCAAGTTTATGGTGGTATTAATGCTGACTTTTATGATATAAACAATACAGGTCGTGCAACAAATCATCATATTATAAACTTTGAAGTTTATCATAGGGGTGGAAAAAACGCTAATGCTGTTGGTTTTTTAGATGATGGGTCAGTTATTTTTGGGAATCCGACTCACCAAGGGCAACACATTAATATTTTAGGTAAAGATAGTGAATTGAAAAATAGAATTAAAATTGATCGAACAAACCAATTACCACAAAATGATTTAGAAGTAGCAATTTTCTTTGAAAATTATGGTTTAGAAATTCCTGCGGAATTACCTAAAGTAGTTGTTAAAGCTTCTGATATTAAAATTGCAGGTGATGGTACAAGATCCTATGCAAAAGGTGTTTTACTAGAACATACAACTGAAGCTGTAACTGTTAAAGAAAGAACATTTGTTTTGGTTGGTAAAACATTCCAAGATGATAACTTAGTAACTGATTCTGATACAATTTTAATACAAGAATTACTTGGAAATGGATTTGAAAATGCTAGATTTGCTGTTGGTGTCGGTGCACCATTAGTTGTTAATGGAAATATTGATGCTAATGTTAAAAATGCAACACCGACCGGACGCCATCCAAGAACAGCTATTGGTTTAACAAAAGAAGGTATTGTATTCTTTGTTGTTGTTGATGGACGTGCAGCACAAGAAGGTAAAGACGGTGTAACGTTAGAAGAATTAGCATATATCATGAAGTCACATGGAGCTCAATCTGCGTATAATTTAGATGGTGGTGGATCATCAACAATGATGATTGATAAAACTGGAGAAGGTGACTTTGAAGTATTAAATACATTATCTGATGGTAGATTACGTTCAATTTCAAATGGTTTATTATTTATTAAAGGTGACTTTGCTCCAATGTTTACAGAAGTGAGTTATCCTGATATGCGTTCACCATTTGATAGTCCTTCAAACTTATATGTAACAAATGAAGGTGTTTTAGGTTTCACTGGTGTTGAAAGTGCATATTATGATGTTAAGGTTGTCAATACTTTAACAGCTTACACAACGCAGTATACAGTAGCAAAAGAACAATTATCGCTTATTAAACTAAATCGTGGTACTTATAGCATCCAAGTTCGAATTAGAGGTAACAGTCAATTTAGTGGATCTGAATGGAGTGCACCATTTATCTATAATGTACATAGCGATGAAATTAATTCACTTTTAGATTTATTCAAAAATATCGCTTAGTTCATTGAAATAAAACAAGGAGTTTCAATCTCCTTGTTTTTTTATAATTGGAAAAAAGTGATAAAATTATGAATATATGTTCAATTTCTTCTTACAAATATGAAATTATGTGCAAATATTGTATAATTATCTAAAAATGCTATGTAAAAATATGAAACGCTTTCAACCGTGATATAATAAGTGCATGAGTAAAGAAAAACGTATTTAAAAGAGGTGTACAGTCATGAGTGTCATGCTTAATATGCTCAAAAATAAAGAATCATTAAGTACAGCAGAAAGAGTTGTGTTAGATTATCTTATCGAAAATAAAACAATTCTAAAAGACTTTAGCGTTGAAAAAATTGCTGAAGCTGCGTATACTTCACCTGCCTCTGTTGTAAGAATGTGTAAAAAACTTGGATATAATGGATTCAAGGATTTTAAAATTGATTTTATTTTAGCAAATTCAAAAGTTGAACTACCAGAAAATCAAGAGTATCAAGATATTATTCTAATAAAGGATCCTCAAGGTGGTAGAAAAGCAATAGAAAATAATATTAAAGCATTAGAAGAAACAATCAAACTATATGATGAAGCGGAATATACAAAAGCTGCCTCATTAATTATGAATGCACGTCGTATATTAATTTTTGGTAAAGGTTCCAGTCATTTAGTTTGTAAAGACCTTGAAATGAAATTAAGAAGAATTAATAAATTTTGTATCGCTCAAAGCGAATCTCATGACCAATTAATTGATGCCTCATTCTTAACTCCAAAAGATGTGGTTATATTAATTTCGAATTCAGGAAAAACAAAAGAAATTATTAGTGCTGCTTTATTAGCTAAAGAAAATAAAATACCAATTATTTCTGTTGTAAGTGTGGGTTCATCAATTCTTGCAGATCTTTCAGATGTTATTTTATACACATCTGCACTTGAAGGCGAATTTAGAAGCGCAGCAATGACATCTCGTATTTCACAAATGTCAGTTATTGATGCATTATTTGCAAAATGTGCGTATTTTGATATCGATCGATCAATTAGTGCATTAGAAACAACATATCGTACATTTAAGAAATTTAAACGATAATTATGTAAAAAAAGAAAAAAAACATCCTTTTTGCCGGATGTTTTTTTCTTTTTTTGAAAAGATTAATCAAAATAAAAGCGTTTACATATTATTGATAGTTCATTATTATATAATGATAATGAATTATTATGTAGGAGAAAATAAATGCTTGCAATCGGAATTATGACTGGAACTTCATTAGATGGTATAGATATTGCTTTATGTGATATTGAAGGTGTTGATGATTCAACGAAAATAAAGTTTCTTTACGGGAAAACTTTTCCATATCCATCTGATGTGTTACTTGAAATTCAAAAAGCAGTACATAACCAAGCAATCGTATCAGATATCGCATATCTGAATTTTCGTCTTGCAGAAGTCTATAGCCATTCAGTAAAAAAGTTAATTAATGAAACAAATTACTCAATGAATGATATTCAATTTATTTCAAGTCATGGACAAACAGTTTATCATCAAGGTAAAAGTGATGATAAAAAGAGAAGTTCAACATTACAACTTGGATCGGGTGCTGTTTTGGCAGAACTCGCTCAAACAACTGTTATTACTAATTTTAGAGAACATGATATGGCACAGGGTGGACAAGGAGCACCATTAATACCTTTTGTTGACAAAGTACTCTTTTATGATAAAAATAAAAATCGAATTATTCAGAATATAGGTGGTATTTCAAATATCTCACTTATTACAAAAAAAGATGAAGTTATCGCATTTGATACAGGCCCTGGGAACATGTTAATTAATGCAGGAATGGAATATCTATATCAAAAATCATTTGATGATAAAGGATTAACTGCAAGAAAAGGAAAACTCATTCAACCTTTATTTGAAATATTGATTAATCACCCATTCTATAATGAAAAACCACCTAAATCATGTGGACGTGAACAATTTGGGTTACCTTATTTAGAAAAGATAATTCACCCATTTTTACATGAAAGAAAAGAAGATATTATTCATACAATTACTTATGCAACTGTATATACAATGGCAGATGCTATCAAACGATATATTTATGTTGAATCAATTGATGAACTAATTGTATCAGGTGGTGGGGTTAAAAATGCGTTTTTAATGGAATTATTACAAAAATTATTAACACCAATCAAAGTTATTTCTTCTGATGAATTAGGAGTATCAAGTGATTTTAAAGAAGCAATTGGATTTGTTATATTAGGTAATCAAGTTTTAAATCAAAGACCAAATACATTAATTTCTGCAACAGGTGCAAAAAAACAAGTCATTGGTGGCAGCATACAATATTACTTCAAAGGAGAAAACCATGAAATATAGAATTAAACAAAACTCAAATGAATATTTAACTTATTTTAATACAAATGAAAAAGTAGAAATTCCAGAACAATTCAATCTAAAACCACTTCGTGCTTTTTGGGTATCCAATGTTGTTAATATTGATCTTCCTAATATGGAAGATAGTGAATTTAAAAATAAAGTATTAAAAATGCTTGATACTGCAGTTGAATTCAATATCAACACAATATTCTTTCAAGTTAGACCATTAAACGATGCCTATTATGAATCAAAATTAAATCCATATTCACGTTTCTTAACGGGTAAAGAAGGTAAGAAACCCGAATATGACGTATTTAAATTTGTTATCGATGAAGCCAAAAAACGTCAAATTGATATTCATGCATGGTGTAATCCGTATCGCGTTTCAATGAAACTTGAAAATATGTCAAAAGATGAATACTTAAGTACGCTTGATGACATGAATTTTGCTAAGAAAAATCCCGGACTTGTTATAACAGATAAAAATAATCAACTTATCTTAAATCCTACAAAAGAAGAAGTTAAATTATTTGTTATTGAATCAATGTTAGAAATTTTGGATAACTATGATGTTGCTGGTATCCACTTTGATGATTATTTTTATCCTTATGCAGGTTTATCAGAACACGATAATGACTTAAAAGATTTTGAAAATAGAATAGATAAATCTATGTCATTAGATGATTTTAGAAGATATCACATTACTGATATTGTAAAAAGATTACATAAAATCATTAAAGAAAAATATCCAAATAAGCAATTTGGTATTTCTCCATTTGGTATTTGGCAAAACTCAAGTTCAACACCACTTGGATCAAATACAGATCCGAAATGTTCACAAAGTTATGATAATCAATATGCTGATACATACCTTTGGGTAAAAGAAGGATATATTGATTATATTGTTCCACAACTTTATTGGGACTTTGAACATCCATTAGCACCATTTGCAGATTTGGCAAAATGGTGGGCTAATGTTGTTAAAGATACAAATGTAAAACTTTATATAGGGCATGGACCATATAGAATTGGTTCAGAAGGTGGTTATTCTAATGTTGAAGAAGTTGCAGATCAATTAAAATTTGCAAATCAGTTTGATGAAGTATCAGGTAACGTATTCTTTACATACAAAACATTTATTGATGAGTCTAAAAAAACTAGTATGGATCTCGTCAAGACATTATTAAATGAAGGGAAAAAGATAATATGAAGAAGATCCTTTTAGTTATTTTAAGTTTTTTAACGGCATTAACTATTTTTATTCAATTTCCAGTTTATGCAGATGATTCAAATTTAGAAGATACCAAACCAGAGTTTAGAGCAGCATGGCTCTCTCATTTTATTGGATCATTTCCAAATTACACAACAGAAGCTCAATTTAAACAACAAGCAACAAATGTGTTAGATTCATTAGAATATTACAATATCAATGCGATGATTATTCACTTTAGAACACATAATAATGCACTTTATAAATCGGAACTTAACCCGAAAGCAAGTTGGTTTCTTAATGTTGATTTTGATACGTTTGACCCAATGTTATGGTTGACTGAAGAAGCGCATAAACGTGGTATTGAAGTTCACGCATGGTTAAATCCATATCGCGTTGAAGACGGAAAAATTGCAGGAAATTATCCTGCTGCTAACCCTGCAAGTGATAGCAGTAACATACTTAGTTATGGTGGTAATAAAATATTAAATCCAGGATTACCAAATGTTAGAGAATTTGTTGCTGATACAATTGTTGAAATTTTAGAACAATATCCAGTTGATGCAATTCATTTTGACGACTATTTTTACATGAATTTAGGTACAAATGGTGGCTCAAGTGGATCAATTTTAACTGAACCAGACCAAGAAACATTTGTTCAATATGGCCAAGGTTATAATACAAATAGTGCGGCTGATAAAGCGAACTGGCGTCGTGAACAAGTAAACAAAATGGTTGAATTAGTTCATGAAACAATTAGTGATTTTAACGAACGTACCGGTCGAAAAGTTCAATTTGGTATTTCTCCTACAGGGATTTATCGAAACGGTACCGGTACTGTAACATATGATGCAAATGGAAAACCAATTACAAATGGTTCTGATACACGTGGACAAGAACACTATGCATCTTACTTATATGCGGATAGCTTAAAATGGATTACTGAAGGTTGGTTAGATTACATTCTTCCACAAAGTTACTGGGCGATAGATCATCCAGCTGCTGGTTATTATAATGTTATGGGCTGGTGGAATAAAGTTGTTAAAAACCTTGATGTTAATCTTTATTCAGGAATTGGAGTATATATGGCTGATTCATCTAGTAATACTTACGGATGGAAGAGCGATATGCAACAATTTGTTAAACAACTTAATTACTTACGAGGCTTAGAAAATACACAAGGGTATAGTATATATTCATATAAAGAAGTCAATTATGGATATACAAATACTTCTAGACTTTCTACAACTCAAATTAACAACGCAAAGCCATTAATGGACAATGTTGTTGTACTACCAAGAATTAAATCCATGGATCCAATTATTTTACCTGCGGTTCAAAATATTCAACATGCAAATGGTGAATTAACATTTAATCGTGTCGAAGGAGCTAAATTTTACTATATTTATCGCAGTGAAGGCATTCCTACATTTAAAAATAGTGAAATCGTTGGTGTTATTGGTGATACAGATGAAGATATCATCAAATACATAACAAACGATACAACAGGTAAATATATTTATGGAGTTCGTGCTTTATCACATACGAATGATTTAGGAGAACTTCCTTCAATTACAATTCCTGATACAGAAAAACCAGTCATTTCAATTGATAAAAACAAAACTGGTGATTTTTACAATGAACCAATTCAAATTGAATTATCAACAAGCGAACCAGCGTTATCGATTTACTATAGAATTCATAATGGTTCAGTTTGGTCACAATGGATAAAATATGATGGTCCAATTCAAATCAATAAATATGGTAAATATACAATTGAATATAAATCTAAAAATGCTTTAGATGAAGAATCACCCGTTGGATCTGAAATCATTGAATTGCGTGTTCCATTTATTGAAGATAATCAGTTTGTTGAAAGAAATGGCGAATACGTATACTTCAATGGTACGAATACAAAAGTTGAGTTACCAAAATATTATTTTGAATCAAAAAAAGAAGTTCGTGCAGTTTGGTATTCAATTGAAAACAACGAAGCATTCAAAAATGCTCAAACAGAATCTCAAGTAAAAGATGTTATTAATGATTTATTAGATAATCTTGAATCAATGAAAGTAAATACACTTTACTTTAAGGTCCGTTATCAAAATGATGCAATTTATCCATCAAATCTTGCACCTATTTCATCTATGATTCAATTTGAATATGATTTCTTACCATATTTAATCAATGAAGCACATAAACGTGGTATTGAAATTCATGCATGGTTAAATCCATTTAGAGTAACAAATTCTAAAGGATTAAAAGAAACACAACTTTCATTACTTGATAATGAAAACTATGCTAAACAAAATCCAAATCATGTCATTCAATATCAAGATGAATCATTGATGCTAAATCCAAATATTGAAGCTGTTCGTTTATATTTAGTTTCTGTAGTTGAAGAAATCATTTCTAAATATTATGTTGATGGTATTTTATTAGACCATGAATTTTATGCTCACCAAATAGATTCAACAGTTGATGGCATTATTGAACAAGATGAACTTTCAGCTGACGATATCAGAAGAAATAATGTTACATTAACCATCGAATCAGTTAATTCTGTAATTAAGGATTATAATGAGAGTGAAGGTAAATATATTAAATTAGGTGTTGCACCAACAGCTATTTGGCAAAATAAGTCATCTCATGAATTGGGATCTAACACTAAAGGTTTAGAAGGTTATAGCACATTATATTTAGATAGTTTAACTTGGATTGAAAATAATTTAGTTGACTATATCATGCCACAACTTTATACATCTTTTGATAATGAAGACATACCATTTGCAGATATTGTAAAATGGTGGAATGATGCAGTCAGTGATTCGAATGTTAAATTAATCATGAGTCATGACCTAGGGTTATATGAACTTGGAGAAAATGGTTGGATTGACTCAAGTGAATTGCTAGAACAATTAAGATTCCTAAAAATATATGGATCTGTTATAGGTTCTTCAATTCTTGATTATTCAGTATTAGAAAGTGAACATATATTTGTTAAAGAGGCAACATTAAGACTTGCTTCAACATACTGGCTAGAAACACCAAAACACCCATGGGATAACAATCTAATTGTTATAGATACAAATCATCCTGGAGAACTTCCAACGGATAATAACTACTTAACGGTAGTAATGATCGCAACTATAGGCGGTTTAGTAACTGTATTAGCTAGTGTATTCACTTTTTGGGGAATTAAAAAAAAGAAAAGATAAAAAATGAAAGGAAGGGGAAATCATGAAAAAAATCATTTGGATTCTGCTTGGGATTTTCAGTTTAGTATTGGTTTCATGTACTGGTAACGATGAACCAGTAAAAGAAACTATTACATTAACTGTTGATCAACAAGGTACCTTAGAACTTGAAGAAGGCGATTCAGCAACGATTCAAGTTTCAACAAATGATGAATTGGGATATACTGTTACAGTAGAAAATAATTCTATTGTTTCAGTAAATAACAATGAAGTTACAGCTTTAAAAGCTGGATCTACAACAATTCGTTTCACAGCTAAAAGTGATGAAACTGTATATGTTATTGTTAATGTTACCGTCATCGAAAAGATTAATTTAAACGTTCAACCGATTGATGTTACACTTTGGAAAGGTATGAGTTATCAACTAAAAGTTGATGCTGATACTGATGTAACATTCAAATCTTCAAATGAAGAGGTTGTTATTGTTACAGAATACGGTTCATTATATTTAGTTGGAACAGGAGAAGCAACAATTACTGTTGCATCTAAAGATAGACCATCTGTTAAGCGTGAAATACCTATTGAAGTATTTGAACTTTCTATCGAAGGCGTTTCAAAAGCTAACATTGGTACGGAAAGACAATTAGTTGCAGTTAAAAAAGCAGGAATACCCGTTGAAGAAGATGTTATTTGGACGATTAACCGCAGCGATCTTGCTTCATTATCTGATACAGGTAAAGTAACATTCATTAAAACTGGTAAAGTCACTGTAACTGCAAAGTTAGCATCTGATAATACTGTTTTATATCGTCATGAAATCGTGATTGTTAATGAAATGGTATATGATTTAGAAGCTAAAGAAGATGATGTTTTATTATTAGATGGATTAGATTTTGTATATGGTGAAAGATTATTTAATAATCTTCAAGATTTACATGATCATATGCCAAATAGTAACTCAACAATTCGTATGATTCGAGCAAGTGAAACTGAAGATTTAGTTATCGATTTAGAAGGCATTAAATTATATGCTGATAACTTAAGTATGAAAAAAAATATTCATATTAAAGCGAATAACGTTGCTATTTCAGGTTTTGTATTTGATAGTGATGCAGAATTAATTATTGATGATAACTTAAATGGTATCTCAGTATTAAATAGTAAATTTGTTAATTCTAATACAAATAAATCTGCTGTTATTAAAGTAAATAATCCTTCGAACTTAACAATTGAAGGTAACGAAATTACAAACTTTATTGGTACAGCAATTGAAATTAATGAATTTAATCAAGGTAAGATTATTGTCCAAAAAAATAAAATTACTAACGTTGAAACAGCAATTTTAGTTGATGGAGCAAACTATCATAAAGATGCTCAATTACAATTAGTAAGAAATGATATTGATCAAGTAAAAAATGGATTTGATGTTACCCTTGAAGGGTTATCAATTTTAGCTTATGCAAGATTTAATTCAGTGACAAATTATGCTGAATATGCAGCTAAAACTAGCGAAACTTTACAAGTTGATTACACATTAAACCATTGGGGTAAAGAAGAATTAGATTTAAATGATTTCTTAAATGTTGAACCTAAATATTTAAGAGGGCATTATGAAACAAAAGAATCAATAATTTCAGAAGAAGATTATGACCCACAAGGTCCAGCAAAAATTTATATTACTTCAGATATTTCTGAAATGTGGGTTAATGATAGTGTTCGCATTAAATACGAATATTTACCATATGAATTGAAAAACCCAAGTTTTAGATTTGCATCTAGTGATGCGGATAAACTTTCTATTTCTGGTGTTGGTCAAATGACTGCATTAAGAAGTGGATTAGTAACAGTAACAATTAGTTCAAGTCGAAACAGTGATGTGTTTGCATCAATTGAATTTGGAATTCTTACAGATCCAGGTATTTTAGTTACACCATCCACTTATGATTATGCATTATTAACAGGCATGCCATTATCATTTGAGACATCTGTTTTCCCGTATACTCATGAAAACGAAGAAATCGTATTTTCATCAAGTGATGAATCTATTGCCTCTATTAATAATTCTGGTGTTGTAACAAATAAAAAAGCTGGAAAAGTTACATTTACTATGAAATTAGCAAATGACCAATCTGTAAAGGTTGAATATACAGTTGAATTCTTTGATAGTTTAGATAAGGATAATTTATTAGACTTACTCACAATGAATCAATTAGCCTTCTCTGAAGAACATAATATTTATGCGATTGGTACAGGATTCTCATATCGTAAGGTAAGCTATGCGTCTGTTTCACTTTATTACTTTGGTGATGTTGTTGTTACACCGGATATTATTGATAAAAATGATTATCAACGTCCAGGTACTTTAAAACCTAATCATCCATCTGGTATTACACAATATAATTCAGATAACGTGTACTGGATTGTGTTCCATGATACAGCAAATACCGATCCAAATAGTGGTGCGCTTTCTCATAGTAATTACTTGAAAAATTTAGTTAAAAACAATACACCAACATATGTTTCATGGCATTATACATTAGATGATCAAATGCTTATTCAACATATTCCTGATAATGAAATTGCATACCATGCAGGAGATGGTTCGACATTACCTGGACAAGGTTCATATCTTGGTGGTGGTAATAGAAATGGTATTGGGTTAGAAACAGCAGTAAGTGAAAACTATGATTTAGTACGTATTTGGCAAAGAACTGCTAAATTTACTTCAAAAAAAGCTGTTCAATATAACCTTCCACAAGATCATATTAGATTCCATAGAGACTTTAGTGGAAAATCATGTCCAAACACATTATTCCATTCCAATATGGAGCAATATTTCCAACGCTATTTATCTATTGAATATAGAATCGCTAAAGAGTTCTCTAATGCTCAAATTAGCATGGTTTCAAACAATCCAGATATTTTAGATAATACAGGTCGAATTATTAGTATTCCTCAATACTCACAAACAGTTTCATATACAGTAACAGTCACTTATGGTGGCCAAACTCAATCAAGAACTTTCTCTACATTTGTTCCTGGTTCAATTAGATAATTTACAAAGTATGAAAAAATTAATCAAAAATTAAAAAAAGTAAAGCGTTTTCTGTAAGTGGCTGAGCTTTAAGTTGACAGCGCTTACACAATGAACTAAAATAAAGGTAAGAAACAAAACAAAAAAATAAGGTAAGGGAGTAAAAAATGAAGAAATTAACTACTTTTGTTCTATTTGTCTTCGCGATGCTTATGGTTATGGCACCTATGACTTTTGCAGCTGAGACAGATGATATAGTTGATCTTTATCCAAACGATAAAATCACAGACTTACAAACAACTTATGGTGACTCTAACTGGGACTTAGTATATAACGGACATCGTTATCACTTTGTTCGCGGTGCAGCTCGATATGTATCTAAATTAGCTAACAAAGATACTTATGTAGCAGCAGATTTACCAGGTTTAAGCTTTAATGCTTTCGCAGCATTATGGATTAATGATACTGAAAGAGATGTGGAATTCACAACAACTAACGCTCGTACAGACTTAACAACTGTTGTTCATCGTATGTATGCATACTTTGATGAAAACGGTAAAATGTACATGTTCGAAGACCATATCAGCACATATTTCATCACTAATGATGGTACAGCTGAAGCTGAAGACTGGAGATTCTCAACAGAACAAGAAATCGCAGATTACAACGAAGCAGATGCTGAAGCTAAACCAGAAAATATGTTAAGCACTCATGTTCGTGTTGTATTAGACGAATCAGATGATGATGGTTACAAAATTGAACCATTAGGTTATTTAACTTGGTATCATAAAGCTTACAACGCTGAAACTAATCCTGTTAAATCAATCTTATTAGATGATGAACCAAACTCAGTTTCAATTCCTGCAGGTCATACAGTTGTATCATTTGGTACATTAGACCGTGGTACTGCAAATGCTAAAACAACTGAATGGATTAAATCATTACCTTATGCAATGATTCAGGAAGAAGCTGAAACAGCTCAATTTACTTTTGATGCTCCAATTGTTTATACGGGTGTATCTTCATTAGATAAAGATCCATCTCAAGCTGGTATTCAAATGGTTGCTCCATATAGAACATCATTTGATTTCCCATCAAATTTAACAGCAGCATTCAGCAAAATGACAGTTGAAGAAAATAATAACTTAGTATTTACTGATCAATATGTTGACTTTAAAGTTGAAATTTCTAAAGATGGCGAATTATTAGAAACTATTAATTATGTTTACAGCGGTTCAGGCACAACTTATACTAAGAATGCTCAAACTGTAATCGATACTAACGTATTTGGTGACGAATATGACGTTAAATTCATTGCACAAACTGAAAGTGGCTTAGTTAACGAAGTTAATGCTACATTAATCGTTGGTGTTATTCCTCCAAGATTCACTAACGTTAAGAATAGAGCATCTGACGAAGGTGTTCCTCTACTTGACTTATTATATGATGTAAAAGCTACTGCATTTGATGCAAACAGCCAAGCAGTTGATAGAACAGAAAATATTAACATCAAACTTCCTGAAGGATTCAACCAATATAATCCTCAACCAGGTGTTTATGATATCGAATTATCATTCTCATATGATGTTGTATTCGAAGGTACAATCGATGATACATTAACTATTACTTATGGTGACAATGTTACTGCAGTTACTAAAGATAAAGTTGATACAGTTACCGTTTTAAACAATGGTACTGCATATGGACGTTTTGCAATCTTCACAGATACTACAGCATTCCGTGCTGCTACAGGTATCGGATCATATGGTGTTTTAGTATTAGTTGTTAAAGACAATAAAGTTATCACTGTTTCAGATCGTCTAGGCGGTAGATTCTTAAGTGATTCTCAAACAGTTACATCTGGTTGGGCAGCTGCAAATGCTGAAGCATGGCAACAATCATTCACAATTCCTGATGGAGCTGTTGTATTGGTTACATTTGGATCAGCAAATATTGGTACATATTCTGGTATTCAATTAAATGCGGATGTTTCAGTTGCAGGTATTAACCCAAGTGTTGTTAAAACTGTAGAAGCTTCTCAAACATTCAAATTTACAATTGATGACATTACTGCTCCAACAGTTATCGTTAAAGAAAATAACGTAAAAGTTGACCCAGCTATCTATACAAATAGAGATATAGCTGTATTATCAAACATCATTGCATTCGATAACGCAACTGCTAATAACGAACTTGATAAATACGTATCAAGTTACGGTGGACTTGATTTAAGCACCCCTGGTACTTACAATGTTGAAGTTACTGTTGCAGATATGGCTGGTAACCAAACAATAGTTGAATTCAAAGTAACAGTTATTGAACCAACTCCAAACCGTGGTGAAGTTGAAGAATTACAAGATATTATTGATGAATTAACTGAAGAAAATGAAAACCTAAAAGATCAACTACAAGATTTAGAAAAAGAATTAGTTGATACTAAAGATCAATTAGGTAACCAAATCGAAGATTTAGAAAAAACATTAGATCAAACTAAGAACGAAATTCCTCAAAATACAGTTTCTGTATTAATGGCAGTATTAATGTCTCTTGGTGCAGCTGTATTAGCATTCGGTGGATCAGTTGTATTATTCTTCGTTAAGAAAAAATAATATACTTTAAAAATGAAAGAGTCTAACTATTTTTAGTTAGGCTTTTTTTGTAAAGTATGTGAAAAAACTTTTAATAAGTTGAAAAATATGCGAAAGCGATTTCATACTATATTGTAATATAGTATAATGTAGGTGTAAAAATATCCATATAAAAAGGGAAAAGAGGTACAAAATGAAAAAAATATATGCTGTTTTAACATTAGCATTATTCGCAATCTTCTTAGTTGCATGTAACAATAACAACGCTGGTGGCGGTAATGGTGGTGGCAACAATGGCGGCGGTGATAATGGGGATGATAAACCAACTGCTGAAATCATTGGTGTAGTTGATACAACAATCAATGTTGGTGACGATTTTGATCCTAAAGCAGGTGTAACTGCTAAAGACAGAGTTACTGGCGAAGATTTAACAAACAGTATTGAAATAACTGGTACATATCTAACTAACACAAAAGGTGTATACACAATCACTTATACAGTTGTTGGTTCAGATGGTAAAGAAGTTAGTGTGGATCGTAAATTAACAGTTCAAGAAGTTTCAGCTAAAGTTGATATCGTTATTATGCACGGAGCTCCATATGAAGTTGATCCATTCCGACAAGACTATACTGGTAAACAACAAGCTATTAGACAACAACTTCAAAGACAAGCAGAAGAAAAATATAATGTCCGTGTAAGATATATTGAATATCCATCAAATGCTCCTTGGGGTAATGACCGTGTTCAAGCAATTATTAACGCAAGTAGATCAGGTAATCCAATGGCTCATATTTATTGGACAACTTCAGACTGGACACAAGCTTTAGTTTCAGGTAATGCAATTGTTCCGGTTGATCAATATTTATCAACAATTGGTAAAAATATTACTGAAGAAACTAAAACATTAGGCACATTCAAAGAGAAAGTTTATGCATTCCAAACAGGTAAACCTACCGTTGAAAACGGATTATTCTTCAATGATGATTTATTAGAAGAATTAGGAATTGAGAACCCTGCTCAATTATTCTTAGATGGTGAATGGACTTGGTCAAAATTTGAAGCATGGGCAAAACAAGCACAAACTAAATTAGCAGTTCAAGGCGATGATTATGCTGTATTAGGTGGTAACCCTAACGTTTACGCTCAATACATGGTTCCATTAAACGGTGGTACGTTAATTAATCGTCGTACATTAACTGTAGGGTTTGCTCAAAAAACTGCTTTAGATACATATGATTTCTTAGTGTCATTATGGCAAGCTAAACTATTCGAAACTAGTGGTCAATATGATGCAGGCTCACCTGCATGGCAAGCTGGTAAAGTATTAATGCATCCAGGTGCTTTATGGTTCAAGAACGCGGATAACAGATGGAAGAACTTAAACTTTGATTTAGGTTTCGTTCCTTATCCAAGAAGTGATTCATATAAAGGTAAATACGTATCACCGGTTTCAGGTGTTGCAGTATATAACTTAGCAGCTGGTTATTCAGCAGACATTCAAGAATTAGCATTTAAAGTATGGAATGAAATTCAAATTTGGCAAACAGATGAAGAATTCAAAAACGAATTTGAAGATGCATTAATCCAATCATACAATAAAGATATTTATATTGATGCAATCTTAGAAATCTATGATAAAGCTGAATTAGAATTGATCTTTGCATTAGGTATTGGTACATATGATGCAAATAGTTGGTTCATTAAGATTAACAATGCTATTAAAGGTATTGGTGATTCTCCAAGAGCCGCTATGGAATCTATCTTACCTACATACAATGCTAAACTAGAAGAACTATATAAATAAAAATTAAGCTCACAAAATAAATCAAAACAAAAATTAGTGGTAGCAACCTTCCGACTTTTTTAAGGAGGAAGGTTGTGCCATTTTCATGAGGTGAAACATGAAGAAATTATATATAACACTCATCGTGATAGGAATTGCACTATTTGGATGGATTATATTTGATACAGTTTCTGCGTTTACAAATGTTAACACGTTGAGATTAAATCAACAGATAAATGTTGAATCAAATAGAGTATCTTCTGAAGATTCTTATGTGCAAAACTATCGAAATTACGTTGAATCAAAAGAACAACTGTTCCCGCAGGGATATCGTTATACGATTTCAGCGCTTGATTTCATTAATGTTGAAGGGGATTATGAAATCTTAAACAATTATCATGGTGTGTCTGAGTCATTACTGACTTACGAAGCAGGATCTTTTACATATCAAGTTGATATTGAAGAAAAAGGCTTCTACCATATATTGATAAAATACTATACTTATCCAGGTAAAAGTTCTGCTATTGAAAGAGGGATTAAGATAAATGGGGAAACTCCTTTTACAGCAGCATCTCAACTTGTTTTCCATAGATACTTTGGTAGTGACGAAGTTATTTATCAAGACTCTCTTGGAAATGATGTTCGTCCAAGTCAAGTGGAAAAACCAATGTGGAGTGAGACATATGTAAAAGATTCTTTAGGATATATCACAGAGCCCTTTTATTTTTATTTAGAAGAGGGATTAAATACCATTGAAATTGAAAGTTATAGAGAACCAATGGTTGTTGAATATATCTTAGTTGAATCAATTAAAAAGACACCTACATATCAAGAAATAAAACAAATTTATGAACAAAACAACTATAAAGTCGCTAATCAAGATTTAAAATTCATTCAAGCGGAAACTCCAAGTTATACAACTTCTCCAACACTTTACGCTTTAAATGATAGAACTAGCGCCCTAACAAGCCCTTCACATCCAAGCTTAATCAAATTAAATACAATTGGTGGTTCTAACTGGGATACTGCAGGAGATTTCATTGTATGGAATTTTGAAGTACCTGAGACTGGACTTTATGAAATTTCTTTACGTGTAAAACAACGATTAGCTACAGGTATGAGCGTATTTAGAAATATTTATATTGACGGTGAATTTCCATTTGAAGAAATGAGAAATTATCCATTTGTTCAATCTGATGATTGGAGAATTCAAACATTAGGTACAAATGAAGAAGCTTATTTATTCTATCTTGAAGCAGGAACTCATGAAATTAAAATGGAAGTGTCACTTGGTATTTATGGGCAATTAATTTCTGAGTTGCAACAAGCAATTGACAATTTAAACACAATTTATCGTGAAATAATTATGTATACAGGTCCAGAACCTGACCAATATCGTGATTATGCATTAACAACACGTATTCCTAATTTATTAAAACGATTTGAAGAAGAAAGAGAAATATTAATTTCTATTAAAAATGCTTTAATTGAAATTTCCGGATCACGAAGTGAAAAAACAGGTATTTTAGATACAGCGATATACTTACTTGACTTTTTCTTAGAAAAACCAAGAGAAATTCATAAAAACTTATCTGACTTAGTATCAAATATTTCATCTTTAGGAACACTTGTTATTTTACTTTCAGGTCAACCTTTAGAAATTGATTACTTTATATTACATCAACCAGAGGCGAAACTACCACGCATGTCAGCAACAATTTTTGAAAGCCTTTGGTACGATTTTAGAGCCTTTTTAGCAACATTTACAACTGATTATTCTCAAGTTGGTAAACGTGATACAGGTGAAGTAACAGATACAATTACAGTATGGATGACACAAGGTCAAGACCAAGCTAATATTTTAAGAAGACTTATTGATGAATCTTTTGCACCGACATATGGTATTCAAGTTGACTTAAAGTTAGTTACTCAATCATCATTACTTCCTGCAACTCTTTCTGGTAAAGGACCGGACGTTGCATTGGGATTAGACAATGCAACACCAGTGAACTATGCAATGCGTAGTGCTGCTTATCCAATTTCAACATTAGAAGGATTTGAAGAAGTTGCAAAACGCTTTAAATTAGAAGCATTTGTTCCGTTCTATTATGATGGGAATTATTATGCTTTACCAGATACACAAACATGGTTAATGATGTTCTACCGTACAGATATCTTCAACCAATTGGGATTAACGCCTCCTAATACATGGGAAGATTTGGTAAATATGATCCCAACATTACAAAGATATAACTTAGAAGTTTATTTACCAGTACCACAATCAGTAGGTACAACAGTATTAGCTCCAAACCCTATTTTCTCATCTATGTTTTACCAAGCAAATGGAGAGTTCTATATTAATGATGGTAGAGAGTCAGGGTTTAACGAAGGATTAGGACCGGAAATATTTAAGCGATGGTCAAGTTTCTATTCTGACTATTCATTCCCAGTTGATGCAAACTTTGTTAATAGATTTAGAAGTGGTCAGATGCCAATTGGTATTACATACTATAATGCATATAACACTTTAGCAGTATTCGCTCCTGAAATTCGTGGTAAATGGGATTTCATGGTTATACCAGGAACAGAATATCAAGATGAAAATGGTGATACATATATTCGTCGTGATACTGTTGCAACAGGTACAAGTGCGATTATCTTAAATCAATCAAAGAAAGTAGAATCCGCATGGCAATTCTTACAATGGTGGACTTCAACTGAAACTCAAGTTCGTTTTGGTCGTGAAATGGAATCAATTTTAGGTTCTGCAGCTCGTTACACAACAGCTAATATTGAAGCCTTACAACAATTACCATGGACAATTAAAGAACTTGATAAACTCATCGAACAATGGGATTGGGTAAGAGGTATTCCTGAAGTACCGGGTGGCTATATGACTGGTAGATATCTTGATAATGCCTTTAGATCTGTTATCAATAATTCAGCTGATCCTAAAGATGCACTTTATGATTATGTCCAAATGATTAATGACGAATTAGCTAAAAAACGTCGTGAATTTGGCTTAGATTGAGGAGTTTACATATGCAATCAATAAAATTAGATTTTAAGACAAAAGCCAAACTTACGTGGGAAGATATGAAAAGAAATAAGCACTTATATGTTCTTTTAGCACCATATGTTATTCTTTTTGCTCTTTTCACTGTTATTCCGGTTTTAATGTCTTTAGGTATTAGTTTTACACAATTTAATATGCTTGAAGCTCCTAGATTCATTGGTTTTGATAACTACATGAAATTATTATTGGAAGATGAAATATTCATTATTTCAATTCGAAATACATTAATTTTAGCTATTGTCACAGGTCCTGTGAGTTACTTAATGGCTTTCGTATTCGCATGGTTAATTAATGAATTAAAACCAAAATTAAGAGCATTTATGACATTAGTATTTTATGCTCCAAGTATTTCGGGTAATGCTTACTTAATTTGGTTATTAATCTTCTCGGGTGATTCTCAAGGATATGCAAATGCATTCTTAAGAGAATTAGGTTTGATCAATAGTCCAATTCTTTGGTTGAAAGATCCAGATTGGATGTTATTGGTATTAATCATCGTTCAATTATGGTTAAGCTTAGGAGTTTCATTCCTAGCATTTATCGCTGGTCTTCAAAGTGTTGATAGAACATTATATGAAGCTGGTGCAATTGACGGAATTAAAAACCGCTGGCAAGAATTATGGTATATTACAATACCTTCAATGAAGCCGCAACTTTTATTCGGTGCTGTTATGCAAATTACAACATCCCTTTCCATAGCCGAGGTATCCATTCAGTTACTTGGATTCCCATCCGTTCAGTATGAAGGGCATACAATTGTAACGCACCTTATGGACTATGGTTCCATTAAATTCGAGTTAGGTTATGCATCTGCAATAGCAACAGTACTATTCTTTATTATGATTGGAGCTAACCTACTTGTAAGAAAATTCTTAAGAAGGTTAGGTGAATAATATGCAACAAGCAGTCCAAAAATTCCTTCTTAATCGAAAGATAAAAAAGAGAAAGAGAATTAATCGTAGTATTTGGGGAGACATTTTCTTATTCTTACTACTTGGTTTATTTGGTATTTTCAGTGCTTATCCATTGATAATGACTGCATCAAATGCCTTCAAACCACTTGATGAATTATTCGTTTTCCCACCTACACTATTACCAAGAAACTTTACATTCAAAAACTTTAGAGATTTATCTGAATTAATAGGTAATTCATGGATTCCATTTTCAAGATATTTCTTTAATACAATTTTAATTACTGCATTAGGTACTGCGGGGCACGTCTTAATTGCATCAATGGCAGCATATCCTCTTGCAAAATATAAATTCCCAGGTAGAAATTTAATCTTTGGTTTAGTTGTATATTCATTAATGTTCGCACCTCAAGTAACAGCTACACCAAACTATATTATGATTTCATGGCTTGGATTAATCGATACACCTTGGGCATTAATCTTACCTGCAATTGCATCTTCAATGGGATTATATCTTATGAAGCAATTTATGGAACAAGTTCCATTTGAATTAATTGAGTCAGCAAAGATTGATGGAGCAAGTGAATATCGTATATTCTTCCAAATTGTAATGCCGCTTGTTAAACCAGCTTGGTTAACATTAATTATTCTCTTATTCCAAAGATTATGGACAGCTGATGGTGGTATTTACATTTTCTCAGAAGAATTAAAACCATTATCATACGCATTAAAACAAATTGCTCAAGGTTCTATTGAACGTCAAGGTACAATTGCTGCAGTATCATTCATTATGATGATTGTTCCAGTAACATTCTTCATATTATCTCAATCTAGAATTGTTGAGACATTCTCACATTCTGGTATGAAGTAGGAGGTAGATTATATGAAATTATTAACAACAATTGCATTATTATTTTCGCTACCTTTTCAACTAGCAGCAATCCGATATAATTACTCATATTACGGTGACGTAATACATTCAGCACCTGGTTTAACATATTCAACACACTTCAATGAACAATCACTTGGAATTGAGTTGCATGAACAATCAGGTTATAGATATAACAGTTTAAACTATTTAGTAGTTTCATCAAGAAATGCATTCTTAGTTACAAATTCATCAAATAATATTACATTTTTAACTCAAGAATTTACATTTTCTAAAGACTACTTAGACAAATTAGATTCAGAACAAAAAATTTCTTCAATTAGACTAAATGCACCATTAGATGTGTTTGTGAATCAAGAAGGTATTTATATACTTGACTCAAAAGCAATCGAAGGTTCTAATGAAACTTATCGAATCATTCAATTGAATTTCACATATCAAATTATTGATATTAAAGAAAACGTTCATATTGATTTATTCAATGTTTTAAAAGCTTCACATATTGTTGTGGATGAAATCGAAATAAGATTTGCAAAAGATCAATCATTCTTAGCTTTATTAGATAGCAATAAAAATCTTATGAAAGCTGGATCTCAATTTGAATTAGCAAGTTCATATACTGGTTCTTTAACAGAAGCAGTGAAACTAGTTAATGTAGATAGAATTAAAGCTGATACATCTAAAATCTATGTTCTAGATTCAAAAAATTTAGATACATATCGTATTGTTGTTCTAAATTACGATTTAGAAGTCATAGATGTTTTCGAATCACAAACACTTGCGGATTATAAAGATTTAGATTCAGTATCAGAAAACGAAATTATAAACTCAACAACTGCAACAAAAGTTGAATTAAACCGTGTTACAGCTGTTCCGTTAATGTCTTCACCAGAGGATTTAGTTATTCATGATAATCGCATTTATATTGTTACGTCACAATCTAACGCATTAATCGTTGTAAATAACAGATATGAACTTATTCATTATTCAACACAATTTAGTTATCATGAAAACTTTGATACTGAAAATTTAGAAAACCCTTTATATACAACACTTAATAGACCAAACGGTATTGATGTTAAGGATACAGGAATCTATATTGCAGATACTTCAAACTATAGAATCGTAAAACTTAACCATCAATTCGAAGTTATTAATGTGTTTGATGAAGTCGATGATGTGACATTTACAGAATCTGACTTAGAATTTGAGCCTTTAAAGATAACAACAGACTCTGTAGGTAGAATGTATGTTATTTCAAAAGGTATTTATGAAGGTGTCATTGAACTAGAATTTGATGGTAAATTTAACCGTTATACTGGTGTTAACCCACTTGTATTAACACCAATTGAAATATTTACTCGTGCTTTAATGACAGAAGAACAATTAGCTAAATTACCAAGATATTTACCAACAGACTTTACAAATGTCTTTATGGATGAAAATAACTTCTTATACACAACAAGTAATGCTACAACTAATAACGATAACAACATGATTCAATATATCAATCCTAAAGGTATTGACGTATTAAAACGAAACGGATATCACATTCCTAAAGGTGATATTCACTATGTTAAAAATATGAATAACTATGTTATTGAAGGACCAAGTAAATTAGTTGATATCGCATACTATAAGGATGGTATTTACACTGTAATCGATCAAAAACGCTCAAGATTATTCACATATGATAATGAAGGAAACCTTTTATATATTAATGGTGAAGACGGAGCACAGTCTGATAAGTTTACAGAAGGTGTAGCACTTGGATACTTAAATGACAATTTATTAGTTCTTGACCGTAAATTAAAAACTGTTGTTGTATATGAACATACAGAATTTGGTAAAAAAGTTAATGAAGCTGTTGCTTTAGAAGGTGATGGCGACTATGAACAAGCATCTATCATTTGGGAAGAAGTATTAGTACTTAACACAAATTATGAAGTTGCTTACCGTGGTATTGGTAAACATTATTTAAGAACTGGTCAATATGAAAAAGCAATGGAATATTTCAAACTAGGTCATGACCAATACTATTACTCAAAAGCGTTTCAACGTTATCGAAACGCAATCATTAAACAAAATTTTGGATGGATTATGTTAGCAATCGTTGTTATACCAACAGGATTTGCAATATTTAAACGCATCAAGAAAAAGGGAGTGAACATCGATGAGTGAAAAAATTAAATACTTTTTCTATAACTTAATTTCATTCCCAAACTATATATTATTCCATCCATTTGATGGTTTTGATGATTTCAAAACTGGCAAAAAAGGCAAAATGTGGGTAGCAATATTAATGATGGCATTATTTGCTCTTCTTAATATTATTACCTTCCAATATGAAGGATTTATTATCAATAATCGTAATCCGTTAGATTTAAACAATATCCAAATTATATTTACAGTTGCACTCATTTTAGGATTATTTGTTGTTGGTAACTGGAGTGTTACAACATTAATGTCAGGTAAAGGAAACTTTAAAGAAATCTTTTTGGTGACTGGTTATTCATTATTTCCAATTGTTATCATTGGTTTTCCAGCAGTTTTCTTATCCAACTACTTAACATTAGAAGAATCATCATTTTATACACTGATTATGGGTTTAGCATACTTCCTAACTGGATGGATGTTATTTATGGGTATTTTAAATATTCATGAATTCGGCTTATTTAAAACATTATGGTGTTTCTTATGTACAGCTGTATCAATGATGGTTATGGTTTTCTTTGGATTACTATTCTTTGATTTAATTCAACAATTCATAGGCTTTATTGCCGCAATTATTGAAGAATTGGGGTTAAGACGATGAAATGGATTAAACATCATTATAAAAAATTATTAATTGCATTCTTTACTGTAGCCATCGTCGCATTCTTAGCTATAGGAATCCCTATGTCTCCTAGAAGTTATTCATACAAAAACGTTAATGAATTCACTATAGATGGATTTAACGAACCGGGAGACAGTAAAAAAGTTGTTGCAGAAAACGCACGTTTTATATTATCAATTGATGAAAAAACATCATATATTGAAGTATTTGATAAATTAACAGGTGAAACTTGGTTATCAAACCCAAATGTTCAAGATCCAAAACCAGATATTACAAATACAGCGTTAAATACTCAAAAATCAACATTATCTTATTCATACTATAATGATGCTGGATCTGTAACTACTCAAAACAACTATACACGTTCTATTAGTCACCCTGAAGGTGTATTAAACCCAGCAGGTCATAGAACATTTAAGATTAAATATTTAGATGATGCAGTTCAAGTATTATATGAAATTGGAAGTATTGAAATTTCACATTTATACTTTCCAAAATACTTAACAGCTGAATTTATGGATTCAATCGACCCTGAAGATAAAAGTTTACTTGAGCGTCGTGCATACGATAAGTTTGATCCAGAAAGACAGTTATATTTTATTGATGATACTAAATATACAGACAGCATGACTCTAAGAGTAAAACGTGATTTATATTCAGTACTATATGAAAAGTATGGTTACACACTTGAACAAGCGACTGAAGAAAATGAATCATACGGTATTTTCTTAGAAGTTGACCGCGTATATTTTGAAATCGCAATTCAAATCCAATTACTTGATACGGGTATTGAAGTTAAAGTATTAAGAGATTCAATTGTTGAAAAGAACGGTCGATTAGGCGAAATTAGCATTTACCCATACTTTGGTACAGCAATTTCTGTTAAAGATGGTGTTGATACACAAGGATATATTGTATTACCTGATGGATCTGGTGCTGTTATTCAATTTAATAACGGAAAGATTACACAAAATACATATCGTAAACGTTTATATGGTGAAGATTTATCATTATTACCATATAAAATGTCAGAACAACAAGAAAAAATTAGTTTACCATTATTTGGTATGGTAAAAGAAAATTCTGGGTTTGCTGCAATCATTAAAGAAGGAGACGCTCAAGCATATATTAATGCAGATGTATCTGGACGTGTGGATTCATATAATAAAGTATATCCATCATTTGCATTAAGAGAAGTTGAAGCAGTTATCTTAGGTAGTGGTTTTAACAAATATGGTGTAACAATGTTAACTAAAGATATTGTTCAAACTGACTTTACAATTCAATATCATTTCTTAAAAACAGAAGAAAATAGTTATGTTGGTATTGCAAATGTATTTAGAAACTACTTAATTAATAACTTAGGTTTAACACCTAGTGATAATACAAAAGAAGCACAATTAGTCACAGAACTTATTGGTGCATTTGATAGAAAAGAATTTTTCTTAGGAATTCCTTATAAAACACTTGATTCAATGACAACATTCTCTCAAGCTCAAGAAATTATTGAATCATTAAAAGAAAGAAATATTTCTGGGATTACAGTTTCATACTTAGGTATGTCAAATGGAGGTTTATCAAATCAATTGTTTGATAAGAATAACATTCCGGATGTATTAGGTGGAACTGAAGGATTTAATAATTTTGAATCATATCTAAAAGAATTAAATATTGCATTTTATCAACAAGCAAATTTTGTTACAACAAAAAATTATTCAGGAATTATTGATGTAAATCGATATACTGCATTAAGAGTTCGTGGAAAACATGCACTTTACTTCAGTTATCATTATCCATCTAGATTACCTTATTCTGAATATGATGCTGAAACTGATTTAAATCAATATGTTATAAATCCTTTATATTATGAAACACTATATGGTAAGTTCAGTAATTCAGTTCATGCGAGTGGATTGAAGTTAGAATATATCGGTTCACTTCTTGCAGGACATTATGATTACGAAAATACACTTTACAAAGAAGATGCTAAACGTATTCAAATTGATTTTTTAAATAATATCGATGAGAAAATTTTATTATCTAATCCTTTAATGTATGCTGTACCATATGCAAGTTTTATTGAGGATTTACCAACTGAAACAACTTTATATGCGTTAATTGATTATCAAATTCCATTAATCCATTTAATATTATCTGGTTTAGTTGATTATAGTGGTACATCAATTAACTTAACAAGTAATCGTAGTAGTCAATATTTATTCTTAAAATCTCTTGAAACAGGGTCAAACTTAAAATATACATTGACTTACGATAACTCACAAAAATTACTCACCACAGATTATAACTACTACATGTCTACATATTATTTAAACTGGTTAGATCAAATTGAGTCAGAATTAAAGATTCAAAATGAATTAAAAATTCATCAAGGACATTTAGTTGATCACGTAAGGTTACAACCAAACGTATATCAAGTTACATATTCAAATGGTTTAAAACTTATGATTAATTATAATAGTTATGATGTTGTTGTAAATGGTGTGACTGTACGTAGTATGAATTATTATGTTGTATCGGAGGCGATCATATGAACGATACTATCAAATTAAATCAGCAAAAACCTAAAAAGAAAATCGAGTTAACATATGAACGCCAAAAAATGTTATGGGCAATCGTATTCTTATTACCTTGGATTGTTGGGTTAGTAATATTCTTTATTGTTCCGTTCTTTGAATCATTAGTTTATAGTTTTTATAAACTTACACCACAAGTTGGGTTCCTTGAAATGGAATACAAAGGGATTGAAAACTATTTATGGGTATTAAATAGTCATACATCAGGCTCAACTTCCTTCAAAGTTGAATTAGTAAATACGATTCAAGATGTTTTAATTAATATTCCAGTATTGCTTATATTCTCATTATTTATCGCTGTATTATTGAATATGAAATTTAAAGGAAGAGCAATTGTTCGTTCAATCTTCTTTATTCCAGTTATTTTAAACTCAGCTGCTGTCACATCAGCGCTTGCTGGAAACTCATCTATTAGCGATATTATGAATCAACAAGGTATTGGACAAATCTTTGATTTACAATTCTACTTATTACAAGCTGGTATACCAGATTTCTTAGTAGCATTTGTTGTTGGATTAATTGATAGAATTTATGACATCTTAACACATTCAGGTGTTCCAATTCTCTTATTCTTAGCAGCTATTCAATCAATTCCATCTCATTTATATGAAGCAGCTAAGATTGAAGGCGCAACAAGTTATGAACAGTTTTGGTTAATTACACTACCAAACGTCACGCCACATTTATTAACCGTTATTGTCTATGCATTGATTGATACATTCTTAACTTCATCTGTATCAAATATTATTGCAGAAACATTAAAAGGTTCTCAATATTGGGGTGAAGCAAGTGCAATGGCATGGATTTATGTAATTGCAATTCTCGCAATATTATCTGTTGTTGTGCTGATATTCAAGATCTTTAAGATTGGAGACAGTCATTATGAATCTTAATATACAAGCAGATTTAAAACTCCAAAAACTATCACCTAAAAACGTTAATGCTCAAAGAGCGGCTAAAGTTAGAAGAACTCGAAAATTCCAAGCTTTTTCACTTAGTTTAATGAGAGCTATCATTTTAGGTGGATTGTGTTTTGTCATTTTATACCCAATTATCCAACAAGTCTTATTAGCTTTAAGAGCACCGCAAGATGCAAACGATCCTACAGTTATTTGGATTCCAAAAAACTGGTCTGTGCAAAACCTTCGAATTGCGGTTATTACACTTGATTATTGGAAAGCATTATTAAATACATTTAAATTAAGTGCGATATCAATGGTTTTACAAGTTGCATCAACTGCATTAGCTGGTTATGCGTTCTCAAGACTTAAATTTAAAGGATCAAATATCTTATTCTTATTTGTAATCATAACAATTGTTGTCCCACCACAAGCTTTATCACTTGCACAATATATCTACTTTAGAGATATTCGTTTAGTTGGTAAAGAAACATCCATTTATTTAATGAGTGGCCTTGGAATGGGTATTCGAAGTGGTATTTTCATTTATATCTTTAAGAGTTTCTTCCAAGGACTTCCTAAAGAATTAGAAGAAGCTGCACAAGTTGATGGTGCATCAGTATTTAGAATTTTCTGGAACGTTATGTTGCCAAATGCTCGTGGAGCGATTGTTACAGTTTCATTATTCGCATTTGTATGGCAATGGAACGATGCATACTTTGTTAAGATATTTGAAATCTCAACAGCAAGTTTCCCAATTTTAACGATGCGATTATTAAATGCTGCTGATAACGTTTATGCTGCATTATTCTATACTGGAGCGCTTAACCTCATTGGTCAAGATATTTGGAGTAACCCAATGTTCTTAGCAACCATTGCAAACGTTGCAGCCCTACTGATGATGTTACCATTACTCATTATGTACATTTTCGTACAAAGACAATTCGTTGAATCTATTGAAAGAACAGGTATCGTAGGATGAGTAAGAAAAAAGAAAATCAATTTTATCAAAAACTTAATACAGTTTCAGACTGGATATTAAGAATTATATTAATTAATTTCTTAATGATTATTTGTTCTTTACCTATTGTCACATTATATCCAGCGATTGTTGCAGGTTATAAAATGTATACCAATTACTTAGACAAACGTGAAGTTCCAATCTTTAAAGGCTATTTTGAAGCCTTTAAAGAGAACTTCGGCGATAAAATGTCTATGGGATTATTCTTAGCGTTTGGGTTATTTTTAGGTATTCTAAATTTAACAATTTATTCAGATTATTTAGAAATTAATCCGAATGTCTTTAGTGTTATTGGATATTATGTCATGATTATATTAATTATTCTCATTGCATTTGTATCTGTATTCACATTACCACTAATGGTTGTTTATCCAAAAACAAGCTTTAGTTTAATGCTTAAATTTGCATTTTTCTTAAGTGGTAAATATATATTTAGAACGATATTAGCAATTTTAATTGCATTAATTCCAATTGCTATGTTCTTAACACCAATAACTATGGTATTATTCTTCTTTGTTGGTTTATCAGCACCAACAGTTCTATATGCATTATTACTTAAACCAGTTAAACAATTTATCATTAGTATAGCAGAGGAAAAAGAATGAAATTAGGAATCGATAGACTCACATCATATTTACATATTTTTGAAAATAAAAGGGTTGGTTTAATTACCAACCCAACAGGTGTTAACTCAAAACTTGAATTAACACCAGAAGTATTAAAGAAGCATGTCAACTTAAAAGTACTTTTTGCGCCTGAACACGGTATTCGCGGTGATAAAGAAGCGGGTGTTCATGTAGATTCATATTTTGATGAAAAATTAGAACTTACTGTACATTCTTTATATGGTAAAAACAAGAAACCATCAAAAGAACTTTTAGAAGATATTGATATCTTAGCATTTGATATGCAAGATGTGGGTCTTCGATTTTATACCTATATTTACACCATGGCTTATGCTATGATGGCTGCTGCTGAAAATAATATTGAATTTGTTGTATTTGATCGCCCTAATCCATTAGGAAGTACAATTGAAGGTAGTTTATTAGACATTAATTATCGTTCATTTGTCGGTTATTATGACATTCCACAACGTTATGGATTAACAATTGGAGAATTAGCATTATTATTCAATGAATACTATGGTATTCAAGCAAAATTAACTGTTATACCAATGGAAGATTATAAGAGAGATTCATACTTTGATGATTACAAACTTCCTTGGTTAGCCCCATCACCAAACTTGCCAACTTTAAATAGTGTTTTTGCATATGCAGGTACATGTATTTTTGAAGGAACAAATGTTTCTGAAGGAAGAGGTACAACAAGACCATTCCAATTAATTGGAGCACCTTTTGTTGATGCTGAAGATTTAACAGAAAAGGTGAGAGCATTAAATGTTCCAGGTATTTTGGTTCGTCCAGCATATTTTGTACCAAGTTTTTCTAAACATCAAGGTGAAACATGTCGTGGAATAGAAATTTTCATTACAGATCGTAAAGCATTTGAACCAGTACAATTTGGATATCAATTATTACGATTAATTTCTGAATACGATGGATTTGAGTTTAGAGCACCATTTAAAGAAGGTATGCATCCAATGATTGACTTATTAACAGGGTCTAACGAATTAAGAATGGGTGAATCATTAGATAAGTTATTTAATGATTTTAAAGAAGGCACTGAAAAATTCAAAGAAATTTCAAAGAGGTATCATTTATATGAGTAAACTTAATATCAAAAATTTGACAACTTTAGAAAAAATTGGCCAATTAATTATGGCAGGTTTTCATGGAACAACAGTAACAGATGAAGTTGTTTCATTGATTAGAGATTATAAAGTAGGAAATATTATACTATTTTCTCGCAACATCGAAAGCGCAGAACAATTATATAAGCTCACCCAAGATTTACAACGTGTTGCATTAAAAGAAATTGGTATTCCACTGTTTATATCAATTGACCAAGAAGGTGGAATGGTTACTCGTATATATGATGATGCTACATATTTCCCCGGAGCAATGACAATAGCAGCAACAAATGATGTTAAAAATGCATATGAAGTTGCTGATAAAATGGGAGAAGAATTATTAGCATTAGGTATTAATATGGATTTAGCTCCAGTTTTGGATGTGAATAACAATCCTAAAAATCCAGTCATTGGTGTAAGAAGTTTTAGTGATGATCCACAAATGGTGAGTGATTATGGTATTGCCGCAATTAAAGGATTACAAAATCATGTGATTGCAACTGCAAAACATTTTCCTGGACATGGTGATACACATGTTGACTCACATTTAGCATTACCAACAGTTGAAAAAACAAAAGAAGAATTAGAAAAGTTTGAATTTAAACCTTTTGTTGAAGCGATTAAAAACGGTGTTAAAGCAATTATGAGTTCTCATATTAACTTTACACATTTAACAGAAAATAATTTACCCGTGACTTTATCAAAACGTGTATTAACAGATATGTTAAGAAACGATATGGGATTTGAAGGGTTAATTGTTACTGATGGTATTGAAATGAAGGCAATTGATGATCACTATGGTGCAGTTGAAGCAACATTAATGAGCGTTAATGCGGGTGCCAACTTAGTATGTATTTGTCATGACTTACCATATCAAACCGGTGCGGTTTATCGTATATTAGAAGCACTAGAAAAAAATGAAATGTCTATGGAGACATTAAATGAACGTGTATCACGTATTCTTAAATTTAAAGAAGAATTACAACCTATCGATTTAGATCGTCCATATAGTAAGGTTAAGACATTAATTGAAAATAAAGAAAATAAAGTTATGGCTAAAAATGTTGTTAAAGATGCAGTCACTTTAATTAAAGGAGAAACATTAAAATTAAAAGAAAAAGCATTAATTATTACAACATTGCCAAAAGCAACCACAATTGCTGATGATACAGATGGAAAAAATTTATTGTCACAATCTATTAAACGTCTAATTCCGACATTAAAGGTTAAAGAAATTTCCGTAAATCCAACTGAAGTGGAAATACTTGAAGTTATGGAATTAGCTCAAAACTTTGATCAAATCATTTTTACAACATATAACGGAAATGTATATCAAAGCCAACTTAAACTTGTAAATGAGCTTATTACTTTAGATAAAGATTTACACGTATTAGCTTTAAGAAACCCATATGATTTATACTATAGTCCAGCTATTAAAAACTATGTTGCATTTTATGAATATACACCAAATGCTATAGAAGTGATTATTGAATACTTAAAAGGAGAACTTATCCCAAAAGGGGTTTCACCGATAAAATATGAATAAATATATAATTTCAATTGATAGCGGTGGTACCAAGACAAAAGGTGTTTTATATGATGATACAGGAAACATCATCAAAGAATACCTTGCTGGACAAAGTAATTTTGCAGTAAATTATGACAATGCTAAATCAGTATTAGTCGATGTTATTCATGAGTTAATTAACGAAAAAGTTTCAAATATATACATGGGAATTGCTGGATTTTCAGCAGTTTCAAAACTTGATGAATTAAAGTCATTCTTTGAATCGAAGTTTCAAGTCAAAACACATATATATCCAGATGCATATTTAGGTTTATATGCAAATAAAGAATCTGATGCACCATTAATCCATGTGATTGCAGGAACTGGCAGCATGATTTACACATTAAAAGATGATAATTTATATCGCTTTGGTGGTAATGGGCATTTATTTGGTGATACAGGTTCTGCATATAGTATTTCTATGAAATTATTTGAAGATATTTTTGAAACGCTGGATTTAAATAAAAAGTTAAATCCATTACAAAAAGAAGCATTAAAAAAAGCAAAAGCAACAAATAGAGCAGAATTATTATCATTTATATATCAAAAAAATAAGTCTGAAATTGCAGAATTTGCTTCACTGATATCTTCCTATGTATCACTAAAATATAGCCAGAAACTTTTAAAAAATGAAGCCAAAAAGATTTCTTCTCAAATATTAAATGCTTATAAAAAATCAAAGATGAATGAAGCATTTATATTAGTTTTAAAAGGTGGGTTTGTCGAAAAAGCACCTTTAGTTAAAGAAGAAATCATAAAGATATTAGAAAAAAAGAAATTAAAATTTAAATTGAATATGAGTAATCGTGAAGCAGTATATGGCGGCTATCAGCTTTATCGATTACAAAATAGAAGGGATTAGATTATGGTAGATATCAAGTCAATTAGTACAGAACAAAGAAATAAACGCACCAAGAATATGGATGTGAGTTCAACACTTGAAATATTAAAGATGATTAATGAGGAAGATAAAAAAGTTCCATTAGCAATCGAACCAGTTTTAGATAAAATTGCATTAGTAGTTGATGAAGTGACTAAAAGTCTTTCAAATGGTGGTCGTCTATTCTATATTGGTGCTGGTACATCTGGACGTTTAGGTGTATTAGATGCTTCTGAATGTGTTCCTACATTTGGTGTAAAAGAAGATACTGTTATAGGCATTATTGCTGGTGGTGATTATGCATTAAGACACGCAGTAGAAGGTGCCGAAGATGATGATCAAGCCGCTCAAAAAGATTTAGAAAAATTCAATATTTCAAATAAAGATTTTGTTATTGGTATCGCTGCAAGTGGTCGTACACCTTATGTTGTAGGTGGATTAAAATTTGCTAAATCAATTGGTGCAAAAACTGCAAGTATTACAACATCAGAAAATGCAGTGATTTCACAAATTGCAGATTATCCTATTGAAGCAATTACAGGACCAGAACCATTAACAGGTTCAACACGTATGAAATCAGGAACAGCACAAAAGCTTATTTTAAATATGATTTCAACAACAGCAATGGTTAAGCTCGGTAAAGTATATGAAAACTTAATGATTGACGTTCAAATGTCAAATAAAAAATTAGAATCAAGAGCGGTTAATATTGTTGTTGAAGTTACAGGTGTTGATCAAGAAGTTGCTGAAAAATATATTGCAAAATATAAATCTGTAAAACATGCGATTTTTGCGATTATATCCAAAATTGAAGATGTAAATGAAATCAACAAGATTTTAAATCAATATAATGGAAATATTCGAGAAGCATTAAGAAACTCAATGAAATTTGGAGGATAATCATGCAAGATTTATTAGTATCTTTATACAACTTAGATTATAGTGATAAATACGCTAAGGATGAAAGTATAAAAATCGTTCGTGTGTTATCACCAAATAGTGATGCTGTAGTGAATTTTGTTACAAAGCATTTCTCAAAAGGTTGGGCATCAGAGATTAAAGGTGCATTATATCAAACAACACCCAAAGTATTTATCGCAGTTAAAGATAACAATATTATTGGTTTTGCTGCATATGATGCAACAGCTAAAGGATATTTTGGACCAATTGGTGTTGATGAATCAATTCGTGGTCAAAATATAGGTAAAGCTTTATTGCTACATGCTTTAGAAGCGATGTATTATGAAGGTTATGGTTACGCAATCATTGGCGGTGTTAACGATAAGGTAATTCCATTTTATGAAAAATCATGCCAAGCAATTCGTATTGACCTTAAAGGTAATGTATACGACAGATTAATTAGAGGGAAGTATGAATAATCATGAAAGTACATGTTTTTGATACAAAAGAGAAATTATATGATGAAGTTTCAAATTATTATATTGAAAGATTAAATAAAAATCCTAATTTAAATTTAGGTTTAGCAACAGGTACAACACCAATTCCTTTATATGATCGCTTAATTGAAGCATATAAAAAAGGATTAGTTTCTTTTAAAGGTGTTAAAGCATTTAACCTTGATGAATATTTAGGTTTAGAAAAAAACCATCATCAAAGTTATTATTACTTCATGAGAAATCAATTATTCAATCATATTGATATTAATCAAAATAATTGTTTTATCCCAAGTGGTGATAATCCAGATCATGAAACAGCTAAAAAAGAATATCAAGAATTATTAAAACAAAATCAAGTAGATATTCAATTATTAGGTATTGGTTCTAATGGACATATTGGTTTTAATGAACCAAATACACCATTTGATACAAAAACACATGTTGTTAAACTTGATGAAAAAACTAGAATTGATAATTCAAGATTATTTAATTCTTTAGATGAAGTTCCAACACATGCAATTACAATGGGAATTAGCGAAATCATGAATGCTAAAGAAATTATTGTTATTGCAACAGGTTCAAATAAAAAAGATGCAGTCTATGAAATGATTAAAGGAAATATTAGCGAAAATGTTCCTGCATCTGTATTACAACGTCATCCAAACGTAACTGTTTATATTGATAAAGACGCTGCATCAAGACTATAATAATGAAATGAGGTAATGTCAATGTTTATTCCAAAGTTTCCACTAAAACTTGATCCAAATTTTTCTCCAGCAATACTCTTTTTTAAAGATTTTAAAAAACGTGTTTTAGAAAGTGGCAAAGCTGAGCCAATTTCTATTGTTGTAGAAAGAGAAGACGGATTTAATGAAAGTTATGATACTTTCATCTTTAAAGGAGAAGAGCATTTAAATGAAAATCTCTTCTATATTGAAAGATTAGTCAAATCACTTCTTTGGATTTATGGTGGATATAAAGTTATCATCGTAGGATCTAAAACGATTTATGAAGCGATTAAAGACATCTATGAAGATGGCATTCGAGTATTTGATTCAAAATTTATGGGTCGTGTTTATGATCAGAAATTTGAAGTTCTTCATGCAACTCAAAAGCCTGCATTAAAGTCTAACGATCAACCAATCGGACGTAATCTTGAAGGTTATCGAATTGGATTTGACGCTGGTGGTTCAGATATGAAAGTTTCAGCTGTCATAGATGGAAATCCAATTTTTTCAACTGAAATTGTATGGCATCCAAAATTAAACAGCAATCCTGAATATCATAAAAAATATATTCGTGAAGCAATCGAAACAGCTAAAAATCAAATGCCTCGTTTAGATGCAATTGGTGTTTCAAGTGCAGGTATTTATATTAAGAATCAAGCGAAAGTTGCTTCATTATTTATACAAGTTCCAGACGATGAATTTGATAAACACATTAAAAATATATACATTGATATTGCTAATGAATATGGTGTACCTATTGAAGTAGCTAATGATGGTGATGTTACTGCATTAGCAGGTGCAATGAGCCTAAATAAAACAAAATTATTAGGTATTGCGATGGGTACAAGTGAAGCTGTGGGTTATATTAACTCAAAAGGTAATATCACAGGATGGTTGAATGAGCTTGCATTCGTCCCAGTGGACTTCCAAAGTGAAGGTCCTATTGATGAATGGAGTGGTGATGTAGGCACAGGTAATAAATATTTCTCACAAGATGCTGTAATTCGTTTAGCAGAAAAATGTGGCATCACATTCGATGATGCAATGCCACTCGCTGAACGATTAAAAGTTGTTCAAAACTTAGATCCAAATTCAGAAATTTATCAAGATATCTATACAACAATTGGTACATATTTAGGATTTGGATTAGCGTATTATTCAGAGTTTTATGATGTTGAAGAAGTCTTATTACTAGGACGCGTATTAAGTGGTGTAGGTGGAGATATTATTGTTAAAGTAGCAAAAGAAACTTTAATGAAAGAATTCCCTGAATTAGGAAAGAAAATGAATTTATTTACACCAGATGAGAAAACACGTCGTGTCGGTCAATCAGTTGCAGCTGCAAGCTTACCAAAATTAGTCAAATAATAATTTAATAAAAAGAAAGAGTGAATTAAAATGCAAAAATATAACGAAAAAACTAAGTTTTTTGTTCCAGATAACGTTCCATTAGAAGAAGCTATCAAACGTACTACACATATGGCTATCATGGCTCACCATGATGACATCGAAATTGCCGCTTATGACGGTATCTTAAAGTGTTTTAAGAATCCTGATCAATGGTTCTTTGGTGTCGTTGTAACAAACGGTTCAGGATCATCACGTGGTGGAAAATATAAAAATTATACTGATGCTGAAATGACTCAAGTTCGTGTCTTAGAACAACAAAAAGCAGCAGTAATCGGTGAATATGGTCTTCAAGGGTTCATTAATGCAACTTCAGCAGAAACTAAAGATAAAGACAATCAAGAAGTTGTATTAGAAATGTATAAAATGTTAATGGACGCTCAACCTAAAGTTTTATATACGCACAACCTTGCTGACAAGCACGATACACACATTGGTGTTGTTACAAAAGTTATTAAAGCGCTACGTATGATGCCAAAAGAGTTACGTCCAAAAGCAGTTTATGGCTGTGAAGTATGGCGTGATCTTGACTGGTTAAATGACGATGAAAAGGTTGCATTTAATGTTTCTGGAAATCCACATTTAGCAAATGCATTAATTGAAATTTTTGATTCACAAATTGATGGTGCTAAACGTTATGATTTAGCAACAGCAGGTCGTCGCTATGCAAATGCTACTTATGCAGTTGCACATGCTGTTGATGCAGCTGACAGTGTTATTTATGGTATGGATTTAACACCATTAATTGAAGATGATAACTTAGATGTTGCACAATTCATCTCTGATGCAATCGATCGTTTCAAAAAAGACGTACAAAATAAAATTACTCGTATGCTCTAATATTTAAACCACTTTCTAAAGAGAGTGGTTTTTTTTATGCCTTTCAAGATATATTCATTTAACCTATATTTTCTATGTGTTATAATTTATTTAAAGGATAGATTTATGATGATAAAACTTAAAAATGGTAAAAAAATAGAAATACATAGTTATAAACATGATGGGTCGCTTCATCGTGTATGGATTACATCTTTTGTCATAGAAGATGGTTTTTTACATTTGGCTACTGGTAACCAAAAAACGAAAGTCATTGAAAAAGATGGACGTTCTTGGTATACTAAAGAACCTGCAATTTGTTTTTTCTTTCCCAATGAGTGGTTTAATATTATCGCGATGTTAAAAAACGATGGTATCCATTATTACTGTAATATTTCTAGTCCGTATATATATGACGGTGAAGCCATTAAATATATTGACTATGATTTAGATATTAAGATCTATCCAAACGGTAAGCATTATATTTTAGATCAAAAAGAGTATGAATCAAACTCAATTAAATTTGATTATCCAGAAGAAGTCAAAGAAATTGTTAATTATGCATTAAAAAAATTGACACATTGGATAGAAACTAAAAAAGCACCTTTTGATGAAAAATATGTCATGGATTATTATGAAAAATTTAAGAAAATATTTAATTATCATCAAGAAATGAAAGGTCAAAAAAAGGATAGGCAAGAAAAATGAATCATAAAGGCATCAAGTGGATTATGCATCGTGGTTTATCAAGTAAATTTACAGAAAATACGATGGAATCTTTTATCGCAGCATCAAAGATTGAAAATATATTTGGCATTGAAACGGATATTCATTTGACAAGTGATGATGTATTTGTTTGTCATCATGATAAGACAACGGATCGTATTTATGGTGTTTCACATGAAATTAAGTATACGGATTATGATGTTTTAAAAAAACTTGGGGTTGTTAAACTCATAAGTCTTGTTGAATTGGCAAAATTAACCAATAAACATTTATTTATTGAACTTAAAGAATACATGAATGTTAAAGAAATTGCATCATTCTATCATTATTATAAAGAGAATCAATTTAGTAACTTCACGGTTATTTCGTTTCATCGTGAAAATCTAAGTTCACTAAGAGAACTAGATCCAAAAATACCTATGTTATTATTGGATGATAAAGTAACAGACGATAATTTTGAGTTTGTTTTAAAGTTTAATATTGGTTTTTCTCTTCACTATCAAGCAATCAATGAAGAAACAATGAAAAAAATACTTACACATCAAATTGAATTAAATGTTTGGACAGTGAATGATATAAAGTTAGTTTCAAAATTACATCAATTAGGGGTTCGATGCTTTACAACAGATAAAGATTTCACACAAGACATATAATAGGAGGATAAAAAATGTCAGAAAATAATCAATTATACGATGAAAAACGTTATGAATTAATTGTAGAACGTTTAAAAAATAGAGGTGTTGAGTTAATAGATATTGCAGAAATAACATACTCACTTCAAGCACCATATTTATCAAATTTAACATTAGAAATTTGTATGGAACATGTTGAAAGAGTCATTAAAAAACGTGAAGCACAACATGCCATTTTAGTTGGTATAGAACTTGATATGCTTGCAGAAGAAGGTAAAATCTCTGAACCACTTCAAACCATCTTAATGAAAGATTATGGATTATTTGGAGTCGATGAAATATTGGCTTTATCGATTGTTAATGTATATGGTTCAATTGGTTTAACAAATTTTGGATATGTTGATAAAAATAAACCAGGTATTATGAAAAAACTTGATAACAAGGTATCAAATGATGGTCATTGCCATACATTTTTAGATGACATTGTTGGAGCAATCGCAGCTGCAGCAGCAAGTAGTGTTGCACATAAATACGCAGAAAGTTTATAGTAAATTTGTAAAATTTTGTGAAATAAAAAAAAGGCTTTTCATTTAATCTAAAAAGGCATATAATCATTCCCAAACGATGAAAAAAAGTAGTAATACATTTTAACTTTTTTAGAGAGCTGATGGCGGGTGAAAATCAGTAAAGTTCGTGTATGAACGCATTTTGGAGTGTTAAATCGAACGCATATGCCTTAGATTTAAACGTATACCTGCGTTAAAGGTAATGAGTGCTATAGTATAGAGCTATAGAATATAAGGTGGTACCACGGATTATTTATTCGTCCTTAAGATTTTTATCTTAAGGCTTTTTTTTATGGAAAAATTAAAGGAGAAAGAACATGAAAAAAATATTATCAATTATTTTTATGGTTGTTACAGCATTAAGTTTAAATGCATGTGACACAGAAAGTAACGTATTTGAAATCATCATCGATGATTCATATAAAGAATTTATTACAATGGGTACATCAGCAGACTATGCGCCATATGAGTATCTAACTAATGACAGTAATAATAAAACTCAAGTTGTGGGTATCGACATTGAGATTGGTAAAAAGATTGCTCAAAAATTAGGAAAGAATTTAAGAGTTATTCATCGTAATTTTGACTTTTTAATCGATGATTTAACCGAAAATAGAGTTGACTTTGTTATATCTGCATTAACACCAAACGAAGAACGTGCTAAAAAAGTTTCATTTTCAGAACTTTATTATGAAGCAAGACAAATTGTTGTTATTAATCAAGCTAAAGAAGATGTTTTTAGTTCAGTTGATGCATTAAATCAATCAAATATTCGTATTGGTGCACAATTAGGATCTATTCAACAAAAATTAGTCGAAGAAGTATTTACAAATGTGCAAAAACAATTCTTAGTAAGCGTGAATGATTTATTCTTTAATCTTAAAGAAGGCATTTTAGACGCAGTTGTATTAGAAGAACCAGTAGGATTAGGTTTCATTAGTAAAAATGAAGGTTTTATCATTAAGGACTATGGTATTGGCGAATCAGATGGTGGTATGGCTGTTGCTGTTTCAAAAAATAATAATGTGCTACTTAATATTGTTAATGAAGTAATTCAAACATTAAAAGATTCTGGCGAGTTAAATCAAATTATCGAAAGTTTCTTAATTGAACAATAATGGATTTCTCATTTTTATTTGATGCTTATTATCTTGGTGTACTATTAAAAGGTCTATTACTGACTTTATTACTCGCTATTTTAAGTATTATATTAGGTGCTATATTATCGTTTATACCGGCATTTATGCGTCTATCTAAAATTAAAATTTTTAGATTTTTAGGAACTGCATATGTTGAATTTATTCGTGGAACACCACTTTTAGTACAAGTTTTATTAATATATTCAATTGTAAAACTTCCAGTTAAATTAGTCTTAGGTATAGATATATCAAGTTTTATTCCAGGCGTTATTGGATTAGTTATTAATTCTAGCGCATACATGGCTGAAATACTTAGAGGAGGTATTTTAGCAGTTGATAAAGGTCAAAAAGAAGCAGCGTTAAGTTTAGGTTTAACCAATGGTCAAACATTTAGACATATTATATTACCACAAGCAATTAAGCAAATGATTCCATCGCTTGGAAACGAGTTTGCATCACTTATTAAAGAAACATCTATCTTTACATATTTGGGTATTGCCGAATTAATGTATGCTGCAAGTATTGTTAAGGTTGGTACATATGCAATTAAAGAAGTATATATTGTAACTGCGATATTATACTTTGTACTTACATATTCCACATCACTATTAATGAGTAAAATAGAAGAAAGGATGAGACGCCATGATGGACGCTAATATCCTATTTGAAATTAAAAATTTATATAAAACATTTGGTGATGGTACTCGGGCTTTAGTTGATATCAACTTAAACATTAAAAAAGGTGTTACAGTGTTTATTGGTCCAAGTGGATCTGGTAAATCAACTTTACTTAGAATGTTGAATTTGATGGAACGCCCTAATATCGGAGAAATAAAGTATTTAGGACATTCTATTTTAGATAAAAAATTCGATTTAACAGACTACAGAAGAAAAATTGGTATGGTATTTCAAAACTTCCACCTTTTCCCCCATTTAAGTGTTTTAGAAAACATTAATTTACCTCAAATTAAAGTTTTAAATCGTAGTGAAGAAGAAGCAACAAAAATTTCAAAAAATTTATTAGAAAAAGTAGGATTACTTGATAAAATTAATCAATATCCTAATCAATTATCCGGTGGACAAAAACAAAGAATTGCAATTGCTAGATCTTTAAGTATATCACCCGATGTTATTCTTTTTGATGAACCTACATCGGCATTAGACCCTGAAATGATTGGTGAAGTTTTAAAGGTTATGAAAGATTTAGTGAATTCAGGTATGAACATGATCATTGTTACACATGAGATGAGTTTCGCAAAGGCATTTGCTGATGAAATTATTGTCTTAGATAGAGGTAAAATCATTGAATATGGAACACCAGAAGAAATTTTTGAAAATCCTAAAAATGAACGAACTAAAGACTTCTTAAATCGAGTGATTAACCATTTTTAACCATAAAATGGTTTTTCTTTAATTTATTATAAATATGAGTGCAAAAAGCATTAAAATCTCATATAATAGTTTCGGTATATTTAATCGAGGGTTACATCATGAAGATTATGCTACAACTTTTTATATTAATATTTTTTACACTTTTAGGAGAAGCAATCGCAATGATTCTTCCTTTTAGTATTTCAGGAAGTTTAATTGGATTGATTTTACTATTTTTGGCACTATGGACAAAAGTTTTAAAAGTCGAACACATTAAAGATTTAACATGCTATTTACAAAAAAATATGTCATTTCTATTTGTCCCATTATGTGTTGGATTAATTGAATATTTTGATATTGTTAGAACATATTTTATTGAAATATGTGTTGTCTTATTAGTTTCAACAATAGTTACTTTAATCCTTACAGCATTAACTGCAAAAGGAGGGGTTAAAGATGAGTAATATGCTAATTTATATGACACTTACATTAGGAATATTTATTGTATTTTCATGTATACAACATAAATTTAAATTAACTATTTTAAATCCTTTATTATTAACAAGTATAGTTATAATGATTATTTTACTCGTAGGTGAAATACCTTACGAATCATATAAAGAAGAAACATCATTTATAACATTTTTAATAGGACCCGCAACTGTATCTTTAGCTGTACCTTTATATGAGAATTTAGATGTATTAAAAAAACATTGGAAAATTGTTTTAATTACAATTTTAGTAGGTGTTGTAGGACATGCATTAAGTATTGGAATTTTAAGTATTGTATTAGGGTTATCTGATGTATTAGCTGCAACATTCATTCCAAAAAGTGTTACAACAGCTATCGCAATCGGTATTTCTGAATCACTTGGTGGTATCAAATATTTAACTGTTGCAATCGTTATATTAACAGGTATTATTGCAGCAATGTTAGGACCAATTATCTTTAAAATATTTAAAATCGATAATCCGATTGCTAGAGGATTAGCATTGGGATCTAGTGGACATGTTCTTGGAACATCAAAAGCATTAGAATATAGTGATTTAGATGGTTCTTTATCAACATTATCGTTAGTTTTAACAGGATTAATTACAGTTGCAACAGCACCTTTAACGCTTGAAATTATTAAGTTTTTTATAAAATGAATTAAAAAGTACGGCTCTATAAAAAAGATGGTGTACTACCACCACCTAATTGATAGGCATATAGATTACACCATCTATTTTATACATCTAAAAAACGAAAAAGAAGGCACTTTTGCCTTCTTTTTTCATTTATGCTCATGAAATGGACATGAAATTAAGTGGTCGTTAACAATACCGATTGCTTGAAGATAAGAGTATATAATTGTTGGACCAACAAACTTAAAACCCAAAGCTTTTAAATCTTGACTTATTTTTTCAGATAAAGCTGTTTTAGTAGGAGCCTCACTTAGAGACTTCAACTGATTATCAATAGGTTTAAAATCAACATAAGACCATAAGAACTTATCTAAACTTTCATATTTTTCTTTAAGTTTTAAATAACATTTTGCATTATTGATAACAGCTTCAATCTTTAATCGGTTTTTAATCACACGTGAATCATTTAGATATTTTTCAATATCATTTTCAGTTAAACTTGCCAGTTTATATGGATCAAAATTATAGTAAGCTTCATTTAAAAGTTCACGTTTATTAAGAATTGTAATCCAGCTTAGGCCAGCCTGTTGTCCTTCTAAAATTAGCATTTCAAATAAACGATGTTCATCATGTGTTGGAATTCCCCATTCAAAATCGTGATAATCTTCATATTTTTTACTAGATAGTGCCCAAGAACATTTAGACATTTTGCCAACCCCCCTTTTTCTAATAAGCCATGTTACCATGTAAATATACTATAAGTCAATTTATAATAAAAAAGTAGCGACATATTTAAAAATAATTTAGTTCTTATCGCTACAATCTTTTTTTGAAAAAATATGGAATTAAATCTGCTTAATTAAAAAATGGAACGATCTTAGCGTTAATATAGAAGAAAATATTAAAATTTCTATGTCAATAGCGGATAGACTAATTTTTAATAGCGACCAAAGTTAATAAACGCCTTAACATTTGAATAGATATATTTTGTATATAAACATAAAAAAACCTCAATCGAATGTATCAATTGAGGGTTTATATCTAACTGGAGCCGGCGAGGGGAATCGGACCCCCGTCTCATGCTTGGCAAGCACGTGTAATAACCATTATACGACGCCGACATCATGCTTTATTATGATAACAAATAACCAATATGATGTCAAGCGTTTATATACAATTTTTTTACTTTTTTAATCAATCAATTTTAAGTCAATAATCTGACTCAAATGATATTGTTTTTTATAACGAGAAATAATGATTTTCTTGATAGGATCGATGGATTTTATTGAAATTAAATCATCTTTAAATTGACCATTATCAAAATATTTCACATAAAGTTCTTTTTGAGTTTCAATTGCTTCTTGAAGCGTTCTATTTAAATCCTCTAACCGATCTTCAAGAAGTTGTGGCATAGAAGCTTTATTCATGTTAAAAAGCATTTCAGATAACATATCATGAAAACCTGCTAAGCCATCAAAAGGTAACCATTTAATAATACCGCGATCATGATAATTATTCATGGTGCCCTCCTACGTAAGTATTTCTAAGTCTAATTGTTGATTTTTCTTCAAGTGAAGATCCACGATTTAAACTATTTTTTCCAAATCGATTTTTAATTTCATCGATTGTATGCATCAGTTTTTCTTCTTTAACAAGCATTTCTTCATTTTCAAAAATAGACAATTGTTTAAAAGAAGTAGTAACTAAACCTGATAATGAAATGCCAATCGTTCGTATAGCTTCATTTTCGTAAAATTGTTCAAAAATTTCTAAACAAGTTTTAAAAATTTGATATTCTGAATGTGTTGGATAATCTAATGTGACTTGTCTAGAAAAACCACCACCAGTTGTTTTAGAGTATCCGATGGATAAATGAATAGTTTTAGCTTCTTTTTTATGAATTCTTAATCGTCTTGTCACTTCATCAACCATTTCTTGCATGATAATGAAAATATCTGGTGGATAATAATCTTGAAATAAAACTTGAGACTGTCCTAAAGATTTATTTAATTTTCTTAAACGATTTTTTTGCTGCAAAATGGACATATCAATGCCATGTGCATGATACCAAAGTTCTTCACCTATTACACCCAAACGTTTTTTTAGACGATCAACAGGGAATTCTGCTAAATCTTTAATTGTAAAAATACCTAATTGATTAAGATTTTGCTCCATACGATGTCCAATACCCCACATCTTTGAAAGAGGCGAAATTGGCCATAATTTTTGAGGAATATCATCATAATTCCATTCAGCAATAAAACCTTTTTGGTGCTTTGCTTCTATATCTAAGGCAAGTTTAGCCATAAGCATATTAGGACCAACACCACAAGCAGCATATAATCCTAATTCTTCATAAATATCATCTAATATTCTTTTACCAATATGATAAGCAGAAGTCTTATAAATATTTTTATATGGCGTTAAGTCTAAGAATGCTTCATCAATGGAATAAACATATAAATCATCATAAGAAACATATTTTAAGTAGATTTGTATAACTTTTAATGAATATTCCATATATGTTTTCATGCGAGGTTTTGCATAAATTAAGTTTCCAGAAATTTCTTTTGGAATATCAAAAATACGAACACGTGATGGTATACCTAAAGATTTAAGATATGGTGTAATTGCCAAACATAATCCACCTTTACCACGTGTTTGATCAGCGACAACTAAAGGTGTTGTAAATGGATCTAAGTTTCTTAATACACATTCAACGGATGCGTAAAAAGATTTTAAGTCGATACATAAAATTTCTTTATGCAATTGATACGATTTTAAATCCATAAATACCCTCCTTTAGTGCACTCATTTTATAACAAGAAATTAGGAATTTCAATGAGAAAAAAATTGAAAATAAAGACTGAAAAACTATCATTTTGAAGACTATATTTTATAATCGCTTAATTATCGTTTTATCATTCATTTTTATGAATTAAGCATTTACATGATAAAATATTTACAAAAGGAAGTGATGATAATGTGCGGTCGCTTTACAGTAAATTTAACATTTGAAGAATTGGAAAATTATGTTAAAGAAAACTATGCAATTGAAGATATAAAGTCATTTAGTTTGCCTAGATATAATGTTGCACCTGGAACAGAAGTGATATCACTACTTCATGATGGTAGTAAATATCGAATTGGTGAACTTAGATGGGGATTTATTCCTTCCTTTGTAAAAAACGATGAGTCATTTAGTCTTATTAATATTAAGTCTGAAACGATATTTGAAAAAGAAATGTTTAAAAAAGTAGCACTTCAGCAAAGATGTGTTATTTTAGCTGATAGTTTCTATGAATGGAATCAAAATCAAAAAAATGATTTTCCACGACGTATTATGCTAAAAGAAAAGAAAATTTTTAAAATGGCAAGTATTTGGAATACATATATTAAATCAGATGGAACAAAAATTCATACAGTCGGTATACTTACAACTGAAGCTAACGATTTGATTAAAGAGATTCATCATCGAATGCCTGTGATTTTAACAGATGAAACAGAAAAAACATGGTTAAATCCAAGAGAAAAGAATGAAAAAATTTTATATGATATTCTAAAACCATATGAAAGTCAAAAAATGATGATGCATCGTGTTACCAAAAAAATAAATTCACCACTTTATCAAGAAGAAGATGCTATAAAAGATATTGGAGTTATATATGAAGAATAAAAATAAAAAAAGAAACATGAAAAAAAGAATTATCACGATATCTATTTTTATTTTCGTGTCATTATTATTTGGCTTTATAAACACGTATCTAATACAAAAAGGTGTATGGGAACATTTTTTTAAAGGTGTTTTTAGTATACCTTGGTATATACATTTATTACTTGTATTTATAGGTTTATTTTTAGCAATTATGTTTCATGAGTTAGGACATTTTTTTACATTAGTTTATTATGGTATCCCTGTTAAAGCAATCTATGTTTTAGCATTTGGATTAGTACGTACAGAAAGAGGATTTAGAATTAAGTTTATACCTAGATTTTTATTAATGTTAGGTGGTATTGTCATACCGGATAAGATGAAAATAAGAAATATAGAAGATGAAACAAAAATTGTACAAATTTTCAAAAAAGTTTTATTAAATGGTCCTAAAGCATCTTATATTTATTGTGTAGTTATCGTATTATTGTGGATCGTTTTTCTACAGTTTAATTTTTATGAATTAAATGGCATTTTATTCACTTTAATGGTTATTACAAGCATAATTACGTATCTTGCTATTAAGTCGAGTAAATTAGAGTTTCAGGGTGTTTATGGAGACTTTGTTGCAGCAAGAAAAATTGAAGAAGATATGTTATTTAGACTTTCTTATTTAATTCAATCGGTTACACTTATCGAACATGATAAAGAAAGTATAGATTATTTTTGGCCGCAATTAATCGATGCCTTATCACATCCTAAAAATTATTATAAAAAACAATATTTATCATTGTTATCTTCGTATATAGAAGAGGTAGCATTTGAAGGAAGAATTGGATCAACTGCAATTAATAGTCGATTCAATCAAATAGAAAACCAACTTAAGAATGACGAAGATGGAATGATAATGGCATATTATTTTTTATATTTTTATGAATCCATGAATGATACAGATTCTAAAAATCGTATGTTAAATCGCATACAAAATACAAATTATAAAGTTCAAGAAAAAATTAAGACTTATTATGAAAAATTAACCAATCATTTATTGGGTATTAGTGATGAAACTGATTTTTTCAGTAATCCCCAAAATAATTATTCAAATAGTTTATATTTTGTATATAAACCACTTGAAATTAAAGAAAAAATCAAACCGATATTTAAAATATAAAACTGTTTAGATGTAGTAATTTTTAAAAAATAGGGCAATAGAAAAGCTTAATAACATGAAAAAAGTACTTTGATTTTTGTCAAAGTACTTTTTTATTTAGGTATATAACATATATGGAGGTTTACGATACCCAATAACTTATTGGGAGGTCTACCTCCATATATGTTATAGGTGGATTTTATTGTTTAAAAATAAAGGAGCTGTCTTATAATTGTAGTTAGCTGTAACGTAAATTATAAGGAGGCCCCATGCATGATAATATTATACAACTATTATTCTTAGAATCAATCAAAAATAGAATTGAACATCTTGAAACTCATAGAAAAGATGGAAAATTGATTATTGACATCAGATTAAAAAAAGATCATATTCAATGTTTAATATGTCAAGA
>NZ_JHXL01000003.1 GCF_000687735.1 Acholeplasma equifetale ATCC 29724 | reverse complement strand
TCATCTACAACAACGGCTAAATCATTTGGACTCGTTTTTATTGTAGGTACTGATTCCTTCTGGACAACACCTCGCTTACTCTCGGTTCGATTTGTGTAAATACCATCACCTATTTCAGCTATTGCATACCCTTGTTTTGTAGCTTGTGGAACTTTGATGAATGGTTGACCACTTAATCCTTTAGACCCAGCTTTGGTAGTAATCGTTGGACTTAGGTCATTGTCAACTCTCCCTCTAATACCTTCGTCATATCTAAAGTCGAATACTTCGATAAAATTATCAGTTGGTCTACTGCCCGCTTTTGTAGTAATGGTAAATGCAATATCAGATTCATCGATATTATGAGGTCTAAACTGTTTCTTTCTTATGAATCCGTTTCTATTTGTTTCGTCATTTAAAAACTGGAGCATCTTCTCGGAAAGGTAGTATTTTTTATCAACTTCATCTTCAAGCATGTCCTTTAATTTAAGTGATAATGGAATTGGACTAGGGAATGAATACTCAGCTTTATCATCTCGAATGGAAAGCATGAATACCCTTTGCCTATTCTGTGGAATATTGAAATCTTTACTATTCAAAATTTGATAAAAGTTTTTATATCCCAATTCTTCTAAAAATGAAATCCACTCTTCAAAGTTTGATTTGAACCTTTTTGATACAATGTTTTTTACATTTTCCATTAGGAGATATTTAGGTAGTTCATTATTGATTTTCGCTATTTCAAGTAATCTTTGAACCTCCCATAATAGACTACTTTGCGTGTTGCTCCCTTTATCAAAACCAAGCATCTTTCCACTTAGTGAAATGTCAGTGCATGGAAATGAGTAAGTCCATAAATCAGCTTTAGGTAATCTTTCAATTTTTGTAATGTCTCCTAAATTCGGTGTGTTTCCATGTAACTTTTCATATACCTTTATGGCATACTTATCTATTTCACTTATCGCAACAACCTCATGATCAATGTTTGCTTCTTTTAATCCTTGCCTTTGAGCACCAACACCTGCAAATAACTCTATTACTTTCAACACGTTCATACCTCCAAACAAAAAGAGCAACCTTTCGGTCACCCTCACTATTTTCTTGCTTTCAGTAATTTTTCCATCATTAAATCCTGTGGATCAAGTTCGTCAATTTCAGCTGATCCGTTGTCTTGAATGATTGAATAAATCTGATACCAAATTTGGTTTACTTGTTTCATATATGCTTGTGACATTGAAACATATGGACTTGCGATTGCATTTCCTGTTGTAGGATGTTTTGCTAACATACCAAATTCTGAAATTGCTTCCTCACATTGAATCCAACGAGAAACACTCATTGCATATTGTTCTATTAATTGATTGCCTACTAACTTTTCTACACCACGTTTTTTTAACCATAAGTATGTGGTTTTAAAAATATCCTCTGCATAAAAATCTCTACCATTTTTTTGCTTTGCTTTTAAATAATCTTTGATTGGTGGAACATCTACACCTTCTATTTCATCTGGTGTTTCAAATTCAGCCATATCATAAAAGGTTGTATTTAACACTTCCACCTTATTTTTCTTGATAGGTTTCTTTCCACTACCTATTCTCGCACCACCTCTAGCAGTGCCATCTTTAGCCATTAGTTAATACCCCCTTTGAAATGAAAAAAATTCGCACGAAACCCCAGGCTCGGTGTCAGCTTAATAGCTCGTAGAGATTTAAATCCCCCACCCCTATTTGCGATCGCCTAACTCATAATGGATCTTCGTGTGACAACTTTGACATAGTGACATAAGATTACTGAACTGATTTGTACCACCACGAGAAAGAGGTATGATATGATGAACCTCTTCGACAGGAGTGATTTTACCTTCCTTCAAGCATCTCTCACAAAGTGGATGTTTCTTAACATAAAGTCCACGTATTCGTTTCCAGTTGCTACCATATTTTTTATCATGATTTGGTGCTCGATTATAACGATCATATTGTTTTTGTCTAAGCGATGCATGTTCATTACAATACACATCGTTAGTTAATTCTGGACATCTGGGATAAGCACATGATTTCTTTGGTTTGCTAGGCACATCTGTTTCCTCCTTTCGGATTTTTTGCATGAAAAAAGCCCATAGGAGTTGCCTCTTATGAGCTCTGTTTTTATAGCTTTTGCCTATTATAATTATACCTTACTATTGACATATTAACAACGGTTCAAAGTGGTTCAAAGCGGTTCATAATTTTAGTTCATTCAATGCACTTTCATGCCATCTCTTCACTGTACTTCTGCTTACAAATATTTTTGTCGCTATCTCATCCCAATTTAGATGGTTGAAATATTTATCAATTAGGATACATTTATAATCTTCGTTTGTCATTGTTTCAATCTTAAATAGTGCTTCTGCTTTAAGATTTCTTAGTTCTTCTTCCTTCATTTCGATTTCAGCATCAATTTCAAACTTCTTATTTAACCACTTGACAAATGGTGCTTCTAGATTCCTTGTTCCACTTGTTCCTTCACGATTCAAACATGGACCCGGAATGGATAAGCTCATTTCATCATAGTACTCAGAACGCATCTTCATACACTTAATAGTGTGTTCGAGCTTTCCGATTTGTTCGAGATATTCTTTTGATGTCATAGCCTACCCTCCTTCGATGAATATTTTTTCAAGACTTAAAATCTCTATTGATATTCCACATGGTTCATTCGACCATCTTTTTTCGCAAGTTTCTTTTACCACTTGTGCGTCATCGTTCCAAAATCCAAGTTGAGTCATGCAGTCTTTCAGCATCTTTTGTAAGTTATCTGTGTCAGGTTTTGTTACTTTCCATTCATTATGCTTATGGTTTTTCCCTCTTGGAAATAGCCATGTGACTTTGAGTTCAACAGGTCCTTGTATCGTTTCTTTAGGTTTGAAAGGTCTAAGATGTTTGATTAGTATATTTCTTGCTTCTAAAACCTTTGACGGCTTATAGATTCTAGGTTTTCCATTTACCATTGCTATCTTCTGCATTTGAGCTGTCGTTCTCGGTGGATTAATTAGTAAAAATATCTTCATGAGACCACCTCGTTTTTTTTGAAAAAAGGGAGTTGCCTCTCGATGCTTTGTTTTGGGAAAGGGGCATCATAAAATGCCCTTTCCTACAAAACGAGGCGTCAGCGTGTGTAAGCGAAGCGAAACTATATATATAAGCCCTTTTTTCGTTTTCCGAAAATAGGTATTTTTCCCTATTTTCTTCGTTTTGCGAAAATATGATATTTGCTCCTTTTTTCGTTTCATTCATCACTTTCTAAACACCTCACCTTTACTGCATAAATACTTATCATTAAACTCTTTGATTCTTGATTGAATAGTTCTTTCAGTAACATCTAAGTACTCAGCAAGTTCTTTTACTGTACAGCTTTTCTTTCCCATACACGCAGCATCAAATGCATCATCGAACTCCTCTTCACGGTCTTCCTTTGTTTGCTTTCTTTTTCCTGACTTAGCGAGATTAGCATCTCTCGAACCTTCAGCATAAATACTTTGTAGTACTCCCGTTGCATCGACCACATGGACTGGATAGTTAAACCAAATATTCACTGGTTTGAAATTAGGGAATTCACGTAGTGAACCTTCAACTCTCCATGCTGTTGAAAATTCATTCGCTGCATTTTTTAGAATAAACTCTGGTGTAGTATCAAGCTGAATAAGGTCAATGATAGCATCTGGGTCACGTGCAAACACTCCACTTCCAGACCCCCTGTCTTGGGCTTTTTTTTGCCCCTGCGTGCCTTTAGAATGGTGATGGCAATAAATAGCCGATACTCCTGTTTCTGAGCAAATACGGTCGAAGTAATTGCAAAATTGTCCCATATCTGATGCTTTGTTCTCATCACCTGTAATAACTTTATAGATCGGATCAATTATCACAGCAGAGTAGTTTTGATTCTTTACTCTTCTAATAAGTTTTGAAACAAGTTTATCCATTGGGATAGCATGTCCGCGAAGATTCCATATTGCGATATTATCTGCATATTTATAATCGATACCTTTTGCATCCATAATCGTCTTAAAGCGGTTGATACATGATGCAGGATCAATTTCTAGATTCACATAAAGCACCTTTGAACTTTTGCATTTAAAGTTAAGCCATAAACCACCACATGCAAGTGATATAGCAAGTTCCATAAGTAAAACGGATTTACCTGCTTTTGATGAACCTGAAACAATCATCTTATGTCCAACTCTTAATACACCTTCAATCAAAACTTCCGGTAATTTTATAGGATGTTTCAGTTTATCAGCAAGGTACGTTAAACTTGGTAGTTCATCATTGATACCTTCAACAAAATCCATCCACTCGGTCCAGTCTTTTCTACCTATGTTTGTTGCAATTAATGTTTGCTGTTTTCCATTTCTTGTTACACCAGGCATTCTAGATAGTCGTGATGGATTTCGATTTTGCTTATCGACTTTTAATCCATTCTTTTCAAGATAGTCATAAAGAAAGTCGACTCTTCTACGATACTCTTCTTGATCACTCGCATTGACTTTTACGATTGCATGTAGGCTTTTACCACCACTACTTACTAAACAAGCAATAGGTAATTCAAGTCTTCGATATGTTGCGTCTTGTTCTGATATTGCTAAATCATCTGACTCAACAAGAGCATATTCAAAACGTGTAATGTTTTCGTTCTTTATTCCTTTTCCATCAACTGGATTAAATCTAATCCAAGCACCACATTCATCTTTCCAGTCTCCTACTGTTGCTCCTAAATCGTCAGGATGTTTTTCTAAACTTTCAAGCAGTTCTTTTGCTGTTCTATCATAAGCACCTTTTGAAGGCATCCATTTTCCATCTTTGTCTTGCCACACATCATTGGTGCAGTATGACACATATTCATCTTCTTTAAATAATGTTTTTATATACTTGGTTAGCTGTTCAACTGGTGTATCACATTTTGGCATTTCATATACGATTCCATCGCCATCATACTCAATTACAGAATCCCAATCTAAACATCCATCGCCATCAAAGGAAAATGAAACATATCCTCTATCCTTTGCCATTTGAAGAATTGTTCCACCAGTGATGGGAGTGGAAGACCCTGTAAAGGTCCTCCATTTCTTCTCACATTCTCCTGGTTTGTATCGAGAGTCATTCTTGCTCCAATCATCCCAAACATTCCAATCATATCCTTCAGCTTTTAATGCCATACCAACATTAATCCATTCTTGATATGTTAAGGATGAAACATCTAGATTTTTAAGAGCTTTAATAATGTTGTTGTCCATATGACCCTCCTATTAAGGTTGATATGTAGCGGCATTAATACCTCTAGGTATGAACCAGTTATTACTTGCGATTCTGTTAATCATGTCAGTAGCATCATCGAAACTCCATGTACCCACATGACGGAATCCTCTGCTTTCTAAGTATCTAATTTGTTTTGGTGTAGCTAAACCTTCCATTTGGCGTTTCTTTAACTTATCAATGATAAGACTTGCAAGTCCACAGTTTTCTATTGTGTCAGCTAATATGCCATGTTTTTCAAGGTAGTCTTTTTGCTTTTCAGTGACAGGTCCCATTTCCCAAACGAATGTAGGCTGATAACGTGCCAAATCTTCTGCTTCAATAGAGAATGCATATTGAATTGGATCAACAAGTCTAAGTTGTCTTTTTCTCATTGCAGCAAGTTCACGAGCAAGTGCAGCTTCACGTTCAGCAATAATATCTTTTTCAGCACTTTCGTTAGCAAAAATAAGATCTATTCCTGCTCCACTATCTACAATCTTTTGATTGACTCTTTCTGCAATATCAGCATCTTTTGAAACTAGCACACTTGGTCTACATAAATCGTGTCTTTCAGTCATCCAAAGGAAGTCAAGTAATAATAAGTCTTTCTTTCCAGGAGCGATGCGTAATCCACGACCGACCATTTGTTGATATAAACTTCTTACCTTTGTAGGACGAAGGACAATAATGCAATCCACTGATGGACAATCCCATCCCTCTGTAAGTAACATACTGTTACATAGAACGTTATACTCACCAGCTTCAAAGTCAGCTAGGATTTGGTCTCTATCCTTGCTATTGCCATTGACCTCTACCGCTCTCATTCCATAAAGATTCAACAAGTCACAGAACTTTTGACTAGTTTTAACAAGTGGTAAGAACACGACAGTTTTTCTATCCTTACAGTACTTAAGCATTTCTAGTGCTATTTGGTTTAAATATGGTTCAAGGGCACTACCAATTTGACCTGCATTATAGTCACCTTGTGTAATTGAAACATCATGAATATCAAGTTGAAGTGGTATCATTTGTGCTTTAATTGGTGATAACCACCCATCTTTTATTCCTTGTGCCATTGTGTATTCATATGCCTTTGAATCGAAAAATTGTCCTAGATTCTTTTGATCGCCACGATCAGGTGTTGCAGTAATACCAAGAACTCTAGCTTCATTAAAATGATTGAGAATTGTCATATATGAATCAGCTAAAATATGATGGCATTCGTCAACGATAATCATGTCGAAATAGTCTTTTGGAAATTTACTAAGTCTTGATTCTCGACAAAGAGTTTGTATGGACCCCACAACGACTTTGTTATCTTTTCCAATTGATGTTTCTTCCGCTTTTTCAATTGCACATTCAATACCTGTAAAACTTTTAATTTTGTCATAGGCTTGATTAATTAATTCATTACGATGTGCTAAAAATAGCACTCTTTTGGATGAATCAATTAAGTCTTGGATTAATCCAGCTGCGATGATTGTTTTACCAGAAGCGGTAGGGAGCACCCCCAAAGTTCGAGAGTGCTCTTCTTCAAACCATTCATGCTTAATAGCATCAATGCATTCTTGTTGATATGGTCTTAACATATAACCACCTCTTAGAACGGTAAATCATCATCTGAGATTTCAATTTGGTTGTCTAATCCTTGTTCTTTGAAGAATTCTTCATCGTAATCGATAAACTTTTCAATATCGTTTATGATTCTTTCTTCACCATTTTGATTAGTGTAAGTACGAGGTTTAAAGTGAGCTTTGCCTACAGCACCTAGCACCTTATTCCAATCCATGACAAGTTTTTCACCATGCTTCTTTTGCCCGATAGATCTAAAGAAGGCACATAATTTCCATTCAAGTGTTCGATATAAGATAAGGTCTACTTTTGCGATTGCTACGCCTTTTTCAGTAGGAACTTCAACTGTAATGATTGCTTTATTACAAGGCGGAATTTTAGCTGATCCTAAATATCTTCCACGTTCAAACTTGATTACTCTAAATAAGTAATCTCCTTCTTCAAGAGTGACAAACTCCTGACCTTCATTTGAAATTTCATCATTCCAATCGATTAAATAGTTTTTATTTTCTTCCATGATTATTTATCTCCTTCTTTATTCTTATTGATTGTGTCTACGATTTTTTTCCAATTAGGGAATATCCATCGATTTATGAAATCTTCTGAAAAGTCATCAATTTTTGTATTCTCTGGATAATGACCGCGTTCAATAACGACTTGTTCTAAATCGTCTGCTCTAACATTTGACTCTTCCATCAACTTTTGTAATTTTGCATGATTGGTTGACTTATCTTTTGAAGAGTCATCTTCTGCCTTTATTTGAACATCTACCCTACCACTGAATAGATGAGCAATAGGTTTATAGCTAAGTTCTAATTCCTCGGGTAAATTGAATCTGTTTTTAGCATCCCAACAAGCATGATGAGTGGTGTACATTACACGTTTTCCACCTTGGGCTTTTTTAGTATTGTTTTCTGTTGTAACCACATAGGTCTTGTAATTACAGAAAAGTAAAATATCACACCATTCCTTGAAGAGAGGTCCTACTTGTCTAGTGAGTTTTAACTCCCATCTATCGAAAGCTCCAGCTTCCTCCGGTAATTCGTACTTTCTTGGTTTACCGTGTGCGATTACTGCTACATGAATACCTGCATCGATTACCTTGTTTAATTGTTCAAATAAACGATTTACTTCATCCTGTAAGATGGTATATCCACGCCCGTAACCCCAATCTTCGATATTTGCTTTTCTGAACTTTTGACATAAATAATCAATACAGAAACTTTCAGCTTTATCTAATGTGTCAATAACTAACGTTTTACAGATTGAAGGATTATCAATAACTGCTTTGACAACGGCAATAAGATTTTCCCAACTTGAACATTTAATTCTTCTACAATTGATTCTTGAACTACCGTTTTCTGTATCAACGATTAAAGCATCAGGGAGTTCATTGGCTAGGCTTGTCTTACCAATTCCCTCAGCTCCATAGATACCTAGTTTTATTGGTCTATTTTCTTGTCCCTTAATAATTTCAAATGCAAAACTCATATAGATTTATCCTCCTTATAACTTTCAATGTTTACTTCTTCACGCTCATCATCAGATGTAGCAATGGTGATTGAACCTTTCGTTGTGGTGATGTATTCACCTAAAAGTTCATTTAGTTTTGCTTTCCCTAGTTGTTTTTGAATCTCTGTTATTCCTAGTAATTTGGGTTTGCTATAAGCCTCATAACCGTTATCCAGTAAGATTTTTGCAACTGTGTCATTATCACTAAAAGAACGTGTCACTCGTGAATACACAAGTTTGTGTTTTTTAAACTTATATCCATCGAGCATCCTTTTGATTGCGTGGGCTTTGATATCCTCCGCAAACTTAATAAGATCGTCTAACTTAGGTAGTAACTCATCAATCTCTTCATTTGATAATAAATCCACTTGTTTTTTAGAGGTTTCATATAAACCGAGATTAGCGTTTCTCCTTGCTGCACATACATCTTTACCAGGACACCATTTACATCCCTTACTAGGAACTGCGGTAGGGTTGGGTTCGAGAGTTTTATCAATGGCTGGAATAACTACATTTCTTTCCCATTCGAGTAACTCATCAAGTGTCAGCTCATATTCAGAAATGTGGTAGATTCTTTCTTGAACGATGATGATTCTTACTTTCTTAATTGGATATAGTTTTCCTATGCTGTGGTATAAACCAAGTGCATAAAGTCCTAATTGTGAATTGGGTTCTTTCTTGCCATCTTCTTTTGAAACCCATGAATCCACCTTTGAGCGACCAGTTTTTAAATCTAAAACTGTCATAACATCATCAGCAATAACTCCTAAGTCTAAGGTTCCAACCATACCTTCCATAAGCCAATTCATGTTTAAAGTTTCTTCAATAAAAACTATTGGATCATGTCCGATTCGTTTTCTTTCAGATTCAATTAGACTCATAGCTTTATTTGCGTATCCTTCAGCAAGTTTTAGCATTTCATCATCATACTGAGTTAAACCTTTTATGGTTTCTTCAATTGGTTTAATCTCTTTATTGTCAAAATCGTATAATCGAAGTGACTGTCTCAGTAATGTTTCACCTAATGTGTGTGTTTCTGTTCCATATATAGCTTCTGGTCCTGGTTCTTCTTGATACATTGCTATAAACCTTGTGCTTGCTGGACATGTGAAATATATAGATGACTTACTTGGTGAATGAGTTCTTGAATGTAATTTATCTGCCACCGCTTCCACCATCACCCTTCTCTTTGATTTCACTAATCGTGACATCACTTACTGAATCTCCTGGAATAATGATTGTTACTTTTTGTGAGTCTCCAAAAAACTTTTTAAATAAGCCTTTTTTCATCTTCACCTTTTTACAAGTCAGAACACCATTTGATTCCTGTTCCTTTGAAACATTAATATTCATTTTGTGTTTCATCTTGTATCTCCTTTCTGGGGATATCTTTGTCCCTCACTGTATGGAGATTTCGACCACCTTTTGACCACCCTATTTGTCAAAAAATGTTCTATATTTTTTTCTAATCTGCTCAATGGACTTTTGAACTGCATTCAAGTTGACACCTTCTCTATCAGCAATCTCTCTTTGTGTCACTCCTTGTTCGAGCATTTCTAATCTTTTTAATTGAATATCAGTTAAAGTCTTCTTGAATTCTTGAACTTTCTTTTCTGATTCTGCATACTCGGTATCTATCAACATTTGTTCGTGTGGTGTTGGATTTGGATCTTGGAACCATTCACCTTCATAATCGCAATTGTCAAGAGATGCTTTAACGTGATATCTCCATCTACGATTGTCATTTTCGATCTTTCGTTCAGCTTCCAAATGTAAACGACCATACTCTTCATCTACTTCGACTTCACTAACAGTACCATCTGTAAAAACATACTTAATCTTCATATAAAAAACCTCCGTTTGATTTCTCGAGACGGAAGTTCTTGGAATTTGGGCATGCTGAAAAAACGTACACAAAACCTCGATTTTTTTGGAATTCATCCATCTCGAATTGTTTTTGTAGTACGCTCTTTCCTTAGGAGAGCATTCCACTATTAATTGGTTACTACTTAATGAAATTAAGGAACTGCTTGATGGGTGATCATGCCATCGCAGAAGTGAAAAAGTAGTAAATTTACGTAAGATTTATCTTACTGAGTGTAGTCTATCACCATCAACAAAATAATTGAATATAGTCAAAAATACCATTATTTATGAAAAATTGTAATTTAATATATATATGGTTTTTGTATATTTTGTGCTATAATATTGAGTGTCTATTAGTTTTATCATTAGTTAAATTAGAATAAATAAAAACACCATTATTAAATGCATAATTTATGCACCTAATAATGGCCTTGTTTTGGAGGTAAAAAATGAAAAAAAATATGAATTTAAGTGAAAATTTTTATCAAAATAGCCTTTTTACATTTGATAGTTTTGCTTGTTTCTGTGCGGTCGACACAATAAATGTTAGTCCAGATGAAGCTAGAAATGTAATTAAAGTAGTTTCTCAAAAAAACAAACCTGTGAAATTTGCTTTTGAACCTAATGATGGACTTGTACGTGTATCTTTAAAAAGTGGTGCAGTGGAGGAAAGAAATATTCTAAGTTCACTCTTGTCCATTAATGAAGATAAAATTGAAAACTATAAAAAATTTTTTGAAAAAAACGGATTCTTCTTTCCAATTAATATCGATAAATTTGAAGAAATCGATGACGATTCATTATTAATAATTATCTCTAGAATGAAAGCCACTGTAGAATTAATGAGTCAAATAAGTGAGATTCAGAGAAAAAATTATGACAGAATATTAACATTGACTTTGGCTTTGTTATTAAGTCCAGAAACAACCATTCAAATCGGACCTCATCAATATAAAACTTGCAAACATAAAAAGTTATATGATGAACTAAATATTTCTGCATCAATTAACGATGATGAAAGTAAATTAAAAGTTGATAAAGATTACAACATAAAAATAACTGACTCTATATATGGTGAATATAAGTTAGATCTTGATTCATATAGACATTTTATGTATGATGACGATTTACTAGATAACTTTTGGAGAAAAATAGTTCATTCTTATGTCAATCATCAAGACGCTAACGAAGATGCAAGATTGATAATTGAGTTTTTATTCCATACCTTTGTTGATATAGGATGGTTTTGGTCAGTTTCATTTGATAATATTAATTTTGCTCAAGAACCTAAATGGGATAAGTTTGATGATAAATTAAAGAAAGCTCTTTTAGAGGTTACAAAAATTGTAATAGCTGAAGAGATTAATTCAAATATTACTGGGGTTTATCCTGAATACGACAGTGTAATTATGGAACCAAGATGGCGAGTCGAATCTTTAATGAGTGCACTTTACTTTTCTATTTTCTATATGAAACCCAATCTTGAACTTACTCGCTTGTGTGCAAATCCAAAATGTGGTCGATATTTTAAAGTAAGTAGAACTTCACTAAAGAAAAAGTATTGTTGTCCAGAATGTGCTAACAGAGCAAATCAAAATAGATATAGAGCTAGAAAAAAAGAAATCAGCATATAAAAAAAGAGAGATTTTTGTAATCTCTCTTTTCTCTATTATTCAGTTAATACTTTTTCTATTTCAATACTTAGAAGTTCTTTATCATAATCATGATTTCCATCATAATTTTTTAGTAGGTATCGTGTATCGACAACAATACCTTGGATTCGTTCATAAACCTGAGGGGTACTAATCCAATCGCCAATGGCTTCTGCAACATTACCATACCATCCAGTAATCTTAAAATCATTATTTGATTTGTTAAAAGGCATAATGAAAGCATTAAACACTTCTGAACCAACTGGTGCTTTATTATTCTTTACATACTGACCATAAGTGATTTGCTTATTAATGTCAGATGACTGTGGTAATGCATTGATACCTAATCTAGGCAATATACCGTAGCGATAGTATTTTGCATCTAGGACATAATATTTATCTCTATAAATCATGATTGTATCTGGTTCAAGAGCCGATGTAGGTCTACCTTTAGCTGGTCCGTATTTCTCAGTCCATTGTGCATGTGGGAAATAATCATGTTTATTGGGTTCACCAAAAAACTTATCAATAAGTTTTTCCCAAACTGTCTCAAATCTATCTGTTCCAAAGTAAAATTGCTTATCAATTGTTTTATCATCCATGAACTCAATCATGGCAATCATTGATCTAAATAATTTCTTATCATTGTCATTATTAGTATTAGACAATTTATCATTTAAGGTCGCAATAAATTTTGTTTTATCAAAAACAATATCTGGTTGTTCAGGCTTATTCGTAGTATAAAGCCAACCGATTTTCTCAAAACTTTCATAAACACAATATTTATGTATTCGTGTAATTAGTCGATTTGCATTTTGGGAAGAAACTCTGACCACCTGATTAAAGTATAAAAGTGATTTACCTTGAATCATTGGAGTTTGAGTTTTAATTGTTCTACTCCAATCAGTCTTTCCTCGTTTGTCCACTTTATAAGTTGATTCTGTTTCTGTATAATAATTTCCATTATGATCTAAATAGTAATTAATAACATTTAGATATGCTTGTATAGGAAATTCAACTGAATGTGGAGCGGTAAACCTATCCATATGAAGAATTCTATCTGTTTTATCTGTAAAAGTAGCTAAAACATTAAATAGATTTTTTATATCCCTTTTTAGTTCATCTTCGCTTGTAGGTAATTCATACCCCATTGGAAAATAGATTACAACATTATCACTATCAGCCTTTACTCCGACAAATCTATCTCCATCTTCGTTACTATTTACGTGACAGTGTTCACGCAAATTAAAATGATCACGATCTATTGGCATGTAATATACTCACCCCATTAATTTCTTACTAGAGTGTTGTATATGTTCTCTTTAAAGACTTTGAATCGTTCATCACCTTGTGCATTTACAAAGTATTCAATAACATCCTCTAAACTTTTTACATTATCTAAATCAAAGATGTCTTCTTTAGTAAATTTAAAAGCATCGTCCCATAAATATTTGATTACTTTTTCTGGAAACCTACTATTCTGCTTTTCATCGCCTTGAGCATAATTTAAATCCTCTAGTGAAACGAAATGTGTCCCCAGGCGTTTATCTTCTGAAGAAGTCATTCTTATGTTTTTTTGAAGTATTATTTTATTTATTTCAGTAAAAAACTTCTCCCAAGTAACATTTGAATCTAGAATTCGTGCATTAGCAAGTTCACTTTCTTTACCTTCTTTAAATTTATTCTTTATTAATCTCATACTCCATCTTCTTTGGAATGCAGTGTCAAGTGTAAAGACATTTTGGTCACTTGTATTCATTGTACATAAAATTGACATATTTGATGGGATTGATACCTTATGATTTTCATTACCATATACAATCTTTGCAATATCACTATTTGTTATTTCGTATTCGCTTCTACCATCTATATTTCTATCTAATAGTTGGAATATATCTCCGAAAATAGCTGGTGCATTTCCTCTATTTACTTCTTCTATAACAAGATAAAACATCTCACTAGGATTTGTATATGCTTTTTTTAATAATTTTGTAAATGGTCCAGGTGTAAATTCATAACTGACAGATCCATCATCACCAAGTTTTGGTAATATTTGACCAACAAAATCTGAGTAAGTGTAATCTGGATGAAAAACTATTCTTTCCATCATATTATCATCATTACAATATTCATTCTTAATTGTCCATGATTTACCAGCTCCTGGTACTCCATATATAATTATATTAGTTCCACCTTTTAGCCTGTCACAGTTATCATATTCAGATAACTGATTTACATCTTTGTCATCTCCAAGATTTAACACATTAATAGCTTCTTTTAATTCTTGTCTAATTCTTAAGGAGTACAACGGTTTTGAATTTACATTAACATATCTTCCTTGAAAAGGTATAGCAATATATTTTTCCTTTCCATCTTCTATATAAGCAGGAACATTAAAATATTCTTTAGCTTTTAAGCCAAAAAAACCACAAGCCCCAATACTAGAAGAAACAACATTTTTCTTTAATATTCTTGATAAGGTAATATAATCACATTCACCACCACAATCATAAATGGCTTTAATAAGATGTAATGATTCTTTTAATGTTTCTTTATTATTACTTATAAATTCTACCCATTGCTCTTTTGTAATCCCCGGGTTGTATTCAGTTAAAGATGGGGTATACTCTGCTTCACTACCATATAATGTTTCAATCATATTAACCTCCACAAAATCCGATATTGTATCACTAAAATTTCTTAACACATAGTCTGATAATTTATATTCTCCATCTACTTTTTTTATAATGTTCATCTCTTCAAAAAGAACATTGAACTTTAAATCGAAGAATTTATTACCGCCTTCATCTTTTATCTTAGCTCTGTCGTTGTCAACGTTAGAACTTCTTTTAACTTTTTGAATTGCATCATCTAAACTGATTTCTTCAACTTCCATATAATATAAAATACATCCTAATTCAACATTTGATGCACTACCCATTTTTAATAGTGCCTTTAAAAATACTAACGGTGCTTCAATGTCCGAATCGGAATCAACAGCATTATTGTGTCTACCAAAAGTTATACAAGATAAAGCATCGAATAATACATCAATTTTTTCTTCTAATGATGAAGCTAGATAAAATGCCATACCTAGTTCAGTCAAATATAATATTTTTGAACTCTTTTCATAAAATAACAGTCCAAAATATCTTGGCATAACGGATTTATGATAAAGTGATGTTATATCTAAATTTGAGAGACTAGCAGTTAAATCGTTGATAAATTGGCTCATTTCCATCTTAGCATGATTTTTCCCTACAATTTCAATAGCTTCATTAAATAATTCATAACTACCTGAATTTTTTGGTAGAACCAATTTAATTAATCCCTTTTTACCCATGCTATACCCCCTTACTAATTTCGTTAATAAGTTTTGAAACAATAGCTTTTATCATCAAAGGTGGAATACCTTCACCTATTACATTTCGAATCAATCTTTCATCAGCCCAATCAGGTATATTCCAATCTGTTGGTAATGAAGTTACTATTAATAATTCATAAATAGTTAATACTCTAGCATCACTGTAAAGTGTTTTCCCATCAGGAGTTTTGATTTCTCTTCCTGGATGAACACAACAAGCCGATGATATTACCCCATTATTTTGAGTTATCGTATTCGCTGGTTTATCCCAAGAATAACGTCTATAACATGATAATCTCCCAATAATTCTAGTTCCATCCTTTTTTTGTGGATAATATACATCATTATAAAAAGCTGTTTTCCCAGAAGGGGTATTTGTCATCCACAAAACATGATTCCAACTATGAGTCGGTGGATAATGCCACTTTGATACTTTAAGTCCTTGTTCTTTTTTTATCTCATACTCAGGGAAAAAATCTCGCATGTTTTTTTCTCTAATTAATGGGTCTAAACTTGGCAAATGTCCAATCGCATCTTTCAAAGTGATTTTTTCTTGTATTTCGGGTCTCGCCCAAATTATCTTTAAGTCTTTTCTAACCATTCTAATGATACATCTTGACCTTGATTGTGGAACACCATAATCTTCCGCATTAAAAATGTTATCGTCATAAATAATATAATCATTACCCAATTCTTGAATTAAATAATCAGGAATATGCATTGTAATATCATTGACGGTTATCTTAGTAACTAAAATTTTAGTAACGTTTTCTAACAAAATAAATTTTGGTTTTATCTTTTTGATAACATCAACAGCATATATAATTAAGTAATTTCTTTCATCATTTGGGTCTCTCTTTCCATGTCTACTCATACCTTGACATGGAGGAGTAGCTAGTATAAAATCTACACCTTTAGAAATTGATTTTTCTACAATTTTAGCTCTAATCTCATCTGATGTAATGTCACCACAAATCATTTCTGTCTTTGGGTATAAATGTTGATAAAACTCAGCTCTTTCTTTAACCAGTTCGTTAGCAACAACAATGTCAACTCCTATGCTTTCAAGATAAGCTTCAGCTACTCCAACATTAGAAAATAGCGACAGACCTTTAATTCTCGTCATCTTGGCTCAACTCCTTAAGTAGATTTTCAAATAATTTCTTAATAATAAGTGGTGGAATACCTTCTCCTAAAGAGTGTCTAATCAAACTGTCAGATGCCCAAGAAGGTATTGGCCAATCTCTAGGAATAGACATTACAATCATCAATTCATAAATACTTAGAACTCTAGCATCAGAGTACAATTTTTCCCCATTTGTGTCTATACCTATGTATCTACCTGGATGAACATTGTCTTGTGAACATATAGCACCATTGTAAGTAGTAACAGTATACGCTGGTCTATTCCACCACTGTCTCTTATATGTGTTTTTATAACCTTTCACTTTTGTGCCAGAGCTATTTTTGGGATAATAAAATGTATTTTCAAGAGCTGAACAACCTTCTGGAGTATATTTCATTACCTCAACATGTCTTAGTTTATGTATTGGTGGATAATGCCATTTAGATATTTTTAATCCATTATTCCGTTTGGTTTCATAATCGGGAAAATATTCCAGTTGTTCCTTCAAAGAAAATCCTTGAATTTGAGGATCTAGCGATGGTAAATCACCAATAGACTCAAATAAAGTGATAGGTTTGCTTTTTTCATTAGAACTTATAAAATTCCATTTAATTTTTAAATCTCTTCGAACCATTAAAAACATTGATCTTTGTCTCATTTGGGGGACACCATAATCAACTGAATTCACTATATCTGCATTAATAACATATTTTTCTTTTAATGATTCCACAATATAATCAGGGATTAAAACCTTTTTACCATTGACTAATATAGTTGTTCTTAGTTGTTGAGGAACGTTTTCAAGTAAAATAAATTTTGGATTTAATTCATTTATGACATTTAGTGCATATGTAATTAAATAATTTCTTTCATCATTTGGATGTTGTTTTCCCGCAGTACTCATACCTTGACATGGTGGAGTAGCAATGACAAAATTGACATTTTTTTCTTTTGATTTCGATATAATTTGATTATATATTTCTTTTTGTGTAATATCTCCACAAATCATCTCTGTTTCAGGATATACTTCTTGATAAAACTTCGCTCTATTTTCAAGTAGTTCATTTGCTACAGCAATAGTCACTCCAATATCTTTTAGATAAGCTTCTGCAACACCTATATTAGCAAATAACGACAGCCCAATTAATTTTTCCATATTTAATAACTTATTTTCCTTCCTCTACTTCAATACGATTCTCTTTACAAATGTTTTCTAACATACATAAATGTTTTTTTGTTGGAATCGATTTACCATTTTCCCATCTATTTATGGTAGAAAAAGATACTCCAATTAACTTTCCTAAGTCACTTTGAGATAAATTTAATCTAGCTCTAATTTGAATTATTAATTTTAGATAATCCATAAAAAAAATCACTCCAATAGTTTTTCTAAATTATAGCATTTTATAGCATTTTTAGCAAGGTAATTTACCTTATTTTATATATAACAATATTTTATAGTTTATTTTAGTACTTTTATGTTTTTATAGACCTTTCGTGTTTTTGCTGACCTTTTGTGTTTTAATTGACCTATCGTGTTTTTATTGGGTATAAAAATAAAAAGGTCTACAAACCAATTACATTATGTGATTCATAGACTCGTATTTTGGAAAGAAAAAAGGGATATTCTCCCTATTTTCGTATTCTATAAGTTCGATACTATTGTATCAACACTGTTGTGCTTATATGGCGGAACAAGTGGGATTTGAACCCACGCGAGCTATTAACTCCTACAAGCTTTCCAAGCCTGCCCCTTCAACCACTTGGGTATTGTTCCATATATAAGAGCTTATGAAATCATAAGCTCATTTTTATATTGATTAAATAATTCAAAGACTTCTTGATTTGTTTTAAGTTTCATTGCTTTTTCAACTAAACTTTCTAATTCTTTCATCTTTGATCTTCTAATGACATAATTCATTTGTGGATACATTTTACTATGAACAGATAATTCATCAATTCCTAGTCCTATTAACATTAATGCTGTTGTTATATCTGATGCCATTTCACCACAAACACTAATATTTATACCATATTTTTTGGCTTTGTCAACAACATACTTCAAACTTTTAATAACTACTGGATGGAAAGGTTGATAAAGATATGATACTTCATCATTCATTCTATCTGCTGCAAATAAATATTGAAGTAAATCGTTTGTTCCTATAGATATAAAATCAATATTTGGTAGTAAATCTTCTATTGCAAGTAATGCACTTGGAACTTCCAACATCATACCAATTTTAGGTTCATATATTTGAATATTTTCATTTTTTAATTCTGATTTTACTTCTTCAATGATGGATTTTGCTTGAAGGAGTTCATCTAAAGTAGAAATCATTGGTAACATAATATGTAAGTTTTGCGTTTCGTTTGATAATAATAAAGCTTTTATTTGCGTTTTAAATATGTCAATGTTTGAAAGTGAAAAACGAATACCACGTTTACCTAAAAATGGATTTAATTCATTTAAAGGTTCTAAGTATGGTAACATTTTATCACCACCAACATCAAGTGTTCGAATAATAACTTTTGATTTAAAACTTGATAGTATTTTTTGATATATTTTTTTTAATTCAGATACTTTTGGTAAATTATCTAAATTAAAATAATCATTTTCGCTTCGATATAAACCAACACCTAATGCACCATTTTTGAGTGCTTTAGGTATTTCATTTGTACTACCTAAATTTGATAAAAGATGTATTTCTTTACCATCCTGAGTTTCTGTTAAACACTTTAACTCATATTTCATCTTTTCTTTAAGTTGATAAAAATTCTCTCTGATTGATTGATACTTTCTAATAGTTTCATCTTTAGGATTAACAATAATGAGACCTTCATCACCATCAAGAATAATTAAATCATCATTTTTTAATGTATGAATATCTATACCTGAAATAGAAGGTATACCCATTTGTTTAGATAAAATGGCTGCGTGAGACGTTTTTGATCCTTTTTCTGTAATAATGCCTTTTATAAAAGTTTTATCTAATTTTATGGTTTCAGATGGATATAATTCTTCAGCTACTAGAATAACTTCTTCATTATACTCATATTGCTTATTTTCTTGATTTAATATTTTTAATACGCGATATTTAATATCTTTTAAATCTGCTGTTTTTTCACTAATCATATGATTATTTGAGTTTTTAAATACCTCAATGAATTCATTCATTGTTAACTCAAATGCTTGAGCTGCATTAATTCTATTTTTTCTTATTTTATTTTCAATGTTTGAAATAAGCTCTGGATCTTTTAAAATTGCAACTTGTGTAAGTAAAATGCCTTCTGCTTCAACGCTTAAGTTTTCATTAAGCATCGATTCAATTTCAAAAACAGCATCGCAAATAGCGTTTTTTATACGGTTTTGTTCATATAAAAAACCAATACTTCCCTCTTGATTAGAAGTTAATTGTTGTGTTAAATGATGAACTTTTGCAATAGCAATCCCACCTGAGGTGGGAATGCCTTTAAAAGTTTTTTGCATGTATTACATAACCTCTCTAGTAAATGACTCAACAATTGCAAAATCGTTATCTTTTACTATTGCTAATGATGTTGTTACATAGTTAATAATATTAGATACTCTTTGTGGAGGTACAGCGATAAATAATTGAATCGATAATGAATTATAGAATTTCATCATCGCATCAATTCTTGATTCATCCATATTATTAAATGCTTCGTCAAATAAAACGATACAACCTGAATCAACACGCTTATTTTTAGTTAATAATTGTTGGAAACTTGCTGCAATAACAATATAGAATGGAACCTGTGTTTCACCACCAGATTTTTCTCTTGATACTTTAGAGAAAAATGATTTATTACCATTTTCTGATGTGACTTCAATATCATAACTCATATAATAACGATAATCTAAAAATTGTAATGCAAACTTATCATTTTCTGGATCAAATGATGCAATCTTATTAAATAACTCCATTAATACGACTTCATGTTTTTTAGATAAGTTTTCAGTAAATAATGTATGGTTATATACTGCATCACTACCCATAATAATGTCATAATAAGTTTTGAATTCTGGATTCTCACTTGGTTTTGTGACGAGTTGATATGTATCAGCACCAAACTTCTTACCTTCAAGTGCCATATTTAATTCTTGAATTTGAATTTGAGCAGCTTCAATAGATGCACGAAGTTTTCCTACAAATTCTTCTCTAAATCCAATTTCGCTTCGACGTCTTAATTCAATTGCCTGTTGTTCATATTGCATTAAGTTATTATCTTTAATTAAATTCATTTCACGTTCAAAGTGAATTAATTCACTAATATCTGGTGCAGCACCAAAATGATATTGAACTATATATGCTTTCATTAAGTTAATAACTTCTAATTCTGCCCGTGTGTTTTGAGCTTGAATCTTTGTTGTCGATTCTGCAATATCACGTGCAATTAAGTCATAGTTATTCGCAAATTTTTGTTTAAGTGCATTAAACTGGCTATAAGCACTTTGAATTAATTGTGGATATGTTTCATTCCAAGTTTTTTGTTCTTCTAAGTGACTTCTTAATGAGTCTCTTGCATCTTCAATAGATTCTAAAATGCGAGTTTTTTCGCTTCTTAAATCAGCCATCTTAGATACAATGTCTTCATGTTCAATTTTAAGTTGTCGTTTCTTTGTACGTTCATCTTCAAGATTTTTATTGATGTTATTAAGTTCTGGATTCGATGTAAGTTTTTGAACCTTTTCTTCTAATTCAATCATTTCTTTTCTTGTTTGTTTAGTTAATTCAATAAATCTTGTTTGATTTGTTTGAACGAGTTGAGAAATTTTAGATTGATGGATTAATCTTAATGAATCGTTAGCTTTTTCAAATCGTTTTGATACTTCACTTAAATTACTTTCTAATTCATCGACTAATTTTTGATCAAGTTCAATTTGAATATTGGTTGCATTTTGTCCAATATATGGAACTTCATAAGTTTTAGGATTAATTTGACGTGCTGTATGGTTAGAATAAGTCATACATGTCTTGGTAATTGAACGTGCATAGTTCTTTAAATCTGCTAAATTTTCAACAGTAATTACGTGTCCCATTAGCATATTTGCATAATATCTAGCATATGGATGCTCTGTTTTTACTTTTGCAGCAAGTGAATTTGGTAAATAGTTTGTATATTCAGTAATTTTGTTTGTATTAACTAAACCCACACCATAAATACCTAATTCGACTTTAACACGATCATATACTTCTAAAGCATCATTAAAATAAAGTGGTTCTACGATAATATCAAATCTTTGTCCACCTAAATATCCTTCTAATGCATTTCTCCATTGTTCATCTTCAACTTCAATAAGTTCACAGAATGGACGAACACGTATATCTTTTTTATAGTAATTAGATAATTCTTCATTTAATTTTTCAATAAGTAGCGTAACATGACGAGGATACGTTTTAATATTACGTTTTAACGCATTTAAACGTTGTTTAGCAATGTTTAAATTCTTTAATGCCTCATCACGTTCTTTTTCAATATTAACCTTTTCAATAGTTAATGCTGTTTGAATACCTTCTAATGCATTTTTCGCACCATTCATGTATTCATTAAGTTCTTCAACTTTATGATCAGAATGTGTTAAGTAATATTTTGTAAAAGCATCTATATGTGTATTTGGATAATATTGAGTAAATGTTTTTAATAGGTTAGCTTCTTTTGTTAATTGTTCTTTTAGTTCATTGAGTAACTCACGATACTCTTCATAAGCTTTTACCTTTTTTTCAAGTTGTTCTTGTAAGTTATAAAGTGTTTTTGCTAAATCGTTATGACTTCTTAATGATTCTAATTCTAAAATTTGATCATCATTTTCTTCAATTAATCGATCGATTTCTTCTTTTTTAACTTTTAATGCTTCATATTTTTGATTGACTTTATCTAATAAGTTTTCTGAGTTTCTAATAATAGATTCTCTTTTTTCAATAAAACTCATTTTTTCAATTAATTCATTGATTTTAAGTTGATCAAGATTTTGATTTAAATTTTCACCAAGTTTAACGATTTTTTCAAGTTTTTCTACTTTTTCTTTATCAAGTTGTATTTGTTGTTCAACACGTTTTAATTGTTCAACATTATTTTTAAGTGATTGAATATCAATTGGTTCATCGTCTAATAAAAACTCAAATACAAATGATTGTAAGTCAATCGGACGAAATGCTAAAGCTTTTGGTAAGATCTTTGCATATTTTTTTGCATCTATTCCAAAATACTTAGCCATTGCATCTCGATAATCTTTTTGAGTATTGAAGGGTTCTAAGTCTATATTAAGCGTTTTTAAGTAAGCTTTCATAGATTTATAATCTCTTGGTGTTTTTTTATCCATAAACATGTCATCATGGATATTTATATCGTGTAATAAGTAAAATCTTTCTTTTAAACTACCTAATTTAGGTAATTCTAAAATAACACCTAAAACACCATATTCTTCGTTTTGGTCATCATAAAACTCTAATGCTACATGTGAAACAACATCACCATTACGAATAAATTCTTTATTTTCGGCACCAATTCGACCACGAATATAACCTTCTAAAGTTCTTTTTGCTTCATCGGTTGCTGCAATGTTAAATTTAACACCTGATCGACCACCAACTAAAATATACTGAAGGGCGTCAAGAAGGGTTGATTTACCACTACCATTTTCACCTGATATTAACGTGTTATCATTAATCTCAATGGTTTGATCTGAGAATAAGTGCCAATTAAGCAGTTTAATCTTCGTCAATCTCTTCATTATCGCTACCTCCTTCTAAGTATTGATCAAGTTGGTCTAAAACTTCTTTAATGTTTTTCATATTTACAACATAAAGAATTGTTGGATAAATTTTAATTCTTGCATCATCATGAAGTTTAACATCCATAAAGTCAATGATGTTATAGTTTTTAAGTAATTGTAAACTTGGTTTTAATTTATCTTTTGTCATGCGCTTATTATCTAAATAACCAACTTTTGCAAGCTCATCATGAATTTCAGATAGATAAATTTCAACATTCTCATCTAACGTGATTACATCCATCTTGGATTGATATAACATACGTACAATTAAAAGTAAAATACTTTCTTCTTTTTTAAGTCTTAAATGATTAAAACTTGATTCATTTTTAATATATACAACTTCATCATGTCGTTCAATAATTAATTCAAAATCAGCTAATGCGAAAAACGCTTCAAAGATTTCTTTATATGCAAGAATGAAACGATAATCATTAGCATCACCGATTTTTTTACGTGTAATATAATTAACTTGTAAAAGTTTATTTGAAATACGTGAAAAAACTTGTTTCTCACTTTCTTTTAAACTTGGGTATTCTTCGGTTAATTTTTTAATTGCCTGATTTTTTGGAATCATCGTCTAGTCCCCTTCTTCATAATTTCAAATTCGCTGAAGCGAATATCCCCAATTTTGACATCGTATGTTAAAAGTCTCACATCATAGGACATACCAATTGATTTACTGTATAAGAAAATGAGAATCAATTTAACAAAATCTTCATTGGTTTCTAGTGGTACTTCAGAAGCTTTGATAACTTCTTTATCTTCTAATAAATAGTTAACGTGTTTATTGATTTCTACTTTAGAAAAGACATTTTGTTTCATGATTGTTCTTAATTTTTCACGTTTGATGTCTTCTGGGATATCTTGATCATAATCAATCTCCTCAGGGATTGGGTCAACACGCTTTCTTCTTACTGTATAAAGTGATGCATCATCTAAATTTCTTGCTCTAAAAAGGTTGAAGATTTGACTATAATCAAATTGTTTTTCTTTTAGTATTATTTGGAATAATCGATTAAGTAATCCTTCGAAATCTTCAGATGTATTCGTCAAGAACATAATTTTTGATGCTGCTGCATTAATATACATTTCATTTTTCTCATCAATCGAATTAATTAAATACTCCATCGCTTCGATTGAATCTCTAATATAGCGAATACGTGCTTCAATATAATTAAATGCATCATTAAATTCTGCATAATTTTTAGCTTTCATTGCTTGAAGTGCCAACTCTTCTAACATAGATTCACTGTTATAAATTCTATTTATATTTTCCATAATTGAACGTTTATATCTCGGTAGTGAATCAGTCGTTTTAAGTTTGTAATAAGCACTATCAAAAAAGTTTATTTTATAATCAACTAATAATCTTTCTAAAACTTCTTGCAAGTTATCTTTTTTATTAGATTTGACTAAATCATGATAATAGCGATAAATATTTGCACGTAAAGTTTTTAGCGTTCTTAAAACATCATCAATTTTATGATACGCTTGTTCAATAATGGTGTATCCATTCTCTAGTTCGAAAGACGCTAAAAGAGAGTACACAGTATAGATTTCACCAGTATACTCTAATTGTTCATCCTGTTGAATGCGTTTTAATAAATCAATAATTTTGATCGAATAATCAAAAAGATTTAATGAGGTTTTATAGTCACCTAGTTCTTCTTCACCAAGCCATCCGTTTGCTTTCAATACATTAATGACTGCAACTGCTTTTTGTCTTGAAGTTGATGCTTCTTCATCCTCTTCTATACGTAAATCTGATTTTTGTTCATCAAAATAATCTATTAATTTTCCTATTACGTAGTTTCTTTCCCCTTGAAATGCATCTTCTATACTATTCGTTGCATCATAAATGATAAATAAACAATCAACATATATTTTTCTATTAGGAGAGGATAACACCGTAAAAAGTGTTTCTGGTATTCTTTCAAAAAGATGTGCCACAGGCGTCCTCCTATATTTTTTGTCTCTTTAATTGTATCACTAAATATTAATAAATACTAACTTTTAATATATAACTTTATCATATTCTATATGATACTATAAAAAAATAAAAGTTTTACTCATAAAATGAATAAAACTTTTCTCTTTAAATTTTTTTAATTAAAACTTGTTTTTTTCCTATTTGGATGCGTTTATTTAAATTAATTCGTTTTAATTGCTCAACTTTGAGTTCGAACTTTGTTTCATTTTTATAGTGTTGAATATCTCCAATGTTTCTTGAGAATATCCCATAATCTTTTTCTAATATCTTAAATAATTTTTGTGGATTCATGCTATCTTCTTTTCCAAGATTAATAAGTAATTCAACATATTTTCCATTGTTTGATTTATTTTTATTATTTCGATCAAACTTAGAATTATTTTTTTGATTATTAGATTTAGATTTACTATATTTTTGATAAATTTCTATTGGAGCATAATTTTTTTGAACTGGCATTCTATCTTGTAGTAATGCATAAATTAATTTATCTTTTGATGTTTCATCAATTAATAAATCATTAACTAATGATAAATCGATTGTTTCAATTTGACTCATTGCAGATTTTAATTGGTTTTTAAATGTTTTTGTTTGAGACTTATATATTTGTTCTTCTGTAGGAACATCTAAAAATTTAATTTCACGTTTAATAAATTTTTCTAAGAATTCAATCATGCCACGCTTACGAGGTGATACAAAACTATACGCTTTACCTTTTTTACCGGCACGACCAGTACGTCCAACGCGATGAACATAAACTTCATCTTGTGTAGGTAAATCATAATTGATAACTAATTCAACATCATTTATATCTAATCCACGAGCAGCTACATCGGTTGCGATTAATAAGTTTAATTGTTTGTTTCTAAAACGAGTCATAACATAATTACGTTGTGATTGTTTTAGATCACCATGTAACGCATCAGCCATATATTTATTATGTTGTAATGTTTCTGCAATTTGATCAACATCTTTTTTAGTGTTTGCAAAAATAATTGCTGTTTTTGGTTGTTCTAAATCTAAAAGACGAACTAATAAATTTGGTTTATCTTCTTCTTTAACAATAAAGTATCCTTGTTCAATTTTATCGACCGTTAATTCTTTGGCATCAATCTTTACGATTTCTGGATTGTTTTGATACATCTTTGCAACCTTTTTAATAAATGGCGGAATAGTTGCAGAAAATAAAACTGTTTGTCTTTCTTTTGGTGTTGTTTTTAAGATGATTTCAATATCTTCTTGGAAACCCATATTTAACATTTCATCTGCTTCATCTAAAGTTAATAATTTAACTTTAGATAAATCAATTGTCCCACGATTAATATGGTCGATGATACGTCCTGGTGTTGCAACAATAATATGTGGTTTTTTTGCTAATTCTTTAAATTGTTTGTCATATGATTCACCACCAACAATGGTTGTGACTTTGATTTTTGGTTCATATTTAATTAATTTAAGTATCTCTTTATAAACTTGTGTTGTAAGTTCTCTTGTAGGTGTAAGAATAAGTCCTTGAATACTAGACTCGCTTACATTAATTTTCTCAATCATTGGAATGGCGAATGCGAATGTTTTACCTGTTCCTGTTTGAGCTTGTCCAATTATGTCTAATCCATCAAGCACTAATGGAATACTTTGTTCTTGGATAGGTGTTGGAACTTCGAATCCTAATCCTTCTAATGCTTCTTTAATGGTTTCTTTAATTGGTAATTCTTTGAATAAAATTGACATGGCTTATACCCTATTTCTATATTTTTAATTTTTTGCCCATATAAGTATACCATTAAAAAATTAATTTCATAGTCATAAGACAAAAAAAAGATGATTTCCCATCATCTTTCACAATCATCACCCTCACAATATTCGATACCAGACTCTTTTTCATACATTTTAATTAACGTGTCTTTAATCGATTGTTGATCAGCTAACCCTTCAATTCTATAACCATATGAAAAGGTTAATGTTGGTGCTATTTTTAAATTCATTAAATCAGCATGTTCAACATGGTTACAAATGATTTTATTAAGTTTTCCATGATTTTTTGATTCTAAAAATTCTTCTAAAGATAAATTGTACTTTTTAAATAAATCATCATAAGAATTATTGCCCTCTTTATAAAGACTAAAACAATCGCATAAATATTCTAAACCGAGTTGTTTTTTTCTTCCATAATGGAAAAGTTCATGATAAAACTTATCATCTTTTTTAATAAAAGAACGATACACTACTTTAACATCTTCTTTGTATTGAAATGTATTTAAAGCTTGATTTAAATTTTGAATCATAACAAATGATTCATCATTATAATCAAACCAAACATCGACTTTCATCATGGAACTCACCCTATTTGACTTGAAAACAATTCATATATTTTATCTTTTGATGCTTCTAATAAAAATTCACGATTTTCTTTTTCCATTAAAATAACGGATACTTTACTTAACACTTCTAAATGTTCTTTATAATATATCGTTGGCATTGCGATTAAAAATACGTGTCTTACTGGAATATTATCAATAGAATCATATTCTAATTCATTTTTTAAACGAACATAAATTAGTGTCGGAAATAATACACTCATATCTTTTGTATGAGGTACTGCAATACCTTCACCTATACCTGTTGTAATTTCTTTTTCTCGTTGATTTAGTGCTTCTATAAAAGCTTCTTTACTAGTGATTCTATTCATATCATAAAGTGTTTGAGCTAGAAATTCAAATAGCTCGTTTTTGGATTCACATGTAACGTCAAGTATAATGTGGTTTTCTTCTAAAAGTTTCATAATTTCTCCCTTAAATAAACGCTATGATTATAAGTAATTAAATGATTAAAGTCAAGGAAAATGTAATTATGTGAATATTGAATCACTTATTCTTTTTCGGTATGTAAATATTTTATTTAAGTCGCGATAGGGATGTACAGCATTACTTAATACAACAACACCTATTTGACGCTTTCGATCGATAATTAGGTGACATCCTGTAAAGCCTGTATGACCTATCGTGTCTTCATATATATAGTTTGAACCAAAATACATATTTAAAGATGGTTTTTGAAATCCTAAAGCTCGTCTTAAAATATCTCCTTTATCTGTTTTATAAACCAACTGTTCTTGAAACATCAAATCCACCATTTCATTTGAAAAAATGAACTTATTGCTTAATATTGCTTGTATAAACTTTAGAATATCATTCGGTGTAGAAAATAATCCTGCATGTCCTGTTAATCCATTTGCTGCAAAAGCTTTTTCATCATGAACTTTGCCTTTAAGAAGCCCTTGATATACCGAATCTTTTCTATACTCCGTTGGTGCTGTAAAGATTCTTTTAGGTTTAAATGTTGATTGATACATATGAAGTGGCTTAAAAATATAGTTTTCTGCCACTTCATTGATTGGCATTTGATACATCTTTTCAATGATTAATCCTAACAACAAAAACCCAATATCTGAGTAAACAATTTTTGAATGCTTTGGATAAATAACTTCTGCTTTATAAATTCTTTCAATCAATTCTTCTTTTGATTTTAAAGTTTTAGAAGAAATAATATCTGCAGGTAAACCAGAACCATGAATAAGTAAATCTTTTATTGTGATATCTTGATATTTAAAATCTTTTAAAATTGATTTAATTTCAGTATCAAAACTTAATTTTTTATCATCAATTAATTTTAAGATAAGTGGTGTTGTAACAATAACTTTTGTAAGAGATGCAACATCATATAAAGTATATGGTTTGACCTTTTCTTTATAATGATGATCTAAGTATCCAGTAACACCTAAATAACGATGTTGATTAATATAAATACCATAAGATGCACCAACAAAATCTTTCTTCTTAACACCTTCATTTAAAATTGATTTAATTTTTGACTGAACATTCATTATGTCACATCCTTGATACTTATTATAATATAAAAAAGAAAACCTTTAATAAAGGTTTCATTATTTTTATTCAACTTTTATTGATCTTGCCCATGAGTGATAAAGATCTTTATTTCCTTCTAATTTTGATTTTAAACATGCAAAATTAATAAGATAAAAGTGTGTTTCACTTTCTAAAGTAACAAGCATATAACCGAAAGTTCTTCCATCAACAGTTGCTTCATAATATGCATAATAATATTCGATATTATCATCTAAATATTTTTCAATATCTGTTGTTTTTTCAGCTTGACCTAAAACTAATGTTGTATATCTTTCTAGTGTCATCATTGAACTAAATAAAGATTTATCTTCTCTATTTCCCATAAAGATATTATCTTGAGATTCTAAATAAAACGGTGCAGCTATAATTTCTTTTTCATAAAAGTCGTCAGTTAAAGTAATTGTTATTCCACTTTTACTAAATTCCTTACTGTTTGATTCTTCACATGATACTAAAAATACGCCCATAAGTAGTGTAATTACTACAAGTATTTTTTTCATTTTCCTATCCTTTTCATATTTTCTATTTTGGTATAGTATAACATGCATTCTAATTTATAAAAAGTAAATCAATAAAATAAAAAATTAAGAGTTATTGCTAACTCTTAAACTTTTAATTTTTATATTGAAATGGAAGTTGACCTTTCGGTTCAAATTCACCAAGTAAATATGACTTTAGTGCTAATAATGAATTTGGTGTATATTCATAAAATGCCACATAATTTTTAATAACATTTGTTTCATATAAATCATATGGATTTCTTAATGCGATAACATGCAAGTCTTTAACATCTTTTAACGCTTCAATAAGATGAATTTGGCCTTTAAATTGGTTACCGTTATATGTTGTAAATATAACTTGCTCATATTGTTTTGATAAATTTATCATTTTGTCAATTTCTTCTTTGGTTGGGTCTAAAGATACAATTTCAATATCTAAATTTGAAATTGATTTAATAGGTTCTAAAAAATCTTTTTTCTCAATATCATCATCTGCAATGTTTAGTACTTGTGGAAGAATTCCAATATATAAAACTCTTTCCTTTAAATGAATTGGATTTCCTTTAACTAACGTTGTTGCATCTTTAACGATATTTAAGCTAAAGTTTTTAGTTTCTTCATTTTCAATAATTGGCTGAATATCCTTATAATTTAAATTTAAATTAATCTTTAATTCAACTTTATATTTAAGTATCTTTTCTACGTGTTTATCTAACATTTCAATAGAAATACGATTATCTTTAATAGCCTGATAAATCGCTTCTATTGTTGCTTCTCTCGGTTGATGTGCATGGCACACGCAAACTAAATTGATACCAGCAATTAGTGCTCTAACACATGCTTCCTCGGTTGTATATTTATCCACAACACCTTTCATGCCCATACCATCTGAGATGATTAAACCCTCAAAGTTAAATTCATTTCTTAATAAATCTGTCATAATCGTTTTACTTAAAGTTGCTGGTTCATCATTATGTGTCAACATAGGAAAATTAATATGTGAGCTCATAACACCTTTAATGCCTGCTTTGATCGCTTCTTTAAATGGGTAAAACTCTATTTTTTCTAATCGTTCTAATCCATGATGAATAACTGGTAATCCTAAATGAGAATCAACATTCGTATCACCATGACCAGGAAAATGTTTAGCGGTTGCAATTACACCTTCTTCTTGTAATCCTTTAATATATTCAATACCGTATTTTGCAACTATTTTTGGATCATCGCTGTAACTTCTAACACCAATGACAGGATTTTTCGGATTATTGTTTACATCTAACACAGGTGCTAAATTCATATTTATACCCAAAAGATTAAGCTCTCTACCCATCTTGCGTCCAACTTCATATGCATTCTTCGTATGCTTTGTAGCACTTATTGTCATTGCACCAGGAAAAAAAGTAGCTCCATTAAAAATTCTAGTAACCATACCACCTTCTTGATCAATTGAAATAAGCATCGGTATACCAATTTCTTTTAAAGCTAATTTTTGAAGATTTTGATTGAGTTTAAATAATTGTTCTGGTGTTTTTACGTTTCGTGCAAATAAAATAACATTCCCTAACTTGTACTTTTTGATTAAATGGATAATATCATCATTAAGATCTAATCCATCAAAACCGAACATACAGACTTGACCAACTTTTTCTTCTAATGTCATTTCATTCAGTTTTTTCATAAAATCATTCCCTTCAACAAGTTTATCTTAACATAAATCTATGTTAATTTATTGAAATCTTTAGTGTATTTTATCTTTTGAAATTAATTTCCAAAAAAAAGTGTTAATCCATTAAAGATTAACACAATAAGTTATTATTCTATTTTATTTTCAATGTATTGATGTCTTTTATAAAACCAGATAAATGCTGCATTAACAATTGATAATGTTAAAATTATGAATGCTCCATATGCTACATTTGAAATTAATATAATTAGTAAATATAACCATATAACTGCTTCGGTCACTGAAGCTAATTTCCTAATTTTATAACATGTTTTTAAATTTGATTTATCAAATAGCATAAATAAACTTACACCAACTTCTAACATCATTAATAACACACCAAATATCATAACGTAATTATTAAATTGTTTAGATGAAGAGAATAAAAAATCATAGACATTAAAATGAATATAAACATCGCCAAACATAAACTCATAACTAATTTTTGTAGATGCATAAGTCATTGTAAAAGCTATAGCCATTAGTATAAAATAACCAAGTGTCCAAACGGTTGTAAAAAATTGTGGATCTTTAATCATTTTTTCTAATTCATTATCTTCTTTTAATTCCTCTTTTTTAATTGATTCATCTTCTAAATTAGGATTTAATAAGTAATCAATACTACATCCAAACAATTTTGATAATAAAATTAAATTATCTGTTTCAGGAAAGCTTAAATCTTGTTCCCATTTTGATACAGATTGACGTGAAACGTGTAATAAATCAGCTAACGCTTCCTGTGTATAGCCTTTTTCTTTTCTTAACTTAGCTATTTTTTCTCCAGTTGTCATACTTTATTCCCCTTTCGTATCTAGACTTTTACATTATCCCATATCGAATAAATTATATCAAGCAATTATGAAATGCTTATTATGCAACCAAAAGTTTACAAAAATAAATAGGCTTTTCAGCCTATTTATATTATTTTTATAGATATGCTCTTAACATCCATGCATGTTTTTCAAGCTTAGCTTTTGTTGAAATAAACATATCTTGAGTGACATCATCACCTAAAGTACCTGATATTTCAATACCTTTTTTAAGCTCATCAATAATGATGTTAAAATCTTTTAAAACATCCTTAACCATTTCTACACTTGTAGTAACTTTTGAATCTACTTCTTTAAGTGTAGTTATTTCTAAATATTCTTTTAAGGTAGCTTTTGGTTTTCCACCTATTGTTAATAATCTTTCTGCAAATTCATCATAAAATTCGTTAATTTCGTCATAATACTTTTCAAACAATGCATGTAATGTGAAAAATTCTTGTCCTTTCACATACCAATGATAATAATGTAATTTCGTGAATAACACGTTGAAATTAGCAACCTCTACATTTAAAACTTGATGTAATTGATTCATATACACCATCCTTTCTTTTATACTTTTATTATAACATATATTATAAAATAAGAGTTTATTTATAACAAATAAAATCTTATTTATAATTTTTATTTAATAAGAATGAGGCTAAATAATAATGTAATAATAAAAGTCATTAAAAAGTTTACAAAATCATTATTAATAAACGAAATACCTGATAATTTTTTAAACATTTTTCTTGATTTTACTTTTTCTAAAATACGCCCTTGATGATCAATATATTTTTCTTGAATTAAAATACCAAGATAACTATCAAGAATTGATCCTAATAATCCACCAATAGTCATAACAACAACAATCCACCAATCATTTAAAGATATTGTTGTATATGTACTAAGTAATAAGATAAATAATATGCTTATCATAAAACTACCTACAAATGATGCAAATAAACCTAATATACTTATACCACCTGATTCGCCTTTATCCATCATTTTAAAATTTAAAATAGAAAATACTTTACCCTTAGATAATTTACCTATCTCAGATGCCCATGTATCTGATGTTGATGCAGCAATTGCAATTCCCCCAATATATAAGAATTCATAGCGACTTGTTATATAAAAAGCAATTGAAAATATTAAAGCCATTAATGAGTTTGCTAAAACTTGAACTGCGCTTCTACCTTTTTTATCTTCTACATTCGTTTTAATTTTTGTGAAAATACTCGAAGAAATAAAGAAAAATATAAGTAATGAAAATAAAATATACGTACCAAAAACGTAAAGTAAAGTTCCAACAACAGTGGCACTAATAAAACCACTTGTATCAAGTGATTTTTTTCGATATGCCATGAATGCGATAACTATACTTAATAATAATCCAATCAAAAAATCCATATATCACCTAAATAAGTAAAAATGATAATAAACTTACCAATATTGGAATTGATAAGTTATCAAGTCCATTTGGTGTAAATAATTCAATCACTGCTGCAGCAAGTGAAATCACTAATATTTTAATCATTAAAAAATCAACAATAAGATTTATATTAGTCGCTAATAATGTATATAATACGATAACGATAAATGATGCTAAAAACATTGTTAAAGTACCACTTAAACTTTTATTTCCAAATATTTTTTTAGAGGGAATCATCTTCCCTATCACTGCAGCTAATCCATCACCATATCCTAATACTAATATACCTATACCACTAATATAAGGATTTAAAAATGTAAATGCTGCAATAGTTAAAATTAATAATGAAATTGGAAAATACACAGTACCTAAGTTTCCATCTCCATTTCTTTCCATAGATTTAATCAAATTATATCGATATGATAAATAATTTAATACGATAAATACAATTGGTGCTATGATCGCCCACCAAATATTATCAAACATAAAGTTGACAAAAAACCACCAATTTGAAACACCAATATGGATGAATTTTCTAGCACCTTCTTCTTTTAAAACGTTTAATTTTTGTAGTAATGTTGATAATCCTATGACAACAAATACAAAAATAAACGATAACACTAATCCTAAAATATTATTCACGCTCTAAAACCTCACGTATAATTTCTAATTTTCTTTTCTTTGATACCTTATTTCTCTTTTGAAAAACTTGATATTGATTGTTTCTACATTCATTAATAATTTCTCTATAAATATATAATGAAAGTTTAAGCGGTATTCTTGTTTCTTTTGGATAAACATCTATACTTAATAACGCTTTTTCATAATGTTCGAATGCCACTTTAGCTAATGCTTCAAATAAATTGATAAAATTGTCATTAATATTTTTATGAATTAAATCATCCATAGTCACATGGTATTTATCCATAAGTTCCTTTGGAAGGTAAACTCTATTTCGCTTTAAATCTTCACCTATATCTCTTAAAATATTTGTAATCTGCATACCAATACCCAAATGATAGGCAACAAAACCTTTTCTATCGTCTCTTATATTGGGGGCTAAAATATCCATCAACATATAACCAACACTACTTGCTACTTTAGTTGAATACCATATTGATTGATTCAAATCTTTAATTTCTTTAAAATCTAAATCAAAATATTGTCCCTCAATCATATCATAGTAAGGTTCATAGTTAAAATTTTCATCATAATATTTGCAAGATATATCTTTTAAAAGTCTAAATATATAATTGGGTGTTTCTTTATTTTGAATAAATAAATCTAATTGATTTTTTAGTTCTTCAAGTTTAGTTATATCTTTTGATTCATCAACAATATCATCTGCATATCGACAAAAAGCATAAATACCATAAATAGCATTTCTTTGATCTAAATTTGAAATTGTTGAAAATGCAGCATAAAAAGATTTCGAATGTTTTTTTATGACTTTTTCTGCTTTCTTATAATCATTTTTTATGTTCATTTGAAAAATCCTTCATAATCTCTTCAACTGCAAGTTTTGCAGATGTTAATACAATTGGAACACCTGCCCCTGGATGATTACTTGAACCACAAAAATATAAATTATCAACATATCTTGATTTATTTTGTGGTCTAAAGTAGTTACTTTGTTTTAATGTTGGTTTTAAACCGAAAGTTGTTCCATGTTTTAAGTTAAATTGATTCTCAAAGTCTTTCGGTGTAAATACTTTAATGTATTCAATACTCTCTTTTAAATTCTTCCTTTTTCATCATAATAATTGTTGGTCCGACATCAAATTTAAAACCTTGTTCTTCAATTTGATACATCCTTCCCCCAACTTTTTCATTTTTTTCATAAATATCAACATTAAACCCTAATGTTTTTAAGCGAATACCTGCAGCTAAACCAGCTGTACCAGCACCTATAATAATTACTTTTTTCAACAGTGACCTCCTAAAAGATTTATGTTTTTAAAAATATTCAAATTTAACAAAAAATCTTCTAATAACTACTGTATTAAGCAAAATAAATGCTAAAATTTCAAAAAGAATGATATTTGAAAAAACTTCAAATGAACTAAATGGTATTACATAAAGTGTTAAAAATAAAACAACATAACTCATCCCCATTAAAACAAAGAAAGTCCCTTTATGTTGATCATTGATAACTCTTGTTTTTGAAATAACTAACTTATCCAATTTTATAAATAAATCCAACAATATATACCCGATAACTAAAAATTGGTACAAAAATATATAATATGTGTCAATTATATCTAATATATTATCATCTTGAGTTTGTTGATAAATTTTTTGTTGATAATCAATTTCTTTTAAAAATGCATATACAAAAAATAACATTAGTAATAAAAAGATACTTATAATAAATGTTGATATTAAGCGTTTGTTCATTGTTGCTAACCACCTTCAAAAATGTGTTAACTTATTTTAACATGTATCAATAAAAAAGTCCTAAATTTGTTTTAGGACTTATGTTTTAAAAGACTTTTGTTGGATTAAGTAAATTTTTAGGATCCAATGCGTTTTTAATTGCACGCATTATTTCAATTTTATTAGAATCTGTGATCTTTAAGAAATATGATTTTTTTGTATAACCTATACCATGCTCCGCTGAAACTAATCCACCTAATTCTTTAACTTTGTCATATAAATCATCTAAGAATTCAACGCGTTTAACTTTCCATGTCTCATCAGAATAATCTTTTTTAAGAATAATCGTATGAATGTTTCCATCTCCAGCATGACCAAAATTTAAGACCTCTATTTTGTGTTTTTCTTGAAGTTCTTTTGTGTAACGAATCATCTTACCAAATTGATTAATTGGTACAACCTCATCTAACATTTCAAATTGTGTTAAAGCGTATAATGCATATAAAATATTATCTCTAATCATCCAAGCTAATTTTTCATCTGCTTCATCTAGAATAATAAAATCAATGACTTGTTTCTCTACAAGTTGTTTGATGACTAAAATCGTTGATTCAATCTCTTTTAAATCATTACCATCAATAGTTGCAAGAATATAAGCATTTCCAACTTGACTTGGAAATTTTTGTTTTAAGAAAGATTCACTATATAAAACTGCTTCTTTTTCTAATAATTCTAAAGCTGTAGGCATGAACCCATTTTTCAAAATAGAAAGAACCGTATCTGTAGCTTCAACAACATTATTAAATGCTAAAATCATTGATTTTTGATGCTTAGGTTTAGGTATTATTTTTAATTGTATTTCTGTAATAATACCTAATGTTCCTTCAGAACCGATGAATAAATCTTTTAAATCGTATCCACTAGAATCTTTAATTGTTAAACCACCTAATTTGACTTTAGTTCCGTCTGATAAAACAACATTCATGCTACGAACATAATTTCTTGTTGTTCCATATTTTAATGCACGCATACCACCAGCATTTGTTGATACATTACCACCTATTGTTGACATTTTCGAACCCGGGTCTGGTGGATAGAAATATCCTTTATTTTCAACATACTTTTGGACTTCTTCTAATAACACACCTGGTCCAACAGTTAATGTTAAAGTTTCTTCATCTAATGATTTAATTTGGTTCATTAAACTTAAATCAATAATAAACTCATCTCCTAAAACCGGCACTTGAGATCCCACAGCTCCTGTACCTGCTCCTCGACAAATCATTTTAATATCATTCGTATGAGCATATTTAACAATTTCAACAACTTCATCCTCATTTAAAGGTAAAAATACCGCTTTTGGTCTATTTACATTTTTAACGTTGTTATCTATTAAATATTTTTCAGGAATTTGATCGCCTATGAATACTCTATTTGTATCTTTAATTAAGTGATGCATTAAGTTACTTACCTCCACATTTATATAAAATTATTATAAAAGATAGTAAAAGCGGTTTCATTTTATTTGCTTAAAATATATCTAAATAAAAAAGTCTTATGTTAACATAAGACTTTTCATTCATTTTTTGAAATTATTTTTCATAATAGACAATTTTGTTTTTACCATTAATTTTTGATTTATATAACGCTTTATCTGCACGATTGATAAATTCAAGATAATCGATATTTAAATCATTTTTACCATTTTCAAAAATCTTTCTGCCCAATTCTGTTTCTGTTAAATGTTTTCCAATCATGGATATATCGATTGTTTTGATTAAGTTTGTTGCAGCATGATTTACATACGTTACTATAAAATTTTTATTTGTAACAATAATACCTTCTTTTAAAATAGGATAAACCTTTAAATCATAAAGTTCTCTTGAGTCAAGAATATCATATTTTAAAATAGATATCCCCATTGATAGAGCAATTGCTAAGAATGAAAAAGGTATTAAGTCTACACCTGTTGGTAATATTCTAAATACATGTATAGCACCAATTAAAAACGCCAATGAAATACCAATAATCATGATGAAGTTAAATGAATTAATTGTTCTTTTTTCTTTAATCCATAAATCTATATGTATAGATAAACTGTACAATACAGCCGATCCAATAAACGCTTGTGAAAAACCATATAACATACCAGGAGTTCGTGAATATATGTGATACCCTTCTACTTCTGTCATTACAAAATCTTTATAGTATAAATGATGGTAATTATTTGTATATAGTAAAAATAAAATGCTTATTGGAATTAAAATGAGTAAAACCAAAATGCGAGGTTTAGGATATCGATTGTATTTTGTTTTAAATGAAAAAAGTAGAATAAAAAAAGGTATAAATGGTGCTCCCAAAAATTTAACTTGTTGATAAAACATCATTTGTTCTGTTGTTTTTGCATATAATTGCAAAATAACACCAGTAATATAAATAATTCCGAACAAACTTAAAAATAATAAAACAAAGGTAAGCGATGTACCTTTCTTATTTAAAGCTAAAAATAAAAATGCTATATATGTTAGACCAATCAATATTAAAAATATAGAATAAATATCTAGATAACTAATCATACTTTTCCTCCCCCCCCAGAAAGTCAAAAATGCGTAAGTTTATCAGCATTTATAGATTGTAGCATATAATTTTTTATTATTTTACCAAAAAATAAATAAATTTTTATCCTAAAAAAATAAAGCGATAGTTTATTACTATCACTTTAAATTATGTTATGGATTATAAAAAAATCACATTTTTTATCATTTCGAGTGCTTCAATTGTTTGAATCGAATTTTAGCTAAATTCAATCGATATTTTTCAATTTCTTTATATACGTCTTTGAAATTTTGAAGAATGATAAGTAATTTTTGACAAGCATTTTTATATTCAACACTTTCCAACCAATTATCCGCATATAAAAAACTACGATAAATTTCATGACATACATAGTTACGATCTTTTGTGAGATTTGATAATATTCGATAATCTTTATCGCTAAATTTCACATCATAACCTTTATCATCTAATACTTTTATTTCTTTAATGGTTTCACCTAAAGTCCACGAACGAATTTGAGTCATCATTTCATCTAGATTACCACCAATTAATAAACAATACAACCATTTAATATCATGTTCTATTGTTTGAGCATATTCAATTGTTTTACCTACGTATAAATTAAATCGCTGATAATCGAGTTTCTCATCCATAATTAATCCATTCTTTGCTTACTTAGTCTATTTTAAACATAACAAAGATAGATGTCAATCTATAATATAATAACATCTAATTTGATATCATAATTAACTACCTGCTGATTCGTAATGCTTTAATCCTTTTTTCCATATAATATAAGAAATTGTAAGAATTGAAAGACTCGCTGTAACAACATATAAGGTTGTTAGCCAAATATTTTCATTAAATATAATTGCTCTAACTGGGAAAAATATAACCACTGAAAACGGAATAACAAACGTTAAGAATATACGAATAAACTTATTAAATATATCAATTGGATATTTTGCAAAATTTGAAATGTCATAAACAGTTGTCATAACTTCAATACTTCTTTTTGTCCAAAAAGATAATGATCCAAAAATAAGTTTAATTGAGAAAAAGAAAAGTGTTGCAAAAAGTGCACAAATGATTAAAGCTAATATTTTTCCAAAAGTCCATGTAATCATCATTTGTGGTGTAAATATAATTAAAAATGCAATACCTAAAATAAATTCACCAAATCCTTCTAATTGAATCATCTCTGCAATAAGTTGAAATAAAGGATTTAATGGTTTTGTTAAGTATTTATCTAAAATACCTCTTGTAATACCACCATTACTAAGTTGCCAAATTTGATCTGATAAAATGTGGTCAATTGATTTAGGGATTAGATAATAGCCGTATAAAAATCCCATCATATCTAATGTCCATCCATTTAATGAAGGAATCGCTGAAATTGTTAAATACATTGTAGAAAACAATATCGCATTTTCAAGTAAAAAACCTAAAATACCAATCAATGCATCAAATCTATATTGAAGTCGTGCTTTAATACTTTTTGAAACATAATAAGGATAAAGTTTTATATATTTTTTCATATTATCCCCCTACACTCACGACGCGTTTTTTAATTAGATTAAACGTGAACGAACATAAAATGTTAAGTACTATCACCCAAATGATTTGAATTAAAAAAGTTTCAAGAATCGTTCTTACATCATATTGACCCATTAGTATCATAATCGGTTTTTCGACCATACTCTGGAATGGTAAAAAATTTAATATGGTTCTTAACCATTCAGGAAAAAATGATGATGGTAACAAACTACCAGATAAAAATGATAATGTAATATTTTTTATCATCATCAAACCGAATAAAGCTTGAGTAAATATTGAAATTTCACCTATTAAAAAGTTTAAGGCATCTGCAATAATAAAAGATAATAAACTGCTAATTATAAATAATATAATCGACAAGAAGGATGGAATACTCGTACCAATAACAAAGTATAAAATTACCATTGCCAAACTCATTAATGGTAAAAACATTAAAATAAACGCTGAAATGTAACCACCAAGCCCAACAGCTAATATACGATAACGATAACTTAATGGTCGAAGTAAGTTGATTGCAATAGCGCCTTCATATATATCTTCACCAATAATCCAAAATGCGGGGGAAGCATAAACTAATGTTGTAGCCACTCTTGCAAAAATTAAATAAGAAAACATTTGGTGGAATGTCATACCATTAATTAGTTCTGTAGGTGAATTTTGATAAATCGCTACCCATAAAAAATACATAATTAATAGCGATACAATATCCCCTAATAACCATCCAAATGAACTAAACTTATATGCAAAACCACTCAATATACCACCTTTAACAAAGGCTTTATATGGTTTAATACTTTTTATTTTCATATATGCGTTTAACAATACTTTCTAGTGAATTTTCACTAATTTGGATATCTGTAACCGTAGTACTTTCTAGGATGGCATTAAGCACTTGGTTAACACTTAATTTAGAAATTTCAAATGAAACATTATATGAGTTTCCATCATTGTTAATATCAATTAAATCACCAAATTCATTCTTAAATCGATTCAAATCAAATTCACCTTGAGCTGTAAATTTAACATGTCGATGATCACCAAAACGTTTTTTAATTTGAGCTAATGAACCATCATAAAGTATTGACCCCTCATCAAGAATAATAACACGCTTACATAAATCTGTAATATCATCCATGTTATGCGTTGTTAAAATTATTGTTGTGTTGTATTTGCTGTGTATTTCTTTAATTGCATGAATAATACGGTCCTTTACTAAAACATCCAATCCAATCGTTGGTTCATCTAAAAATAAAATTTTAGGATTATGTATTAAACTTGCTGCTAAATCCGCACGCATACGTTGTCCTAATGATAAAGTCCTAACTGGTTGATTTAAAAAAGGTTCTAAATCTAAAACTTCTTTTAAATAGTTAAAACGTTCTTCATATTCTTCTTTTGGTACTTCATATATTTCTTTTAAAATTGTCATTGATTCAATTAACGGTAAATCCCACCATAACTGTGTTCTTTGACCAAAAACAACACCAATTCTACCTAATACATGATTTCTTTGTTTAGGATGATAAGGTAAATAACCATCGATATATATTTCCCCTTCTGTCGGTGTTAAAATACCACTCATCATCTTAATTGTTGTTGATTTACCGGCACCGTTAGCACCAATATAACCAACAATCTCACCTTCATCGATGCTAAATGATATGTCTTTAACAGCTTCTGTCACTGTATATTTAAAACTAAAAAGCGTTTTAAACATACCAATAATACCGGGTTTGCGAACCGGTTTTTTAAAATTCTTCTTTACATTTTTTAACTCTATAATCCCCATTGTTTTTACCTCTATGTAGCAGTTAATTTTATTATATCAAGTGTAAAAATGTGTGTTGTTTAAACTATATAAGAGAGCGTTTCCATATTATATTAAAGCTGTTATCGTTTTACCAACATTTAAATCATCATAAAAAAACCGATCAAATCGGTTTTTAATTACTCTAGAATTTCATAAAGATTAATCCAATATCTTTGATGAATTTTGTCATCATATTTCTCAATAGTCTTTCATCAAAACTATGTTGAATATTAACAGCTCCAATTAATTTACCGTTTTTTTCATCATATAAAAAAATGTTGAATATTTTATTGATAGGAAGCCATTCTTCCATCATATTAAATAATTGATTTTTATATGTTTGATCAAGTTTTATAAGTTTCATGTTATAATTCTATCGATAAATTTTATCTAATGCCTTCCCTTTAGCTAGTTCATCAACCAATTTATCTAAATAACGAATCTTCTTCATTGTAGGGTCTATAATTTCTTCTATTCTTACACCACAAATGACACCTGTTATGAGATTTGATCTTTCGTTGAAATTTGGTGCTTCATCAAAAAATGTTTTTACTGTCTTTTTTAAAGCATTATTTTCAATTTTTAAGTTATAACCTGTAAGCCACTCAATGATTTGAATCAATTCTTCTTCTGTTCTATTCTTTCTTATTATTTTTTGAAGATATAAATGATAAATCTCTTCCATTGACATTAAATAAATTCGTTCATTATTCTTTTGATTCATTCTAATTACCTTTACTCTGCTTAATTTTTTCTAAACTTTCTAAGATATTTTTAGCATCTTCTTTATACCATTCTGGATATTTTGAATCATTTAACGTTTCTTTGATTTTTTCATTATAATCTGTATTTTTTAATCTTAACAGTAATGTTAATGCATTTCTTAATAAAATTGTTTTTCCTTTCCATGTATACGCGTGTTTTCCATATTTATTTAAAAAATCTTTATTGGATAAATTAAATAAATCATCTATTTCCACATAAGCGGTTTCTTTTGGTAAGAATTCATCAACATTCATTGAATTAACATGTTTATTAAATGGACATACTCTTTGACATATATCACAACCTAATAAATATAGGTTTTTATTAATTTCTTCTTCTTTCAAACTACGTTTAGATTGATTATAAGCACTCATACATCGATCAATATTAAATCCGTTTTCTAATGCATTTAAAGGGCACGCTTTAATACATAAATTACAAGAGCCACAAGATAATGTGTTTTCTTCTATAACTTCTTTATATCTTTCTTTAGTTATGACTAATCCAATAAAAAAGTAACTCCCTAAATCTTTATTAATCATTAAATCATTTTTACCTTTAAATGCTAAACCAGTCATCTCAAGACATAGTCTTTCATCAATTGTATGATTATCAACTAATGCTTTATATTGAACATCTAAATCACTTAAAGCTTTATCCATTCTAGATTTTAAAACATCGTGATAATCATAACCATAAGTATACATAGAGGCAACAAATCGATCTTTTTCTTGTTTTAAATAAATATTAGGATATCCTAATCCAACAACAAAAATGGATTTATATCCAATTAAATTTTGATCAAATTTTTTTACTAAATATTTTTCAACATCGATAACACCCACAATGTCAAATACTTCTTTTAGTCTTTCGTATACCATTTTTTTACCTCAATTTTTCTAATATATTAAGCTATAGATATAATTATTATTTTACTCTATTTTTTTGTTTCATAAAGCAAATATATGATTTCATATAAGATTACATTTAACTTATATAAATCGATTATATTTATTCAATAACCATCAAACTCTTAATAAATATTTATTGAAAAATAATGTTTTTTTGAACTTGATATTTGTACTATATAAGTTTTTACAACAAAGCACACAATTTTACATTTAAATGCTATAAATTGATACTTAACTAGATCAAATTTTTAAATATACAATAAAAAAATTCATTTTAATCCTTAAATTTTATTTATTTTTGCAAATATTTTGATTAAGTTATCAAAACGTGGTAATCTTGTTTTAATAACTAGATGGAGATTATTATGGAAACTGAACTTAAGAAATGGATTGACAACATCAATCACTTAGATTTACCCAAATGGAATGATTTACCTAGTATAGGATTATATTCTGAACAAGTTTTGGCTTATATTAATTCCTATTTAGAAAAAATCTTTTTAGATTATAACAATCAAAAAGATTATTTAGTCACTCCATCAATGATTAATAATTATGTCAAAAATAAAATTATGCCCTCCCCAATTAATAAAAAATACTATCAAGGGCATATAGCATATATATTAACCATTACTGTATTAAAACAGGTTGGCAATTTAGTAGATGTTCATAAAGGTATTGTGTATTTAAAAAGGGTTTTAGGTCATCAATTAGCATACAACACTTTCATTGACTTTTTAGAAAATTCACTTGAAGCATCCGTATTAGAATTGACAGAAAAACCAAATTCATCTTATTATACAAAAGCTGTATCTTTAGATTTATTACCTTTAAAAACAGCGACTATAGCATTCACATCAGTTATGTTATCTAGATATTTATTTTCTAGAAATAAATTATAAGGAGCACTTAAAACTATGCAAAAAATTGCAATTCTAGCAGACTCTGGGTCTGACATAAACATTAATCAACAAGGATTACCATTATATATTCTTCCACTTAGAATAATCATTGATGGAAAAGAATACATCGATAAAAAAGAAATTTCATTAAATGAAGTATTAAGCCAACTTGATCATAAAAAAATAACAACTTCTCTTCCAAGTCCAAAAGATATTTTTGATACACTTAATCAAATTAAAAGTGATGGATATACACATGTAATTTGTATTCCTATTTCAAAAGGGTTAAGTGGAACAATGAATATCATTCGTCAAGTTGCAGAAGATTTTGAAGGATTAACAATCGAAATTATTGATACTAAAAATATCAGTATGGCAAGTGGATATAGTTCTTTAGAAGCATTAGAACTTATTAATGCTAATAAAGATTTTGATGAAATCGTAAAAACGATTAACGAGCGATTAACATATAAAAAAGTTTTCTTTACTGTTGATAAATTAACTTATTTAAAACGTGGGGGACGCATTGGATTAGTATCTGCAACTGTTGCAGATTTACTAAAAATTAAACCTGTGATTTCCTGTAATGAAGATGGTGTTTATTATACCATTAAAAAACAACGTGGTTATCAGCACGCCATCAATCAATTAATTACTCAAACTTTAATTTTTGTTGGTGATCATAAAAAATATGACATCACGCTTATGAACAGCAATTCTTTAGAGGATTTAGAAAGTTTGTCAATAAAAATTAAAGAAGCTTTACCATATATAAGAAACTTTGAAATCGCTCAAATAACACCTGCACTTGCAATTCACACAGGTCCTGAAGCACTTGGAATTGCAGTGTCTATATTAGATTAATTTAAAAACTTCTTAAGTTCATAACAACTTAAGAAGTTTTTTTATTTTAATCCTTTTAAAATCTTAAAAATCTTATTATAAATATAAACCATTCTTTCTTCTGTTACATAGTTTAATACTTCGTCAATATCAAACCATCTTACACCACTGTTTTCATCAACTTTTGTAATAAGTTCTTCTGTTTCATCTGCGACTAATAAAAACGATAAATTCATATGGATATGATCACCTACATAGTGTCCATTTTTAATATGATTTGGAACAAAAATGTTGTCCAACGAAACAGGTTCTTTTAATAATGGTTTTACATTTTTAATGCCTGTTTCTTCATGCGACTCTCTTAAAACAACATCTAAAAAGTTAGGGTTTCCATCGTTATGTCCACCAACCCATCCCCATGATTTATAAATTAAATGATTTACAAATAATACTTTAGTTTTATCTATATTAGTAATAATCGCAGAATTTGTAAAATGAGCAGTTAAATTTGTTCGTAAGAATGCATCAGGATTTCTTTCTGCAAAACTTAGCATAGCTTCTTTATCTACTTTTTCTTGTTCATTTTTCGGTGTATAATTCTTAATTATTTCAATATTCATAAATGTCATTCCTTAATTTTTTTTAGTTTTTTTTAGTGATATTTTATTCATGAAACTCACTTTCACTTACTGGTTCAATTATTTCTTCTTCTCTTTTATATGGATAAACATTACTTGATAAAATATGAAGTATATTGATTCTTCTTCCCTTTAATTTAGGTAAATCAAAAAATCTTTTTTCAATAGATGCCCATATAAAAACCCAGCTAATAATGATAATAATATCATTTATAATTTTGATATTAAAAAATTCAGTAAATCCTTGTAAAGATAATAAAAATAACCCTGTTAAAAAGAATATAGCTGCAGACCAATTTGAATCTCTAATATCTTTTTTAATACGTATGAGTTCTTTTGTTGCCATATACTCTAATTGTTCTTTAAAATTAGGTAAATAACTTTTTGGTATACGTATTTCTATATCTTCATTAACAGAAATATAATCTGATTGTTGTTTCAAACTGATATATCCAGATTTGGTTAGTTTACCATCATCAAAGTCATCTTCTCTTAAGATAACTTCATTTTCTTTAAGATTAATAAACTTTTTATTTAATTTTTTCTCGATATCTTTAAATAATTTTTCTTTACTCATAATTCCCTACCATATTTAACTTGATTAGAAATCAAATTTTCTATATTTGATTTCAAATCACCCTATTTTCTATTATATAGTCATTTTAGATACTTATCAAATGAACACATTTATAAATTAACTATTTTTGCATATAAATTATATGAAACGTTAAAATTTTTATTAACGCTATATAAAAACGATTCAAAAAATGTTACAATATTGAGTTAGTGCTTAAGGAGTACTTACTATGAATAAAATATTAGAATTTTTAAATTCTGAAATGACAACACCGGTAGCATACACTGGTTTAGAAACAAGTTGGTTCCATTATTTATCATTAATATTAACAGCAATAGTTTTTTATTTTTTATTAAAGATATTTAAAAAAGGTGACATACCAAAAATTAAAAAAACAATTTTGATACTTGGTATTGTTATGCTTTTATTGGAAGTATATAAACAAATCATTTTTACATATCAAGAAAATCATTATCAATGGTACGCTTTTCCATTCCAATTTTGTTCAACACCAATGTATTTATATATCATTTTAGGATTTACAAAAAATAAAAAAATCGCATCTTACTTAGTCGCATTTTTAGCAACTTACGGAACATTTGCAGGGGTTTCAGTTATGCTATACCCTTCAAGTGTGTTTGTCCCTACAATTGGAATTAATATCCAAACAATGGTACATCATGGATTAATAGCTGCAGTCGGATTAGCTTTATTATTAACATCTGTACCAATTAACTACAAAACATTATTAAAAGGTATGTCGGTATTTGTTATATTAGTTACTATCGCTTATATGATGAACATTTTATTTAATGTATTTATTGACACAGTTACATTCAATATGTTCTTTATTAATCCTAAATACGGTACAGAAATCCCAGTACTATCGATGATTGAACCTAATGTGCCACATTTCATATTCTTAATTGTTTATGTATTAGGATTTAGTTTAATGGCTTTATTAATGCTTCTTATAGCATCTGTTGTCAGAAAAGTAGTATTTAAAAAGCCTGCTGAATTTACATTCATTAAGGCTCTTAAAGTATAAAATATTAAATTTTTAACTCTTATTAATTCTTTGAATTATATCATCACCGGATGGTTCTTGGTATATTTTTAGTTCAAAATATGTAGTTGTCGCATAAATATGATCAAAGATATCTGCCATAATTGCTTCATAATCACCCCAACTTGTTTTACTTGAAAACGCGTATACTTCTAAAGGAACACCTTTATTAGTTGTTTGTAGTTGTCTTACTATTCGCCACATTTCGGGATGAATATGCGGGTGATTTTTTAAATACTCGGTTAAATATATTCTATAAACACCTAAATTAGTTAATCTTCTTCCATTTAAAGCAACCGTTGTATCAATGTTACGCTCTTTATTGTACTGATCAATTTCAGTTTGTTTTGTTGTTAAATACTCTTTTAAATAGTCTACTTTCATTAATTTATCATATAATTCTTTATCTAAGATTTTAACACTTTTAACATCAATATTAACTGACCTTTTGATTCTTCTTCCACCATTATCAAAGACACTTCGCCAATTGGTAAATGATTCTGATATTAATTTATAGGCTGGGATTGTAACAGTTGTTTTATCCCAGTTTTCAACTTGGATAAAGGTTAGCGTTACATCGATCACATGACCATCAACCCCATATTTTGGCATTTCAATCCAATCACCAATTCTTACTAAATCGTTAGCTGACATTTGAAAACCAGCAACTAACCCTAAAATACTATCTTGGAAGATTAACATTAATACTGCTGACATTGCTCCAAGTCCTGCTAATATAACGGTTGGGCTTTCACCTAATAAATTAGATATAACAACTATTACGACAATAACTACAATAACAATCTTAATTGCTGTTAGTATTCCTTTAATTGGTTTATTTCGAGCATTTTTATTGTACTTGTTATATAAATCATTGATAAAATCAATGATTGACATATTTATCTTTATAACAAAGTATGCTATTACTATTACTAAAATAAAATCAATAAAGGCTTGATAGGTTGGAATATATTCAATAAGTTGGATTAAAAAGATTGTTGGAATTAATTTCAATAAATTAGGAATAACCTTACTTTCAACCAACCCCTTCATAAAAATTGTATTACTTTTTAAACCGGCTTTTTTAATTGTTAATTTAAAAATTAATTTGAAAATAAAGTAACTAATAATACTAATTACTAAAAGACCAATTAATAAAATAGTATCAGCAATAATAACTCTGATTGTTTCACTAAAATTTAATTGTAATAAAAAATCTAATATTATATTTCTTAATGTGTTCATAATCTGTTCCCTTCTATAAAATAATAGCTTCTATTTTATTGTAACACGTTTATAGTTCTGATTTAATATAGATGTCAAGTTGAATATGAACAAAATCCTATAATTAAGCTTTATAATCTTTATAATAAATATTGCATAAAAATAAGGCGATAAAATCACCCTTTAATTAAAACTCAAGTTTGAACAGCCCCTTTTCAAGTAGACACGGTAAATAATATAAAATTAGATGGCCATATACCTATATTCTAAGGTGTATGGCTTTTTAATTTACGTTGTATTCTTTCTTGATTATAGAACTTAATGTAATCTTTAATTGCTTTTGTGAGTTTTTCTGATGAATCAAACGTTTCTAAATAATACATTTCAGATTTTATAATTCCCCATAAGTTCTCGATGGGTCCGTTATCAATACACTTACCTACTCTAGACATACTTTGTACGATATTATGTTTATCTAGTAGTTTCTTAAATGCTTTACTTGTATATTGATATCCCCGATCACTATGAAACATTGGGCTAGCTTTTGGATTACTTTTTATTGCTTTCTTAAAGGTTGTAAAAACCAGATGATTATCATTTCTATGATGTATATGATAAGAGACTATACTATTGTCATACAAGTCTAATATCGCACATAAGTAAAGCTTTTGACCACTGTATCCATATTTAAATTCTGTAACATCACTTAACCATTTCTCATTTGGATTGGATGCACTAAATTCTCTATTTAATATGTTTTGTCCAACTTGTTCAGGTTTAGTCTTCAAGAAACCTGGACGTTTACGACGGATAATAGATTTTAAATTGTAGGCTCGCATTAAACGATAAATGTAGTTTTCCGAATGATTTTTTCCAGTATATTTATTGATGTTATCTCTAATACGTCTATAGCCGTATTTCTTATCGAAATGTTTATAGTAGGCTTGTATAACATCTAGCGTTTCTTCATTCTTTATTTCATATGCTGGTTTAATTCTATTTGACCATTTATAATATGCAGATCTTGCTATACCCAACAGTTCACAGAGCCACTTAATATCATATACATCTTTAAAATAATCTATTGTTTCGTACGTGGCTTGGTTCCTAAGCTTGTTAAGCGGGCTTTTTCCTCCAAGTCTCGTTTTTTTTTAAAAACTTCCTTGGCTGCTTCACTTAAATATAATGCTTTTTTGAGTCTTTCATTTTCGCGCCTTAATTGTTCAAGTTCTGATAGTTCTTTAGTTTGCTTTCTTCGACCACGGTTATCATTAAGTCCATTGACACCTAAGGATTGATACTTTTTGTACCATGTGTATATCTGTTGATAACTTACATTGAACTTTACAGCGGTGCCATGATAATCAAGCTCATGCTTAATCAAATATTCAACAATTTTAATTCTTTCTTCTAAGGTTGTTTTTCTGGCCATAATATTGATACCACCTGATCCACTATGTGTAGTTTTAATATTATTATACCCTAATACCCATCTGGCTATTAATGAAGGATTATCAATACCATACTTTATGGCTAAATCATAATAACTACCTTCACCATTTTTATATGATGCAATGACTATATGCTTAAATGTTTCAGTATAGCTTTGATGTGTTCGCTTCATATGTAATGTTTCAGCACCAAAATTTTTATATTTAAAATAGAGTTGTTGTATTGTAGTTTTATCTATACCAAATTGTTTTGCTAAACTCCTATGAGTCCCTTCACCTTTATCATATAGTTCACAAATTTTTAATTTTTCTTCATAACTTAATCGTTTGTTTTTTTTCAAAATAAAATACCTCCAAGTATTTACAGTAATAATATAGTTTTTAATTTATATTATTTCCTGTGTCTACTTTAGAGGTATCACATCATTCTCCGTAACTGTCTTATCATTTAATGTTTTTATATATCTTGGTTTTAGTTTTGCGCATTAACTTGCAATCCTATCAATAGCAATCTTTACTACATCCGATTTGGATATGTTACTTCCAAATGGAACGTGTGGACTATTAAAGTCGCTTACTAATTTAAAGGACTCCGTAGAGCCCTGTTTTTTCTTTCTTTTAAATATGGCCATTGAGACCTCCGTAAATTAATTATTTGGTTAACATTTTTTTAATTATGTTTTTAGTTGGTTCAAACAATTTCTCACCAATGTAATGGTCTAATTGTTCTACAGTTTCCAAAATCTGCACCAATAGCTCTTTATCAAAGTTAGATAAATATTTTTCATAAGATTCAAATACACTTTTAGGCGCACTATTTGTTATAAAATATTTATTTGTATGTTTATTAAAAACGTACCATTTTTTATTTTCTTGAAATCTAAATTCTACAATATTTAGTGCTTCTGTTTCTGTGAAATGGTTTTCTCTTTCTTTTATGAAGTTCCAAATCAAATTATCCAAAGTTCTTACAGTGAAGTGTGGATATTTATTTTTTACAATTAAAAACTCTTCATTAAATACTTTTTTAAGTGTAGTTTCATCTAGTTTTCCATAACCTAAATACAATTCAAAAAAGGTATAAATATGTCTATCGGCCTTAAATCTATTTACATCTCCAGCATGCATCATAAGGTAATGGAATGTAATACCACTGCCTTGTCCTTTAATTTTTCTAATTTCTAGCTCAAGTTTTTCTTGATTTTGAAAATTTAATAAATCTTTTTTCGTATCGATTTTATTATTATATAAAACTTCAATGACACTTTTAACTGCTTCTGCTTTTAATATTCCATTAACAGCCGATGTTCTTTGCCTATTATTAAATACATCATTTGCTAGTTGTTCTGGACTAAAATCATTAAATTTATTCATAAATTCTGTAATTGTAAAATCATCGCTTTTTTTATTTATTCCGACATATTCAGCAAATCTATCTACTACTTTTACGGTTGTTTCATACTTAGCGGAGATTGAAAATATAGAATCAATTACTGCTAATACTAAACTAATATTATCATATTCGCTAGCACTTTCATTTTCTTTATATGCTTCAAACTTTTCATGATTTAGGACATCAAAAATATTCATTAAAAACAACTCCCAACTTTTATTCAATTATAGCATATTTTCATACTCTAATTTATATCTATTTAGAACTGCATAAGCAATTATTAATGCAACAGCACATCAATTCTTTTATATCTTGAATTAAGCTTTAAAGATTGGATATTTCCATTAACATCTACTTTAGCTTGAGTATTTGATAAACACCATTTAAGTATTGGATTATTGTTATAAATGACGTTTTCATTCTTTAAATCAGCTTCTAGTTGTTTCATCGGTTCAGATAGAGTGTATATTCCCTGTCTTATCTTTTCCATGTTAAATCCGAGTTCTTCCATTTCTTTAGTCCAATATTGACTGTTCCATGGATCATAACCAACCCATAGTGACCTAATTTGATAAATCCTTATCTTTTTGTTACAACTTATTGTAGCCTATCCAAAATATAAGTTTTTTCAAAAACAAGGTTATTTCTCATTTCGAGAAAACTAAGGAAAAATCTCATATTACATTACAAATGAAAAACATTGAAGAGTTAATTAATGAAACTAAACCATAAGTATCTAATGGCGTTTAACTACGATGGTTGTTTTAGGTTGTTTATGAAACAATTAAAGAATATCAATGATTATGAAGCTAAAGAGTTATTCATAAGTGTTGTAGCAACTGATAGAGAAAATCTCAATATAATATTAAAGTTATCTAATCAATCAGATCTAGATATAGACTACTATGTGGTACTACAATCAAATCCGATTTATGAAGATTCATATGATTTTATACAAACAAGACTAAACTTAAATATAAATTGGAAATTATTTTTAACTTAAATACGAATAGCCTTTCAAATGTAATCTCGAATACCCTTTTAAATCAAAAAATAAAACGACGTACCAACTACTGGTAAAAGTCGTTTTTTTCTTTATATTTCTTTTTATATACTTTTTAATTTTCTTATTGTTTTATACTATTAATTAAACAAATGGCTTTATCAGGCTTATAACTCCATTATATATAAATAAAAAATGCCACACCGAAGTGTAGCATTATTTAATTCCACTATGTCTTGCTGTAAATGAAATGCTACAAACTTTCAATCTGGTGTGTCGCTTTTGCAACAAATCAAATATTGTATGTTTTCATTTTGCTACCCAGTGATATCTTGATAATAAAAAACTATTTTTCGTCTTTTAATATTAAATCAATTCTTTCGAATATTTCATTATAAGTCATGATTATTAAATCTTTATTATTATACCTGAGAATATTTAAGTTTTTTTTAACTAGATCAATATCAACTTCATCCGTTATTTCGTTTTCAATATTCCCATATACCAATATTGATTTAGGAATATTATAATGATAGTTATCATTACTTTGTGATAATTTTGTTCTTTGTATGTTTGTTTGGTGAATTGCATTTGAAAATTCAGTTTTAACTCTTAATGTGTCAACTCTGTATTTACCACCAAACATTATAGCATCTGCTCTTTTCAATTCTACTAAAGTAACTCTTTCATTTTGTTCGTCTAGTAAAAATATATCTGGTTTTGTTGTTCCATCCCCAACTTCTTCAATTTTATATTCAAATTCTAATGTCGCGTCGTATCCAAGTAATACTAAAGGAAGCACTTCTTTATATTCTTTGAAAACTTTACTTATTTCATGTTCACTTTTATTCATAACATGTGTTAGGGCATTTTTAAAACTTGTCAAAGTTTTATTCAAAATTATTGTTCTACCTAAATTAAGATACTCTAAGTTATTTATTGTATTAATCACTTTTGAAATTTGGTCAATAGAATATTTATTTGAGTTTTCCACAACTACATAATCACTCATACTAGTAAAATCAATAGTATAGTCTTGCTCATTAAAATCTATATCAATGATATTGGATGAAATAAATGCTTGCAGTTTTGATATAAAGTTTAATAAATCATTGTTTAAGTGAAATGTCTTATTAGCTTTTCTTTTGTACTTTTTTTTGTGATATTCTTTAGTGATATCATCTAACTTCAGTTCACTTACATCACATCTAACTCTTATATCGGTAATTTCATTACGACCAACAATATATTTACCTTCATTGTATCTACTATTATTTTTATAAAAAATTGTAAAGGATGGTTCAATAGAATAAAAAGTTTCACCAGTAGTAAAAAACAAACAATCATTATTGTTTGGCTTATATAGTAACTCAGATACTGCTATCCTATTGACAATAGAAAATGTTAATTTATTTGACTTTGACATTATTTATTAACAAATCCTTTCACAAATTATTATTTATCCTGTTCTATAGTATTGTTAGGTCATTTATTATTGATCTTATTAAAAACTAAAGGTATTAATATTGCTGTTAAAAATACCATTATTATATCTTGTGTTTTGTAAAATTTTTCAACATCATTAATAAAGGATCTATCTATTTCTGTGATATAAAGTATACCAACAAAACTAGATATAATAAATATCAGAATCAAATCTTTTCTCTTAACTATCCAGATGCTATTTTTTATAAATTTTATTCTTAAATCTTGGATATATAAATACAAATTTAAGATTAAACTAGATAACAAGATAATTGGGAACAGTATAGTAAATGTATTATTAAAGAAATAGGCATTTGAATAAATGAACTCCATCATTCTCATCAAGTTTCCTTCTCCTAAAAAATAAATCAAAAATCCTGATTGAAACCAAAATAACAACATTAAAGTTTCTCTTACAACAGCTTCTTGACTATCGTGAATCTTTTCTTTATTATAAAGAATCATTGTAGTCCAAATAATTGATACTAAAATCATTATAGATAGGAAAATTAAGATGCCAAACCTCCAAGTATAAATAATACCCATAACCAGAGGTAACCAAATAACTATGGTTGCTAAGGCAATTGAAATAATCGCAATAACAACTCCAAAAATCAATGTTATGATAGCAACAATAAATGATTGAATCTTGTTTATTTCTTTTCCTATTATTTTATTACCCTGTTTTTGCTTGAAGTTAAGATTATTCATTATCTTCTTGAAATTACCTTGTTTAATCATTTTATTTAGATAATATAATAGATACACAAAGTTTATTGTTGTGAAAATAATTACAATAATATTCATCTTTTATCCCCTAAATATTTAATAAATCAATAGCAAATAACTTATCTAACTTTTCAACTATACGTTTTTGTTCTTCTATTGGAGGTAACGGTATTAAAAAATCTCCTAATTTAGTAACAGACAAAAATGGAAATGTAGTCTTACCTGCTTTACTAATCATCTCTTCTTTTATAGTTTGTACCCAATAATACACAAACCAAATATCAATAAATTCTTGATATTTATCTTTTATTGTCATTCCATTAAATTGCTGATTAGTAGTTAAATCAATTTTTGTTAGTGCATATTCTCCAATAGATGCTGTGCAGCAGAGTAAAATACTATTTTTTGGAACAACTTTATTATCTGTAACTGCCAAGTTACTTATATACTGATCTGTATATGTAATAACACGACCCTGATTTCTAATATCGTTCACCGTAAACCATGGAACATCTTTACTGTTCCAAAAATCCATATTAGATCTCAAGGGAGTAAACCCATTTCTAATTATAAATAACTCCTTTACTCTAAACCACTTCCAGTTTTCCGGAATTGTATATGGAATTTGTTCTTGTTGGATTTGAGCATATTTTTTATCAATAGTTATTATTGTTTTACTGTCATTTAATAATTGATTTGTTAGTTTCCCTTCCATTACTGATTTTAATATTGAAGTTTTAAGTTTTTCAGGAAATTTATCTTCCAGTTCTTTCAATGCTTTTTCATCTTGTTCTAACTTGTCAATCTCTGCAAGCAAAACCTCTAACTTTTCAACAATACGCTTTTGTTCTTCAATTGGAGGTAATGGTATCAACAAATTGTATATACTTTTACTATTCAGTGTTTTCCCTTTGATAGCATCCTTTGTCTCTCCCATATTTGCAATTTCCGGGAGAACAAAATATAAATATTTTTTTTGTGTGTCCGGTTCTTTTTTAGGAAATATAGAAATAATTGCTTCATTATGTAGAGCATCAATTCCCAATATAGATGTTCTACCAACTGTTAATTTGAAACTCATTATTAATGTTCCTTTGGGTGATATTTGTTTTTTAAAGATTGATTCAAGTGCACTATTAGAGACTTTTTCTTTCGTCTCCATTATAAATGATTGATTATTCATATCTGCTATTGATATCCACGGTACATCATTACCCCAATAAATCGGATTTGCACGTTCTGGTGTCTTCCCCATTTTAAAGTCGACTAAATCACCAAATTTAACCCATGCCCATTTTTTAGGTATTTCCCATAAATAATCATTATCAATCTTATGTACTTCTGTGATTAATTGATAAACGGAACTATCATTATCTAATTGTTCTGTTAACTTTCCTTCCATCGCAGCTTGAAGAACTGCTTTTCTTAACTTCTCTGCAATCATTTCTTGATACCCAACAATTCTTCAATTTGCTTGATTCTCTTATCAATTTTTGCATTTAAAGCGTTTCTTCTCTCATGAAATTGTCTAATTGTTTCTTCAGGAGATAAAACCTCTTCTTCAAATGTAGGATATCCACATAAATCAAAATCATAGTCTCTATTAACTAATTCTTCTACTGTATAACTTTTAGCCTTGAATGTATCAATATCAGTATCTTTAATTTCTACTCTATTTTCCCACCATGAAATTGCATCTTTAAAGTGATCTAATTGCATCGGTCTTGTTTTAGAAAATGCTTTATAACCTTCTGGTAAATCTACTCTATAGAACCATACTTTATCTGTTTTAGAGCCATTATCAAAGAATAATATGTTAGTCGTAATAGATGTGTATGGTGCAAAGACGGTCTTTGGTAATCTAATAATAGTATGTAAGTTAAACTCATTTAAGAGTTTTTTCTTTAGCTCTGTTTTTGCTCCATCAGTTCCAAATAAGAAACCGTCTGGAATAATAACTGCAGCTCTACCATTTTTCTTTAAGCGATACATAATAACAGACATAAAAAGATCAGCTGTTTCACTGCTTCTTAAATCTGCTGGAAAATTACTTTTAACAATTTCATTTTCTGTTCCACCATATGGTGGATTCATTAAGATTACATCAAATTTTTCATGGTCTTTGTATTCTCTTACATTTCTTTCTAAAGAGTTGCCATGAATAATTTGAGGCGAATCAATATCATGAATTAACATGTTAGTTATTGCAAGTAGGTAAGGTAATGGTTTTTTCTCAATACCGAAAACACTCTCATCATATAATCGTTTATCTTCAGCAGTTTTTACTTGTTTTTCCAATTCTTTTAATGCTGATGTTAAGAAACCACCTGTACCACATGCAAAATCCGCAATCTTTTCACCCAACTTAGGTTTAATCATTTGAACCATAAAATCAGTTACAGCTCGTGGTGTGTAAAACTCACCTGCATTACCGGCGCTTTGTAGATCTTTTAACACGGTTTCATAGATTTCACCAAATGCATGTTTTTCTTTATGATCATCAAAATTAATACCATCAATTACGTTAATAACTTTACGTAATTGAATGCCGTCTTTCATATATTGGTTAGAGTCTTCAAACACCGCTTTAACAATTGCTTGTTTAATTGGTGTATTCTTTGTTATTTCTAAATTCTTTAATGTTGGAAATAATTTATTATTGACAAAATCTAATAACTCTTCTCCTGTCATAGACTCACCATCTTTATTATCTACAGCCCAATTTCTCCATCTTAATTCTTCTGGAATGATAGAAACATAATTTGGATTATGAAACTCCCAGTCTTCCTCTTTTGTGTCATAGACTTTTAAGAATAAAAGCCATGTCATTTGTTCGATTCTTTGTGCGTCTCCGTTTATACCATTGTCTACACGCATAATATTCTGTATAGTTTTTACAAACCCATTTAAACTCATTTTTGTTCACTCCTATGTTGTTATATATAATTGTTGCTGCAATTCTTGTACAGCTTGTAAGTAATTGTTTCTACCACCAAATAGTCTAGCTATTTTTGCTGGACGACCTATTTCACTGAATGGATGTGTTTCTAGTATTTTTGTATCTTCTAGATCATTAATACCACCATCCATATATTTTTCTAATAGTGATGATAATACATCTTTGCATACTTCACTATATTTATCTAAGTATCCTTTTTCTTTTACCTTTTTAACTCGTTCTGATTTTGTTAAAGGTTTTTTGTCATATGCAATATGAAGAATTAAATCAAAATCATCATAATCTGTTTTTGATTCATCTCGTAATGCGTCTAGGAACACACCACGTTCTAATAGTTCTTCGATAATGGCCGTTTTCTTTTCGGCTTCAGTCCACATATGGATGAAATCATCCATAGTTGCATATTCGTTTAAGATGTTTTTACGTGTATAATCAACTAAACTTTCAGTAATTAGTTTTCCATCTTTATCATAATATTGTACACGTTCACTTAAGATTGTAACATCTACATTATTAACTCTATATTTTTTATGGTCACCAACAATTTCTTCTGGTTCAACATATTCAACATCTAAATCAAAGTCATCCACTGATGTTTCTCCTTCTACGTCATCAATATCTTTTGGTTCAAAGATACTTACAGGATCGCCATCAAATGATTCATCAGCAAATAATCTTGTTACATTTCTAAAGTCCATTATTGTAAAATAATACTTATCTTGATCTGGATATAGTCTAGTTCCCCTACCAATTATTTGTTTGAATTCAGTCATTGAGTTGATATTATTATCTAAAACTATAAGTCTTGCAGTTTTAACGTCAACACCTGTACTTAATAGTTTAGATGTCGTAACAACAGTTGGATATATTTCAAAAGGATCTATAAAATAATCTAGTTGTGCTTTTCCGTAATCATTATCTCCGGTAATACGCATAATGTATTTTTCATTATCTTTGACTAAATCCGTGTTTTCATTGACAAGTGCTTGTCTCATTCTTTCAGCGTGATCAATATCCACACAAAAAATAATGGTTTTACTAAATCTTCCATTATCATGTAGCCACTTTGTAATTCTTTTAGCTACCATTTTAGTTCTTTCATCAATAATTATGTTTCTGTCAAAGTCTTTCGATCCATACTCACGGTCTTCTATTTCTTGACCGTACATATCTAGTTGTCCACTATATGGTCTCCAACCTTCTAAGTCTTTATCAAGGTTTACTCGGATTACTTTATATGGTGCTAAGAATCCATCATCAATACCTTGTTTTAAACTATATGTATAAACTGGTTCTCCAAAATACTCAATATTACTTACATATTTAGTTTCTTTAGGAGTTGCCGTCATACCAATTTGGATTGCTGATGAAAAATATTCTAAAATCTTACGCCACTGTGAATCCTCTTTAGCACTTCCACGGTGTGCTTCATCAACTAAAATTAAATCGAAAAAATCTTTTTTAAATTCTCTAAATGGTTCTTCATTCTCATCACCTGCAAGTTGATGATATAAACTCATATATATTTCATAAGCACTGTCTAATTCTTTACCCTTGATTTTGGTCATTACCTCTTCAAAAGGTTTAAAGTCTTGTTGCATCGTTTGATCGATTAATATGTTTCTATCTGCCAAATATAAAACTCTTTTTACTTTTCTTTGTTTCCAGAGTCTATGTATTATTTGGAAGGCTGTATATGTTTTACCTGTACCCGTAGCCATTACAAGTAAAATTCGTTTTTGACCGTTTGCAATTGCTTCTATTGTGCGTTGAATTGCAATACGTTGATAGTATCTTGGTGTTTTAGTATTAAAGGGCGCATAATAATAAGGTTCAGATATAATGTCTTCTTGTTCTCTATTAAATCCTTTACCTTTTAAGTATCTATCCCATAACTCAGATTCAGATGGAAATTCATCTAACTTTAGTTCTCTTTCTTGTCCAGTAAAAAAATCATGCTCTAAAAAACCATTACCGTTGGATGAATAAGCAAAAGGTATGTCAAGTATTTTTGCATATTCAATTGCTTGTTGCATACCAGATCCAACACTTTGAGTTAGATCTTTTGCTTCAATGACTGCTAGCGGAATTTCACCATGGCTACTTTTTAATAGGTAATCTGCTTTTTTCGCCTTTGCACGTCTAACCTTTTTTCCAGAAACTTTTATTTGTCCATCAGTAAAATAGTACTCTTTATTGATTTGAGATTTTCTCCAACCTATATTTTCAATTGCTGGATCAATATATCTAAATTTAACATCTTCTTCTGTTAATTTTTTCATATTTTATTCACCCCCAATTAATACCTTTAAACTTATTATTTCATAATATTTCATTTCTAATTCAAATCGTTAATATTTATATGTATTATAGCATTTTTAGTTGTTTTTTGAAATAATCTATAGAAACCCTTGTAATTAAAAGTTTGAAACAATAATTATTAATAAAAATTATATTATTTGTACACCATTGGCTGTCTACAAACGAAATAAAATAATGTATAATTTAAACATAAATTAAATGAATATTATAATCAGTGGGATAAATAAAAAAATGCCGCCCTTTTAGGCAGCATTAATAAATATCAAAATGGCGTCTGAAGAGAGATTCGAACTCCCGACCGATAGCTTAGAAGGCTATTGCTCTATCCAGCTGAGCTATTCAGACGTGTTTCAGCAAAATCTATTATACCAAAAATAAATAATATGTAAAGTGTTTTTGATAATAAAATGAACGATTACATTTTTTAAATCTTTATATCATAAATGAATATTTAAAAATAGTAAAAAATGCATTATTAAGCGATATTTTAAGATTATATTATAATAAAAAGTTACATCCGAAGATGTAACTAATTTTATTTTTCAAATTGTGAATTATAAAGTTGTGCGTAGAAACCATTTTGTTCAATCAATGATTGATGATTTCCTTGTTCAATGATGTTTCCATCTCTCATCACAAAAATAACATCAGCGTTTTTAATCGTCGATAATCTATGTGCAATAACAAATGCAGTACGGTTTTTCATTAAGTTATCCATTGCTTGTTGAATTAAAATTTCTGTACGAGTATCAACGTTTGAAGTTGCTTCATCTAAAATAAGCATTGGCTTATTTGCAAGCATTGCACGAGAGATTGTTAGTAATTGTCTTTGACCGGCACTAATATTTAAACCATCTTCAGATAACATAAAGTTATACGCATCAGGTAAACTTTGTATGAAGTGATGAGATTGAGATCTTTTAGCTGCTTCTATTACTTCTTCTTTGGTTGCATTTTCTTTACCATATGCAATGTTGTCATAAACAGTGCCTTCAAAAATCCATGTATCTTGTAAAACCATTCCAAAGTAACTTCTTACTTCATCACGTTTCATATCTTTAATATTAACACCATCAATTAAGATTTCACCACGATCAATTTCATAAAATCTCATTAAAAGGTTAACAATTGTTGTTTTTCCTGCACCTGTTGGTCCAACAATAGCAACCGTCTGACCAGGTTTAATTTCAGCATTAAAGCCTTGAATTACAGGTCTTTCTTTATCGTAGCTAAAATATACATCTTTAAAGACGACGTGTCCTTTAATACCATTTAACATTTGTGGTTTATGAGATTCATCTTCTTCACTTTCAGCATCTAAGATAAAGAAAACACGTTCAGCGGATGCAGCAGTCATTTGAAGAACAGATGCTGTTTGACCAATTGTTTGAATAGGGTTAGATACTTGTCTCATAAATTGAACAAATGTAAGAATTAAACCAGGTAAAATCTTACCATCCATGACCAAATATCCACCTACAATTGCAACAATAATATAAGCCATATTTGAGAAGAAAAATTGAACTGGCATCATAATACCTGAAACGAATTGTGCTTTCCAGCTCGTATCATAAATACGTTCGTTAATTTCATTAAAGTTTGTTAATGCTTTTTCTTCATAACCAAATACTTTTACAATTAAGTGACCGTTATAGTGTTCTTCAACATGTCCATTCATGTCACCGCTGTTTTTAGCTTGTTGCATAAAGAATTTTTGAGAGATTTTTACAAATCTTGCAGCAACTAAAAACGATAATACAACCATAACGACTGCAATAATTGCCATTTCCCATCTGAGAACAAACATAAATGTTACAATTGCCACAATTAATGTAACTGCTCTAAAGATTTCAATAATATTACTTGATAATGTTTGGTTAATGGTATCAACATCATTTGTCATACGGCTTAAAATATCACCATAACTAAATTTATCAAAGAAACTTAATGGTAATGTATTTAATTTATCAGCTAAATCTGAACGCATTTTATATGTTAAACGTTGTGTAATACCAATTAACATATATCCTTGTAAATATCCAAGTAATGAAGATAAAAACGCAAATATAACAATTAAATTAAGTGTTTGCCATAAATCTAAATATACTTCAAAATTTAAATATTCAGGAATGATATTAATGACACCATTACCACCTTCATAAAGGTTGTATAAGCTTGATAATGCGTTACCAACAAAAATTGGTACAATTGTTGAAATAACACCAGAAACAATCGCAAATAGCGCAGCAATTAAAAGAATAATCCAATTTTTACCAAGATAACGGAATAATCGCTTCATTGTTCCTGAAAAGTCAGCAACTTGTACTTTTGCTCTAGGAGGTCTTCTATTCATTTCCTAATTCCTCCTTACTTAATTGTGATTCAGCAATTTCTTGATATACACGACATGTTTTCATGAGCTCAACATGTGTACCGATACCAACAACTTCGCCTTTATCAAGTACAACAATTTGGTCAGCATGACGAATGGTATTAATACGTTGTGCAACAACAAGCATTGTAGAATTAATATGTTTTTTTAATTCTTTTCTTAATTTTTTATCTGTTTGATAGTCTAATGCAGAGAAAGAATCATCAAAAATATATATTTTTGGTTGTTTTGCAATGGCTCTGGCTATACTTAAACGTTGACGTTGTCCACCTGAAACGTTTGTTCCACCTTGTGATATTGCTGATTGGTATTGATGATCAAACTTTTCAATAAAACTTTTCGCTTGAGCGATTTCTGCAGCTTTTTTAACGACTTCTTCATCGATTTCATCTTGTCCAAAAGCAATATTCGTTTCAATTGTTCCTTTAAATAAGTTTGCTTTTTGAGGAACAAAACCAATATGTTTTAAATAATCTTTTCGACTATATTCTCGAATATCAACACCATCTAATAAAATTTCTCCTTCTGTAACATCATAGAAACGAGGTATTAAATTAATAAGTGTTGATTTACCGCTACCAGTTGATCCGATAAATGCAGTCATTTGATTTTTCCTTGCAACAAAGTTAATATTCTTTAGCACAGGCTCTTCTGAGTTTGGATATTTAAATGTTACATTTCTAAATTCAATTTCGCCTTCAACGTGTTTTAATGTTTTTGGTTCATCAGGATCTTTGATTAATAAATCTTGATCAATAACATCCATAACACGTTTAGCTGAAATTGATGCACGTGGAATCATCGTAATTATAAATGTTAGCATCATGAAATTCATTAGTGTTGTAGTTCCATATTGGATAATTGCAGATAAATCCCCAGGTGTAAATGCGCTGCTTGGTTGAATGATTCCAAAATGTATTGCAACATAATACATTGCAACAGTTGTTAGCTGTTGAACTAACCCCATAACAGGCCACATTAAGTTAAACACACGGTTAACAAAAATACCTTTTTCCATAGATTCTTCTGCCACTAATTTTGTTTTATGTGCTTGTACATTTTGTGTATTAAATGCACGAACAACACGAAGCCCAGATAAATTTTCTCTTGTCACTAAATTTAATTTATCCACTAGTCTTTGAATAATCTTAAATTTAGGGAATGCAGTTAACCAAATAGCTGTAATAACAGCCAAAATAATTATAATAGAGAAAATTAATACTGTTGAAATGGTTGGGTTGGTATTAACTGCCATAACAATCGCACCAATAGCCATAAATGGTGCCATAACAACCATTCTTAACAACATATTAATTGTATTTTGTAATGAGTTAATATCGTTTGTTGTACGTGTAATTAATGATGAGGTTGTAAATTTATCCATCTCAGTCATTGAAAAACTTTGTACTTTTTTATAAACTTCTAATCGTAGTGTTTTTGCAAACGCACTTGATGTACGTGATTCTAAAAAACTACTAATAACAATAACAACGATACTTAAAATCGTAGCACCTATCATTAATCCGCCATAATAGACCATACCTTCTGTACGTTCTGCTTGTGATAAAGTTGTATTACTTACAATATCTATTAAATTACCTAAATATTTAGGTAATAAAAGTAATAATACAGCTCTAATAGCAATCAGCGTAAAGATAAGGATGACAGATCCAATATACGGTTTTAGATATCGAAATGATTTAATCATAGTCATCAACTTCTTTCTAAAATTACTCTTGCTAATTATATCAAATTTTATGCATTTTTAAGTTGATTTAGCGTTTCTTTAAAGTAATTTAAAATTTCTATATTATTTTTGCGTAACTTTGTTGGTAATTGTGGTATTAAATTCTCATAATGAGTCACCATATGTTCATAATATGGTATTGCTTCTTTTTTTGTTTTTAGTTTTGGTCCAATATATTTTTCAGCATCAGTCAATTGCATTCTTCCTTTTTTAACTTTTAAAAAGCAATAATAAAAACCATCATAAACAACATATTCATCAATAATTTCAAAACCTTCTTGCATTAAGAACTCTCTTAAAATATATACCTTTTGATTAGGCCCTAAAAGATATGTTTCGTTTGGGTTATTGCGATTAATTAATATTTCACTAATTAAATGAGGTCCCATTCCTGTAATAATAGCTAAATCAAATGTTTTATCAATTGATTCAAAACCATTTGATAAATAAAACTCCACTGGATAACCAGTGAGAGTTTTTTGAGCTGCTTTTAAAGGATTAGGATTTATATCGCTTGCCATGCCTTTTTTAATATAACCTTTATCAAATGCATATTTTAATACAAGGCCATGGTCAGAACCTATATCTAAAACGACGTCATATCCTTTAGTTAGTTCTGCTATAAATTCTATTCGATTCATTTTTTAGCTACGTAAAATTCTTTTAATTTATTTTGACGTTGTGGAGATCTTAATTTTCTTAATGCTTTTGCTTCTATTTGACGAATACGTTCACGAGTAACACCAAATTCACGACCAACTTCTTCTAAAGTATGTGTTTTACCATCAAGTAATCCATAGCGTAATCTTAAAACTTTTTCTTCACGATCAGTTAATGTTTCTAAAACTTCATCTAACGTTTTCTTAACCATTTCTTGCATCATATAATCATGTGGATTCAATGCATTTGGATCAGAAATAAAATCACCTAATGTTGAATCTTCTTCTTCACCAACAGGTGCTTCTAAACTAATTGGTTCTTTTGAAATACGTTGAATGTTTTGAACTTTCTCCGGTGAAATACCCATTTTTTCAGCAATTTCTTCAATTTGTGGTTCTCTACCTAATTCTTGAACTAGTTGACGTTGAATACGTATCATTTTATTGATTGTTTCAACCATATGAACAGGAATACGAATTGTACGAGCTTGGTCTGCAACTGCACGTGTAATTGCTTGACGAATCCACCATGTTGCGTATGTTGAAAATTTGAATCCTTTTTCATGATCAAATTTATCAACAGCGCGCATTAATCCCATATTACCTTCTTGAATTAAGTCTAAAAATAACAATCCGCGAGATGTATATTTTTTAGCAATAGAGACTACTAAACGGTAGTTTGCTTCAACTAATCGATCTTTAGCGATTTGTGCTTTACGAACTGAATTTTCAAGCGTTTGAATATCTTCATCAGATAAGTTTAATTCACCACGACGATAAGCTTCTAATTGTTCATTTGCGATTCTTCCTTCAGATACCCATACTGCATATTTCTTTTCTTCATCAAGTGTGAGTAGAGGAATTTGACCAATTTCTTTTAAGTACATACGAACTGGATCATCAACTTTAATTGTTGACATCATTTGATCAATACTTAAAAGTTCTTCTTCCTTAATATCTTCAACTTCAAGGTTAGATAATGAAAATTCATCTGGTTCTTCTTCTTGTAAATCCAAATCATCAAAATCTTCATCTAAAACTAAATCTTCATCTTGTTCATTTCCTTCAATATCATCTTCATATTGAATTTTAATTTTCTTTTTACTTAATTTTTCTTCAAGCTCAATATACTCATCTGTGCCATCTTCAAAATATTCTTCCAAATCACTTTTTTGTAATGTTTTTTCTTTACCTGCTTTTTTTATTAAAGTCTCTAGAATTTCATCAAAATTCATTTATACCTTACCTCGCTTTTGTATTTCTAATATTTTTTGAGCAATTTCTTGCTTTCGTTGCTCATCATTTGTCGTACGCAATTCATTCATCAGTGTTTCTACTTGTAAGTAGTTTTGATGATACTCTTCAATTGCTTCTAGACAATGATTGAAATCATTATCTGATAATTTGAGTTTTCTTTTATAAACCTCTTTATCAAGATAAATCTTTAATGCTTCAGGATAATCAATCATAGCGTAAAAATATTCTAAATTGACATGATCATCATTTGTTGTTAAGTAATATTTATATATATCACTTGCTAATTTTTGTTGAAGTGATGTAATAAGTTTATCTTTTCCTATCTTTTCAACGAATTGTTCCAATCTTTTTGGATGTATTAATAAATCTGTTAATATTAAATCAATTGCATTTTCTGCTTTCGTAATAACTCGTTTATTGACTTGAACACTCTTTTTAGGCGGAAGTTCATATTGAACAAATCCTAAATTAAGTTGAATGTGATATTTTTGATAAATATCTGCTTCATACTGTTTTTTTATTGCCGGATCTGCTTTATATAAAAGTGCTGACATTTGTTTTTTGAAGGTTTCAACATCTACAGATCTTTTAAAATCTTTATCTTTTAGATAAATTTGATATCCAAATTGATATGGATCTTGCAATGAATCGTTAAATAATGATTTATAAGATTCATATCCATTTTTTTTGATATATTCATCTGGATCTAATTTATCTTTTAAATGTAAAACAGATACATTAATTTTTTCATCTTTTAATATAGGAATTGATTTTAATGTTGCTTCAATACCAGCATTATCACCATCATAAACAACTACAACATGATTTGTAATCTTTTTTAACTGTTGTGCATGATTTTTAGTTAAAGCTGTTCCCATTGTAGCAACAACTGATTTTAATCCTGCTTTAAATGTTTGAATAACATCAAAAAAACCTTCATTTAATACTACAAATCCTTGTTTAACTGAATGTAATTTTGCATCACTTAAATGGTATAGCAATTCACCCTTCTTAAATATTGGTGTTTCTGTTGAGTTGATATATTTTGCTGGTTCAGTTTTTTTTGTAGTACGTCCTGAAAACCCTACAATTCGACCCAAAGAATCTTTAATAGGAAATATTACTCTTGAACGAAAAATATCATAGTATTTTCCTTCTTCATTTTGTGAGACTAATCCTAACTTCATCATATCGGTTGTAGGATAGCCTTTAGAACGTAATAGTTTGTATAAATTATCTGCATGAGGTGCAAAACCAATTTGAAAATGATTAATATCTTCTTCAGTCAATCCACGATCAAGTAGATATTGAAAAGCTTCTTGTCCTTTTTTTGTATGTTTTAATGCATATTGATAAAAGGCTGTTGCTTCATCCATTAAGTTATATAAAGATTCGTTAGGGTCTTTCTTTTTATTTTCTACTTTAACTTCAATACCTAATCTATCTGCTAATTCTTTAATAGCATCTTCATATGATACATTTTTAATGAGTTGTAAAAACGTAACAGGATTCCCCCCTTTTCTACAACCCATACAAACGGCTAAATTTTTCTCGGGTGAAACAGAAAAAGAAGGTGTCTTTTCATCATGAAACGGACAAAGACCCATGTAGTTTTTGCCACGCTTTTCAAGCGATACGAACTCAGAAACCAATTTGACAATGTCTGTTTCTTTGTTGATTCGATCTATAAGCGCTTTATCGCTCATGATTCAACCACCTTTCTTTACATACTAAAATTTAATTGCACGTCTGATGAAGTTTTCTAATTGACTAATGTGTAATCTTTCTTGTTCCATTGAATCACGATATCTTACAGTAACGGTTTGATCAATCATAGTTTGATGGTCAACTGTAATACAGAATGGTGTACCAACCGCATCTTGTCGGCGATAACGTTTACCAATATTTTGAGTCTCATCATAAACAACGTCAAACTCTTTACGTAACATATCATAGATTTCTTGTGCCTTTTCACCATGTTCTTTCTTAACTAACGGTAAGATTGCTGCTTTATATGGTGCTAAAGCTGGATGTAGTTTTAATAATTGTCTTGTTTCTCCATTTTCTAATGTTTCTTCACTTAAACCATTAAGTAAAAAAACTAATAATAAACGTTCAACCCCAACAGATGGTTCAACAACATATGGTATATAACGTTCATTTGTTTCTGGATCTAAATAAGACATATCTTCTTTACTTAGGTTTTGATGTTGTGTAAGGTCAAATGCAGTTCTAGATGCTAAGCCCCATAATTCATCAAATCCCCAAGGGTATTTAAACTCTATATCTGTTGTTGCATTACTGTAATGTGCTAATGACTCAACTGCATGAGGTTCTGCACGAATTAAATCCTTATCAATACCTAGATCAAATAAGAAACGCTTCATTTCATTTAAGTAATAATCAAACCATTGCAATTCAGTACCTGGTTTACAGAAAAATTCTAGTTCCATTTGTTCAAATTCTCTAGTTCTAAAAATAAAGTTACCTGGTGTAATTTCATTTCTAAATGCTTTACCAATTTGTGCAACACCAAATGGTATTTTCTTTCTTGTTGTACGAATTAAGTTTTTAAAGTTAATAAAAATACCTTGTGCTGTTTCAGGACGAAGATATACTTCGCTTGCAGTATCTTCAACAACACCTTGATGTGTTTTAAACATCATATTAAATTTACGAATTGGTAACCAATCTGTAGTACCACTTACTGGATCTTTAATATTGTTTTTAATAATGTAGTCATACATCTCATCCATTGTCATTTTATCTGGATTAGCATTCGGATCGTGTTCTAAAATAAGTTTATCTGCACGATAACGTTGATTTGATGTTTTATTTTCGATTAATGGATCTGAAAATCCTGCAATATGTCCAGATGCTTGCCATACTAATGAATTTAGCAGAATAGATGAATCTAATCCAACAATATTTGGTCCTTCTCTTAAAAAGCGTTTTAGCCAAGCTTCTTTAATGTTTCTCTTGAGTAATGAACCTAATGGACCGTAATCCCAAGTATTTGCTAATCCACCGTAAATTTCAGAACCTTGAAATATATATCCAGTTTGTTTGGCATATTGAACTAAATATTCTAATGTAACCATGGTATCTCCCTTGCCTTATGTTAGTTTGATGTCTGTGTGATATTCTAAATAATCATATAAAAATGACTTTAATTTGTTATAAAGTTCATCTTCTATCTTTTCTATTTTATCATAAGATAAATAGGTTAGTTTTAATAGTTGTGTTGTTTCAACTAAATTTAAGTTAATTTTCTCATTTTCTTCTAAATATATGATACTTCTTTTTGTCAAACTTAAACCTTTAATTGGTCTACCATCAGCTTTTAACTGGATTGGATAACCAATATACTTAAGCAGTTTAAAAGAAAATGATAAAACACATTCTTTTTTATAATCTAATAATGCTTCACGAATAAGTGTATAAATTTCATCATGTGAATCATTGTCAGTTATAAATCTTTGTATCCAATTTAACATGATTGATGCTTCTTTAAGTTCATAATAATTAGATTTAATATGTTGAAAGTCATAAATAAGTTTAGCATCTTGCATCATGAACATGTTTTTATCTTTAGAATCCTTAAATTCGATTAAATTCATATACTGAGCGATTGTTCTTAGGGGGTTTGTAACTTTTTGACTACCCTTTGCAACTAATGTAATAAAACCTCGTTTAGTATAAAGAAAAACTAGTCGATCATTTTCTTTATAACTTTGCACTTTAAGAACAATACCCTCTAATCTATTCTCCATATCCATAACGTTCAATAGATCCTGGATCGTTTCTCCAGTTTTCTTTTACTTTAACCCAAAGTGTTAAATGAATTTTCATATTAAGGATGCGATTAATATCTTTTCTAGCCTCCGTGCCAATACGTTTTAAACGTTCTCCGTTTTTACCAATTAATATACCTTTTTGGCTATCACGTTCAACAATGATAACTGCATTGACATCAATTGTATTTAATTCTTTATTTTGTTCTAAATGCTCAATAAATACTGCAACACTATGAGGAACTTCTTCTTCAGTATGATATAAAATTTTTTCACGAATGAGTTCAGCCATACGTCGTTCATCATTTTGATCGGTAACTTCATCATCTGGAAAATAATGTGGTCCTTCAATTAGATATTGAGTTAATGCTTCTTTTAATTTATCAATATGTGTTTGACTTAATGCTGAAATAGGAATAACTTCTTTAAAATCATAACGATGAATGAATGATAATATAATTTCATCAATATGCGTTTTTGATTCTAATTTATCGATTTTATTAATTACTAATATAACAGGTAATCCACTTTTTTCGATGCGTTTTAAAACACGTTCATCAGATTGATGAAATGGACGATCAACTACCCAACATACAACATCAGCATCATAAAGTGTATTTTCTGCACCTTTATCCATGATACTTCCTAATTGATGTATAGGTTTATGCATACCTGGTGTATCAATAAATACAAACTGATTATCCCCTTCAGTAAGTACACCTGTAATGTTATAACGTGTTGTTTGAACTTTTGGTGATACAATCGCAACTTTCTTATTTATGAGTGCATTGAGTAAGGTTGATTTCCCTACATTAGGTTTCCCAACAATTGCTATAAATGCACTTTTTGTCATACGCTTTTATCGTCATTTAAATCAAATCCAAAAGGTAATAATTCATCAACTTTAGTTTCATGAACATCACCCTTTAAATTTGTTAAAAAGATTTTTGCATCTTTTGGAACTAATTCTTTCATGACTTGTCGGCATGCACCACATGGACTAATTGGCCCTTTTGTATCGCCAGTTACAGTAATTGATTCAATATCATCTTTATTGTAACCTTGACTAATCAATGAAAATAATGCGTTACGTTCTGCACAACAAGTTAAACCATAACTACTATTTTCAATGTTTGCACCTAAAACAAATGTACCATCTTTTAAGCGAATTGCAGCACCTACTTTAAATTGTGAATATGGTACATATGCACGTTCTCTTGCTTTTAAAGCTTCCTTTAAATGCATTTTAAACACCCCTTTTTAAATTTGATTTTTCTAATATTATTTCTGTTAATTCCATCATTTCTTTTTCTTCTTCTTTTGTATGATGATCATAACCCATTAAGTGTAAATATCCATGAACAGCTAAAAATCCAACTTCTCGATCAATTGAATGACCATATTCATTCGCTTGTTCTACAACTTTCTCAATACTAATAAAAATATCACCTAACGTTTCTTCATCTTCATCATTTGGAAACGATAAGACATCAGTTGGTCTATCAACATTTCGATAATTTTTATTTAATTCATGGATTTGTTCATTTGTTACAAAAATAACATGCATGTTTTTTGAATTTTCTACATGTTTGAAAACACCTTTAATCACTTTAACATAGTGTTTTACAATATTTTCTTGTGTATAATCATGGAATTCAATTTTCATATGCTTCATATCTTTCAAGAATTTTTTGTACAAGTGGATGTCTAATGACATCAACTTTATCAAATTGTATAACCTTAGCCTCAGATATTCCTTTTACCAATTCAATTGCATCTTTTAACCCGGATTCTTTTTTATATCCTAAATCAACTTGACTTGGATCTCCAGTTACAACCATATAAGAAGAAAATCCTAACCGAGTTAGAAACATTTTCATTTGACTTTTTGTTGTGTTTTGAGCTTCATCTAAAATGATAAATGCATTTTCTAATGTTCTTCCTCTCATATATGCAAGTGGAGCTACTTCAATTACACCTTTTTCCATAAGAAGTGTTGTTTCTTTAACTCCTAAAAACTCATAAAGTGCATCATATAGAGGAATTAAATAAGGATCAACCTTTTCTTTTAAATCTCCCGGTAAAAACCCTAAAGATTCACCTGCTTCAACTGCAGGTCTTGTAAGAATTACTTTTTTAACTAAACCTTTTTTTAAACGACTCACAGCATGTGCAACAGCTAAATAAGTTTTCCCTGTTCCAGCTGGTCCAATTCCAAAAACTAAAGGATATTTATCTAATGCTTCACTATACGCTCTTTGATTAAAGGTCTTAGCACTAATTGTTTTACCAGATTCGGTGACTAAAATTTTAGCTTGATTTTTATATAATGAAAGAATGTTGTCAAGCTGATCAACCTCAGCCATTTTGATAATATAAATAACATCTCTTTCCGTGAGTAAAATTTTATGTTCAGCTAAAAGAATTAATGTTTTAAAAATTTGTTCAAGTAATTCTCTTTTTGATTCGTCCGTATCAACAATAATATCACCATTAAATATACTGACATCAAAACCAAAATGTGTTTTAAATACTAAGAGATTTCGATCTTCAACTCCAACTAAAATTTTCTCAGTTTCTATATGTTTAACTTTCAAATTTAATTTCATTAAATTCCTCCGTTGAGACTCTCTTAATATTTTACCTTAAAAGCGATAAAAATGCACCCTTTAAAGGTGCATTTCTTATCATCATTTTTATAGATTAACGTTTTTTACTTTTTGCTGCTTTAGCTCGCATACGACGACTAACGCCTGGTTTTACATAGAATTCACGCTTACGTGCTTCTTGGAGGGTTCCATCTTTAGAAACATTACGTTTAAAACGGCGTAATGCGTCTTCTAATGATTCACCTTTGCGTACTTCTGTTTTAGGCATGTCTGCCCTCCTTCCAAACCGTTTGATATATCAAACCTTTATCATTATAAATCATTTTTAAAGATATGTCAAAGATTTTTACGATATTTCATATAATTTAATAGTGGAATATGTGCTAATTCAGTTGGCAATATTGTTTGACCTAAACTTAGTGTCAAAAATCCCTTATTTCTTAATATATTACGCTCATCAATATCAATTCCACCTTCAGGTCCAATAATATAAATTACGCGATTTTGAAGGTTAAATTCTATTGTTTCAAGTTGTAAACTCGTCTCTTCTTCATCTAACAAAAATTTATGTGTATAATCTAAACTTAAATCATTGATAGAATTTAAAAATTTAATTTGAGGTATAAAACTTAATTTTGCTAATTCAGCTGCTTCTTTAGCAATTTTTCTTAATCTTTCTAGTTTATGTTCTATATTTGAAAGTTTTGCAATACTACGTTTCATTGGTAAAAAAACGATTTCTTTTGCTCCAAAAATCGTCGCTGATTTAACAACAAAATCAATTTTATCTCCTTTAGGTAATCCTTGTACAAGCGTTATATCTAATTGTTTATTTGTTTTTAATGTCTCAACAACATTAAAAGAAACATCTTTTTGATTGATGTTTAGTTCAACTAAATAACATATCCCATCGTAACACACTTCTACACGATCGCCTTGTTTAAAACGCATGACATTGAGTATATGATGTATGTCATCTTTATAAAATTTGGTTTCTTTTTCTAAAAAATAACGTTGCATAAATACCTCATAAAAAAGGTACTCTTCATGAGTACCTAAGATTTATTAAACGTTAAAGAAACGATCTAATGAATTACTCCAAATTACCATAATTAGGAATAAAATACCTAGAACTAACATAACGCGGTTGAGTACTAATTCAGCGCCCATTTGTTTTTTATTTTTGAATAAATCTTGGTTACTTCCAGTAAAAGCTTCCATGACATCTTCACGAGTAGTTTGTAATGCAGAAACAGCAATGATAAATATACTTAAAACTAAAATCACATAATCTGGGAATAACATATTGCATAAACTCCTTTTTTCTTCTCACTCATTATAACGAATAGTTCATATAAAATCAAGTTTTTAAATACTCTTGATATATAAAATATATATATTTCAAGATTTTTTAGCTAAAAATACTCCTGTTTTCATCTCAAATAAATTTAAGACTTGGTTTATTTTGAGTTATGTTGTATAATAACTTCTGGTGATTTTTTATGCAAATCATAAGACTTGAATTGGGAGATTTAAAGTCAAATACTTATATCATAACTGTTAACAAGCAGTGTTTTATTATTGACCCTGGATTTGAAGCAGATAAAATTATTGATTATATTAAGTCTAAAAAATTAGTTCCCCAATTCATCTATATAACACATGGACATTATGACCATACAGGTGCTGTAAAAACAATTAAAGAACATTATCATATTCCAGTTTATGCACCACTTAAAGATAAAATTTGGATGTCTGATTCTGTTTATAATCATTGGAAAGAACCGATTCCTGTTGATCAGTTTGTTGTAGAAAACGATAAAATAGAATTTGAAGGTCTAATTTTCGAAGTTATTGAAACTCCGGGACATTCAGAAGGTTCTACTTCGCTATATTGTGCACCACATTTATTCACTGGTGATGCATTATTTAAAGAGTCCATTGGTCGAACCGATTTTCCATTTGGAAATTATCAACAATTATTAGATTCAATTACAAAAAAGCTATATACATTACCAGATGACACAATTTGCTATCCTGGACATGGCGAATCAACAACCATTGGACATGAAAAAGAACATAATCCTTTTACTAAATAAAACACTAGCAGATTTGCTAGTGTTTTTTATCTAATATGACTAAAGTTTCAATTGATGTTGTTTGTGGGAACATACGAACAGCATGAATTGCGTTGATATCATAATTATTACATAAAACTTTTAGGTCTCTTTGTAATGTATTAAGCTCACATGATAAATAAATAATGCGTTTAAATTTCTTTTCAAAAATTATTGGTAATGCTTTCGGATCTAAACCACTTCTTGGTGGATCTAAAATAATGATATCTCCTCGAACTTTTCTTAATTCTTTCTCAACATTACCTTCAATAATTTCATATGATCCTTTATGGTGTTTTTTAAGTTCCCTAGCCATTTTGGTGTTCTCTGGATTATTTTCAATCATAATTACTTTCTTAGCTGATTCACCAATTGAATAACCAATTGAACCCACACCACTATAAGCATCAATTACAACATCATTTTGAGTAATATATTTTGATATTTTTTCATAAACACTTAACATCACTTCAGTATGAACTTGCATAAATGAACGATCATTAATTTTCAATGTTAGATGATTGAATTGATATGTTAATTGATTTTCTCCAAATAATACTTTAGCATGTGGTCCTAAAATGACTTTATCAGACGGTTTAATATTTAATGTTATACCTATGACTTCATCGAATGTCTTAATTAATTGAACCAATTCATTTAAACCTTTAAACTGTTCTTTATAACTAACCAATGTTACTAAAACTTTTTGACCGTTTGTTCTAAAAACAATATGTTTTAGTGCTTCATAATCAACCAAAATTCGTTGTTGTTGAATTTTAGATACAACCCTTTGAATGAGTGGATGATTAAGTATAAATGTATGAACTTCAATTAACTCAATCGGATCTTTTTGATACATACCAAGTTTTAAAATTTCATCTTCTAAAGCATGATAAACTACTTTATTTCGATAATTTAATGATGACCCGAAAATTGGGTTGGATAGTTCTATATTTACACCTAATGAACGTGACAATATGTTTTTCGTAATTGTTTCTTGCCACTTAATTTGTTCATCATCTTTTAAATGATATAAATCTAATGCTCCAAGTTTTGAAGTAAATGTTTTTCGTAAAGGTGATTGATTGATAAGTTTTTTTATTTTAGCTTCAGCAAAATTTTTCTTTACTTTTGATATTTCAACTTTAGCTGTTTCACCTTCTAAAAGACCATCAGTAAAGATGACAAAGTCATCTACTTTTGAAACACCTTTACCAAAACGGTCAACTTCATACGCAGTTACTTCAATGACTTTTCCTTCTTCAAATGTCATAAAGTTCCTTTCAACTTCTTTCGATATGCCAAATCAGATGCGACAATATCTTTTAAAGAATATTCTGTTTTAAAACCTAATACTTTATATGCTTTAGATGCGTTCGCTGTTAAAACCGCAGGATCTCCTGCTCTTCTTGGCCCAAAATCAAATTTTAATGGTAATAATTCATTAACTGTATGAGCTACATCTAAATTTGAATATCCTTTTTCACTACCTAAATTAAAGATTTCAGAGCGATTTTCTTTAACTAAGAACTCAGCCCCTAAAACGTGTGCTCTAGCAAGATCTGACACATGGATATAGTCTCTGATGTTTGTTCCATCTTTTGTAGGATAATCATTTCCAAAAATTGTTAATTTTTCGCGAATACCTAAAGCTGCTTCGATAGCTACAGGAATTAAATGTGTAAGTTGTTGTTTCTTAAGACCAATTTCTAATGATTTATCTGCACCTGCAACGTTAAAATATCTAAAGATACAATATTTTAAACCATGAGCTAAGCTAGCCCAATGAATTAATCTTTCACATGCTAATTTAGATTCACCATATGGATTGATTGGTAAAACAGGATCTGTTTCTACACAAATACCTTTTTCTGGTTCACCATAAACTGCTGCTGTTGATGAGAAAACAATATATTTAACATTAGTTTCTACCATTGATTCTAAAAGTAATCGAACACCTTCAACGTTATTATGATAATATTCAAGTGGTTTAACCATACTTTCAGGAACAATGAGTTTTGCAGCAAAATGCATGATAACATCTGGTTTTTCTGTTTCTAATACAAATTTTATATCTTCTTTTACTGTAATATCTTTTATATATAAAGGAACATCTTTTGGAACAAAGGATGCATCACCTGTTGATAAATTATCCATAACTGCTACTTTATGATTAGCTCGTAATAATTCATATACAGCATGAGATCCTATATAACCCGCTCCACCAATAACTAAAATTTTCATATTATCACCTTATTTAGAAAACTTTCTTTTCAAATAATCCACATAATACTTAGGATTAAATGGTTCACCAGTCGCATTTAAAATTAATTCTTTTGGTGTTTTAGACGCACCATATTGATGAATTTTATCTTTAAGCCAGTTGTTTACTTTTTCGATTTGATTATTTGAAATCGCATTTTCTATATTAAAATCTTTATTCATTGCATGATAAATTTGGGCAGCATATGCGCTTCCTAAAGCATATGTTGGGAAATATCCAAAGTTTCCACATGCCCAATGAATATCTTGAAGTACACCATCTTTATCTGTTTTTGGACGTACTCCAACATATTCTTGATATAATTTTCTCCACTTTTTAGGTAAATCTTTTACTTTTAATTTGCCTGAAATTAGTTGTTTTTCTAATTCATAACGAACCATAATATGGAATGGATAAGTTAATTCATCTGCTTCAGTACGAATTAAAGAACGTTCAGCACGGTTAATATATTGATAAAAATCTAATAGTGTTACATTTTTTAATTCTTTTTTAAATATTTCTTTAAGTTTGTCATAATGGACTTCCCAAAATGCATAACTTCTACCAATCATGTTTTCATACATTCTTGATTGAGACTCATGAATCCCCATAGAAGCTCCAGTATTTAATCTTGTATTGATTAATTTTTCATCAACATTTAATTCATAAATTCCATGACCCATTTCATGAATCGTTGAAAAAATTGCAGATTCTAAAACATTATCTAAATATCGTGTTGTGATTCTAACATCAGTCGATGAAAAACTTGATGTAAATGGATGTTCACTTTCTTTAAGTAATCCGCGATTTCTATCATACTTAAAAACATCTAATAAATACTGATTAAACTTACGCTGTTGATCTTGAGGGAAATATCCTTTTGTTAATTTTCTTGATAATGTTTTCTTACCACTTGTTGCAGATAAAACAAAAGGTAATAATTCTGTTCTTAATAGTTCGAAAAATTGATCATATTCTTTAGAAGTCATCCCTTCTTCATACATATCAAGTAAAACATCATAACCTTTAAGTTCATCAGTTTGTAAGTATTTAACGATTTTACGTTGATAGTGTACAATCTTTTCTAATGTTGATTGAAATAGAGAAAAATCATCATTTTTACGTGCGTTTGCCCAAATAGATGTTGATTCATTTAATAAAACTTGATATTCAATATATTCATCTTTAGGCATTTTCTTAAGTAGACGATTTTGTTTTTCAACCATTTCGATTTCACGTTTTAATAGTGGATCGAGTGATTCACGATTTTCATATAATTTATCAATCGCATCTAAATATTTTTTATTTGTTTCTAGAGCATATATCTCTTCTGTTAAAATTTTGATTTGTTCATTACGATATTTAATCCCACCAACAGGTGTTTCTGTTTCTAAATCAAAACCTAAAACCCACATCGCATAACCATATGCCTTGAGTTTTTTTCTCATTTCTTCATAGATTTTAATATAGGTTTCCATAAGTACTCCTTTTATTATTGATAATTTCAATTTATTATAACATTTTATAGGATAAAATTAGGAAAATTCATACATATTTCGTTAAAAAAGAAAGCTTATAACGCTTTCTTTTTCATAATATAGTTTATAATTTCTGTTTCGTTTTTATAAATTGTAAGTTCTTGTGACTTTTCTTTAACTAAATCAATAAATTTCCAAGACGATTCAATTTCATCCCATCTTGTAAATAAAGTCTTTGATCCGTTAATTACATCTAAGAACAGTTTTTCATAAGCTTCAGGTATGTTTCCTTCAACGCTTTTTGGTAATTGATAATTAAGTTCCACCAATTCTAAATTATTCTTTAATCCTGGTTTTTTAGAATTAATTGTTAATCCAACACCATCATTTGGTTGAATTCTTATAACAAGTTTATTTTGTAAAACTGGAAGTTTCCATTTTTCTTGTTCTTTTGTAGGTAGATAAGTAATTTCAATATAACTTTCTTTCTTATCCATTTTCTTACCTGTCATAATCTCAAAAGGTACACCTTTAAAGCGCTTTGTATTAACGAATGCTTTTAAATAGACAAAAGTTTCGGTTTTTGAATCACCAGGTATATTTGGTTCATTTAAATAACCTTCATATTGTCCCATGATAACAGACTTTTCATCAAAAGTTAAAGCATTTAAAACTTTGACTTTTTCATCTGTAATAAATTGTGATTCATATGCTTTAGGTATATCCATTGCAATTAAACTTAAGATTTGAAGTAAATGTGATTGAACCATATCTTTTAAAGCACCCGATTTATCATAATATCCCGCACGATTTAATATACCTTCTTTTTCTTTGACAACAATTTTCACAGATTCAATAGATTGATTATCCCATGATTCTTCAAAAATACGATTAGCAAAACGAACAGTCATTAAATTTTGTATCATTTCTTTACCTAAGTAATGATCTATTCTATATATTTGAGATTCATCGAAATATTTCCATAACATACGGTTTATTGCGCGTGCGCTATCTAAATCATGACCAAAAGGCTTTTCAAATACTAAAACTTGGTTTAAATTATTCTGTTGAATTAAACCAGATTTACTAATGTGACTTGCAACTTCAGCTAATATATCAGGTCCAATTGCTAAATAATAAAGTTCTTTTGTATAAGTAGTCTTGTATCCTGAAATAAATTCACTTAGATTTTTATATTCCTCATACGAAGTAATTTGTATTGGATAATAATGAACAATTTTACTTAAAACATCTAAATTTAATGGTTCTTTAGTTAATGATTGCATTGCATTTAAATAACTATTTGTATCATATGGACGTCGTCCTAATGCAATAACTAAAATATTTTGAGAAATTGATTTTGATTGATATAGTTTGGATATTGCAGGTAATAATTTTCTTGCAGTCAAATCACCTGTTGATCCAAATATTGTAATAATAATATCTTTTTTCATTTCTTCTTATATACTTTATGGCCACCAAATTCATTTCTCATTGCAGCAACCACTTTTTCTCCAAATTTTAAATCGTCTCTAGATTTATATCGAACAAATAAACTATTTGAAATAACAGGCATCGAAACACCTAAATTAAGTGCTTCTTCAATCATCCAACGACCTTCACCAGAATCATCAATTCTTCCAGCAATTTCATCTAATCGGGCATTCTTCTTAAATGCTTCATGAACATATCCCACTAAATTTGATTCGATAATTGAACCATGATTCCAAACCTTTGTTACTTTTTCATAATCAATATCAAAATTTGAGGCTTCCATTAATTCTAAACCTTCAGCGATTGCTTGCATCATGCCATATTCAATTCCATTGTGTACCATTTTAACAAAATGTCCAGCACCCGGTGCTCCCATATATTCATATCCATCTTTTTCGGAAATGGCTTCATAAACTGGTTTTAAGTATTCATAAATGTCTTTCTCTCCACCAATCATAAGACATGCCCCAAAACGAGCACCATGTGTTCCACCACTAGTTCCCATATCAACAAAATGGATACCTTTTTCCTTTAATTCATAGTATCTTTTCAATGATAACTTGTAGTTTGAATTACCACCGTCAACTAAAATATCATCGTGTTGTAAATATGGCATTAATTGTTGTATGACATCATCAACAAATTGGTTTGGAATAAATAAGAATAATTGAATGCGTTCATTATTTTTTCTACTTAAAAATTCATTCATGGATTCAGCAACTTTAATACCTGACTTTTTAGCTAGTTCTCTTGCATCTTTAGATATGTCAAATCCTAATACATCATATTTGTGATCCATTAAGTTTAATGCTAAATTAGCACCCATTTTTCCTAATCCCATTAAATGTATTTTCATAATTTCACCAATCCTATTATTTATTATCTATCCTATTATACTCTTTTTAAGAACATTCATTTTTAAATAAGCATTAACAAGAATGTTGCAATTAAAAAGTAAATGCCTAATGCACTAAAATCATTGACTGTGGAAATAATTGGTCCAGATGCTGCTTTTTCATCAACACCAACTTTTCTTAATCCAAACGGAATCAGCACACCAATTAATGCAGAAATAAACATTGATAACATTAAAGATAACCCAACAATTAAAGCAATAATATGAATATCACCATAACTGTTAGGAAGAATGATTAAGAATAGATATACAATGATAACACCGATAATACCTGATAATAAGCTATTAATGCTTGCAACTTTTATTTCTCTTAAAATATGTTTTTTAGGCTCAATGATATCTTGATTAATACCTAATATAGTTACTGCAATACTCTGTGTACCAATATTACCAGCCATACCAAGTATCATTGGTTGAAATAACACTAATGCTACATTTTGATCAATCGTTCCAGAGAAAACAGTTAAAAAACTAGCAATAATAATATTAAGTACAACTGATATTAATAACCATGGTAATCGGTTCATACTGCGTTTAAAAGGATTAGATAGTTCATCGTGGCTTTCAATTGAAACTAACTTTTCAACACGATCAATATGTTCTTCTTCCATAAATTCTAAAGCATCCTCTGCAGTAATTACACCAATTAATATGTAATCACTATTCAGAACTGGTAATACTTGAATGTCATAGTCTCTAATTTTTCTTAATGCACTTTCAACAGAATCATCTTCAAATGCATACGGATAACTTTCATTTACTATATTTTTAATTATTGTATTGCCTCTAGCAATAATTAAATCTTTTAGTTCGATACCACCAACAAACTTATTTTCTTCATCATTAACAAAGATTGCACCGATTTCATCTTTTTCAGTTGATTCTTTGATAACCATTCTTGTTGCATCTTTTACTTTATCATCTAAATTTGTGACTATAAAGTGCGGAGATGAAATTGAACCAGCTTTATCACCATCATATGATAAAAGTTTTCTAACTTTTTCTTGTGTTGATTTATTTAATAGTTTGATAATTTCATCATGATAAGAAATTTTAAAAAGTTCAACAAATGATTTAATATCATCAATTTCTAAATGACGCAATAAAGATTTTTTTGCATCTAGACTTAATCTTAAATAAGTCTTCATAGCTAACTCTTCATTTAATTCAGTGAATACCAGACTAAACTTTTTAATACCAATAAGTTTAAATATTCTTTCTCTTTCATCACTATTTTCTTCAAATAATTGTGCGATATCGCTTTCATGAAGTTTAGCAAGTATATTTTTTAATTTAGCATCAGAAAGTTTAAAATCGATATGTTTCATGCGACAAAACCTCCTAAAATTATAGTTGCTAAACTAAAATACACAACATTTGAAAGTATATCAATTAAGTTAGTTATAAATGGCCCTGATGCAACCGCAGGGTCAAACTTTAACATTTTAATAAATAGTGGTATAAAAAAACCTAAAATTGGTCCAATGATCACGGTTATCCATAAAGATAATCCCACAGATAATCCAATCCAAACACCATGATCAAAATGTAAAACATATGAAAATATGATGGTGATTAAAAATGAAATTAATCCCATGACAAATCCATTGATTACCCCAGTTAAGATTTCTTTAAATCCATTAGATATAACTTTTGAATCTTTTTTGGTAAGTTCAATTAATGTAACTGCAAGCGTTTGACTTGCAACATCTCCACCTGCATCCAATATGAGCGGTTGAAAAAAAGCTAGAATGACAAAGGTACCTAAAATGCCAGTAAAATTACTTGTAACAAATGCACTTGGAATGGATATTGTAAGCAATATCAATAACCAAGGTATACGATGCATTGCGGTTTTAAAAGACCCCTCTTTAAAGTCGGTGTCTGGTAATGCTGCTAATTTTTCATAGTCTTCTTGAGTTTCTTCTAAATAGATATCTAATACATCATCTTGTGTAATAATACCGAGTAATCGATTTTCTTCATCAACGATACCTACTTCTGTATTACCATAATGCTTAATGTGTTTGAGTAAGTTATCAATACCGTCATTTACATGAAATGTTGGTTCAACAGTTAATATCTCTTTAACTGTAAGTGGATATTTTGACTTTAGTAAAGTTTTTAAAGGTATTTCACCACAATAATGATTATCATGGTCAACAACAAAAATTGTTTGAATCGTAGATACATCTTCAGCTATATCGATTACTTTTTTTGTTGCTTGTTTAACATCATCAGAAATATTTACTTTAACAAATGCGTTTGTCATATACGCACCAGCTAAAGATTCATCGTATTGAATAAGTGATAAAACCTCTTCATCTTTATCAAGTATTTTTAATAACTCGTTTTTATTCTCTTCTTCCAATTCATTAATAATATCTGCTGCATCATCTGGATCTAATTCACTTACTAAAACTTTTTGATGTAACAAACTATAAGTTGATAATATGTCTGCTGCAATTTCCGGTTCAAGATATGATAGAACTTCAGTTAACTTATCCATACTTAATAAGTTAATGACAGTCTTTTTTTCTTCTTCATCTAATTCATCTAATGCTTGCGCTATGTCAAAGGCATGCTGAATTTCTAATATATCTTTTAATTCATCGCTAGTTAAGCGATTTATTAAATCTTTTAACATGGCTTACCTCCTATAAAGTTAAGCCAATAAACATCCTTTTTTAAAAGTGAGTTTCATATGATGAATATTGGCTTTATAAAGATTTTTTATATGCTTATAACTATAGTAATCATCTTCGGGGATAATCATCATATCAACTCCTTTCTTATTCATTATAGCATTAAAATTGATACATCATAAAAAATGATCTATTAAAATTGCATTTTTAAGCGTTTTAAATATATATTTAAAGTTCTAATTTTCTTGGTGCAACATAATAAAGATTTATAGTATCTCATGTTAAAATAAAACTAATAACAAACGAAGGAGAGTCAGAATGAATACACAACAAAGAAACAGACTAATAGTGACAGGGTCACTAATAGTGTTACTTATTGCTGCATCAGTGATTTTTGGTCCTCATGTATTGCTTGTAGCATTAGCAGCATTAGTGACTTCATTTGTCATTGAATTATTAAATAGTCAATTGAGAAAAGAAAAGTTCGACCCAACTACTTTCTCAATTACTCCGCTCATTATTACATTGATGACAACACCATCAATTGTCTCAGACTTTTGGATGGTAATTGTTGCAACTGCATTTGGTGTGTTTTTCGCTAAAACAATTTTTGGTGGCGAAGGCAAAAACATTTTCAATCCAGCAGCTTTAGGATTAGTCTTTATCGCGTTAGCATTCCCAGTTCAAGTTAACCGATTCTTAGATCCAATTACTAAAATTGTTGATCCAGCTACTTTTGCAACTATCTTTAAAAATACACCTGCAGCAATTGTAAGTTCAACATCACTCGTTGACTTACTTATGGGTCAATATGCTGGTGCCATGGGAACTACATTTAAACTAGGAATTTTATTACTAGGATTAGTGTTAATGATCCTAAAAATTTCTGATTGGAAAATACCAGCAACATTTTTAGGTACATACTACTTATTCTCTTTACTTAAGTTCCTATTAAGTGGAATGGGTGGCGATTCATTCTTATATGCCCTCTATTCAGTATTAATGGGACACTTATTATTTGTAGCAATGTTTATGGCTACAGATCCTCAAACTCAACCTTTATATACTAAAGGCCGAATTATTTACGGTGTTTTATTAGGTTTTGTATCATGGATTATCCAAAATACTTGGTTATTTAATCCATCCGCACCAAATACAGAGGGAACAATCTATGCTATATTATTCATGAATGCAATGACAGGTTTAATTGATGTTTGGACAACACCTAAAGTTAAGGATATCCCTCTATTAGAGGAGGTTGAAGCATGAAAAAATATCTACAAATGATGCTATTCGTTATTGTCTTAGGATTAGTTGCTTCTGGTATTTTAGTTGGTGCTAACGAGATAACAAAAGATTATATAGCAAAAAATGCTGAATATGCTTGGAAACATTCGATTTTAGAACATCACGAAATTCCACATACACAACTTGATTTTTCTGAAGTATTTGATGAGTCATTTACTGTTCAAACTGAATTTTATGAAGATGGTAATACATTAACACTTTACACAAATAAGGTAAACAATCGTATTTCATTTAGATTTTTTGGTAATGGTTTATGGGATGTAATCGAAGGAGTTATTACATTAGAACCAGACTTTAATACGGTTGTTGCTATTACTGTTACTAAACAAGCTGAAACTCCAGGTTTAGGTGGGGTTGTTGCAGAACCTGAGTATTTAAGTAATTATGTTGGAAAACAATTTGGTGACACTGGTTTAAAAGCTGTTAAAAATGGTGCAACAACAAACCAAGAGGTAGATGCAATTACTGGTGCTACTGGTACAACCAATGCATTTATTGGGTTATTAAATACTAATTTTAGAAAATACTATAATACATTCTCTGGTGAAGATATTTTAGCACCACTTAAGAAAGCCATCTTATCTCAACATACAATTGAATATAATGATGATAATTATAATTCTGTATTCTATACACACTTTGAAGTTGTTAACAAAAATAACTTAACTCTTTATGTCAACAAGACTACAAATTATAAATCATACGCATTTACAACTGAAGGATTTAGAGGTCCGATTGAGGCTGTAATTACATTAAAAGAAGATTTTGTAACAATTCATAAAATTACTGTCTTATCACAATCTGAAGGCCAGGGTGCTATTATTCAAAATAATCCTACATTTTTTGATGGTTATGTTGGTAAGAAATTCAAACCAGTCATAATTGTTACAACTGATCCAAATAACGAAAATGAAGTGCTAGATGGTTTTAGCACAGCAACTCAAACAAAAACTAAATTCATTAATGGAATGAATGATACATATCAAATTTACTACACTACATTTCAAGGAGGTAACCAATAATGGATCAATCTAAAAAGAAACCAAGCACCTGGTTAAGACTTCAATATAAAAAATGGTTTGTTCTATTAAGAAGAGGACTAACTGAAGAAAATCCAATTATCGTTACTGTCCTTGGTATTTGTTCTTCTTTAGCTGTTACAAACCGTGTTGAAAATGCTATTTTCATGGGATTAGGTGTAACCTTTGTTATCATCGCGTCAAGCGCATTAGTATCTTTACTTAGAAACTTGATTCCAAGTAAAGTCCGTATGGTTGCATACATGGTAATTATTTCTGTCTTTACAATTGTTGTTCAAATGTTCTTACAAGCATTTGTTCCAACAGTCGCTGATAGATTAGGCTCTTATACAGGTTTAATTATTACAAACTGTATTGTTATGGGTAGGGCAGAAGCGTTCGCTATTAAAAATCCAGTTAAATATACACTTTTTGATGGTTTGGCGAACGGTTTAGGTTATATGCTTGTATTAGTATTAATTGCTTCTGTTCGTGAACCTTTAGCATTTGGACAATACTTTGGTATGACTATTCCAGGATTTGAAAACTGGATTAAATGGAACGTTATGGCATTAGCTCCAGGTGGATTCTTCGTTTTAGGAATGATAGCTTGGGGATTTAGAGCTTTAATGGGCAAATATGAAGAGGATGGTGTACAATGATGGAACTTATTGAATTATTCTTAGCTTCAATGTTATCTAATAATATTGCTCTTATTTTCATTCTTGGTATGTGTTCATTAATTGCCGTTTCTACTTCAATTAAAAACTCTGTTAACATGGGTGTTGCTGTTATTGTTGTTACAACTTTAACTGCAATGATTAACTGGCCAATTTATGAGCTTTTAAAAGCCACTGGTACAACTCAATTATCTTTACTCGTATTTATTATTGTTATTGCTGCTTTTGTACAGTTTTTAGAAATGTTTCTTGCAAAATATTCACCTAAAATTTACGAAGCATTTGGAATTTTCTTACCATTAATTACAGTTAACTGTATTGTATTAGCAGTTTCATTATTTTTCCAAACACGTGAATACACATTTGCTCAAACAACTGTATTCGCATTAGGATCTTCTATTGGTTGGGCATTCGCAATGATCTTACTTGCAGGTGTCAGACAAAAAATGTATCGTGTATCCAATTTACCAAAAGGATTACGTGGACGCGCAATTGCCTTCATTATTTTAGGTATTCTTGCATTAGCGTTCATTGGTTTCACAGGTATTGGACGCGTCACATTTATTAATTAAGGAGGAATTGCAATGAATCCAATCTGGACAATTGTTATCTTATTAGGTGTTTTAGTTATCATTACATTATTTGTAATTTTAATTGATAAATTACTTGGTGGCGGTGGCGAAAGAAAAATTATCGTCAATAAAGATAATGTCATTACTGTTACGGGTGATGACACTGCGCTTAATATATTAACTAATAATAAAGTATTCTTACCTTCTTCTTGTGGTGGTAAAGCTACATGTGGAACATGTAAATTCCGTTTAATTGGTGATCATGAGCCACCTCGCCAAACTGAACTTCCATTTTTATCAAAAGAAGAAATTGAAGAAGGTTATCGCTTAAGTTGCCAAGTTAAGGTAACTCATGATATTGAAGTTCAAGTCCCAGCTTCTGCTTTAAATTCAAAACCATTTATGGCTAAAGTTGTTGAAATTGAAGATTTAACACATGATATCAAACGTATTAAATTTGAAATGACTGAACCATTTGAATTCAAACCTGGTCAATATCTTCAAATCGAAGTTCCCGGTATTGAAACAACAAGAGCTTATTCTATTGCATCCGATTCAAAAGATTTATATCATCCAGAAGTCATTATTCGATATGTTCCAAATGGTGTTGCAACATCATTTATACATAAAGCTTTAATGACAGGTGATAAGATAAAAATTACTGGACCTTTTGGTGATTTTTTCTTACAAGAACAATCTACTCGTCCAATCATCATGATTGCAGGTGGTAGTGGTAAAGCTCCTATTCGTTCAATCATTTTTAAATTAATGGATCAAAATATGCCTAGAAAAGCGATGTACTTCTTTGGTGCAAGAACTAAAAAAGACTTATACTATACAGAATACTTCCAAGAAGTATCTAAGATGTATCCAAATTTCACTTATGTTCCCGCATTATCTGATCCACAAAAGGAAGATAATTGGGATGGTGAAATTGGTTTAATTACTGATGTTGTTAGAAGATTAACAGGTGACTTATCTGGTAGTGAAGCATATCTATGTGGTAGCCCAGGTATGATTGATGCATGTATTAAAGTTCTAAAAGAAAAAGGTATGCCTGAAGAATTTATTTACTTCGATAAATTCTAATCATCTTTTAAGAATAAATTTAAAAAAGATGTTAGTCAAATACACGACTAACATCTTTTTTTATGAATAGATTATATATATTTTTAATTCAAATAGTCATCATATGAAATTTTATTTTTTTGTTGATCTAAATATGTTTTAATAATAAAGTATAAAATCACGCTACTTATAACAAGATTTATAATCATTCGAATACTAACTTCATTGAAACCACTATATAGGATTAACATTCGAATATCGGAGAAAATTCTAATGATATAAATGTATGCTGATAGTAATAAAGTTTCTATTGGTCGAGCATTCATTAAAATTGCAATATACAATAAAATGTATAATGCTAAAGTAGCTATATCGAAATCATAATATACAGAAATTAAAGATAGTGTAATAAGAATAAATGTTTTTTGATCTGGTTTCTTTATTGAATAATTTAATTCATCCTTATGTGCATAAATCTTTAATATAGCATAAACTGCAATCGATATATTCAAAATTATAGGTATTAAAGAGAAAAATTCATCACGATACTGAAAAATTGAAAAAATATTCTTAAAATCTTCTGGAACAAAAAATATAAGTAATAATAAATTTGAAACAAAAAAACTTTGTTTTCTTTCAAAAATATATATAATAATCGTTTTAATAAAAATAGTAAGAGCTGTAACTATTAATGTATATACACTAATTGAATTACTAAAATCCAAAAATTGAACAAGTCTGGATATTTGATAAAATTCAAACCAAACAAATATACTTAATAACACAATTAGTGCATTTCCTGATTTGCTCATTTCTCTTAATTTTTCAAACATCTTCTTTTCTCCTTCGTTGATAACTATTGATTGTATAGATAAGAACATGTAAAAAGTATATCACATTCATTAAAAACAACCTTGTTACTATTATAAGGGAAATATATGATTTTATCTACTTAATGACCATTATATATTCATCAAGGTTGTCTTATCATAAAAAAATGTTAGTAGAACATAATCTACTAACATCTAATGTTTTGATTTTTATTGTATTAATTACTTATCTTGTTTAGACTCCAAAGCCTTTTTTATAATTAAATCTTTTGATTTCATGATACGAACAGTATTACTACGTTCTGCATCAGAAATTTTCATTCGAACGTCTTTAATATTTTCCATTATTTCTGGAATAATTATATGTTCAATCGCATTAACTCTTCTTTTTGTTTTTTCAATCTCTTTAATTAAAATACGATTTTTCTTTTCTTGTTCTGCTAATTTAATTAAATCAGGCAAGAGTTTTGAAAGCATAATCACTACATCATCCAATATTGGATGTGTTCCATGAAATGAATAAGTAATTTTAGGTTCTGCTTCTTTTTTAAGTTCAATCTTAGGTACTGAAACACTCATAACGGATTCAGTTTTAAAAACGAGGTCTAATGTAGTTGCAGGTACTAAAAACTTTTCTTTCAATTCATCTTCATAATGGTATGCTTTGGCTTGATCATAAGTTTTTAATGCCTCTAACCATCTTTTTTCAACAGATGCTCGCAATTTCTTGTACGATTCAATTTGAACTAGAAATTGACGCATCATCTCATCTTGTTTATCTTTTAGTAATTGATGACCTTTTCTTGTCACTGCTAATTGATTTTTAAGACGAGTGAGCTCCATTCTAGTCGCATTAACGACATTTTGCATAATTATACCTCTTTATAATATTCGTTTAAGTGCTCTTCTCTAATACGTTTTAATTCAGATCTTGGTAAAATTCTTAATAATTTCCATCCCAAATCTAATGTTTCTTCAATTGAACGATTTGAATCAAATCCTTGATTTAAATATTGTTGTTCAAACTGTGTAGCAAATTCAGCATATAAACGGTCAATATCAGATAATGCTGATTCACCTAATACAGTTGCAAGTTCTTTTGCTTCTTTACCACGAGCATATGATGCGAATAATTGATTTAATGTATCTGCATGATCTGCACGTGTTTTATTTTTACCAATACCTTTATCTTTCAAACGAGATAATGATGGTAATACATCAACTGGTGGCATAATACCTTTTTGATGTAAAGCACGAGAAAGAATAATTTGTCCTTCGGTAATATAACCTGTTAAGTCTGGAATTGGGTGTGTTTTATCATCTTCAGGCATTGATAAAATTGGTAATTGTGTAATTGAGCCTTTTTTACCTTTTACGCGTCCAGCACGCTCATATAAGCTTGCTAAATCAGTATACATATAACCAGGATAACCACGACGACCAGGAACTTCTTTACGCGCTGCACTAATTTCACGTAGTGATTCAGCATAGTTTGTTAGGTCTGTAATAATGACTAATACGTGCATATTTAAATCAAACGCTAAGTATTCAGCAGCTGTAATCGCCATACGTGGGGTCGCGATACGTTCAATCGCTGGGTCATTTGCAAGATTGATAAACATAACTGTTCTATCAATTGCACCTGATTTTTTAAATTCTTCAATAAAGAAGTTTGACTCTTCGAATGTAATACCAACCGCTGCAAAAACAACAGCAAACGGTTCATTATTACCAAGAACTTTAGCGTTTCTTGCAATCATTGCAGCTAAACGGTTATGTGGTAAACCTGACCCTGAAAATATTGGTAATTTTTGTCCACGTACTAATGTATTTAATCCATCAATTGCAGAAACACCTGTTTGAATAAATTCACTCGGATAGTCACGTGCAACAGGATTTAAAGGTGACCCATTAATGTCAATTTTCTTTTCAGGAATGATTTTACCTTTACCATCCATAGGACGCCCCATACCTGAAAATACTCTACCTAAAATTAAAGGTGATACATCGAGTTCTAGACCATGTCCTAAAAACACAGCTTTAGCATCATCAATTTTGATACCTTGGCTAGATTCAAATAATTGTACTAATGCTTCACTTTCAGAGACTTCTAATACTTTTCCTAAACGTTCTTCTCCATTAGCTAACTTTATCTTAACTAATTCATCATATTTTACGTTTTTAGTTTTTTGAACGAGCATTAAAGGTCCGACAACTTCTTTAATGGTTTTATATTCTTTAATTGCCATACCTCTACTCCTTTACTAAAGACTCAAATTGTTGCATCATTTCTAAATGAATGTCTTGTGCAACTTGATTAACGTCTGTTTCTTTCACATATTTGAATCGTCCGATTTTTTCTCTAATTGGAAGTTTATCAATTTGTTTAAAGTGAATACCATTTTGAATAGCTTCTTTACCTTTTTCATTAAATGTTAAAATCATTTTCATAAGTTGGAATTGCTTATTAAGAGATGAATAGGTATCAACTTCATGGAAAGCATTTTGGTGTAAATAGTCTTCACGAATCATTTGTGCAACTAATAGTTTTAGTCTGTCAGATGATCCTAAAGCATCAATACCAACTAAACGAACAATTTCTTGAAGTGAAGCTTCTTCTTGTAAGAGTGTCATAATATTTTGAACATAATTACTCCAGTTTCTATCAACATTTGTATCAAAGAAATCTTTCATTTGCTCAGAATATAAGGAATAACTCTTTAACCAATCAATAGCTGGAAAGTGACGACGATACGCTAAACTTGCAGATAGCCCCCAGAATACTTTAACGATACGTAGAGTAGCTTGAGAGACTGGTTCTGAAGTGTCACCACCTGGAGGTGATACAGCTCCGATTGCGGTAATTGCACCTAATCTTTGGTCATCACCTAAACATTCAACAATACCCGCACGTTCATAGAACTCTGATATTCTTGAACCTAAATAAGCAGGATATCCTTCTTCACCTGGCATTTCTTCTAAGCGTGAAGACATCTCACGTAAAGCTTCTGCCCAACGAGATGTAGAGTCAGCCATAATTGCTACTTTATATCCCATATCACGATAATATTCGGCAATTGTAATTCCTGTATAAATACTTGCTTCACGAGCAGCAACTGGCATGTTTGATGTATTTGCAATTAAAACCGTACGTTTCATCAATGATTGGCCAGTTCTTGGGTCCTTAAGTTCCGGAAACTCCATTAAAACGTCAGTCATTTCATTACCACGTTCACCACAACCAATATAAACAATAATATCAGCATCAGCCCATTTTGCTAATTGGTGTTGAACAACGGTTTTGCCACTTCCAAATGGTCCAGGAATTGCAGCAATACCACCAATTGAAATTGGGAATAATGTATCAATAACTCTTTGTCCTGTAACCATTGGTTCTTTTGGTGCTAATTTTTTTGAAAAAGGACGTTTTTTACGAACTGGCCATGTTTGTAACATTTTTAGTTCATAAATCGTGCCATCTTTTAAGCGAATTTTACCAATAACATCTGTAATTTTATAATCTCCTGATTCAAGTTCAATTAATTCACCTGAAATTAGAGGTGGAACCATAATTTTGTGTAAAACTGATTCCGTTTCTGGAACAGTACCTAAAATGTCTCCACCAGAAACATGTGATCCTACCTTTCTGGTAGCAGTAAATGACCAAATACGATCACGATTTAATTTAGGTATATCAACACCAAGTGGGATATTCGCTCCATGTGATTCATAAATCTTATCAAGTGGTCTTTCAATACCATCAAAAATAGCTTCTATTAAACCTGGTCCAAGTTCAACTGATAAAGGTTCATTTGTAAAATAGACTGGTTCTCCAGGTCCAATACCAGCGGTTTCTTCATAAACTTGAATAGATGCAAGATCACCTCTTAATTCAAGAACTTCACCAATTAAACCTTTATTAGAAACGCGAACAACGTCATATACTTGAACTGATTCCATACCGGACGCAACAATAAGTGGACCGGATACCTTTGTAATAACTCCGTGTTTTGCCATGTTTTCCCCCTTAGATTATTGAGATACCAATGGATTTTTCGATGATTCGTTTCAATTCCAATAAAGTATCTTCATCTTCTAGTCCTGTAGGTAATTTTAAAAATATTGGGTAAAGTGATTCATCATATCTATCAAGCATCTCATTTAATATTTCTTCACCCGTTTTATCGTAAATGACAATTTTAAAATCATCTTTTACAGATTTTTGAAATGCTTTCTTTAATTCTTCCTTTTGTACAATTTCAACATCGATACCAATGGATGTTAAAACTAAAAATGAAGAGTTGGTGCTGATCGCTTTAATATCTTTCATGATTACACCTTCTCATAATATAATTTCTTTATTTGAACAATTTCTAATCGTTTTTTAAGTACAAATGAAATAATTGCACCGTAGCTTGTTTGTTCAAATGTAAAATCATTTAATATTTTTGATAATGTTTTATCAAGCTCAAATTGAACATCTTGCATAAAATGTAAACTATCACTTTTAGACAATATATCTTTAATTGATGGTTCTAAATGAAAACTTAAGTAGTCGCCAATTTCACTTAAAGTTTTATCAAAATGTTCAACTAAACGATAATTTTCGATTGCAGATCCTTCTAATAAATTTGAAACAAAATATGATTTATCAAGTTTATATCGTTTAGAACGTATAAGAAGTAAGATATTTTGCATCGCTATTTCATGTTTATAGTATTTTACTAAATATTTATCTGTTTTCTTATCAAAAGATTCAATAATCTCTTGATTTAATGTATTAATGACTATATCAGAAATACTTTGAGCATCTAAATCTTTTGTTTTATTAATCAAATTATCTATAAACACTTTATCCTCAAGATTTAACCCCTTATCGATACCATAAATTAAGTATTGCTGATATAGATATTCAGGATAAATAGATAACCCTTCAATAGATTCATTAAACTTTACACCAAGATGATGTGATTTAAGTAAACCTGATAAGAATAAATGATTGAATTTGATATATAAAACTTTAAACAATAATTGATCTTTAAGAACAGATTCTAAAAATTGTTTAAGTTTTAATTCTTCTTCTAACATCATGAGTTCAAATGGTCTTTGAAATCCTAACCCAAATTGATGAGCATAAAGTGCATTTAAAAAACCATTTTTATCTAATTCTTTTAATCCATCAATTTCCTTTTGAGTTAAAATATGTTCTTTTGCAGCAATAAGACCATAAACAAATGTTAAATCCATCATTAATTCATTTCCTCATAAATTTTCTTTTCATATTGCTTAGCTAATTGTTCTAAGGTTTCATCAAACGAAAAGTTTAAATCAAAATATTCACCTTCAAGAATAAAACCATTTTCAATTAAAGCAGGTTCTTTACTAAGTGTTAACTTAAAATCTTTTCCCAATTTATCATTTAATTTATCTAATGAAACAATGCTTCCTGTCTGTGTAGAAAGTGCCTTTAAGTACTTGTTATAATCTTTTTTGCTTACTTTCATCACTTCATTACCAGTAACTTCAGCATTTTTAATAGCTTTTAAACAATAATTAAATAAATTTTCACCATCTAGTGATTCTAAATATTTTTGAATTTCTTCAAAAACTGAAGCAATCAATCCTTGCTTTGCAATAGCACTTTGATCTCTTAATTCTCGTTCTAATTCTTGTTTAATACTATGTACTTCTATTTCTATTTTTTTAGTTTGTTTATTTTTAGTTTCTTCTAACTCTTTTTTACCTTGTTTGATTAAATTATCAAACAATTTTTGAGCATCTATTTTTGCTTGTTCATTAATAAATTTAATTTGTTCTTCAGATTTTGCAACAATTTTTTCTTCTAGTTTAGACATATTATCAACCTCATTGTGGTAAATTAATCCACATTAAGATAGATACTAGTAATGCTAAAATCGCATATGTTTCAACTAACGCCGTCATAGTAATACCACGTGTTGATAATTCTGGTCTTTTACCTGTCATTAAAATAGATGCTGCTGCAACTTTACCTTGATAAATTCCTGAAAATAAACCACCGATTGCAATTGGCATTGCTGCTGCAAAATACATTAATCCTTGATCTTGAGTTAATGCAATTGGATTTCCTGTAATCCAACCTAAACGAACTAACATTAAAACTGCAACTAAGAATCCGTAAATACCTTGTGTACCAGGTAATGCTTGTAAGACTAAAGTTTTACCAAATAAATCGGGTTTTTCACTAAGAACACCTGCTGATGCGTTACCTCCTAATGAAACACCAATTGCAGAACCTACCCCTGCTAATGCTGCTGCTAAAGCGGCACCTAAAAGTGCCCATGTCATTCCATCAAATTCCATAAATACAAATGGCATTGTATATTTCCTCCTATTTATTCTTTCTATCTTCTAAATTTACTTGATATACATATTTTAGTTGAAGTTGCAATGGCTCAAATAAGAACCCTCCACCTTCATAAAATTTACCGTAGTATTCTAAGTATTGTAATCTTCCCGCATGAACATATGCAGATAGTAAGCCCATAATAAAGTTAAATACGTGACCTACAATGAAAATCAATAATCCTAATACATATCCTAAAATCGGGATTGAATTCCAAACCATTCCTCCTAAAAGGTTAAATGTATATGCAATAACACCACTAGATAATGCTAATGCTAAAATTCTTGAATAACTTAGTATGTCTGATAAATAACTTGTTGAACCATATAGACCTGTAAATGCCCCTACAAGTTTACCTGCTATACTCTTAGAATTTCGGCCATTAAGTAAAACAATAATTAATGCCCCTAATAAAATCATACCAATGGATAAGTAATTAATAATTGGTAACATCGTTTCACTATAAATTCCAGCAATCGTTGATGCATACAAACTAATACCTAATAAAATTAATATCCAGCTTACTGCATCATTTAATCCACTTAGTATATCTTTTTCTCGGATGCAATATATAAACTTCATCACTAAAGCACATATAATATGGACGATACCTATCCCTATTGAAACAATAAGCATTGGTACTGGATCATTTATTGGATCTAATAATGGTTTATCTATAACTGTTATTCCGAAGAATGAACCAAACATAAGTCCTGCTAAAATTGCTGTAAAACCTGTAAATAAGAATATTTTAGCTAAATCTTTTACAGTACCTTTAAGTTTTAAAAACTTAAGTGCTAATCCAAAAATAATGACCATTGACAATCCATATCCCATATCCCCCATCATGATACCAAAGATAATCCAATACCAGAAACTCATCATTGGGTTCGGGTCCATTTCTTTAGGATTTGGAATAGAAAACTGATTTGTAATACTTTCAAAAGGTTGTACAAAAGTATTATTCTTAAGTGCTGTTGGACTTAATTCTTCCTTTAATGGATCTCTTAAGTCAAGTTCATATGCAATTTTTTCATCATCAAGTAATCTTTTTAATAAATCAACTTGGTCACTACGAATCCATCCTTCGATGTATTTTGTCGTTTCAGTTGAATTAAGTTTAATTTCATTTAGTTTTTCATCACTCAATAATTGGTCATGTAATAACTTCAATTGAGGGAGTTTATCTATATTTGATTCAAGTTTTTCTTTAGCTTCTTCAATTGCTTTCTTTTCTTGTTGTATTTTTTCATTTAAATTAATAAGTACTTCACTAAACTTAGCATCATATAAATTAAATGTTTCAACAATGAATCCACTTTGACGGATGATTGATGATAATTTTTCATAATCTTCTTTAAGTACTGCAATTGCTAAATAAGATTCATGTTCAGTTAAGGATACTTCATCAAAATATAAATCTAATGATTGAATTGCACCTAAGAAATTATCTTTTTTTTCTATATTAATCTTCCCCATAACAACCAAAAGATTTGTTAACATTGAAATATTTTTAATTGGAATATCAAATGTTTCGAATGGGGTAATTTTTTTCTTTTCTTCTACTAAAGATTTAAGTATATCCTCGTGCATCAATAAATCATCTTGGATTGATAAAATATTTTTAACATCTTGAATTGATTTATCATTAATTTCAATAAACTCATCTTTATTAAAAACTTCATTATTACCAAATGATTTTTTCTTTAAGTATTTTTCAATAATAGAAATCGCTTTTTGCGTCTCAATTAAAGTTAAAGATGGATTTGATTGTTGAAGATACTGACTATCCGGCATAATTAAGCCATGTAATTGTAATATCTTTAAAACTCTTTTAGATTCTTGATCCATGAAAAAGAGTTTTGCTTTTTTCATAGGAACAATCATATCTTATTTACCTCATCTTTAAGTAATTGTATATATTTATTTACAATTTGTTGGTATTCGTTTTGAATACGTTCGTGAAGTGCTTTTTTATCTTTTTCAAATTGAGCTTTAAGTTCATCAATTTGTTTTTCAGCATCTTTTTTAAGTTGAGTTAAATAAGCATCAATTTCTTTTTTATCTTCATCTAAAACTTTTTGAGCTTCTTTTCTTTTAGATTCTAATAACTTTGATGCGTTTGCTTTAGCTTCTTCAATTTTTTGATTCATGCTTAACTCTAAAGCAATAATCTCTTGTAATTTACTCAAAACAGTTTCCCCCTGTCTATGTATATTTATGAAAACTCATGTATATCTATACATGATATCTAATATTTATTATGTTGTTTTAAAAGTGACCTACGCATTATATTGTATCATGCTTATTGTTTTTTTAAAACAATTTACGCGAATTTACCTTATTCAGATACATTGAAAAAATCAGCTATACGACGAATGTTTTTCTTATCACCAAATATGAATATTTCATCGTTTGGTTGAAGGACAGTTTCTTTATCTGGTGTAATTAATTCATTGACTCTTTCAATAAGTAAAATATTAATTTTAAACTTACTTCTTGAATCTAATTCTACAACCGGTAATGGCTTAAAATGTGGTGGTAACTTAAGTTCAAACACGTCATAATTACTTTTTATGTTGAAATAATCAACAACATTTCCAGCAGCAATTTTATTTGCAATACGCTCACTTGCGATAAATAATGGGGAAACAATATTTGTCGCTCCAACTAATTTTAAAACTTCCGCATATTCACCATCATCAACTCTTGCTGTAATTTCACTCACACCAAGTGTTTTAAGTTTTAAAATTGTCATGATTGTTTGACCAAGATTTCCTAAATTGTCTTGTCCAATCGCAATAATTGCATGATCCACATTTTTAAATCCTAATTCTTTTAATGCTACTTCATCTGTTGAATCAGCTATAAATGCATTTGGAATAATTTCACTTGCATGTTCAACAGCTTCTTTATTTTTATCAATAGCAATAATATCAACATTTGATAATTTTGAAAAACTTTGAACTAAATTTAAGCCAAATCTACTAAGTCCAATAATCGCAATACTTTTTTTCATCTTTTTCACCTACCCAATCATAATTCTTTCTTCTAAATATTTCACATGTTTTGATTCTTTTAAAGGCCAATTTCGATTAAATATTAATAACACCGTTAATGGACCAACACGTCCAACTAACATTAATAAACTAATTATTACTTTGGATGTTGAGTATAGTTTTTGAGTTGTGTCCATACTTAGTCCTGTATTTGTAATTGCTGAAACTGCCTCAACTAAAACTTCTTCTAATGAAAGTGGTTGGATAATTAATATTACAACGATTGATGTAAATATTATCGCTAGCATTGATGTAACTAAAATATAAACTTTGTATCTTGATTCATCTGCAATATATCGATTATATGTTATAGTTTTTTTACCAAATGCATAACCCTTTATACTTTTATAAATCACATATAAAGATGTTGTTTTTATACCACCTGCTGTTGATGAAGGTGATCCACCGATAAACATTAAAAATACTAAAACAACAATTGACAATGTGGATAAACTTGTCATATCCGTTACTTTAAATCCAGCAGTTCTTGCTGAAACACTTAAAAACATTGCCTCAAGCGGTGTATATTGATTACTTTGAAGTTGCCCTATCATAAACATTACAAATCCAAATAACCATAAACAAAGATTAACTTTCAATACAATTTTTGAGTGAATGCTAAGTTTTTTATACCTTCTTTTGGTGAGAATATCATAAATAACAACATAGCCTAACCCACCAATCATAATCATTATCATTGAAATGATTAATAAAATAATTTCACCACTAAAAGGAATCATATTCTGACTTCCAAATATATCTAATCCTGCATTATTAAAAGTTGATATCGAATGAAAAGCACTATAACCTACCGCTTCCCAAAAAGGATAATACGACATAAAAATAAACAGATTCAACACGAATCCTATGAATTCAATAGATAGTGTAATTAATACAATGTTTTTAACAAGTTTTACAGCACCTTTAGCACTTACTTGGTTCATCGATTCTTTAATTAGAAGACGATTTGAAATATTAATTTTTGTACCAATTAAAATCATTAGAAAAACACCGATTGTAATAACACTTAACCCACCAATTTGAATGAGTACCGCAATAACTACTTTACCAAATGTATTAAAAGTCATACTAATATCCATGATTGAAGTTAGTCCAGTTACAGTCAATGCAGATGTCGATAATAAAAAAGCATCAACAAATTTAACATCTGCTGTTTCTTGATGAGAAATTGGTAAATATAAAATTAGAGTTCCAATCAAATTTATAACTACGAATGATAACGGAATAATTACATATGGAGATAATCGTTTTTTCATTTGCAAAGACCTTACTTTTGTTATCTATTTTGACTATATTTTATCATGCAATGTAAAAAAGGGATTAAAGAATACAAAAAAAGGTAAACTTTTTTAAGTTTACCTATTCGTTTTCATGCTCTAATTCTAAAGGTTCAAAACTAAATCCAATAGCATCACTAACTTTTAGTGAGAAACATAAACCTCTAGCTTCACTTGTTACACCATATTTATCGCATAAGGCCTTCATAACCGCTTCTCTTTGATTCTCTTTAACAACGATAAATAACATGTCTTTTTCTGGGTGCAATGATAATCCAAAAAATTTAGCTTTTTCATGCGAGATAGATGAACGTCCATGAAGAATTGTTCCTCCGCGAGCACCAACTTTTTTAGCTTCTTTCATTGCATCATAAGCAAAACCGTGATTACATACATAGATTACAAGTGATTTATTTACTTGATTTTCCATTATATCTCTTCTCCTTTGACTTCTGTCAGTAGTTTAAATGTCTGTGCACTAATACCATTTAATGCTACTGTAAGTGCTACACCTTTTCCTTTTCTTGAAAATTGGAATTTTTCTTCTAAAATTTCAAATATCGGTTGAACATGATTATCTTCAACGATTGCCAAGACAACATCTTTATCAGAAGCTTCTAAATTTAAAGCATCTAATATTTCACTTGTTGCAGTACCATGACCCATGAATGTAATTGATTTTAACATATGATCATTTATACTAATTTCTTTAATAATCGCATCTGATTCATGACGATTTGTTATCATAATCATCAATTTCATTTTATGCATCCTCACTTTCAAGGTTAATAACCTCATTATCAACGCCTAAAGCAAGATCTATTCGACGTTGACGTTCAGTAACAAGTAAACCAATGATTTGAACTGTTAAAATTGGTGTCATTGCAATGAATGCAACTAATCCATATGCATCAGTTAAAATATTTGCACCAGCACCTTGTCCTGCACCTAATATAAAAGGCATAAGGAAAGTTGTTGTCAATACACCTGATACAGCACCTCCTGCATCAAGTGCGATTGAATAAAACATTCTAGGTGTCTTAATAAGCAACACTAAAATAATAGCATAAGTTGGTGCTAAAATCCACCAAATACTTATTCCCGTTAAAACTCTTATTGCCGCTAATCCTACTGAAATTGCTACACCAATAGATAAACTTGCAATCATTAATTTTTTAGATACAGCACCAGCAGATACTTCTTCAACCTGCTTATTAAGTGCCATTACAGCAGGTTCAGCAGCGACTACAATTGATCCAAACAACATACCAATTGGAATTAATATCCAACTAGCACCCGCTTGAACAATTGTGTTTCCAAGTTCTGTCGCTAACTGAACCAATCCAGCGTTAGCGCCTGTTAAGAATAATACTAACCCTAAATAAATATATAAAAATCCAACTAATACTTTAATCACTTTCTTAATATCAAATTTAAAGACTGTAAATTGGAAAATTAAAAAGAATGCGACAAATGGTGTAATTGCAAGTAACATATCTTTGAAATTTGAACCTAAATAATACATGAAAAGTTCAAACATACTTGAAGGTATTAATGCTGGATCAGGTGCATTTGAATCGTTAAATAATCCTAATATTAATACCGCAAAAATAGGTCCTAGGCTAATAATTGAAATTAATCCAAATGAATCCATTTCAGCATCTTTATTTCCAATGTTTTTTGTAATCCCATAAGCAAGTGCCATAATAAATGGAACTAATAATGGTCCTGTTGCAACAGCTCCTGAGTCAAATGCAACTGCAATAAAATCAGGGTTAACTATAGTAACAATTAATCCTAATAAGAAAACTAATCCATATCCAATCCAAACTACAACACGTAATGATATTTGGAAAATAATACGTAATACTGCAATCGTTACAAATATGGCCATTCCAAGTGATACAACTAAAATCAATAACCATGCGGGAACACTTTTAAATTGTTCTGTTAACACATATAAAGCAGGTTCAGCAAACATCACAAGAAATCCTAATACAAATACTATAGCAATAATTAGGATTAATTTTTTACTTTTAACTAAAAACTCACCTATCTTTGATGCAATATCCATCATTGAAGCTTCAGCACCGATAGAAAAGAGTGCCAAACCCAAAACTAATAATAATGCTCCTACAACAAAATTAAATATCAATTGACTTTCAAGTCCAGAAAAAAAACTTACCAATACTACAGCTATTCCCATTGGTAAAACAGCCATAAAAGATTCTTTAATTTTATCAAACAATAACTTCTTGTACATTAACACCATCCTCTAATTTTGATAATTTCTTAAAACGATTTAAAATCTATTTCCGATTATAACACATAAATGTTTTTTTTAAACGCTTTCATTTGAAAAAATGTATTTTTTACATAAAAAAAGATACTCATTTTGAGTACCTTTTATTCTTAATTATTTTTCTTCGCCAGCAACACTTAATGGTCCTACATAGACAGTTGGAGATCCAACGCCTGATAATTGGAATTTAAGATCATTACCAATAGCTTTCACATTTTTAATGAGTTCAAACCAATTTCCTGATAATACAACCATTTTCACAGGATGATCTAATTTACCATCTTTAATGTAAATACCTGCAGCTTGCAGTGAGAAGTCACCAGATGTATCATTAACACCGGCATGTAAACCAACTAAGTCAGTAACATAGAAACCTTCTTTAATATCTTTAATGAGTTCATTAAATGATTGAGTTCCAGGTTCTAAATACATACCAGCAGGTCCAATACCACCACCAAATGAGTTACCTGTAGGTGCTTCATTGAGTAATGCAGCTGTTTTTAAATTATGCAAGAATCCAGTAAATACACCTTGGTCAATAATTTTTTTAGGGAATGATGCAACACCTTCATCATCAAATGCATTTGGATATGGTGTTAATTCGTGTAATGGGTTATCCCAAAGTGTAAAGTTAGAATTCGCAATTTGCTTACCTACTTTATCTTTTAAAGCTGTAACTTTACGATATGCCGCTTCTCCTGAAAATAATCCTGAGTAGACTTGTAACATATCTGCAAAGCGTTTTGAAGAAAACACAGTTTCATAGATTCCAGTTTTAAGTGGTTGTCCACCAATCTTTGATAAACCTTCTTTAATAACCGCTTCTGCTTCAGTATTTGCATCAAACTCTTCAAAACTATTTGCTAATTTTATTTCATAAGCTGTTTTGATATCGCCATCTTTTTCAAAGATAGCTGATGCGCCAGCGTATGCTAAGTTAAATTTCTTATGAAGATTTAACCCTTTAGAGTTAACAATATGTGTTTCACCATATTTTTCTTCATAAAATGATGATTCAACTTGTGTCACTAATTCATGTTTTAATACTTCTTTTTCTAATTGAACTAAATATTCAATTTTCTTTTCAACAGGAATAAGATCGAAATTATAATTATTTTCTTTAATTGTTGGATATTCTTTAGAACCTTCAAAAATAATTGCTGGTTCTTTAACAGTTAATGCTTCTGCATTTAATTTTAATTTTTTAAAGAAACTTTTCATTCCTTCTGGTGTTAAATCTTCAATTCTTCCAGATACTAATTTGCCATCATAAATAGCACGAACTCTAACCCCTGTAACATCTGAATTTTCAAAATTTTCAACTTTTCCTTGATATACAGTTATACTTAATGTTTTTGAGCGTGATGAATAAAATTCAATATCGCTAAAACCCATTTTTAATCCTAAATCAATCCACTCTTTAAACATTAACGTTTACCTCCTTGTCCACCAACAAGCATTTTAGATACACGAATCGTTGGTTGACCTACGTCGACAGGAATTGATCCTGAACCAGCACCACACATACCTTGACCGTATGATTTATTGTTTGCAACACGGTCAATATTCATTATAGTTTCAGCACCGTGACCAATAAGCATTGCACCACGAACTGGTTTTGTAATCTGACCATTTTCAATCATATAACCTTCTAATACTGCGAAGTTATATTCACCTGTAGCTGGATTTACAGTTCCTCCACCTAACTTTTTAGCAAACAATCCATATTTAGTATCTTTAATAATATCTTCAAAATTATCAGTACCATTTTCAATATACGTTGTATTCATACGAGCAGTTGGAGCGAACTTATAACTTTGACGACGTCCACTACCTGTTGATTCATAGCCCATGCGCTTACCACTACGATAATCAGAAAGATACCCTTTTAAAATTCCTTTTTCAATTAATAAATTTTTTCTTGTTTTGTTACCTTCATCATCATATGTTGAACGCCCCCATTGGCCTGGTTCATCACCATCATCATATGCTGTAACAACTTCTGATGCTACTTTTTGTCCGAGTTTTCCGGCAAATGGACTTAATCCTTTGGATACAGCAGACGTTTCAAGTGGATGACCTACCGCTTCATGGAAAATAACACCACCAAATCCATTATGAATAACTACTGGCATTTCTTGTGGTTCCATATTATCTGCATATAGATAAGTGATAGCTGATTGAGCAACTTCTTTTGCAAGTGCTTCAAAGTCTATATGATCAAAAATTTCAAATCCCATATTACGTCCTGGTGCATCATATCCATCTTGCATAAGGTCACCATCTTGAGCAACACAACTTAAAAAGACACGTGTATATGTTCTTTCATCATCTTGATAAACTCCGCGACTATTAGCTATTAAAACTTTTTGATGCCATTCAATAAGATTTGTACCCGCTTGAATGATTCTATCATCATAATTTTTCATTAAATTAGATAAATGAATTAATTTTTGACTCTTTTCTTTTGGTGATAATGCGTCCATTGGAATTTTTATATCATTCACATATGGTTTTTTATCACCTAGTGGTAATGCTTTTTGAGCTTCTCCTTTAAAAGATCCACGCAAATTTAACATTAATTTTTGAATAGACTCATAAGTCACTTCATTTGAATATCCATATACTTCATCAATACCTTGTAATAAGCGAACACCTACACCATGTATATTTGAAGTTGATGTGGCAATAACATCACCATTACTTACACGAATTGAACTTTGATTAGTGTCTTCTAAAAAGATTTCAGAAAAATCTGCACCTGTTTCTAACCCTAACTGTAACAATTCATGTAATTGCTCTTTTGTTAAATTAAACACTTTCTATGACCTCCTGATTATCATATTGTAGTTGATATAGATTATAATACAACCCTTTACGTTTAAGCAAATCTTGATGATTACCCATTTCTTTGATTTCACCTTTGTGCATCACTATTATTTTATCACTATGTTGTATTGTTGATAATCTATGAGCCACAATTAGCATTGTTGAAATGTTCATCATCTTCTTTAAAGACTCTTGAATAATTGCTTCAGTTTCTGAATCAATATTCGCTGTTGCTTCATCTAAAATCATCAATGATGGTTTATAAACAACTGCTCTAGCAAATGAAATTAATTGTCTTTCACCGCTTGAGAAATTATTCCCTCGTTCTCTAACTTCATGGTTTAAACCATCAGGTAAGCGATTAAGTACATGATTTAAACCAACATATTCACTAGCTTCAATAACTCTCTCATCGCTGATTGAATCATCGAATAATGTAATATTATCTTTGACTGTACCAGAGAATAAAAATACATCTTGTAACATTTGACCAACAAATTTTCTTAGTGATGAACGTTTAATTTTTTTAATATCAATACCATCGATTAAAATTTCGCCTTTTTGAATATCGTAGTTTCTAACAATTAATTGTAGGATAGTTGTTTTCCCTGAACCTGTTGCACCTACAAATGCTACAGTTTCATCTGGATTAACTTTAAATGATATTCCTTTTAACACCCATTCATCAGGTATATAACTAAACCATACATCTTTAAATTCAATTGATCCTTTAAATTCATTTAATTCAATAGCATCCTCTTCATCTTCAATATCGGGTTTAGTATCTAATACATCAAATATCTTTTCTGCACTTGCAAAGCCATTTTGAAGTGTATTAAACTGTTCAGCTATTTGTTGAATTGGTTCAAAAAATTGACCAACAAAAACATAAAATGATACGAATGCACCAATTGACAATCCACCACCTGTTAATATATTCTCTGCACCTAAATATACTGTTAAGATGGTTGCAACCATTGATAATAACCAAATAATTGGTCGATAGATACCAAATACTAAAATTTCTTTGATATAACTTTTTTGTAAGTTTTTATTGACTTTATTGAATTGTTGTATTTTCTTATCTTGCTGATTAAATACTTGTGTAATTTTCATACCAGATAAGTTTTCAGATAAGTAACCGTTAACTTCTGAAACGTTATTTCTTACTTCTCTATATGCTTTTCTTGAATATTTTCTAAATAATAATGATGCTGTAATAATGAACGGTACTGTTATCATTGTTATTAAAGCCATTTTCCATTCAATAACAAATAATGCAACCCCCATAACTAAAATCATTAAGATGTAACGAACTAAATTAACAATTGAGTTCGTAAACATATCACTTATATTACCTGGGTCGTTTGTAGCTCGCGTAACAAGTTTCCCAACAGGTAACATATTAATTTGTCCAATTGATAAGTTTTGAATATGTGTAAATACTTCTGTTCTTATTTGATGAGTAATTTTTTGTCCAATTTTTTGTAGGATCATTGTTAAAAAATAATTAATGATAATTGATACAAATAAGACTACCACTAATAATGAAGTTCCTATGATGATAAATATAATTTTATCCTCATAAGTTATGTTTGAATCATTCATCACGTTAATTGCAATCCCAGTTGCAGAAGGTAATATAACTGAAGTTGCAACTGAGAAAATCATTAAGAAGAAAACTAATATAAATTGACCTATATATGGTTTAACATACCCTAATAGTCTTTTAGTTAGTTGAGAATCACGACGTGCTTCGTGTTGATCTGCAAAGTCTCTCATCGTTATACCTCCCCTACTAAAGCTTCTAATTCTTGTCGTTTGACCATGTCTTGATAGACACTATTTTGTTTTAATAATTCTTTATGAGTTCCAAAACCAATAAGTTTCCCTTGATCAAGTAACACAATCTTATCTAACTTTTTAACTGTAGATATACGATGAGCAATCATGATTGTTGTTCTACCTTTTCTAAGTTTTCTAAGATTAGATATAATTGCTTCTTCGGTTTTAGTATCAACTGCTGAAACTGAATCATCGAGTATTAGGATTGTTGGATCTTTAGCTAATGCACGAGCAATTGATATTCTTTGTTTTTGACCACCAGAAACAGTTGTACCACGTTCACCTAATATTGTTTCATATTGATCTTGAAATTCCATGACGTTATCATGAATATCTGCAAGTTTTGCTACTTCAATTAGTTTTTCATCATCAATAGAATCAAATGCGAACCCAATGTTATTTTTAATTGTATCTGAGAATAAAAAATTATCTTGTGGAACATAACCAATATGACTTCTTAGAGATTTAACTTTAATTTGATTAATATCATAATCATCAAAATAAATCATTTGATCATCAACATTATATGTTCTTAATAAAAGTTCAACAATGGTCGATTTACCACTACCTGTTTTACCAAGTATGCCAACCATTTCGCCTGGTTTAATCTCAAAACTAATATCTTTTAAAACAGGCTCTTCACTATCTTCATGTTTAAATGTTAAATGATTAAACTTAATACCACCTTTTAATTCTGAAACATCAATGGCGTCATCTTTATCAAAAATATCAATAGGTGATTCTAAAAACTTATATATTCTTTTTGCTGATGCTTGAGCTTGTCCATTTAAGTTCAAGAAAGATGCAATAGCAAATACAGGCCATAATAATGTGAAGAAATATGAAATATATTCTGTTAATTGTCCACCAGTTAATTCTGTTCTTGCCATTAAATATGATCCATATGCAATAATTGCGATAACAACTAATGAAATCATTGCATCAATAATATTGTTAACAATCACTGCATATCGCATATGATCAATTGTTTTATCAGAAACTTCTTGAGATTTTTTCTTAAATGTTAATGCTTCTCTCATTTCACGAACATAAGCTTTAATAACTTGAATACCTGTAAATGACTCTTGAGTAAAATCGCTCATTTTTTCAAAAGCTTCTTGTCTTTGTTTGAACTTTTGTTCCATACGTATGTTAATAAAAAATACTAATACACCAACTAATGCAATTGGTATAAATGCATATAATGTCATTAGCCAGTCTAAATTAAACATACGATATAAAACAAATAATCCTAATACTACGCCATCAACTAACATTAATAATCCAAAACCATATAATTCTCTTACAGCGTTTAAATCATTAATAAAATAACTCATTAATCCACCAATTTTTTCTTTTGAATAAAAGTTTTGTCCAAGGCGAGTCGCATGTTCAAACATCTCTTGTCTTATATCTGTTTCTATTTTTCGTCCTGTACCAAATAGTAAATAACGCCATAAAAATCGGCCTAAACTCAAACCAATAACAATCATTACAACATAATTAATAATTGGCATAATCTCAACAACATTTGTAAAAACGGGTTTTTCAGGATCTACACCATCTACAATAATTCTAAGCATTCTAGGTATTTCTAATTGAAAATAGTCAATTCCAACCAATATTAAAATTCCTAATAAAAATGCCCACCCATATTTAATGTAGTAATGACGGAAGTGTTTTAAAAATATCATAATGCATTTTCCTTTTCTACCTATTTTATGAAGAAAGAACTTAAAATAATTAAGTTCTTTCCTCAAAGCATATTGTAATTATTCTACTATAATTTTTACAATATCGCCATCTTCTGATTCAATATTAATGATTTCTCCATTAACACCGGATTGAACCATTGATACAATTGAATCCACATCTATTTCAAAATCATCAAGGTTAACATTTCCAAATTTACCATTCTTAAGAAGTTTTGCAAATTCAATAGGTATATTAATTCTAACCTTATCGCCATCCTCAGAATCAATTAGAACTTTTAACATTTTAAATGGATTCTTTTTATTTGATTCAACTTTTTCATTTTTTGAATCACTTAAAGCTTCTAATAATTTTTCTGCTTCTTCAGCGGTAATTTTCCCTTCTTTTAATAATTCTAAAATTTTCATTCTTTCTTCTTTTAATAAATCAGCCATGTTTATTCTCCTTTTAATTTTTTAATTTTTTCAATTGCTTCATCAACTTTAAGTTGACCTTCTTTAATTTGATCTAAAATACTTAAATGAATATTTTTCGATATTTCTTCTACTTTTTCATCGTCTTCCTCAACTGTATACCCTAAAGATATAATTGCTTCTTCTAAATATTTCTTAACTGTTGGATAACTAACATTCATTTCTTTTTCAACAGCTTTAATATTTCCTCTGTTTTTAATAAATAATTCAATAAAATAAAGCGTTTCTGAATCTAAATAATTAAATTTAGAGAATGTAAATTCACCTTTAATCTCTGTTTCACAATGATCGCATTTAAGTTGTGTAATATGTAAATCATGATTACAAATTGGACAACAAGTAATAACTGGCATTTTCTTTTTCATTTTTTTACCTCTTTCTATACTGTTTTTATATTAATATTTGCTTCATCACTAATAACCTCAATTGATACCCCTTTACAATTTAATAATTCTTCAATATCTGTCATATCAAATTCAAAATTCTCATTTTTCTTTAGAATTTTACTAATTCTTTTTATAGAAATTGGAAAGATAAAAATAAAATTTATAAAGAAGCTAATTAATCGATGTTCTTTAATTTTTATATGAATCTTTACTTTTGATCGCTTTTGTTTCACATATTTTTGATCAATAAATAACTTTTGATAAGTTTCTTCAATTGATAATTTTCTTTTAGATAATTTTTTCAATATTTTAATTTTTTTCATTTTTATCTATTAATTCCTTAATTTTTTTAATTGATAGTTTAATTTTATTTATTTTTTTATGGGTTGTCAACAAAAATGATAAAGTAAAAATTAATTTTTTTAATTTGTCGATTAATTTTTTTTATTTTTACCTTTTTTAGACTTCGATTTTTTGATTTTTTAATTAATTTAGCATATAATTAATAACAGTTAGAAAATAGTAAGGTGATATTATGTCAAGATTAGTTGATAGATTTATAAGATATGTAAAAATTGATACACAATCTGATCCAAATTCAGATACTTTTCCATCAACAGCAAAACAATTAAACTTATCAAAAATGTTAGTTGATGAATTAAAAGCGATGGGATTAGATGCATTTTTAGATAAAGACGGCTATGTTTATTCTAAATTACCATCAAATTCTAAAAAAAATATTCCAGCTTTTGGATTAATCGCTCACGTTGATACATCTTTTGATGCACCAGGTTATCCTGTTAACCCACAAATCATTAAAAAATATGATGGTTCTTTAATTCAATTAAACGAATATTATAGTATGGAACCAAGTCAATATCCTTCATTAGCTAAAGTTATCGGTGATGATATTATTACAACCGATGGTAATACGTTGCTTGGAGCTGATGATAAAGCTGGTGTTGCAGAAATTATGGAATTAATCGAACGTTTAATTGAAAACCCTTCAATTGAACACGGTGATATTTACATTTGCTTCACTCCTGATGAAGAAATTGGTAAAGGTGCGGATCGTTTTAATTACGACTGGTTCAAAGCACAATTTGCGTATACAATGGACGGTTCTGAAGTTGGAGGCATTGAATACGAAAACTTTAATGCCGCTTCTGCTAAGGTTTCATTTATAGGAAAGTCCATTCATCCAGGTTCTGCAAAAAATAAAATGATTAATGCTCAGCATTTAAGTATGGAATTTTTTAATATGTTACCAACATTTAAAAATCCAGCTTTTACTGAAGGTTATGAAGGTTTTAACCACTTAACAAGAACAGAAGGTTCTGTTGAATATGCAGTTGCAGAATATATTATTAGAAATCACAATTTAGATGAATTTAAACAACAAATTCATGAATTCAACGTAATAAAAGATTACTTAAATCAAAAATATGGATACGAAGCCGTATCACTAGTCATTAAAGAACAATATTTAAACATGGCTGAAATTATAAAGAAAAACATGTATATTATTGATTACGCTGTAAATGCAACTAAAAAAGCAAACATAACTCCAAAATTTGAAGCCATTCGTGGTGGTACCGATGGTGCAAGACTAACATATGGCGGTCTTCCATGTCCAAACCTTGGAACAGGTGCATTCCATTTCCATGGTCGTTTAGAATTTGCAAGTATCAACCAAATGGAAAAAGCTGTTGAAATACTTACTTATTTAGTTCAAGAAATTGCTAATTCATGAAAAGCCAGCAATGGCTTTTTTTATTTTTTCAATATATAATAATAAAAAAGGGGTGTAATATGATTAATCCTGATCGATACAATAAAATGATTTATCGTAAACTCGGAAAAAGCGGACTTAAGCTTCCGGTTTTATCTTTTGGTTTATGGCAAAATTTTTCTAAAGATAACGATTATGAACTTTGTAAGAAAATGATTATCGAAGCTTTTAATCACGGCATTACTCATTTTGATTTAGCAAATAACTACGGTCCACCTCCAGGATATGCCGAAATGGTTTTTGGAAGAATTTTAAAAGAGGTATTATTACCTTATAGAGATGAACTTATTATTTCAACAAAAGCTGGTTTTAAAATGTGGGAAGGACCATATCAGAATGGTGGTTCTAGAAAATACTTAATGAGTTCAATTGATCAATCATTAGAACGTCTAGGTATCCCTTATGTTGATATCTTTTACCATCATCGATTTGATGAAGAAACGGATCTTTATGAGACCATGCTTGCATTAAGAGATATTGTTTTACAGGGTAAAGCTTTATATATTGGTTTATCTAATTATAATAGTCAACAGCTTAAAGAAGCTTACAAAATCTTACGCGTTCTTAATGTACCATACGTGATTACACAACCTAGTTATTCAATGTTAAATCGTTGGATTGAACATGATGGTTTATTAGATACCCAATTTGACGAGTTAGGTGGTGGATCAATTTGTTATAGCGCTCTTCAACAAGGTCTATTAACAAATAAATACATTGATGATATTCCAAAAGATTCAAGAGCTAACAATCCAAATTCAATTTGGTTTACGAAAAAAGATATTACTGAAGAAGTAAGATACAAACTAAAACAATTAGATGTAATTGCCAAAGCACGCAATCAATCTATCGCACAAATGGCTTTAGCATGGGTCATTAGAAATCCCAAAATGACATCAACCTTAATATCTACTTCTAAACTTTCTCAACTTTATGAAAATCTTCAAGTTTTAGATAATTTAGAATTTACTGATGAAGAACTTAAAATGATTGATGAGATTATTGGAAAATAAAAATCGGTATTAAACCGATTTTTTTATTGTTCAAGATACCAATTTAATAATTTTTTATCTTTTCGAATGCCTAGCGTATCAAGCCTACTAAGTCTTAGATTATTCTTGTATTCTAATATATACATCTCTTTTTGATTAAATACATTTTGATCAAATAATAAATACTGATTTGTTGTAAAAAGAATTGCTGAATCGAAGTTTTTCAATCTTTCTTTTATATAATAAATAACTTCTAAAGATAACTTATAATCAATTGAATCAAACATATCATCAACGATATATAAAACATTTCTTTCAGTTCTTAATAAATACATAAGCTTAATTAAAAGATTTTTTAATCCTCTTGATAACTGATGAAAATTTAAAACACTTTCGTCTTTAAAGTGAAATTCAAGCATATTGATATCTAAATCATCGAAATTTTGCCCCTTAAGTTTTAATAAATATCCATAACTATATACGAAAAATTCATTTTTATTCGATAATATCATTTCATTTCGATACATATCAATTAAATGATCATATCGATGTCGATTTAGCAACATCCTCAAATCATCTAATTCTAATTTTTTATACTTGATTGCTTCTATTGGTAAATTTAATTTCGTTAAAAGTTGAATCAATTCTTTATAGTGACTATCAGTAATGTTCGAATAAAATTTAATAAAATCATTATCATAATCAATATACATTTTATGAATTAATTGACCAATATAGTCTATAAACTTCGTTTGAGGCGAATCACTAAAATCTTTTTGATAAAGTTCAGATAGTATCAAACTTCTTCTATCAAATCGAAGATCATACATATATGTCTGAAGTCTTAAAAAGTCTGTTTCATTAAATAATTTTTTAAGTGCTGAAAAAATAAGATCATTCGAACTTCTTTTAAAATATATTTCTTTTTTAGATATATTAAATAGTATTTCTTCAACTATTTCATTACGCTCAAAATTAATGACTACTTCGTATGCGTAAATTATATTTTGAATATGAAATTCAAATGTATATTTTGTATGATTATCAACTTGATTTTTAGAATATTTAAAACCATTTGAAAAGCCTTGATAAAAATCATATAGTGATTCAACAAGTGTGGTTTTTCCAGTACCTAAATTACCAAATATTGCAGTTGATACATTATCAAGTTCTAAAACAAATCTTTCTTTAATACATTTATAATTACTTATAACTATTTTCGATATTTTCACTTTTATCAACTCTTTTTTACTGTTATATTAGTATTATACTATAATATTTACGATATTTTCGTTTTTTATGCAAGTTAAGAATATAGCATATATCCTTTTAAGTATAATAGTGTAGGAAACTAAGAGGGATCTATATGTTGAAATTAAAAAATATATCTAAATATTTTTATACCAACAAAGAAAAACAGATTGCACTAGATAACATAAACTTAGAAATTCAAGATGGTGAAATCTTTGGAATAGTTGGTAAAAGCGGTGTAGGTAAGTCAACTTTATTAAAGATTTTATCACTTCAATTAAAACCAGATACCGGCGAATATTTTATAGATAATAAGAACACTTTAACATTCAACACAAAAGAAAAGACAACATTTTTACGTTCAACATCTTTTGTATATCAAAACTTTTCTTTATTATATAATTTGACTGTTTTAGACAACATCTTATTACCTTTAAAAATCTTAAAGGTTCCAAAAGACGTTCAAATTAAACGCGCCAAAGAAATGTTAGAGTTTGTTGGATTAAGTCACAAAGCAAATGAATATCCAATTACTCTATCTGGTGGTGAAGCTCAAAGAATTTCAATTGCAAGAGCTTTAGTGACAGAACCTAATATATTATTCTTAGATGAAATCACTTCTTCTTTAGATTTAGAAACAAGTTTTGATATTTTAGATTTAATATTAAAAATCCATAAAACATTTAAACCAACAATCATTTTTATATCACATCAAATTGATGCAATTAAATATTTATGTGAGCGTGTCATGTTGCTTGAAAATGGTAAAGTTAAACGCATAGAAAAAATAAGTAATCACAAATTAAAATCATATACTTACGAGGAACTTTTATGGCAATCATAACATTTTCACTTCAAAGTGATCTTACACAAGCGACTATTGAAACATTATACCTATTACTTATTTCATTTCTAATTTCTTTACCACTTGGCACAATTGTTGGTTTTATACTTGCTCTTTATGGAAAAAATCGCCCTTATCAAAATAAATGGATAGCATCGTTCTTATCTATCAGTGTTAGTATCATTCGTTCAATTCCATTTATACTTCTTATGATCTTAATTATCCCAGTATCTTATACATTATTTGGTACAAGTATTGGTTTTATCCCATCCATACTTTCATTAAGTTTAATTGGCATCGCAACAGTCGCAAGACTCGTTGAGCAATCGATTATTGATTTAAATCCTTATATTTTTGATTTAGCTTATGCATATGGTGCATCAAAATTCCAATTATTTAAATATTTTATTTTCAAAGAAGCTAAGAGTTCTTTAATACTCGGTTACACTTCATCTTTAATTAGTTTATTAGCATATTCTACCGTCGTCTATATAATTGGTGGTGGTGGATTGGGTTTTACTGCAATTCAAATGGGTTATTATTCTCCTGTCGGTGAAGAACTCATGTGGTTTTCAATCATTATTATCATTCTATTAGTACAGTTTATCCAATTACTTGGTTCTATACTTGCAAATCATTATAACAAAAAGAAAAAGAAAGGTTTATAACATGAAGAAACTATACATCATATTTACATTATTATTATCATTATTACTTATTTCATGTAGTAATGATGATGCACTTATCATTGGTGTTGATTTTTATCCAATGCCACAAATTGTTGATTTAATTGAATCCGATTTAGAAAAAGAAGGTATAAAGGTTCGTAAACTTCAAATGGACTACAATGCTCAAAACGCACTTCTCTTTAGAAATGAAATGGATGGTAATTTAATTCAACATCAACATTTTATGAATTTCTTTAATAACGCACAAAATGCTGATTTAGTTGTTGCTCAACCTGTATATCACTCAAAATTTGCGTTATATAGTGCTTACTACGAATCTGTTGAAGATATTGAAGAAAACGAAACTATTTATATGCCTATTGATGTTGTTAATACATCAAGAGCATTGCTACTCTTACAAAGTGCTGGTTTGATCACTTTAAAAGAAGGTAAAACCACTGATGCGACATTAGATGACATTGTATCAAATCCGAAAAATTTAAAATTTGAACAACACGGATTACTAGATACTGCTTTTAAATATCGCGATAGTGGTAAACGTTTAGCAATCATGTATCCTAGTTATGCTAAAACAGCTATTAATTTAGGTGATGATAGCGAATTCCTATTTAATGAAGAAATCAATGAAATTACTCAAACCTATGCAATTTCATTTGTTGTAAGAAGTTCTATGTTAAATGATTCAAGAATTCAAAAATTCATTGAAATTTTAACAAGTGAAAAAGTGAAACAATGGATTATTGATAATTACGGTTACGCTGCAATTCCTGCATTTTAACGAATATAACAAAAACACCTCTAAAGTATGGTATATTATTATCAGTAAAGAGGTGTTTTTTTATGGATATAATAAGAGAATTTTTATCAAATTTATTTTCTGAATGGTTATCCAATCAAACTCAACTTACAAATTTAATTGTAAAAGTCTTAATGGTTATAGTTTGGTGTTTAATTGGTTATCTTGTTCACTTTATAACAAAGTTTTTAGTCGCACGCATGAAAGCTAAAGAAAAACGACTTGTTAAACGTCAAAAAACAATTGCTGCTTTAGTCATTTCAATTACTCGCTATGTATTTTGGTTTATCATCATAATGATGATTTTATTAGAAATGGGGTTTGATGTAGCACCTATATTAGCCAGTGCTGGTATATTAGGATTTGCTGTTGGATTTGGTGCTCAAGAACTTATTAAAGACTTAATTAGTGGTTTTTTCATCATTTTCGAACAAGCTTTTAATGTTGGTGATATCATCGAGGTAAATAATTTCAAAGGAACTGTTATCGATATTGGTATTCGCCGTACTAAAATTGTCAATTATAAAAATGAAGTTCGTTTGATTAATAATGGTGATATTCGTACAATTACTCAGTTCTCAATTGGTGAGAGTGTTGGAGTTGTTGAATTCCAAGTATCACCAAACTTTGATTTAAATCTTTTTGAAACTGATCAATTTAAAGCTATCTTAAATCAATTTAACGATAATGTAAATATGCTTGAAGCTCCAAAATTGGTCGGAGTTGTAGATTCATTATTACATCAAGTAACACTCCGTGTAACATTTGTTACGTTAAATGGTAAGCATACAACACTTGAACGTCAACTAAAAAAAGAAATACTTATGTTTATTAGAAAAGTTCGTAATGAATAAGAAAAAGGCTTAACTTTTAATAGTTAAGCCTTATTTTTTTGTTGATCCCATGAAGTATTTTCATCATTTAATCCCCATGATCCTGACTGTGTTATAGGTTTAATAACAATCGCGAACTCTCTTGTTATAGGACGCGTTGTTTGACTTAAAATGAAGAAATATTTCCCTGTATAAAGACCTTCAGAATCTAGTTCAGGTAATTCATATTTTGGATCAAACCAATCCTCTACACCATATTCCTTAAGATACATTGTGTACTGATAACGTTCACCTTGAATAAGTGAACCTTCTGTTTCACCTTGATAAATCGGCGGTATGATATTAAAGTTATATGCCCCAGACATATTTCGTCCAAATCGGTAATTAATCTGATTATTAAGTGCAGTAAAGTAGAATAAACTTGACTGATTTTGTATACCTTCAATATCATGTTCTTTATATCCATATTCAAGTGCAACTTTATCACTAAAATCACTTTGATATAAATGGGTGATTGATATAATTATTGAAGCTAACATAACATAAATAAAACCAAAAACGATTAATGTTCGTATAATAAATGTTTTCAAAATCCCCAATCTTCCTCTTTAAGTTTATTTTAGCATGAAACTTTTAAAAGCAGGATTTTTAATGATACTATATAAAAATACATTCATACTATTTATTAGGTATACCATTTATTGATTATTTTTGTCGAATTTTTATAAAAATGACAAATATCTTTATTTTCTTTTTTAGTTTAAACCATAAAAAAACATCTCAAAACTTGAGATGTCTTAATCATTTTTATTAAAAATTCCACGTATTTTATCAAATGATCTTGTAATAATTATTTTTTGAATTGAATTCTTTAAAAGTTGAGATGTAATTACATAAACTACAATACCTAATACTGCGTATAAAGCTAATGTAATAAATCCACTTATGAAATCATGTTTTAAAATATTCATCATAAAGTGAAGTAAAGTGTCATATGTACTTATCTTAACGAAATATACTACTCCAAACATTACTAGGGCACTTAATAAACTCTTATAAGTTTGCATAATATATTTTGCAAATGGTATTTCATTTTTAGTTGATATTAATTGATAAATCAATACACCAAATTCAGAAATGAGTGAACCAATAACTGCTCCTACTGCTCCATAATTTTTAATAAATATGATGTTTAAAATAAGATTAATTACAGCACCTACTAAAACTGAATATGTAAACTTTTTATTTTGATTCGTTGGTATTAAATATTGAATACCTATAACATTTGTAATTGTTACAAAAACAACTTTAATTGTATAAAGTGATAAAACAATGATTGCAGGTTCAAATTCATTTCCAAAAAACCATGGTACAAATTCATAAGATAAAGCAATTAATCCAAACATCATAGGAAATGATAGGTAAGTCGATATTTGAATAGCTTTTTTAAGAATATCTTTGATTTTTTCAAAATCATTTTCTTCAAATAAAGCGCTAATTCTTGGAACAACAACTGTTCCTAAAGCGGTTGCTATCACTAATACGGTATTAATGATTTTTGATGACATATCAAAAAACGCAACTTCTTGTTCATTAGATAATATACCAATCATTACAACATTTAAACTTGTATAAAGTAAAATAATTGCTTGTGGTAAAAATAACGTAAATAAACCTTTAAGATGAGAGAAAGGATGAAATCCTTCTATTTTTTCATCTTTAATAAAAAGTGGTGTTTTCATTAAACCAAACCATAAAATGGCTTGACCTATGAGTTCACCTGATGCCATGATTAATGCATATACCCATAAGTCTTCTGATTTTCTAACAAATACAAATACAAAAATTAATGTGAGTATTTTGATCATTGAATTACGAATAACAATACTACTAAATTTTTCTGTACCTGTATATAAATACGTAATATCAATAAAATTTGAAAATAAGATGATCCCAAAAATATAATAAATTTCTGGATGTTCGAAGATTAAATTTCCATCTACACTAAACAAAGGTAAATCATATAAGAACGTAAAGAACGTATAAAAAAGTAAGATTATTGTTATTGCAACAATACCTTTAACTACGAAAATTTCCCAGAAATTTTTCTTTAATTCATTTGGTTTATCGCGTTTTGTACTTATAATTTTTGTTCCGTATAAGTTTACCCCCAGTAGAGCAAACTGACTAAAATACGTTGTAATAGAATGAGCAAATGAATAAACACCAACATTAGTTGGTTGAAGTGTTCTAGAGATATACGGAATAAGTATTAGTGGAATGATTACCACTAATACTTGATAAATTAAATTATAAATATAGTTTTTTGATAAACTATTCTTTGTCTCTAAATTCATTTTTCACCATCGCCAAAGCACTTATGATGACTGCGTGCATATCATAATACTTATACTCAGCTAGTCGACCACCAAATAAGTATTTAGACTCTTTTGCTGCTTTTTCTTTATAACGTTTATAAATTTCATTGTTTTTATCATCATTCACTGGATAATATTTCTCAGAACCAATTTCATATTTTTTAGGATACTCATATGTAATAACGGTATGTTTTGATTTTGCATCATCAAAATGTTTATGTTCAATAATTCTAGTATAAGGTGTTTCTAAATCAGTATAATTTATAACTGCATTTCCTTGAAAATTTTCAACATCCAATACTTGATGATCAAATGCTAATGAACGATATTCTAAATGTCCAAACTCAAAATTGAAAAATTCATCAATTGCACCTGTATAAAGTATTTTTTCTGCAATATGCTCAAATTTTTCTCTATTTTCAAAAAAGTCTGTATTAAGTCTAACTTCGATGCCTTCTAACATTTTTTCAAATATTTGAGTATATCCGCCAATAGGAATACCTTGATATCGGTCATTAAAATAATTATTGTTATATGTAAATCTTAAAGGTAATCTTTTAATAATAAATGCTGGTAAATCTTTTGGATCTTTCCCCCATTGTTTAGCTGTATAGCCTTTAATTAATTTCTCATAAATTTCTAATCCAACTAAATTAATTGCTTGTTCTTCTAAATTTTTTGGATTTTCTACAAAATGATTTTTTCTATCTTCTTCAATTTTATCCATTGCTTCTTTTGGTGTTTTTGTTCCCCAAAGTTGATAAAAAGTATTCATATTAAATGGTAGATTATATAGTTTTCCCTTATAGTTAGCAATTGGTGAGTTAATGTAATTATTAAATTCAGCAAATTGATTAATGTAATCCCAAATTTCTTTATTTGATGTATGGAAAATATGTGCACCATAATAATGCACATGAATACCATCCATGTTTTTTGTATACATATTACCGCCAATATGGTCTCTTTTATCAATGACTAATACTTTTTTACCACGTTTTTTGGCTTCATATGCAAAAACCGAACCAAATATACCTGCTCCTACAACTAAATAATCATACTCAAATTTCATTTTTTATAAGTTCCTTATATTTATTTTCAACAATTTTTGCTGAATTTTGAATATCATAAATACTTAATCTTTCATCAATTTTGGTAAATCGTATAACATCTTTATTTAACAGTTCAATCGCTTTATTAACCCAATTATCGATTGGTAATGATAAATCGACATAGCTAATAGATTTTAAAAGGTTAATTTCTTGTGTAATATATGTTGAGTAAAGTTGTGGTAAATTGCTAAATAAAGCTTCAACCCCTACAACTGGTAACCCCTCATATAAGGATGGTAAAAATAATAAATCAATTGCGGAATAAAATTTATATATATCTCTTCTTGGAGAAAATACGATTACATTTCGTTTTAAATTTTCTTTATCAATCCATTTTAATATTTCTGCTTCTCTTTTTCCTGAGCCTACCATTAATAGATAAATATTAGAATCTTTTTTAACAATTTCTTGGAAAACTTTTAAAATAAATAATGGATTTTTTTGATCATCAAATCGTCCAAAAAAACCAATTACTTTTTTATCATTTCCAATATTTAATAACTGTCTTATATCACTTCTATTCTCTTCATTAAATAAAAATTTTTCAGCGTTTATTGCATTATGCGATAAATAATATGGTTTGTCTTTGAAAAAGAAATCCCCAGCAACTTTACTACAACTCCAATATTGATTAGCAAAGCTTAACGCTTTAGGAATTAATAAACCATTTCGAATACGTTTAATAAGTGATGGTGAGCTTTGTGTAGCATGCGCATGTAAAATACGAATCTTTATCCCACGTTTTTTTGCTTCTTTTAAATACGGAACACTCCAATTAAATACATGTGAGTGTATAATATCGTATATTTTTTCATCAAATAATTTTTTCGCATGATTTTTCATTAATTTATAGTTTTTAACCTTTGGTTCGATGCCATAAATAATTCTATCTTGATTTTTTTCTATCATTTCGATATATTTTTGATCTGCCTTACCCACAATCAAAAAATCCACTTCGAATTCTTCATGGTTTAATCGCTCATAATGGTTCATCACATAACTAGTTACACCATTTGTAAGTTGTAATTCAGTTAATATATGTAATATTTTTATTTTCATCATTTAACCTTCCCTGATGCTCCAAATATTCTAGATAAAAACCTCTTCATTGTAACAACAAATGGATTTTTTTCAATTAAAATTACATCCATTTCCTTTACTCTTGGCTGATTTTTAATTAACCATATATTAAATAATCTTTCAGAAATAAATCCGAAAATACGTTTTTGATAGTCATCATAATTTTCTATATTAACAGCTTTTTCTAGTTCAAATAATATATCAAACATAAATTTCATATATTGATCATAAAGATCCCATTTCATTACAAACATATTATAATAATACGCTTCTTTTTGATTTAAAAATGTATAATACGCATCTAAATAATCAGGATATAAGTTTTTAATGATTGCTTCAACTTTTAATAAATCATCAATATAATGATTTTCTTCATAGTTTTTATAATTAGTTTTTCTTAAATAAGTTTTTAAAGGTAAGATCATATCGTAATTTTTTAGTATTTTTAAAGCTTTTTCTTTTTTTAATCCTTGATACTTAAATAATGTGATTTTCTTATTTGAAAATATTCTACGATAATGAACTAATCCAACATAATCCGATTTTAAATTTTTCCAAATTGCATATAATGCAGTAAGTTCACTATAATATGGATTTTTATCACTTATTGAACCTATAAAATCATCAGAAATATAACCTTCGATAAGCTTTTTTCCTTTTTGACCAGGTTGAATAAATTGATAGGCATCATCAATATACTTAGTTAATTTTGGATATGGTTTATGAGCTGCAATATATATTTTTAATGACATTTAATCACTTTTTCTTTCTTAATAATTTTTTATAGATCCAACTTCTTAAAAATCCTGGCATCATCGTTACAATAAATGATGCATAGTTTGTTTTTAGATATTGAGGATAAGTAATATATTTTTTCTTATACATTTCTTTTTTAAATCTATGTATAGATTTATAATACTTTAAACCACCACGACGTTTATAAAAATCTTTTGATATTCTCATATATGTGATTGGTTCTTGAAAATTATACATTTTTGAACCTGTTTCAATCATTCGTATCCAAAGATCATAATCTTCAACTAAATAGTAATCTCTATAATTACCAGCTTTTAAAACTGCTTCTTTTTTAAACATGACCGAAGAATGTCCAATTGGATTTCGTTTTTTACTAAATTCAACAATTTCTTCATGTTTTTCTGGTAATTTACGAATAATATTTGAAGTTTCAGGTTTATCTTCAAATTCTAAAATTACAGAACCTACTAAATCAACATCATATAATGAAAAATGTTTGATTTGTTGTTCAAATCGAGTAGGTATTGATATATCGTCAGAATCCATACGAGCAATAAGTGGGTAACTAGCAAGTTCAACACCCATTTTTAATGCTAAACCTAAACCCATATTTTTTTCAAGTTGATGTGTTCTTACAATACTATATTTTGATTTATATTGATTTAAAACGTCATTTAAAGATTCACCTATAGGCCCATCAATCATAATTAAAACTTCATTTGGCATAAGTGTTTGATTTAGAATGCTATCTAGTGCTTCTTCTAGCCATTTTGGTTGGTCTTTATGATAAACCGACATTAATACTGTAAATTGCATATAAACTCCATTTATATTATTCATTGACTATTATCTATTATAACAAACTTTAGAGAATAGATATATTAAAACAAAAAAAAGATGTCTTAAGACATCTTCTTATTTTATCGATTTTGACCAATGAAGAATAGTGCTAACACACCTTGTCCAGCATGACTACCAATAACTGGTCCAATCATATGGATAACTAATTCTTCAACATCAAATTTAGCTCGAATTAAATCTCTTAACATTTCAGCACTTTCTAAATCATCACCATGTCCAATGAAGACAACTTGTTTACCAGGTTTAGCTGATTTTTCCATTTCATCAACTAACGCTTTTATTGCGCGTTTACGTCCTATTGCTTTTTGGCGTGCAACAAGTTTACCTTCGTCACTTACATGCATGACTGGTTTAATATTTACAAGTTTTGCAACAATACCTGCAGTTTTAGTAATACGACCACCACGAACTAAATGTTCGATATCATCAACGGTAAACCAATGTGCGATTTGTGGTGCTAAATTAAGTGCAAATTCATAAGCTTGTTCTAATGATAAATTTTTTGATTTAACTTCTTTTGCTGTTTGATAAACTAATAACCCTTCACCCAATGAAGCTGCTTTTGTATCAATGAGCATTATTTTACGTTCAGGGAATGTTTCTAATAACATTTCTTTTGCAATTCTAGCACTATTAAAAGTACCTGATAATGCACTTGAGAATGAAAGAATTAAAACATCTTTACCTTCCTTTAAAATTGGTGTTAATGTTTCAACATATTCATCTGGGTTAATTTGAGATGTTGTTGGTTTGGCACCACCACGAAGTAAATCATAAAATTCTTTAGGATCTAATTCGCGATTATCTAAATAATTCACATATGCTGTTTCCCCTAAATGAAACTTTAACGGCATAACAACTAGGTTATATTCTTGTGCAATACGATCTGGTAAGTCACAAGTTGAATCTGTTACGATTACAAATGGATTCATTTTTTCCCCTCACAATTCCTTATTTGAAAAAATTTTAGAAACCTTTTTAAGTGCTAATCCTAAATTAGGTTTTCTATCTGTACTATTATGTGCATCGGTTGCTATAAAATCTACTAATTGTAGTTTTAAAAACTTTAATGCACGCTTTTTATATATTCTACCATCAATACCCAAAACTGCATTTGCATTTACTTGGATTAAAATACCATCTTGTTTCATTCGTGCAATATCTTTTTCATTAATATATATATATCTTTCAGGATGTGCTAATATTGGTTGAAATCCTTTTGCTTTTAAATTATACATTATATCAACAATTGGTTCTTCTATTTTTGTTGAAAATTCGATTAAAAGATATTTTTGACTAAACCCTTGAAATACAAATTTTTCATAATCTGTATTTTTTGATGGATCGTAACGTACTTCATAACCTAAATATAATTCAATATCTGGGTTATGCGATTTAACGATATCTTTAAAGGCATTAAACTTTTCTGGAAATAATTTGGATGATACTTTTTGTACGCTATTTTGAACATGAGGTGTTAAAACAATTTTTTTAATACCTTGTTGATAAAGCATATCAATCATCAATAAAGATTCTTCGATTGATTTAGAACCATCATCAACATTCGGTAAAATGTGGTTATGAATATCAAACATAACTTAATTAAACCTTAATCTTTGTTTTTGGGATTTAAGTAGCCGTATTCATAACTATATGCATATGTATAAAGTTCTGAATCACGTACATTTACTTGTTTAAAGATTGTACCTATGATATTCACGTTATTTTGTCTTAAAGTTTGAATAGCTTCATTAATAATTGATCGTTTTGCTTCATGTTGTGAAACAACAAAGATAACACCATCAACCAATTTAGAAATGTATAGCGCATCAGAAACTGCAATAACCGGAGGACTATCAACTAAAACATAATCATATAATCCTTTTAATTTAGCTATTAAATCCTTTAATTTTTGAGCTTCTAAAAGGTTAACAACTGCAGATGTAACTCCACCCGTAGGTATATAGTCAATACCTGTTGACTTATCCTCGCGAACTAACTTCTCGTATGATAAATTACCTGATAAATAATCTGT
>NZ_JHXL01000002.1 GCF_000687735.1 Acholeplasma equifetale ATCC 29724 | reverse complement strand
AACATCCAAATTGTTTTTTTATAGTATATCACTTAATAATAAGTAATTATTAAAATATTGTTTCTTTGAATTATTTTTTCCTATTTTTAAATACCAAAATAATCATATACTTCTTTAGTTAACAATACATTATCATCGTTAGTAATTGCTTTAATTCTTTGCTTAGTATTTTTAGGTTTGAACAATTGTTTTATTATTCTAACCAACCAAGCTTAAGGAAGTAACCAAGGATGCGTTCTTAAATATGGATACTGATTTTCTAAATATCTTTTTTTTGGAAAAATTTGTAGTAAAAAGTATTGAGTTTTACTTTGTTTTTTATGTTCCGTCTCAAACACTCTTCTTCCGGTGAATCGATCGTGTTCGCTCCCTTTACCATGTATACCTGATTTTAATATGTATTCTATAATTTTTAAATCTTTATCAGACGGTAACATTTGATTAATAAAAATACAACTTAATCGTTCCATTTTTTCATCTGCTTTAATTAAATCTAGTTTATGTAAATTATTTGACAATTTGATGAAATCTATTGATTCTATATAATAATCTTTAAATAATTTCAAGTCTAAAATAGATCGAATTCCGACTCCGGAAGTTCTTAAATGTTTAACTACATGAATTAATAAGTATACATACAAAAATTCATTATTTAGTTCATATAAGTATTTTGATTTTAAATATGCTTCATTCCAAACCCCATTTAAAAATTCTTCATACTCAAAATCAACTTCAGAGACAATTGTCGGGTGCAGTTCAATAATTAAATTATTTGGTGTTTCAAAAGTGTAATGAAGTAATCGTACATCAGTCATCTTATAATTCATCTCAAGAAAGATACTTTTAACTAACTCAACATTATCTTTTTCTATCAAAACATCAATATCCCCCATCCCGCGCATATAACTTTGTGGATATATTTTTTTTAAGTGTGCACCTTTTAAAAATATATGTTTGATTTGAGCTTCATTAAATTTATCATTAATTGTTTGAATTAAGTTTTGTTGTTGAATATCTTGGTATACATACCCTTTAAATATTTCTTTTAATAGATTATAATATGATTGATTTTTAAACGATTTAGGGTCAATATATTCAAAAACTAATCCCACTAAGCCATTTTCAATTAAACTTTGAGTAAATTTTTTTTCATCTACGACAAAAAAAGAATGTTTTTCATTCTCTAACGATTTTTCGATTAACTTAAAAATATCAAATATATACTCCATAGGCCCTTATTATATAAATAATTATAAGATATTTCTATTATACTATGAAATTCACTTTACAAGCGTATAGTGTTTTATCAAAACGTTTTTTATGTTAGAATATCTATTAGAGAATATAGAGACGAGGTTTATTTATGCAACTTTATACAATAGAAAATGACTATATCAAAGTAGAAACTTTTGATTATGCAGCATCCGTATATCAAATCTATTTAAAGGTTGATTCAGAGAAACAAAAAGTGTTATCAACACCTAAAACACATGAATTATTCGTATCAAATACACTATCTTATGGTAGAACAATCGGAAGAACTGCAGGAAGACTCCATAAAACTAAAGAAACTGTAAAATATGTTGACTTTAAAGATAGTGAATTCTTACAACATGGTGGACCAAATAAGTTTTCATTAAGCACTTTTAAGGTGATTGAACATACACCACATAAAATCGTTTACTTCATGCATCGTGATCATTTAGAAGATCAATATCATGGTGATTTAGATGTTTATATCACTTATGAAATTGAAGGTTCTTCTTTAATTGTTAGACATGAAGCTAAAACAAATTCAGAATCACTATGTAACATTACATTTCACCCTTATTTCAATTTAAACCAATCAACAAGTTTAAATAGTCATACATTAACAGTTTTTAGTAAATACTTTTTAGGTCAAAATGAAAAAGGACAATTTAATCATAAAGTATCTGTAATTGGTACATATAAAGACTATTTAAAACCTAGAAAATTACTCATTGATCAAGAAAGTAAATTAGATGATATATTCTTACTTGAACAAGAACACGCATTAAGATTAGAGACAAATTCATATCAATTAGATGTTTATACAAATTATCCAAGTTTAGTTTTATTCACTCAAAATAAACCAACTATGACAGATTTATCAAATGCTCTTTCAAATTCACTATTTACAGGTTTAGCTATTGAAGGTCAAAAAACTCAAAGTGAATTAAATCTTTTAACCAAAGATGATACATATAATTACTATACAAAATATCAATTTTCCATTAAACGCTGAAAAAAAGACTAGTTTCCACTAGTCTTTTTCATTTTATCTGGTGTATAACTTGGAATTATTTTTGATACAAAATTCTTAATTTCTTCATCATCTAAGGATTCAAATTTTGATAATAGTTCATTAAATAAATTTTGATCTAAAGAAATTTCCTTCTCTTTTTCAATAAAAATAAGATTGTTTTCTGTTTTATGGAATCTTGATTGATCACTGCTATCAACCAATAATTCTTCATATAATTTTTCACCGGGTCTTAAACCAACTATATCAATTTTGATATCTTGATGTGGTACAAATCCTGCTAAAGCAATCATCTTTTCAGCTAAATCATAAATCTTAACTGGTTCGCCCATATCAAGAATAAATAATTCACCTTTATCTGCATAAACACCACATTGTAAAATTAATCCAACAGCTTCAGGAATCGTCATAAAGTATCTTGTAATTTCTTTATGCGTTACTGTAACAGGTCCACCATCTGCGATTTGTTTTTTAAACAATGGTATAACAGAACCATTAGAACCTAAAACATTCCCAAAACGAACTGCTGAGAAACTTGTTTTAGATTTTTGTTGCATAGTTTCTAAAATAAGCTCTGCTAAGCGTTTAGTCGCTCCCATGATATTAGTTGGTCGTACCGCTTTATCACTTGAAACTAAAACAAACTTTTTAACATTATATTTATCAGCTAATTTTACAGCATTATATGTTCCTAATACATTTGTACGGATTGCTTCTACTGGGCTATCTTCCATTAATGGTACATGTTTATACGCCGCTGCATGAAATACTAAAGAAGGTCTAAATTCTTCAAAAATTTCTTCTAATCTTTGATAATTATAAACAGAGCCAATTCTTACTTCTAAATCAGGATATTTTTTGTTTGATTCTTTAATTATTTTTCTTTGAAGCTCCATTTGAATGTCATATGCATTATTTTCATAAATATCAAAGATAACTAATTTTTTAGGACCTAAATTAAAGATTTGTCGACATAATTCACTACCAATGGAACCACCTCCACCGGTTACTAAAACAACTTGATCTTTAATAAAATCATTAATACCTTCATTATCTAAATTAATAATTTCACGATTAAGTAAGTCTTCAAGGTTAACATCAACAACTAAATTTTTACTATTAACTTGATCAACATCTTCCATAATGTTAAGTTTTCTTACTTTAACACCTAATTTCAATAATTCATTAACAATTTCAATAAATCGAGCTTTGGGTAGGTCTTTAATAGAAATAATTGCTTCTTGAATTTGATATTTATGTATTGTTCTTTCAATATCTTTTAAAGTACCTGTAATACTTACACCAAGTAGTTTTTTACCAATTTTATTGTAATCATCATCAAGTATGGCTACAGGAATATTATTTAAATCTTTATTTTGATATATTTCTTTAATTGTTAATTCGCCAGCTTGTCCAGCACCTACAATTAATGTGCGAACACCATCACTACGCATCCAACGGAATTGTGTAATAACTGTTCTATAAGTTCTTCTTAAAATACGCGGAAAAATTAATCCTGAAATTTCAATTAAAGAAATAAATACATAAGCTGATTTAAACATAAATGTTAAACCCGTCAACATGATGATTAAAACGATACCTAAATTCGTAAATATCACTAAAGCTGAGATTTTAATTACGTCTTCAAATCCTGTATGACGTGTCAACATATTATAAATGCCTGCAATAACATAGATGAAAATTTTAAAAACGACAATAATTGGTAAAATTATGATTAAATTTTCATCCGTACTTTGTATACCCATAAATCCAAATAACCAAATGGACAATAAGTAACTTAATATGATTGTAATGCTATCAAATAGTACATATTTTAACGCATGTAATATTGATGGATATTTCGAATGTATCGCCATAAAACACTCCCTATTTATTGCTTACTAAAAAGATATCATAAAGTTGATGATCTACTTTAGTTAATGCTCTACCTTTTTCATTGAGTAGTTCTTCAAATGATAATTCTCTACTTCGTCCTAATCCTGCTTCTTTGTTGAATATGATAATAATAGTTAAAAACATAATTTTAATATCTAACCATAAATTACATTGACGTACATATAATAAATCATAACGTAAACGTTCTTCTGGTGTTGTATCATATCGCCCATAAACGTGTGATAAACCTGTAATTCCTGGTTTCACATTACTACGATATCTAAAGTCAGGGTTTTTATCCATCGCTTCATCAACAACTGACTTCATGAATGGACGTGGACCAACAAGCGTCATATCACCTTTTAAAACATTAAATAATTGTGGAAGCTCATCTAAACGTGTTGCACGAATAATACGACCAAATTTCGTAATACGAGGGTCATTATGTGTTGCAAGTGTTTGTTCCATTTCATATGTTTGTTTATGTGTCATTGATCTAAACTTATAGATATAGAAAGGTTCGTTGTTGCGTTTAAAGCGTTCTTGTTTATAAAATACAGGACCACCATCTTGCAACTTTACAATTAAAGCCACCAATAACATTGGAACAGCAAAAATAATTAAACCTAAAATAGATACAATTAGATCAATCGTACGTTTAATGAATCTCATTTCAAAACTTAAATGCATATTTTGGCTTCTTAATAACATCGCATCATCTAATGTATCAAATTTAGATTTTAATAAGAAAATATCTGTTTTCTTAGGAACGACAATGACTTCTTTAAAATTTGTGAAAGATGCGTGGTCTAAAATAAACTCTTTATTATTCATATCAAGAGATTCTGTAATAAAGACTTTATCCACCTCATCTATGTAACAGTAAATTGATTCATCAAGTACTTGATTCGGTTCTACATAAATTAAATATTTAATTTTTTTAGATCTATCTTGAGTAAGTAAGAACTTTTTAGCTAGTTCTAAAACTTCATTTTTAGGCCCAATCATAAGTACTTCTTGTCTATTGAAGTGTCCTAAAATTCTATAAAATAAATATTTATAGATTGCATATAATATAAATTCAACCCCAACAACTAAAAAAGTGTAATACGGTGTTGAAAAAATAAAGTTCGTTGGATTAATAAAACCAAATAAAATTAATGGTGTATTCATAAATAGAATTGCAGCAAATGTTGATTGTAGTGCATTTCTAAATGAATTATTAATTAATGTTGTTTGGTACATTTTAAACATAAATGCAGTAGCTAATAAATAAACTGCTGCGATTTGCCAATAATGATACCAATGTAATCCAATAATTAAATCCCATGTAAAGAATTCATTATATGCAAAAAACATATCAATTTGAATCACGGTGAAAAAACTTAGCACCATGACAAAGATATCTAGTACATATTCAAAAACACGAATTAATGATCCTTGCCATAAAGCTTTGTATTGACTCATGTTATTACCCCTGTTTGTATATCGTAACTTTATTATATATGATTATGCGTTTTTTTTCTATTTTAGTGAAAAAAATACCAAGCAAACCGCTTGGTATTTATTTTTTATTCACCAAAATGTTATTTGCTGAGTTGTAATAATTCTAATGATGCTTCTGTGATTTCTAATACGAAATCTTCTTCAGTTAAGCCTAATTCAACCATTTTAGCTAATGCAGCTTCTTCTGATAATACAGGTAATACTGCAAAGTTTAATGCTAAACTACGAGCTTCTTTTTCATCTTTAACAATTGCAACAATGTGAGCATTTGGATGGAATTTAGAAACTGCTTTAGCAACTTCTTTTCCTTGTGCTAAGATTACATTTAAATCATATTCTAAAACCATCTTAGCAGCACTTTGAGCTAATGCATCAATTGTGCCTTCACCTTGATAGAATTCATCAATGAAAATTTCATAATCAACAACTGATTCAGCTTTTTCATCAATCTTAGCCATAAATGTAACTGCTTCTTTTGGATAGTCACCAGCTGCAGATTCACCTGATAACATAGTTGCAGAAGTTCCTTCTCTAACTGCATTGAATACGTCTGATACTTCAGCACGAGTTGGACGAGGGTTCTTTTGCATACTTTCTAACATTTGAGTTGCAACAATAACTACTTTACCAGCACTTAAGCATAAATCAATCATTTCTGTTTGGTAAACAGGTACATTTTCAGCTGGGACTTCAATTCCTAAGTCACCACGAGCAACCATGATACCATCAACAACTTCTAAGATTTCTTCTAGGTTGTCAACACCTTCTTGGTTTTCGATCTTAGCAATAATTTGGACATCTTGTCCACCATGAGCATCTAAGATTTCTCTTACTTGTAAAACATCTTCTTTACGACGAGTAAATGAAGTAGCAATAAAGTCATAACCCATCTTAGCAGCGAAGATAATATCTTCTCTATCTTTTTCTGAAATGAATGGCATATTTAAGACAACGTTTGGAACGTTAACACCACGACGTGATTTGACTGTATGTGTGTTTAATGCCTTAGTAACTAATTCACGATTTTTTTCATCTTTTGCGATAACTTCTAAAGTTAAATAACCGTCATCAACTGTTACAAATTCTCCAACTTTCATATCATCATATAAACCAGCATATGAAACTGAGAATTTGCTTGCATTACCCATAACTGGTGTGAATGCGATACGTACTTCGCTGTCTTTCTTAATTTCAACTTTTCCGTCAAATTCATGTGTTCTGATTTCTGGTCCTTTAGTGTCAAGTAAGCATGCCACATAAGTACCTAATTCTTTATTGATTTCACGAACTGTTGCTAATCTTTTTCCATGTTCTTCATAATCACCATGTGAAAAGTTGAAACGAGCAACGTTCATACCTGCTTTGATTAAAGCAGTCATTGTTTCTTTATTTTCTGAAACTGGACCTAAAGTACAAACAATTTTTGTCTTTTTCATATTTTTTTATTACCTTTCATCTTTCTTTTTTTAACTTCTAAGTTTTTTAACTAACTCATATAATTTTGCACGATCTTTTGGATGGTTTACAATCTCTAATAATGAATGTGTCACTAATTCATCATTATGTATACCAATACAAATACCAGATTGACCTTCCATAAGTTTTTCAACAGCAAATGACCCCATGCGAGAAGCTAAGATTCTATCTTCTGCAACTGGTCTACCACCACGTTGGATGTAACCTAATACGGTTGCACGTGTTGAAAAACCAGATTTAATTGTAATTTCAGCAGCAAGTTTATGCACATCGAATTGTTGTTCAGTAACAACAATAATCGCATGTCGTCTACCTTCTTGATTATGTCTTTTTAATGTTGAAATTAATTTATCTTTATCAATCGGACTTTCTGGTGTAATTATGAATTCCGCTCCACCACAAATTCCAGCATAAAGTGCTAAGTCACCAGAGGTTCTACCCATAACTTCAATGATTGAACATCTTCTATGACTACTTGATGTATCTCTTAATTTGTCGATTGCATCAACAATTGTATTTAATGCTGTATGGAAACCAATTGTAAAATCAGTCCCAAAAACATCGTTATCAATTGTACCTGGAATAGCTACTGTTGGAAATTCTAAATTATGTAATGCTAAGGCACCTTTATATGAACCTTCCCCACCAATAACAACTAATCCATCAATACCTCGATTTCGAAGATTATCTAATGCAACTTGTTGGACAGGTATTTCTTTAAATTCAGGAACTCTTGATGTACCTAACATTGTACCACCTTGATTAAGCATTCCTGAAACATCTTTTGAAGTCAACGGAATAAAACGATCTTCTAGCAAACCGCGATATCCATCAACAACCCCGAACATCTCGTGTCCATATTGAAGTCCGGTTCTTACAACTGCACGAATGGCAGCGTTCATTCCTGGCGCATCGCCACCAGATGTTAAAACTGCAATTTTCATAACTGTCACATCCTATCTAGCCGCTCATATTATAGCATATTTATATGCATAATCAAAAGAAAATTATGATATAAAATGTAAGTATTTGCAAATATGTTAGATGTTTGATAAACTATTACTTGCAAAAAGAAAGTTGAGGTTTAGAATATGGCTAAAAAATTAGTTGGAGCTGCTCTACTTGGTCAATCAGGTGGACCTACATCTGTAATCAACGCTTCAGCAGCAGGCGTATTTTTAGAAGCATTAAAACATGAGGAAATCACTGAAGTTTATGGTGCTGCTCATGGTATTAAAGGTATTTTAGATGAAAACTTCTACGACATCAAAAAAGAAGATGTGAAAGAATTAGAAAGATTAAAATATACTCCATCTTCAGCTATTGGATCTGTTCGTTATAAATTAGCAGATTATAAGAAAGATCCAACAGATTACAATAGATTATTAGAAGTTTTCAAAAAGTATAACATTCGTTATTTCTTCTATAATGGTGGAAATGACTCAATGGATACTTGCTTAAAGATTTCTAAATTTATGAAGAAATCTGGTTGGGAATGCCGCGTTATGGGTGTACCTAAGACAATCGATAACGACTTAGCAGGTATCGATCACTCACCAGGATATGGTAGTGCTGCAAAATATGTTGCAACATCTATCATGGAATTAATCTTAGATGGTACAGTTTATAACACACAACAATTCGTAGTTGTTGAAGTTATGGGTAGAAATGCTGGTTGGTTAACAGCTGCTGCAGCTTTACCATCAGTTCAAGGTTTCCGTCCTGACTATATCTACTTACCAGAACAACCATTTGACATGGATAAATTCTATGAACAAGTAGGTAGCGTATTAAAAACTGGTAAGAGCTGTTTTGTTGTTGTTTCTGAAGGTGCTAAAACTAAAGAAGGTAAATATCTTGCTGAATTAGAAGCTGAAGTTGCAAGAGATGCATTTGGTCATGCTAACTTAGGTGGAGCTGGACAATTCTTAGCTAACCAAGTTAAAAATAAATTCGGTGTTAAGACACGTGCTATTGAATTCTCATTATTACAAAGAGCTGCTGCACACGTTGCTTCTCAAACAGATATTAACGAAGCATTCAAAGTTGGTCAATTAGCTGTTAAGAAAGCAGTTAATGGTTCAACAGATAAATTTGTTGGTATCGTAAGAGTACCTGGAGAAAAATATAAAGTTAAGTTCCCTCTATTACCATTACATATCGTTGCGAATGCTGAAAGAAAAGTTCCATTAGAATGGATTTTACCTGACAACAAAGGGTTAACTCAAGACTTTATTGATTATGCATTACCTTTAATCCAAGGCGAAACTAAATTAGAAAAAGAAAACGGATTACCACGTTTTGCTAAATTAAAGAAAGTTTTAGTTGAAAAGAAATAAGTTATAAATAATATAAGACCTTTTTCAAAAGGTCTTATTTTTTTATCAAAATCATAGATTTCATGATACACTATTGATATACAAAAATTAAAAAGGTGCACGTACTTGAAAACACGCATTGAAAATTTTTTAAATGGGCGTATTTATCCATATGTAATCGTATTGATAAGTCTTATCATATGGAGTTTTAGCTTATATTTACCAATTGAATCTCAAATGTCAGTTACATTGTATAGTTTATTTTTATTAACTATACCTTTTTGTCTATTATTAATCTTTTTTAAAAATACTGCTTATACGATTCCAATACTTTATGTTATCTTATTCACATTAGGCATTCAAAACATGGGAATTGATACAATTGATGTTGCAACGCTTGGATTTATACATATCATTTTAGTTCTTATCGGATTTATTTATCATTTAATTCGTTATAGGGTTCATTTTAAACTTAAAACACTCGGTTTAAGTTTAATCTTAGCATCTATCTCATTTATGATTCCTCTTATTTATCAACCATTTGATGAAGTATCTTTAATTTTAATTTTACTACTCCCGTTATATACTTTTATTTATCTGTTTTATGCGAATACATTAACGGATGCGAGAAAAACTTTAATGCGTACATTTGTTGCATTAGGATTAATGTTATCACTTCAAATTGTAGCAATTTGGATTAAAGGTTATACATTATTAGTTGATGTAAATATATTTGAAGATTTCTTTGATATTTTTCCAGAACAAATAACACCTGGTTGGGGAAATATTAACGATTTAACAATACATTTAACTTTATTTACTGCGGGATCAATTTATTATCTTGATAAATATCCCAAAAGTATTTTCCCTTATCTTAGCATTGGGTGGAATGCTTTTTGGATTGTTGCTGCAGAAGCTAGAGGATCTATTCTATTTATGTTTATACTTGCACTGATCTTAGTTATTTATATTTTTGTAAGACGTAATAAATATCAGATGATTAATACAAGCATAGCAATATTTTTAGCAATTTTACTTGGTGTTATCATATTTCCGATTGTTGAGTATTTATGGAATGAGTTTATTGAAACGCTTAAAAATCAAGATTTAAATAAAATATTAACTGGTCGACTAGACTTATGGATTGATCATGAATTAAGTGCATGGAACTTATTTAAACAATATCCAATATTTGGATATGGTTGGAATACACCAAGTTGGATATTAAACTCACAAAATCGTATTACAGTATATCACTCAACTATTTTCCAAGTACTTGCAACAGCTGGTATTGTTGGATTAATCATTCTTCTATATCAATGGGTTATGATAGGAAAACTATTTTATAATAAAAGAAAAAGCTTTGGTATATTCGGATTTATATTAGTTTATATCATTACTCAACTTCATGGTTTAATTGATAATACACAATATATGGTTCATTATAGTATTGTTACATATGTTATGTTTGCAGTGATTGAAAATATGAGTGTTGATATAATAAACATCAATCACAATGAGGTGCTTTATGAAATCAAAAATTGAAAATTTTTTAAATAGTACAACATATATACTACTGATTAGTTTTTTAACATTCATCTTTTGGTTATTCAATTTTGGATCTATTGGTCCAAGTCCAAACTTTGATGTATTAGAAATCATTGGAATTTCTTTATTTGCAATAGTCATTGGTTTGATACTAATTTTTTATGAAGAAACAATATACATATTTCCCTTAGTCATACACACAATATTTATGTTATCTAACCAAAATTTAGGTATGGAAACATTAAATGAATTATGGGCTTTATATGTTGTATTAGGATTAGTTGTTACAGCATTTATATATCACTTTATAAAATATAAAGTAAAACTTACACCTGGTTTTTTATTTAAAAGTTTATTTTTAGTTGCTTTATCGTTTATTCTTTCAATGTCAGGTTATTTTTTAGATCAAAAACCATTTGAACTATCGATACTATTTATTTCGCTTTTAGGTTTTATTTATTTACTCTTATATATATTCTTTAATTCAACAACCAAAAAAGCTTATCTAAATTATTTATTCCAAACTTTAGTCGGAATTTCAATCCTTGTTATCTTACAAACAATAACTATGATTATTATTTATTTTATTGATAATGCTCATATTGGTAGTTTTATAGATATTTTAAAATATGCAATTGATTATCGTTGGATTTATGTAAAAGATGGCTTAGAAGTAAGATTAAATGTGGGATGGGGTAATGCAAATAACATCGCTGGTATACTTGTTATGCTACTACCAACATTTGCATACTTTATATTCACAGATTCTAAAATAAAGACCAAGCTTATCTCAACATTTTTAATGGTTGTTTCAATGATTACAATCGTTATTACAACCTCACGTGGTGCATATTTAGGGTTAGTTGGATTTGTATTATTATTTATTTATCTATTCTTCAAATATGCACAAATTGATTATAAAAAATATAGAAAACAAGTCATTATTGCGTTATCTATTTTAACTTTATTAGCAATTCCTGTTGGATATTTTATGATTAAGTTTTTAATATCATTTCTTGAAAGTGGTAACTCATTTTTAAATGGTCGCGAAGAAGACTGGAGTGATGCAATAAAATATTTCTTAGAATATCCAGTATTTGGTAAGAGTTGGTATTCTGATACTTGGATGATTCACAGTTTTAGAAGTTATCATAATACAATTCTTCACACTATGGCAACAATGGGTACATTTGGATTACTAGCATTTATTTATTTCCATGTTGATTTAGTTCGTTTATTTAAAAGATGGTGGAAATTAGAAACAATAATTGTTACCTCCATGCTTATTATTACCCATATTCACGGTATGGTCGATAATACTTATTACACCCCTACTCACATCATCATCCTTTTAGTTTCTTATGTAGGTATTGAAAAATCAATTCAATCAAATACAATCAAAAAAATTGAAATTTAAACATAAAAAAACATCTTCAACCGAAGATGTTTTTTCTTTATTGACAGTTTTTACATACACCATAAAAATTTAAATCATGATGTGAAACTTTAAATCCATATTCTTCTTGGATTTTTAAAATGATTTCATCAATATGACAATCCATTTCATATTTTTTCTTACAAATTTCACAGATCATATAATGATGGTGTTCATCCTTTGTTAAATAATAATAAGCTGTATTATCTAAATAGTTTCTAGATACTAATCCTTCTTGATAAAATTTCTCAAGTGTTCTATAAATGGTTGATAAATTCATTGTTCCTTCATCAAGCATTTCAAATAAGTTTTCAGCACTTAATGGCTTGTTAAACTTATCCAGAGTATCAAAAATAATTTTTTGTTTCGTAGTAAACTTCATTGTTTAACCCTCACTTTCAACCATTCAATACCTAATAGTATTAAATAGAATGCTCCATAGAGTACAACGATTGTACTAGAGGTTGCAATATTTAACATATGTGCAATCAAAATACCAAATAATATAATAATTGATGTAAAAATCATACCATATACAAATGTTTCTTTGAAATTTTTAGCAAATACTCTAGCTGTAACTAAAGGAAAAATTAAGAATGATGAAATAAGTAAAACACCAACAGATTTTATACCTACAACTACGAATAGTGCTACTAAACTTGAAAATACATAACTTAATAAATTGACTTTGATTTTACTAACTTTTGCATATTCATAATCTAATGTTAAAGAGATAAGTTTTCGATATTGTGTAAGAATAAATATTGTTGTTAGAATAAATAAAATACCTACAATAATTACATCGCTTAAATTTCTTAACCATAGACTACCACTTATTAATGTCTCTAAGTTAAGTGTTGTTTTTACAAAACTAATTAATATTAATCCAATAGCGAAGCTTACACTAGATATAATGCCTAATGCTGCATCTGATTTTATTTTTTTAGAAATAACTAAATACTTAATTAATATTGATGCGAGTATGACAATCGGTATTGCAACATAAAAGGGTTCATTAAAGAAAATCACACCTACTGCCAATGCCATAAATGAAACATGACTTAATCCATCTGCAATCATGGATTCTTCGCCTAATACAACAAATGGGCTTAATAAACTTGCTGTTAAACCTAAGAGTAATAGGATAATAATCCCATATTTAAGCATATTAAGAATGAGCATGAAGTCCATGGCCATACTCCTTTTTGTAAGTTTTAAATTCACCTAGAAATTTTATACTTTGATCAAGTAATAAAATTTTTAAATCATCTTTCAAATAATTATTATCAATATCATGCGTTACATGAATAATTGTTGTTCCTTTATGATTTAATTCATACAATATTTCATAAAACTTCTTGCGGAATTCAGGGTCTAATGCAGATGTTGGTTCATCTAAAATAATAAGTTCAGGATTTTTTATAAGTGAACGTATGAAATAAACTCTTTGAAGTTCACCACCTGATAATTTATTGACTCTAATATCAAGCATATTAATATCTAAATCCATACGATTCATCCATAATTTCATCAATTCAATATCTTCTTTTGAAATAATAAGTTTCTGTTTGATAAAACCTGTATATATAAATTCTTTAACAGTCATAGGAAACGATGCATTAATAATAAGTTTTTGTTGCATATAACCTATTTGATCAAAATTTTTAATAATCTCGCCATTTGATACTTTTACTTTATCAATAATTGCTTGTATCAAAGTCGTTTTACCTGCACCATTCGGACCAACAATATTTAAAAAATCATTTTTATTAACCTTAAATGTTACATCTTTTAAAGCGAAATAATTTTCAAACTTAACATCCACATTTTTAAATTCAATCATAATTTATCTCCTAATAATGCGTCTATAATATAATTTATATTTCTTTCATATAAATCAATAATTGACACATTGTTTTTTAGATCTTCTTCCTTAATAAAGTGATATCCATTTAATTGATAGATAATTAAATCGGGTATATATTCTTTAAATAAAGTCATCCAACTTGGATCAAATGTTTCTTCAACAAAAATAAATTTAACACCAGAATTTTTAAAATCATTTAAAAATGTAATTAATTGTTGACTAGTAAGTTCACTTGAAGGATTTACCGCATCAATTAATACTTCAATTTCTAAATTAAAATACGATTCTAATGGATGAAACGTATTATGACCAATAAAATAAATTTTAGGTTCGCCTTGATATATTGAAAGTACGTTTTCTAATTTTATTGATATTCGATCAATACGTTCAATAAGCTTATCTTTATGTTGAGTTAGTTTTTCTATATTTAATTTATAGTTTAATAAACCATTATATAAATTTTGAACCATCTTTTTTAAATAATATGGACTTGTCCAATAATGTTCTTGATGATAATGATCATGGTCTTTTTCATCATGTTCTTGGTGTTCATGGATGTGTTCTTCCTCATCATCGTGATCATCTTCAGTAAAGTTAATAAGTTCAATATTTATTGAATCTTCAGAACGATATGTCTTTAATGATGCTTCACTTAAATATGTTTCATATGCAAAACCTAAATAGATAAATACATCTGCATGTGAGATTTTTATTAAATCTTGACTCGTCGGTTCATAATCATGATAATCCATACTTACCGGTGTTACAACATCAATATTCGCCATATCACCTACTAATTCTTTTGTTAGACTATATGTAATATAGTTTGTTGTAAGTATTTGAGTATTTTGAGTACCACAACTTGTTAGTATAATTATAAATATCATGATATGTAATATGCTAACTATCTTTTTCATAAGTCACCTCTGCAAATGATTTGCAAAAGTAATTATAGCATATGTTTTATCTTTTGCAAATCATTTGCAAAAATAAAAAGAGTTCTTTTTTTTGAACTCTTCATTTTATAAATTCTCTAAATACTCTTCATAAGATGTAACATATTCAACAAGTTCACCATTCTCTTTGATTTCAAATAAACGGTTAGCTGTCGTAGAAATAAGTTGATGATCTTGTGAAGTTAATAACACGACACCTTGAAATTCTTGTAATCCTTTATTTAATGCAGTAATAGATTCCATATCTAAGTGATTCGTTGGTTCATCTAAGATTAATACATTTTTGTTCAAAATCATCATACGTGACATTAATAGTCTCACTTTTTCACCACCTGATAATACATTAAGCGCTTTTAATGCATCATCACCACTAAATAACATACGACCTAAAAAACCTCTAACATATGTTATTTCTTTATTTGGTGAGAAATCTGTTAACCAATCAACCATGATTTTATTATTTTCAAATTCATAATTATGATCTTTTTCAAAATATCCTAGGTTAACAGTCATACCCCATTTAAATGAACCACTATCCGCTTCTTCTTTGCCAGTTAAAATATCAAACAACAATGTATATGCTTTTTGATTCAATCCAACAAATGCGACCTTATCTTCTTTACCTAATGTAAATGTAATATTATTAAGCATTTTAACGCCATTAACTGTTTTTGATAAATTTTCAACTTTTAAGATATCATCACCTAATGGCTTATCAATTTTAAAATTAATGTATGGATAACGTCTCGTTGATGGTTTAATCTCATGTAGTTCAATTTTATCTAGTAATTTTTTACGTGAGGTTGCTTGTTTAGATTTTGAAGCATTCGCGCTAAATCTTGAAATAAATTCTTGAAGTTCTTTGATTTTTTCTTCTGCTTTTTTATTTTGTTCTTTCATTTGTTTAATCATTAATTGACTTGATTCATACCAAAAATCATAATTACCTGCATAAAGATTAACTTGTTTATAATCAATATCAACAATATGTGTACAAACTTTATTTAAAAAGTAACGATCATGAGAAACAACAATGACAGTATTTTCAAAATCAATTAAGAAGTTTTCTAACCAGCGAACAGCTTCTAAATCTAAGTGGTTTGTTGGTTCATCTAATAGTAAAATATCGGGATTATCAAATAACGCTTTTGCAAGTAAAACTTTAACCTTTAAACTACCTTCTAATGAACTCATTTGTTCATAGTGATATTTCACATCTATACCTAAACCACTTAAAAGTATCGCAGCATCACTTTCAGCATTCCATCCGTTCATTTGATCAAAGATTGCTTCAAGTTCACCTGCTCGAATACCATCTTCTTCAGAAAAATCTGGTTTTGAATAAATAGCATTTTTTTCTTGCATTACTTGATATAATTTTTGATTACCCATTAAAACTGTATCCATAACTGTATATTCATCATACTTAAAATGGTCTTGTTCTAAGACTGATAATCGCTTTGTTTGAGGATATGTAATTGATCCTTTTGATGGTTGAAGTTTACCTGATAATAACTTTAAAAGTGTTGATTTACCAGCGCCATTTGCACCTATAACACCATAACAATTACCTTCAGTAAATTTAATATTCACATCTTCAAATAAGATTTCTTTTCCAATTTGATAAGTTACATTCGAAACTGTAAGCATATGAATCCCTCATCTTTCTTATAAACCTTATCTATTCTATCATAGTTTATATAAAGAAGTGAATTCTTTAATATATATGTTATATTATCTTAAAACAAAAAATGAGCTATTGATGAATGGCTCATTTTTCTTATTTAGACATCTTTTAATCCACTCAATAAAAGCCACAATTCCAGCAAATATAACACCTGAAACTGGGAAAATAACCCATGTTATATACCATCCCCTAATAAGAAACTTAATGCTAAATATACTGCAACAATTATTGTCCAATATAATGCTGAAATAGCTTCAATCAATCGACTAACCTTTGGATCTTTTGTTTTTTTTATGGTTAAGTAATTTATGATATATCGTTAGAAAACCTAAGTGCTTATAAAATTTTAATGATTCGTCCATATTTTTAACATCTAAACATATAAGGTTAGTTCGATTCATATTGATAATCTCAAATATTATAAAACATTTAATATACGATGCATAAATTGATTAATTTCTTCTTGTTTAATTGATGGTTTTTTCCAATCTTCAATAAATATAATTTGATCTTTTCTAATGTTTTTCATAGACCAATTTCCATCAATTTCATGACTTAATATCCAATCTTTAACAAACTTTAAATCTTCTTTATGCGTTATATAATTTGAAATCATTTTTACTGCAAGTAAATAATATATTGACTCATTATGATCAAATGCTTTAGGTAGTTTTTTAAGTGTTTTACCATAAATATAGTAAATACCTTGTTTCATAATATATTTTGAAAATATTTCCCTTGAATGTGAATCTAATTCATCTTTTAATAACGCTACAATATAAAAGTTATTTAAAGTTATATATCGTTCACCATGCAGTGGTTTTCCAATAATCTCATCATATTTTTCTTTATACTTATCTTCATTGAATGTGTTTTTAGTTGTTGCATACTCAACAACAATCTTCCATTTTTTACGAATTGTTTTGGCTTTTGGATCATCTACATTAAATATCGTAAGCCATGTTGCATACATTAATTCTGTAAATACTTTAAAGTTTATAACTTTTTCTTTACGATCCGGGTATTCTTCTTTTTCATATAATAATGATTTAACATAATCTAATATGCTTTGTACGAATGAATCATCCTTCGTAATATCATGATAATAAGCTACTCTTAAAACTGTTTCTGTTGAAACTAAGTTTAAATTTGATATGTAATGATTCATACTATGAAATTGTTTGAATCCACCATTTGGTAATTGAAATGGTTTAAATCTATCCAATATACTCATATAATCCCCTCAATGTTATCCTTACTTTTATTATATGATAAATAGTATTAAATTTAAAATTAACTTCTATTTAAGTATCTTCAATTATAAAAAATGTGGATTAAATCCACATATTTTAATGTTTATTATTTTTAATATAATCCATAAATTCAGTTGTTTTAGACCAATATTTTATACCCCAGTTTTCAAAATTCCATTCATCCATATACTGATTGTATTCATAGTCAATATAGTATAAAATGTCTTGATACATAATAAAATTCGTTGGAAAATAATCAATATTTAAATGATTTTGATATAACACACAACAAATATTTTTTAATTGTTGTAATGCCTCACTAACGCTTAAATTTTGATTCACCATATCAAAAACAGTTAATCCAGGAATATATTCTTTTAATATGCGCTCGTTTTCTATATCAACTTCAATGAGTTTTGGCATTGGTATTTTTAATTTCAGTAATTTTTGATATGCATGAATTTCTGCTTCTAATTTATTTCCAAATTGATAGTAATCACAAGGTTCATGATGGATTTGTTTAATAACAAATTCTTTATTTTTTTCATCTTTAACCAAATATGAATAACCGCTTTTACCTTTTCCAAGAAGTTTTATTACTTCATAAATTTTATGATTTATTGTTATATGCATATTATCACCTATTTTATATTTTCAAAACGATATGAAGATATAGCTCCATCATACTTAGTTGATGATGCTGCAACAAGACAAGCAAATTCTAGAATTTCTTTTAGTTCTTTCTTATCGATATTTTTAATGTCTTTTTTTAATACTTGAATTTTATAAAGGATTGCCCCTATAAAAGCATCCCCAGCACCTGTTGTATCTTTAGCATCAACTTTAAAACCTTCAAAATCATATTCAAAATTTTTAGTAATTAAACGAGCACCTTTTTCACCACGAGTAATTAAAATCATTTGAACATTTAAATTAAATAATTTTTTATAAATATCGATTTTATTATCATTACTAAATAAAAAATCCCATTCTTCTTCTGAAAACTTAACAATATCAGAATATTTTATAAATTGATTTGTGATTCGTTTTAACTTTTTATCATTATTCCATAAATTTTGTCTAAAGTTTACATCAAAACTAATAATACCATGTTGATCCTTTATTTTTTTAATAGCTATACGATGTGCTTTAATATTATTTTTATGTCTTAAACTAACTGTACAAAAATGTAAAATGTCTTTATTAAAAGTATGTTTTCTTATTAAATTTATATCGATAAATTGATCAGCTGTCTTTTGACTATAAAATGTAAATGATCGATTTTGGTTAGAATCAATCGATACTATAGCAAGCATAGTTGGTGCATTAATTCTTTTCACTAATGATGTATCTATATTTTCTTTTATTAATGTGTCATATAAAAAATCTCCAAATGAGTCAGAACCAATTGATCCTATAAACTTTGATTTTCCACCTAGACGTTTAACTAAAACAGCAACATTAAGAGGTGCACCACCTGGATGTTTCGTATAAGTTTTATTTAAGTTTTGAGTTAAATCAACTAAACTTTCACCTATTGTATAAATTTTAAACATTATTCTCATCCTTCATATAATCACATTTTATCATGTAAACAAAAACATATAAATACTTTATATAATTGAAATAAATCATGTAAAATAAAATAAACATTTTTCATTTGGGGGACTTATGATTCATTATCGAGTTTGTGAGGAAAAAGATTTAGATTTAATGTATGAGGCTTTTAACAAAGGGTTTTCTGATTATATCGTTAAAGTTGATATTACTAAAGATCGATTTAAAGACATTTTTTTAGGTATTGAACAAAATGATTTTAAATATTCATTTATAGCTTTAGATGATGCTAAACCTATAGGCCTTATGTTGGGTGGCATTAAAGATTATGAAGGTGTTAAAACACTTCGTTGTGGGGCTTTATGTATTGATCCTAAGTATCGTCATATGGGAATAGCAACAAATCTTTTTAAATTTCATAAAGAACTTGCAGCAAAAAATAACTGTCAACAACTCTTTTTAGAAGTGATAAAAGGTAATGATAAAGCTATTAACTTTTATAGAAAACAAGGGTATCAAATCATTTATGATATCACTTATTTTAAACATGGCAATCCAAAAGAAATCGTGAGTTTTCAAAATCCAATGATTGAAGTTAAACCAATTACTTTTAATGATGCTTATTTTTATTATGAGCACACTGAAAAACATCATATGAACTGGCAGAGTGATTTCGATTTTCAAAAGATATTAGGAAATCATGTGAACTACTTTGGAGCATTTAAAGATAATAAGATGATAGGTGTAATAAGTTTAAATAAAACAGGTAAAATTTATTACTTGCACGTTTTAGAACAATATAGACTTAATGGTGTTGGAACTAAATTATTAAACGATATCACTCAACGATTTAATTTAGATGTATTACTTATCAATACAACTAATAATCATATGCTTATTAACTTTTTAATTAAACATCATTTTGAAATTCAAGTTATCAATCAGTATGAACTTTATTTACCTTTATAAAAAAAAACACCTAGAAGGTGTTTTTTAGTAAATGCGCTTAGGACTTTGAATATATTCATAAAACATAATCCCGATAACGTTAAATATAATTAAGACCACATTATAATAAATATACGGCATAGATTCTAATAAATATATGGATGGTTCCACCATATATGCATCAATATGTAATAATTCTTTAGACTTAAATAAAGTTGTCATAATTGGTATGATTAATAATACAATAGATATTAAAAAACTAGTTCTATATGTCCATTTGGATTGATTAAAAATGGGTTTATAATCCAATTCTTGAATAATAAAATAGTAATGCATGCTAATGATAAAAATAAGTGTAAGATATGTCATGAAAAAACCTGGAAAATATAAGTAGATATCTTGTTTGATTTCGTGATGAAGTGCATCAACATGCAACATTAAATATATACCAATAAGCATTAACAACAATGTCAATCCCACGAAAATGAATGTTGTAATTTTACTATACATCATTTTATCAATGAATTTTTTCATTTCATGATTCCTCCCTTATGAAGTATCATTACATTCATATTATAACACTTATCTTTATATTTTTTTAATGATTCCATAATAGCAATTATGATGATTTCATTTATAAAAAAAGCAGAAATATTTATACTCTCTGCTTTTTATTTTTCTTGCTATCTAATTAAAGTTTCTTTTGAATAACTGGAGCACTAAATATGAATAGTATAGCTTGTATGATTGCTAAAATACCAGAAATAATCGCACCCGATCCCGCAGAAATCTGAATAAGATTTGAATTTAAATCTGAATTCTCAGCTACTAATAAAGCACCTGATGAGAACATTAAAATAGCTATAACAATAGAAACTAATGCTGATAATAATACATAGTTAGATAGTTTTTTATTCGTTGTGAAATAAAATCCAATGAGACTATTAACAAATACTAATACCATAGTGATGATTAAACTTACAAAACTTAATTCTTCAGTTTCTTGGAAAAGTCTTAATAGTGAATAATCTTCAGTTATAGTAATTATAATTGTGGCCTCCCAATGAACGATTGGCATGAATAAATATAACATACCAGCTACAACGCCTAAAACTAAAGCTACTATTGCTATATAGAGCCCTATTTTCTTATCTTTAAAAAGTTTTGCCATTACTTACCTCCTAATTTGATAATTCTATTATACCAAATGTAAATCATCGATAGGAAAATTTAATAAAATATATCTCTTAAAAAAAACAACACTTAATTATTTTAGTAATCCAATGTTTTCTAGTTCATTTGTTGTTAAGTTAATTCTATAAAAATGTTGATCTTCAAGAACACTACTCTTACTATAGAAATATAAATAATTACCTACAAGTTGCATGTTATATCCAAATCCATTATCATTTATACTTTCATGTAATAAGATAATGTTTGATCCATCCATATCTGCACGATAAATACCATCTTTTGGATTTATCAATGTATCATTTGTAAAATAAATAAAACCATTTTTTATGATAAAACTAATCTGATCATAATCTGTGATAATTTCTTTTTTATTCTCACCATTTAGATCCATGGATGATAAATTTTTATTTATTATTCCAACATAGCGATAATATATTTTATCCCCCACTATAACAAACCAATCTGTCTTATCTTTACCTAATCTTCTTGGGTTACTTAAATCACCGTTTGATAAAATATCTGCTACCCAAATTTCATCTACACCTGCTCCTTTAATGTAATAAAGTTTCCCATTATAAACTGTTAAGTGATGTGCATTATAGTCTAAAACATCAACTTCTTCTAATGTACTATCCAATTTAAGTCTTGTAACTGCTGTACCAACACCAACAGCATTTTCTTTTACATAGTATAAAAATCCATTATGAATAACCATGTTGCGAGCATCATTTGTAGATATAAGTTCTGGCAATCCACCAGTTCTCAAATTAACCATATATAAATCATTATTAACTAACCATGAAATTTGATTAAAGTATAAGAAATCATCAATGATTGCAAATGATTTAACGCTGTTTGAGGTAACTCTAATATTTTGATTTGTTTTTGTATCATAATAATATAATGCCCCATCCATGAAGTTGTTTATATAATATACTCTATCTTTCCAAACAGCTGTTTCAAATTTTGATAACAGTTGTGGAGCATATTCTTCTTCAATTTCAAAATTCTCCATAACATCAACAACTATTTTCGAATCAACTTCAAATGCCATCAAACATTTATTTTGAAAATTAATAAATAAAACAGTTTCTTCATCAATTGCATTTAACGATGAAACATTGTATGGTGATTCATATAATAATTCACCTGGTTTATTTTGATCTGTTAAAACATTTTTATTTACACGATATAATCCTTTACCATAAATATGAGTTGTTAATATATCAACATTTGCATAATAAACATAATTTCCAATGACTGTTATGTATTTAGCATTGTCTATAGATAATTTGACTAATTTTTGACTATTAATCATATACTTAGCTAAATAATTACCTAATAAATTATCAACTGTGAAGAATAATTCACCGTTATAGTGTATTAACTCATTTATTTTTTCATTGACAATTATAGAAGTTATTTTAGTTGATGCATTCATTTGATAAAGTTTATAACCATCATTTCCATTTGCGAAATATAAAACACCATTTGCATAAGTTAAGTGTTTTACTTTACCTTCAAAAATCTTTTCTGCATCAGAATTTTCTTCCGATAGAGTTAATCTATAAATTCCTGATTTGTTGATAATCCTTTGCTGATTTATTCAGTCTTTGATTTCGTTATAAGTTAAGTAAATTTTTTAATCAATTATTATTGTAACTTTTAACTTATACATAATATTTTATTTTAGAATTCGTTTAATAAATCGCTCTTTTTTCTCATCTGATGGTAAATATCTTGAATTAATATCAAACTTATTTGATTTAATTAAAACCGGTTTATAATGTGTAAACGTATCAAAACTATGTTTTCCATGATACTTACCCATACCACTTTTTCCAACGCCACCAAAACCTAAATGATGATTGCTAAAATGCATCAATGTATCATTAATCGTAATACCACCTGTACTTACATTTTTTATAATGTAATCACGTATCTTTTTATCATCAGTAAAAAGGTATGTTGCAAGTGGTTTTTCTTTAATATAATTATGAATCTCTTCTATATTTTTGATTTTAATCATTGGTAAAATAGGTCCAAATATTTCTTCGTTCATAATTTCACTATTTTCATTTGGAATTAAAATTGTAGGTCCGATTTTATTTTGAGAAATACTTCCGCCGTAAATGATTTCTTGATTTTCCATGAGTTTTAATAATCTTTGATAGTGTGTGTCTGTAATAATTTTTGGATAATCAAAAGAAAAAATTGGATCAATATAAAAGCTTTTTACAGCTTCGTCAAAATATTTAATAAAATCATTCACTAAAGTTTCTTCAATTAATAAATAGTCTGGTGCGATACATGTTTGACCAGCATTGATGAGTTTGCCAAATGCTATTCTTTTAGCTGCTAATCTTAAATCTTTTTGATTTATTACAATTGCAGGGCTTTTTCCACCCAATTCAAGTGTTAAAGGGGTTAAGTGTTTAGAGGCTTTTTCCATAACAATTTTTCCAACCTTTTCACTACCTGTAAAAAATATGTAATCAAAACGTTCATCTAATAATCGATTACTTATAACACGATCTCCTGAGACAACTTCAACCGTATTATTCTCAAAAACTTCATTAATAATCGTTTTAACAATTTTTTCAGTATGAGGAGCATATTCAGATGGTTTAACTACAACTAAATTCCCTGCAGCAATCGCTCCCACTAAAGGTGCAAAAACAAGTTGAAATGGATAATTCCAAGGCGCCATGATTAGTACTTTACCGTATGGCTCTGGAAATAAATATGATTTCGATGGAAAGGTTGTTAAAGTAGCTTTAATGCGTTTAGGTTTCATCCATTTTTTTAAGTTTTTTATCATATATGAAATCTCACTTAAGACAACCCCTATTTCAGTCATATAGGATTCTTGTTTCGATTTCCCTAAATCATCATATAATGCTTTTTTTATATCATTTTCATGATTTTTAATTGATTTTTTTAATTTTTCTAAATAATTTTTTCTTTCTTGATATATCATCTTAATTACCTCTACTATATACTTATTTTAACGAATACAACTATTTTATCCTAGTTAAGTTACTTAAAAAGATATTGTTTTTTCACTTTATGGTTTTGTTTTATGTTTTTTCGTAAATTTTTTTCATTTTCGTATATAATTAAAATTGTGGAAATACACATTATCAGGGGGATAAAAAATTAATGAAATCACTTATAAGGTTTTCTTTGTTTGTTTTTCTTTGTCTTTTTTTAGTGAGTTGTGATCTTTTTAATGCACCTTACACGATTGAATTTGTTACAAACGGTGGCTCAACCATTGAAAGTATTTCTGGTAAAAGTTACCCAATTTCCATCCCAGAAACGCCTTCTAAAGAAGGTTATGATTTTGATGGATGGTTTTATAATAATGAGTTTACTGATCCTTTTGATCCAAATAAAAAGATTTCCGGCACAGTAAAACTTTATGCAAAATGGAAAGCATACACAATTAATATAAATGCTGAAACTCATATCGCCTATGTTGGTGAAGAAATCATACTTAATTCAAATTATCCAGATGTTACATATGAACTTCTATCCAATCCGATACAAGCAAATCTCTTAGAAAATAAAATAACATCTACTAAAAGTGGTACTGTTGAGGTTATCGCTAAGATATCTGATGTAAAAAGCGCAACATTGAAACTATACTTTATCGATTCAGATGACACTGTTAAGAATAATTTTTTAAAACATTCAAATATTAACTTAGGTAATCAATTAGATTTAAACTTAAGTCATATCGATCCTTCAATTTACACAATTTCTATTTCAAATCCTGATGTTTTTGAAGTTACACCCGATAATAAAATTCAAGTAATAGGTATCGGTTATGGTTTAATCACTATTCGAAATAATCACTCAGATACACTTGTCTATCAAGGTCCAATCGAAACATACAACTCAATTATTGCAACCGAAATTAGACAAATTTTATTTAATATGAATGTAATTTCATCTTTAGGTGCTTCTACTATTACTCAAGCTGAATTGGATCAAGTCAAATCTTTAAAAATTGATAAAAAATTATCTAATGACATTTCAAGTGTTCCAATGATTGCTTATTTAAGAAACTTAGAACATCTAAGTTTAAAAAATAACCGACTTGATGATATTTCATTTATCAAAAACTTAACAAAACTTAAAGAATTGCACTTAGATCAAAATAAAATTTTTGATATTTCTCCTCTATTAGAACTTTACGAATTAGAACATTTATCTTTAAATTCAAATCAAATTACATCAATAAATTCACTACAATTAAAAAATAATCTTCAATATTTAGATATTTCAAATAATCGAATTTCAAACCTTACACCACTTTCAGGTCGTTTTAATTTAGCAACACTAAAAATGGGTAATAACCAATATGATAACTTAGATGCGATATCAGGTTTATATAACCTTAAAACATTAGATATTGCATACGCTTCTGTTTCGGCAAGTGATGTTTATAGTTTGGAATATATTAATAATTTACATGCATTAAATATTAGTGGTATTCAACTAAGTTTAGAACAACTACCAAAACTTAATAACATTAAAGAACTTTATTTAGATGGTATAGGTGGTACTGGGACACCAAACATTCAATTGTTATTAGATTATGAAACACTTGAAATCTTATCGATTGAAAATAATAATTTAAACTTAACTGAATTAAAACCATTTATTGATCAAATGTTACTTGGTAAATTACCACATTTAAATACTTTAAATATTGGTAGTAATAAATTTGTAACATTACCTGAAGGTTTATCACGTGTTTCACAAATTGAATCCTTATCATTAGCAAACTCAAGAAACCTAATGTATATTGATGAATTAGCTTCAATGAAACATTTAAAACATTTAAACTTAAATAATACAAAGTCACTTCAAAGAACATATAGTTACAATAATAATTCATATTCATTAAATGAAATTTTCAGCCAAATGACCGGATTAGAAACACTTGATATCGTTGAATCATTTCATTTTATGGATAGAGCACTTTACACAGATTTAGAACAAAGAGCACTTTCATCTAACTTTTCAGTTCAAGTATTTAAAGATGAATATTTAAACAAATCAACACTTTATAACCTAAGAAAAGTTATTTATTTCTCATTTAACGAGTTAATGAATGAATCTGACTATGATGCTCAAACAAATAGTTATACATTGAAATTCAATCAATATGAGCGCTTAATCGTCAACCTAATAAATGATCTATCACCAACTCAAGCAATTAAGATTAATATCCCTGCTCAAATCTTTGAAATTGATATGTATGGATATTATAAAGAATCTGGTGGTGTACAGTTTAAAAACATTTCATTCAACCTTTTAGATCGTAAAGAAAGTGACTTTACATTTAAACTTAACAGTATCTCATTAACAAGTATTCAAAATCAACCTTTAATAACTGCCAATGATTTTAGTAATTTAATGATTGAATACAGTGGTTATGTTGAATTAATAGGCAATAAAGCTGAAGCTATAAAAGCATATAACGTCACACTATCTAATGTCTTTAACCCATCTATAGAAGATAAGTTAAATATTTATGGTGGTCATGGTACAGATGGTTCAAACGGACCAAGTAATAATGTCGGTGGACAAGCAAACCGTGCCGGTTCAAACGGTACTGATGGCTATTCAGGTATTTATGCTAAAAACGAAGTTAAAATTATCGGTACTAACATTAAGATTGTAGGTGGTAATGGCGGTAATGGTGGCAATGGTGGTAATTCTACTGCAAATATCGTCGAAACAGGTAATAGACAAAATGGTGGTAACGGTGGTAATGGCGGTGCTGGTGGTGCTGCAATTACTGCAAGAAAAGTTATGAATACAACCAATCAAACACTTCAAGGCGGTAATGGTGGTGTTGGTGGAAAAGGTGGTAATTCAGCTTTTTGGGGTACTGATGGAAGCCCTGGTGTTAAAGGTAAACCTGGAGACCCTATTAAATACATTAGTTAAGAAAAAAGGAGTGAATTTTCACTCCTTTATCTTTATCTTAAATCGGTTCTAAATAAAATTAATTTATCAATATATGGTATTAAAGAATAAATATCATCAAACACTAATTCAACTGAATTTTTAAATGATAAATATGTACCTTCTGCAACTAATTTATCTGTATTATCTTGATAAATCTTAAACATATAATTATCTTCAAAGACAAGTTTTAAATATATTTTTTCTTGATCAATTTCGATACTTCCTTTGGCTGTATGCGTAAATCTAGCTTCTTTTAAATAATTAAATTGTATCTTATAAATTAAATTTTCAAAACCTGTATTTAAAAACTTTTTAGCGTCTAGTTCTTCATCTTCCAAATACGTTTTATACATATTAAATGAATAATTATCATACATTGAGTCGCCTGTTTTATTAAATTCTACCTCTAAGGCAACATGTGAATTTGATTTATAAGTTGTAGAGAGTAGTAATATAATTTCACCTGATTCATCTATTATGTATAAATCTGGTGATACCCATGCAAATTCAACTAATACATCAATTCTTTCATCATTGACTAATAAAGAACCATACCCTAAAAGATTTCCTTCTCCTTGAGTATCATAAATAAGTAAATCATCATCGGATACCCATTTTGTAAATTTTTCAAATGTATGTTCCCAATAATATGGTACACATGCACTTAAAAAACAAATTAAATATAGACTCATCCCTAACAATATTTTTTTCAAGATAGTTTCCTCTTTTTCTTATTCTAATTATATTCTACCAATTAATACAATTTAAAAAAAGAAACCAATAAAATTTCATCAGTTTCTTTTTTTTCAAATGATTCAATTATCAAATATCTATTTGATAATGTATTTATTGATAAGACCACCTAACCATTCAGAAATAAAACCTAATACTAAACCAGCTAATAATCCGATGATTGTTGGCCATAATACTACATCAGTAATTGTAGCTCCTAATGCGAAGAAGGTTGAACAACCAATGAATGCACCAGGAATAAAGCCTAATAACTTAATATGAGCTTGGAAGCACATCATGAATGCACCAACAGCAACACCTAAGAATGCGCCTAAAAGGTTAAAATTGAATAATTGCATAATTAATACAATAACCATCGCCCAAATAACACCAGTAAGGTTTGCAGCAGTACCTTTTACTAAACCATCTTTTTTACCACCTGCTGCATAGAATGTAGCCCATCCTAAGAATCCAGCAACACCAACACCACCTAAAGGAATAGCAAAATCTGCTGGAATAACGCTAACTAATACTTGCCAAAGCCCTGCCAAAATACCAACACTTAACGATACAGATATTAAACTTTTATCAAACTTCATTTTATTCTCCTTATTTTATATTAAACAGTAATTTTTTTGAATGTTTTAACTTGTTCAGTAATTGCAATTTCAGTTGGGAGACGTTCTATACTAGAAGCTCCGAAGAATCCTACGATACCTTTAGTTTTGCTTAAAATGTATTCAGCATCTTTAGGTTCTGCAATAGGACCACCATGCATAATCACTAAAATATCAGGATTGATTTTTTTAGCTTCATCATGGATTTCTTGAATTTTAACTGCACAGTCATCTAATGTTAAAGCTGTTTGAGCACCAATTGTACCTTTTGTTGTTAAGCCCATATGAGCAACTAACACATCAGCTCCAGCTTTAGTCATCTTAATTGCATCCTCAACTGTGAAGACGTAAGGGGATGTAAATAAACCTTGTTCATGTGCTTCTTTAATCATAGCTACTTCTAAATCATATCCCATACCCGTTTCTTCTAGGTTATCTCTAAACTTACCATCAATTAAACCAACTGTTGGGAAGTTTTGAACACCTGAGAACCCCATATTCTTAAGATCACGAATGAAATATTTCATATCTCTAAATGGGTCTGTACCACATACACCTGCAAACACTGGTGTATTTTTTACAATTGGTAAAACTTCGCTTGCCATTTCAGTAACGATTTTATTCGCGTCACCATATGGCATTAAGCCTGCTAATGAACCACGCCCAGCCATTCTATAACGTCCTGAGTTATAGATAATAATCATATCGACACCACCAGCTTCAGCACATTTAGCTGAAATACCAGTACCAGCACCTGCACCAATGATGGCACGGCCTTTATTCAATTGTTCATGAAGTCTTTTTTTAATTTCTTCTACTGTGAATGCCATTTTTTTACACTCCTTTTTTATTATTTTTGATTCATTAATTTAATTAAATTATCTGCTGCTTTAATTGCAAACTCATCATCGTTAATATTTAAATCATATTCTTCTAAAATAACGTTATCTTTTAGATTTGTACGAATTTCATGGAATAATACTTCATCTTCTTTAGGTCCATAGAAAGGCATATTTGGAGCATCAATTGCAGAAACACCTTTTAATGGTAACATAACGATTGTCTTACCTTTAGCACTTTGATTTAATTTTTCTGCAAGAATTTGTCCTAGTTTTCTATTTTCTTCGACGGTTGTACGCATAAGTGTTACTGTTGCGTTATGGACGTAAAGATTACGATCTTTAAATTCTTTTGGTACAGTATCCATAGGACCAAAGTTAACCATATCTAATGCTCCTACTGATACGACTTGAGGTATTTGGTGTAATGCTGCTGCATCTAAACGAGTTGGTCCTGCTGATAAAACACCACCAACTAATTCATCACACCATTCAGTTGTTGTAATATCTAAGACACCTTGGAAGTAACCTGATGCAATTAAAGATTCCATAGATTTTCCACCAGCACCTGTAGCATGGAATACAACAACTTCATATCCTTTACTTTCTAGATATTCTCTAGCTTTAGTAATACATGGTGTTGTAACACCAAACATTGTTGCTGCGATTAATGGTTTAGATGCTTCGTCTTTATGTTCTTTTCTATTCTTTACAATACCAGCAATTGCTAACCCAGCATTTGTTAGAATATCTTTTAAAATGTTATTTAATCCTGAAACGTCAACAATTGAATAAAGCATCATAATATCCTTAACACCTACATAAGGACTAACGTTTCCTGCTGCAACAGTTGAAACCATAATCTTTGGTACACCAACTGGTAAAGCTTGCATAACATAAGTTGCAATTGAAGTACCACCTGATCCTCCTAATGCAATAATCCCACTAACTTTACCTTCATCATAAAGTTTAGTGACAACTTTTTTTGCACCTTTCATCATTGTTTGAACAGATGCACCACGATCCTTAGATGCTTGTAAATCAGCTAAATTAACACCTTCAGCTTTAGCAACTTCTTCATTACTAACATCAGCTTTAATTAAAGGTGAATTCGTACCAGCATCAACAAGTAACGTTTTAACACCTTGAGACTCAATAACTTCTTTTAAAAATTGATATTCATGTCCCTTGGTGTCAAACGTTCCTAATAGAACAACTTTTTTCATATTTTACCCCCTTTGGTTTATGAGTTCGTACCCATTATATTTGAAGCGCTTTCATACGTCAATATGAAAAAAATTGCCCATTTTTTATATTTTTAAGAATTTTTATTCACATATCGCTTGATACTCTATTATAGATAATGAAAAGTGGGAAATTTACTTCCCACTTACTTATTTTATTTTTTTTCATTTTCTTTGAATAAATTGTACTTTTTAATTTTATTATATAAAGTTCTTCGACTAAGCTTTAATTTTTCAGCAACTCTTGTACGATTCCAGTTATATTTTTTTAGTTCAGTTAAGATCATTTCTTTCTCAATGATATCAACAGATTTTTTAATATAATTTGATGTAACATTTGGTGGGACATACTCACCAAAACCATATGGTAAACATGACAATTCAATAACTTCATTTTCACATAAGACAAAGCCACGTTCTAATACATTTTTTAATTCTCTTTTATTTCCTGGCCAATCATATTGCATAAAAGCATACATTACATCATCAGATACTGTAACATGTCTTTTATTTTTTTCATTTAATCTATTCAAAAATGTTTCAACATAAAGTGGTATATCTTCCTTATGACTTCTAAGTGATGGTACTTTAATTGTTAAAATATTTAGTAAATAATATAAATCTTTTCTAAACAAACCTTTTTCAACTAAATCATTAATATTTTCTGTTGTTGTACCAATAATTCTTACATCAATAGGAATTTCTTCGTTACCATTTACTCGATTAAACTTTTCATCCTGAATAATTGATGTTATTTTTCTTTGGATGTCCAAATCCATTTCATGAATATTATCTAAAAATAGTGTACCACCGTTTGCAAGTTCGAATTTACCTTGATAAATTTGGCCTTCTTTTTCATACCCAAACAATTCTTTAACAACATTTTCTGCAGGCATAGAAGATAAATTCAATTTTATAAAAGGTTGAGCAGCTCTCGCACTATTATAGTGAATCGCTTTTACAACTAAGTCTTTTCCAGAACCTGATTCACCGTAAACTAAAACATTACTATCATATTCTGCCGTTTTATTAATAGTTGTAATTAAATTTTTTATTTCTTCACTTTCACCAAGAATGTCTTTTACACTATCACGCATTAAAAGTTTCTTTTTTAAACTACGGTTTTCTTCTTCAAGTTTCATAATATGGCTAATGCCTTTAAACTGTTGAGTTGCTTCTTTAATACTATTTTCAACAGGGAATATTTCAAATACTGATCCACCAATATAACCTTTTACTTTTGTTTCTTCAAAGAACTTTGTCATTGTTGTATAATCACTAATTAATGTCCCACCATAAATCATAGGAATAATGTTTTTATTAATTTTTAAAACTTCATCAAAAATGAATTTCGTTTTTTGAACTAATACTTCAACATCATGACTATCTTTAGATTTACTTGAATACGTCCATCCAAAATGTAAACATAAAACATCTACATTGATTTTAGCCATTTGAATCGCTTCTTCTAAAGTTACTGCAAAAGCAATCGTGAATAATCCCTTTTGAACGGCTTTTTCCATCAATTTAACTTCTTCAATAAAACCTTCACCGTTTTCTTCTAAATATTCACGATATTGTCCATCAATTAAACTTACAGTAGGAAAATTATTAATTCCAGTAAAGCCTTTTTTAATTGCTAAATCAATTAATGTCTCATGTGTATAGTTATAATCTTGAGCACATGCACCAAAAACTATTGGAATATCTTTTATTCGTGGTGTTATTTCATGACTTCCAAAATCAAAAACAAGCTCATTAGAGTTTGAGGATGGTAAAAACGATGCAATCGAAGGTAAACCTGACATTCTATATCTTCCAGCATTCAAAGCTAAAATAATATCCGCTCCACCTTCATAGGCTTGTTTAGCAGATCTCCCATTACCTACTGCAACACCTACGACTAAATTGTTGTCATCGATTTGTCTTTTTAAATATGATTTTATTTCGGATTGATTCATATTTCTTATCCCTTTTCTTGTTACTTTTATCATAGCATATTATTACTAGTTGTTGTTTAATTCAAATAAAAAAATAGCATTTTACCGACAATAAAGAGATATTTTTATAAATTTTATGATATAAATGTATGTAGATACGCATAATAGGGGGAGAATATTTCAAAATGTTAAACGACTTATTTAAAGATTTTTATTATCAATATATCTCCATACTTAATGAACGACCAGCTAGTTCTTTAATAAGTTTTAATTTGGATTCCAAGGTACCATCAGTTTTCCATTTTTGATAATTATCCTTTCTCATCATCAGTCCTCGTTTCTAAAGACTATAGAGGAACTACGACTATTTCTCGCACTGCTTAATGCAGTAGGTTCATTACCAGCTCACATGGATTTTACCGCTTATATCTTTTTTTATAGGTTGGCTCAGAGCATACAAAAACAAAAAGAACCAATCCTAAGATCAGTTCTATCTTCTTACCAATTAAAGATTATTAAAGACTTGCATAATCAAAGTTATTAAGTTTAAATACAAACAAGCCAAGGAGGAACATATAGATGACTGAATTCTATCCAGACTTTAAACTTATGAAAAACTATCATAATAGATACTTATCAAAAAGAGCATTCGTTGAAAGTGGCACTACTTATGGTAGATGGAGTGAGACATTATATCAAGTTAAGTTTTATGAAAACGATGTATTGACTGATTCGTTTGTAGTAAATGAAAAAGCACTAGCGATTGCTAATGCTCGTGAGTTTGTAAAACGTAAAATTACTTATAGAATATCTTCTTTATTTTGACATTAACCATCCATTTTGGGTGGCTTTTCTTTTTACTCATATTTACCGAGAAAAGTATGTTGTTTACTCTTAAAGGTATATTATTTACTCAATGATGGCTTCATAAACGCTACTTATTGAATCTATTATTCAAATATTTTTTCTATAATTTTAATTGTCTTATTTTCAAAATCAATTTCGCAATGAATACCATATGGTATCATTGCTCTTGGTAATGCATGACCAAAATTTAAATTATAAACAATTGGTAAGTTAAACTCAAATGCAATCCTTCTTAGAATATTCCTATATTCGCTATAATAAATTTCATCATAAGGCTTTCCAACAAGAAGGGCCTTTACATTTTGCAATATACCTTCTTTAGATAATTCATTCAACATCTTATCAAATTTATATGGGTTTGGTTTTTCTTCACTAGTTTCAAGAAATAACACTTTATCCTTAAAGAAACCTTTATCTGGAATCAAGTTATATTTATCATATACTTCTCTTTGGTCTTCATAACGTTCACTTGTATAAATATCGTATATACTTTCTAAACACCCACCCCAAAGAATGCCTGTAACTTTACCATTTCCAAAGATAAATTCGTGTCCCCATTTTTCTTTGTTGGACTTTAAATCGGTGTTAAGCTCTGACTCATCGTAAGACGATCTGTTTTCAAACCACATTGGACTTGATACTAAATCATATGTTTCTTCATTTTTAAAGAATCTTAAATAACTTTGTTTCGTATATTCTAGCATTTCATTTTGAAGTTCACAAAGATCAGATAAGAAATTGAGTCCATAATATGTAACTAATCCTAATTTATTAAACATGATATGATTATTAGTTGAATCAGAAAATCCTATAAATATCTTTGGATTATTAGTAACCAATCTTTTAAACTCATGATCTGCCATTAAATAGGGAATTGTTCTATATGTATCATCACCGCCGATTGCACAAATAATACCCTTAATCGTTTCATCTTTAAAAGCATCCTTTAAATCTTTCGCGCGTTCTTGGGGATTGTTTTTAATATATTCTAACCCCTTTAAAGTATTAGACATAAACACTGGTTCTAATCCAAATGCTTCTAGTCTTTTTATGCCCAAGTTTAGTTGGTGTTTTAACGATGGCTCACCCAGGATACCACTTGAAAGACTCACAATAGCAACTTTATCTCCCATTTTTAATTTCCTTGGTTTAATCATTTTCATAATCATTCACCCTCTTTTTCATGTTTACTCATACCACCCAATAATTATTATCAATTGCTTTTGAAATCATATGATTTACTCGCTCATGACTTCATAAACTGTAGTTATTGAATTGATTAAATACCAGCGTTGATTTCTAAAATTTTAATTCTTGTTAAACTATTTTTCTTTAATTAAATATATATAGAAATCAAACCCTGTCTGTTTTTTATTCTTAACTGGCACCCTAAAATACTCTTTAAATCCAAGTTTTTCATATAGTTTAACAGCTGGTGTATTATTATCTGCCACTTCTAAAATATACTTTTCATATGTTGTGTGCGAAATGACATAATTAATCAGTTCTTCTGCAATCCCTTGACGCTGATATTTTTCTAAAACCGAAACAAAGGATACTTCTGGTAATCTAGGAAGTCCCTGTTTACCTAGAACTTCAAATTCTTTTTTTAATACATAAAATGCGATGCGGCCAGTTATAAAGCCTAGATGTTTTGTTAGTTCCTTTTTATTTAGTTTCACAACCAAAGTGTCTCCATCACTAACAGCTGCCATGCCTGCTGGGTTTCCATCCTTGAAAGCAACATAAAAATGTTCTAAAACAAAGATATGTGCGAATGCTTTCTTTAATTTAGTTTTATTTTTAGAAAAGTATTTTAACCAAATGTAAAATCCTTCAACAAAAAAATCAGCTAAATATATTCTGCTATTTTCAAAAAAGTACTTGATTGTTTGATTTCTAACATTTAATTTTCTCCTTTTTCTATTGTAGTATCAAATTTTAATTTACCCATATTTACCCAGCTGTTGAACTATTTAAAAAGGATATCTATTTTCCTAATTTAGACTTCATTAACTAGTATTATTGAATTCATCATCTGGTATGATTAAGTCCTTGATTTAATCACTGATTGCAATTCATAAAGATTATTTGTATTTCCCATGATTAAAGCGATTCTCTTATTTTTATAGTATATTATAGTATCATTTGGATTACCAAAAAATTGACGTTGCAAAAATGTTACATCTTTTAATGCGTATTTTTTACTCCACCCCCATATAGAACGTTTAATTAGAAAATCATCGTTAAACTCTATTTTCCAATTCATCATGTACAGTATTATTAGTATTGATAAAAGATTAAAGGGTAATGATATATAAAAAGCTGTGCTTGTGCCATCTTCAATAAGGATAGCAACTGTTAAAAATATAGTTAGAAATAATAACAAAACTGCACTGAACCACAACCCTTGAATTGGTTTAAGAACATTAGTGACACTTTTTTCAATTTTAATTTTATTATCTTTTTGGTATTTTTTAATTGCATCACTTAACAATCTATAGTTATCTTGGAGATAAGATATAGATAAAAGGTGTCTATTATTATCATAAAATCTAAAGCCTGAACTGACATCTCTTACTTCAATATTGTCATATGATATTTTTTTATTTTTAAAAATTGATCTAAACTTAAAATAAGATTCAAAGACTTCAACTTTCCATATCATAAGATAGGCATAAAGAAACATAACCGGTAAAAATATAACTCCGAAAAATACTATAATACCAACACTTTCTTCCTTGCCACCAAATATATTAGGAAATATAATTGCAAGTAACAAAATAGCAATACAAACAAATGATAATAAAAAGATGGTAATTCCCCATGCTTGTGGTTGTCTTATAATATTTGATTCATCTATTTTGGATTTTCTTTTTAATAACCTACTAGCTATTAAACCACTAAACCATTTCATGTTTATACACTTCTCCCCTTTTTTAATTAATAGTGACGATTACTATAATTTTTTTGATTTACTCATATTTACTCGATTTCGCCTATCTATTACCTATAAAAGTATAGTGTTTTCTACTTTAAGGCTTCATAAACCACTATTATTGAATTCATCAATTTAACGACTTTTACATTAAATTATGAATTATATTGTTTCCCCATTAGTTGTTCTGCGTATGTTTTTAATGATATAGCAAATTGCTTTAAAAATCCAGAATATACTGGCGGTGACCCAAAAGGTCTACTTGCACTTAGGGTCGAAAATTTCACGAATTGTTCTGAAGTAAAACTATGTTCTAAACTAATAGTTGTGGTTGCCCATTCATGTGCATATCTAAATCTTGTGAAAACATCTGTAATAGTTTCTAAGTTATTTCTAAACATTTGCCTAACATAATAATGATCGTCCACGTTATTTCCATTAGTAATTCTCCAAAGAGAGTAAACTGCCTCTTTGTCATTAGCACTTAATTTATAAAATAATTCATCAAGTCTATGTATTTTCTTGACATTAGCGTTGGTGAATTGAGAAATAGATTTTATGTATAGTTCACATGCAAAAGCAAGGTTTACAAACTCCGGAACAATTAGTGGTAAATTATCATTAGTAACTTCCCCTTCAGGAAATTCACATCTCCTAGCTATTTCAAAAAAATCATTAGCATGAATTAAAATTTTATCAAACATACTCATTCTCCTTTTTTACAAAATCTATTTTCAATATTATATGAAAAATTGATTTCAAAAGTTATCTCTTTATTTAGTTTGAATTAGAACGAGAGCTTCCATTTACTTCACTTGAAGCTTTTTTAATAGAATTTATAATGTTCTTATAGTACCCATTAAGAACTTCTGAATTATTTATAAACTCTTTAATAGGTTCAGGGAAATGTCTTGTGATGTATTTAAGAGAATTTATACGTTTCAACTCTTTATTCAGGTCATACTTAGGTGGTAACTCTATATCTGATTTATAAATGCTATTTACAATTGCAATAAAAGGACCTTCCAAAAATGTTACAAAGAACTTCATCATGATTTTATTAAATTCCATTGATTCGAAGACTTGAAATCTTTCTGTAAATAAGGTCATAATTCCTTCAAAATTTGTATGAGTAAATACATTAAGTGTTTTCTTAACTCCAAACAAATAATTGTTAGCCAAATCAAATTTTTCACTATCAATTTGAGGGTTTTTATCTTTTATTCTATTCATAACTGTTTTTGGTTTATACGATTGATCAATGAAGTCTTTCATTGTGATAACACCATCACCTATCCCAAGGATGGCTATAATATTTTCATGAACCTGTCTTAATAGAGGTGCGACGGTTACTATGCTATGTTCTTCGATATCTTTATATGATTTGATGAATAGTTTTGCATTACTCATGATTAGTGCATCAACTAAAAAAGACTCTTCATCTTTCCAAGTTTCGACTTTTTCAAGTTTATTTATTATTAGTTGATGTTTTTCCACTTTAAACACTCCTCTTATTTTTCAGGATACTTCACTCCATTTTTGGAAATTTTGAATTGATACCATTTTCTTGTACTTTATGTTCTTTGTAGTTATTATATCCTTTTTTAATTCATTAACCTATATTGCTATAATAAGCAGAAAAAGAATAGAGTAAGTATTACTGTTAAAAACTTAACTATTCTACTAATGGATGTTATCTCTCAAATGAAATTTTATATGAAAGATTTAACACCAAACATTACATCATACATAAATGAAAGTGTAACTGTTTGTGATGCTGATTTAGAAAATGCTAATGAAAAGATAGACTTATTAAATTTCAAAACTAAACTTTTATCTGCAAAAAACAATCTTCCAAGTTACTTTAAGTTTATTCGTAATATTAATGACTCTTTAGATATACAAGAAATTAAAAGAATATTTGCTGCAATTACAATCCACTCAATATCAAATTTTTCTATCAAACTTAATCTTCTTGATAATGGTGAATATAATCATAAGTTAATTGAGTCTGTATTACCTTTGAAACTTGGTTATAAAAATGTTGATGTTACATATTCCGTTTATCTATAAAGTTCGAACTCGTGTCACAACTTAATTTTAGTTTATAATTACAAAAATAAAAGTCCATCATGTCGGTCGTTAAAGACTTTAAGATGGACTGTTTTTTTATTAAAAAATGCCCTAAAAGGGCATAATTTGGTGTTATTTGGTAGTTTTTCGCTACCAATTCAAGATTTCTTTGGAGTCTCTTTTTACCTTAACTGAATTGGCTTTTTTAAGTGAAAATACTACAACTGCTATGAAAATGCCAAATCGGGAAAAATCCAGTAAAATCGAGTAAAGGTGGGTAAATAACGGAAAATAGTTTAAAGTCTACAACTGCTATGAAAATCCGTCACAGGGTTGTTTGTGAGTAAATAGTGGAAAATGGTAACCCAATTTCTTTAGCATATGGCTTGTTGAGTTATATGAGATCACAATAACTTTGAGTTTTATTAGAGAAAACTCATGAAGAATAAAACCACCATTGTTACAATAAACAAAGCTGATAGCATGGTTATTAATATCTTATCGCTTTTTACTTGGTTTTGAGTGTCATTATTAAGTAATCTTTTTATTTTTATTATATTGAAAATTAATATGATGGGTAAAACAGGAATATTAATTAATAGATGAGTAATTGAACTTAATACAATATAAATCAAAAGGAAAGGGAATATTAAAATGAAAAATAATGCTTGCCTCAATGTTCTAATACTAAAGTTTGACAGAAAGTAAAAATGTCCTGGTATACTCCAAAACCCTAAGAACAAGAAAATTTTTTCAAAAGTATTCAAATCATTCCAAGATTCTACAAATCCATTATATGTATATCCTATTGGATAAACATAAAACCCCCAGCCACCCTCTCCATGTCTATTCGTATCAAAATTAAATCCCTTTTTTAGCCTTAAGTATTCTTTGCCAGAACACAAAACATATACATAAGATGTTGTTTCTGAACTATATGTTCTATATGCCATAATCGCTCCTTATACTAGGTTGATGCTTCTCATGAATATCTTTTAGTCTTGAAAAAAACTGATAAATTCGCTCCGTTTTATGCGAGTACTATATTGTTTATTAATCGTAGTTGTAAAACCAAAATCAATATATTTTCTTTTATGAGTGATTTTTGACATTATATCTTTTGCTAGTTTTCTATTAATCCAAAAATCATATCTTTTTCCATACTCAATGGTTACTGGCAAGCTTATGTAACCAACTTGTGTTGATGAAGCATTTATCATTAAATGCTTGTTCTCGCTTTTTTTTACCTGTAAATAAAACAAAGTTTTGAACTATTTGAACCGGGAAACTACTAACATTGGTAATCATTATAACAAAATATTCTTCAGTCTCTTTTCCTGAAACTAATTGATTATATATACCATGATTAATAACCACCCGTGGTCTTTCGCTTCTAATTGCTAAGTATAATGCAACGACTACAGCACAGAATGTTCCTATGATAGATAATGTTTGTAAAATTGTACTTATTATTTCATAAACGTCCATTTTGTTGACCCCCTTTGATTTTTTCACTTATTTTATTATCATTTTCTTTGTTTCATAAAATCAAATCCTTGATTTTAACATTGATTCCCAAAGCGATATTCATAAATACTTCAACTCTTCATGTAGTATTTTCATAATTCAAAAATTTCTTCTATACAAAAAGATTAATCATTTAATCTCCAATCACAACTTAACTTTACTTTAGTTTATCATAATTGGAGAACATCAGGTGGTTATTTATAATAAGTCTCTTGTCAAACTTGTACAAAGTCTATTTTTAAACTATGTTCACCTGAAATAGAGTTCGTATCAGTATCGCCAACTTTTATCATTTATATTATGCGTCAGTCGATGGGATTCGAACTTATTTATTGGTACCCTTAAAAGACAAAAATCACCCATTTTTGAGTTTTTTTTGCTGTATTTTATCTTTTTTCTTACTAATAGAAGATTGAATTGGAGGCCCCGATCAGATTTGAACTGACGCGTAAAGGTTTTGCAGACCTCTGCCTTACCACTTGGCTACGGGGCCAAAACGCTATTATATTATAGCGTTAGAATCATAAAAAGTCAATGTGTTAAACCTTATTTTGACCTGTTGAGATTTTTTCTTCAATTTGGTTTAATTTGTCTTTTTCTTTACTTATTTCTTTAAATTCTTTTTGTTGTAATTTATTTAATTTATTAAGTTCTTTTTCAAGTTCTTTTTGCTGTAACTTAATAAGTTTTTCTTTTTCTTTTGTTAATTTTTTCTTTTCAGACTCTTTGAGTTTTTTAAGCTTTTCTTTCAACTCTTTTTCAAGTTGTTTTTTGTATCGTATAAGTTTTTGTTTTTCTAATCTAAATTGAGATAAATATTTTCTTCTTTCTTTTTCAAGTTGAGTTTTCGTTTTCTTTTCTAAAATTTTAGATTCATCAGCTAATATTTTTTGAATACGATCATCACTTAATTGTTGTTCTAACTTGATAAGTTCTTGTTGACGCGCTCTTATTTCATCTTCCCATTTATGTTCAAGCTCTAAAATTCTTCTGAAATCTTTTTCTTTTATCTCACGAACGATACTTGCAATTTTATGTTTTTGATATGCTTTTTCTAATGTCTTAACAGGATCTTTATCAAGAACTAATTTAGAAAATACATCTTCATCAGCATTATATTTTAATAATGATTCAAAAACACCATTATGAATTTTTAAAGACTCTTCCATCGCTTCATATAAACTTACTTTAAATTCTTTATTAATTTCAACTGGTTTTGGTATTTTTTGTCCAAACATCTTTTTATATTGAACCATAAAATATTCATTTAAACTGACGTTTTCAATTTTTAAATTTGGACTATCATCTAAAATAATTTCACCCGGTAAATCATAAATAATTTTTGTCGGAAGTTCTTTATATGATCTTTTATCAATGTCTTCAGTTTTTATATCAATTTTATTATGAGCTAAAATTGTTGATATACTTGCCATTAAGAGACGTTCAATATTTTGTTTATAAATAGGCGTAAAACGCTTATTTATCTCTTCAACTTCATAATCATAACCTAATTCATAATGTTGATCTAAGTAAAGCCATAAAAAGTATCCAGCTTTAAAATCAGGATTTTTAAGAATGATTTGTGTCTTAATAATAGGTGGCGTGACACGTTTATATTTTTTCATTTCTTTCATGAATCCTGAATTAAAAAGCATTGTAATTAACTTATGTAATCTTTCCGCTCTTCTTAAAACATTTTCATTATGCAAATCTTCTTTTCTTTGACGAATAGATTCTTCTTGCGTAATATCAATTTTAACCTGATATTTTCTGCTTGAAAAATTTAATGTGTTATCTGTGTAAAAATGGATTTTACGTTTTGCATATAAATGTTCTTTTATCTCTTTAATACGTTCATACACATAACTTTCTAAGCGATAGATTAAGGTCATAATAAAGCGGTTTTCATAAATACCATATTCAATTTCTGATAAATCTGATAAGATTTTTTCAGGAATTACTTCATCTTCATTTTCATTTGATTCTTTTAAAAACTGCGTATGACTTGATAAATGTTTAATCGATTCATTTGTAACACGTTTTACTTTTTCAATTGGAATAATCTCTTCTTCGTATTTTAAATGTGAACGCATGTTTCTTGTAATACGGTTAATATTTGGAAAATAGGATTCTATTGTTGTAATCCATGTATCATCAAACTTTTTTCGTTCTGTTTTTTGTTTTTGGTAAAGCGTCTTATTACCGCTTTTGAGTGCATCATAAAACGCTTTAGCAAAGTCTGTATTTTGTTCTTGATTTTCAAATGCGTCGACAAGCATTTCATAATAAAGTTCTATATCATAATTAGGATTTGAGTTCAAATCGATACCTCTTTTCTAGAATTGACGGATATATGAATTGAGCATCTTTTTAGAATCTTGGAAATTTGTTTTACCGAAAAGCTTGTCAATTAAATCGATTAATTCTTGTAATTCATCTTGTAAAAATGGAAGATTGAGTGATTCAAATTTTCTTAAAATTTTACGACTTACCAGATAATCAAGTGCTTCAATTTCAGAACCACCTAATGCCATATAAACAGGTACAAATGTATGAATTTGTTTATTAATACGGTTACCAAATGCTATTTGGAACTTATCGATAATAAATTCATCAAGTTTAGCTAAGTTTTCAATAAGTTTTGGTGTCATTTGATACTCGTTTAATGCTTCTACAAAAAGATTTTTTAAATAACTATAACTCATTCTCACACCTTCGGTGTAAGGTGCATCAAAAACAGTCGCTTTATCATTCATCTCAATTGATGCAACACGGTCATACACTTTATCTGTAATCATAAATGTTGAATCATCTTTATTGGCAGTTCCTACAAACCATACATTTTCAGGAATTCTTAGTTTTCCATTTTCAAAGTGAATTGGATCTTCTGGTTTTTGGTCTGTGATTAAACTAATTTTCCATTGATTTGGATCTGGCATTTCTAGAATTGATAAGAAGTCAGCAAAGTAATACTCTACTCTAGCTAAGTTCATTTCATCTAAGACGATAAAGTTGATATCTTTACGATAAGTTGTTTCATATAATGCTTTTAAGAAGTCTGTTTCGTTAAATCGCTTTGTAAACTCATTTAAGTAACCTAACATTTCGCTTCGATCGCGCCATGAAGGTTGAACAGAAATAATTGCTGCATCATTTTGGAAAAACTTCCCCATTGCATATGCTAAAGATGTTTTACCGGTCCCTGAAATACCTTCTAGAACCATTGTTTTTGATGTTGCCATACCTGCAAAGAAAATACGAATTGTTTTCTTAGAATAATAAAGTTTCAGTTGACTTGCTGAAAAACTTTGGAATCGGTCAACTAAATCTTCTAATGAAAGTTTATCTTCATCTCTCATTTTAATATCTAAAATTTTATATTGATACGCTTCATCAACACTTGTTAATAATGTAAAGCGATTTTGTACATTTGATCCTTTACTTTGTTTTCTAGTTGTACTTGCCGTAGATGAATCTTTAGCTTGATCGCTTAATACAAGCATTGCATTTTTTTCATCAATGAGTTTTAACATTTCATAGTTCAATTCAGATACTTCTTGTAATAATACTTCCTTATCTTTTTCTGTTTTAACAAATCTTACATATCTAGCAATTAATTGAATAATTAATACAAAGATTAAGGCTGATAAAACAACTAAAACAACAATTGATATAATCGCTAAAATCCATTCTAGTGTCGAAAATGACTTACTATAAACTAAGAATGTTTCATAGTATCTAATGATGTCACCAATTGTTCTTTCATAAATCAAAGTAAAGAAGTCTTTGAAAAAATTCCATATATTTTTTACAATCTCTTTAAAAAGTTCTATAAACCATACTGCAAACTGTTCCATATAATACTCCTTTACTTCTTAACCTTATTCATATAAGGTAATAAGTCATCACGTAATAATTTTTGTCCGATAAATAAGCCTTCTACATAAGGTATTGGATATTGATCAACTAAAGCATAATCATTTTGATCCTTAATATTGATTAAATTTAATGATTTATATCCATTTTCATCGATAATTTTGTTTAATAATTGGTGATACTCAACTGATACTTTTAATCTTTCAATGTCAATATACTCTTTAACATCCTCTAATTTAATATTTTCTAAATATGTTACAACAAATTTAAAGTTTAAATTTTTAAGCTTTAATATATTTTTTTGAACCTTAATATCTTGAATATGTTCATTGATATATAAAAGATTTAATTGAATTTGATTTGGTCGAATTTTATATTTATGAGCTAGTGCTTCTAATCTTTGAATGAATACATCATATTCTAACAACTTACTATTTATCGGTAACTCAATAAAGAGTTCTTGATAAACATCAATCGCTTCTTTTAATTCTTCAAAGGCTCTTTCAATTGCCCATAAACTAAACCAATATACATCTTGACTTGATTCAAATGTTTTTAAAAATTCAATGTGCTTAATTTGACGGAGACTTGTTTTATACTCCATTTCAAGTTCCAATCCAACAATTCGTTCTAATTCTTCATGTTGAATTGGTATATATCGAAATATAAATTCTTGATTGTATATTGAGTTTTCAATTTCAATATATCGTTCGATATCATAACTATTAATCACTGAGTTTGAATCATAGTTTTTTACCATGTTGCCCCCAAGCTTTTTGGCACCAAATAGGGTGCCAAAAAGTTGTGAGAGCATTTTATCTAACGACGCATTTTCTTTAATCGTAATAAAGGAGATAGTTAGGGTACGATCTATTGGTATTTGGTTTTGTAAGAAAATACGTCGCTCGACAACATTCTTAAAACGGTCAGCCACTGTACTTAGTTCTTCATCTCTATATAACTCAGGGCTGTAAACAATAAAGGTATCTCTTTGTTTAGTTTGTGCAAACTTCCATCCAACTTTTAAATTCATTTGGATGAGTTTTCCAATCTTATTTAAATATTCACTTAATGATTCTTCTGTCAAATATGTTCTTAGTTGTGTGAAGTTATCAATAGATATTAATCCTAATGTGAAATTAGATTTTCCTATTTCAATTTGGTGTTCTAAGAATTTCATGAAATCAGGATATTTCATGATGTTATTTAAATATTTATATCGTTCATTTTTATATCTTTTATATTCTTTTTTATTCAAAATTAAGAACAACCAAATAAGTCCACATGATACAACTAAAATAACAATGGATATAATTATTTGATCAGTTTGAGTTAGTAATGTATTCATGTTCTATCCTCTATCTATATAATCATACGATTACGTCGATCATCTTTCTTTTGACGAGATTGTTTAATTAAGAAGAATACAACAGTAGATACCCATAATAGGATAACTGCAATTAATAATACAGTTAATAAGTAATCTGGTTGTGCTTCTTTAACAACATGTAATCGATAATAAGCTTCTGTTCCATCTTCGGCAACAACTCTAATTAAAATAACGTTCTTACCTTGTTCAATGCCATCCACTTTAACTTGAATTTCTTGAGATGGTGTACCATATTCATAATCAACAATTGATACTTTAGCATTCGGATGTAATGCTGATGCGTATACAAGTAGATCATTTACATCACCTTTGACGGATAAATAATATTGATATGTATTTTTATCAAATGTAAGTTCATATCCACCAACAGAAAGTGAAGCTAATTGTGCATTATTTGATGGTATATGTTCTTTAACGATTCTTAATGTATAAACGTTAGTAATTAAACCATCAGCACTTCTAACATAGATATATACTTTTTCTTCAGTATTTCCTACTTTATAAGTACCAAATCCAACGACTTGTGCACCAACTGTATCTTGCGCAGCACCAGTGATACGTACATATTTAATATTCGTATCAATCTTAATAATATATTCAAATGCTTCAGGATTAAATATAAAGTCATCATAAAGTTTAGCAGTTGAATCATCATAAACATCTTTATCTGAACCCTTAATATGTAGTGATTCTAATAATGCATTTGAATCTACATAATTAATGGTTAATGTATATGTATTGATTTCACCATTTTGAGCTCTCACTGTTACTGGGAATACGTTTTTACCTGATTTTAGTTCAAATGTTCCAATACCAGTAATGGTTCCACCAAAGGCTGTTGCCCCAATTTGGATTATTGGATTTTGTGTAAATGGTAAACTCATTTCATAACTATTAATATCTGGATTAAAGTTAGGAACATTGACACCATTTAATGTTAAACTACTTAATTTATTTTCTGTTAACGCTTCTTCACGAATTACATGAATTGTATATACATTAGATTGATTAATTTGACTTAATGATTTAACGTATACAGAATAAACAATAAGATTTGAATTACCAAACGCTTTAATACCATCACCATATACGATACCACGTGCTTTAACTTGTAAATTCATTGTTGATATATCGTATGGAACAGTAATTGTATATCCTGTATTTGATTTATCAAATTGTACTTTTGATAATAAGTTTGTTCCTAAATAAATAACATTATCGCTACCATAAAGGTTAAGTTCTTCAATTTCTGCAATATCTTCTAACTTAATTTCACGATAGAAGCTGATTGTATATTTTAATACTTTTCCACTTTCTGCCATAACAGGAATTGAAATAATTGTATGATATTTACCATCAATTAATCCTTCTAGTAATTGATTTCCTGTATTGAATACTTGTGCTTTTGGGTCATTAGGTTTTGCATCAATATTAACTGACATAATGTTTTGACTATCAAGGTAAACAATATAATCATACGTTGTACTTACAAATGATGATGTAAATTCAATTAAGTTTCCATTAGCATCGTATACATGTAAGAACTTAAGTGTTGCATCATCACTTGGTTTTTCACGAATCACTTCAATTTGATAATTTAAACTTCTTGCACCTGATTCAGAGACAACATATACAACAAAGATATTTGAACCAACCTTTAAGTCTCGTTTTGTACCTAAACCATATATTAGTGCTTTAGGATGTGCTTCACCGATGATTTCAATCATATCAACTTGATATGGAACATTTACTTGATAGTTATAACGATTCACATCAAATACTTCGGTAAATGGATAGTCTACAACTTCTAAAGACTTTAAAGATGTATCAAAACTTTGACTCTTAACTGAAACAGTATAATTACGTTTTGAGCCATCTTCAGCAGTAACTTCTACAACAAATGTATTTGTACCTGGTTTAATTTCCTTTTCACCATCACCAGAAATTAATGCTGTTGAATCATTTTTAATACCTTCAATAATAATTGAATCAACCTTTAATTCATCAACAACAATTTCATAATATAAATTTTCACTATCAAAGTTTTCAATGGATTTACCGTTAATTTTTAAATCTTTTAGTGTATTATCTGTACTTGGTAATTCACGATGAACAGTAATCTTGTAAGGTTTTGATGTTTTACCACTTAAGCTTACCATGATAAATTCAATCACAGTGACTTCACTAGGATCTTTTAGTGTAAATAATCCTGATTTATTGGATGTTGCACCATTCATGTTGTAAATATTTAAGTTTAGTGTATGAACCACATAAGGTACGGTAATTTCATATTCGTAAATATGAGATTCAAAACGATTTAATGCGTTTTGATATCCAAGATAATTCTTAGAATCATTTCCAACTAATGAAATATCATGGATTGCTACATCATCTTTTGGATCAACTTCTCGTGTTACTGTTAATTCAATAGTTTCTTTAGTTATGCCATCTTCAGCAACAACTGTAAATACAAATGTTTCAGTTGATTTGCCTTCTTTTGTAGTAAGTTGTAATACACCATCATTTAAAACACTTGCATAAGGACTATTTGGAATGACATTAACATCTATATGGGTAATATCTAATTCTGTAATATCTAATGCATATTTTTTAATTGTTGGATTAAACGTTGGAGAAATATTTAAAATGTCTCCATCTAAAGTTGTTACAATTAAATCTTGAATACTAGCGTTTGAATCTTTAACTGTATCAATTTCAATTGTATAGATTCTAGGTTCGATAGATAAATCTTCAGATTGAACAAAGATATGATGTAACTTTTTAGTACTTGAAATAACAACATCTCCATAAGTTACTTTAGCGTTTTCTGGACCTAAAGCTTTAATCTCGATATTTTTTGTTGTCTTTTCAATATATACTTTAATGTAATTTTGAGTTAAATCAAATTCAGTATGTAAAATATCATTTTCAATTTCTAGAATCTTTAATTCTTTTAATTCGTTATCTTTAGAACCTTCTAAACGAGTCACTTCAATTGTATATATAATTGGGTTAAGATCGCCATTTTCAGCTTTTGCTTGTACTTCAATTGTAATTGATTTACCCGGTGTTAAAGCATATACTTTAAGGTTATTACGTCCAACTAAACTTGCACCTTCCGAAACGATAGCTTGAAGCTGAACAGATGTTACATGATATGGTACAGTAACACTTGTTTGTAAACCTACGAGTGGTTCAAATAAACCTTCAAAGTAATTAATTTGATCGCTTCCGATAAGTTCAATATCAAATACATCATAGTCTTTATTAGGTTCTGTTTTTGATTGAGCTTGAAGTAATCTAATTTCATAGGTTTTTGTTGAATTATCTTGAGCTTCCACCGTAATTTGATAAACTTCAAATATTACATTTTGATATGGAATCACTTGTTTAACACCTAAACCTAAAATACTTGCATGACTACTTGTAGCTTCTGCTTTAATTTCTAATTGATTTAAAGTGTATCCTTCTTCTAATGTAATTGTATAAATAGAAGTTGCAGGATGGAATGGCACATCAAATGATAGTATAACTTGGTTTGTTAAGTCAAATACTTCTAAAGACTTAAGCGTTGTATCACTATCACCAGGTAAACGATTAATGATAATTTCATAAACTTTCCCCACCATTCCATTTTCCGCAATTGCGTAAATTTCAAATATATTTTCTCCAACCTTTAATGATTTTTGTCCAGCACCTTTCTTAGTTGCATAACTATCTGTAACAAAATCAAGATTAAGTTGACTTACTTGATAAGCAACATCATCAAAAATATACTGTGTTTGATTTTCACGTACTTCAATTGTTTGATTTCCAAATGTAATTGTCTTTATTGTATTGTCTTTATTGATGACATTTACATTTACTGTATATGTCTTCTTAGTTACAGTATCTTGTGCAGTAACAAAAATTTGAAATTTATTCATACCTTCATGGAGTGTTACCCATCCTATAGTACCTGTAATAATTTGATTTTCATGACCTAATTCATACTCAAATCTTAGTTTTTCATAATCACGTGTTAAGTCTAAATTATATGTATATGTTTCTTTATCAAATGAAATAAGATTTACTTCATTTTCATCATAAACATATAATGCATCAAGATATGCATTTTGGCTTGCAGGTTTTCTTGTAATAATAACACTATATGGTGATGATTCAGTTTGGTTTTCTGCAACTACTTTAAATGTAATTTGTTTAACAACATTTGGTGTTAATGCTGCAACTAACTCACCAGAAACGGTTGAATTTGGATCGATTGTATGAACGATTACTTTTACACTTGAAATTTCATATGGAACTTCTAAAATCATTTGATTAAATGTATCAAATGACTTAATAAGAACGTTATCAAGTGTATAAACTTCAACTAAATCGATACCTTTTTCATTACTCAAATCTTTTTTCTTTATAATTCTAATTTGATATGTAATTGTACTTCCATCTTGTGCGGTGACTAATATACTGTATATAGCATCAATTTCACCACTTAACTCAGTTACCTTATGATTACCTAATCCGGTAATTGTTGCATAAACACTTGATGCCTCTGCTTCAATTTCAATATCTTTAATTGAACCGTAAGTTTTACCATCTAGTGTAATTGTGTAGAAATAGCTATTTTTATCAAAAGTTTGATCAAAAATTAACATGTTTTGATTTGTTACATCATAAACTGTTAAGTTCTTTAATGTAGCATCGCTATCACCAGGAAGTCTTGTGATTTCAACAGTTAATTTTTGACCTGCTTGACCTAATTCAGAAATGGCATAAATTTCAAATGTATTTTTACCTACTTTAAGTGTCTTTAATCCATTTCCAACTTTAGTTGCAAATTGATCAGTTATAAAATCTAATGAAAGTTCGCTAATTTCAAATGGAACGTCCATAAATACATAATTTGTAAATGAGCTATTTACTGTAAGTGTTTCTTCTCCAAAGGTAATAGAGTAAATAGAATTATCTGTGTTTTTAACTGTAATTTTGACGATATATTCATTTGTAATAGATGTATCTTGTGCAGTAACAAAAATTGAATAGATATTCACTTCGCCATTATTAGCAGTAATTTTACCTACTTTACCAGTCACAGTTTGATATTTATGACCTAATACATACTTAATTTCAAATGATGTTTCCCCACGTGGAACATATATTTCATAAAGGTTCTTATTTGAATCAAATTCAATTAAATTAACACCATTTTTATCAAGTACTTCTAAATTTTCTAAATTTGCATTTGTATTTGCTTTTTGACGATATATTGAAACAGTATATGTATCTGATAATTTACCACTTTCTGCTTTAACTTTAAAGCTAATTAAAGTTGCTGCATCCGCTGTTAAAGCTTTAAATAAAGAACCTTCAATTTTCGCACGAGTATCTAAAGTATAAACGATTAATGTAGCGTGTGTAATTTCATAAGGTACATTTATACTCATTGCGTCAAATTCACTAAATTCTGTAATAAGATTGTTGTTTTGATCATATAGTTCAATTTTTGCAATTTCATTATTATCACTTAATTGACTACCTTTTATAATTGTAATCGTATATGTTTTTGTTAAATTGTTTTCACCTTTAACATAAATACTAAATTGTTGATTAATTGAACCATCTGATTGAACATTTAATTTAAGTGTTGTATTAATGTTTTGAGTTGGATATACAACATCATTTAAACCTACTACTAAAGAAATTGATTTATTATTTTTAGTTGCACTTGCTTTAACTAAAACTTCTGTAATGTCTAAATCACTAGGTAATAAAATTGATTTATTACCATTTAATAAATCCATATCTGTGAGTAGTTCAATTCCATTTGCTGAAACACTTAAACTATCTAGTAAATTGTCATCACTAGCTTCATTTAATTTATATTTAAATGTATATAACTCACCAAGTGATCCATCTTCTGCTTTAGCACGAATTGTAAATTGTGTTTCATTCGTTTTAAGTTCATATGTATTTGCTAAGAACTCAACACCATTTATCAATACTTTAGCAAACGCATCATTAAGAATGACATCTAAACTTAAAATTCGATTAGTATATGAAAAAGTACCTAAATCATAAACTTTAGTTTCTTTTGTTAAATCGATTTCATTTTCATTAATAATGATTGAATTAATTTTATTATCACTATTTTTTTGTGTAATAATAATTTCATAGTAATGTATAGTCTTACCATCTTCAGCAGTTACAATAATTGTAAATGTCTTTGTTCCACCAGGTGATAATGTTAAATTTGAATAGGTCTTATTAATTGTTTGATTCATATGACCTGGTTCATAGTTAATCTTTTGAAGATATACTTCACGTGGAACTTTAATATCGTAAATTGTACGATTATCTTCATATGTAGGTATTACACCATCTAAAAGATTTTTATTTGAAGTTGTTATAACTTCTAATAAATTAAGGTGTGTTTGACTGCTAGGTTCTTTACGATGAACTTTAATATAATACTTTTCCTTTGTTTCTTTATCTTGTGCAGTTACTTCAAATGTTAAAATGATTTCTCCTGTTTTTGTTAGAAACCAGTAACCATCCATTAAAGAAGGTGTGAAAGTAACGGTTGCTTTTGAATCTTTTTTAGTAAACACTTCAACATATAGACGATTAGTACTATATTCAACTGCTGCTAATGTTAATGTATTATTAACAAATTGAGATGCTAAATATGTATTGTCACCAACCATCACTTTTTCAATTTCAGTAACGTTGTTTGCACGTAATACTGATATTTTATAAGTTCTTGTTGTCCCTTTTTCTGATGTTACAACAATAATAATATCTTTTGTTTCGCCACTATTAATTGTATATGTTTGTTCAAAAATCATTAAACCATTTTGGAAATAACTTCCATTGTCTTGAAGGGTTGCTAGAATATCAAAACTATCCATTGAATCATCAATTCTTAATTTATAATCATTGATTAATGGATTAAAGTTAATTGGCAATTCTTGTCCATTATGAGATATTACTAATGTATCAATTGTATTAATATCTCTATATGACCCACGTGCGATAATGATTTGATATTTTTGTCCTTCTGTACCAGCTTCAGAAACTGCATAAACCGTAACAGTTGTACTTAACCCTGCAGCATTTAATGATATAAATCCATTAGAATCAACACCACTAATAACTTTAGCTGATGAATCTTGAGTTGTTACAATTAATTTAACTCGAGATACTTGAGCTGTAACATTAATTGTATATTGTGTTGTTGTTTCGTTAAATTGTAATGGATATGCTATATTTTCATCATTTAAGACTTGAATGCCAGTAATTTTGTTGTTATTACTTGCAACAATAAATTGGAAATAATATGTGTTTGTTGTACCTGCTTGAGAAGTTACAGTCACTCTTACATCATATCTGACACCACGGTCAAATTTAATACTTTGACCATTAGTGTATGTAGTATCGGTTGATTTTTTATATTGATATAAAACAGTTGTAGTTGTTTCACCGTCTGTGACTTCACCTTTTACAAAAACAGACCCAGATGCAATTATAGAAGGGTCAAGAAAAGTTACCCCTAAGAATGAAGCCGGTGTTGTATCTTTAATGAAACCATTCACTTCAAAATCGTTAATTGTTAGCGATTCTAAAGTATTAACTGTTTTAGCAGCTTCTCTTTTGATTTGAATTGAATAATTTTCAGTTACAGTAGTATTTTCAGCTGTTACCTTAATGTCAAATGTTAAAACTTGTTCTGCTGTTGAATTGAATGTTAATGTTCCAGTGATTGTATTAGCACTATTACTAAAATCACCTACACCACCGCTCTTTTCAACTTTCGCTTTAGTATGTGTTGCAGAAACACTAATACTTACCTTATTTATTGTATATGGTATTGCAACATTTAATACAAAAGTATTACCTGTTTTTGTAAATGAATTTAAATCAAATATAGGGGTTATTTCACCAAAATTGAATCCTTCAAGTTTAAATGTCGTGTCTGTTGATAAAATAACAATTTTAAATGAATAAGATTTCGCTGTTCCATCTTGAGCGATGACTCTAATTTCATATTCATGAATACCTTCTTCAAGATCATTTAAATCAATATTACCACCTGTAACCAAGTTACCATCTTTATAGACAGTAATTGTTTGGTTCTCACCGAGAACACCTGTAGGATTGATTGTAATAATGTCGTTTCTATTTGTTACATTATATGTATAAACACCATTCACTGCATTAATGGTTTTTGTCCCTGTTGATTCTATAACTTCAACTTTAGATAAATTTGTATTACTTGATTCTTTACGTTTAATTGATATGACATATTCATGTTCTGAACCATCTTCAGCAATTGCATGAATCGTAATTGTATGTGTTTCACCTTTAGCAATTTGAATAGCTGTTGCATATTTAAAAATATTTAAAAGATTTTTCTCTTTTTCAAAATTGCCACTTGTTCCATCTCTCATACCAGTAGAAGATGTAATTAATGTTTCAAAACTTACTGATGAAATAGTATTTTCTAAAAATTCAGCTTGCATACGATATAAATTTGCTTCTTCTGGTAACAAAATTTCTGTTGTACTTGAGTAAGTTGTATTATTTTGATCTCTTACAATAAACGTATTAAGTGTAGCAGTTTTTTCTGCATCTTTTTGTTTAACAGTTAACTCATAAACATTCTCTAAATCGCCAACTTTAACAATAATAGATACCGTATGTATACCAGGTGTTAAATTGACAAATTTATACACATTATTAATCTTTGTTTGATTGACACCATCTAACTTAATTATAAGTGTTGCATCAGAACTTGCAGCTTTAGGATCGATTGTAAATCCTGTTGATCTTTTAGATGCAGGAATTATAATTGAGTAATTGTTTTCATCCGGATTAAAACTTGGAGATAACGTTGTTGATGAATCAGCAACATATTTTAATTCAGATAATTTTAAATTTGCCTCCGCAATAGCAACAAAGGTGATGGTGTACACCTCTATGGTGCCACCATCAGTCACTGTAATTGTTACTTCATCGCCTACTTGAATTCGATTTGCTTCACCTTTAGTTTTTTCTATGACAACTGATGCTGATGATTTATTTGGTGTAGCTTTAATTAATTCAGTTAATGGTTTTAAACTTTCTAAATATGAGATGCTTGCATTAATCTCTTTAGAACTAACACTGTATCCTTGTGAACCAATATTAAGTGATTTAAGTGTTGCATCTTCGCCTTGTAACCCAGCTTTAAAACTGTTTACTTTAATTTGATTATTGTCATATTTTATATTAGATGGGTTCATACTTGGGTCAATACGTGATATCGCCGTAGATTCATCTCCAAAAAAGTTCAATCCAAACTCCAACGTATCATCTGATGTAAGCTCTCCTTCAAGAACTAAATTTACTTCTGCTATTTTAATATTTGTTGTTGGAATTTTGATATTTATATATCCCGCTTGAGTTATACTGCCTAATCCTAATTGAAAATACGCATTAGATATACCACTTTCAAAGGCCTTGTATGATGTGCGTCCTTCTTTAATCTCATAAAAATCTGCCCTACTATAACTATAAGATAATTTATTGTTAGTTATTATCCATGAAGCTTTAATACTTGATAATTCTCTTTCTTCTCCGACTGATCTAACATAAACCTCAAATATAAATTCATTATATTCAGTGTCTAAATTTTCATATAATTCTTCAATAGATAATTCAGATTTTTGAGAATTTGCTTCAACAATCGTGATCTCAAATAGTGGATCATACGAATTTGAATACACTTCAGTTGTTAGTGATATCATTGTTATTAATGTAAAAATAAATAAACACACTAAACTATATATTTTTTTCTTCATTGTTATTTCCTCTTCATTCAAATATGTTCATAAGATTTCTTATATGTAAAAGTAATAAGTTTAAATCGACTACGTCGATATATTTATCTTCATCTATCATTGCCGCTAATAATAATTCTTTTTCTATCGGTAATAATAGGCGAATATGTAATAATATTGCGTTGTAGTCATTTATATCAATAAACCCATCACCATTGACATCACCTTTTAAGACGATAATCACTTGATCAATAAATACTGAAGGATCCTTTTGATCTCTTATAACAATTCTGATACCAGTTCTCACAATTGAATCTAAATTATCAATTGTATTACCTGATTCATCAACAAACTCAAGATTTTCGTTGATGAATTTTTCTTTTAAATCTGCTAATGTTTGATTTAAGTACGCTCCAAATAAGTAAACATCATTTTCTGATTTTTCACGTTCAGTAATCGGAATAATACTTGTTACATCAGCATATGCAATTAAATATTTATCTTTATATTCATCTTTAAGTTCGATAAATCCATTATATAGATATCGAGCTTTGAGTTTTACGTGACCAATGAATCCAACTGGTATTTCAGTAATAAATTCATTTCCGTCTGGATCAATTGTTATTGAAACATATTTTTGCTCATCTTCACTTAAGATAATATCTTCAAGTACCCAACCTAAGAATAAGTTATATTCTTTTTCTGGTGTTGGAAGAATAGATAATCCAGTTTCAATATCATATGTATCTTTTGAAAGACTTGAACCACCATCAGTATCATATATCACATCATAATTGATTGGTTTGAAAGTTGCGTAAAGTTCAAGGTTACCATCAAAGTCAAAGATAATCTTCATATTTGGATTATAAACTGGTTCATTAGAATCAGGATCTAAGCGCCATCCAATGAATTCATAACCACGTTTATAGTATTCATTTTCACGTAATTGATATTCACTACCATATGTAACAACATCATTAGTCATTGAACCACTATCAGCATCTAAGACATAATAGAATACTTTGTATCTATTTGCTTTAAAGATTGGATAAGTTTCAATATCTTTCGTGATATTTGTTAAGTCTTGATCCCATCTTACAAAGCTATGTCCAGCTTTAAGTGGTGTTGGAATAGGATCAATGTCAAAATCAATACTACTTCCATATGGTTTTAAAATTTCTATAATTTCGTCTTCATAAACGAAACTAATTATAAATCGTCTTAATTCTGCTTTAAATACAGGATAGATATTTAAATCATTCTTAACACTACTAAAGTCTTGATCCCAATCTTGGAAGAAATATTCATATTTTTCTGTCATTTCTTTTGTTGGAGTTTTTGCTGGTGATTTAGCAGGTTTTCCATATTCAATAATTTGAATATCCAATACTAATCCATTACCATCAAAGAACTTAACAACATATGTTTTTAATACTTCTTCATAGATTGCGTAGTATTCAACGTTTTCAGTTAATGTTGCTGCTACAGTCTTATCCCATCCAACAAATCTTTCATATGAATGGTCTGTAAGTTCTCTATCTGGTGGTGTTGGAGCTATAATTGGTGTACCGTAAGCACCTTTAACTTGTTTTAAGATGGTGACATGGTCACTATCATAGAATGTATAAGTGTACATTCTAACAACTGGTGCATAACGTACTTGAACAATTGTATCTTCCGTAATAAAGCTAAATGGTTTATCCCATCCAACAAAAATATATTCATACTCAAATGTTGGCGGTTTTGTTGGAATTAATTCGATTGCAGGTTCAATTGCCCCCATACCATATTCAACATTTTGTTTATTAATAACTTTACCTTCTTCATCAATGAATTGAACTTCATAGACTTGCAGGTATCTATCAAATATTGGTTTGATTGTTGTATCTTGTGTAATATAAATTGGTTTTCTATCCCAAATTCTAAACACATAATAATATTGTTGATTAGGGGTTTTTGTTGGTTTATCTAATGGAATTGAACCATTATCACCGTAATCTACCCATTCTTGATAGAAGATTTCGTCATCACCATCTAAATATGTAACTAAATACTTGTTGATAATCTCATCATAAACCGGATAGAACGATAAGTCCTTTGTCATCATTTCTGGAATTTCTTTATCCCATCCTATAAATACATATGTATATTGTGGTGTATTTTCTCTAATAGGCCCTTTAGGTGGGATAACTGTTGAACCATAATCATCAGTAACTTGATAATATATGTTTCCAAAACTATCAAAGAATGTATATGTATAACGTTTTAGATTCGCTTCAATAATAAGTTGAACGAGTGTATCTTCAATGATATGATTAAACTCTCTACTCCAACGATATGTATATGTAAATTCTTCTGTATCTTTTGGAAGTTTAATTTGAGTTGGTTCAGTTGCAGAACTTCCAAATGCTACAAACTGTTCACTTATGATGTTACCTAATTCATCAACAAAGACAACAACATATTTACGAGTTACTTCTTCAAATAATGGATAAACAACTGTATCCTCTTTAATATTTTTTAGACTATGATCCCAACCAATAAACTTATAAGTGATTGCTTCTGTTGGTGTTTTACTTGGAATACCGTCAAAGTATACATCTTCACCAAACTTCACTTCAAGCTCATAGAAGATATTGCCATCGCCATCCATAAATGTAACGATATTGACATTATTATATGTCTTATAAACTGCGTAAACATCCATTTCATGTGTGACGTAAGTCAAATCTTCACTCCAACCAACAAATTCAAATCTATGATCTTGTGTTGGAAGTTTTGTAGGTTCATATGAAGGTAATATATTTGAACCATATTGAGCTTTAATCGTTTCAATAAGTTCTAAGTCGTTATAAAGTCTAACATCAAAGTATCTTAATCTTGTTTCATATTCTGCATAAACCGTTTTGTTTTCTTTGATTTCTTTTAATGAATCGCTCCATCCAATTGGTGCATAAACATATTCATCACTTAGAACTATAATTGGTAATTCTTTTAGTATGTCCTTTGCATCTTGTCCGTATTCAACGATTTCAACAATTGATTTTTCTTGATTGTTTAAATCTAAATATACGTATGTAACTTCATAATATCTATCAACTTCATCAAAGATTGGATAAACAATTAAATCTTTACTAATAAATGATAAGTCTTCACTCCAGCGATTAAATACATAATATGTATTATCCTTTGGTTCTTTAGTTATATTCTTTGGAGGCGTTATGCTTTCACCATAATTTGCATAAAGGACTAAGAATTCATTGTTGAATGCATCCATGAATATAATTTGATATTTTCTTAATACACTTTCAAACACTGGATGAATGTCTAGATTTTCTTTAACTTGAAGATGATTGTGTGTCCATCCAACAAACTCATAATGATAAACTTCATCAGATGCTTTAATTGGTATTTCTGGAACGATTGCATCCATACCATATTCAACAACTTGTTTACCAATTACTGAACCATATGCATCATAGAATTTAACATCATAGAATCTGTTCTTTTCTTCAAATAATGCATAGATATCTAAATTTTCATAAACTTCACTAAAATCTTTATCCCAGCCAGTAAAGACGTAAACTTTTGTATCTGTCTTTTTCTTTGTAGGTGTCTCAAAAGGAGCATTTGCAGCTTCATCTAAGAATACGTGTTCAATGGACATGATATTGTTATCACCATCAATGAAACGAACAATGTAATATAGGTAAATTTCATCAAATACTGCATAAAGTGTATAGTTTTGTTTAATATTTTTAAGTTCTGTTATCTTTTCATCATTTAATGTCCAGAATAAGAACTCATATTTAATTTGGTCTGTTGATTCTTTTGTACCAACTGGTAATTTTAATGTTGACCCATGATCAGCTAATAATGTATACGTTGAATCACCATCAACAAATGTAATTTCATATTGTTTAATGCGTGATTCATATACCGCATAAACAACTAAATCACTTGTTACTTCATCAAATGGTTTATCCCATTTAATAAAGACGTATTCATAAGCTTCATTCGCATGTTTTGGAATAGGAGCTACTGGTGCCGTTGCACTACCTAAGAATTCCACACGTTCAGTCTTAAGAATTAAGTCTAAATCATAACCATAGAAAGTAACATTATAGTATCTTTGAACTTCTTCAAAGATTGGTTTGATTGTTATATCTGCTGTAATATGTTGTAAATCATGATCCCAACGAACAAATCGATATGCTACTTCATCTTTTGCATCTTTCTTAGGTGTTCTTGGTGGGCTTGCGTTCATACCATAAAGGACGGTTTGAACTTCATGAATTTTTCCATTACCGTCTAAGAATGTTACAGTAAATGGTCTTAAAGATTCTTTAAATCTAGGTGTAACAACTGTGTTTTCTCTAATTTCTTTATAATTATCGCTCCAAGATTCAAATTCATAGACATACATTTCTGTACCATCTTTAGTTGGATTACTATTTGGTAATGGTGCATCATTTAAGTATTCAACACGCTCAAATATTTCAAAGACATCGCCATTACCATCAAGGTAAACAACTTCATAATATCTTGGAATTTCTTTAAATTCAGGATAGACAATTATATTATCTTCAATATGTTGTAAGCTATGATTCCATCCTATGAATTGATATGCATATTCACCTTTTGGATCTTTTCTAGGTTCACCAATGTTTTCTTCAATTGAACCTAAATATACAACTTCAACAACTTTAAATACTTTATCGTTACCATCCATAAAGGTTACTTCATAATAACGATCTTTTTCTTCAAATAATGGGTTTACTATTATGTTTTGAGTAATCTCATCAATTGGTTTGTCCCAACCAATAAATTCATAAACATATGCTTTGGTTGGTTCTTTCTTAATACCTTCGGTTGGTGGATTTGCATGTGATAGATACTCAACTTTATCAACATATAATATACTGCCATCGCCATTTAAGAAGGTTACTTCATAATATCTTGGAACTTTCTTAAAGATTGGTTTTACAACAGTATTTTCCGTAATGAATTCGTCAAAGTTGAAGTCCCAATCAACAAATTCATATGCATATTCATCATATGATTTTCTTGGAATAAATGAAGGTTTTTCTAAAGTATTTCCATATTCAACTTTGACCTCTTTAAAGAAATTATCATCACCATCTAAAAATGTCACTGTATAGAATCGATCTATTTCTAAATAACGTCCATAAATCTTCGTATCATCAAAGATTTGCTGACTAAAGTCAAAGTCCCATGCTTCAAACTGATAAATTTTTAATGAACTTGGATTTTTAGTAGGTATTTTTGTTGATGGTGTTACAAAGTCACCATGTAAAATATTTATTTCATCAATGACTTTATTGTTTCCATCGATAAATTGAATCATGTGATATTTAACTTCATAATTAGCCACTAATGTGATATTTTCTTCATCATTAAATGGTTCTAAACTCATACCTAAACCATCAGTATATTTAATGTATGTATCATTAGCTGTGTAATACCAACCCTCTAAGATAAATCCAAACTTATAAGGAACTACTAATTCATAATGATAACCTGGAATGACATAACTAAAGAGTTTATCATTGTTACCATCTGCACTGTTGTAGTCATAGTAAATTTGATAATATGTTCTTCTTGTTGCTTCTTTACTACGTAATCTTATTTCTTCATGGTTAGATTTTGAGAATATACTTAATTGTGGATAGTTTTCATTATCATCAATATTAATGTTATCCGTCCAGTTTTGTTTACTGAAATTCATTTGTAAACTACCTAGACCAAGACGTTCAATACCCGTCATATAGTTATAATCTAATCCATAAACGGTACTTGAGTTTTGAGAGTTACCAACTGCTTTTGTTGGTTTTTGATAATTGCCAACACCACGATAACTTGATAATAATCTTGAATCATAATAACTATTTTTAACTTCAGTTTCGTTTAAGAACCCTGCGATTGCTCCGACATTTTCTAATCCATAAACAACACCAGCATTATATGTATATTGGACGATAGCTTCTGTTAATCCAACAATACCACCAGTATTTTTACTTCCTGTAATCTCACCCATGTTAAATGCGTTATCAAGTGTTGATGCTAAGTATCCAACGATTCCACCTGTTGAATCTTTACCTTTAATGGTTGCAGTGTTATAGACATTAGATATTGAACCTAAACTATAACCTACAACAGATCCAACATAATGATTACCCGAAACTAAACCATCAACAGATAAGTTTTTAATACTTGCCTGACTTAATGTATAGCCAAACAAGCCAGCATAATCCAGCGTTTGTTGAATATTTAAGATAAATGTTGCTCCACGGCCATCAAAGATTCCATTAAATCCGTAAATTCCATTACCAATTGGTTTAAAGTTCCATTGGTTTTGATCTCTTAAATCAAATTGGAACGTTTCATCGCTCACAGTTAAATAAATACCTTCATAAGTATTTCCACTATTCACTGTTTCACTTAATAAAACCATATCAGATTCATCGAAAATCATATAAGGATTTTCTTTTGAACCTTCACCAATCATAAATGTTTTTGTCTTAACTGAATCTAATGAATCTTTTCTTACTTCTTCATTCGTGTGCGATTTAAAGAATGTAAGTTGTGGATAATAAGCATATTTTTCAAAACTACTTTGAGTTGTAAATCGACTTTGAGTATGTAAATTAAGCTGTGTAGGAAGATTCCCTAGTGCATTTAACCCAACCATATGACCATGGTATAAACCTTTAACATAATCATTATCTACGAAATCATGATCTCCAACAGCTTTTGTTGGAATTGATAATGTATTTTGTTTTGTCATTTGGCTAAGTAAGCTCTTATCATAGTATGCTCGATCAATAGAACCCCATAATGATTGTCCAACAAGCATACCCACATTACCTTTTGCGTATACTTGACTTGCTGAATAACCATCAAATAACTTACCACGGTCTAATTTACCAACTAATCCACCTGCAATTGTTTCCATTGCAGTTATTAATCCAGTATTATAAATGGATTCTATAATTGCGTTTTGTTCAACTTGTAAACCAGAAATACCACCTGCAATGTCATTCATTGAGGTAATTGTTCCATAGTTGAATGCTTCTTTAACATAACTTAAGTTTTCACCAACAATACCTCCTGCTGATGAAACTAAAGCTTTAACTTCACCTTTATTATATGTTTGGATAATATCACCACGGTTTGTACCAGCAATACCTCCTACCATATGAGATGCAACTATGTATGCATGATTATAAGTGTCTTGGATTGTACCAATGTTCTCACCAGCGATACCACCGACAAATGAACCATCAGCTTTAATTGATCCTTTATTGACACTTTGTTTAATTGTACCTTGGTTAACACCTGTGATACCGCCAATACTATTACCACCTTGGTCTTCATATGCGTTACTTTCCATTGAAGCTAAGTTTTCAATGCGTTCTAAAATACCAAAGTTTCTACCTGCTAACGCACCAAAGTAACCTAAACCTTCAATTTTACCCATGATTGTTAAATCATGAACATATGCATACATACCTAAAGTATGGAATACACCTAAATATTCTCCTTTTTCATCACTTAATTGGATATAAATACGTTTCTTATTACCATCGAAATTACCATTAAAGTTATTTTGAGTATCACCAATTGGTTCATAATCTAATCCTTCAACAGTTAAATCAATGGTTTGAACAGAATCAGCAATCTTAAAGTATTTACCTTTAAAGTCAACACCATTCACAACAAAACTATGAATTTCCATCATGTCAAAACCATCATAAATGATGAATGGTTTTTCTTTAGTTCCAATACCTTCAAGCTTTTGACTTAAGATAGATTCATATGAATGTTCTTTACGTATATCATTTAATTGGTTGAAATATCTTAACTCTGGATAATGTGATGTAAAATCAAAGTTTTCTCTTTGAATATATAATGTAATATCTAAATTCATTTGTTCATCATTGTTACCCAATGCATTAAGACCAGTCATATTAGTAAATCTTAACCCTTTGACATCTTCTTTTACTTCATTTTTTAATGCCTGTGTAACAATGATATGTTCTACCTTGATATAACGATTTGTTACATGATCTAAATCAAAGTATGAATTTTCAATAATACCTTCATTGTAATATGAAACACCATAACTTTCAGATGGTCCAATAATTAAACCACTGTGATAAGTTGATTGAATATGACCATAGTTTACAGCAACAATACCCGCTATAAATCCTTTAGTTGTTGATAAGTCACCTGTATTATAACTATTTTCAATATAACCTTCATTATATGCAACTAATCCTGCAACATATTTTTCACTTGATGTAATATTGCCGTAGTTAAAGCTAAATTTTATTTCACTGTTTTGATCTAGATAACCCACTAACCCTGCAGTATATAAAGCACTGGATTCAATTGAACCTCGGTTATATGCGAACTCAATCATTGAATTTTTAGCATATCCAACCAAACCACCCACATAACTATTATGAGCAATAATAGTTCCGCTATTATATGCGTTTTCCAATTGACCATTCATGTAACCAACTAAACCACCAACATATTCATTACCTTCAAGTTTTGCAAAGTTGCTTACATGCATGAATAAACCTTCACTATAACCTGCAATACCACCTACATAATTCAAGCCTTTAATAGATCCTGTAACACTTAAATTTTTAATGGTTGCAGTTACATCAACATATCCAAACAGACCTTGATAATCTTTTTGTTGGTTGATGTTTACTTTAAATTCACTATTATTGCCATCAAAGTGTCCTTTAAATGGATGTGTAGGTGAACCGATAGGTTTAAATATTAAATCTTCGCTTGTTAAATCAAATTGTGTTTTTTCAAATACTTTAAAATATGTATCTAATGTTAAGTCTTCATTTGTTAAGTAATATAGATAATTAAAGTCTTCACTCACGATGATATAATAAGGATTTTCCTTAGTACCTTCACCTTGATAAATTTTACCCTTAATTGAATTTAATGAATCTTCTTGGAAAATTGAACTTGGTGCATCTTTAAATACGATTAATTCAGGATAATATGTGTCATATCCATGATAGTTTTTAAAGTCATATGTATCCATCAATAATCCTAAATCTTTCTTATACGGACCACTTAATTGATATGTTGATAACCCTTTTAATTCATTTGAATCATTGATGTTAGATACAGCTTTTCTACCTTGATTATTAGTATCTGCTTTAACTAAAGATAAATCATAATAACCATATTGGATAACACCTTTACCTTCAATTAATCCTGCAATCGCACCAATATAGCCACTACCTTTAACTTTACCGACATGATATACGTATTTAACTTCGCCTGCTACTAACCCTGCAATACCACCAATATAATATCTAGCTTGAATGGATCCGGTATTATAGCTATTATAGATTTTTGCAGTATTATTCATGGCACCGACGATACCACCAGCATAGTCATAACTATTTACCTTTATCATACCGGTATTAAATGTATTTTGAATGATACCTTCGTTATAACCAGCAATCCCACCTGCGTAATATTCATATGCAATAATATTTGCTAAGTTATAAGCATTTTCAATTTTACCTTCGTTTCGTCCGGCAATACCACCTGTGAAACGTTGACCTGCTACTTTACCTTCTGTTGATAAGTTTTTGACCACACCTAAAGAACCAATATAACCAAATAGACCTTGATAATATTGGTTGCGTTCAATATCTATGATGAATTTTGTATATGTACCATCAAAGTTCCCCATGAATTTGTAACTTTGGTTACCAATTGGTACATACATGGATTCTAATAATGTTAAATCGATAACTTCTACTTCATCAGCAACTTTGAAATATAAACCTGCAAGTGTGTTTCTTGCGATGATTAAGTCAGATACTGCTTTCATATCTTCATGCGAACGAATAATGAATGGATTATCTTTAGATCCGTCACCTTCTTTAAATCTTAACGCCGTAACACTTAATAATGAGTAACGTTTAATTTCATCAAGTTTATGCTGACTAAATACTTTCAATTGTGGATAATAAACTTCAAAACCATTAGGTGCTTTTACCTCAAATCTATCGCTAGATTTAAACTCCATTTCACCAAATGTACCTAATGTCATTTGATAAGATGTTAATCCTTTTAATGTTTCATGATCTAATGTGTTTCCAACAGCTGTTGTTGGTTTATTAAATCCATCTAAATTGTAAATTTCAATAATTTCATAGTTATAATAGCCATAATCTAAAGACCCATGATCATAACCGACGATTGCACCTAAATTATTTAAACCAAATACTTTAGATACAACATAAACATCATAGATTTCTCCAAGATTTGAACCACTTATACCACCAACGAATGATTCACCTGTGATTGAACCAATCATATAAGATTTTGTGAGAGAACCTGCTTGGTAACCTGTTATACCACCAACATGATTATGTCCTAAAACATTCGCCGTTGAATAAACATTTGAAATTGTTCCAAGGTTATAACCTACAACAGATCCTACATAATCTTTACCCTTAATAGTACCTTTAATGCTTAAATTTTTAATTTCAGCATGCAATCCAACATAGTTGAATAACCCAACATAATTTTGATCAAGATTCATATTTAATTCAAATGTAATACCACTACCATCAAAGTAACCTTCAAATGGATATTCACTTGAGCCAATACCTTTATAATTTAATGATGTATATGTCATATTGAAGTAGGTTGCATTTTCTCTAACCTTAAAATAGGTATTCTCAAAAGTCATACCTTTATTAACAAGTTCACTTAAAATAACCATATCTTTCTCATTAACGATAATATATGGTATATCTTTTGTACCTAGACCTTCAAAGACATAATTTGATACAGATATAAATGAATCTTCAGTAACTTTGGTATATCTATGTTCTTTAAACACTTTTAATTCCGGATAATATACTAAAATTCCATCATTTTCTCTATATGTGAATCCTGAATCAAACTCTAAGTAAGATAATCCAATAAGTTCAGATTTAAGTACACCACGTACTGTATCTGTATCTACAGCATTACTGATTGCTCTTGATGGTTTTTGTAATTGGGTTCGTGTATCAGCTTCGATAATTGTCATATCATAATATGCTTTTTCTGCACTACTTTGACCAGCCATACGACCAATCAAACCACCAACATAACTTTGAGCTCGTACAGGTGATGCACTATATACATTTCCTACATAACCGTTATTTAAATACGCTGTAATACCACCCGCATAATCAGCTTCTGCATAAACATCTTTTCGATTATATGCAAATTCAATATTCGTATTTGTTTCGGCATCTCCAACAATTCCACCAACAACACGTCTACCATAAACTGATCCATAGTTAAATACATTTTTAATTTGAGTTTTTGTTGAATAACCAACTAACCCACCAATGTATTGATTAGATCCTTTAATTTGATTTAAGTTATAGCTATTTGATATTTGAGTTTGGTCGCTATATCCTGTAATACCACCTACATAACTTCTACCGTTAACAACAGTATTAACAAAGACTTCGTTGATTTGTGACTTAACAGCTGCACCAATCACACCAACATAATCACGACCATCAATTTGACCTTCTATATGAAGGTTTTTAATTGTGCTGTTTTCAATGTATCCAAATAGACCTATATAATCGCTTGTTGAACGATTCATTTGAAGAATGATATTAACACCATTACCATCAAAATGACCTTTAAAGTGTTTAAATGAAGGTCCAATTGGTAAGAATCCTAATTCAGGATTTGATAAATCAAGTGTTTTTACACCATCCATCACTTTGAAATATAAACCTTCTAAACTATCTTCTTGTGAAACTAAAGATAGTATACGCATATCTTCTTCATGACGGATTAAGTATGGATAATTTTGATCTCCTGATCCAACTGCGAATCTAACAGTTCGAACAGATATGATTGAATTATTCTTTACAACACTTGAAAGATTACTTGAGAATCCTTTAAGTTGTAAATAATAATTATACATACCGGAGGTTGCTTTTGTTTCCCATTCGCTTGCATCAAATGTATAAGCATCCAGTGTAAACATGATTTCTTTTGCTAAACCACGAACAGTATCTTTATTTAATTCATTAGATACTGCATAATTAGGTTTAATGCCGTTTTCCGGACTAAAGTATTCAATTTCAGTATAGTTAAAGTATGCATCTTCAATATTTCCTATGTTGTAACCTAAAATCGCACCAACATAGTTCATACCAGACACTTTAGCACTTGTATAAACATCATGGATTGATGCACTATTATAACCTGCAATACCACCAACATATTGACCTGTAGCTGATAAAACACCATGATAATAAGCTAATTTTAATGTATCTATATTTCTACCTACTAATCCACCTACATAACTATCACCTTGGACAGTTGCGGTTGAATAAACTTGTTCAACTAAACCTTGATTATATCCAACAATTGAACCTGTATAAGAATTTCCTTTGATAGAACCTGTTACAGATAAATTTTTAACAGATGCACCTTCACCAATTGCACCAAATAAACCTACATAATCCTCATTTAAATTTAGATTCACATGGAAGTTTGCATAATTTCCATCGAAATGTCCTAAGAATGGATAATTTTTAGATCCAATAGGTTTAAACTGAACTTTTGATAAATCAAATTCTGCAACATTAGCTGCAACCATATAATATGTATCCAATGCTTGATAGTCTTTATTAATTGAATTTGCTAAATTCATCATGTCATAAGCAGTTGAAATAATATATGGGCTAGCTTTCGTACCATCACCTAAGAATGGGTTTGTACGAACAGACATCATTGAATCATTTTTAATAAATTCTATTTCATGCTGAGCGAATACTCTTAATTGTGGATAATATGCATATTGTCCATCAATTTCTAAGAATACCCACGTAGATTCACTAAACCCTCTATTCTTTAATCCATCTGAGAACATAGATGTTTTAGCTAATCCTTGACCACCAACAGTTGTTGATGGTTTTGCTCCTTTAGGTGGAACATATCTTTCTAATATTGAAACATCATAATAAAGGTTAGTTCTTGTTGTTGAGTATGTATTAAGGTTATTTACAACACCATTAACATATGATGCGCCTGATACTAATGCTGATGAATAGCTATTTACAATTTTAGTATAGCTATTTGCTCCACCAACAATACCTGCTACATAGCGATTAGAGATAATTTCACCTCTATTGTATGTATCTTGAACAGTACCATTACCTTGATAACCTACAATACCACCTGCATAGTCACCATTACCTGTGACTAAACCTGTATTATACGTATTTTGAACCATACCATTTGCAAGCTGCCCAACAATGCCTGCCACTTGATTTGTACCTTCAATTTTGGCAAAGTTATATACATTCATCACGGTTCCAGACAATTGATAGCCAACAACTCCTGCAACATTGTTGCGACCTAGAACAATACCACTAACCTTTAGATTTTTAATTGTACCAAAACCAAAGTAACCAAATAAACCTTGGTTATCTAATGTACTATTATGAATTGAAATTTCAAATTCAACAAAATTACCATCGAATGATCCATAGAATGGATAAGTTTGAGTTCCAATTGGTGTAAAGTCATCAAGTGTCATTTTTTCAACACTTTCATCCATAATAAAGTAGAAACCTTGGAATGTATTACCCTTTTCAATCATTCGTTTAAGATTTTCGATATCTTCTCTTGTCTTCAAGATGAATGGGAATTGTTCTGTTCCTAAACCACCTTTTATATCTACAATAACTGACTTCGTCGAATTTTCTTTAATCTTTTCATCTTCATGATTAAAGAATACTTTGAGTTGAGGATAATACGCAAACTCATCATTTTTTACAACATATTCAAAACTGCCACCTAATCTATTGGCCATTTCTGTAAAGAAGATACCACTATTTAACCCTTCATTAGTAGCAATTGCAGATGGTTTATATGCAAATGTTGTATCGTAATTTGCAATTTCAGTAATGTCATAGTATAGATTAGTACGTGTAATACCATATGTACTAATATTATTTACTAAACCATGAACATAAGTTGTATTTGAAGCGACTTTCGCTGCAGAATAAGAATGTGTAATCTTATTACTTGAATTTGCCCCACCAACTAAACCTGCTGCGTATGTTTGTGCAGTAACTTCTCCTCTAAAGTAGGATTGTGTTAAAGTTGTTCCTGAGTTCATGTAACCAATGATTCCACCAGCATATGTACCTGTTGCATGTACTTTTGCAGTTGAATAGACATTTCTTACAGTACCAGATAGTTGTTGTCCAACAACTGATCCAACTTGATTTCGACCAGTAATTGAACCGGATACTGATAAATTTTCAATAGTACCAGTTCTACTAACACCAAATAAACCAACATTATCATCGGTTCGATTGATATCTAATATGAAGTTAACACCGTTTCCATTAAAGTGCCCATCAAATGGATATGTTGTTGTACCAATAGGTATAAAGTCTTCTAAATCAATTTCTGATATTTCATCAGCAACTTTAAAATAGAATCCAACATACGTATTACCATCTCTAACCATTCGGCTAAGTTCGTCCATATCCGCTTTGCTTGTAATTAAGAATGGAAAATCTTCCGTACCTAAACCTTTAGATACGTCAACTTCAACGGATCTTTTTGAGTCTTTTCGAATTGATTCATTTATATGATTTGCAAAAACAAGTAATTGTGGATAATATGCAAAATCACCATCTTTTGGTTCGAAATACCAAACATTACTTGGTAATCCTAATGCTTCTCCACTGTATAATAATTGATTTGAAGTACGACCATTCGCATTTCCTGTTGTTGGAGGTTTAGATGCTTTTGGTTGATCGTAATTTACTAAAAGTGAAGTATCATAATAAATTCTACTGCGTGTAGTTCCATAAGTACTAAGGTTATTTACAACACCATCAACATAAGTATTTGAACTTACTAAACCAGCGCTATAACCATTTGAAATATTTGTGCTTGAATTTGCTCCACCAACTAATCCAGCTGCGTAACGATTTGCAAGAATCTCACCACGGTTATAAATATTTAAAACAGAACTACTACTTCCTAAATAACCTGCAATACCACCTGCATTATCACCAGTTGCAGTAATATCACCAAAGTTGTACGCAACCTGAATAACTGCAGCCCCAACTTGACCTACAATACCACCTATTTGGTTTACTCCATTAATATTTGCATGATTATAAACATTAAATACGTTACCTGAAATTTGATATCCAACAACAGAACCCACATTATTTCTACCTGTTATAGAACCTGTGACATATAGGTTTTTAATTGTACCAATACCAAAATAACCAAATAAACCAATATTATCAATATCAGGACGATTAATTTCGAGTATAAATTCAACAAAGTTTCCATCAAATGATCCATAGAATGGACGAGATTGAGTTCCAATAGGTTCAAAATCTCCTAATTCAATTTGAGTAACACTATCATCCATTTTAAAATAGAACCCTTGGAATGTGTTACCTCTATTCACCATTGATCGAATATCATCTAAATCTTCGATTGTTTTAATTAAGAATGGGAATTGTTCAGTACCTAAACCTAATGAAACATCAATTTGAACTGATTTTTTAGATCTTGAAATAACATCATCTTTTTCATGATTTGCAAACACTTTTAATTGTGGATAATATGCATATTCATCGCCAGAGTCTAAATAAATAAAATTTGTCCCTAGTCTTGAACTCATATTCTTAAAGAATTCACCACTATTTAATCCTGTTGAACTAGCTAATGCGCTCGGTTTATATGGGTATATATTTTCATAGTTTGCAATCACTGTAATATCATAGAAAATTGCTGAACGTGTAATACCATAAGTGTTTAAATTATTTACGATTCCATCAACATAGGTAGTATTTGATGACACTTCACCACTGGAATATGCGTATGAAATTGTATTACTTGAAGCAGCACCACCAACTAAACCTGCAGCATATGAATTTGCTAGTACTTCGCCTCTATTATATGAGAGTGTAAGTGTTGAACCCGAATTCATATATCCAATAATTCCACCAGCATAAGATGCTGTAGCAATCACATTTGCAGTTGAATATACATTTCTAACAATTCCTGATAATTGTTGACCTACAACTGATCCAACTTGATTTCGTCCCTTAATTGAACCTGAAACAGATAAGTTTTCAACGATACCTGTTCTAGTAACACCAAATAAACCTATATTATCTAAGGTTCCTTTATCAATACTTAATTTAAAATTAGCACCATTACCATTAAATGTTCCTTCAAATGGATAAGTTGTTGTTCCAATAGGGATAAAGTCCCCTAAGTCAATTTCAGTAATACCATCATCAACTTTGAAGTAATAATTAATATATGTATTACCCTTCCTAACCATTTCAGAAAGGTTATCCATATCTTCTTTTGTTCGAATTAAGAATGGTGCATCAGATGTACCAAATCCATCTGTAATATCGACTTTAACTGAATCAATTGAATCTTTTCTTATAACTGCTGATTCATGATTTCTAAAGATAGATAATTGTGGATAGAATCCATACGTATCATCTTTTTCATCAAAATGCCAAATTTCTTCTGATAATTTTAATCCCGATGTACCACCATATAATAATTGATTTGAAGTTCGTCCATTTGAATTACCAGTGACTTGTGGTTTTAAATTTTTAGGTTGTGGATAATTTACCAAAATAGATGTGTCATAGTAAATATAACTACGTGTTATTCCATAAGTACTAAGGTTATTTACAACACCATCAACATAAGAATTTGAACTTACTAAACCCGCACTATAACTATAAGTTACACTTGTACTTGAGTTTGCTCCACCAACTAAACCTGCGGCATATGAATTTGATAATATTTCACCACGATTATATGTATTTCTAACAACACTATTACTTCCTAAATAACCAACTATACCTCCAGCATAATTTGTTGATGCAGTAATGTTTCCTTGATTATATGCTACCTCTACTGTTGCAGCACCAACTTGACCAACTATACCACCTACTTGGTTTACACCTTCGATATCAGCTAAATTATAAACATTCATAACCTTACCAGATATTTGATAACCTACAACAGAACCTACGTTATTTTTACCTTTAACAGATCCTGATACGTAAAGGTTTTTAATTGTACCAACACCAAAATAACCAAATAAACCTTGGTTATCTAAATCAGGATGATCAATTTCTAATTCAAACTCAACAAAGTTACCATCAAATGATCCATAGAATGGATAAGTTTGTGAACCGATTGGTTCAAAATTACCTAACTCTAGTTTTTCAATACCATCTGCCATCTTAAAGTAAAATCCTTGGAAATTGTTTCCTTTTTTAATCATATCTTTAAGATTTTCAATATCTTCAATCGATTCTAAAATGAATGGGAAAAGTTCTGTACCCAAACCTAAAGAAACATTGACTTGAACAGATGTTTTTGAACGATTCTTTATTGTCTCGTTTTTATGTTCTGAAAATGCTTTTAATTGTGGATAATATGCAAAACCATCTTCTGTTTCAACAAATTCAAAACTATTTCCGAGTCTTGAACTCATATTTGAGAAAAATTCTCCACTATTTAAACCTTGTGTACTTGCAAGTGCTGAAGGTTTATTTTTATTTGGGTTAACGTAATTTGCAATCACTGTAATATCATAGAAAATTGCAGTACGTGAAATACCATATGTACTTAAATTATTTACAATTCCATCAACTCCAGCATTTGATGATACTTCACCGCTTGAATATGAGTATGAAATTGTATTGCTTGAAGCAGCACCACCGACTAATCCGGCTGCATAAGCATTTGCTAGTACTTCCCCTCTAAAGTATGAAAGTGTAAGCGTTGAACTTGAATTCATGTAACCAACGATACCACCACCATAGGTGCCACTTGCAACAACATAAGCAGTTGAATACACATTTTTAATGGTTCCAGAATATTGTTGACCAACAATTGATCCTACTTGGTTACGACCAATAATTGAACCTGATACAGATAGGTTTTCAATTGTTCCTGTTCTTGATGCTCCAAATAATCCTATATTGTCTAATGATTCTTTGTTTATGCTTAATTTGAAATTAACACCATTACCATTAAAATTACCATCAAATGGATATGTTGGATTTCCTATAGGTTGGAAATCACCTAAATTAAGTTCAGTAATACCATCCTTAACTTTGAAGTAATAACTTGCATAACTATTTCCACGTGAAACCATATATGAAAGATTATTCATTTCTTCAACTGTTTCAATTAAGAATGGTTGAGCTAATGTACCAAAACCTTTGCTTATATTTCGTGTAATTGAGTTTTTGGAATCAACACTAAAATCACTATTTTTATTATCTTTAAAGACTATGAGTTCAGGATAATATCCTATATTTCCTGCACTTTCATTAACATACCATATAGTATTTGAGTAACCTAGATTACTTAATACAGCATCAATAAGAAAATTACTAGTTCTTCCTTCACTTGAAGATGCTACTGAAGGTTTTAATGCTCTTTTTTGATCATACATTGCAAGAACAGAAATATCGTAATAATTATATGAACGTGTTGTACTATATCCATTTAAGTTATTTGATATTCCCGCAGCAGATACATTTGAAGATACTAAACCGCGACTATAAGTATTTGTAATTGATGTATAGCTATTCGCACCACCAACAATACCAGCAGCATATCTATTGGCTAATATTTCACTTGCATTATAAACATTTCGAACTGTTCCTGTTTCTTGATATCCAACAATACCACCTGCATAATCACCGGCTGCTGTAATTGGACCATTATTGTATGAAACTTCAGCAGTACCCGCTTTCATATAACCGACAATACCACCAATGTTATTATTACCATCAATTGAGGCTTCATTATATACATTTTGTACTGTACCAGATAATAAGTATCCTATGACACCACCGATGTTATTTCTACCAACAATATATCCTTTAACGCTTAAATTTTTTATAACACCTTTACCGTAATAGCCAAATAACCCTACATTGTCTAGGGTTTCATTTTCAATATTTAATACAAATTCAACATTATTTCCATCAAATGATCCATAGAATGGTCGACTTGATGTACCGATTGGTACGAAATTACCTAAGTTAAATTGAGTTCTTCCATCAGCAACTTTGAAGTAAAATCCTTCAAATGTTTCACCTTTAAGAATAACAGTTTTTAAATTTTCTAAATCTTGCACGGTACGTATTAAGAATGGTTTATCTGATGTACCTATACCGTTACTTACATCAATAGTTACTGATTCTAAAGATCTAGAACGAACAGATGAATTGTTACTTTCTTTAAAATATTTTAATTCTGGGTAATATCCATAGTTTGTACCAATGTCACGATATGTAAAGGCACTATTTAATCTACTTGACATATCCGTTAACATTTTACCTGCATCTAATGCTTGAGCGTTTGTTAGCGTTGATGGTTTATATGTGCGTGTTGGTATGTTTTTAGCAATAACTGACACATCATAATATAAATTAGTACGTGTTGTACTGTAAGTTGAGTAGTTATTAACAACACCATTAACAACGTTCACATCAGCTGATACTAATCCCGCATTGTATGAGTTTGTAATTGAAGTGTAACTATCAGCTCGACCAACGATACCAGCAACATATTGATATCCTTCAACATTTCCTATGAAATATGAGTTTGTTACTGTACCGCCTGTCATGTATCCCGTGATACCACCAACATTCGTTGATCCTGTCACCAAAGCTTTTGAATATACGTTTCGAACAGTACCTGAAACAACATGACCAACAATTGATCCAACTTGGTTACGACCAACAATTAACCCTGAAACAGATAAATTTTCAATAACTCCTGTACTGGTAACACCGAAAAGACCAACGTAATCTTGGTCTGGTTTATTGGTATTTAAAATGAAATTGACTCCATTCCCATCGAAAGTTCCTTCGAATGGTTGTGCTGACGTACCAATAGGTTGAAAGTCGCCTAAGTTGATTTCACTTAGGTTTGATGCCACAACAAAAACTTTACCTTTAAATCTTTGTCCAGAACTTACTAACTGAGAAAGCTGTACCATATCATCTTTTCCACCGATGACATATGGATTCTCTTCTGTCCCAGACTCAGAAAGGAAAACAGTAGCATATACATTTTCCCTACGTACGTATTCATTGTTATTGTTCTTAGCGGAGGAATCATCAAGCAAAAAGAAAACGCTAAGTCCGCTAATTAAGAGTAGCACAAAAACAATGAATACTTTATATGATCTAAGTATTCTCATTTTGTCCCCTTAAAAATACTTAACTAATGTACCTAATTCTATTATAGTACAAATAGAATTGAAAAAATCTTATTTTTTTATGAAAAAAGTTTTCGTGTAAAATCGAAAACCTTTAATTATTTTGGCTCTATAAAATAGATGGTGTAAAACCCAAATAGTGCTATCAAAAAGATGGTGTAAAAACAACCTATAAAATAGGTGGTGTACAACAAAATGACGCAGAAATTGCGTCTTTTCTTTTGTCATAAACACTTTTTATTTACTTATTGGTAATTGGAACATCCTTATTAATTGAATACAGTACTTTATTTCTAAACCTGTAAAAATATCTGATACCATTTGAGTTTTTAATGATTGTTTTGATCTTATTGTTGATAGATTCAATGGGGCCATTAGATATCCTACGGCCATCGATTCTTATAAATGAATTTTTGATACTATCTCTCCAAGTATTTAGTGTTTGACCAAATGTTCTATATATTTCAAACTCACTGTTTCTAAATTCAGTAATCAATTCATCAAGGCGCTCATCACAGTCATTGAAACTTGCTGTTAGATTAAATACACGATAGGCTTCCTTTAATCTGTAAGCCTTAGTTAGTGAATCATCAATTTTCAATAAATAACTTAATATTTCAGATTTATGCCAGTAACTCTTCATTTTAGATACCCGTATTTTGCCATCATAAATATTTTCATAGTCTTTTACGAAGAAGTAATGAAATTTTTTTAACATGTAATAATACATGTCATTATACTCAAGTCTCAAACTATCCTGATCATATTTTCTTTGAATTTTGATTCTAATTTGTTTGATAGCTTCGCCTAATTTTCTAGGGTGGGTATCGATGTGCTTATCAAATATATTAATCATACTTTGACTAGATACATTAAATAACTTTGCTGTATCAGCGAAGTTATGATGGATATCTTTTAAGTGATTTAAGATAGATAGTTTGGTGTTTAAACTCATGCGTTCATATGATTGGTTAAACGGATTTGATTCACTGATGACTTTACAACATAGCTTACATTTATAACGTCTTGATTGATATGCTATGAGTACTTTATGTTCAATTGAAACACTATGAATAATTTGTTTTAATCTATAGCCGTGAAAATACATTGGAGTTGTTTGACAAACGGGACACGTCATGATTGGCTTCTTTAATCTCAGATGTAAAGTTAGTTGATCATTTAACTTTACTGTTGTGATAGACTCTATTTTGTTCTTTATAGATTCTAAGTTATATATTTTTATGATATTATCATACATGTAGACCTCCTTGTAGTAGTTATGACTAACTTTTATTATAAGGTGGGTCTACTTTTATTTAAAGTGTTATAAATGCCTATAAAAAAGATGGTGTACTACCACCACCTAATTGATAGGCATATAGATTACACCATCTATTTTATACATCTATTATTTTTTTTAACCATCGATCAAACCAATATTCAACTTGATTTAAAATCATTTGATGTGTATCTTCAAACCGATTTGTATAGTAAGGATCTTCCACATCTTTTTTATGAAACTTATAAACCTTATGCTTAAATTCTCCATCGTTAAATCTTTTTAAAAAATTTATGTGTGTTTCATCCATACCAATAATGTAGTCAAACTTAATAAAGTCAATTTCATCAATCATTTTTGATTTTTTTTGATTCATGTCAACAGGATATCTTTTTAAAATATTCATTGTTCCCGGATGAGGTGGATTACCTTCTTCCCATCTTGAGATAGCACGAGATTCAAAAAGAAATTGATTGGCTACTCCTTTTTGCTCAGCATAAAATTTAAATATACCTTCTGCCATCGGTGATCGACAAATATTACCCAAACATACAAATAATACTTTTATCATTTCTTCTCCCCAATAATTTCTTTAGTATTATTATACTATGTTTAAAGATAATTCGGCATTACGTTTTAAAACATCATTTTTTGTTAACCCTTTATTTAATACCCAGCGATTCCTTGGATGAAGTCTACATTCATCACAACAAGACCCCATATATTTTTCTTCATTTTCTTCTGAAACAAGCATCTGACGATTGCATTCAGGATTACCACAATTAATATATCTTTCACATGGTTCACCTGTAAAATAATCTTTACCTACTACATTTTTATCGACTTTATTAATTTCAACAGCTATACGTTCATCAAATACATACATCTTACCATCCCAGAAACGTCCTTGTGTTTCAGGATCTCTACCATAAGTATGAATGCCACCTTCCAATTGGTTAACATCTTCATACCCTTCTTTTTTAAGCCATCCCGAAAACTTCTCGCATCGTACACCACCAGTACAGTAAGTTAAAATCTTTTTGCCTTCTAAAATTTCTTTATTTTCTTTAATCCATTTTGGTAACTCTCTAAAAGCTTTGATACTTGGTCTGATAGCACCTCTAAAATGACCTAAATCATATTCATAGTCATTTCTTGCATCTATTACAACCACTTCTGGATCGTTTAAATAGTTCATCCACTCTTTTGGTTTTAAGTAGTTTCCTGTAAGTTCAAGTGGATTTACATCATCTTCTAATGATAAATTCACTAATTCTTTTTTAACTTTTACATGTATTTTTTTAAATGCATGTCCTTCAACCATATCAATCTTATAAAAAATATCTTTAAAATATTTAGATTGATTCATATGATTCATGTATGCATCTGTTTGTTCAATAGTTCCTGATAAAGTTCCGTTAATACCTTCTTTTGAAATAATAATACGACCTAAAACACCCAGATTTTTACAAAAATCTAAGTGTTCTTTTGCTACTTCTTCAGGATTTTCAATTGGTACATATTTATAAAACAACAATACTCTATAATTTAAGTTCATATTTATCTTTCCTTCTACAAAAATCTCTGCACTTTATTATATAAAAAAACACAAATTTTTCAATTTTATTGCACTCAATAAAAAAAATTAGCACTCTTTAATTGACAGTGCCAATTTAACGTACTATAATATAAACGAACTTACAGAAAGGGGTGTTAATCTATGCAATTTAACATGATGGAAGACTATTCTAAAGATCCTAATTTACTTGATAAATTTGGACGAAACATAGTTAATGCAGTACGTGAGGGAAAAATTGATCCTGTTATAGGACGAGATGAAGAAATTCGTCGAATCATTAAGATTTTATCTCGAAAAACTAAAAATAACCCAGTTTTAATCGGTGAACCTGGTGTAGGTAAAACTGCAATTGTCGAAGGTTTAGCAAGAAGAATTGTTGAAAAGGACGTTCCTTTAACACTTCAGGATAAAGTCATTTATGAACTTGATTTAGCCCAACTTGTTGCAGGTGCTAAATTTAGAGGTGAATTTGAAGAGCGCTTAAAGGCTGTTCTAAATCGTGTAAAAGAATCAAATGGAAAGATTATTCTTTTCATCGATGAATTACATACTATTGTTGGTGCGGGTCGTGCAGAGGGTGCCATGGATGCATCAAACATGCTCAAACCAATGCTTGCACGTGGTGAATTACATTGTATAGGTGCAACAACATTAAATGAATATCGACAATACATTGAAAAAGATTCAGCTTTAGAAAGACGTTTCCAAAAAATATTAGTCACTGAACCTACAGTTGAAGATTCAATTTCTATTCTTCGTGGATTAAAAGACCGTTTTGAAGCACATCACGGTGTTAGAATTTCTGATAATGCGATTGTTGCAGCGGCAACTTTATCAAAACGATATATTACAGATCGTTTCTTACCAGATAAAGCGATTGACTTAATTGATGAAGCGTGTGCTTCTATCCGTATGGAAATTGACTCAATGCCTGTAGAACTTGATGATGCAATGCGTAAATTGATGCAACTTGAAATTGAACGTTCTGCTTTATCTAAAGAAACAGATCAATTATCCAAAGAACGTCTATTAAAAGTTGAACAAGAAATTAAGGATTTAAAGAAAATTGAATCCGATTTAAAGAGTCAATGGGAAAAAGAAAAACAACAAATCATTTCAATTAAAGAAAAGAAAGAACAACTTGAAAAATTAAAAAACCAACTTACAACAGCATATAACGATGGAAATTATCAACTAGCAGCTGAATTACAATATTCAAAAATTCCAACACTTGAAAAAGAAATTGCTACATTATCTGAAAAAGATCACGAAAGAAAACTTTTAACTGAAGTTGTAACCGATGAATCTATCGCTGAAATTGTTTCTAAATGGACACATATTCCAGTTACAAAACTTGTAAGTGGTGATATCGAAAAATTAAGACATTTAGAAGATAATCTTAAAAAACGTGTCATCGGTCAAGATCATGCACTTAAATTAATATCTGATGCAATCATTCGTCAACGTGCTGGGATTAAAGATCCAAACAGGCCAATTGGTTCATTCTTATTCCTAGGTCCTACTGGTGTAGGTAAAACTGAGGTTGCAAAAAGTCTAGCTGATCAATTGTTTGATGATGAAACTCATATGATTCGTATTGATATGAGTGAATATATGGAATCTCATAGTGTCGCTCGTTTAATCGGTTCTCCTCCTGGATATGTTGGATATGAAGAAGGCGGTCAATTAACCGAACGTATTCGTCGACAACCATACTCAATTGTTCTTTTTGATGAAATCGAAAAGGCTCATCCTGAAATATTTAATGTGCTTCTTCAAGTTCTTGATGAAGGACACTTAACAGATGGTCAAGGTCGAACCGTTGATTTCAAAAATACAGTCATAATTATGACATCAAATTTAGGTTCTGAGTTCTTACTTCAAGGATTAACCGATGCACATGAAAAAATTAATGACTTAGTTAGAAAAACATTTAAACCTGAATTCTTAAACCGTATTGATGAAGTCATTATCTTCAATTCTCTTGGCTTTAAAGTACAAGTTAAAATTGGTGAAAAAATGCTTAATGATTTAAAAGAAAAACTTTCTAAGCAAAATATCAACATTACATTTAATGAAGATATTTTAAAACATCTCATTAAAGAAGGATTTAACGAGGAATTTGGTGCTCGTCCTCTTAAACGATATATTCAACGTTACATTGAAACCTTTATTGCAAACGAAATGATTAACAATCATATCGATATAGGAACACCATATGAAATGTATTTAGAAGATAATCAATTCAAACTTAAAAAAGTCTAACAAAAAAGGTAAGTGCATCAACACTTACCTTTTTTTACTAATGTTCTCATAAATCCTTCTCTAAAACCTGTTCGACTTACATACAATCTTTTTGCATCAAAATAATTAAAAATCGCTTCAATAAGGTATATTGCTGGTAATAACATTTCGACACGATCTTGATGCTCTAAATATAATTTTTTTCTAAATTCCTGATTTTCTAATATTACTTGTTTTATTTTTTTTATGTCATTAATAATTAAATAGTCAACATTTTTTCTAATGTATTCTCTTGTTAGTTTTTTAATAATTTTTATTGTTCCCCCAACCCCATAAATATTATCTATCGGTTGTTTTTTTAATTGAATGAGTTGCTCATGAATCATTTGATTCATCTTGTCGATATCTTCCTTGTTAGGCATATGATTTTCATACATCAAACTTAAATTTAAAGCCCCATATGGCATCGATAATGTTTCAATAAAATCATGATTTTTTATATATGAAATTTCTGTTGATCCACCGCCTATGTCGATAACCAAGCCATTTCTTACTTTATATACTTCTTTAACACCTATATAACCTAAATATGCTTCTTCATAACTACTTAAAACTGTAATATAAAGACCTAACTTTTCAAAATATTGACAAATTTCATCCTGATTATTGGCATTTCTTATAACAGCTGTTGCAAGTATATAAAATGAATCAAGTGGATATTCTAATGCAACCCTTTGAAACTTAACTAATGTTTTCTCTAATAACTTTATACCCTCATCACTTAAATTTCCTAGACTATCTAAATACATCGATAATTTAAGTGTGTCATGAACAGTATGGATAGTTTTAAATTTATTAAGATACGTATCATAAATCACTAAACGTATCGTATTTGACCCTAAATCAATAACACCAATCATAATAAACACCTTCTACCTTATTGTATCAAATCTTTATACATAAAATTGAATTAATTATCAATTTTTGATATGATAATGTTAAGAAACATATTGTTTACAAAGAAGGGGAAGGTTATGAAAAAACAATATTCACTTAGTTTGTTAGTTATAGGTATAGGTTTGTTACTATTTCAAATTGTTTCATTCGTTATACAAAATACAACAACGGGTCTAATGATATCCATCGCATATCAATTTGATACAATATTTTTCTTCGTTGCTGCATTTTTATTAATTACACAGTTTAAAAGCTTTGAATCTATTGTCATGACATTATTATTAATCTATGGTGGCATAAACATCATATATTCTCTCAACATATCAAATTATTTATACAATATGGAATTTACACTTGAACAAGAAATATTCTTTACGATCGGTTTATTAATTGCACATATTGGATTAGTATTGGGTGTATTATTTACTTTATTACACTTTATTCAAAAACGCTTTGATCAAAAATTTACAACTGTTTTCGTAAGTATGTTATTATCTATTTCATTAATAATGTTCTTGATTGGTGGAATTATTGTTACAAATACATCATTACTTTCAATCATTAGACTGATAATTGGTGTCATTACACAGGCTATTCTTTACTTAGCTGTTATCTTCTTAGTTCTTAATCGAGACAAGATTGTAGAAGTTAAAGAAATCATTTATTCAAATTCTAAATTCATAGAACTAGAAAATCTATATAAAAAAGGATTAATCACTAAAGAAGAATTTGAAGAAAGAAAAGAAAAATTAGGATCTGAGTAAAATTAAAAGATGTTAGATTAAACTAACATCTTTTTTCATTTAACGCTTGAAAAAATGGACAAAAATCTTTCATTTTACATGTTTCACATTTAGGTTTTTTAGATGTGCAATGATAACGACCAAAAAATATAAGTTGATGGTGTAATTTTTTCCAAAGTTGTCTTGGGAAAAGTGCCATCAATTTTTCTTCAACAGTCAATACCGAGTCATTTTCTAATGCGATGCCTAAACGCTTGGATATTCGCTCAACATGGGTATCAACAGCAAATGCTGGTACATCAAATGCATTAGATAATACAACGTTGGTTGTTTTTCTTCCTACACCTGGTAATGATTCTAAAGCTTCTCTATGATTTGGTATTTCTCCATTATATTTTTCAACAAGTATTTTTGATAACTCAATAATATTTTTAGATTTATTTCGATATAAACCAATTGAATTAATAATCGTTTCAACTTCATTAACATCTGCTTTAGATAAATCAAATGGCGTTGGATATTTTTTAAATAACTTGGGGGTAACTTTATTAACAGAAACATCTGTTGTTTGAGCCGATAAAACAACTGCGATGAGTAACTCAAAATTATTTGAAAAATTTAATTCTGCTTTAGCATTTGGGAATAATTCATCAAGATAATTGATAAATAGTATCTTAACGTTTTCGTTCATTTAATCGCCTTAAATATTTCGTCTAATGCTTTTTGAGTTTTTTCATCACGATCACCTTGTTTAAGTTTTGATTGTGTAAGAATACGCTCTAAAAACTTTACACCAAATCGTCCTGATTCTCCGTGCTCATGAATTTTTGAAACAATAAGTTCATGCTCAAACTCTTTTTCATAGTACCAACTTTTAACTGTTTCTAATTCAAAAGGAGAAAGTGTTTTACCTTGTGCATGTTCAATCATTTCGATGACTGTTGCAATTTGAGAATCATATTTTTGCTGTTTTTCTTCTTTAATATCTTCTAAATAAAGTGCAGTTATCTTATCAAAAGTACCTGTTAAATCAAACACTTCAACCTGTTTATCATTTCTTGTTTCTAATGCTAATGTGACAAACCCTTTTGAAGTTAATTTATCTAACGCTTTAGATATTTCTTCAACAGTTAGTTCAATCTTTTTAGCAATTTGAGTCACTGAAAAAGTCTTCTTTTTATACATTTGAAATAATGTTTTTAAGACAACTAATTCATTTGGTGATAATTTTAGACGTTTTGATTCTTTGGTAAGTAGTGAATCAATTTCTAAAAAATGTTCTTCATATAACTTTTTAATCATTTTGATCGTCCTCAACCACTTTTGATAAAGCTTCTTTCGCTGCATTTTGTTCAGCTTCTTTTGTACTATGACCTGTTCCCGAACCAAGTTTAATTTCGCCTTCTAATAATACTTCAGATTTAAATATCGGACGATGAGATGGCCCACCAGTGCGATATGTTTTATAAACTAAACTTTTTCTTTCAACTTGAATTAATTCTTGAAGTTTTGTTTTATAATCTTTTAAATTTTCAACTAATGGTAAATACGGTAATGTGATACGTTCAAAAACTTCAAAACATTTTTCAATACCTAAATCTAAATAAATTGCAGCATAAAGTGCTTCATAAGCATCAGCAATCATACTTTGCTTAGCATCTTGTTCGCCATTGCCTAATAACATATAGGATGCTAAATCAATTTTATCTGCAAATAAAAATAAGGCTTCTTCACGAACTGCTTGAGCACGTTTTTTGGTGAGTGTACCTTGATCCCAATCATCATTTTTAAACATATATGTACTAATGATAATTTGGATCACTGCATCACCTAAAAACTCTAAACGTTCATAATCATTCGTCTTATTTTCATGCGCATAAGACGAATGTGTTAATGCTTGTAAGTATAGATCAACATTTTTAGGTTCAATACCTATTTTTTTAAATAATTCATTTATTTTCACTGCCTAACACTTCTTTCACTTGATTAATAACATCTTTTTCAACCATGGTTTTAGCTTGTCTAATTGCATGGTAAAAAGCATAAGCATTTGATGATCCGTGAGCTTTTATAACTGGTTTTTGAAGCCCAGCAATCATTGCTCCTCCAACTTCATCTGCAGATAATGATTTTTTAAAGTTTGTTAATGCTTTTCTTAAAAATAAACCTGCTGCAAGTTTAGAAAAGAAACCTTTCTTAATTTCACGTTTTAAAACATTTCCTAAAGCTTTAGCAGTACCTTCCATTGTCTTCATAACAATATTCGCAGTGAATCCATCCGAAAGTAATACATGACATTTAGAATCAAGTATTTCTTTTGGTTCAAGGTTTCCGTAAAAATTAATATTTGGGTGACTCTTTAACATTTCATATGCTTCAACATCTAACGGTCTACCTTTAGATTCTTCAGTTCCAATATTAATCAATCCCACCATTGGTTTTTGAACGCCATAAACTTCTTTTAAAACAACAGATGCAAATACAGCAAAATCAACTAAATGCTCAGATTTTGCTTCTACATTTCCACCTGCATCAAGTAAAATCGTTGGTTCACCATGAATCGCAGGAATAAAAGGAGCTATTGCAACCCTTCTCATTTCTTTCATTGGTTTAATTGTGAAGAATGATGAAAAAATTAAAGCTTGAGTTGGTCCAGCAGAAACAATTGCATCAGCATGTCCTTCTTTGACATAATCTAATGACATAATCATCGATGTATCTTTATCTTTCCTTAATGTATCTCGGCCAATATCATGAACACCCATGTCAAAATACTTATCTGTATGAACAACAGTAAGTCTTTCATGCTCAATTAAATATGGTGCCATTTTTTCTTTATCACCAAAAATTGTAATATGTACATTATCAAATTTTTTAATGGCTTCAATTGATCCTAAAACAATCTCTTTTGGAGCGTTATCGCCACCCATACCATCGACTGCAATTCTAATCATATAACCAACCTCGACTTTCATTATTTATTATACCATTTTATATGTAATTTCTTTTTTTAATCTTGGAAATTTTTCAATGTTTTGTGCATAATATAACACATCTTCATGCATTGACTTAAGTAAATTAAAATCATTTGTTAAATCTAAATATTTAAAGCCTTGAAAACCTGTTTGAATCATATTTGAAAATATCCCCGGTCCTCGTAACTTTAAATCGTACTCTGACAACTTAAATCCATCATAATTGTCCTTTAAATATTGTAATCTTTCTGAATCTTTATCACTTACTAAGTAACAAATTCCCGATTTACTACCTCTTCCAATACGACCTCTTAATTGATGAAGCGTTGATAATCCAAATTGGTGGGCATCCATAATAAATAAAAGTGTTGCATCTTTTAAATTCATACCAACTTCAATAATTGTTGTTGATATCAGTATACCTTTTTCATCTTTAATAAAATCATTAAATGTTCTTTGAATTTCATCATCATGAAGCTTTCCATGAACAACATATAAATGATCATTAAATTCATCTTTAAATTTTTCATAAAGTTCTAATACTGAATATAAATTTTCACTTTTTTCAATTTGAGGGGCAACAATTAACGTTTGATTTAAAAGTGCTTGATTTTCTTTAATTAAATTCATGATGAGGTCAAAATCATTTCGATGAATGATTTTTGTTAATACAGATTTTCTTTCACTTGGCTTTTCTTTAATACTACTGATATCTAATTCATTAAAAAATGTTAGGGCTAGACTTCTTGGAATTGGTGTTGCAGTTAAATAAATTGTATCTTTTGTTAAAGATTTTTTAATTAAATTTTCTCTTTGTTCAACCCCAAATTTATGTTGTTCATCTATAATAACTAATCCTAATTTTTTATATTCTACCACAGGATTTGAAAGAATATGTGTGCCGAAAATCATTTTAATAGAGCCGTTTTTAACATTTTCAATGATATCTTCTTTATTTTTTGAATTTGATGTTAAACAAGCTGTGTTGATATCATTAAATATTTCTTTAAAAGATTCATAATGTTGTTGTATAAGGATTTCAGTAGGTGCCATAAATGCTACTTGATATCCTGCGCTTAATGCACCTAATGCAGCAATAAATGACACCATTGTTTTACCACTACCAACATCCCCTTGAATTAATCGATACATTTGTTGGTTGAATTTAAAATCTTTAAATATATCATTCGTTGCATGTTTCTGATCATGTGTTAGTTCAAACGGTAATTTCTCTATATATGATTTAACTAAATTAATATCATATGGTATTGGATCTCTTTTATATCTTGGAATACGCTCGATATTATATTTAAGTAAATGAAAAAAAGCTTCTTCTTTTTTTAATGTTTCTCTTGCAAGAAAAATATCATGATTTGATTTTGGAAAATGCAGTAATTGATATACTTTACTTCTATCAAGCATATGATATTTATGAATTAATTCATCAGGCACTAAATTATATATATCAACTAATTTTTCTTTATAAATTTCTTCAATTATTGCATGTATTTTAGAATCAGGAATGCCAAGAATTCCATAAATCGGTTTAATTTCGGGTGTATCTATAATTGTCGTTATATTTGATGCAACAATTTCATTTTTAAATACATTATACTTCCCTTTAACTAATATTTCTTTTCCAATTGAAATTGATTTTTGAAGATATCTTCTATTAAACGTTATAACTGTAATCTCGTTTTTTTCAACGTTTAATTTAAATTTACTCATTAATACTTTCTTTTTAATATTTTCAATATTAGATGAAACTATACCCTTAATTGTAACGACTTTATCATGCTGTAAATCGTGAATTGATTGAACTGAAAAATTCTCATAATTTTTAGGTACATACAAAATAAGGTCATATGTTGAATATATGCCCTCTTGATTTAAAATAGATTTAATTTTAGGTCCTACACCTTTAACTAATTCTATACTTTTTATCATACATTCATTATATCAAAATTCACTTTAAATCATGTTATGATTTAGATTCCTATAAAAAATAACGCCTTCTTAAGGCGTTACTAAATCTATATATTTATCGGTTTGATATGTTTTAGCTAAAGCTTCAATATCGATGTCCTCATCTTCATTTATACCCTCAATCATAAATCCATTAATATTGAAGAATTCTTCTATAAACATCTTTGTTCCTGGTTTTTGTAAAAATGAATTATCAACTTTTTGTTGCATAAGTTGATGGACTTCATCTTGAATAACTGGATCCATTTCTTTATGATCTAGTCTAATTCTACCTAGTTCATCTGTAATACGTTGACTTCCATAAACCATATCTTTAAATAATCGATGTTTATGTTCTAAAGTTGTCTCATGGACTTGATGCTTCATCATAACATCAAATAAGTATGATACATACATTGGCATTTGTGGTATAAAGACACTTGCTTTCGATACAATGGCCTTACTAGAAGATATTAATGCTTCACCATCGTACTTTTCTTTTAACATTTGATTTAGTTTATAAGCAACATTTTCTAAATCTTCTTTAGCTTTCCCTAGTGTACCGTGTCTATAAATAGCATCCGTATTTTTACCACCAATATATGTGTATGAAATGGTTTTAAAGTGTTTTGATAATACTTTACCTTCATCTAAATATTTAACCCAATCATACCAATCACTACCACCCATAACGTATACTGTGTTTAATGTTTCCTCTTCATTTGCAGGTTCAACAACTAATGGTTCAACTGTCATTGACTTTATATCTATTGTCATACCTTCTGCAGCTTTTCCTAATGATTTAATATGTGAACGAACAACATCACCAGTTTCATAGTTTTTTCTAACACCTGATGCAAGTGAATAAACTAATAAATCAATTTGTCCAAATTCTTTTTTAATCGTATCAAGAATAGTTTTTTTTGTTTCAAAACTAAATGCATCCGCATTAAAATCGATATGCTTAGTTTTTAAATCTTTAGTAACTTCATGAAAAAATAAATTATTCCAATATCCTGCGGATCCAGTTTTATTTCCTTTTGGATATGACTCAAACGAAACATTAATTGTGTTAGCATTTCCTTTAAATGCTAAACTTATTCGACTAGCTAGACCATATCCTGAAGAACCTCCAATAATTAATACATTTTTAGGTCCATTATAACTTTCCATTTTATGAATTTCTTTAACATAGTTATTCATCATTTTTTGAACACCTAATGGATTGGTGTTTGTAAAAAAGTTACTTCGAATAGATGGTTTTATAATCATATATTTACCTCGACTTTTAAATTGTTTGAAATTCAAAGCTTTATAATAGTATACATGAATTTTTAAATAAGTCTAGTTAATTTGATTATCAAACTATATACAAAATAAAAGCCTAGTTTAAACTAGGCTTTCTTATGCCATTTAATTTATTATATTAAATGTTAATTTAGAACTTGTTTCTTCAATTAAACCTTCAATATTGGATGCTGGAGATTTTGATATATTAAATGCAATATATTGATAATTACCCCAAAATGCCTCATCCATTAAAACAGTCCCTGTCATTGTATTTGTACGTAACATGACTTTGTATTGGTTGTATGAGTAATCAATATAAATCACTCGTACCATATAACCTTCTTCTACTGTAAATGATTCAATATTTTCAAAATATGCTTTTGAAATTGGTGTTGATGCAACAAAATTTTTCGCTGTAGAATCTGTAGTTGTTGGTGCTAATGTATGATCATTCCAATAACCTTGTATAAATTCTAAATTATCTTCATGTTCAATAAGTATTTCATCAAATTTACTTAATGTAAGTTTTAACCCTGTTTCCTCAACTACTCCTGATAAGTCAGTATTACCAACTATATTTGAAATATTAAATGCAATGTATTGATAATCTTTATAGAATGCTTCATTTAATACTAATGAACCTTGATAATTGAGTGAAGTTCTTTCTAACACTTTAAATCCGTTGTTTTCATCGAATGATAAGAATATAATTCTAACTTGATAACCTGTTTCAATTTCTAATTTTGTTCCCACAGGAATGACAATTCTTGAAACTGGTTTAGATGCAATAAATTGCTTATTGAATGTTGTATCTTCGACTTTTATTGAAGTAGCACCATTATCCCAAAAACCACGTTCAAATTCTAATTTATAATCAAGTTTAAATGCCATTTTAACTTCATCAATATCTGAAATGTTAGGTGTTCCAACTTTAGAAACATTGAATGCGATATATTGATAATCTTGCCATAATTCTTCGTTTAGTAAAATTATTCCTGTTAGATTATTTGTTCGATGTACTACCAGATAATTTCCATAATTATCATAAGATAAGAAAATTACACGAACTTGATAACCTTCTTCAATTGTAATACTATGAGCACCTAACATACCATTTTTAGATATTACATTAGATGCTATAAATTTAAGTGCTGTTGTATCGTCTGTTGTAATTTTTGTTGCACCTTGGTTCCAGTAACCTTGGATAAAATTAATTGGTTGATCGACGTGTGGTATGAGTAAAGGTGTTATAGAAATCATTTCATCACTTTCAACTTCACTTAAATCAACTGCTTCATCTTTAGTTACTTCAAATGCGATTAACTCAAATGAAGATTTAAAATCATCATTTAATAATAGTGGTGCTACCATCCAATCAGATACATATTCAACGATATATCCTTTATCATATGTCGCTGTAATATATCTAAATTTATATCCTTCATTAACTATAACTGAATAATCACCTTTGAAATATTCATTTGATAAAAAGTTTGAATATAATGTATGATTTACATCATTAATTTCTAATGTTTCTTGATTATACGATCCAAGTTTAAATTCTAAATCTTCATCAACATGACCTAATTCAGTACCTTCTGGATGATATAATCTAAACTTTGTAAGTACTGTATCCAAAATATCATCAATGACTGTACCTTCGGTATTTGAAACATTAAATCCAATATAATGGTAATTACCCCAAAATGCTTCATCAATTAATGTATAGCTTGTTGTTATATTATCTGTTCTATGAACAACTTTGAATTGATCACCAATTTTTTCAAAGAATATGACACGATATTTATAACCAGGTTCAACAACAATTTCACTACCTACTGGAAGTAATGCTTTAGGAATAACATTTGATGCTGCGAATTGTAAATCAAATGCACTTCCACCATTAGTTATTTCGGTTGCATTTGTATTCCAATAACCTGGAACTAATGTGTAACTAAATGGTAAACCATTAACTTCAATAGGTTCTGGTTCTGGTGCTTCTAAATATGTTGAATTTGTTACTTCAAATGGTTTATTAAAGGCATTATTTACTGCTTCATACGCCATTAATTGTTGAGTTTTATCAACACCATTTGGTCTAAATTCTACCTTTTCTAAACTAAGTTCTTCACCAATTAGTGTACGATAAAACATTAATGCTGCAATGTATCTACCAAGCGGATCTGTTAAGTGATAACCATCTGCTGTGAGTTTATCACCAATGTAACTTGTTCTTGCATTTTGAATTGCAGTACCTGAAGGAATAACAAATTGTAATTGTGATATAGGTAAAACTTCATTTTTAACCGTATCTGTAATCATTTGATACATCTTTTGTTGACTTTTATCATAGTTTTCAAAACCGCTATGTGTTGATGTTTGTTGGTAAGCCCAAGTCATATGGAATCCTAATATCGTATTTGGATTTGGATTCATTGCTTCAACATAACGCATAAGATCAAATAGATGTGGATCATATGTTGATTCTAATCCAGAATGATGACTTGCTTGTTGGAATGTAATAATATCCCAAGATTCTTTAAGCAATGCTTCTTCAATTGATACACTTGATGTATCAACACGACTTGGTGATTTAAATAATTGGTAAATATAATTTTTATTACCCGCATTAGCATTCTCTAAATGTTGTTTTAATTCTGCTCCACCAATATACATATTTGCAACAACAATTTTTTCACTTGGAATACCACTTGATTCTAAGATTTGATATAAATAGCGATGCGCGTCTTCAGAAAAACTATTTCCGATAGATAATATTTTTATACCTTCATTAAAATCTTTTAATGGTTTCCATTTTGCATAAAGTGTCATTTCTTTAGTTACTTTATCTTTATTAAAATTCCATGCTTGTGTTAATGATTCATTTTTATACCAACCAGCAAATAAATATCCCTCTTTAGCTGGACTTTCTGGTAAATTAATGAGTCCATTTTCATCCACTTGAATTGATTGTAAATCTGATCCATCATTAGTTTCAAAATGAACATTAAATTTTAAAGCTTTTTTTGTATATTTTGCATATAAATTTAAATCACCTTCAACATGCATTGTTTCAAAATTCCATTCTTGGGTAAAAGATTCATCTTGATACCATTTTTCAAAATCATAACCTTCTTTTAAAGGATCTGTTGGTTTTTCTAATAAACTTCCATCATTTACTTCTATTGTGTAACTTTCATCATCATTATTCGGATGAAATGTGATTTTATACTTTATATCATTTGTACAAGAAACGAGTAATACTATCATTGCTGTAAAAAATAACAACATATATTTTTTCATGTTTTTCTCTCTTTCATTAAAAAAAGGGGCTTATTTGTTATATTTTTAAACAAGCCCCTTTCATTGGTTTAATCGATTATTCTTCGTATTGTACGTTTAAGTTTCTAAAATGTACAGTTGTTAAGATATCGTCAGAAGCTTCTCCAATTAAATCACCACGTTTAGTTGTTAAAGTACCAAACCAGAAATCTAATCCTTTATTAAATTGATCAGATGTAACTTCATATACTAATGTAATTTTTGTCCATTCAGTTGAAATCACAATGTCTTGATATGCATTTTCATCAGCTAATGTTGTACCTTCTAATGCAACTCTGATCTTACGTGCAACGTCTGCTTTTGCTTCAAAAGTAATTGTATATGTACCTGCAAATAATTGTAAATCTCCAATTCGGTATGAAGCTTGCCAGTCACCTGCTGCAATTTTATCAATAGTAACTGAAACTTCGCCATTACCTTTATCTTCGTAACTTAACCATGGTTCATCATTTACTAAATCAACTTGTCTAATAAACCAACCTGTAGGTGGCACTTCAAATACCCATCCGCCATCTGCAGTAATTTCAAATTCTGTTGGACGATTCCAAGGTTCAGCAACCGTAATTGTTCTTGTAACTGTTGTTGTTAATCCTTCATCATCTTCTGCAGTAATTGTGAATGTATAAACACCTTTAGCAGGGTTTTGAGGATTAAATGGAGTTTCTCCTTCTTTTTGAGTAACAACTAAATCTGATACTTGAAGTTGTGTAAAGTCATCAGAAACAGAAATACCTTGACGAATTGGTGTAGGTTGTCCTACTTTAACAACGATATTATCTGCTTTAATTGATGGTGCCTGATTTTCTAATTCTGGACCAGCAACGATTTCAACATAGTCAATATAGATCTTTGTGAATACTTTACGATATTCTTCAGGAACACCTGTAGCTTCACCAAAGTTACCAAATGCTAATTGTAGTTGAGCGTTAGTTGCGTCACCTAATACATAGAAATCTTTTTCGATAACTTGCCATTCTGTAGTAATCTTTAAGAAATTTTCTTCCCCATAAGCTTTACCACCAGGGATGCCACCACCTTGAATTTGGTGATTCATGTAACGTTCAGCATCAGCTTTAATTCTAAATCTTAATTTATAAGATTCAAATTGTTTTAATACGATCGCGTTGTATTGTAATTGAACACCCCACCATTGAGTATCAGTTTCTTTAGAACCTTGAATATCAATGATTACAACACCATCTTTAATTTCATAACTTGCTTTATAATCTCCACCAGCTGCACTTGTGTCAGCCCAGAAGTACCAACCCTGATTGTCATCTAAGTTTTCTAAGTTCGTGAAGTCACCATCTACAATATTTCCTAATGGTGCTTCTGGAACAACAGTAATAACTCTCGTTTTAACTGCTTCATTACCAGCTTTATCTTTAACTGTATAAGTTAATGTATAAGTACCTGGTTCATCTACATTCACTGTGCCAGTAACGTTTGCCATTGTCAATGTAATTGTACCATCTACATTATCTGTAGCAGTCACACCTGCTAATGGATCAAATGGTGTTCCAACTGTAATTGTTACAGGATCAGCACCCATAATTACAGGTTTTTCAGTATCTATGTTACCACCATTGTTATCATCGTTTTGACAAGCTACTAAAAATACTAAACCAAATACCAATAGTAAACTTGCTAATATTTTTTTCATACTTCTCTCCTTTTATTTATTTTTACCTTTCTTTGTTTTTTTGAAACATTTTTATAATGATTTTTCATTATTGAAACGTTTCGATTTTGATATTTATATTATATATGAAAACGTTTACTTTTTCAAGTAATTCGTGTAATTTTTATGAATTTTGCTTTGTAAAGCCTAAAATAACTAACCCTGCTTTTACTTGATCATTTTTCATAACTTGTTCCCAAATGATACCTGAATCATAGTTTGCAAGCATTAATAATGTAATGCCTTTATCAATACCAATGACATCACTTGCAATCCATGGCGTTTTACTTGCAATACTTGGGTTTAATGATGGATCATGTAACCCTAAATTATATGCATCTTTAAAGCCATATTTACCCCATAAACCTTCAACATTGTTATAGTAATTTAATGCAGCTTTAGCGGCTAGTTTTGGAGTGTAGTTAATGGATGCTATTGCACCATATGGTGCAATCGTACCATTTTGAGTAACACTTTTCGATGGTTTAGCACCATATGCTCTATATTCCCCTGGACCATCAGATGCTGTTAATCCCCATGAAGATTCATTATATGATTTATATATATGACTAAAATCTTGTACATATGCGTAATTTGCAAGTGTTGCTAATCTTGCATTTTCAAACCAATTTATACCATTTGGATCATTATAATTTTTAAAGTCAATAAATGCGTGTGAGAATTGATGTTGAAATAACGAACCATTATATGAGTAATAAAATTTTGTTTCTACAGATAAACTAGGATTTCTTGTTGAAATGTAATTACCATAATAATCTCTCATTTCAATTTCCAAAACTTTATCATAAACTTCTTTTGAAACTGAATGAATTGGTGCTCCTGCTGCTAATATATAAAGCATAAGTTGTTCGGAAACATGATCCCAGGCACCACTAAATCCACTTTCTGGAGAATACCCCATATAGAATAATTTGGTTGTTGGATTTAAATACCATGTCCAATTAACATCTTTATAAATTTCATAAACTTTTTGTTTAATCTCTCCACCAAAATATTCTCCAGCTGTAATAGCTCCCATCAATAATATCCCTGTATCGATAATTGAAATTTCCGAATTCCACTCACGAGCACCTGTTCTTGTATTTAAAAAATGATAATAAAAACCATTCACTCGTGTTAATCTTTGTAATGTATCTAAGGTTTTATTAACACGTTCATATGCATCATCATATGAAACCCAGTTTTCTTCAACACCAACAACATATGCTGCTAATCCATAACCAACCGATGCAATAGATGCAATATTTGGATTGGTTGGATAACGGTCAGGAATCAGTCCATAACCGTTATCTGTCTCAACCGTATTTGCTTCATTCCAAAAAAATTCAAAAGATTTCTTTTTTTCTTCTTTTAAAACTGCAAGTTCTGAATATGTTAATTCACCATTTAAATCTTGTTCTTGGTTATCACAAGATATAAGTAAGATAACACTTAACATGATTAATACTATAGTTATTATTTTTTTCATATTACTCTCCTGTGATCCCAGATTTATCAATACCTTCAATGAATTGTTTTTGTAAAATCAAATAAACAATTAACATCGGTATCATAATTAAAATATTTCCTGCCATAGCTTGTGCTTCGTTTTGTGCTGCCTCAACTAATGTAACTTGGTTACCTTGTGCAGCACTGACGAATATTGCAAGTCTTGTTTGCAGAGTTTGCCAACCATCACCTAAAAACATAAATGTTTGATAAGTTTCATTCCATTGCCATACAAATGAGAATAAGAATGATGTAATAAATGATGGGATTGATAAAGGAATTGCAATTTTAAAATAAATATATAATCGACTTGCACCATCAATTTGAGCTGCTTCATCTAATGCTTTCGGAATCATTTTATAAAACTGATAGAAAATCAAGATAAAGATTGATGAATTCAATCCTTGTCCAAATGTTGTTGGTACTAAAACTGATCCTATATTATTTAATAGCCCCATATTATGAAATAAAACAAATCGAGGTATTAAATAAACTTGTGGAGGAATCATATAAACAACAACAACCAATACCATCCAAAATTTTTTAAGTGGAAATTCAAATCTTGCAAACCCATATCCGACAAGCGATGCTATAAACGTTTGAATAATTGCTGGTATTAATGTTACAACAAGTGATTGAAAAAAGACTTTAATATAATCTAATGCAATAAACGCATCCACATAATTATTAAAATAAAGTGTTGTTGGAATTTGTGAAACCATTGGATTAATTAAATCTTCTAAACTCATGAGTGAAAATGACAACATCACAAGTAATGGATATACAAAGACAAATCCAATAATCACTAATAGGAAGTAAATGATGAACTTAAAGACAAATCCATCCATAAAATTCATACCAAATAAAAATCTTTTGGTTTTGGATTGGACTTGTTTCCAATTAATATTGGTCATCGTTTCACCTCCATATTTTGCTTCTTAGCTTTAACCTTCTTCTCATAGGCTAATAAGAATGTCACAATACCTAATATAATACCTACAACAATAAAGTATATCCATGCTAATGCTGATGCTAATCCAAATGATGATTGTCGAGTAACATTGATTCGATATAATACTTCATTGGTTGGGAATGTTGATAACATGACAATTGTATAAATTGCTGATACCAAGATAATTGGTTTTAAACTTGGAAGTGTAATTTTCCAAAAACTTTCCCAAGGACTTGCACCATCGATACTTGCTGCTTCATAAATTTCTTTATTAATTTTTTGAAGCCCTGCCAAGAATAAGATAATTTGTACGCCTGAAAACCATAAAATATTAATTAAATGTGTATACATGCCACTTACGAATTCTGCTAAAAATTCAGGTAAGAATAATGCTAATTGTTGAGGAACTTCTTCATTGAGCGTTGTTGATAATAATCCACCGCGTTCACCACTTCCAAATAAAGTTGCCATAATAGGACCTGATGCAATGATAACCGGTAAAAAGAATACCGATCTAAAGAATCCTCTTAACTTAATTTTTTGATTGAGTAAAATAGCAATGATCATCGAAATAATGATTGATAATGGTAAATATATTAATACTCTTACAACAAACGTTTGAATTGCTGTTATGAATTGAACATCATTAACAATATTAATATAGTTTTGTAAACCATTCGGTTCAAGATTTAACCCTTGTCCTCCTGGCATTGAAACTTCTGAAAAACTAAAAACTAAACTCATAATAATTGGGTATAATGTTAACCATAAAAATCCAATGACCCATATTGAAATAAACATATACCCCATTAATCCTTCTCTAAAGCGATTGGTGAGTTTAATTTTAATCACTTTAAAGATGACTAATAAATCAATACCTAATTCATTTTTATCTTTATGAGCAATGAAGTGTAATACTTTTTGATACCATTTCATAATACCACCTCATAACTCATCATTTCTAAATTGATGCCATCAATCATATAATCAATACCTGAATAATTAACATAAATTGTAACACCATTAGAATATGTATTTTTAACAACTCCTGGATATAAGACAATACGACTTTGAATACTTGCACCTTGTACGTGTTTTAATGCTTCATTAACAAAATGATATTGTCGGACAACTTCATCTTTCCAATCTTCATATTTAGAAGTAAAAATGAAACTTGAATCTGTATTTAATAATTTTTGAGCGGATTCACTTGTCATATAGAAATTTGGATATACATGATAATCAATCATTCTTAATAATTCATTTTGAGTATTAGCAAAGAAATTACCATTTCTTCCAAAGACTTCTTTATAACCACTAAGTACAGTTGTTAAAAACGGTACAGTATCTGTAAATATTATTTTTTGAGATGAATACATGTCAATATCTTTAATTAAATCTGCACTAAATAAATAATCAAATGCGTGACTTACTGCAGTTTTTTCACTTATTGATAATAGTTTTTGAATTTCTTTAATTGCATTTTCTCTACTTAAAATACCGTTTGAATGATCAGAATATAGTATATTCATCGATTCTAAACTAAAGTTTCTTGCACCTTCATAAAATACTTTGTTGTGATGTTGATTTAATATTTCGTAAGCTTTAGTTGGATGAATTAAATAATAATCATTAAGTAATATAAGTTCACTACCTTGGTTTTGAACAATATCTTTAGATTGATAACCTGATGAACCTTGATAACCTAATAATGGTGTTGTTGCATAGTATACATTTAAATTAGGTTTACCAAATAAATCCCAAGGATTACCAAATTTAGATTCAAAACTTCCATAATTTGGTGATGTACGACTAGCGCCATATTTTTGCCAACCATGAATGGTCGCTTCAATTCGATTAATACCTAATTGAACTAATTCTTCACTCCATGATAAGATATCGGATGCTTTAGTCATTGAAAAAGTTTCTCTACCATACCAAACAGATTTATTTTCAGTTGCTAGAACGTCTAAATGTAATGGAATACCATTCTTTGCTTCTACTTTATTTAATTTATAATTTTCTCTAATTAAATATTCGCGATAATGATTTGCCATTCCAACATAGTTTGCATCATCACCGTCTAAAAATTTATAGATAAGATGAATATCAAATGGTGTTTTTTCTGCTTGAACACGTTCAATTGTTGATGTACCTGATGCATTAAGTCTTTGAATATATTTATCACGGTACTCAAATGATATATAAATTCTATTAAAGATATTTGTAGTCCCATGTGATTGATATGCTAATGTTGCATGTGACGAACCATTTTTTAAAATTACCATCATTGCATTTTGATTAATACCTTGAACTGTACCATATAAAGATGCAGTTAATGGTCTTTCTACATCTTGAGCTTGAAGCGTTAAATCAGATCCATAGAATCTTTTACTATAATTTTTATTTTGTTGCTCATTATAACGAATTAATGCTCCAATCCCATCAGGAATAAATACATAACCTGGTATGGTATCTTTAACTGTGAATCCAAAGTTACGATATACCGTAATTGTTGAAATCAAAAAGTTTCCATTATCATTTATCGATTCAAATGGAACAGTTACATTTAATCCTTCTTCATCTAAATAAACATTAAGTGTAAATTGAATTCCACTACGTGGCATTTTTAATCTTGCTCTAAAACCAATTTTGTCTTCTAAATTTTCTCTAACAAAACTACCACTAAATGCTCCATCAAAGAAATATTCTGTTTGTCTAAAAAGTTGTGTGAATGTCATATTATAATAAGTAATTGAAACAGGACTATTATCCTGAAATGTATTGGTTGGTGGATTTGTCGGATCATATAATGGATCATCTTCATTTAAATAATCATGATTCATGTTTGATCCCCAAATATATCCTGTTTTTTCATTAACAACTCTTAAACTTAAATTTTCAGGGTGAACATATAATGATAAATCTGTCATAGGATCCGTTCCTAAAAAATCATATCCATCCAGTTTAACATAAGGATTTTCAGTTACAACACTTAAATCATCTTGTTGTGTATAACGATTTGAATTTAATGTAGATTGAATTGGAGGTATGTTTGAAACATTAACTTCATCATGTAAGTCATTAGTTTTTAATGCATAACTTATCGTAATAGATGCCATAATGAATAGCGATAACATGACAACAATAAATACTCTTCTTTTATGATGTAACACGGATCCACACCTCCTTTATGATACTCATGAAGTAATCAAACATTTGGTTTACAAGTAAGTATATGAGTAACATGATTGCAACAATTACTGCCATAGTAAATATTGTTAGTAATATATTTTTAATAAGTTCTCCTACACTGTAATTATGTACTTCTAAAACCATAAGTAGGATTAATATGATTACCCATGCATCTCGTAAAAATAATAGAGCTTGGAAAATAAATACTTCATTTAATGTAAATGCGTGACTTAATATGATAAGTGGTACTGAGAATAAGATATAAGGCATAAGTGCATATGCGGTTGCAATAAACACATCCTTAAACCATCCTTCTCCATTAAATAGTGATGCAATTAAGTAGTTTGCAAAAACGAATAACATCAGTAACCCTAAACTACTTACAAAACTACTTAATACATTATAATTATCAAGATTTGTATCATTAAATAAGAATGCTGTAAGTAATACCGTTAAGATGTTTAAAATGACATATAATGCATAAAGTATGAGTGCACTCTTAACAGATGCCTTCTTCTGATGTTTAATGTAGTGGAACGTATTTAATGGATGTCGAAAGACTTGAAGTCCTAACTTTAATTCTCTATAAATCTTAAATTCATCTAAACGTGCACTAGTTTTTCGAATTGGATCATATATTTGATATTTTTTATCAAATTGCTTTAAAACATAATATGCTATAACTAATACAATTCCAATTGATAAGAATACACCTAAATAATTTTGCAGAAATTGATTTCTTACTTGCCAGAATGCATCGCTATATCCTAATTTGTCGTTTGCAATTTCATAATAGAACATTGCTGTTTTATAATCACCTGTACGGTAATAAGTTCTAGCAATAACTGAGTTTGCTAATGCAAAAACAGAATTCATTCTTAATACTCGTTCCCATTCAGCAACATTATAAATACCTTGATTTAAAGATTTTAAACCTTCATGAACTAAAGCAGTAAATTCACTACGTTCAAGAATTTGAATTTGTCCTCGTCCAGCATCTAACACAATTAAGTTATTATTTGAATCAACAACAATATCTACTGCTTTGCTAAATAAACCTAATACTTCAGATTGCTGATTTTCTTTTCCAAATACGAAAAGTAAATTACCATTTGTATCATATTCATGGATAATACCTTTTTCAGTTATTGAATAGATGTTACCAAAATCATTAATGAAAACTGAATTTGGTGTTGTTTCACCAAAATGTGCTGGTGACAAAACAATTCTTGATGCTATATTAAATTTCTTTAAAGGCATGTTTGATGTTTTGGATGTTGTATATACAGATCCTTTAGCATCTACAGTTAAGTTATCTGGACTTACAGGTGTAATAGGTGCTAAATTTTGATTGAAAAATTCAAGTATTTGTCGATATAAAGATGTTTGTGTTGGGTTAGTCGCGAGATATCCTAAAAATTCTCCATACTGATTAAATTGCATAACTCCTGAAACAGATCCTTCACCAACAACATAGATAACACCTCGAGGTCCACTTGATACTTTCGTTGGTATAAATGGACTGTTCAAACCAAATATAGGTTCTAAAGGCCTATCAATTTCTCGAATTAATGTTAATGTTTCATCATAAATATAAATCTTTTTTGCTGATCTATCAGCTACATAAATTTGATTGTTTTCATCCACGTGAATACCTGTAGGTTCTAATAAATTTGATACTAATACTTCAAAATTACCGTCCATATGGATTCTAACAATACGCTTATTACCAGTATCTGCAACATAAAGTAAATCATCTTTAATGTACATATCTTGTGGATTATTTAGTATGTCATTAAACACTAATAATCCTGCTGGTTCATAAGCTGTTTGAGTTAACACTAAATTTCCTTCAGGACCAACAGTATATGTATCGTATGGTGCTGAAGAAATTGTTGTTGCGTAAGTTTTTTCTGGAATAACTGTTAATAATATTAACACTAGGGATGAAATAATTATCATGATTTTTTTCATAGAATCACCTTATTTCATACCAGAATGAGCCATGGTATCCATGACATTCTTTTGTAAAATAATAAAGATAATTAAATTAGGAACAAACATGATTAAACTGGCTGCTGCAGCCATCCCTTGTCCCGCAACAGTATTTGCTTGTGTCGTGAGTGTCGACATGTAAAAAGCAAAAGTTTTCATCGTTTCATCATGTATATATAGTGTTGAAATTTCCGTATTATTCCAAACTCCTTGGAATGATACTATAGCGATTGTTGCAAGTGCAGGTTTAATTAACGGTAAAATAACGTGTAAATAAACTTCAAATTCACTTGCTCCATCAATTTTTGCTGCTTCTATTAATTCATTTGGTATTTGATCTATAAATTGCTTAATTAAAAATAGTCCAACTGGTATTGCCAATCCTGGAATGATATGAACTAAAAAGTTATCAACTAAACCTAAAGACTGAATGACTAAGTATCTTGGAATAATAACACTCGCTCCAACGAATATAATCGCAATATCATTTAATGTTGATAATGATTTTTTAAGTTTGAAATTGAGTTTACTTAATGCATATCCTGCTAAAGAAGATACAAATATACTTGCAAAAACAACAATTACTGAAATAATAATTGAGTTAAATAAGTATCTAGTCATTGGAACACCAGTTGATGATGTTAAATTAAATAAATCAATAAAATTTTTGAATGTTGGTTCATACACCAAAAATTGTGGTGGCCATGCAAATAATTCATTAATAGGTTTAAATGCAGTCGTAAAAATATATAGTATCGGTAGTGCCATGAATATGGCCATCGGTACTAATATTAAATAAAACTTAAGCTGGGATATATGAAAATTTTTAGGGTTAATCTTTGTACCTTGGAAACTTGCCATGATCAATCCCTCTCTCCAAATAATCTACGTGCTGCATAATTAAAAAGTAATACCATTATTAATAAAATGACAGAAATCGCAGCTGCATATCCCATATCAAAACGAATAAATCCATAATCATCAATATGTGTAACAATTAATTGTCCAGCATTTTGAGGTGTTGGATTTTGTCCTGATAATTGAACACCAATTGATCCTGCATTAAATGTCGAAACTAAACTCATCACGGCACCAAAAAGCATTTGAGGTTTCATTGATGGAATAGTAATATAAAAGATTTCTTGTAGTTTATTACTCATGCCATCAATATATGCTGCTTCATATAATTCTTGATTAATATTTAAAACACCTGCTAACATCGCTAAAAAGCCAATTCCCATCGAACTCCAAAGTGTAACAACAATCATTACACCCATTAAGTAATCTGGGTTTGTTAACCACTGAATTGGTTCTTGAATTACATTCATTTGAAGTAATAAAGCATTTAAATAGCCAGATTCATCACCTGAAAAAATAATTTTCCACATAACACTCATTGCAACCCCAGCAGTCATTGATGGTGAATAAATGACTAAAGCTAGAATTGTTCTTGATCGATGCGGTATTTGTGCCAATAACCATGCAAGGAAAAATCCTAACATATATCCAACAGGTCCAACAATAATAGCAAACTGTATTGTGTTAGGTATTACTTTTTGCATGAACACATCATCAGCTGTAAAAAGGTTAATATAATTATTTAAAAAGATAAATCTTGGAGACTCTAAAAGGTTAAAATAGGTAAATGATAACAGCATTCCCATAATAACTGGGATTGTGATAAATATGATAAATGCAAGCGCATAAGGTAGTATGAATAAACTACCTGCAATCTCTTCTTTACCGCGTTTTGATAGTTTTTTTCTTTTAACTTCTGTCATGATACACTCACCCAGTTTTCTAAAGTTTCTTTAGTTGGTAAAAGGTAAGGTTTTAATACATTACCTCGATTATCAATAAATCCAAATTCAATCATTTTACGTTCAATTTCTTTATTGACAACAACTAAGGCGTCTTCTAATGCTGTTCTTACATTCACACCATCATATACAACGCGGTTCCACGCATTTGATATTTCACGTTCAAGCATATAACTTGCTGGTGTTTTTGCTGTATCTAATACCCAATTCCATTGTTCTAAAAATACTTCTTTATGTTCTCGTTTAATACTCATTAATTCATATGCTTTAACGTTTGCTGTATTCCACATATATTCAGGACCATAAGCAGCCATTAAATTTTCAGCATAATTAAGTTGAGTATTTTCGTCCATCCACCATTTTAAAAATTCCCATGCTTCTTCTTTTTTATTAGAATTTTTAAATATCATGCTTGATGTGGACGCACCATCATAACTTCTATCAACAACACCATCTCTTAAAATTCCTGGTAGTGGTGCAATGTCCCAAAGCCCTGCAATTTCTGGTGCAGCAAATAGTAATTGAATATACATACCAAAGTCACCAATACCAACAGGAATATTGCCGTATCTAAATTGATTATAAAAACTTCCTACTTCAAGTGGTAATGCATATACTGTAAATAAATCTGTCATAAGTGTCATTGCATTAATAATTTCTTCACTATCTAGGTTTGCTTTTGTAGCATCTTCTTTATAGAGTGAACCACCATATTGCATAATAAATGGCATCGTTGTCGAAAATGATTTAAATGCGCTTGAAGATGATAACATTGAATAGAAGTTCATTCCAAATCGTTGTAGTTCTGGTAACATATCTAAAACATCATCCCATGTATTTGGTACATCAAGAGATAATGATTCTAATATGTCTCTTCGATAAAATAGAATGTTAAAGTTTTGTGTTTCAGGTAATCCATACACACCTTCTTGATAAATAAGTTGCATAAATGCACCTGGTTTAAATCGACTTGATACTTCCATAAAATCATCAAAAGTTTTTAAATCGACCAATGCATTACGAATTGCAAAATCATATGGTCTCCATCCAGCAACCCCCATTGCTAAATCAGGTTGTGAATTACTTGCAGTTGCTAAAATGAGTTTATCTTCATTAGGCATAATGGAAATATTTACCTTAATACCTGTTTCACTTGTAAATTCATCATCTGCCATTTGTTGCATGAGATTGACATATTGACGACTTCGGTTAACCCATATTGTTAATTCATCGCTATTTTTTTGAATACCATATTGATTTGAAAAGAAACTTGCGAAAAAGCGTTTAATCTCATACCAAATATTTTCAAAAAATCCTGGGTTAGCTTGTGGTAACCATACATCAGATCCGTGAATATAAATTTTATCAATTGTTAATGGCGAATCAATAATTAAAGGAAGTATTAAACCTAAACGTTGAAGCACGGACGATGTTGTACCTGTCAAACGATTAATATTTTTAGGTACATCATTTGGATTAGATGCTAAATCATATAACCATCCATAAGCCGCTTTTAAACCACTTCCTATTTCTGCATCTTTAGATGCTTTTGAAATTGATTTATATTCTTCATAACTTTGTTTAATTAAATCCCCAAAACGATTTAAATCATTGGATAGTTCTGGCATGTAATCAATAATATCCCAGTCACGATTTTCATCGATTTGGTTGCCTGTTAACTTTTTAATATCAATAGCGATTGTGTTTACTTCTCGCATGACGTCATTTATTCTGTAATAAATTTCTCTATAAGGTGCGCTATTTACTTCAAAACCAATCGTATGAACACCTTTTTCTAAATAAAACCAAAGTGGTTCTTCATCATAAACTAACGTTTTATTTTCCCAACCACTTGATGTAAAGTAAACACGTTCTGCTTCTTTAAATGGTACTTTTCCATCAATTGTTACTGTATGAAAAATACGCGTATGATCTTTTGTTACTTTTGATTTTAAGGTCATTAAATATAAACCTGATTCATTGATTTCAATTTCATAATAAATTGCTTGCCCTGAATCAGAAAAAGTTGCACCATCTAATACATTAAGTCTTGATTCAATTAATGCGTACGGTGTGTTTCTTGGATTTCTATCTGTAGTATAACGAATCGAAACATCATTTTTATAGCTTAATTTTTCGCCTTCATTCTCTATTAAAAGATTTTTAACTTTTAATGATTCATTGTATTGTTTTAAGTATGATTCGTAATTGATATATTGTTCATAATTTGTAACATAAATTTGTCCCAATTTGAAATATCCGCTACGACGGATAATTTCAATTTCATTTAAACCAGCATCTAATTTGAATAGTATTGCTTGTTCATATAGTCTTGATGCATCACGGAAATCATATTTTGACCACATATACTTTTGTTCAGCTTTAGGCATAATATCATTTCCATAACGATCTTGGTTGAAAACACTTGATGTTGTCCAAAAAGTTGGAATAATAATTTGAGTTGCTTCATAATATGGAGATGCTCCATTAATTTTTACTTCAAGTTCAATATTTCCAATTGATGTTGTTAAAGATAAATAATCGATTCCTATTTTATATAATCCTGCTTCTGGCACATCAATTGTTGCTTTTAATGATTGAATTACATCTTCTGCATCATTAAATTTAAAAACTTCACCATTTGAACTTTCAGGTAAATGATTATTTTGTAAATAAGAAAGGTATGATTCATCTAAAATAAGTTCACCTTGATTAGAAGCAAAACTAAAAGATGAAGGGGAGATGATACCTTCAAATTCGATATCATCCCTTAAACCTTCATTACGCCATACTTCTAATACATCTCTATAATTATTAGCAATAATACTATCAAATGATGCTTCAAATGATTCCTCAAATAAACTTGCATGTGTTGTTGGTATCAAAAACGGTATCAACAAACATGTCGATAGTACTAATATAATAATTTTTTTCATAAGTTTTTAATTTAACCTACTTTTTATTATTTCTATACTTTTCAATTGCTTTTTCAAATTCTACTTTTGCTTGTTGCCAATGAAGATTTGCTTGACTGTTGAGTTTATTTTTTTCATCAGCGTAGTTTAATTCGCCATTTAAAATTTTATTTAATGCTTCACCCATGTTAATTGAACCATCAAAAGCTCCATTAGATCTTGAATCCCAATAACCAGGAGTAACTTTCCATAATGATTCACGAATGAAATATTGATGTGTTTCAACAATTTTTCTAAATTCTGTCATTGTTGGATACAATTCAAAGTATGCATTAATTAATTCTACATCTTGAGTAATAGGAGCAAAGTTAATAGCACCTTTTGTTGGATCTTTTTTAGTAATTTCTATACGTTTTTTAAAACCTTCAACACCAAAACTCATCCATTTTACTAATTCATAGGCTTTATCTCTCATCTTAGTGCCTGGAGCAATACCTACATGGTCCATAATAACTGGAATCTTGTGGGTTCCATCAACACTTGGTGTACCAATAAAGTCAATATCGTGTCCATATAATGGATCACCTTCAGTTTGAGTTTTAGCAATCCAGTCTCTAAGGTTATAACTTGCTGCCCATTTAATTGATTGTTTTCCAATTGCCCAAGGATCTGATGTACCATATTGAGCACTTCTTTCATCTTTATCTTGTGCATCTAATATATAACTAACTGTTGTTGCAAGTAATTCATTACGTATATTGAGTGCTGTTTCAAATGCTACTGAATTTAAATGATATCCCGTTTCGCTATTGAATGTATACCAATCAAGTGAATCATCGTATTGAGCTGGTAACCACTCATAAATTGAACTAATGCCATCAATACCTGCAATACCAATACCATTACCCTCAAAATCATAATATGAGTTCGCTTGTGCGGCATCTAATAAATCTTCGAATGAAATACCATATTCAATATCTTTATGGCCTGTTATGTTTTGATATACTGTACGGTTAATAAAGTATCCGTAATAATACATAGCTTGCGGTAATGCAAACAAGAATTCATCAAATTTAGCATCATGTGCAATATCTTCTGGTACTAATGCAAAATCAGGATCATTTTCAACTAAATCTGAAACATCATCTAACCATCCTTTTGTTACCCATGTTGTAATATCTGCAACTTGGAAAACATCAGGTAATTCATTTACATATGCTTTTGCAGTAAAGAAGTCAAACCAACCTACATCAGATTCAGATCCATCTTCTCCAATAACAACCGGACGTGGAATAATTTCAACACGAATGTCCGGATTCATATCTTGGAATGCTTGAAGCATTTGTCGTTCAATGTTATTTTGTTCAACCGTACCAAGATTCCACCCTGCATAAGTCAATACTGGACGATCATCTTTAGTCCCGCACGCCATAAGTGTAAGTGCAACCAAACTAGCAACGATTGATAAGTATATTTTTTTCATTTTAATTTTCCCCCTTAGGATAATTTAATGTGTCGAAACGTTTCGACCTGAATATATTCTCATTTATAACTAAGAATTTATAAATATAAATTTAGTTATGAAGCGATATTTTTATATTTTTATTATAATGTATACGCTTTCATAATTCAAGTTAATCAACTTGTTGGCTTTAATAAACTATTTTAATTCAATATAAACGTTTTCTTCTAAATTATTAAACAGTGTTTCATAAATCTTAACACCAGATGTTCTGTAAGCATTTGGTTCTAATCTTACAACATAATCATCAAAAGTATTTCCGTTAATATGTACTTTTTGAATTGTTTCTTTTTGGTTATAAGTTACATGAATATTTTTATTTTTATATTTGAATGATATTTGTAATCCCTTTAAATGATCAGGAATTACTGGATCAAAAATAATTCCTTCATGCGTTATACGAATACCCATGACATTTCTTACTAATTGATTGATATAAATACCAGGTCCTGATGAATATAGTCGCCATCCAGCTTTAGCGTCAACTTTTCCTTTTTTGACCAAGTCAAAGTTTTCTTTAGCTTCATATCTATCATAAAATGCAGCATCACTTGATGAAAAATAAGTATTTGCTTGTCTAAGTTGTGCATTTTTAACATATTTTTGGATGTTAATTGGATTTATTGTAAATACTGCACGATAAACTTCGTTATTATATCCTAATTTAGCCATCGCTTCGATGTATCGAATGTGAGCGTGGACATATAAAATACCAATTTCTCTTCCAACATTAGATGCTGTTTCAGCACGTTGGAAATATGTTTTTTCACCACCACGATATGATACAAATGTATCCATTAATCTTATACCATCGGGATGTTTTAAATATTCATCGATTAATCTTACATGTTTTATTGCTTGAACTTTATCAACCATTTCAGAAATAATTGTGCGTGTAAGTGGTAATAAACGCAATTTTAATCCTGTGTTTTTATCTTTTGGATGTAATAGATAATCGATATGATCATCTTCAACAACGATAAATCCAGCAGGAACACCATCAACAATCATATATTTTTCATAATCATTTTTAATACGTTCTTTTAAGTCATTGACACGATAACCTAATGGTGTAGCTTCTAATACTTTACTTAATTTATTTAAAGATTCATAAAGTAATACTGGGGTCCACCCTGAAACCATATGGTCTGTTAATTTTTTATTTGCTGGTTGTAATGTATCATCCCAGTCACCACCACCGTATGCTGGTAAACTCATACCTTTAACAAATGAATTTTGAATGGCATTAAGTGTCTTATCAACATGTGTTCTTAATGTTGAGTCTTCTAAAACCCATTTGTTTTCCTTCATTGACATAAATGGTACTTTCTCATCAAGTATTGAAAAGTCATTAGTAGCTTCTAAATAATCCCCTAATACTTTTAGTGGCCATACGATGATATCACCATGTGATTCATGTGCTTGAATTTCATAATATTTATCAAACATAAACCATTGAGGAAAATCATAGTTTTCAATAAATTGTCTTGAAAATACTCTTAAGATAATCATTCGAACTAAATCAAATCGCTGTGCTGTCATAAAGAGTTCAACTGGTCCTTGTAAAACATCTCTTGTTCCCCAGGCTGCTCCATTTGATTGTTCTAAACCGTGTGGGCTTGCAAAATGAACTAAAGCGTTATGTGTATACCAGAAAATTGTATCTTCAAGTTGTAGTAATTCTTCTTTATGCTTTTTATGATTAAATTTATAACCCGTTAAGGATTCAATAAAATCTTTATATTCAAGCAAGTCTTTTTCTAAATTTAAATCATATGCTTTAAATTCATCATAAGTTGCTTCAATATCTAAGGTTACTTTTGATTGTTTGTTAAATGTAAAGCTAATTAAGCCGTGTCCTTTTGGCTCATTAAATAAAACAGAATCATCACTGATTATGACACCTTCTTGAGTTTTAAATCGATATTTTAAATTTGGATATTTTGATGCTACAAAATCATTGTTGTCTTTCGCTTCTAAACTTGCACTATTTTTATCGATTTTAACATTGAAATCTCTTTGATATTCATGATCACCAAATACCAATTGATTGGTAATAACAAAATCATATGGTTTATTTAATTCTGATTCAATCGTTAATCGATGAACCCATTCATTAAGTTTTAACGATGCTGTTACAGTGATGATATCTCCTTGATAATTATAAATCCATCGTGCATAGTTAATACCCATTTCATAAACATTTGGTGTTGCGAATAATTTAAATTTATCATTTTCTTTAATAAATATTCTTAATCCTGATAATTTTTGAAGATTAAGTGGATTTCTTAAGTCACCTGATAATTTTTGAATATTTGTATTACCTAAGACAACATGGCTTGAAAAGACACCGAACATCCAGTTTGTTGATGCAAATGTATTTTCTTTTCCACTTAATAAATCACCAGATATTAATAAATGACCATGTTGACGTTCAACTAATCTTTCTTTGTCAATTGTCACAACATGTGTATGATTGTCAGTAAAGAAAGATAAGAGTTTTCCATTATGTTTTTCAATATGTCTTTGATTTGGATATTTTTTATCCATAAATTTTTTATCTAATTCTAAAACTTTTATAATTTCAAGATTTAGTGGTTCAAATTCTTTTAGTTCAACTTCTTGATATCTTTTAATTGGTTGATGTGTGTGATTAATTTTAAGTAATTCTCTTAAAATTTCTTCACGTTTTGGTTCGTAATATCCATAAAATGTAAATGCGTTTTCGGTGGATCCATCTAAAGTTTCAGATTGTAAGGTTATATATGGAAACTCATACTGATATTTTCTATTTTCTAAGTCCTTTTTTAAACCTTCCATCACATAATCAACTTTAAAACTTCTTCCAAAGACTTGGAATCCATCTGTAGCAAACCCTGTAACTTTATTTAAAGATCCAATTTGTAAAAACTGTGGATCTCCTTGATTTTGTCGACTTTGAATTTTAAAGCCGTTTTCATCTTCATATACCGCATGATCAATATATTGAGCAGTGTATGCTTCACTTGATTGAATACTTCCAAAATGTGCAATACCTACATCCTGTCCATAAACTAAATCAAACTTTCTAAATGTGCTTGATTGATTTACCCACACATCATAGTACCAACGATCTTCTAAAACGGTTAACGTTACTTGGTATGTTGTATCTAGCACCATTCCTTGATAGATAACTTGATTTCCCCTTACCTCAAAAGCACTTTTTGCTCGTAAACCGATAAGCGGAAATATTTGATATTCTTTATTGTCTTTAACTCTTAAGTATATATTTGAAACTTGTCCATCAAGTAGATTTCCTTTAAGTAAATTAAGTTGATAATCTTTATAAAATATTCTAAAGATATCACCCGATTCAAGTAATTCAAATATCAAATCTTTCGAATGTACTTGTTGTTTTTTTAATTGTGATGATATTTTCAATGTTATCACTCCTCTATTCTAAAATAAATTCTTTTTCTATGAGTTCTTCTGAATTTGGTCCAATAAATAGACTAAACTTTCCTGGATCAACTCTTAAATTTAAGTTGTGATCATAATATTCAAGATCTTTTTTTGTAATTTCAAATATTACTTTTTTTGTTTCATTTGGTGCTAAATCAATTTTTTTAAAGTTTATTAATTCTTTTACAGGTCTTGAAACCTTAGCGACATGATCTCTTAAATAAAGTTGTACAACTTCTTTTCCCTGAACATATGAATCGTTTGTTATATCAACAGAAATTGTTAAAGTTTCATTGAGTTTCATTTTGTCGCTTGATAATTGAACGTTTTCATATTTAAAATTACTGTAAGATAATCCATATCCAAACGGGAATAACGGCTTTTCTTCTAAATCTAAATAGTGTGAAACATATTCTCCACCAGATGCATAAGGTCTTCCTGTATTTAAGTGGTTATAATAAATTGGAACTTGTCCAACACTTCTTGGAAACGACATTGTTAATTTTCCACTTGGATTTTGCTTACCACTTAATAAATGTGCAATAGCTTTAGAACCCATTGTTCCAGGGAAGTAAGCTTCAAGTATTGCATCCACATGATTAACAACATCACTTAAATCTAAAGGTCTTCCATTAAACAACACTAAGACAATCGGTTTTCCTGTTAATGCTTTAATACGTTTGATATAAGCAATTTGTTGTTCATCTAATTTAATATTAGATTTTGAATGTGCTTCACCTGATTCTTTTTGAGATTCACCCATTGCCATTACAATAACGTCAGATGATTTAAGTTTTTCAATATTAGAATCAAATGAGTCATCACTATAAACTAATCTAAATGATTTTTTGAATGCTTCATATAATGTTTGATTCACATGTCTATCGCCATGCCAACTCCAAGGACCATTGATCTTTGGATTATTTGTATAAGGGCCTATTAATGCAACTTTTTGATAATGTCTAATAGGTAAGACACGATGATTGTTTTTAAGTAAAATCATTGACTCAACAGCAGCATTATATGCTTTTTCAATATGTGCTTTTGAATGAATAAGACGTTTTTCTTTTTCAGGGTTAGCACCAATAAATGGATTTTCAAATAAACCTGATTCTTCTTTAAGCTTAAGTACACTCATAACAAGCTCATCAATTTCTTCAATTGAAACATCACCATTTTTAACCGCATCTTTTAAATTCTTCATATAAAGTGCGGTTGCCATTTCGATGTTTAGTCCCGCTTTTACACCTGAAACTGCTGCACTATATTCAGATTCTTCAGTACCGTGGCTTATTGTTTCTTTTAAACTTGCATAGTCACTAATAATTGTGCCTTTAAATTTCCACTTTTTTCTTAATACTTCTTTGAGTAAATATTGATTGGTTGTTGCTGGAATACCTTCAAAAATATTAAATGATGTCATAACAAGTTTTGCTTTAGCATCGATGGCACCTTTATAACCTTTAAGATAATATTGATGAAGGTTAAGTCTCGATAAATCGACCGTATTATAATCTTTTCCACCTTCGGCTAACCCATATGCAGCGAAGTGTTTAACACATGATGCCAAAAATCCTTCATGTTTAATACTTCTTCCTTGATATGCTTTAACTTGTACATTTGCAAATCGATAAAGCATATATGGATCTTCGCCATATGATTCAACAACTCTTCCCCATCTTGGATCTCTAACTAAATCTACCATTGGAGAGAATGTTGCATGTATACCTGATGCTTTAGCTTCCTTTGCTGATACCCTTGCTGCTTGAAATAATATTTCATCATTAAAACTAGATGCTAACGCTAAGGGTACTGGAAAAATTGTTTCATATCCATGAATGATATCAGCCATAAAAATTAAAGGGATTTTATGTCTGCTTTTTTCTAAATAACGCTTTTGAACTTCAATCATTTCTTCTGCATTACCAATACCTAATACACTACCTGCTAAGAAGACTTCGTCTTCACTAATACCTAATTCTGCTAAAGGTCCTGCAATCCAAGTTTTACTTGAGTCTAAGAAGAAATGTGGAGCAATCATTGTTAATTGTCCTATTTTTTCTTCTAAAGTTAGACTATCTAATAATTTTTTTAAGTCCATGATTAAACACTTTCTTTAATGACAACTTTAGCTTCAGGATTAACAAGTGGATAAACAGAAATGTTATTGAGTACTCTTGTTAAAAATCCAGCTAATTGTCTGCCCCATTCAAAATAGTTAATAGCTATTGTTGTTAATTTAGGTGTTGTGTAATCAGTAATATAAATACCGTCAAATCCTGCAACTGCAACACGATTAGGTATTTCAATGTTCTTTTCGTTAAATGCTTTAATAACGCCGATTGCCATTTCATCATTGGCAGAATATACTAAATCAGGTATTTGATTGTTTTCAATCATATTAAATCCTGCTTCATATCCTGAATTAATTGTAAAGTCGCATTGAATAAAATTATGATTTTTAATATTTAATTCTTCTAGTGCTTTTAAAAATCCCTTATAACGATCCATACCATATACTGAGTTCTTAGGACCTGATACATACGTTATATTTTTATAACCTTTTTCTTTCACAATAGTTAAAATAAATTCATAAACAAGACGTTCATTCTCAATCATTGATGAATAAATGTTTTCTCCTTGTAAGACCCTATCTAAAACAACTATAGGTTGACGACGAGAAAATCTAATAATATCTTCGTTTGGAATTTTTTCATCAAATACAATCGCAGCATCAACACTTCGTTGTCTTAGCATGACACTTGATGATTTACCACTTGAGACAATAATATTATAATTTTTCTTCTGTAATTCTAAATTTATACCTTCTAATAAGTCTGAATAAATTGGTCCACCAAAACCATTGATGAAAACACCAATGTTTCGGCTTTTTTGACTTTTTAAATTTCTTGCATGGGCATTTGGAAAATAATTTAATTCTTCTGCTGCTTTTAAAACTCTTTCTCTTGTTTGAGGATGTACATTTGGTCTATCATTTAATGCATAACTTGCAGTAGAGATAGAAACTCCTGCTTTTTTGGCAACATCTTTAATTGTCATTTTCTTCCTCCTTCACGAATACAGACGCATGATATGGGTTTAATATTGTTTGTTCATTAAGTTTAAGTTGATCATTTCCTAAAATCATTTTAAATTTTTTAAATCGACTTAAATCTTTTGTTATCGTACTATTTGTCATATTTGTAATAACTAAAACTTGAGTTTTTGTATTTTTTCTTAAATAGATGAAAGTATTTTTACATTCTTTGAATAAAACTTCGAAATCACCATCAACAAATACACTCAATTTTTTTCTTATTTGAAACAATTTTTTTGTGTAATGATACATACCATTTGGATTTTTTAAATCATTTTCTAAATTAACTTCATGATAATTTGGATTAACTTCCAACCAAGGTTTATGATTTGAAAATCCTGCATATTTTTTATCATTCCATTGAAAAGGTGTTCTACTATTATCTCTACCCTTTTTATAAATAGACTGCATAACTTCTTTTTCTGGAATACCTTTTTTAATTGCTTCATGATAGTAATTTATCGTTTCGATATCTTTATACTGTTCAATGTGATTAAACTTAATACCCGTCATACCAATTTCTTCACCCATATAAACATATGGTGTACCACGTTGTAGATATAACATCGTAAATAGCATTTGACCAGAACGAATTCTATTTTTCTCATCACCAAATCTAGATATTTGTCTTGGTTGGTCGTGATTTGATAAGAATAAAGCGTTCCAACCACCATTTTTAAATATATTATTGTTATTTGATAAAATTTCTTTTAATTTGATAGGTTCATAGTCTTTTAAAGCCCATTTACCTTTCCCTTCAATTTCATCAATTCCAAGGTGTGAAAATTGAAATGTCATATGTAAACCTAGGTTAGGATTACTTGTAAGTTCTTGAGCTCTTTTAACAGATATACCACCCATTTCACCTACATTCATGATATCTCTTCCTTTGAAACAACGTTCATTCATTTCATGTAAGTATTTTTCTAGGTGCGGTCCATCGCCTAGTTTTCCTGAATCAATATCTTTTCCTATAAGTTCAATAACATCCATTCGAAATCCATCAATCCCTTTATCTAACCACCAGTTAATCATCTCATAAATTTCTTCTCTTAATTTAGGATTTTGCCAGTTAAGATCAGGTTGTCTTTTTGAAAATAAATGAAAATAATATTGATTAGTTGTATTATCATAAGTCCATGCAGGCCCTGAAAAAATGGAATGTATCATAGGCTCTGGTTTATCTTTCCAAATATAGTAATCTCTATATTTAGAATTTTTATTTGATTTCGCATCCAAAAACCAAGGATGCATATCTGATGTATGATTAACAACTAAATCCATAATAATTTTCATACCAAGACGATGTACATTTTGAATTAATAATTCTAAATCTTCACTTGTACCAAATAATGGATTTACTTCCTTATAATTACTAATATCATATCCATTATCATCCATAGGTGATTGATATACAGGTGATAACCAAATAACATCCACACCATAATCTTTTAAGTACTCTAATTTAGAAATAATGCCTTGTATATCACCAATACCATCATCGTTAGAATCTTTAAATGATAATGGATAGATTTGATACACTAAAGCATTTTTCCACCAGGTTAAATTTTTTTCCATTCGAGTACCTCCAATCCTTTAATGACATATGGATGTTTCATAAATGCATTAACAACATCTTTTGATAAATATTGGTTACTCATTAAAAGTTCTAAACCTTTATCAATCGTTATATATTTTTTTGAATACCAAGGTTCATTTCCTTCAAAATTATAAGCATCAATAAAGCCATACTCACCCCAAATATTTGGCAATGATTTCATATATAAAATAGCCTTGATTGCTTCTTTTGGATTAGTGGTTAATGCCCCTACCATCGCATTTGGAGCAACAGTTCCATCTGTTAAAGGTTTCCCGTTCACACTTGGAATTGCATGAAAAACGCTATAGCCGTTCGGTGTACTTGATGCTGTTAATCCAAATGTCTCTTTACTAAATGTTTTATATTTTTTATAGTTTCTTAAGTTCCAAGCTCGATGTCCTAAGGTTGCATTTTTGGCATTTTCAAACCAAGAAAAACCATCTTTATCTATCCAAGATTTACCATCAAACCAGCATAATGGATATTGATATATAAACAATGTATTTCCGGGTGAATAATAGTATTGATGTCCTTGGTATGAACCTAGATTTCTCTCAAAACCTTCATATAAATCAAGTGCTAACTTTTTATCTAATTGATTAGATCCTGCTGCAATAACATACATCATAATTTGTTCAGCTAACATATGCCATTGAAAGATGAACCCTGATTTCCCTTGAGCATAATCTCCATCTGCATCAGGATTATACGCCATATAAAATCTATATTTTCCTTGATGAAGATGAACAAAGGATTTCCAATCAATTCGTTTTAAAATTTTATTTGCTAAATCATTAATCTCATCATCTTTAAAATACATTTGGGCAGACATCACACCTTTAATACATAAAAGTGTGTCTATTGTTGAAAATTCATTTTTCTTATATCGTTCTGCAGTATGAATATCTACAAAATGTGCAAAAAAACCTTTATAATGTGGAACATGATAATAAAGCGTTTTAAGTGTTTTTTTAACTTTATATAATGCATCATCATAACTTAAATAACCATATTCAGATGCTATAATATACCCCGATAAAACAAAACCTGTTGTAGCAATTGATGCAACATTTAGTTTTAAGTTGTGATCTAAAGTTAAACCATAACCTTTTTCATTTTCATTAAAATTTGTTAAATCCATTAAAAGTTTAAATGATCTTTTTTGTATCTCTTCTATTAGATCGTGATGTTTAGTTTTCATAAAAATACCTCATTGAAACGTTTCGATACATTATCATTTTACTAGAATCAAATACTTTTTGCAACCGTTTTCAACTAAATATCATTAAAAAGAAAAGCAGTGGCTTTACACTGCTTTTATGTTGTATTTTCTTTGTTGATGACTTATTTCTTTTAGTTCACAATATGATTCATTTTCATCTTCAAATTTAATATCATTTGTTAAATGTGTTGAAATTAAAGATTCATAAGATTCTATCGATAAAGCTTTTCTATTTTCAAGTAGTTTTTCATGATAAATCTTATTGAGATGATTTTTATAACCATTTACTAGTTTTATCGTATAAAATTCTGCTACTGCACCACTACCATATGAGAATAATCCAATTCTTGAATTATCTTTCATTTCACCTTGTTCAAGTAATGACACTAACGATAAATATAAAGACCCAGTATATATATTTCCTACTTGCTGATTATAAACAATTGATTGATTAAAATATTGGTATAAATTGCTTTCAATATTTGGTTCAATAAGTGATAATGTTTTAAGACCTAATTTAGCATAAGGTATATGAAAAATAAATGCATCAATATCTTCTTTTTTATGTCTAGATTTTTTTAAATAGTCTTCATATGATTCTAAAAAGAACTTTTTATACATTTCATTTGAATATTGACCATCAACCATAGCATATGGTGAATAACTTGGTCTCCAAAAATCGTAAATATCGTCGGCATATAAACCAGATACATTCTCAATTTCTGCAATACATGGATCCTTACTAATAATTAACGCAATAGCTCCAGCACCTTGAGTTGGTTCTCCATCTGTTTTAATACCATATTTAGCTATATCAGATCCTACAACTAACACTTTGGATTCTGGATTTTCTTTAACGTGATTTTTTGCAAATTGGATTGCTGCAGTAAGTGCATAACAAGCATGTTTTAATTCAAGTGCACGAATATTTTTCTTTAAACTCAATAAAGAAATGAGGTGGGTTGCTGCTGCTTTAGATTGATCAATTGAAGATTCAGTAGCAAATAACACCATATCTATTTTTTCTATATCTTCTTTTGTTAAAATCGAATGTGCTGCATTTACACCCATTGAAATAATATCTTGATTAAGTGGTGCTACTGCCATCTTATCTAACATCAAGCCTTTTTTATATTTCATAGGATCAACTTCACGATTAATCGCTAAGGTTTCAATATCTAAATAAAGTTTTGGTACATAAAAACCAATTTTATCAATTCCGATTTTCATAAGTAACTCCTTAATGATTTTCCCCTATTTCAAATTATATCATAGATAGGGCTCTTTTATCGTGATATAATGAATTGGAAGAGGTGACCTTTTTTATGGATTCATTTTCAAGATTTTATAAAAAAACTGTTGAAGAAAGAAAAAACATCTTAAAAGAATTATCACTTTATGATGAATCTTTAGATTACGTTGAAGATGATAACTTTTTTAATCACATCATAGAAAATTTTGTTACAACTTATGAAGTGCCTATGGGTGTGATGCCAAACTTACTTGTAGATGGTATTTATTATCACGTTCCAATGGCAACTGAAGAACCAAGTGTTATTGCAGGTGCTAGTCATGCAGCAAAAATCATTGAGCGTAATGGTGGATTTAAAGTTGAATCAATTAACCGTGAAATGATTGGTCAAATTATTTTTAGAGATATTATAAATCCAATTGAATTTAAACAACAAGTTGAATCATTATCAGAAAATATTTTTAAAGTGGCTTACGATGCACATCCACAAATTCATCAAATAGGTGGTGGCTTAAAAAGATTAAGCGTTGAAATTAAATCTAAGCAATTTGTCACATTATACCTAATTATTGATACTAAAGATGCAATGGGTGCTAATACGATTAATACAATTTTAGAAGCTGTTGGCAATTTCTTAGTTTTAGAAACTCAAGAAAAAGTTTTAATGCGTATACTTTCAAACCTTGCAATATATTCATTAGTTGAGGTAAGTTGTAAGATTAATGTTACACATTTAAAAAATTCTAACGAAATTGGAACATTAATTGAAGAAGCTTCTATTTATGCATCGATTGATCCATTCCGTTGTGCAACACATAATAAAGGTATTATGAATGGAATTACTGCATTAATGCTTGCAACTGGAAATGATACGCGTGCCATTGAAGCATCAGCTCATGCTTATGCAGCAATCACTGGCTCTTATCAACCACTTGCAACATGGCGCTATGAAGAAGGTTATATCCATGGACTAATTAAAATCCCCCTACAAGTTGGTACTGTAGGAGGATCTATGAATGTTTTACCAAAAGCTAAACTTGCAAGAAAAATTTTAGGTGTTCATGATGCTAAAACTTTAATGAAAGTTGCTGCAGCTTTAGGTTTAGCTCAAAACTTTGCTGCACTCTATGCTTTAACTACAGATGGTATCAATAAAGGTCACATGAAACTTCATGCAAGAAGTGTTGCACTTCAAGCAGGTGCAAATGAATCCAATATTGATATAGTTGTAAATCATTTAATTGAAGTAGGTCATGTAACACTTGATGAAGCTATCAAGTTTTTAAATACTTTAAAATAATTATTCTAAACTTTTTAATGCACCATTCATATCGATTTGGTGTATTTTTCTATATAGTAAAATATCAGAAAGAATTATAAATGAATAACTTAATAATAATGTATAAAATATTGATATATAGCGAACATGTTCAATAGAACCAAATGCGATATAATCAAAAAGTACACCATCTATTAAATATCCTGTTGGGATTCCTAATAATATACCAATTGTTGATATAATAAATACTTCTCTATAAATGTACATTGCAACTTCTCCTCTTTTATAACCTAATACTTTTAGTGTTGCAATCTCACGTTCTCTATTTTCAACATTCATATTTGTAAGATTATATGTTACTAAAATACTAAGTACTCCTGCACATACAATAACGATATATGAAATTGTTTCAATCGATGAATTGGCATAATCAGTTAAAACTTTGACATTATCAAGTAAGCTTAGTCCAGCAAATACTAATGCTGTTGCACCTAAAATAGAAATTACTTGCATGAAAAAGTTAATTGGATAACGAAATACATTACGTAAAGAAGATTTATGTTTAAACTTTAATCGATTCCAAATAAATGGTATATGTTCTAACCATATCTTGGCACCTGGTTTAGGTGCTTTTTTTCTTAATAATTCCGCAGTTTTTTCATTCAATGATTTACTAGCCATAATTTCAACTGTAATAATCATCACAAGCGTCATAATAACTGTAATGATAATGCCTACCTCAACTTGAGTGTTTAGTACAATTTTAGGCATAACAAATACAGTTGAAAATGTATTATAAACAAATTTTGATAACACTTCAAATCCTAGTGTAACACCCACTAACCCACCTAAGAAACACGCAATTAAAATAATTAAATGATATCTAAATTTTATCTTAGTTCTGCCAATACCTAGTGATTTAAATGTCCCTAATATTAAACGATCTTTTTCAATGATACTTTCGATACTTGATACAACAACAATTAATATAACTAATGTAAAAATAATTGGAAAAATTGTGCCAATCATTCGAACTTTGTTTGTATTCATATCAAGTGCTTTTGCAGAAATCATTTCATTTTGAGTAAGTATTTTAATATTCTCAAAAATACTTAATTTTTCAATCCATTTTTCTACACTTTCTTCATAATCTTTTTTATAATCTAAATCTAAATAAATTTGAATATCCGTTTTGATATTTCCAATTGGTTCAAAATTTGAAATATCAAAATATAAAATTGTATTGATATTTATATCTTGATTAATGTATGATGGAATATCTTGCTTATAAAAATAAAATGGATTAAATACAATACCAGAAACTTTATAATCAACACCATTAACTGTGATTAAATCACCAACTTTATAATTTTTTAATCTTAAGGTTTCTCTTTCAACTAATACTTCATCTGGATTTTTTGGATAATTTCCATCAAGTAATTCTAATGGTATTAATTTATAATTATCAAAATTAATATAATGAATACGCTTAGTATCTAAATCATATTCAATATATGATTGATAAAGTACATTTTCATTATCTAAAAAGTCAAATATCGCTTGGTTATGACCTTCATTTGATGTTGATTTAATGATTAAATCGGGAAATTTAATATTTTTATAATATGAATGTATTGAATCCTCCATAATATCAGACATAGATCCTAGTCCTGTAGATATACCCACACCTACTGCAACCATTAATGTAATTGTAATCAGTTTGACAAAGTGTTTTTTAATCTCTCTAAATAAAAGTTTTATATATGCCATGTTTACCACTCAATTAAATCTATACTCATTGGATTTTCATTGATTTCCACTTTGTCAATTTGCCCGTTTTTAATATATATAACTCGATCAGCCATATGTTTAATTGCACTATTATGGGTTACAATAATAACTGTTTTATGTTGATTTCTTGCAATATCAGATAAAAGTTTTAAAATACTTTTTCCTGTTTCATAATCTAAAGCACCTGTCGGTTCATCACATAACAACATTTTAGGATTTTTAGCTACCGCTCTTGCAATAGATACTCTTTGTTGTTCGCCACCTGATAATTGTGAAGGAAAATTATGCATTCTATTTTCTAATCCTACAAGTTTTAATATATCTTCAACTTTTAAGGCATCTTTTTTAATTTCTGTTGCAAGTTCAACATTTTCTTTAGCTGTAAGGTTACTCATTAAATTATAAAATTGGAATACAAAACCAACGTCATGTCGTCGATAAAGTGTTAATTGCTTTTCTTTAAATTTTGAAATATCTTTATCATCAATAAGTAAAATACCATCGCTTGCATTATCCATACCCCCTAAAAGGTTAAGTAATGTTGTTTTTCCTGCACCTGACGGTCCTAATACAACAACCAATTCCCCTTCTTGAATTTCAAAATTTACTTCTTTTAAAGCATGTGTTGTCACTTCACCAACTTTATAAATTTTACTTAAATTTAAAGCTTTAATATATGTACGCATCATATCACCTTACCTTGATTTAATTATAACACCCAAATACAACAATGTGTTGTTTTAAAAACAGTATGTTTATTTAAATCAACAATATCGTGATATAATGTTTATATAAAATAAAAAGTTGGTGAAATTATGGAACATCGAAAAATCATTTTAACCAAACGTCAAATTAGAATGGCTTTAGTGGAATTGCTTGAACGATATAATATGAATGAAATCTCTGTGACAAAACTTTGTGAAGTAGCTGACGTGAATCGAACAACATTTTATAGATATTATCGAAATGTTGTTGATGTATATGAAGAATTAGAAAACTCAATTATTCATGAGCTTGATAAAACATTAGAAACTTTAATTGTTGAAATACCCTTAAATCAGGCTGAAGCTTTTATTAAAGAATTATTTGATCAAATTAAAAATAATTTTAGTGATTTTAAAATTTTGTTTAAAGATAAATTTTTCATTGTATTCCAAAATAAAGTTGTTGAAATGATATATCGATATAATAATTTACTTCTATCATCAACTGATCCTTTATTCAATGAAAAATTTAATTATATGGTTTATGGCTCTATTGAACTTGTTAAAAAGTGGCTCTTTGGTGAAATTCATAAAACTAGTGCTGAATTAGCAAAAATCATTGTTGAGTTTGCCAGTCCAATTATTACATTAAAAATAAAAAAATGAGCACGACGCTCATTTTTTATATTTTGAATTCTGGATATCGAATATGGAATTTTTCTTTTGCCTCTAGCATACTATCTATATCTTCTAATAAAGAATAAAGTAGTGCTCTTGTTTCAAATTCTTGACGTGTATTTGGTAATGGTTCTTTTCTAAATTGTTCAATAAGTTCTAATAATTTCTCTTTTTGATCAATTGCTTTATTTTGATCACTAATATCTGGAATTAAATTTTTTATATATAAAGCAATCTCTTCTTGATAAGGATGATAAGCTTTAATCTTTAAAACATTTTTATACATATGGTTAATATAGTTTAATTGATTTCTTCTCATATAAACATACGCTAAATAGCGATGATCGTTACCAAATACTTTATTTTTATCTTTTAATTCTACAGCATTAATTTTATCTTCTAATTTTTCATTTAATAACTGCTGATGTTTGATGAATTCATCTTTTTCGGATTGTCTAGTTAAAATAATGGTAAGCATAAACAAATGATCTTTTAACATATGATCAATATTTAAAATATCTTCTTTCATTTTACCAAACCAGTTTGAAGGATAAATTAAATCGAGTAATAAAGAAACTAATACTGCAACAGTGATAATTCCAAATTCTTGTATTAATTTATCCATTGTAAAGACTTGAGTTTGATATAAATGATTGACTAAAACGATACTTGGTACAATACCAATTTGAAGATCTGTTAAAAATGACACAAATATAAATATTACTAAGAAGATAATAAATACATAAAGGTCAAACCCAATTAATACGAAAAGTATACTTGAAAGTAAAAGAGCGATTAATGCATTAAGATATCGTTTTATACCACCAATAATTGAATCTTTCTTGGAAATTGATATACATAGAATTGCAATGACACCAACTGTTACATAGTCTTTAACACCAACAATATATGCAACAAATCCAGCGATAACTGCAACTAATACCAATTTAATTGTGATATAAAGTAAATCTTTAATTATTGATAAATTTTTTGCCATAAGTACAAGTCAGCTAAAACGATTGCTAATGCATTTTCTAAAACAATTCCTGCTCTTCTAATAATTGCAACATCATGTCTTCCACCAACACTAAAGGTCTTAATTTCTTTAGATTCTAAATTAAATGAATTTTGTTCTTTTTTAATACTTGATGTTGGCTTAACAAAGACTTTAACGATTAAATCATTCCCGTTTGATATACCACCTGATACACCACCTGAATGATTGGTGAGTGTTTTTCCTTTATCATCTAAAAACACATCATTAAACTCTGAACCTTTTAATGTTTTTCCACTAAATCCGGTTCCTATTTCAACACCTTTAACGGCAGGTATTGAAAACATCATTTGACCAATTTTACTATCAAGTTTTTCAAACATAGGTTCACCAAGCCCAACAATCATATTTTCAACTTTGAGTTCAATTGTCCCACCAACAGAATCGCCATCTTCACTAATCTTTCTTAGATATTCATCCATTTTTGATAAATCTTCTAAATCGCCTAGTTGAACAATTTTGTGAGAAAATTTAAATGGTAACATTTGTTTTGCAATAGCTCCTGCAACAACAATTGGAGTTGTTAGTCTTCCTGAAAATCTTCCCCCACCACGATAGTCGTGGAATCCTTTATATTTAATACTACTTACATAATCTGCATGTCCTGGTCTTGGTTGAGTTTTTAAATGTTCATAATCTTTTGAAATAACATTTTCGTTTTTAATCATGACATGAATCGGAGAACCTGTTGTATATTCATTAAAAATACCTGATGTGACAACAAATTCATCTTTTTCAACTCTAGGTGTAGTTCCAATAGCACCTGGACGTCTTAATTTGAGATCATGTCTTACTAGATCCCAATCTATTTTCAACCCTGGTAAAACTCCATCAATAACAACCCCAATTGCATCTTGATGGCTTTCTCCATATATGGTTATTTTAAATAATGTGCCAAAACTATTCATGGCATACACCTCTTAATTTTTCTAATAATGGTTCGTCAATTTTAATTGAAATATCAAACCACTTTTCAAATGATTTGATTGCTTGAATAATAAGCATATCTAATCCATTATATGATTCTTTACTATATTTCATTAATTGTGTTTCACTTGGATTATATATTAAGTCAAATACAATTTTTTCTTTTACAAATGCTTCTTTTAGTGGTGAATTCAGTACGTCTGGAAACATCCCTACTGGTGTTGTATTAATGATAATATCATAATCCAATTTTTCTAATTCATCATAAGATAATGTTAATCCAAAGTATGAATCTTCTCTTTTACTTCTTGAGATAACAAAAGGATTTAAATTTAAATCTTTTAAAACTTTATAGACAGCTTTTGCAGCACCACCTGTACCAAGCAAAATAATTCTTTTATTATGATATTTAGGTATGCTTCTAATAAATGATTCTTTAAATCCAAAATAGTCTGTATTGTCACCAATCATTTTACCATGCTTTAAATATATTGTATTGACAGCTCCGATAATAGAAGCTTCTTCTGTTAATCCATCTAAATATTGAATTACAGTTGATTTATATGGAATTGTTACATTAAATCCCTCGTATATACCTCTTTTCATAAAAGATAATTTATCTTGTAGGGATTCTTCATTCGTCTCTATCAAATTATATATAATTTCTTTATCAAAAATTTCTGCTAGTTTTTGATGTATTTTTGGTGATTTAGAATGTACTAAATGTTCACCAATTAATCCTAATTTTTTCATTTTTCTAAATCCTTTGTTACATCCATGATAAATTGATAGATTTTTTGAATTGGTTCAATAAATCTATCATCTTTGACTAAAGATTTAATATGTTCTAAAACAATTTTTTCGCGCTCAGGATTATAAATGGGTAATCCTTTTTCTTTTTTTATTAAACCAATTTCAATAGCATTCTTCAATCTTTCTTCTAATGCTTTTACAATTACAGAATCAGATTTATCAATATTTAGTCTATGTTCTGTTATTTTATCCATTCAACGAGTCCTCCTAATCGGACATATTCTTTAAAAAACGTTGGATAACTCTTACTTACAACTTTTTCATCATCTAAATAAATTGGATTTTTAGCATGCATTCCAGCAATTGCACTTGCCATTGCGATTCTATGATCACCAAATGTTTTTAAAGTTACATCGCCATTTAAAAAACATTTTCCTTCGATTAATACAGAATCATTGATAACTGTCATTTTAGCACCCATTTTTGTTAAGTTTTCAACCATTGCTTCTAGTCGATCGGATTCTTTAATTCTTAATCTTTCAGCATTTTTAATGAGTGTTTTCCCTTCAGCATAACAAGCTAAAACCATTAATATAGGCCCTAAATCAGGAATTTGACTTAAATCAATTTCAACACCTTTCAAATTAGAAGGATAAACCATTAATCCTTCGTTAGTGAATTCTAATTTCCCACCCATTTGTTTAGCAATATCAATAATAGTTTTATCCCCTTGTAAACTATCTGGATTTAGCCCTTTTAACAATAATGGTTTTCCGATTAATCCTGCTGCAACAAAAAATGCAGCACCACTATAATCTCCTTCTACATAATAGTTCCCGGGTTGATATGTTTGACTACCTTTAATAGAAAAACCATTTTCTAATTCTTCAATTTTTATACCAAATTGTCTTAATACTTGTAATGTTAAATCAACATATCCTCTTGATTCTAAAGGTGTTGTTAAAATAATTTTTGAATCTCCTTGAACTAAAGGTAATGCGTAAAGTAAGCCTGTAATAAATTGACTTGATACATTGCCTGGTAATTTATAAACTCCAGATTTCAATGGACCTTTTACTTCAAGAGGTAATTCTTTATTAGATAAATATTTATAATGATATGTATTTTCAAATAAATCTTGATAAACATTTAATGGTCGTTCAGGTAATTTACCTTTTCCTATAAATTGAATTGGTTCGTCTTGGAGCATTGCAATTGGAATTAAAAATCTTAAAGTTGACCCTGATTCATGTGCATCAATAATATCATGTACTTTTTTAATTTTTGAACCTTGAATAATAGATTCATCAATCTTAGCACCTAATGCTTCTAATGCATTTTTAGTTGCAACCAAATCATCCGAATCTAAAATGTTTTCAATTTTTGATTTACCTAAGGCTAAACTTGCAGCAATTACATAGCGATGAGATAACGATTTGCTTGAAACAATTTCTATTGATCCTTCGATGTCTTTTGGTGTAATTTTAATCATTGAACACAACCCCTTTTTGTATTATTGGATTTCCTTTATCTTCTAAAAAAACAAATCTCAATCCATCTGCTAAGTGTTTTTTATCAAACTGCAAATATTTAATAAATTGTTTCTTATCTAAAATAGGTTCATTAATTAACCCTAATCTCAATAAGATGGTTTTTGTTTCATCATACAATGTTTTATCTTTTGTAATGCCTCTTTTAATACCTTCTTCTAAACTAAATAACATCCCATAGCTAACTGCAACACCATGTTTTATAGCATATTGGAAATGTTTTTCTATCGCATGTCCAAAAGTATGTCCAAAATTTAAGTACATGCGTTCGTGTTTTTCAAAAGGATCTTTTGTTACAATTCTTTGTTTCACTTGAATAGCTTTAATAATTTCATCAATTGTAAGCTTTTCATATTTTTTTAAGTATTCAAATAAACTTACATCATCGATTAATCCAGCTTTCAATACTTCGGCTAATCCATTTTTATATTCTTCTTCAGGTAATGTTTCTAAGAATATAGGATCAATAAAAACAACTTTGGGATCATAAAAAGCACCCACTAAATTTTTACCTTCATCTAAATCAATGCCTGTTTTTGACCCAATTGATGAATCTACCATCGCTAGTAAACTCGTAGGTATTTGAATGAATGATACACCGCGATATAAAGTAGCCGCAACAAAACCAGCTAAATCACCTACAACACCACCACCAAAAGCAATCATTAAATGATTTCTTCTCATACCCAAATCAATTAATTTAGAAACAACTTCTTGATATGTTTTAAGTGATTTTGAATGTTCACCAGGTTTTATGACAACAAAATGTATATGAAAATCATATAATTCTTTTTTTAATGTGTCATGATATATCTTGTATAAATTTTCATCTGTAATAATAAAAATATCTTGATGTTGATATAATTTTTTAATTTCAAGATTAAGTTGGTTTAATAAATGATTTTGAATCAAAATATTATAGTTTTTTAGAACTAATTTCATCGAAAACCAACCTCTTTTCTTTTGATTTTTTTAATGCTTCTTTTAATTCATCATATTGATTAGAATCTAACATACTTTTAAGTTGATTTAGTTTTTCAATAAATAAATCAATTTCGTTAACTAAAATTTCTTTATTTTGGAAAAAAAGTTCTGTCCACATATGTTCATTAATTTTAGCAATTCGAGTTAAATCTTTAAATGAATCACCTGTTGTATATGCTAAATTAGGATCTTTATTTGCAAGCATTAGTGCTACAGCAATCATATGTGTTAATTGTGATGTATATCCTATAAATTGATCATGTTCAAGAGGTGTATAAATTGATATATTCCCAAACTCTAAATCAATAGCAATTTGTTTAATTGTTTCAACATCATCAATTGTTGATTGATCACTTGGAACGATTAAGAAGTTAGCACCTTTAAACATTTTTGGATCACGAAAATCATAACCTGATTTTTCTTTACCAGCCATAGGATGATGAGATACATATCTTGTATTTTTTGGTAATATTTTTATAATTTCATTCATCATTAAAACTTTAGTTCCAGCGATATCTGTAATAAGTTGATTGTTAAAATATTGGATATTTTCACGTATAAATTCTATATTTTTCGTTGGATAGAGTGCCAAAAGAATCACATCACTTGTTGAAATGTGATTTTTGTCAAATGACTTAATTAAGCCATCTTTTAATGCTTTTTTATTTATATTTAAGTCGGAATCATATCCATAAACTTCATAGCCTTTTTGAGAAAGTCCTAAGGCATATGAAGCTCCCATTAATCCCAATCCCACAATAAATATTTTCATCGTTTAACCTTTTTATCCATTACTGTTGATAATTCTTCTAAACGCTTCATCATATGATCAAATTTTTTAGGTTTTAAACTTTGAGCCCCATCTGATAATGCTAATTCTGGTTGATGATGAACTTCAACAATTAACCCGTCAGCGCCTACTGCTAGACTTGCTAACGATAGAGATTCAATCATTTCCCAACGCCCAGCTGCATGGCTCGGATCTATAATGACTGGTAAATGTGATAATTCTTTAATTGCTAAAACAGCAGAAATATCTAATGTATTTCTTGTATATTTTTCAAATGTACGAATACCTCTTTCACAAAGTATTACTTGATCATTACCATTTGCAAGAATATATTCAGCACTCATTAACCATTCTTCGATTGTACTTGATAAGCCACGTTTTAATAATACAGGAACATTTGTTTTACCAACTGCTTTTAATAAATCAAAATTTTGCATATTACGAGCACCAATTTGAATGATATCAACATATTTTACAAATTCTTCTAAATGTTCTGTACCCATAAGTTCTGTTACAATTGCTAATCCTAATTCATCAGCAATTTTTCTCATTAATTTTAACCCCTCAATACCTAAACCCTGGAATGCATATGGTGATGTTCGAGGTTTAAAAACACCACCTCTTAAAATCTTAGCGCCTGATTCTTTAACTTGGGTTGCGATAATTCTTAATTGCTCTTCTGATTCAACACTGCAAGGACCGGCCATCACAATAAATTCATCAGCACCAATTGTAACACCATTTTTTAATGTAACGGTTGTTGGATTTTGTTTGAAAGCTTTACTTGCAAGTTTGTATGGACTTGAGATTCTTGCGACATTTGCTACCCCTGGAAATACGGATAATTGATCTTGATCTAAAGTTTTAACATCACCCAATACACCAAATACAGTAACTTCATCGCTTGAAGCATCTTTAATTCCAAAGCCTTTTTCTTTTAAAAACTCTTGTAGTTTTACAACATCCTCTTTTGTTGCATCTTTTTTCATTTGTATTATCATAGTTTTTCTCTCCTTTGTATAAAATAAAACTCCTTAAGGTAATGTGCCCTTAAGGAGTCGTTTTAATTGACTATGTTTGGGTAACATTCCTTATTACTTTTTTAACGCTAAAAAGGAATGCATCAACTGCAAATCCTTTATCTTGTATAAAAGTAATAATAAGATACAAAAAAATTTTTCATAGCAAGCTACCCACTTTCCTATGTTGTAGATATATTATCATAGAAAAAAATAAAAAACAATTAAATTTTATCAATTTCGTAAGTTTTTAGTGTCATTCAAACAAATAATTATAAGATGGTATAATAGGTTTAAACATAAATCAACCCTCAATAGGAGAATAATAATGCCCTATAAAAGATTACTCATGATTTTCTTTTCTCTTGTTTCATATATTTTAATTTCTATTGGAATTCATTTTGGGTATCATTTACCGGAAACGTATTTGGGATTTTTATTTGGTATTATTTTATTTGTAATTGCTATACCTTTACATATATTCGGTAATAAAAATACACTTTTTTATGCGTTTTCTATTCTACTAACAAGTTTCGGTGTTGGTTTAATTCTAACTTCTTATTACAGTACTGTTGAGAATCAACTTAAATTGGTTGATTATGTTGTAGCAATTACTATATCAATTACGACACTTACTATATTTTCTTTTATTACTTCTTTTACAGTTATTAAGAAATATTCTAAAATCATTCTAATTTTTACAATTCCTATATTATTTATAATTACTTTAATCGTTTGGTTAAACAGTGATATTTTTACTGGTTTAACATTTTACTTTTTTAACATCATATATTTTCATATGATTTGTGTTGTTACAGCAAGTGAAGATATTAAAGATTTATTACGCGAAATGTCTTTATCTATGTTTGGTTCGTTTATATTAATTAGTATTATTGTTATCATTATTCTCTCAGAAGGTGAAGCTTTAGAAGGTATTGGTAATTCAATTGATATTCCAATTTCTAGAAAGAAAAAGAGAAAATAAAAATCTCCGCATGGAGATTTTTTTATTCGTCTTTTTTATTTTTTAAAAGATCTCTAATTTCAGTTAATAATTGGATATCTTCTGGAATAATCGGTGTTTCAACCACTACTTCGTTTAGTTCTTCTTGAGCTTTTTGCTTAGCTAGTTCTTCTTCAATTAATTGTTCTTCCATTTGTCTTCTGCGAATAATAAAGAACAATGCAGCATAAATAACTAATGCAATGATTAAAAACTCTAAAACGATTTGAATGAATTGGCCATAACGAATGTATACATCACTAAATTGTTGAACGCCATCTACTACTAACGGTTCACCAGCATCCGTTAATAGAGGAGTTCTATGAATTAACACTTTAAGATCATTAAAATGTACACCACCTAAAAGTACACCAATAGGTGGTAAGATAATATCGTTAACTAAACTTGTAACGATTTTACCAAAAGCACCACCAATGATAACACCAATAGCCATATCAACAACATTACCTTTAGTTATGAATGATTTAAATCCTTCAATAAAGCCCATAAGTTTTCTTCTTTTAGAAACTTTTACCTTTTTTCCCATATATTTAATATCTCCTTTTTTAAGTTTTTAAATGAATGAATTATATAGGGGTGATCCCAACGATTATGATTTTGATGCCCTTTACTATAAAGAATAGCCTCAGCACCAATAGATTTTGCTACTTCTAAATCATGATCGGTATCACCTATCATTATAATATGATTTATATCTAAATTGTTTAATTTAACGTAGTTTTTTGCAATATCGACTTTGCTTTTAGCATGAACATCTGAAGTACCTAATATATCATCAAATAAATGTTCAATTTTGTAGTTTTTAAGTTGCTCTTTTAAGTTATTGATTTCAGATGCTGAAAGACATACAATTTTAAAACCACTTTGTCTTAAATCCATAATTGACTCAACCAAATAGTCATGTAATTTCAAATGCATGCTTCTTGGTTGATATTCTTCAATAAATCGCTTTGCTAAAACATCAAAAGGCTTTTTATTAAAGTCAAAACCTGCTTTAATATAATAATCTTTTATTGGGAAACCAAAAATATCTAAATATCTTTCTTTTGTTACAGTTGGTAATCCTTCTTCTTGTAACATCTTATTTAAAATTTCAAATGTTAAATCTAAATCATCTAATATTGTTCCATTAAAATCAAAAAATATTGTCATTGTTTTACTCACTTATGATATGGATGTTTTTTTAATATTTGTTGTGCTCTATAAATTTGCTCAATTAAGATTAATCTCATTAATTGATGAGGGAAAGTCATTTTTGAAAAACTTAAAAGTAATTGTGATCTTTTTTTAACTTCATCACTTAAACCGTATGATCCTCCAATAATAAATGTGATTCTAGATGTTTGATGTGTATTTACTTTATCTAAATATTGACTAAATTCAATACTATCCATCGTCTTACCTTCAATAGCAAGCGATACAACGTGTTCATCCTTTTGAATTTTAGATAATATTTGTTTACCTTCTTTTTCTATACCGTTTGAATCATCAATATCTGGAATTTCAATAATTTCAACTTGACCCATTTGTTTTGTATAATTTTCAATCAAATTAACAAGAGATTTTTCTTTAATTTTGCCAACTGTAATTACTTTTATTCTCATATTTTTATACCTGGTAAAGCTTCTTGTGAAGCGTAATAAACATCTAATAATAACGGATTATAAAATTTATCAACTATCATTTTTTCAACTTCTAAAATGGTATTACAATCCTCACTCATATGAGCAACTACCCATACTGTTTTCTTTGTTACGATTTTATTTAAAACTTTAATTGCATCTTCATTTGATAAATGTCCTTTTTCACCTAAAATACGATGTTTTAAAGAAAAAGGTCGTTTGGAAGTTAACAACATGTGAGGATCGTGATTTGATTCAAGAATATATAAATCCGCCCCCTTAAGTACTTCAATATATGATTCGTCAACATATCCAGTATCGGTTAACAAAACTATTTTTTTATGATTTTCTTCAAATATGAAACCGGTTGGTTCATTTGCATCATGACTTAATAAAATTGGTGTAACTTTTAATCCGAAAAATAAAAATGGTTGATCTGGTTCAATAATCGTCTTTTCAATGATGAGTTCTTTAATCTCGTCATTTAATGCATCGTAAGTACCTTTAGAAAGAATAACTTGTCTGATAATACCTAATTTTAACAGCGATTTAAGTCCAGATATATGGTCTAAATGTTCATGTGTAAGAAACAATGTATCTACTTCTCTAACATTTTCTCCATAAGCATTCATTTTAGAAATCATGTTTTTTATACTTATTCCAGCATCTATAAAAAATCGCTTATTTTGAGTTTTAATATAAGTCATGTTTCCTTTTGATCCAGATGCCAGTACAAATGTCTCCATAAAATCACCTATAGTTATTGTAACACAATATATTTTACTTGTAACTTTTTTTCAACCTATGATATTTATATCATTATATATTCATAAAGTGGTGAAAGTTATTGCATTAAATAGTAAAAAATGCTATATTATATATGCTGTATTTTAAACACATTTAAGGAGTGAACGCAGACTATGAATATATTAAAAACATTTTTATCCGCTAAAAAAATCGCTATTTTTTTATTAGCATTTATTTTTGCGGTAACACTTGTTGCATGTGGTGAACAATCTGGTACACCTTACGGCTCAATAAGTGCAGAAAAAACATACTTAAAAATTGGTGATTATGAAGTTTCCCAAAAAAGATTATACGACCAATTGAGAACATCTTCTGTAGCAAGATTAAACAGCTACATTGAAGAGTTAGTTTTCAGTGACGTTGATATTAATGCCGCTGGAGAAGACTTCAAGATTGAAGCATATGAACAAGAATTAAGTACAGCATTATTCAGTTCATCAATCACCCCATCTACTATTGGCAGTATGTCATCACGTACAATTGCCCAAAGCATATTATCTTATGCTGATTCATTTGCAATTACAAATCCTGGAGTCAACCAAACATTACTTGTTGAATTTCTAGAAAAAGTTATTGATGACGTTATTGCTAGAGTCAATGCTGTTGATTTTGATGAAAAAGATGATTTCAGATATGGATTCTTTGATAAAGAAGCATATCCAGCTTATACATCAATCATTGAAGCATTAGAAAAACAATATAAACTTGCTGTATTAAAGAAAGTTTATGCTGTTACTGAAAGAGGAGATTATGTTAATGGAGAATTCACAGGCGATTTAGCTAACGAGGATTCATCAATCTACGTAAAAGAATCTGATATCGTAACATATTATCAAAATAATGTTGCTGGACGTTATGATGTTACAGCGTTAATCATCCCATTCACTTCTGTTAGAGAACATGAATTAGCAAGATATAAATACGCTATTAAATCTAACTCACGTGGCGAATGGTTTGAAATTCCTAACATTTCAAAACAATCTGTTATTGATGAAATTAAAGCAGGTAACTATTTAGATACTGATCCATTAGGAAAAGCTAAGAAAATCTTAACTTCACCTGTTGGAACAAGTGCTGATAGTGGTTTAGGTTATACATTAGACAACTTAAAACCAATTGATTATAGATCTGAAGAATTTGCTACTTACTATTCTAAATATACAATCAACTCAACAGTTGATAAATCATTAGATGATTCAGCAGAAAACAACCTTGTATTATTCTACTTCTTAAGTATCTATGATGATTTAAATGGTACAAATTATGCACCAGAATCTCTAGATAACATTAATGAATTAGCAGTTGGTGAATCAAGAAGAACATTAATCGAAGAAGCTTTCAAGTTATCTTATGATTCAAACATCTTCAAAAACAACGCTGAATTACGTAGTTATGTATATGGATTAGATAAAGAATCATTATACTACTCAACAAAAAATGAACCAAATGAAGATGGTGTTACATTTGGTAAACCATATTCAAGACAAGTTCAAACATTTAATTCTGTTCAATATTTAGTTTACTTATTAGATGATAATCGCGAAGCTGATGACGATGTTTTAGATGAATCAGATCCATTAGAAATCGTATTCGCTGAAAACGATCATGCTCAAGAAGTTCGTTTAGAAACTATTAAAAAATTAGTTGATTCTAAATTAACTGCTTCTTACATTTCTTCTAAAGCAAGCGATAAAAAAGATAATACAGAAATTAACATCTATGACCCAATCATTCGTGACATTTATGCTAACTCATATACTTATAAAGGTTCATATGGTTTCTTAAATAATGATGTTCTTGCTAAAGTTGGCGACAAAGAAATTACAGTTGATGAATTCTTTGAAAGAATTGAACCAACATTAGGATTATCTTCTGCTCTTGATCTAATCTTCATGGATAAATTACGTGAAATGTACAAAGATGAAATCAATGATGCTAAGATGGCTGAATTCAGAGAACAATTTGAAAACCAATATGTTAACCCATTCTTAGCAAATGGTTATGAAACTGCTGGATTCCCAGCAAGTATGGGATTAGAAAAGTTCTTATTATTAGGCTTTGGAGCTTGGGCTCGAGATGGTAAGAGTTCAACTTACGATGCTATTGATAAGATTTATGTTCAAACTGAATTAAGAACATTATTTGAAGAAGATTTAACTAAACACTTCCCAAATAATACTGCTGACAACAACATTTACAAGAAGTTAGCTGAATTAGCTAATAAACAAACTGTAAATGAAATTGGTGTTACAGCTTCTCACTTATTAATCTATGTTGACTTTAATAATGATGGTTCACCTGATAAACCAACTGATGCATTAATTGCTGAACAAAACTTCGAGGGTATTTCAACACTTGAAGATTTTGAAAAAGAAGTTCAAAAATTAGTTAATATCATTGTTAACCGTGTGAAGAGTTCACAAAACAAGATTGATTCAACATTATCAACTCTTGCCAATAACTACACAAGTTCATCACGTTACACAGAAACACCTAACGATTTCCCTCAATTTGCTGATGAACAAGAAATCTTAGACTACATTGCTACATTAACACCTGAACAAGTATTAGAATTCATTCGTGTTTATAATAAGAATGACGAGTTTGTTCCATTCAAACGCTTAGGTATTAAAGTAATGTATGAATCATTAGGTGAAATCACAAATCAAAGAAACTTCCCATCTAATACAACTTCTTCTTCATTAGATGAAAAGTTCTTAGATTATGCATTAAAACTTGGTTCATACTTAAAAGATATGATCGAAGAAAATAATATCGACAATAAGAATGAAGTTCTTCCTGTATTCGCTCCATTATTAACAATTGCTGATGGTGAAGATGTTGCATTCTCATTAGAAAAATCTCGTACAGCATTTGGATGGCATTTAATCTTAGTAACTGATGTTACATTAAATGTATCTGCTGAAGTATTAGATAATGCCGAAGAAGGTAAATATGATTCTAAAATTGAAAACCCATATGCTGAAGGTCAATTCTTAACAGCATTAAATGATTCTAAATACTTATCATGGGAACAAATCTTAATTCATATTGAAGAATCTAAGACTGAAGAAGGCGTTGTAACATTACCTACTGATGTTAAAACAGCTATCAGCAAGTACTTCACTCCAGTTCAAACTGCTTATAACAGTTCATACTCACAATTAGAAATTGCTTTCAGACTTGTATTTGGTGACAACGTTCAAATTACAAATGATGCAACTCTAAATGAAAGATTACAAATCTTAAGAAATGCAAACTTCAATCAATTCTTTGGATATTCATACTTCGATGGATATACAGGAAATGGATCAACCATTTATGACAGAGCATTTAATCATGAATATGCTGCTGTATATGGTGATTGGTTTGATATCTTAAACGGTTAATTATCAACAAATAAACCCTATATCTTACGGTATAGGGTTTTTATTTTTGTAAAAATCTAATAAATAAAAAATCAGAACCTTGGGTTCTGATTATATTTTTATAATTTCGGCTTATAAAACTTCATTTTATCTAGAACTGCTATAGCTTGTGTGAATTCGCCTGGTTCTATTTTTTCTAATTCATCTCCAAGTTCTCGGAATTTAGAATCCATTGTGTCAACGAACCACAATAATAGTGCTTCAGCAGTTTGAGGTTTTTTAGGAGATCCAAATGTTAATTGCCCATGGTGAGAAAGAATTAAATGTTTTAATAATAAAACTTCTTCTGTATCTTGATATCCTAATTTTAAAGCTGACATTTCGACCTCAATTGATCCCATAACTAAATGACCGATGAGTACACCTTCTTTTGTATATTCACCATCAACACCTGTCATTTCATCAATTTTGCTGATATCATGAAGAATTGTTGCTGCATAAAGTAAATCTTTATTTAAATATGTATACACATTTAACATTGGTTCAATAAGTTTTAACATCGTTAAAGTATGATAACTTAATCCACCAACATATGCATGATGAAATTTTGTCGCAGCTGGGTGTAAATAATATTTATCTTCAAACTTTTGATAAATGTCTTTTGTAATGTCTTTTAAAACTTTGTTATCAATGCGATTTAAATATGATTCAATACCTTTTTTTATTTCACTAATTGGAATTGGTGCATAATCATAAAAACTATTCCAAAACTCCGTTAATTTTTCTTTGGAAAAGCCTGCATCTTCAACTGTCATATATTTAAGTGCACGATAGTTTAACACATCTTCTCTATAAAACTCTTCCACATCAAATACATATACTTTACCAATTTGAAGATCTTTTTCATCTACCAAATCAAGTTTAATATTTGCACGTGTTTTATCTTCTAAAATGATTGTTGTATTTGAAAAGTGTGCACCTTTATTAATAGATTCAATTTTACCAATTATTTTCATCATAATTATACTTCCATACTTTCCAAATGTTTAAGCAATGCTGCTTTTTCATTTTTAACTTTTTTAGAAAGAACATCATTAACTAATGCTTTTTTAAGTTTCCCCAACCAAAGTCCTGGCTTTTTATTGTAATAAGTCATAATTTCTTGACTAGTTAATGCCAAATCAAGTTCTGATTTGATTGGTAATTTTTGATAAGCATTTTCAATATCATTTTCTGTATATCTACTTTTACCTAAGAACGTATTCGCTTTATTGGCTAAGATAGATATTTCTAAACCATATTCATATAAATCATGTGGCGTGATGAAATCTTTAGTCTTCATTGAAAGAATAACGGCCTTCTGATACATATTTTTATGATAATTAGAAAAAGGCCAATATTCAGGAACAATACCTTGATTAAGAATAAATGATACAACAAAAAACGGGTCAACAAACGGTAGTTTATCTAATTTTGATATGTAGTTAATACCATTTTTTAATCCTGGTAATACTTCATCAATTTGAGTTTCAATCATTGTTTCTAATGCTAATTTTAAATATGGTCCTTTTAATGTTTTAATAAGTTCATTAAATACACGTTCTCTTGATATTTCTTTAATTAAAAATCTAGAGTCTTTCATTGCTTGTTTTGTTTCTTCATCAATTCTAAATCCTAATTTAGATTGAAAGTATAACGCTCTTAATATTCGTAATGCGTCTTCATTAAAACGATCATATGGATTTCCAATCGTGCGTATCACTTCATGTTTGATATCTTCTAATCCACCAACATGATCATAGATTCGTTCGTTTTCATCCATTAATAATCCGTTGATTGTAAAATCACGACGTAATACATCATCTTTAACATTATCCGAATATATGACTGAATCTGGATGTCTAAAATCTTTTGTTGGTCCATCTAGTCTAAATGTTGTAATTTCAAATTGACTATCTTCAAACTCAACTGTAACTGTACCATATTTTAATCCAGTTGGTACGCTATTAAAATGTCTCATAACATCTGTTGGTTTTGCTTTTGTGGTGATATCAATATCGATTGGTTCTTTTTTCATTATAAAATCTCGAACCGCTCCACCAACAATGTATGATTCATATCCTTTTTTCTTTAATGCTTTAATTAAATTTTTAGCTTTTTGAAAGCTCAAAGCCATCAACTCATTTCTATTCTTGTAAAAATACACCAATACCTACAACATCAGGTCCAATGTGAGCACCAATGACTGGTGTTGATGGTGCTTTATATAAATTTTTTAATCCTAATTCAAATTCTAATATGTTTTCAAAATATCCTAATAACTCAGGATTTCCAGCATATACGATATGTGCATAGAACTTTTTATCTTTAGTAAAATGTTTGATATAATCCGCAATGCTTTTTAATGCTACTTTAATGTTTCTTGTCTTATCTATAGATACAATCTTACCTTCTTCATTAACCTGTAAAATTGGTTTAACTTTTAAGAGTTTTCCAAAAAAAGCTTTAGCACCTGTTAAACGACCGTTATTAACTAATTGAGTTAAGTCATCAACAGCAAAGAAAATTGTATTATGATCTCTTAAAAAATTTAATCGTTCTAAAACTTCTTCTAAGGATTTACCTTCTTTAAACATCTTATCAGCTTCTAATGCAAAATACCCCTCAGAAAAACATACCGTTTTTGTATCAAAAACAGTAACCTTTAGTTTATCTTCAATGAGTTGTGCAGCTTGAAGCGCTGAATTATATGTTCCAGATAATTCTTTTGATAATGTTGTAATAAATGCTTGTTCATAACCTTGTTCAACAAGTGATTCAAAATAAGTTAATATTTCACCTACCGAAGGTTGACTTGTTTTTGGAACCCAAGATGGATTTTCTCTTAATTTTTGATAGAACACATCAGCAGTAATATCTTTACCATCCAAGAGTTCTTTATCTCCATCAAGTAACTTGATGCGGATGATATCAATATCATGATTTTCCTGATAATAATCAAGACATGATGTTGATGTAGAAGCAACCTTTACTTTCATGTTTTCTCTTTCTCCTTATTGATATATATGACATCACTATAATATTATATCAAATTTCATGTTATTTTATATCTCATAATGTAATTATGATATACTAATTTTAGGTGAATTTTATGATATATTTAAATGAGACTGTTGAAAATGAGATTGTTATAGAGCGTTCAGAATTTATTACCATATTAACACCTATCAATTCTCTTGATGAAATGTCTGAAATCTTAAAACAAATAAAAAAGCGATATCCAAAAGCAACCCATTATTGTACTGCATATGTATTTAAAGATACTCAAGGTTCAAATGATGATGGTGAACCTTCTGGTACTGCAGGTGTCCCAATTTTAGAAATGTTAAATCAATTTCAAGTGAAAAATGTATTTGCAGTTGTTGTTAGATATTTTGGTGGCATTAAACTTGGTGCTGGTGGTTTAATACGTGCATATGCAAAATCTGCCAAAGAAGCTTTAAAACTTGGAAAATATTCTATTTTAAAAAAAGCTCATTTATATCAAGTTAAATTTACTTATGACAAAATACATGATATTGATACATTCTTTAATGACTACATTATTCAAAAAGAATTCTTAGAAGATGTTATCTATGATTTAAGATTTTTCGATGATGAGTCTATGCTTGATAAATATCGATATTTATTCAAAGACATAAAAGAAAATGGAACTAAAGAAATATTAGTTCCATGGGAAAATATGAATCACATCGATTAAGAATTTAGCGAGTAAATACCCAACTAAAATACTTATGATTAGATATGCCGCCTTAATTTCAAATAGGCGGTATTTTTTAAATATACGTTCAATTTCGATTGATTGTAAGATTCTAAATGTTACAACAAAACCTGCTGCAAATACTGTCCAAAATACTACGTAAATAAATATATCAAACATTATTTAGTACCAAATAATCGATCGCCACAGTCGCCCAATCCAGGAACAATGTAGCCATCCTCATTAAGTTTTTCATCCATTGCAGCAAGATATATTGGTACATCAGGATGTTCATGTTGAAGACGATTAACACCTTCAGGACATCCAACTAAACCTACGAAACGAACGTCTGTTGCACCTTTTTCTTTTAATACTTTAATAGCGTAACTTGCAGAACCTCCTGTAGCTAACATCGGGTCAACAACAATAACAACGCCACTTTTTATTTCGTTAGGAAACTTTGCATAGTATGCAATAGGTTCTAACGTATTCTCGTCTCGATAAACACCAATATGACCTATTTTAGCTGATGGTATAATATTATGAATACTTTCTACCATCCCTAATCCAGCTCTAAGAATTGGAATAATAACCACATCTTTTTTTAATTGATAAGCTGTCATTTTTGTTAGAGGTGTTTCTATTTCTTTTGGAACCAACTCTAAATCTTTTGTCATTTCATAAGTGATTAATGCACCAACTTCACCAACACTTTCTCTAAATGTTTTTGTTGGTGTATTTTTATCACGAATAATTGACATTTTGTGATCAATTAAAGGATGTTTCAAGACTACAAGTTTTTTCATTAGTTTTTTACCTTTTCAATCTCAGCAATTTTTTCTATACGCGTTTCATGACGAGACTCACGATGTGCTTTAATGAATGTATCAACAATTAATTTAGCTTCTTCTAATGGTGTTGTACGTTCACCAATACAAATAATATTTGCATGGTTATGCTCTTTAGCAAGTCTTGCAGTTAATTCATCATAAACTAAAGCAGCACGAATACCTCTTACCTTATTTGCTGCAATACTCATACCAATACCTGTACCACAAATTAAAATACCAAATTCAACATCTTGTTTCACGACATGTTTTGATACGATTAATGCATAATCAGGATAATCAACTCGATCAACTGAAAAAGTACCATAATCAACAACTTCATGTCCTTTTTCAGTTAAAAATCCTATTAGAGATTTCTTTAAATTGAAACCTGCGTGATCAGATCCTATACCTATTTTCATCTTTTATCCGCCTTTCTTTTATTTATTATATCATAAATAAAGTTAATTCTTATTCAGCCATTGAATCTATTTTATTTTGTCTTTTTCGATCAATTGCTTTTAAATAAATTTTACGAAGACGTATGCTTTTTGGCGTTACTTCAACATACTCATCATCATCAATAAAATCTAAGCAGGCTTCTAAACTCATTTCAATAGGACGCTTTAAAACAACTGTTTGGTCTTTAGTTGCAGAACGCATATTCGTTAACTTTTTCTCTTGAACAACATTAACAACCATATCAGTTTCTTTATTGTTAATACCAACAATCATACCTTCATAAACGTGTTCTCTAGGTTCAACAAAGAAATCTCCACGATCTTCTAAATGAAATAATGCATATGCTGTTGTATAACCTTCAGACATTGAAATCATTGCACCACGTTTACGACTTAAACTTAAATCTTGAATATAAGGTTCATAACCTAAAAAGATATGAGATAATACACCAAATCCTTTAGTGACTGTTAAAAAGTCAGTCATAAAACCTATTAATCCACGGCTTGGCATATGATAGACTAATCTTGTTTCATTCATGCCATTTTCGATTTTAATTAATCTACCCTTTTTGCTACCTAATAGTTCCATCGCACTTCCTACATGCTCATTTGGAACATCTGCTGTAACTTCTTCATATGGCTCTGATAAAACACCATCATTTTCTTTTAAAATAACTTTAGGACGTGAAACTAAAAACTCAAATCCTTCACGGCGCATTGTTTCGATTAAAATACTTAAGTGTAATTCACCACGACCTGAAACTAACCATGCTTCTTCACCTTGTTTACGAACAACTTTTAAAGAAACGTCTTTTAATGTTTCTTTCATTAAGCGTTCTTCAAGTTTCGTAGGTGTGACAAACTTACCTTCTTTACCAGCAAATGGTGAATTATTCGTTAAAAACATCATTTGAACGGTAGGTTCATCAACATGAATTAACGGTAACGTTTCAGTTGAATTAATTTCAGTAATTGTATCACCAACATGAATATCTGATAATCCCGCTAAGGCAACAATATCGCCTGAATGTGCTTCGCTAATTTCTTCTTTAGAAAATCCATTATATCTATATAATTTTTGAATTCTAAAGTTTTCAGTAGATCCATCTGAACGAATAACTTTCGCCATATCATTCACATGAATTGTTCCACGAAATACTTTACCGATACCCATACGACCAACAAAGTCGTTATAATCAATAAGTGATGGTTGGAATAATAAGATACCATCTTCTATTTTAGGACCTGGTATATAGTTTACGATTGTATCCAATAAAGCTTTCATATCTGAAACTTCACTAATGTCTTCTGTAAGTGATGCTAATCCTGATAAACCTGATGCATAAATAATTGGGAATTCTAATTGTTCTTCACTAGCGCCTAAATCAATAAATAAATCAAAGACTTGGTTTACAACACGTCTTGGATCAGCAAACGGTCTATCCATTTTATTAATAACAACAATTGGTTTTAGATCTGCTTCTAAAGCTTTTCTTAAAACAAATTTTGTTTGAGGCATAACACCATCTTTAGCATCAACTAATAAAATGACACCATCCACTAAACGCATAATACGCTCTACTTCGCCACCAAAGTCAGCATGACCTGGAGTATCTAAAATATTAATTCGATAATCACCATATGTGACAGATGTAGCTTTTGCAAGAATCGTGATACCACGTTCTTGTTCAATTTCATTTGAGTCCATAGAACTAATTTTCACATTATCTTTAATTTTTGATTGACGAATAATTTGGTCAACCAATGTAGTCTTTCCATGGTCTACGTGTGCAATAATTGCAACATTTCTTATTTTCATTTTTTTACCTTCTTTTTTTAAAGCCTTAATTATTTTATCATATCCATGATAATATGCATAAAAAAAACTCATTTGGATAGAGTTTTTTTTATGTCTTCAACGGAAATGTTGCCAATTCTTATAATTTCATACGGATTTTTGGCAAGATTTATCACGGTTGATGATACTTCGCTCATCGGTTCTTCATTAGTATAGATTTCATCAACTAAATGATGATACTTATCATAAATAGCTTGATAATCATTCATTGGTGGTTCACCACTTTGATTGACAGAAGTTGTCTTCATTGGGCCATATTGATTAAGTATTTGGATTGCTTTTGGGTGATTTGGCATACGAAGTCCAATTGTTTTATCACCTGTTAACTGATAAAACTTTTCATTAGCTGAAACGATAATTGTTAAAGCACCAGGCCAATAAGCTTGCGCAAGTTTATATGCTTCTTCACTTAATTCAACAAAGTCTTTCACTTGGTCTAAACTACTTACTAAAATTTGAAGTGGTTTATTAAAATCTCTGCCTTTAATTTCATATATTTTTTTTACACCTTCGTGATTTAAAAAGTGTGTACCAATACCATAAACGGTATCGGTTGGGAAAATGAGTATTTTATTTTTGTCCATTTTTGCTACCGACAACAACAAAGGTCATACGATCTTTTTGTTGCATATCCTTCTTTTGAATAATCTTTGCATCATTAAAATACTTTAATGCGATATGCTTTATAGCCTCACTTTGCTGATACCCATGCTCAAATGCAATAATTGAGAAATCTTTCATATATTCTTTTGCTGAACTTAATATAATTTCGTATGGTTCAACACCTGTTTTTCCACCATATAAGGCGATATTTGGTTCTTTTTGAACAGTAATCCCAACTTCTTCGCTTTCTGGGATATATGGAGGATTTGCAACGATAATATCAAACTTACCCTCAATTTGTTTAAACCAATCCGATTGAATAAATTTGACATTTGCTTCTAATACTAAACTATTTTCCTTAGCTACTTTTAATGCATCTAGTGATATATCTGATGCAACAACATTCATGTTTGGCTCTTCTTTGGCTAGTGTGATTGCAATTGCACCACTACCTGTACCTAAATCTAGTACATCAATCTTTTTTTCACTAAAATATTCATCATATAGATATAAAACTTCTTCAGTTAATTCCTCAGTTTCTCTTCTTGGGATTAAAACATCATCATTTACGATAAACTTATATCCAAAAAAGTATGAGAAACCTAAAATATGTTGAATTGGAATTTGTTTATATATATATAATTCTAATTTTTCTTTAATTTCTTCTAATTTTTTAGATTCAATTGTTGTCTTTTGGTTTAGATAAAATTCTGTGTTAGTCAAATCTGATAATTCTAAGACTAACCATTTTACGGCTTCATCTTCCAATCCATTTTCTATAGCAAGTTTACTATAGGTTTTAATTAATTCTTGGTATGTCAAGATTCTTCTCCTTGTAAGAGTTGTTTTTGAAACTCATTAATTAGTGGATCAATAATTAGATCAATGCGCCCTTCCATAATGGCATCTAATCTATTGAGTGTCAATCCAATTCGATGATCTGTAACACGATTCTGTGGATAGTTATATGTTCGTATTTTTTCACTTCTTTCACCACGCCCAGCCAATGCTTTACGGTTAGCACCTTCTTTTTCTAGTTGCTCTTGTAAAAGTTTATCATAAATTCTTGTGACTAATAATTTATAGGCGCGCTCTTTATTTTCATGTTGACTTCGTTCTTCTTGAGATTGAACAACTATACCTGTTGGGATATGTGTTAAACGAACTGCACTATATGTTGTATTGACACTTTGTCCACCTGCACCTGATGAGTTAAATGTGTCAAAACGAATATCTTCCCATTTAACATCATATTCAATTTCGTCTTGTTCAGGTAATACTAAGACAACTGCTGTTGATGTATGAACTCTACCTTGAGATTCTGTTGCTGGTACTCTTTGTACACGATGTACCCCAGATTCATATTTTAAGTATGAATAAACATTTTTACCTGAAATTTGGAATTCAATGGATGTAAAGCCACCTTGTGTTCCAGCAGATGCATTAATTAATGAAATCTTCCAACCTTTAGCTTCTGCAAGTTTTGAATACATTCTAAATAAATCACCTGCAAATATGTTTGCTTCATCGCCACCTGCAGCACCTTTAATTTCCATAATGACGTCTTTTTCATCATTTGGATCTTTTGGTAATAATAATATTTTGATACGCTCTTCTAAATCACTTAACTTATGTTCTAATGTTTTATATTCTTCTTTTAAAACATCAAGCATTGAATTATCTTCTTCTAATTCCATAAGTTCTTCAACATCTTTTAATTCTTTGGTAAGTTTTTGATGTTCAACATACGCTTCAGCTTGATCTTCTAAAGAGCTAGCTTCTTTCATAAGTTTGGTATATTCTTTAACTTCTAATTCACCAGAAGATAATTTTTCTTGAATTTTATCATATCGTTCTTTAATTAATTTTAATCGATCTAACATATATATTCTCCTTAAACCTGAGCATCGAATAATGTTTTATAATATCCATTTAATTGGATAAGTTCATCATGTGTACCAATCTCTTTAATTTTACCATCGTCCATAACAATGATACAATCAGCATCCATGACAGTTTTTAAACGGTGTGCAATCATAAATGTTGTCTTATTTTTCATGACAACCTTAAATGCATCTGAAATTTCTTTCTCCATTAATGAGTCAACATAACTTGTTGCCTCATCAATAATTATAATTTTTGGGTTTAAAAGTATTGCACGTGCAATTGTGATTAATTGTTTTTGTCCTTGACTCATTAATCCATCGTTATCATCATAAACTGTGTCATACCCGTCTTTAAAATTTTTAATAAAGTCATGACATCCAGCTAATTTTGATGCTTCAATGACTTGATCTAATGTCGCATTCGGAACACCATATGAGATATTATCAAATATTGTACCTCTAAATAACCAAGGTTTTTGAAGGATAAGTCCAATTTGATGGCGAATTATCTCATTTTTATATTCATTGATATTGATATTATCTAAAAGTATTTCACCACTTTGAACTTTATAAAATCTTAATAAGAGATTAGCAATTGTTGTTTTACCAGCACCAGTTTTACCAACAATTCCTATTTTTGAACCCTTTCTCACTTTTAAATTAAAGTTTGAAATGAGTGGCTCTGTTTCTTTATAACTAAAGTTAACTTTTTTAAATTCTACCTTACCTTCAATATCTTTTTCAAAAGTACCATCACTCTCTTTAACTAATGTATATAGTAAATCATTAATATTTTTATATGCTGTTGATGCTAATAAAAATTGTGATGTGAAGTTACTTAATTCATTAATTGGTCTAAAAAACATTGTTCCATAAACTAAGATTGTAGTAAAAGTACCTACTTTAACTTCAATATTATTTAAATTTAATATTGCAAATAAAACACCTAGTAATAAATAACTTATATTTGAAATTAATCTAAAACTTGGGTTATTTAAACTTGATAAAAAATAACTTTTTTCGTTAGCTTTAAAACGTAACACTTCATAGTTTTTAAAATTTTGATAAGCATGGTTTTCATATTGATATGCTTTATAAAGTTCATATTGACTAAAACCTTCTTCGGCAATATCTGAAAGTTTTCCTTGAAGACGTTGAGTTTCCATGAAATATTTCGTTACATTTTGAGTTGATTTACGAGTATAAAATATAAGTATTGGCACCATTAAAAATACAGTGAGTGCAAATAAATAATTTAATGATAATAACATAATCACTGTAAAAATTAATGTTGTAACACCTGGTATAAAGTGCACTAAAAAGTATTTAAATGCTTCATAAACCATATCCATTTGTAGACTTAACTTCATCATGACATCGCCTGATGATAACGGATATAATCCCTTGTATTCGCTTTCTAAAATCTCTTTATAAATAAATTCTTTATAATTTGATGTGACTTGAATGGCATAAAACTCTGCAAATAAATTAGATAACCATAAAAGCAATGATCCTATGGCATATAAGAGGCCCGATAACATTAAATATTTTGTTACAACTTCAAAGTTAACATTATTTTTACCGATCATCGCTTCAACAGCATACCCAATAAATAATGGTGATAACAATGTTGAAACATTTCCAATCAAAGCTGTAATCATATTTAGGATCATATATTTTTTTGATCCTTTATTCGTTTGAGCGATTGCTAAAAACCTAAACATGGCTAACCTCCTCTAACTCATGTTGAGTTATTGAAAGTTTTTGAACTAGTGGTGAAGTTTTCAAAACTTCATCTTTTTTTCCAACTGTTTCAATTTCACTTTGTGAAATCACTATCCATTCATCAACAAAGTCAATATGACTTAATTTAGATGAACTCATCATTAAAATCCAACTATCTTTATGTTTTAATAAATTATTTTTTAAGTTTAAAATCGTTTGATTATCTAAACTACTTAAGGCATCATCTAACAATAAAATACTTGGTTTTTTTGTTAAGGCTCTTGCAATATTAAGACGTTGGCGTTGTCCACCTGAAAAATTCAAGCCCATTTTTTTAACTTCATTTTGTATTTGACCTTGATTCATTGGATATTCAGAATCATATAGCGCTTGAATGATTGATTCATCTTCATAATTAAAACCCATACTCAAATTATCTTTAACGGTTCCTTGAAATAAATAATTTTCTTGACTAACATAGCCAACTAAACGTCTTATATCATTTAAACTGTAAGTACTCATTGGTCGATTATTAATTAAAATCTCACCTTCTGTAGGTTTTAAAAATCCAACAAGCATTTTTAAAATCGTAGATTTACCACTACCTGTTAAACCAATCATACCGTATGATTGACCTTTAGTAAGTTTGAAATTAATGTTTTTTAAAAATTCTTTTTGACCTTTATAAGCAAATGATACATTTTTAAACTCGATTGTTTCAATATCATCTAAATTTTCAGTTTTAACTAAAGTATTTTCATTTTCATAGTTTAAAATTTCTTTAATACGCTCGTTTGAAGTAAATGCCTTAGCATATAAAATAATTAAATTTAAAATACCTAGCATAGATAAAATAAGTTGTGTTGTATAATTAATCATCGATAAAACTTGGCCTTGCGTCATTGAGCCTAAATTAATATCGATTGCAGAAATATAAATCATAAATACTAATGCTAAATTTAAAACTAAAGATACAACCGGTGAACCAAGTGTTGAAATATAACCTAGCATACGTTGTAAATTTACAATCAGTTGATTCTGATTTTTAAAGTTTTTATAAGTAGGTTCTTCTTTATGAAATGACTTTATAACTTGTATGCCATCTAATGTTTCTTTAACTAAACTACTTGAACGATCCATTTCTTTTTGTAAACGTTGATTAAAACGTAATAACATTAAAACAAGTATTAAAACAAATACAAATGTCAATGGTAAAACAATCATTGAAACATAAGATACATTAGGTGATGTTATATATAAGGCAACAATACTTCCAATCATTAAAAATGGCGCTCTTGATAAAATACGCATCGTCATTGCAAGCGCATTTGATGTTTGTAATGTATCGTTGTTGAGTCGATTTAATAAGCTTGATGTTGAGTATTTTTTACGATCTTCATATTTCATGTTTAATACTTTTTCATATAAAGCTAATCTTAGATTATGATGATAATTTTGTGATACCTTAGCTGTTAAAAAGTGTGCAAATACAGTTGTTAAATAACCAAGTGTTGCAAATAAAAGAATTAAAAATAACATTAAATACACAGTTTGAGTATTATTCTTTTTAATACCTTCATCAATCATTAACCCCATAAATATAGGTAAAAAAAGCTCCAAAACAACTTCAATTAATTTGGAGAATGTCCCTAAAAATAATAAAAATTTATGGTTGATAAACTTACTTAACTTCATATAGACACCTACTTGCCTTATTTATTTTATCATAAATGATAAAAGTTATTTAAAGATATGGTGATATATCCAAAAAATGATAGTTTTTACATAAAAAAACGTATATAGATAAACACTATATACGTTTTAAATTATTCTTCTCTATCTGAACGTTCTAAGAAGCGTGAGTAGTTTGCACTAAAGATGAAGTGAATTGTTCCTGTACGACCTTGACGGTTTTTAGCAACAATAATTTCTGTATCTCCAGCATCTGATTTTTCTCTTTCATAATATTCATCACGGTGAATAAACATAACGATATCAGCATCTTGTTCGATAGAACCAGATTCACGTAAGTGTGATAGTAATGGACGTTTATCGCTTGAACGTTCAACATCACGGCTTAACTGAGAAAGTGCGATAACTGGTACACTTAATTCACGTGCTAATTGTTTTAAAGAGCGAGAAATTCTTGAAACTTCTTCTTGTCTACTTTGTGTTCTTGCATCAATATGAATAAGTTGTAAGTAGTCAATAACAATTAAATCTAATTTACCCTCTTGAGCAAGTTTACGACACTTTGCACGAATATCAGAAAGGTTTGATGAAGCAGAATCATCAAAGAATATATTTAAACGATTTAAACGTTCTGAATATGCTTCAAATTGCTTCCATTCTTGGCTTGTTAAAAAGCCTGTTCTAAGTTTTGAATTTTCAATATTCGCCATATTAGAAATCATACGTGTAACTAATTGTTCGTTACTCATTTCAAGAGAGAAAAAGGCTACTCCAGCTTTTCCATCTTTATTTTTCATAGCAGCATTTAATGCTAATTGAATTGCAAAGGCACTCTTACCAACAGATGGTCGTGCTGCAAGAATAATAAATTCTTCTTTTTGTAATCCATTAATATATTGATCAAGTTTTAAAAAGCCTGTTGTTAAACCAGTAATACCACCTTTATGACTCTGTAAGAAGGTTAACTTTTCTTGAATAGCTTGAACAACTTCTTTAAGTGGCTTAAAATCCCCTGCTTTACGCTTTTTAGACAATTCAAAAATTAATCTTTCAGCTTCTTCTAAATATTCATCTGTTTCAATATCTGTTGTCAATCCTTGCGTTGCAATATTTTGTGTTACTTTAATGACTTCACGTTTTAAACTAAAACTTCGAACTAAATCAATATAAGTTTCTAAATGGTCTAATGCAACTGTATAGTTTGATAACTCAATTAATGTTTGGATACCGCCAACTTCTTCAAGCTTACCCATTTGGTCTAATTTGCCTGAAACAGATGAGTAATCAATTGCTTTTTTCTCTTTATTTAAAGCATCAATAGCTTCAAAAATATAACCATGTATTGGATCGAAAAAGTCAACAGCACGTAATTCGTCTGTTAGTGCATTTGCTAAAGCAGGATTAAGGAAAACCGCACCTAATACAGAGCGTTCAGCATCTAGTGAGTGTGGTAAATTTTTAGCCATAACTAATCTCTCTTTTCAACGATATGTACTTCAAATGAAGCTTTGATTCCTTTATCTAAATTCACAGTAATTGGATAAATTCCAGCTGATGTGATTTCACCATGGATTTCAATTTTTTTCTTATCAATCATAATTTGATATTTTTCTTCAAAAGCTTCAGCGATTTGTTTAGATGTAATACTTCCAAAACGTTTACCATCTTTACCAACTTGTAAAGTTAATGTAATATTTTTACCTTCAATACTTTCAGCAATTTTCTTTAATGTGTTTAAGTATTGAATTTCTTGTTGTTTCAATCTTTCTTTTTCTTGTGCTAATTTTTCAAGGTTTTCATCTGTTGCAGCTACTGCAAGCTTTGAAGTAATTAAGTAATTTGCATAGCCTCCAGCGACTTCAATGATTTGATCTTTTTTACCTTTTCCTTTAACATCTTCTAATAAAATGACTTTCATAGGTTCACTACTTCCTCCGTATTCAATATCTAGTATGTGTTTAAGTTGTGCATAACAATCATCGACTGATAATCCTTGGACTTGAGTTGCAGCACTGTGTAAGTGACCACCACCACCCATTTCTTCCATAATGACTTGAACATTTACCGCACCAAATGAACGTGCTGAAATACCAACCGTATCTGGAGAAATTTTGACAATAGTGAATGCCGCATCAATATCTTTAATATTGAGTAAGAATTCAGAAATTTGTGCAATAAATGTTCTATTTTCAATTAGAGTATCTTTTTTAATAATTGCGAAACGTCCTAAATAAATTTCGACTTCGCCAAGTAACTGATTGATTTCTAATGTTTTTTCTAAATCGTTTCTTAACCATGTACGAACCATAATGGTATCAGCACCATAGTCTTTTAGTTTAGATGCCACATCAAATGTTCTTGCATTCGTTCTAAATGTAAACATATTTGTATCAACAACTAATCCACCATACATGATTGATGCTTCTAACCCATCAATTTTAACTTCTCGGTTATAAAACTCAATTAATTCCATAATTAACTCAATTGCAGACGAAGCACCTGCATCAATGTAACTAAAATCACCTTCAATTGATGATTCATTACCACGGTGGTGATCAATAACAAGTGTCTTTAAATTTAGACTTAATAATTCTTTTGAATGAACAATTTGTGGATTTTGTGTATCAACAATTAATAATAATGTATCTTTTGTTGCTTTTCTTAAGGATTCTTCTGTTGTTAAAACATGATGGATCACTTGGTGATCGTTATGTTTTAATAATTGATAAACATTATATGTTGTAGGATCTAACTTATCTTCATCAACAATAATGTAAGGTGCCAAATCAGGCGATGCTAACGCCATTTTTAACGCTGCAATCATGGAGCCTAATGAATCTAAATCTGTTTGATTATGACCCATAATAAAGACTTGATCAGCTTTATCAAATAATTCCATAAGTTGGCTAGCACTTTGACGAGCACTAACTCTTGATAGTTTTGTTTTAGATTCTAATTTCGCACCAAAGTATTTAATCTTTTCTCCTTGAATATTTACTACAACTTGGTCTCCGCCTCGTTTTTCTGCAAGCTCAATCGCATTTTGTGCGTAGTCTGATAAATCATCATACTCTAAATCCCATGATGCAATACCAATAGAAATTGTAACTCTTAATTGATATTTAACTGAGATATCACGAATACGTTCTAAGATATCAAATTTATTTTGTATCATACGGTCAAGATGTTTTCGTTTAATCATTAAAACCAATCGATTATCACCGTATGGTTTTAAGTACCCATTAAATTCTTCAACCCAATCAGCAATTGCAGATAAATATTCACCCTTAATACTTGATTGTTCAGAAATATCGAAAGATTGTATATTTTCTTCAAAGTTATCAAGGTTAATAATACCTAATGCAGGTAAATTTTGAATATATTCTTCTTTAACGTTTTCTCTTGATGTTACATTAAATAGGTATAAAACTTGATAATTTGATTTATACATAACTTCATATTTTTCGTTAAATACACGAATAACGATTGGTGTTTCTTCTTTTTTATCAACATGATCCGCTAATGGTGCTGAAATATCGGATAATAAACGATCAACTAACTTATCTTTGAAAATCGTAATTGCGTAAGGATTAACCCATTTAATTTCTTTTGCTTCTTCATCTAATACGATGATACCAATAGGTAATTCGTGGAATGCATTATCACCAATTTGATTAACGCGCGGTGAAAGCTTACTCCAACGTGCTAAACGCATTTGTAAATTTTTAATATGTTGGCGATATTTATAACTCATGAAATAAAGTGAATAACCTATCAATAATCCATTCACAAGAATCATGATAATGTATATCCAGGTGTCATTAAATACGTTATTAAGGGCATCTGTAAATATAAAAATCGTATACAAAACATACGATGCTATTGCTAAGACCCCTGTTAATACTAATAGTAAGATTCTTTTCAAAATGTCCACCTCACTTATACAAATTATATCATATATTAATGATATCTATATAAAAAAATTATCCCCAAGTGGGGATAATTGTCTTATTCTTTAACGAATGGTAATAATGCCATATGACGTGCTCTCTTAATTGCAACAGCTAATTCTCTTTGCCATTTAGCTGAAGTACCAGTTACACGTCTTGGAAGAATCTTACCACGTTCAGTGATAAATTTCTTTAACAATTCAACATCTTTAAAATCGATGTAAGTGAACTTATTTTGAGTGAAGTAACAAACTTTCTTACGTCTCTTAAAGCCACCCTTTTTTTGTTTATCTTGCATACTTTCTAATCCTTTCTAGAATGGTAAATCATCGTCTGCAACAAGTTGCTTGCTAGTTTCATAGAAGTCATCTTGTGCATCGTCATCTTTGAAATTATCATAAGAAGCATTGTTGTTATCATTACGTTCTAACAATTGAACAGAGTCGCATACGACTTCTGTCACATAACGCATTTGACCTGATTGGTCTTCATAGTTACGTGTTTGAATACTACCCTCTACTGCTAATAAATTACCTTTTCTAACAAAACGGCTCATAAATTCAGCAGTACCTCGCCATGCAACGCATGAGATAAAGTCTGCTGGTTTCTCACCATTTTGTGAAGTATAATTTCTATTTACAGCTAAAGTAAAAGATGTTACCGGGATTTGAGATGATGTCATCTTCAAATCAACTTCTTTAGTTATTCTACCAATTAGAACTACACGATTAACCATATTATGCTCCTACATTGACTTCAATGTTACGAATAACATTTTCAGTAATTCTGATAACACGTTTGAATTCAGCAATACCATCATTTGATAATTCTGCTAAAATCCATACGTAGTATCCTTTTTTGAACTTATTGATCTCATACGCTAAATCTTTAAGACCCATTTCTTTGAATTCAATGATGTTGCCACCTTGAGATGTGATCACATTATTTAAATCATTGATTTGATTCTTTAATGCTTCTGGATCTAACGTAGGTTTCAAAATGTACATAAGTTCGTACTTTTTCATATCTAGTCTGGACCTCCTTCTGGACTCCGGGCATCTCTGCCAAGGATAAATTTTTATTCGAGTTATTATAACATTTATGTATATAAAATACAACTATTTAAACAATAATTTCTGGTAATAATGTGATAATATATTGAACCAATTCTTCGATGTTTTGTTCACGTGATTGATTCTCATTAAAATCTTTATGATACAAGAATATTTCACCTTGATAATAAATACCAACATATGCATGATGTGGAAAGTTTCCTGATGCATACCCTGTTGTTGAAATTGCGATATCTGCATGTGTTTTTTCATGAAGGTTTTTAGCCATAAATCGTGCAACTTCCCTTGAAACAACACCATTTTTTTCAATGACTTCTAATGGAATATTTAATATTTCATGTTTTGCTTCATCACTATACACAACAAAACTTTCTTTAATCACTTGAGAAGCATTAGGTATTTTTATAAGTGTACCAATTAAGTTACCACCCGTAATACTTTCTGCACATGAAAGTGTTAATTTTTTTTCAATTAAAATTTCAACAATGTTTTTCATGAAATCACCACTTTTATTTCTAATAATTCAAAATTTTTTATTGAATCATTATAACGATATACTTCAAATGAATATGTATTTCCAACTTTAATCTCACCAACCGCTTTGGTTAAGTCTTCACCCTTATAAATTCTTACACCATTGATTGATACGATTAAATCATATCGCTCTAATAAGCCATATGATGGTCTTGTACTATTAACATCCATAATAACAACACCAGTGATTGCTGGTATTTTTTTATTTGGATCAAATCCTATTGCCTGCTCACCAAAGCTTTTAACGTAATTTGTAGATAAAAATGCTTCAGAATCTAAAATATGAATACCAAGTTTAGGTTTAATAGCATTTAATCTTGTACGTATCATACGTGCAACCTGATTAGCATGAATTGCATCCCCAATAGAATCGATTTTATGACCATTAACAATTTCTAATCTTTGTGTATTAATACCAATAAATGTCCCATCATATGAGAATAAAGGCCCTCCAGAATTACCAGGATTGATATTTGAACTATGTGTGATCATCTGACCTGATACTTCATAAATAATTCCCATATCTGTAACGATATTATGATATACCGTATCAAGTGGTGTCCCTATGCCAAAAACAGTTTGTCCAACTGTCACTTGGATTTGTTTACTTGAATCTTCATAAGGAATAATAGGTATCACAGGATAATCAAAATCGCTTATAAATCGCACAATAGCGATATCTTCTGAGTTTACACCATCACCAAATGCATAAATATCTCCAAGTTCAACTCTTCCATAAGATGTAACAACATCAACATGAGACATATCTTCAACGACATGTTGATTTGTTACAACATAATAATAATATTCATGACTATTATTCGTTGGTTCTTTTTTAAATATCATACCACTACCTAAACTTACTTCAAATTCCATGATGTAACCAACTAAAGATACGGTACTATTTTGTAATTTACGAATTAACTTTTGAGTTTCTTCAATTGTTCTTTCTTCTATAATTGGATGCTCAACATAATGTGCATCACATGAAACTAAAAATGTTAGAAAAATTGCGAGTAAAATAATATATATTTTTCTCATTTTACTTTTCCTCTAATAGCTCAATAATGCGATTCACATGTAATGCGATTGTCATTGAATTAATTGGTCGATCATTTGATGTGTTTGTTAATATTTCAATGTTCATACCGACAAATTGACCATTAGATTTTAAAAATACAGGAGATCCTAATTGACCATATGACAATGGTGAAGCATGCACAAATAATGGATAAATTACACCTGAAACAATCGCAGGTCTTGTTGGATAATTAAAGTAAGCTGTTGAAATTGGAGTCCCAATACTAAAGACTTCATCAAACTCAATACTTTTTTCATCAACTAATTCTAATTCAACAGGTAATAAATTTTGATCTGTTTGAATCGTTATTAATGCCATATTATTAGATTCTTCTAAATTGTCAGTGAAAAGATGGTTTACTGTTCCAGTTACATATCTTGATTGACTTATATAAACTAATACAGATGCTGCATTTTCAACAACCCATTCTGTTGTAAGAATTGTATATGTGTGTGTTAATAATCCACTTACCTTTTTGATAACTGTCCCACTACCACGACGCATACTTATATTACTTACATCATCAGTTGCATAATTATTCACAATAGCAACCACACTTTGTTTTCTTAAATCAATAAATTCCATCAATGATTTTTCGTTTTCTGTTATAGCTGGTGCTACCGCTGTTGGACGTAAGCTATTTAAGTCCTCTTTAAAACTTTGGCAGGAAACTAAGAAAAACATCAATATAAAACTAACCAAAATCCATATTTTTCTCATGACTAAATCTCCAATCTAAATAATGTCTTTGCATTATTTGATGTTATTTTTGCTACTTCATCACTTGATATATTTTTAATTTTTGCAATCTCTTCTACAACATAATATGTATATGCTGGTTCATTGCGTTTACCCCGATAAGGCACTGGTGCAAGCCATGGACTATCTGTTTCAACAAGCATATGTTTTAAATCAATTTCTTTAACGATTTCGTGAAGTTCTAAAGCTTTTTTAAATGTTACAACACCACTAATACCTATATAAAAACCTAATTCAATTGCACGCTTTGCATCTTCAATGTTAGATGAAAAAGAATGGAATACACCTCTTACCTTTCCTTTATACGGTAATACACATTCATATGCTTCTTTAAATGATTCTCTTGTATGAATGATTATTGGTAAATCATGTTGAATAGCTAGTTCAATTTGTTGGATAAATATTTTTTTCTGATCTTCTAAATTATCTTTTTTCCAATATAAATCAATACCAATTTCACCTAATGCAACAACTTTTTTTTCCTTTAATAAAGGGATTAAGTCTTCAATCTTTTCATTTTTGATATCACAAGGATGAATACCAACTGTTGCATATAATTCTTTATGTTGGAAAGCTAATTTTATCGCACGTAGATTTGCTTCATGATTCATACCAACAACAATAACATAATCCACATGATGTTCTTTAAGTAATTTCAGTGAATCATCAATTTTAGATTTGAACTCATCTGTATTTAAATGTGCATGTGTATCGATTATCATTTTCATCACCTTTTATGTCCTTAATTATATCATAAAAAAACTCCCATTATTATATATATGGGAGTTTTGATAAATTAACGTTGACCCTGATCAAATGGTTGTCCAATAGCTTTTGGTGCTAAAGATCGTTTTGATGTAAATGCTAATGCAACCAATGTCACAATATAAGGTAACATTTGGAAAAATTCATCGGGAACTTTAGCATCTGCTAACCAAGGAATAACTGCTGTTGCATTTACGAATGTTCTAAAGAATCCAAAGAACAATGCTGCAAAGATAATAGTTTGTGGTTTCCAGTTGCCAAAAATTAATACAGCAATCGATAAGAAACCTAGTCCCGCTACTGTTGCATCAAACCCTTCTGATGTTGTTGCAACAAAGACAACCCCACCTAAACCAGCTAAAAATCCACTTGATAAAACGCTAAAATAACGAATGCGTTTAACGTGAATACCTAAGGATTGTGCTGCATGTGGGTTTTCTCCAACAGCACGAATTCTTAAACCTAATCTTGTCTTATACATTAAGACTAATACAATAACGAATATTAATAATCCTAAGTAAAAACTTAAATATGTTTTTTGGAATAAAATATCACCAATAAATGGTATATCACCTAATAGAGGTACTTTTTGAATTAGAAAATTACCTGTAAATTTAACTTGCTGACCACCCATAATTGAACGTGCTGTAAATATTGCAAATGCTGGTGCAAAAAGGTTTAAAGCCGTTGCAGAAATTGTTTGATCGGCATTCATATGGATAGATGCAAACGCATGAATTGCTGAAAAGATTAATCCAACAACACCACCAACAATCATTCCAATTAAGTAAATTAATTGAGGATTTAATCCAGTTGTTTCTTGTAGGATTTTAATCATCCATATACCAATGAAAGCACCCATTAACATGATACCTTCTAATGCAATGTTTGTAACACCCGATTTCTCACTCATTAAACCACCAAGTGCAACAATTAAAATAGGAATGAAACTAATAAATGTATATTGTAATAAGGTTATGACGATATTCATTCACCATCACCTACCTTTTGTTGATTGATTTGTTTTTTTGCTTTTCTTCTTCTTAAGTATAATGAAATACCTGCACTAATCGATGTTGTATAAACAATGATTGCTACAATAATTTCAATAATTTGAGGTGGAAATCCATGGACTTGCATATAGAAACCACCCAATCGAATATGACTTAAGAATATTCCTGCAATAACAGCTCCAATTGGCTCTAATTGGCCTAATAAAGCAACCGATATTCCATCAAATCCTCCAGGTAATAATGTATGTGTAATACCGAGGTTTGTTCCAACAACTAAGAATTGAATAGCGCCAGCTAATCCTGCTAAACTACCAGATAATATAAATGAAACAACAATATTACGTTTTGAATTCATTCCAACATATCTACTAGCTTCAGGATTAAAACCAGTTGCTTTTAATTCATAACCAAGTACTGTATATTTGAAAATAAAGTGAATAATGATTGCTACAAATATTGCAATAAATATACCAATATTGGCTTTAGATGATCCAAATAAAAAACTTAATAACGGTAGTTCTGCTGTTTGTAAAATATCTTGTGATTTTGCATATGATGCATTATAAATATTTGTTTTAACTAAATAAATCACTAAGAACATACCAATATAGTTCAACATAATACTTGATACGACTTCGTTCACATTACGGAATGCTTTAAGTAATCCTGGTATTGCACCCCAAACTGCTCCAGCTAATGTACCCAGTATTAAAGCAACAATCCAATGTAGTCCAGAAGGTAAGTGCCATAATACACCAATGTATGTTGCAACATACGCTCCTACAATCATTTGACCTGATGCACCAATATTAAATAATCCTGATTTGAATGTAATAACTAAAGCAGTACCTGTAAGAATAATTGGTGCTGCTTGAAGTAACATATCACCAATACCTTTATTACCAATCGTAAGCCCACCTGCAAACATTTTAATTAATCCAGGAAATGCACCTTGAGGATTAAATATGAGCATTACGATAAATCCAATCAATATACCAATAAGTACTGAATAGACACTAGCCATGAATCGAGGAAATTTTTTAGGTAAATTTTTAATTAGATTCCAAAATTGAGTTAATCCATTAAGAACTTTTTGCATGATTATTCAACCTCTTTTCTAGTGCCAGACATATAAAGACCGATTGTTTCTTCATCCACTTGACCTCTTAAAAATTCACCAACAATTTGTCCTTCAAATATGACAAGTATTCTATCAGATAAACTGAATATTTCTTCTAATTCAAATGAAACAAGTAATACTGCTTTATCGTTATTACGCTCTTTAATCATTTGCTGGTGAATATTGTTAATTGCGCCAACGTCTAAACCTCTTGTAGGTTGGAATGCAATTAAAAGATCGTGTGGCTTTTCAATTTCTCTTGCAATAATAGCTTTTTGTTGGTTACCACCGCTCATGCTTCGAGCAGACGAATTAATTCCTGCCGCACTTCTAATATCATATTTTTGTACTAAATCTTTCGCGTATTCATTAATTAAATTGTGATTTAATATGGAATATTTTTGGAATTTATCTGTGTGATATTCTTGAAGTACTAAATTATACGCTAAATTAAAATCTAATACTAAACCATGTTTTTGTCTATCTTCAGGAATATGTGATATACCTGACATGATTCGTCTTCTAATTGATGTATAAGATATATCTACTCCATTTAAAATGATCTCGCCTGATGTATGACGCATCATACCTGTAATAACTTGAACTAACTCTGTTTGTCCATTACCGTCGATACCAGCAATACCAAGTATTTCTCCTTTATGTACATCAAATGAAATATCTTTTAGTATATCTTTACTTTTTCCGTTAAGTGTTATATTTTTAAGAGATAACACTTTTTCTTTTGGTTGGTATTCATTAAATTCATATTTTTGATTTAATACACGCCCCACCATCATTTCAGCTAATTGATTTTTTGTAACGCTCTTAACATCTACAGTATCAATGACTTTACCACGTCTTAATATTGTACATTTATTAGCTGCACGCTTAATTTCTTCAAGTTTATGCGTGATTAAAATAACGGTTTTACCTTCTTTTGCAAAACCCTTCATGATTTCAATTAATTCATCAATTTCTTGAGGTGTTAAAACTGCAGTCGGTTCATCAAAGATTAAAATATCACTATTACGATATAACATCTTCAAAATTTCAACTTTTTGTTGTTCACCAACAGTTAAATTTTTAACATACTCATCTAAATCTACATGTAAATTATATTGATTCATAATTTCAGTAATTTTTTGACGTGCTTTATCTTTTGTTATGAATCCATATTTTAAATCTTCTAAACCTAAAATAATATTATCTAAAACTGTAAACACTTCAACAAGTTTGAAGTGTTGATGCACCATACCAATATTATATTTTGTTGCATCATTAGGGTCTTTAATCTTTACGACTTCACCATTGATTAATATTTCACCTTCATCTGGTTCATACAAACCAAATAAAATTGACATTAATGTGGTTTTCCCTGCTCCGTTTTCACCAAGTAAAGCATGTATCTCACCTGGTAGGGCTTTAAATGATATATGATCATTCGCAACTAAACTACCAAAACGCTTGGTGATATTACGCATTTCTATCATTATGAATTCCCCCATTAAAAGTAGGGGGAACAAAACAATTGCTCCCCCACACCTCATTTTTTAATTGTTTATGTCAATTATTTTATTGTCCGCCACCTGCGATAGCAGTCTTAAGCGCATTAACTTCTTGTTCAGTTAATGTAAATCCTAACTCAGCAATAAATTCAACTAAGTCATCTGCTGTAGCAGGAACAACGATTTCATCAGTCTTAATCTTAGCGACTAATGCATCATGTAATGCTTTAGTAAATGAAGCGAAACGTCCACGTTCAAGTGCTGGGATACCTGCTGCATTTTCTTTAACACCTAAAGTGATTGATTTTCCACCTTCGAATTTATCATTGAAGAATGCATCTAAAGCTTCATAAGCAGCTTCACCAACACCTTCAACTGCTGAAGTTAAAACTGTGCTAGAAGCATCACGTTGGTCTGAGTCAACACCGATAACATATTTGTTTTGTCTATCGCCTGCAGCAGCCATAACTGATAAACCAGCTCCACCTGCAGCAGCATGAATAGCTTCAACACCTGCATCATACCAAGCACCTGCTTGAGTCTTATAAGTATCACTTGGACCAAAAGTACCTAAATATGTATAATATGTTGGATTGAATTTATAACTAGTATCGCCAGCTTCTTTAGCAGCATAATAAGCACCTGCTACCCAACCAATTCCAAATCTTTGAACTGCTGGAACAGCGATACCACCCATGTAACCTAAGTTTTTCTTACCATCACGATAAGTTGCGTATGCAGCGATGAATGCAGCTTGTTCTTCTTGGAAGTAAACTGCTAATGTGTTAGATTTAATATCTGAATCGCCATCTGCATTTCTAGGCTCACCATCGATTAAAACAAACTTCACATCAGGATATTTAATTTGAGCTTCATAAACTGGTCTTTCAAAATAGAAACCTGGAGTAATAACAATCTTAGCTCCACCAGATACTGCTAAATCAATTGCAGCTAGATATTGTTCATCTGATTCACCAGCTGGTTTGTAATATTGATAACTTTTACCCTTTTCTTCAGCGTAACGTTTGATACCTTCCCAAGTTCCTTGGTTGAAGGACCCGTCATCAATATCTCCTGTATCAGTGATCATAGCGATTTCATATGTTACTGAATCACATGCTACAAGCAAAACAGAAAAAACTATTGTAAACAATAATGCTAAAACTCTTTTCATTTGTCTTTCTCCTTTTTATTTTTTTGATTCAATCTTTATTTTTAATATAACACATCGAAACTTTTTTTACAATTAAAATCTATTAAAAAATGTAAGCGTTTTACTTTTTTAAATACTTTAAGTTTTTAATTCAAAAAATTAAAAAAAGTCTACGAATCCAATATTTCAGGATCCTATAGACTTTTTAATTTAATTATTCAACGATTTTAACAACTGAACCAGATGCAACTGTTCTTCCACCTTCGCGGATAGAGAATTTAGTACCTTCTTCTAATGCGATTGGGTGAATTAATTCAACTGAAATTTCAGCGTTGTCGCCAGGCATAACCATTTCTGTACCTTCAGCTAATGTAATAACACCAGTGATGTCAGTAGTACGGAAATAGAATTGTGGGCGGTAGTTTGAGAAGAACGCAGTATGACGTCCACCTTCTTCTTTACTTAATACGTAGATTTGAGCAGTGAATTTTGAATGTGGTTTAACAGTACCAGGTTTAGCTAATACTTGTCCACGTTCGATATCTTTACGATCGATACCACGTAATAATGTACCAATGTTGTCACCAGCTTCAGCTTGGTCTAATAATTTTCTGAACATTTCAACACCAGTTACAGTTGTTGTAAGAGTGTCTTTTAAACCAACGATTTCAACTTGGTCACCAACTTTGATTACACCACGGTCAACACGTCCAGTAGCAACTGTACCACGACCTGTAATTGTGAATACGTCTTCAACTGGCATTAAGAATGGTTTGTCAACAGCACGAACTGGAGTGTCGATATATGAGTCAACAGCAGCCATTAATTCTTTGATTTTTTCTACCCATTGTGGTTCACCGTTTAATGCTCCTAAAGCTGAACCGCGGATAACAGGAATTTCATCTCCTGGGAAGTCATATTCTGATAATAATTCACGAACTTCCATTTCAACTAAATCTAATAATTCATCATCGCCTACTAAGTCAGCTTTGTTTAAGAATACGACTAACTTAGGAACACCAACTTGGCGTGATAATAAGATGTGTTCACGAGTTTGTGGCATTGGACCATCTGCAGCAGAAACTACTAAGATAGCTCCGTCCATTTGAGCAGCACCAGTGATCATGTTTTTAACATAGTCAGCGTGGCCTGGGCAGTCTACGTGTGCGTAGTGTCTGTTTAGTGTTTCATATTCAACGTGTGAAGCGTTGATTGTAATACCACGTTCTTTTTCTTCTGGAGCAGCATCGATTTGATTGTAATCTCTCTTTTCTGCTAATCCTTCGCTAGCTAATACATTTGTAATAGCAGCAGTTAATGTTGTTTTACCATGGTCAACGTGTCCGATTGTACCAACGTTAACGTGTGGTTTAGTTCTAACGAATTTTTGTTTTGCCATGACGCAAAATTCCTCCTATATTAATTATTGGAAATAATAATATTTTAACAACTATTATTTTATCATATTACTAATTTTTTGTTAAGTGGATTAGTTTGAACCACGTTTTTTCATAATTTCTTCTTGAATGCTCTTAGGAACACGTTCATAATGATGGAATTGCATTATGAATGTAGCGCGTCCTTGAGTGTTTGAACGTAAAGCAGTTGCATATCCAAACATTTCTGATAATGGAACGTATGCACGGATTGCAATAGCATTTCCTCGTCCTTCTTGACTTTCTAAGCGTCCACGACGGCTTGTTAAATCACCGATAACATTACCTACATAATCATTTGGTGTAACAACTTCAACGTCCATAATAGGTTCTAAGATGCAAGCTTCTGCTTTAGTCTTAGTTTCTTTTAATGCCATAGAAGCGGCAACTTTGAACGCCATTTCTGATGAGTCGACTTCGTGGTATGAACCGAATACTAATGATGCTTTAACGTCAACCATTGGGAATCCAGCTAAAACCCCTGATTCTAATGCTTCTTCTAAACCTTTTTGAACTGAAGGAATGTATTCACGAGGAATAACCCCACCAACGATCTTATCAACAAATTCAAATCCTTTACCTGGATTTGGTTCGAATTGGATAACAACGTGACCGTATTGACCACGTCCACCAGATTGACGAACAAACTTAGCTTCAATTTCAGCTGGTTTTGTAATTGTTTCACGGTAAGAAACTTGAGGTTCAGCAACGTTTGCATCAACCTTGAATTCGCGTTTCATACGGTCAACAATAATATCTAAGTGTAATTCACCCATACCAGCGATAATTGTTTGTCCTGTTTCTTTGTTTGTATAAGTTCTAAATGTTGGGTCTTCTTCAGCAAGTTTAGATAAAGCTTGGCTCATTTTATCTTGGTCATTCTTTGTCTTAGGTTCAACTGCAACTTCGATAACTGGGTCAGGGAAGTTCATTGATTCTAAAATAATGTCATCGCCTTCTAATACTAAAGTATTACCAGTTGTAGTTAATTTTAAACCAACAGCTGCAGCGATGTCTCCTGCATACACTTCATCAATTTCTTGACGATGGTTAGCATGCATTTGTAAGATACGTCCGAGTCTTTCTCTTTCACCTTTAGTTGAGTTATATACATAAGAACCTGAAGTAATTTTACCTGAATAAACACGGAAGAATGTAATCTTACCAACAAATGGGTCAGTAGCAACCTTAAATGCTAACGCTGTGAATGGTTCATCATCTGAAGCATGACGTAATACTTCGTTACCATATGAATCGTGACCGATAACAGCTTCGATATCAAGTGGTGAAGGTAAGTAGTCAACAACAGCATCTAAGACTTTCTTAACACCTTTGTTTTTAAATGATGATCCGCAAAGTACTGGGAAGAAGTTAACACTTAATACCCCTTTACGAATTGCTCTTTTTAATAAGTCAACTGAAACTTCTTCTCCTTCGAGATAAGTCATCATTAACTCATCATCAAATTCAGCAACTGCCTCGATTAATTCAGCTCTTAATGCTTTCGCATCATCTAGTAAATAATCAGGAATTGGAATTTGCTTTGTTGTTTCATTTGCATCACCTTCATAATGGAATGCTTCCATTGTGACTAAATCGATGATACCATTGAAATCATTTTCAGAACCGATTGGCATTTGAATAGCATTTGCTTTAACACCTAAACGGTTATGGATAGTCTTGATCGCATTTTTGAAATCTGCGCCAATTTTATCCATTTTATTAACATATACGATTCTTGGAACTTTGTATTCTGTAGCTTGTCTCCAAACAGTTTCTGTTTGAGGTTCAACACCGGCTTGAGCATCGATAACTGTTACAGCACCGTCTAAGACTCTTAATGATCTTGAAACTTCTACTGTGAAGTCAACGTGACCTGGGGTGTCAATAACGTTGATGCGATGTTCTTTCCATACTGCAGTTGTAGCAGCAGATGTAATGGTGATTCCACGTTCTTGTTCTTGTTCCATCCAGTCCATTTGTGAAGCACCATCGTGTGTTTCACCCATCTTATGGATTTTACCTGTGTGGTAAAGAATACGTTCTGTTGTAGTCGTTTTACCAGCATCGATGTGAGCCATGATACCGATATTACGAGTTTTTGCTAATGAATATTGACGTGGCATAATAATTGTCTCCTTCTATTACCAGCGATAATGAGCGAAAGCCTTATTCGCCTCAGCCATTCTGTGGGTTTCTTCACGCTTTTTCACTGAAGCCCCTTGGCCTTGTGATGCGTCGATGATTTCTCTAGCTAATCTTTCTTCCATAGTTTTTTCATGGCGAGCTCTAGAGTATTGTACTAACCATCTTAAAGCTAACGCTTGACGTCTTTCAGGTCTAACTTCAACTGGTACTTGATAGTTTTGACCACCAATACGACGTGCTCTAACTTCTAAGATTGGAGCAATGTTGTTCATTGCTTCGTTAAAGACATCTAAAGGTTCTCTTCCAGTTTCTTCTTTAACAATATTTAATGCACCATATAAGATGCTTTGTGCAGTTCCTTTTTTACCATCTTCCATAATTGTATTTACAACACGTGTAATCAATTTAGAACCATAAATAGGATCTGGTAATACATCACGTTTAACGACATGTCCTTTACGTGGCATATTGTTCACCTTCTTCCTTTCTTATCATTATTCGAAAAATTTTAAATTTAAATGAATTATTTATTACTTCTTAGCTGCTTGTCCAGCCTTAGGACGTTTAGCACCATATTTAGAACGAGCTTGTTTACGGTTAGCAACACCAGTAGCGTCTAATGCACCACGAACGATATGGTATCTAACCCCTGGTAAGTCTTTAACACGTCCACCACGAATTAAAACAACTGAGTGTTCTTGTAATGAATGTCCTTCTCCAGGAATGTATGCTGTAACTTCTGTTCCGTTTGATAATCTAACACGGGCATATTTACGTAATGCTGAGTTAGGTTTCTTAGGAGTCATGGTTGAGACACGTGTACATACCCCACGTTTTTGTGGAGATGAGTAATCAGAATCTTGTTTCTTTAAAGTGTTAAAACCATATTGTAACGCTGGAGATTTACTTTTGTATTGTTTATCTTCGCGTGGTTTTGAAATAAGTTGAGCGATTGTAGGCATTTTGTCTTCCTTTCTTGAAACACACGACCAGGTGTTTCATATTTTACTTTTTGGCTTTACAAAGCCGTTAATTAAATCAATATAAAATGATTTATTTTCAACCTTCTTTATTATATATTTTTGTATACTTTTTGTCAATCATTTCGTAAATAAAATACATAAGTTTCACATGAATTTTAATTATCTATCCATTAAAAAAGCATATCAACAACGGATATGCTTATTTTAATTTTTAGTCTTTTTTAAGTAAGGTTTCAAATTCTTTATGTTCATTAAAGTAGGCTACTGTATATGGGCAAATCGGTACGATTTTGTAATTCATTTGTTGAGCAAACTTAATTGATTCTTCGACTAATTTTCTGGCAATCCCTTGTCCTCTTAAAGAAGGATCAACAAATACTGAATGCAGATACATGACATGGCTTTTTACTTCATAATCTAATCTTGCAACAATTAATTGTCCCTCTTTGATATAAAATTGATTTTCGCGATGTTCAATCATCTTAACCACTTCCCTTTAGTTATATCTTAACACTAAATACAACTTTTACCTAATAAAAAACCCTACAGGCTATGTAGGGTTTCATTTGAATTATAATGTATCGTCTAAATCATCTTCAAATTTAGAATCAGGTCTTTCATAATGGAAATAACTTTCTCTTAAAATACCTGTTCCGGCTGGGATTAAACCACCGATGATGACGTTTTCTTTTAGACCGTGTAAGAAGTCTTTCTTACCTTTAATTGCCGCATCTGTTAAAATACGAGTTGTTTCTTGGAATGATGCAGCTGATAAGAATGAATCACTTCTTAATGAAGCTCTTGTGATACCTAAAAGGATTGGACGACCTACAGCAGGACGTTTTCTTTGTTTGATTGCTTCAAGGTTTGCACGTTTAAATTCAGCGATTGAAACTTCAACACCTGGTAAGAGGTCAGTTTCACCTTCAATTAAAACGTTAATTCTTCTTAACATTTGACGAATAATAACTTCGATATGTTTGTCAGAAATTTCTACCCCTTGAGCACGGTAAACTTTTTGAACTTCTTCTAAGATGTACTTAGATGTTGTTTCAACATCTGTAACTCTTAATAATTCTTTTGGATGGATAGAACCGCGACTTAAGCGTTCTCCTGATTTAATTGTTTGATTTTTCTTAACGATAGTTTCAACGTTTGGATCAAGGGTATATTTAACTTCGCCCTCTTTAGCTTCAGGAGATTCAATTGTAATAATTGTTGAACCACCACGACGTGTAATATCCTTAACTTTACCGTTAACTTCAGAAATAGTTGCTTTACCTTTTGGATTACGTGCTTCAAATAATTCTTGAATACGTGGTAAACCTTGTGTGATATCAGATGCAGACGCAACCCCACCGGTGTGGAATGTACGCATGGTTAACTGTGTACCAGGTTCACCAATTGATTGTGCTGCGACAACCCCTACAGCTTCACCAACTTCAACTAACTTGTTAGTTGCTAGGTTAATACCATAGTCTTTAACGCAAATACCATGTTCTGATGTACATGATAGAATACTACGAATTTCAACTTCTTTAATTTCTGCTTTATCAATATCATGAGCAATTTCTGCAGTAATTAATTCATTTCGAGCAACTAACACTTCACCAGTTTTTGGATTAATAACATCTTTAGCCGCATAACGACCTAAGATTCTATCATATAGAGGAACAACTAATTTACCGTTTTCATCAATAATTGAACTTACAACAGTACCATGTGTTGATCCACAATCTTCTTCAACAATAATAACATCTTGTGAAACGTCAACTAAACGACGAGTTAAATAACCAGATTCAGCAGTTTTTAACGCTGTATCGGTTGAACCTTTACGCGCACCGTGTGTTGAAATGAAGAATTCAGACGCAGTTAACCCTTCACGGAATGATGATGTAACTGGGACTTCGATTGTTTCTCCTTTAGGGTTATTCATGAGTCCACGCATACCCATGAGCTGAGTAAAGTTAGAAACGTTACCACGAGCACCTGAGTCAGCCATCATAAAGATATGGTTATCTTTATCAAATGTACCCATTAAGTCTGTTTGGATCTTAGAACCAACTTCAGTCCACTTATCAATAATAAGTTTCTTTCTTTCTGAAGCTGTTAGTAATCCATCTTCATACATTTCTTCAATTTCAAAGATTTCTTGTTGTGTATTTTCAATTTTTTCTTTCTTACCTGGATATACGTTAATATCAGCAAATGAAATTGTAAATCCAGCAATTGTAGAATATTTGAAACCTAAGTCTTTGAGTTTATCAAGCATCTTAGATGTTTCAGAAATATGGAATTGTTTAAATACTTGAGCAATAATCATTGATAAGAATTTTTTCTTGAATGGCTCTGGGCTTTCAACAGCATGCAAGAATTCTTTTGGATTTGTACCTGGAGCTAAGAAATACTTATCTGGTGTTTCATGTTCAAGGTTATAACTTGATGGCTCGTTAATGTATGGGAATGATGGTGGTAAGATTTCGTTAAAAATAATCTTACCTAATGTAGTTACAAGGTATTTACCTTGTTGTTCAGCTGTAAATGTACCACGAACTGAAGATGGTTTTACAAAGATTCTTGTATGTAGATTTATTTCACCATTTTCATAAGCAAGTTTAGCTTCTTCAACAGATGAATAGAATTTACCTTCATTACGATTCTTGTATTGATATTCTTCTTTTTGTTTTTCAGTTCTAAATACTTCACGATCTAATCTTTCTTCAATTGTTAAGTAGTAGTTACCTAAAACCATGTCTTGTGATGGTGTAACAACTGGTTTACCATCTTTAGGGTTTAAGATGTTGTTTGAGGCAAGCATTAATAATCTTGCTTCAGCAATAGCTTCCGGAGAAAGTGGAACGTGAACCGCCATTTGGTCACCGTCAAAGTCAGCATTGAAGGCTGGTGTAACGAGTGGATGAAGACGGATAGCTTTACCATCAATTAATTTAGGTTCAAATGCTTGAATACCTAGTCTATGAAGTGTTGGAGCACGGTTTAATAGAACTGGATGTTCTCTAACAACCTTTTCTAATGCCTTCCAAGTATCTTCATCACGACGTTCATATTTTGTATTCGCATTACGTTTTTCATTACCTAATTTTTGTAATTCTCTTAAGATAAATGGCTTAAAGAGAATAATTGCCATTTCACGTGGAATACCACATTGGTACATTTGTAAATCTGGACCAACGATAATAACAGAACGACCTGAGAAGTCAACACGTTTACCAAGTAGGTTTTGACGGAAGCGTCCTTGTTTACCACGTAATAAGTCAGATAATGATTTTAAGTGACGATTTCTTTCAGTAGCAGCTTTTTTACCGCGTTTGGCATTATCAAATAATGCGTCAACTGCTTCTTGTAACATACGTTTTTCATTTTTAGTAATTAAACGAGGAGCATTTTGTTCTTTTTGCTTCTTTAAACGGTTGTTACGGTTAAGAATTCTACGATATAAATCGTTAAGATCTGTTGTTGCAAATCTTCCACCGTCTAACGGAACCATTGGACGTAAATCCGGTGGAATGACTGGAATAACATCCATAACCATCCATTCAGGTTTGTTATCTGAATTTTTGAATGCTTCAACAACTTCTAATCTCTTAATGATTCTTTCACGTTTTTGTTTAGGTGCTTTCTTTAAGCGACGACGTAAAGCCGCAGCTTCTTTTTCTAAGTCTAAATCTTGTAGTAATTTTTTAACTGCTTCAGCACCAGTTAAAGCTTGGAATCTATTTCCAAATTCTTCAACTAATCGTGAATGATCTTGTTCAGAAAGAATACTTTTCTTTGCTAATGGTGTGTTACCTGGATCAGTTACGATGTATGCTGCATGATATACAACTTCTTCTAAAGTTTTTGCTTTAATACCTAATAATAATGCAAGTTTAGAAGGTGAATTTTTTAAGTACCATGTATGAACAACAGGAGCTTCTAAATTAATATGTCCCATACGTTCACGACGTACTTTAGATTCAGTAATTTCAATACCACATTTTGGACAAATTTGGCCTTTATTTACCGTTTGTTTCTTACCACAAGCACATTGATAATCTCTTGTTGGACCAAAGATTCTTTCGTCAAATAAACCACCAATTTCTGGTTTATTTGTACGATAGTTAATAGTTTCATGGTTGACAACTTCACCATAACTCCAAGCACGAATTTCTTGTGGAGAAGCTAAACGAACTTTGAAATGTGAATAAGCTCTTGAACCATAACCTTTTCGGACTGATTCATTTTTAACTTGATCGTCCATACCAATTGGTTCAATTGCATCATCATCACTTGGTTCTAATGGTTGTTCATTATATAAAGCAAGTAAGTCGTTAATTTCTTTTAGATAAAATTCGTCATCTTTGAAGATATGATAAAGTGCTTGTTTATCATAACTTAATAATTGTGCTAATTCTTTGATGCCTGATGTTTCTAATACTTGTGTAACTTCATCGGATAAGGAAAGGTCTTTTACTTTAGTTGGCAACTTATAGAAAATTAAGTTAGGCATTACTTCATCAAAATTTTCTTGAAGTAATGTTTTTAATTCCTTTAAGTTATATGTATTGAAGTCTTCTAACTTATCTATACCAGAAAGTTTTAGTTTACCAAGTGCTTCTACGGAAAGTTTTAAACTTTCAACAGGAAGTGATAAAACATCTTTTGGATTTGCCATTATCTATACCCTCCTTTGGATTTTGATCCATCCACTAAACTCTTGATCGCTTCGTTTTCACCGGTTTCTGCATCAATGAGTTCAACATAAAGTCCTAATGCTTGAAGTTCTCTTGTTAATACTCTAAATGATTCTGGAATGGAGGCTCTTGGTATTTCTTGACCATGTGTAATGGCAGAATATACTTTGTTACGTCCTAACATATCGTCTGACTTCACAGTTAACATTTCTTGTAATGTGTGAGCAGCACCATATGCATATAATGCCCAAACTTCCATTTCCCCGAAACGTTGACCACCGTTTTGAGCTTTACCACCCATTGGTTGTTGTGTAACAAGTGTATATGGACCAACGTTACGAGCGTGTAATTTATCATCAACCATGTGTGAAAGTTTTAACATATACATCACACCGACTGAGATACGGTTTTGGAACGGTTCTCCAGTTCTTCCATCATATAAGACAGTCTTACCATCTGGTTCCATACCAGCTTCAGCCATAATGTTTCTTAAGTCTTCATCAGATACCCCATCAAATACAGGTGTAGCAATTTTAATACCTAATTTCTTAGCTGAAATACCTAAATGGATTTCTAGAATTTGTCCAATATTCATACGAGATGGAACTCCTAATGGGTTTAACATGATGTCAACTGGTGTACCATCTGCTAAATATGGCATATCTTCTCTTGGTAAGATTCTTGAGATAACCCCTTTATTACCGTGACGACCAGCCATTTTGTCCCCTTCAGTAATCTTACGTTTCTTAGCGATGAACACACGAATTTGCTCGTTAACACCTGGCATGAGTTGATCGCCATTTTTCTTACTGAAATATTGAACAGACTGAACAACACCACCACCTCCATGAGGTACACGTAGTGATGAATCACGATATTCTTTTGCTTTATCTCCAATAACTGCATGAATTAATTTTTCAGCAGGTGTCGGTTCAAATACACCTTTTGGTGTAATTTTACCAACTAAGATGTCGCCTTCTTTAACTTCAGAACCTGGAATAATAATTCCACGTTCATCTAAGAATTTAACGGCATCTGGGCCAACGTTTGGAATTTCTCTTGTGATTTCTTCTTTACCGTTAGCTTGTTTTAAATCTCTTGTTTCGATTTCGTATTCATCAATGTGAATAGAAGTATAAACGTCATTCTTAACTAAGTCTTCACACATGATGATCGCATCTTCGTAGTTATAACCTTCCCATGTCATGAATGCGACAGTGACGTTTCTACCTAATGCTAATTCGCCTTTGCTTGTTGAAGGACCGTCAGCAATGACATCACCTTTTTCAACATATTCACCTTGAACAACGATTGGTTTTTGTAAGATTAATGTATCTTGGTTTGAACGATTAAATTGAATAAGTTCGAATACTTTTGGTTCAACAATCTTTAAATCGTATAATCTCTTAGCAATTCCATAATTGAAATCTCCGCCAACTTTATAAAGTGTTTCACCACGAATGATGATATCTTCAGTTGGTTCTTCTAAGATTAAGATCTTTCTTGCATCAACATAAACAACATAACCTGTAACATTTGATACAACAACAGCTCCTGAGTCTTTTGCAGCACGGTGTTCAATACCAGTACCAACAATTGGAGATTCTGTTTGTAATAGTGGAACAGCTTGACGTTGCATGTTCGCACCCATTAAGGCACGAGAAGCGTCATCGTGTTCTAGGAATGGAATACATGATGTCGCAACAGATACTAACTGTTTAGGTGATACGTCGATATATGTCACATCATTTGCTTCAAAGATCGCAGTTTCACCGTTAGATCTTGCAATAACTCGTGATTCCATGAAGTAACCTTCATCATTTACAGGAGATGCAGCTGATGCGATAACTTCGTTTATTTCTTGATCTGCTGTTAAATATACTGTTTCATTAATAACTCTTGGTTTACCTTCTTCATCTTTAACAACCTTTAAGAATGGTGTCATAATGAATCCATATTCATCAACTTTTGCATATGTTGCTAAACTTGAGATTAATCCGATAGATGGACCTTCTGGTGTTTCAATTGGACATAATCTACCATAGTGAGAGTTGTGGACGTCACGTACTTCAACCCCTGCACGGTCACGTGCAATACCACCAGTACCTAACGCAGATACTCTACGTTTTTGAGTTAATTCAGCAAGTGGATTAATTTGGTCCATGAATTGTGATAATTGTGATGAACCAAAGAATGATTTAATAGCACCTGCTAATGGTGTCATGTTTATAATTTGAGCAGGTGAAATAGATTCATTAAAGTTTGTTGTTGACATCTTATCTTTAATGTTCTTCTCAGCTCTTGCTAAACCGATTCTGAATTGATTCTTTAATAATTCACCAATTAAACGTAAACGACGGTTACCTAAATGGTCAATATCATCAGTTGAACCTAACCCATCGTAAAGGTTTAAGTAGTAAGAAATTGAAGCAATAATGTCTGATAAGACAATATGTTCTTTAGTAACTCTTTGGTCGTTACCAACAACTCGGATGAGTTGAGATTTGTTTGTGTTATCGTCATAACGAATAACATCTAACATTTCAACAATAACGCCTTGTCTTTCGGCTTCTTTTTCAAAAATATTTTCATTTGATAAGAAATATTTAGCAACTTTTTCATCCAAGTTTGCGCGATTCTTACGTAATAAGCCAAGTACTTCATCAGTGATTTCTTCATTTTTCTTAACTAAAATTTCACCAGTCTTAACGTTTTCAATGTTCTTCTTAGCAAATAGTTTATCGCCACCTTCAGGAAGACGAGTTGCAAAAATTTCTTCTTCTGGTTCGTTATGTAAACTTTTTTCTTTTGAAACAACTTCTTTTCTTAATAAATCACGGTTATCTTTTAAAATTTCAATAACTTCTTTAGTAATTTCAGTATCTTTTGGTAAGATAACTTTACCATCTCTTACTAAGTCGTTTGCTAAAAATGTACCTTCAACACGACTTAACACGTCTAATTTTTTATTAAACTTATAACGACCAACTGATGCTAGATCATAACGTCTACGATCGAATAATCTTGAACGAATATGTTCTCTTGCTTCATTAATAGGTGCTTTTTCACCTTGACGAAGTTTAGAATATAATTCGATGACAGCTTGGTCTGAAATAGATAATTTTTCGTTTGAAATTTCGTCTTCAACAACATCTTTAAGTTCATCTTTATCGAAAGTTGATGCTAATAGTGGATTTTTTCCAAACACTGCATCTATTTCTTTTTTAGATTCAAAACCTAATGCTTTGATAAAAGTCGTTAATGGGATTTTCTTAGAACGGTCAACTTTTGCATAAAAAATTTCTTTTGATCCTTGTTCGTATTCAATCCAAGCACCACGTGTTGGAATGATTTGAGCAGAGTATTTGATAGTATTGGTCTTTTTATCTAACTCTGAAGTGTAGTAAGCACCACTTGAACGAACAATTTGTGAAACGACAACTCTTTCAGCACCATTGATAACAAATGTACCAGTTGGAGTCATCATAGGTAAATCTGCCATTAAAACATTGGATTCTTTTATTTCCCCTGTTACAGCATTTTCAAGTTTCACTTTACAAAATAATTGTCTTGAATAGTTAAAATCACGGAGCTTTGCTTCTCCGATTGAATATTTTGGTTCAGCTAAATAGCTTGATTCAAAATATAGTTTTAAATCCCCATTGTGACCTTCAATTGGGGAAATATCTAATAATAACTCGTCAATACCCGTTTTAATAAATTCATCAAACGACGAAGTCTGTATTTCAATTAGGTTAGGTAAGTCTACCTCGTGTAACATTTTAGAATAATTTTGACGTACAGCTTTCTTTCCGTACTTCACTGTTTTTCCAAATTCTTTTTTATCTCCCATGAATCCACACTCCTATCGTTTTTTGGGATATTTGAAGCTTCATTTTATATATATGAATATATAAAAAGTCCATTTCTATGCATTTTATTATTTTACCATTTTTTTAACAAATATGTCAACTAAACAGATTTTTTACATAATTTTATTTTGAAGCTTTAATAATATAAAAACCTTTGCTTTTTTCAACAACAATTACGGTATTAAATATGGTTTTTAGATATTCTACCGTTGATTTTGCACCTTGTTGAACGCGTACTACAATCCATAAAGAACCCTTTTCATTTAGATGAAGAAAAGCTTCTTTATACAGTGTATAAATCACTTTTTTCCCGGTACGGATTGGCGGATTTGAAATAATCAAATCAAATTTTTTATCGATATTAGAATACAAATCCGATTCAAAAATTTCTACATCCACATTGTTTAATTTCGCATTTTTATTTGCTAAATTTAACGCTCTTAAATTCACATCAGTCATTGTGACTTCCAATGTTGGATATTTCTTTTTTAAAGCTATACCAATCACACCAATTCCTGTTCCTATATCTAGGAGTGTTTGTTCTTGATTGATTGTAACGGTTTCGATTAATAGTTTTGATCCATAATCTAATTCACCATAACTAAAGGTGCCTTTATCTGAAAAAAATTTAAATTGCATATTAAAAAGGGAGGCAGTAAACATGACTTCTTTACTATCTAATTTTTCATCATTTTGAAAATAATGACTCATTTTTATACCTCCCTTTTTAACGACAAAAACCCGAAGGTAATCCCTCAGGTTTTAAATATTTTTTTGTAAAATTAAACGATTTCGACTTTAGCGCCTGCAGCTTCGAAGTCAGCTTTAATTTTGTCAGCTTCTTCTTTCTTAACTTTTTCTTTGATCTTAGCATCAGCTGTTTCAACTAATGTCTTAGCTTCAACTAATCCTAAACCAGTAACTGCACGAGCAACTTTAATTACTTCGATTTTCTTATCGCCAATAGCTTTTAAGATAACATCGAATTCTGTCTTTTCTTCAGCAGCAGCAGCTGGAGCAGCAGCTGGACCTGCAACTGCAACAGCAGTTGGATCGATACCGAATTCTTCTTTTAATCCATCAACTAATTCTTTAATTTCTAATAAAGTCATTTCTTTTAAAGCTTCAACGAAAGCTTCTTTTGTTAATTTAGCCATTTTTCTAAATCTCCTTCTAATTAATTATTTTCTTTTTCAGTAAGCATATGTAAACCTACTGCAACTTGTTGTACTGGCATTAATAAACCAGCAGCTAATTGTGTTAATAAAGTTTCTCTTGATGGTAAGCTTGCTAATGAAATGATAGCACTCTTGTCAACAACTTTACCTTCAATAACACCGGATTTAATCACAACCGTTTTGTTTTCTTTAGCGAATTCGAAAACATGTTTAGCAGGTGCAACGACGTCATCATATGAAATTGCAATTGCGATTGGACCAACAAGTCCGCCTACTAAATCATCGAACCCAACTACTTGAGCAGCACGTCTTGTGATATTGTTTTTGTAGACTTTAACTTCTACATTTTCTTTTCTTAAAGTGTTTCGTAATTTTGTGAAGTCTGAAACTGATAAACCTTTGTATTCAAAAGCAACAATAGTCTTAGAGTTCTTAAACTTTTCAGCTAATGTTTCAACTTCTTGAATCTTACGAAGAATAGCTTCTTTTTGCATGTCTGCCTCCTTTTGGGTGTTTCTGTTTCGATTTTATTTCTCAAAAAAATAAAATCTCTCTTCAAATCCATAAGACAAAAAGAGAGAAAAATTTATTCCAGATGATTTTTCCTCGGTAGCAAATTAAGATCCATTGATCAGCTACTGTCTTAGGTATTTATCTTTATAATGATTTAATTATTGATTATTACTTTTTGATTAATGTTTCATCAACATGGATACCAGGACCCATTGTTGTTGAAACGGAAATGTTTTGAATGTATGTACCTTTTACTGTTGCTGGTTTGATACGAATTAATTGATTGTAGATTGCAAGTAAGTTTTCATGTAATTTGTTAGCTTCAAATGAAACCTTACCGATTGGAACATGGATGTTACCAACTTTATCAGTACGGTATTCAATTTTACCTGCTTTAATTTCTTTAACTGCTTTTGCAACGTCTACAGTAACAGTTCCAGTTTTAGGGTTTGGCATTAATCCTTTAGGACCTAATACTCTACCTAATTTACCGAGTTGAGCCATCATGTCTGGTGTTGCAACCATAACATCAAACTCAAACCAACCGCCACTGATTTTTTCAATTAATTCTACATCTCCTGCTGCATCAGCACCAGCTGCTAAAGCTTCTTTAGCTTTGTCAGCTTTTGCTACAACGATAACACGAACGTCTTTACCAGTTCCATGAGGTAAGCTAATAGCACCTCTTAAACTTTGGTCAGCTTTTCTTGGGTCAACGTTTAAACGGAATGCAGCTTCAACTGTAGCATCAAACTTAGTAACAGAGGTTTTTTTAGCTAGATCAACAGCTTCTAAGCCAGAATATTTCTTAGTCTTATCAACTAGTTTGATCGCTTCTAAGTACTTCTTTCCTCGTTTCATGATATTCCTCCTAAATGTGGTATAACGGGATTTCCTCCCACAATTTAGAAACGTTTAATTTTCTAAATTATTCAGTAATTGTGATGCCCATCTGTCTAGCAGTACCCGCAATGATGTTTGCTGCTGCTTCAACAGTGTGTGCGTTTAAATCTGGCATCTTAGTTTTTGCGATTTCTTCCAACTGTGCTCTAGTGATTGTAGCAACTTTATCTTTCTTAGGGTTTTTAGCACCTTTTTCGATTTTAGCTGCTTTCTTGAGTAGGTCAGAAGCTGGTGGTGTCTTAGTAACAATATCAAATGTTCTATCATCGTAGACATTGATAATTACCGGTACAATGTAACCAATCATATTTTGAGTCATATCGTTAAATTGCTTAACGAATTGTGGAATGTTAACTTGAGCTTGACCAAGTGCTGGACCAACTGGTGGTGCTGGAGTTGCTTTTCCTGCAGGGATTTGCAATTTAACTTGTTTAACGACTTTCTTTGCCATAACACGACCTCCTTCTTTATCTATAAGTATGTGGTACGAAATTCTTTCTTCCACTATGGTGTGTCTACACGCGTTACTATTCTATCATTATTGATAGGTGATGTCAACAACTTTTTATTTTAAATAAATACTCTTATTTTTATCGATGTTTTTACATATTTTATACGCTCTAAAAATGCCTTTTTTCCAATAAAAAACACCCCTTATTTTATAATTGAAATTAGAAAGGGGTTTTTATGATGGAAAACTTTCATACCCAAAATATCAAACATGTAAAAAATGTAAGTTTGATCGTTAAAAATATTGATGCCATGCTAAATTTTTATGAGAAAGCAATTGGCCTTAAATTGATCTCAAAAGAAGACAATATTTATAAACTTGGTACATATCAAAACGTACATTTATTAACATTAATTCATGAACCAAATGCTTTAGAAAAAAGACGTTCAACAGGGCTTTATCATTTTGCATTACTGTTACCAAATAGAAATTATTTAGGACAATTCATTAAACATGTTATCCTAAATCGAATTCCTGCTGTAGGAGGTTCCGATCACGGTATTAGTGAAGCATTTTATTTAGATGATCCAGAAGGTAACGGTATAGAAATTTATGCCGATAAACCAAAAGAAAAATGGCCTCCATTTGACCAAGCAGAAAACCTTATGTTAGACTATGAAGATTTAATTAAAAGTGCCGCAAATGAGCCCTTTACTAAAATCCCTGATGGTACAATTATGGGACATATTCATCTTTATGTTTCAAGTATCGAAAAAGGTAAAAAATTCTTTTTAGATGTATTAGGTTTAAAACCAACCATGGAATATGGTCCAAAAGCTTTCTTTGTTTCTGATCACGGGTATCATCACCATGTTGGATTTAACACTTGGCAAGGTACTGGAATACCTAATAAATTAGATTTGGAAGTTGGTTTAACTGAATATGAATTTCATATTCCAAAAAATGAAGTTACTAACCTTATTGAGTCTTTAAAAAACAACAACATACCATACACAATTAACTACAATTACATATACTTTAAAGATATGAATAATACGAATGTAAAAGCGATGATATAATTTCATTGCTTTTTCATTCAAAAAATGTATAATTATAGTGTCAACTCCGAGTCAACAAAATACTTTGAGTGGGGGAACCATTTATTGGGGTGAATCAATATTTTATTGTAAGGATACTTAATGTCCTGAATCCGTCAGCTAACCTCATAGGAGTCATTAAGCGTATAAAACATTTATGTTTGTACGTTTTTTTTCATGTCTAAAGTTGTAAAAAGGAGGATAATTGCATGGAAACGTATTTACTTATATTTAAATTATCAATTGTTTTAGCTGTTGGTTTTATTGGTGCCATCATCGCTAGAAAATTTAAGTTACCAAATGTTAGTGGTTACTTAGTATTAGGTCTTTTACTTGGACCAAGCTGGGGGTTACTATTTCCAGGGTTCGAAGGTATTATCACACCAAAAGATAATGAAAACTTAAAGTTTTTAAGTGAAATTGCATTAGCATTTATCGCATTTTCTATTGGTAGTGAATTCGCAATAAAATCCATCAAAAAGATGGGGAAATCAGTTATTATTCTAACAACATTTGAAGTATTAGGTGCTGTAGCATTAGTATTTATTGCTATGCTTCTTGTACCAAAACCAGAAATTATTCAACCTGGTTATCAAATTTTAGGAAATAATAACATAGCCTTTGCAATGATTCTTGCAAGTATGAGTGCTGCTACTGCTCCCGCTGCAACATTACTTGTTATTCGTCAATACCGTGCATATGGTCCAGTGACTAAAAACATTTTACCTATTACAGCTTTAGATGATATTTATGGTATTGTTGTCTTCGGATTCTTTATTTCAATTGCACAAATTCTTGCGGGACATTCAACAATTACAAACCCGGCATTAATGTTTTCAAAACCATTTATTGAAGTATTTGGTTCTATCATCCTTGGTATGGTCATTGGATTTATCTTATCTAAAATTTCTAACCTTTTCAAATCCATTAGAGACGATATCCAAGTATTAAGTATTACTGCTATTTTATTTACTATCGGATCTATTTATTTACTAAACCATTATCTAGAAGATTTTGGTTTAGAATTTAGTCAATTACTAGCAAACATCATGGTTGGTTCAATGGTCGCTAATATTGCTAAAAAACCTGAATCAAACTTCAACTCAATTAACGATCTAGCTACACCATTCTTTGTTATCTTCTTCGTATTAGCAGGTGCAAGTTTAGATTTAGGTGTAATTCGTTCAGATATTTTAGTTTTAGGTATTAGTGTCGTTTATATTATCGCTCGTGGTAGTGGTAAAATTCTTGGTATTGCGATTGGTGCTAAAATTGTTAAAAGCGAACCTACAGTTAAAAAATACTTAGGTATTGCACTTTTACCACAAGGTGGGGTTTCAATTGGTCTTTTAGTTGTGGTATACTCACAAATGAGATCATTCTATCCTGTAATTTCAACAATTATCATGTTATCAATTTTAGTTTATGAAACAATGGGTCCAATTTTTGCTAAGTACTCACTTACAAAATCTGGAGAACTATACGCACTTGATCGTTTAAACCAACCATCTGAATTAGATGATTCACATATATAATCTTAAAGGAGGATACATAGGTGGAAGTTTTATTTATCGTTGTTAACGACTTATCCTATATGGATAAAATTTTAGGGAAAATGTTAGAACTTAAAGTACGTGGTGCTACTATTCTTGATTCTGAAGGTATGGCTCGTGCAATTATGCGTGAGGAAGGATTTAATTTCTTATTATCAGGTCCATTCCAACAATCTGCTTCTACTAAAGGTTCAAAAACAATTTTCACAGTTATTAGTGATTTAAGTAAAAAAGATTTAATCATTGAATCAATTCATGATATTTTAAGTGAATCAGACATCCAAGGTGCTGGATTCATGTTCTCAATTCCAGTATCTGGTATTTATCCAATCAAACCAAAACAAGCAAAATAAAAGGTAGGATTATTTCCTACCTTTTTTATCTTCTAATGCTTAAATTAAATGAAACATTTGATGTTTTATCTTTATTAATAAATTCAACTTTAAAGTTTAATTCTTTAACACCTGGATTTTCTTTAAAATAATTCGTAATAAAATCAATATTTACCCTTAATATACCCTCTTCAAATGTAAATTGATCTTTAACTTCAAAAGTATTTGATGTAATTTTATCTAATGTATAATCAAACACATCGAAGATAAATTTAACATCGTGTTTAAAATCAGATGTAACAATACTTTCGCTCATCAAGTAAACCGTATCTTTTTGATTGAATTTTATCGTTATATCGTGTTGTCCAAGATTTGTTGTTAGGCGTATTGTATATGTATTATCATAAGACGCTTTCGTTGTTTGAGGTAAATTAATTAAGAATTTACTATTTATATAAAAAGCATCATTTTTTATATAAACTTCATCTTTAATATTTGAAACTACTGTTTCTAAAGTTTGTGACATGTGATATGTAATCAAACTTACATCATATCTTAAAATTATTTCATTTTCTTCATAATCATATATCAATAAATCCGATGTTGATTTTAAACTATATGTATATTCATTTGAAGTAATTTTCTTTTGGTGTTCAAGTATATCAATTGTTACAACCGGAGAAAAATCACTATCTACATATTGATCAGAAATCGCTTGAATGCGGACTTGATATGTACCAACTTCTAATGATGGAACAATATCTAATATAGAATTATATACAACGCCATTAATTTCAATATTATAACTATCTGCACCTTCTACAGGTTCAAAAACAATTCTATTATTAACTGCTTGGATGTCTTTAGGGTAATCTAAAAATATCATATTAAATTCAAGAACTTGAGAATAAAGCGAATCTAAAAAACCTTCTGCAATAGCTTTAACTTTAACTCTATATTCGCCTTCTTCTAAAAATGTATAGGTTGTTTCAGTAATCTCAATCATTTCACCGTTAATATTTAAAATATAACTTGTTGCTTTATCGACTGGATCAAACGTTAATACATCTTTATGAATTTCTAAATTTCTTGGTGTGTTAAGTCTTTCAATAGGTTTTTCATTTGATGAACAACCTATTAAGATAAACAATGAAAAAAATAAAATGATGCCCCTTTTAACCATCTCTATCGCCCCTTTAAAACAATTATATCATAAAATAATCGCGTATATTTAAATACTAAACATGAAGAAAGCCTATATTTTCATAGGCTTTTTATCTTTTTATAACTAAGATAATTACAATCGAATTACCATTTTCATGTTTTAATATTAAGTTTAATACTAATTCAGTTTTAGATTCATTTTTAGTAAAATATTCTTTTATATATTCTTGTTTGATTAATAAAATATTATTTTGATATGTATATTTTTCTATTGTTTGATCAGAAACCTTAATTTCTTTTAATTCATACCCAAAATTTTCAATTCTAAAGATAACATCATGATAATAATCATTTTGAACTCTTAAATCACTATATACATATGGTAATTCTCTTTCATTGATAATCAGTTCAATTTCATGTTCGCCAAGATTTGTACGTAAAACGAAATTCTGTGTATTTTTATCAAGTGATTTAATATAATCGTTTTTTAAATAAACAATTTGATCTTTAACATAAGTGTTTGATTTATCAATTTGTAATTCTTTATTATCCTTTACTAAATATAATTCATAAACTAAATTATTAACTGATTTTAAATAGTGATAAAGTGGTAAATCAAATTCAGATTTAAAACTATATCGATATTGATGTTTTGTATGTAAATATTCATCTCCTGATATCACAATTGATAAAATAGGTGAATATTTGCTATCTACAAATGTTTTAGATACACTTTGGATTTGAATTTTGTATTCTCCTTCTTCTAAATAAGGAATAATATCTTTAGCAGTATTATATATAGTATCATTAATCTTAATATTATAACTGTCAGCACCTATAACTAAATCATAAACAATACGGTTATTCTCAATTCTTATATTATCCGGATAATTTAAAAATTTGACAGTAACAAAAATATCTTCAGTTAATAAAGAGTCTAAATAACCTTCTGCAGAAGCTTTAATTCTTACTGTGAATTCACCTTCTTCATTAATAGTAAATTCATTCGTATTTATAGTATGGTTAACACCATTTAAATTAATAATATATTTTTCTGCATATTGAACTTTATCAAAAGTTATATGATTTTTATCAACTACTATATTTTTAGGTGTATCTAAGCGCGTTAAAACTGTATTATTGTTACACGCAAATAATACCAATAAAAATATATTTAAGATAAAAATTAAACTGATTTTCTTCATTTTTATGGCCCCTTCGATTTGAAAAAACCTCCAAAGCTAATTCAACCTTGGAGGTTTATATTCTATTAATTACCGTAAATCATATCAACTAACTCAGGATGATCGATAAAAGGATTTCGATTATGTTGATACTCATATATCTTATTATTTCGATAGATTTCAAATTCATCGACTGGATCAGCTTTATGCCATTCGATAAATGTTTGAAGATCACCAATCTTTGAAATGTTGGTTAATGACCCCCATCTTATATCCATATAGAAAATGATTCTAGCGACATCACCTCTATGATGATCACCCGGATACCATTTACCACTATAGTTACCAAATCCTTGAGCAACATATACTTGGTTGATAAATAAATTATTACCTCTTGTTGAGTTAACGTTTGTATCAGCTGCACGAAGATTGTGCAAATCGGCATCTATACCACGTGTATTATCACTTGGATCATAGCTTCCTGTTCCAAAAAGTGACTTAGCCCAAACGTGTTCTCTATTCCAAGTGGATTGTGTTCCATCGTTATTGGCATTCCATATTGGTGATGCGTATCCATCAAATTGAAATCCACTATCTTTAGATGTACGCAAAGTATCTGTATATATTAAGTATAAGTAATCTGAATCATATGTAACCCATCGATCAGTTTCTCCAAGATAATATCTTGCCTGGCCATAAGTAGTTGTTTCATATTGCCCAGTATCATTAAGGATTCTATATAGTTCATCAACTAAAGCTTGTCCACTTAAACCACTTAATGATGCATAATAACCTTCAAATTCTCCACTTGAAGATTCACTTACTACAATTGTTAATACAAGTGTAGTTATATTCCCAGCTTCATCTGAAACACTATATATAATTTCATAATCCCCGATTAATGAAAACACATATTTACCTAATGTACTGTTATAGAATGGTTGAATTAAACTCAAATCTACTTCTACTAAGTGACTTATATTTCCATCAACATTATCTATAGCAGTTACAATAGGTAGGTTCCACTCATCCCCTACAGATAGCTTAACTTGATTGTTAGTATATGCTGGGTTAAGTGTTATCTGTGGCTCTTCATTATCTTCTGTAGGGGTTAATTCGATAAATATTTTACTTTTATACTATAAATATAGATTGAGTTTGTTGTTGTTGTAACTTCAATTTTGATATTACCACTTAATCCGTCCACTTCTACTATTCCTGCAGATCTATTGGTAATTCCACCTGATGTTGTTACAGTAAAGTTTTGTACTTCAACCCCACCAATTAATGTCTTAATTTTACCAGCCCCACTTGATGCATTGGTTGAATATGTAATTTCAATTGACACAACATTTGTAAATTCAATCGATGATGTTCCGTTTGCTCCAGAAGCACCGGAAGTAACCTGAACTCCTCTCCCACTTTGATATTGGTTTCCATCTTTACCACTAGTCCAATTCTCAGTACCAATTTTTATTCCATCAACATATTTATCAGCACGCCAGTCTTTGGATGTGAAAATATATTCAACTACTGTTGGTTCTAGTAAAATCCATTTAGAATAAAGAGTAATATCAGCTATAACAATGTTTTCTTCAAAATCCCATTCATTTTCAAATGTATTATCGTCTATAAACCATCCCGCAAATATAAATCCTTCTTTTGTTGGATCTGCTGGTTTTGTTACTTTGTTACCAACAATTACGGTTTGTGAAGAAACTTCACTACCACCATTTGAATTGAATGTTACTTTATATTCTGTAGTTGCTGAAACCCATTTTGCATATAGTATAATATCCGAATCTACCTGGGTATTTTCAAAATCCCATTCAATTAAGAATGTCTCATTATCTACAAACCATCCCGCAAATATAAATCCCTCTTTTGTTGGATCTGCTGGTTTTGTTACTAAATCACCAAGGAATAATTCTTGATCACTGTAATCATCATCACCAGTCCCTCCATTTAAGTTAAATGAAACTGTATATTGAGGTAATGCTTCAAATTTAGCAGTTAAAGTCATATGTCTTGTGATTGGTGTATCAAAATTAAATTCAACATCGTTTTCATCAAACCAACCAATAAATTCATAACCTACTTTTGTAGGATTACTTGGTTTATCTAATTTATCGTGTCTAATAATAGCTTGAGTAAAATGAATTGAATCATCAACTTTAAAGTCTACATTATATGCTTTGGAATCAGCACTACTTGAAATCATTAAATTGTCAACTAGAACTCTCGCATTGTTACTACCAGAATTTTCTGACTCAGCGTAAAATCTAATCTTAGTAGAACCAATGCTTAGTGAAATATTCTTTATTGTAGTACCACTCAATTCTGGTAATAAATCTTTAAGTGTAATCCATTCATTGTTATTCCATGTCTGAACTTCGAATACAGTGAATAATGAAGTAGCAGTAGCATTCCAATAGCCAATTTCGAAAGTTAACTCACCATCAACTCGATGAGCAAAGTCAAATTCAGCATAAGACTCTCCACCACCTTGATCTACTCTTGGTGATATAACCAGTGCATCAGAGTTAAAATTCCCTCCTTTATTCTTTGCTACTCTTTTGAAACTTATTATAAAATCACTGCTATCAACCAAATTTTTATATGAATAACTTGACACATATCCATTATCTTCAGAACCATAATTATTTGGTTGTTCGCTTACATTAAAATCAAAATGATATGCTAAAGCGCTGTTTTTTACAAAATTATTCTCACTATAAACAGTAACTAATCCATCTGTACCTTTAAAGATTGCATAACCTCTAAATGATTTATATGTACCTTCATTTAAAGAACGTAAGAATTCATGTGCTGGTGACATAGCACTAGATACTAATTTTGTAGCATTTTCAAATGTTAATACCTTAACATCAGTACTTACTAATAAACCGTATTCAACTAATTCATAACCATCTACTAAATTAACATGTCCTAAAAAACTTTGTTTGCCTTCGAAAATACCTGATACATTAAAGAGATATACAGAAGGTTTTGCTACAAAGTCTTCATCATACACAGCTTCTAAAGTAACTGGTTTTAATGCTGAAATAACATAGTTTGGATTTGTTGAAACAACTTGTCCATCTTCATCTGCCCAATAACTAAATTGTTCAGGGTTAGTTGGTGTTAATTCAACTAAATCATTATAAAGTGGTGCTTCAGGACTAATTGTTCCACCAATAACTGTAATTTCAATAACATCTTCTTTGTTTTCACGATCATATTGTGCTACTAAAACTTTTGGTGAATCTTTATGTTCTGCAAAACTATGGAATACTAATCCTGGTTTAGCAGGTTTATTTACG
>NZ_JHXL01000001.1 GCF_000687735.1 Acholeplasma equifetale ATCC 29724 | reverse complement strand
CAGACGTATATCTAATGGACCTATTGAATCTACAAACTCTAAAATAAAAACTCTTATCAAAGCCTCTAATGGGATTAGAGACTTTAGAAGATTAAGAAACAAAATTATGTATTCTATCAACAAAGATACACCACTTAAAAACTAAAAATAATTATAGATTTATCGTTACAGTAAACAAAAAATGGAGGTACCTCCACATCTGTTATAGGTGTGGTGTACCTCCATATATGTTATAGGTCGATATGGATTAAACCTCCATATTAGTTATAGGACCTTTATTTTATCCTAGAATACTTAAAACAATACTTAATAAGTTATAAGCCATATGCGCAATGATTGGAATAAATATGTTTTTATTTTCTTTCATATATATATAACCTAAAGCTAAACCACCTGAAATATATCCAATACCATTGATGACAACCATTAAAATATCACCTTGAAGAATTTCAGTTGTCATATGAATTAAACCAAAGCAAACAGAAGAAACAGTTAATGCAATTTTTGGATTTTTAATTAAACCAAAAAAACTTTTTCTAAACACTAATTCTTCCACAATAGGTCCAACAAAAACAGCAGTTAGAATGATAAAGATAGCTCCTGGACTCTTTAGTGCTCTGTTAATCATCATTTGGTTCATTGAAGTTTCAGGAATAATATCGAAAATTCGATAAAGCATAAAACTGATAGTGTTGGACACAATTCCAAGTGCCAAAATCCATAAAACGCCTATACCAGAACGAGTTGCAATTTCTTTTTTTGATAAAGCTTTTAGTTGAGGTATATCTAATTTGATCGATGGCATTAAGATATAAATTAGTAATGCAGCAAATACTAAATAACTAACAAAATTAATGATTTGATTAAATAAATCAGTAATAATTATATCACCATCTGTGATACTAAGTGTTTCTAATGTAATTGGAACAAAACTTGCAACATCATCTTTAGGTACGTAAATAGATATGAAACTTCTATTGTACCATTCAGTAATTTCACCAGACATGATTTTATTAAACGCATCATCGGTAAGCTTTTTATTTGAATCAAAGAATGTTTTTTCTAATATAAATGGATTTAATATATGTACATAAACAGAGTAATTATCTTTTTTATATACTTCGATGAAAAAATCTTGATATGAATCTTGAGTATTATCAAAAGCTTCTGGTTTTATAATTAATAAACTATTTGTGTCAAGTGAAGCAGTATAAATTGAATTTTCAAAAGAATCTGCTTGAATAATTAAAGATTTATTATCAAGAACATAAGGAAGAACAAATAGTATAACAAATAAACTAGGTAAGATTAGAAAAGCTAGATATGTAAAAATACTAATAATATATCTAGGTTTATTCAGTATTTCTAAATCTTCATTTGATACAGTTAATGATGAAAAATCATTGTACTCTTGGTTAAAATTGTTTTGCATATGAATCCTCACTTTCATCAATATAATACTATTATACTAAATATAAGTTATTTTTTAATGTTATAATAGAAAAGAAATACAAAGTTGTAAATAGGAAGGGTTTCATGATGACAATTACAGATAGATTATTAAAATTAGGAGAAAGGGCTTTTTTAGTCCATAAAGATAACATTCTTGTTGATTCAAGATTTTTAGGTGGAATGAGCAACTATACATACAAAGTTTTTGTTGATGGGAATCCATTTGTATTTCGCTTAATTGGTGATAAGGGCGATGTAATCGTTACACCAAAAATTGAGTATGAACATTTAAAATTAATTGAACATTTAAATTTAACATCTAAAACCATTTATTTTGATGTTGAAACTGGTAGTAAAGTATCAACATTTATTGATGGAGAAGTATTATCTAAAAATTTATCAAATAATGGTGTAAGGTTAGTTGCAGAAACATTAAAAACATTACATCAATCTAATCTAGAAGGTTTTGATTACCGCTTAGAAGAGCGACTTAATCACTATGAATCATTATTAAAAAATAAACCTACTGATGCTTATTATGTATTAAAAGATTTTTGGTTTAATTTGTATAATAACCATTTTAGTAAACAACCTAAGGTGTTTTGTCATGGTGATGCTCAAAGAAGTAATCTTATTAAATATCAAAATAAAGTATATTTACTTGATTGGGAATTTTCTGGAATGAACGATCCATATTATGATATTGCATCATTTGGCAATATTGAATTTAAAGATACATTAATTTTACTTGAAGCTTATTTAGAAAGAAAACCAACGATTGAAGAAATCAATAAGGTAAAATATTATAGAATGTATCAAGTACTTCAATGGCATATTGTGGCAAACTATAAAGATGAAGTTGGATTATCAGAAAAATTACACATGGATTTTGGAGAAATTGCAAAGAAATATTTAAATTTTGCAACAAATTTTTATCTTGAATTGGTGGGATTCTATGAAAACAATTGAACAACTTATAAATGAAGTTGTAAATATTGACGATTTGCCAAATATTATTCATTATCTGGAAAATGAAGTTTTAAGTTTTGAAAAATATAAAAGACTTTTTTATAAACGATTAGAACTTCAATATGACTTAAAACTTTATGACCAAAATGTTGAATTAGGGCTTAAATTTTATCAAGAAAATGAAGAAAAGTTCATATCTGAAAAAGATGATGCCTTTTTTAAAGTCATGTTTTTATCTTTGCTAGAAGTAAAAAAATATGATTTAGCTTATCAATTTATACAATTAAGAAAAAACGTATTGCCAGTACTTGAAAAATATAAAGCACACTTAGATCTAATTGAATTCAAAAAAAGAACACACCAACCATATTTAATTGATTTAGAAATATTAGCTAAAGATCACTTACCAGACCAAATTAAAGTAAATATTTTGAATGAATTATTAGTGATTTATTTAGAAAATCAAGAAGACCATAAAGTTATACCTTTAATCGATACATTAAAACAAATCGATCCTAAAGAAACGTATATACCTTCTTATTTAAAAGCTTTATATAATTTGAAAAATTATGATGAATTGAAACATATTGCACAAAAATATGTCAATCATTCAATCTATGATAAAGATGCTAATTTAGCATTATTAAAAATATATATAGAAGAAAATAAAGCACATCAAATAACAATTATAGATGCAGATATTAGTGAAAAAATAGATAGTTTTCCATTGGAATATCAAAAATCATATTATGAACTTTTTACTAAGTTTTATCAAACAACAAATAATAAACTTTCATTTGATATTTATCAGAAAAAACTTAAAAATTTATTAAAAGAAGAGAAGAAGCAAAAACCAAAAGTTTTTGAAGTAGAACCTAATCAACCAACAGTTATTTTTGAAAAATCCGATAAGAAACGTAATATTAATTTAGAACATTTTCATATTTTAGTAGATTTAATTGCTTATGCACATCAAATTTATGATAAAAACTTAAGAGATATTTTTAGAACGTTTTTCATTAAAGTAGATGAATATATAAAGGTTAAAGATTTTATTATCTATGATTATAAAGACTCAAGATTATATAACTATAAAGTTGAAAGACTATATGATAAAGTTTTATTACCTGAAATGATTGAAAATACAGTCATTAAAACAGTAATGAAAAACGGTGATGATGTTTTTGGATTACTTAATGAATTTAAAGATATCAACAATGTATTAACAAATAAACCTTATGGTGAAGAGGTTGGATATATTTATGCATATCCGATTTATGATTTAGGAGTATTTATTGTACATCTTGAAAAAGAAATTCAAGATCCGGGCATATATTATGACTTATTCAAAGGTTTGTCAAATATTATTTATGCATTGATGGTAGATGATAAGCGAGTCAGAGCTGAAAAAAAAGAAAATCAATTTTTAGAAAATGTATTTGCATCGCCTATATTTTCTCTTCGTATCATGAGCAAAAATCAGTCAAAATATAATATTAGTGCTCAAAATTTACTATCTATCAATCAATATGATCCTTTAGAAATCTTTTTAAGAAATATACACCCATCAGATATTCATCGATATGAATCAACAATTAAAGAATTATTTATACGTGGAAATCAACAAGCTGAAATTACATACCATTATTTAGATAAATATATAACTGAATATTTTACCTCTATTCAAAAAGGGGAAGAGATTGTAGTTATATCACGTTTTGAAAATATAACAAATCATTTAGAAGAAAAGAATAAATTAATTCAAGAATCAAAAGTGGATTTTGATACAAACTTAATGAATTTTAATGCATTAAATGATAAAATTTCAGAATATATTCAAACAAAATCATCATTTATGCTCATTTCATTTAATGAATTTATATTACCGATTTATGGTTACGATATAACAAAACAATATTTTAAAGAATTTTCAAATGTGACAAAAAAATTTTTTGAACAGGGTGAAACCTATCGTTTTAGTGATGATAAATTATTTGTTTATGTACCGATGAATGATGTTAGAACGGTAACTAAACTTATTAAGGATTACATCAAATATATGGAGAGTTATGAATCTCAAGTAATACATTATGAGAAATTTCAACCAAAAATAGCAATTATACGATATCCTGTAGTTACTGAAGAAAAACTTCCATACAAGTTATATCGATATTTAGAATTATCATTGGATTATCTAAAACGTACCACACATGATGAAAAATATGTATTTTATGAGCATTCAATATATGAGAATGAAGTATTCGAACAACAAATTATACAATGTTTAAATGAAGCAATGGAAAACCAACAACTTAATTTATCCTTTAATCAAATTATTGATGTTAAACGCAATATCGTTTGGCAATATGAATCTGAATTAAAGGTAGATCAACTTAATGTTGATATTAAGTATCTACTTACTATAGCTAAAAAACGTAATCGATTATTAGATTTAGAAAAATATCATGTAAGAATGGTATTAGAATTTTTACATGCATTGGAACAGGAAACTAATAATTTAATTAAAATTACAATCCCTATTTCAAAAGAAACCATGATGGACCCTACATTTAATCAATACGTATTTGAAATGTTCCAAAAATATCAAATTCCATATCAATTTATTCGTTTTAAGGTTAAAGGTGATCAAATTAAATCTAATCAGTACATTCGAGTAATTGATGAATTTATGAAATTTGGTATTGGGATGGATACAACAAGTGTTGATGTTGCATTAACATATCCGTTCCATGCGTTACACTTGGATTATCAATCACAACCAAAATGGCAGAGTTATATTCAAAAATTAAAAATATTGCTAGAAGAACATCAAATGGCATTTATCGTAAGAAATGTTAATAAAAAAGAAGATAAAGCTTTTCTAGAAAATATTGATGTAAGATATATTGAAGGTGATCTATTCAAAAAAATAGATGCAGATCAATTATTTTATAAGATAAAGGAGCAATTTAAGTGAAAAATTTTATTGAGAATTTGCCATTTGACCAACAAATAAGAGCTCAAAGTGCATTAAGTGCGTTAGAAGATGTTGATTTAATGATTGATGCTTTTTTGAAACGCAATGATGAATTAAAATCAGAAATTTTATTGGATGCATATGGTTTAATGCAAGCCTTATTTGTGGGAATAGATGCAATTTATCAACTAAGTTTAGTAACTACAAAATTTAAATATCACGTTAACATTAACCAAAATCATGTATTAAGAAAATTAAAATATATTCGTAATGATATTGTTGGACATCCAACACTTAGAACATATCATGATGGTTCATATGGATTTTCGTTATTACTTGATGATAAAGTAACACGTGATACAATTGCTTATCAAACATATATTATTAAAGATAAAGAAATTCATAAAGAAGAGACAACTGTGTATTTTGATGAAATGATAGAATCTTATCAAAAAGAAAAAAAATTCTTTATGAAAGATTTAAGTCAATTTATTAGAAAAATTCCTAATAAAGATAAAACAACCGGTTTATTAGTTAAACTCTTTAATAAAGTATCTAATAACAACTATGATCTTTTACTTATAAGTCAAATTGAACAACAATTTTTAAATGACCAAAATTTGGATATACAAACAAAAAATAGATTTAGTACACGTATTAAAGCACTTGCTAAAGTGTTTACAATTAAAAATAATTATCCGGATGTGATAAATACAGCTTGTTTATATCAAATATTAGGATTATATAAGATGAATACTCAATTAAATAATAAAAAAATTAAATTACCTAATATTACATATCCGATGTTTTTAATCGAATTAAAACATGAAATTTTGAAAATTCAACAATACACAACTTATGTTTCGGAGCTTAATGATAAAGATCATCCACTCTTTGAATTACACATAAATCTTTTAATACAAGCTATTAATCAAGAAAAATATTCAATATTTTTTGAATGGTTTAAATCAATTGAAGATGATGATATTGTATTCATTATCGGAAAAATGCTAAAAGATTTCATTTTAAAAGTATGATATAATGAAGATAGATTAAAAGGGGGTTGTATCTTTATGGCATGGTGTAATGATACATACATTATTGGAGAACGCATTAGAGTTGAAGGGGAAAAAGATTACGGTGTCGTTACTCGTATTGATTATGAACGACGATTGGTTTTCGTTTTATTTAAAAGAATGAAAGAAACTGCTTATCCTTATCCTTATTCATTGGAAAGTGGATTATTAGTACCTTTGGTAACTAAAAAAAGTTAGAATTTTATTCTAACTTTTTATTTTTTGAATAAATAAACGTATAACTTTTATTTTTAATTAATTTTGATACAATAGAATTATGATAAATATATTAAGTTCAAGAACAATTTTTCATGAAAATAGGTATTATGATATATTAAAAAAATATATCAATAAGAAGTCTAAAATATGTGTCATAGCATTCTCTTTTTTTGATAATGCCTTCTTACAAGAAAATTATGAAAAGGAGTATAGTAGACCTGAAGGAAAGTGGTATTTGCATATTGTGGAGCCACTATCTCGTTTTGAAGTTCAAGAAGATAACATAAGTTGGATTATCTACCATGTTGATTCAAAAGAATCAGCTATAGAAAAAATCGAAAATGCTGACATCATCTTTTTACCTGGTGGTGCACCAGATCGATTTATGGATCGATTAAATGAATATGAGTTAGTTCCTGTCCTGCAAAAACAAGAAAACAAAATTTTTATGGGACCAAGTGCTGGAACAATGATTCAATTTGATTGGTTCCATATATCAAAAGATAGAGATTATCATAAATTTTCAATTCATGATGGACTAGGGTTTGTTAAAGATTTTGGTGTAGAAGTGCACTTTAATCGTAGAAAACAACAAAAGAAATCAATGAGAAAAGTATCTCACATGCATCCTAGACCTATACACGCTTTATATGATGACGGTTTAATGGTTATTGAAAATGGAAATATAATTTATAACGATCATGGACCTAAATACTATGAAAAAGGAAAAAGAATTAAAAAATAAACATCTATATAAGAAAGTATTAGTTTAAAACGTACATAAAAATAAAAAAAACAGAGTTATATGCAAAATAAAGCATTTAACTCTGTTTTTTGTTTAAGATATTTTAAAGAGGGAAAAGTAAAAGAAAGAAAAACAATTAAGCATCGACAATTTACAATCGATGAAAAGAATGAAATTGTGAAGGGGGTACTTATCTCGGGAAACTGGAGATTACAAAGCGTTAATGAAGAAACTGGATATCTAGTACAGTAATCCTTCGGTGGGTAAGGCAATATCGGTAATATGGAACAACCGTCGATAGACATGGGAAAGCAACCAAAGAAACAACACCAAACAAAGGCAACCAAAGCAATCAATCTGATTAGAGGATAAGACTAAAAATCAATTAATTAAGGAACTAAAGGTGTCTGAAGATATAAAAAAACAGGTGGCTTACTTAAGGAAACAAAGGAAAATTATCAAGTAATTGATGGACTAAAAAATAAATATTCAATCAAGTATTTATGCAGTAAGTTAAAGTGTTCACGAAGCGGTTATTATGATTGGATAGTCTTAGGTAAGCCACAGTATAAAGCATATGATGAAATACTAAACAAACTGATTTTAGAACAACTCCGATTGAATATCGAAATCGAGCTCTCTTTGCTCTTTTTTTTAAGTATCCGTTTTAAGAGAACTAACTCATAAAAGGGTGTTTTTTTATTTTTAAATCAAAAACTAACGATGTAAGGTATATCATTTTGTAAACATATAAGATGAGATTGAAAGAAAGAAAAAAGAGCTAATTAAGCTCTTATTTAATCCTTAAACTGGTACACCTTGTAGGGCTCGAACCTACGACCCACTGATTAAGAGTCAGTTGCTCTACCAACTGAGCTAAAGGTGCATCTTCAAAAGCATAATTATTGTATAACGTAATTATTTTATTGTCAATGATTAAATAAAAATTTTTATAATTTATGAAAACAAAAAGTTAAATTTACATTTTCTTACTATTATTGAGTAGAAGAATTAAAGAAAGGTGAGCAAAAATGAAAAAAATTTTATATTCAATATCAATTTTATTATTCTTATTAGGTGTTACACCTCATACATATGCAAAAAGTACTAATGTAATTTTTAGATTGATAGAAGGAGATGTATATGCAGATTTTAAAGAATTTGAGAATGATATACTAATTCGATTTAATTATAATGACTCAATTGAAGCTAGAGTCTCAGATTTAGATTTTGTTTTAGAATTTGAAACATTTTATAATAAAGTAATTATTAAAGATTTAGATAAAAATAAAATAGTAAAAGAAATGATGATTGATCAAAAATTCAGAATAGAAGGTAAAGCCTTACAAAATACAGGTTATATATTAATCTACAGTGGAAACGACTCATATAAGATGAATGCAGATATACAACATGAAATTCGAATCATTAAAGAAACTGGATATAAAGAGATAATGTTTCCATTAACATTTATATCTAATGTTGATAATCCTCTAAGTATGGATGATATTATTTCTTATGTTGTTGCTTATGATAATTATGATGGTTTTATATCAGATAAAATTGAAATTGTTGAAGAAAATTATTCAATGAATCTAAATAAAATTGGTCAATATTTTATTTCTTTAAAATGCGAAGATTCATCTAAAAATATAAGTAGAATATTATTGAATGTTGAAGTGAAAGATTTAACGTCACCAATTGTAAATTCTAGTGTAATTTATACCAATTATAAATCTAAAATTTCTATTCAAGATATTCTAAAAACATTAGAGATTAAAGATAATTATTCATCAGTGGATGCTATTAGTGTCGATGTTTTAGATCATCCTTATGAGTCAAATTTTGATAAAATCGGACAATATGAAATGATAGTATCGGTTAAAGATGAATCATTAAACGAAACAATACACAAAATCATTATTCATGTTATCGATGATGTAGAACCAATAATTACAGGTCAATTATTCTATGAAATTTCAGTAGAAGAGACATTGACTATTGAAGAAATTTTACGAAATATATCTGCTTATGATGAAATAGACAAAGACAATGTTAAAATCATTATCAATCAAGACACATACAGTCAATCAAAACATACGATTGGTCACTATCAAATTATCGTAAGAGCGTATGATAAAAGTAATAACATGACAGAAAAAGTAATTCAAATACATGTTAAAGATACTACGAATCCGATTTTTTTGATTAATTTAAATCAAATCATTTTAGATAACAACAATGTACTAAATGAAGATGAAATATTGATGTTAATTAAAGAACAAATTCATTTTGAATATGATTCAATAGAAATAACCAAAAATGAATATAAAGATAAAGAAAACATACCTGGTGTGTATCTTATCGAAGCAGAAGTTAGATTAAATGAAGAAGCAGTTAAATTACAAGCTTTAGTCCGAGTTAATCAATTCATAAATAATGAAGAATTAGAAATTTTTAATTCAAATACGGTTTTATATATCATATTAGCGACAATAGGATCATTATCAATTGGGTTATTAGTAGTTTATAAATGGCGTAAGCAATAATCTATATCTTCAAAAATCAATATTGTATAATATTGACTAAATGGAGGTAGATTATGGAAAACAAATCATTTATTCAAGTAATACGAACAAATCCTAAAATTAAATATTCAATTTTTATGATTATATTTGCTTTTTTCTTTTATGGTGTTTTACAAATGACTTTTGAGGATACATTTTTAGATATCTTATTATCATTAAGATTTTTTACAAATTTAGCTAATATTTTAATTTTTGTTATAGGAATATTATATTTGTTAAAATATAATACTCACAGATATTATAAATTTATAGCTATGATTGGTTTAGTTGCAATCTTAATGACAGGAATAATTTATCATACGTTAATTAAAAGTGGACCTATGAATTTTGATAATCATGTCGTTCATACAATTAATCCAATTCTTTATGCGATCTTTTATTTTATATTTTTAGAAGATAAGATTAAGTTAAGAGATTTCTGGGTATCATTAATTTTTCCTTTAATCTATTTTATAGTGATATTAATCCAAGGATCTTTAACAAATTGGTATCCATATAACTTTTTAAATCCAACTTATGGTGACAACACACTTATGAGTGTCTTGATATTCTGTGTAGGATTATTATTACCAGTCATTTCAGTCTTTACAGTAGGTTTAATTTATTTAAAACATCTATTTGAAAAATACTTAGTTTAAGAAAAATCCCTTAGATTTCAACTAAGGGATTTTTTTATATATTCAATCATAAAATCTTTGTAATCGATATTAAAGTCTTTTTGTATGATATCAAGAAGTAATTTATTTTTTGAATCATCAAAATTTATAAGCAATAAATTTAAACATTTAAACAAATGTTTTTCAAAAGAATTTATATTATTCAAACGATAATATGAAAGAGCTAAGAAGTAGTGATAGTAGTGTTGATTAATAATTGATTTTGCTTGATGATTTAATTTGATACCATACTTTGAATAAAAGATAACTTGATGGTAATCATTTCTTGTACCAAAGAACTTAGCTAATCTGAATATGATAATATGGTATGTTAAGATTTGACTACCAGTCCATACTAAATCAGGATTATTAAAAAAACTTTGAATTACTGATGTAATATTATCTTTTTCAGTTTCGTCTACAAAGTCAATAAGCTGTGATAAAACTAATAGTTCCATCATTGATATTGATTGGCGATTTAATAGATATGGATAATCAATAAGAGAAATCAAATCGTTTTTAAGTTCATCTTCTGACATGTTTTTTTGATAGTATTTATGAAGTAAACAACTATAGTTATACATTTTTAAATTGTCTTTATCGATAATATAGTTAGGATTAATATGTTTTTTAACTTCAGCAGCTTTTTCAAATTCAAACCCAGTTATATGATTTAAAAAACTTACAATTTGGTAGGATTCTTTAACTGTGCTATTTTGAAATTCTAAAAGAAGAACATCTTTTTTAATATCCAAACGCTCTGCAAAGGCATTGATAAGATGAAAAGGCATAGGGGAATCACCACGAATATAACGTTGATATTGTCGGTTTGATATGATTCCACTCGTAAATTCTTCTTGAGAAATATTACGTTGAAACCTTAATTTTTCTAAAAAATGTGCTAATTCTTTTGATGTATCAACGCCCATGGGGTATCATTCCTTTCATATGCGACATATATGTCGTGGACATATATATATGTATTATGTAAAATACCAGTATAGAGGTGGTTATTAATGAAAAAAATATTAGCGATTATACTTATGTTTGTGATGTTTTTTGGTATGTTTGGAACTATGACAACAAATGTTTCTACTATTGAAAAAGTAGAACAATCTACAGTCGACTTCAAAGATATTCCACATACAGAAGTTGCGTTACCTTATGGACCATTAAATCCATAATATATTCTATTATACCATTTATATACTTTATGTTTTTTGTTTATTAAAAAGAGTTTACCTTTTGTAACTCTTAAAGAATAAAAAAGTCTTGATCTCTCCCAACAAGACTTAAAAATTGTGGTAGTATTAATACCTCCCAATTAATACTACAAATAGATAAACATCCAGAAAACTGGATGTTTTTTTCTTTTATAAACATATTAAAATATATACTCATGTTATAATTGTAACAGTATAGGAGCTTGATAAAATGAACTATATTTTCACATTGGCATTTATTAAGAAAAATGATGAAGTTTTAATGATGAATCGATATAATCAACCTTGGAAAGGTATGTGGAACGGTGTTGGTGGTAAACGACTATCCACTGATGAATCACCCCAAGATTGTATAATACGCGAAATCTTTGAAGAAACAGAAATTGAAATTAATAAAGATCAATTAGTTGATAAAGGTATTGTTACTTGGAATTCTGAACCGAATGTTTATAAACAAGGTATGCATCTTTTTTTAGTTGAATTACCTAATGATTTTGAATATCAAACGCCTAAAATGACTTCTGAAGGTATTCTTCAATGGAAAAAATTAGATTGGATTAATGATAAGGAAAATCTTGGTGTAAGTTATAATATTCCATATTTTATAGAGCATGTGGTGAAAGATAAAAGGAGATTTCACTATCATTGTACATTTAAAGGAAATAACTTATTGGATGTAGAGGTATTTGAATTATGAATGAATATTTAGGATTATTAATTGGAATTTTAATCGTTATTGTTGTTATTTTAGTTGTTAGTTTTTTAAGTTTTAAACATTTTAAAACGAATAAAACAATATTAAATGATTCAAAAAATGTATTAAATAAGTATGGCCAATTAATTTATAAAAAGCCTTATTATGAATATGAATTAAATGGTGAAAAATACTTATTAACATTCTTTTATGCACCAACAAAAGCAAAAGTAAAATTTAATTCAATGTTAATTTGGGAAAAAAGAACGAGTTATCAAACAGATTTAGAAAATATGATGAGTTTCTCAACTCAAAAAGGAAAGAAAATTGTAATTATTTATCCGAATGAAGGGCCATACATGTATCATTATGATGAAAGAGAAATTCTTTTTACAAAACCCTATCAACCTATTTGGGAAATGCATGTTGTAGGGTACCATGAATTAGAAGAAGCATTAGAAAAGGGATTTAAAAAGTGAGTATTTTAGAAGTTAAAAACTTAACATTTACATATGGTGATGAACTTATATATAAAGACGCTAATATGCGTCTTTTTGAAGGTGAACATGCGGTGATTGTAGGTCCTAATGGTATAGGGAAATCAACTTTACTTAAATTATTGTATAAAGAAATACTTCCGGATAAAGGATCTATTGAATGGATAAATTATAGTAAAGTGGGATATCTAGATCAATATGCTAAACTTAATCCAGAAATGATTGTGAAAAATTACTTATACGATGTCTTTTTGCCACTCTTTAAAAAAGAAGAAGAAATGATTAAAATTTATGAATCAATTAGTCTTGCTGATGAAAAAGATTATGATAAATTACTTAATCGTGCACATCGTATTGAAGAAGAACTTATAGAAGACAACTTTTATAGTATTCAATCAACAATTTCAAATGTTATAAATGGATTAGGTTTAGATAATTTTATTCTAAATGAACCAATTAAAAATCTATCAGGTGGTATGAGGGCCAAAGTTATTTTAAGTAAGCTTTTATTAGAAGAAAAAGATGTTTTATTACTTGATGAACCAACGAACTTTTTAGATATTAAACACGTTGAGTGGTTAATAAAATTTTTAAACGGATTTAAGAAAACTTTTTTGGTTGTTTCACACGATGAGTACTTTATAAGAAACATCGCAAAAACAGTATTTAGTATTGAAAATAAACAAATTGAGCGATATAAAGGAAACTATGATTATTATCTAAAAGAACGAGAAATTAGACTAGAAAATTATAAAAAAGAATATATTAATCAACAAAAATTCATTGAAAAAACAGAAGAATTCATTCGTAAAAATATTGTACGTGCAAGTACATCAAAAATGGCTCAATCAAGAAGAAAAATGTTACAAAAACTACCAAGACTTGCTAAACCAATTAGTGAACGCCAAATTAAAATTCGATTTATCAATGATACACCAACAGGTAGAGATGTTTTGAAAGTTCAAAATCTTATCATAGGATATGATGAACCTTTAGTAGAACCGTTAACCTTTAAAATTACTAAGGGTGATAAGGTTGTCATCACAGGTAAAAATGGTGTTGGGAAATCCACTTTAATAAAAACAATCTTGTATCAACTTAATCCAATTGAGGGAAATTTTGAATGGATTCAAAATGTTTCAATACTGTATTTTGAACAGCTTATGGATTTTGATGAAGAATCAACACCTTTTGAATATGTACATTTTCAGCATCAGGATTATGATAGAAAAACAATTTTTGGAATTTTAGCTTCATATGGTATTGATCACGAAATGTGTTTAAGAAAAATAAAGACATTATCTGGTGGTGAGAAAATGAAGTTAAAATTTGCATTAAACAGAAATGTAAAATCAAATTGTTTAATATTAGATGAGCCGACATCTCATCTTGATAAATTAGCAAAAGAAGCTTTGAAAGAAGCACTCATTGAATATCAAGGAACAGTAATTCTTGTAAGCCACGAAGCATCATTCTATGAAGATATATGTGATTATGAAATACATTTATCAAATTAAATATTTTATGGTTGCTATTTAGATTGATTTTTGTTATACTTTAAAGTGCAAGTTTGGAGGGAATATTCATGCGCGAATTAGTTAAATTAGTTTGTACTGAATGTGGAGAAGAAAATTATCATACAACAAAAAATAAGAAAAAAACTCCTGATCGTTTAGAGTTAATGAAGTACTGCCCACGTTCAAGAACATACACATTACATAGAGAAAAGAGATAAAACTATCATTGCATAGTTTTTTTTCTATTTATAGGCATGATTTATCAATATAAAGGGAATGACGAACTTTCCCATACTTACATGGTATGCCGTTTCAACACTTGCATAGTTATTGATCCATCTCATAGTTATGATGAAATTCAAAGAGATTTAAAAGAACGAGAAATTATTTTAGTATTATTAACACATGCTCATAGTGATCATGTACATCAAATTGAAGATTATAAAGTACCAATTTATATCCATGAAGATGATGCATATTTGTTATTTGATGATAAACATAATGGTTATGCAAATTCTAAACGTCCATATTTAAGAAAGAATATCGATTTAAGACTTATTAAGAATCATGATAAAATTCAAATGGCTGATCAATTTATTGAAGTTATTCATACACCTGGTCATACCAAGGGTTCGTGTTCATTTTTAGTTAATAATGCATTATTTACAGGTGATACATTATTTCATAATGATGTTGGTAGACATGATCTTATGAGTGGAAGTATTTATGATTTGAAAAAAAGTATTTTGAAAATCATTGATGAAATAAACCCAAATACTAAAGTTTATCCCGGTCATGATGAGTTAACTACGATAAGAAATGAGAAAAAAAGTAATCCTTTTTACCTAAAATGGAAAAAACAAAGTAAAATATAATTATGAGGTAAAAAATATGATTTTATTATTTGACGTAGGAAATACAAGTGTATATGTTGGTGTTGTTGAAAATGATGAAATTATTTCAACATTTAGAATGAATACAGATACTACAAAAACACCAGATGAATATTTTTTAACGATTAAAGAATTTATTGATCCATCTAAAGTAAAAGGTGTAATTATTGGATCTGTTGTACCCCCTATCACTATAACACTTGTAAGAATATCTGAAAAATACTTTAATGTACCACCAATTTTAGTTCAACCCGGAACAAAAACGGGTATTTCTGTTAAAGCAGATAATCCTAGAGAAGTTGGTGCTGATTTAATTGCTGATGCAGCAGGATTGAGTAATAACGATCCTACACTAATTATTGATTTAGGTACAGCAAATAAATTTATTTATGTAAAAAATAAAACTATTTATGGTGTAATTATTACACCAGGTATACAATTACAAATTCGATCACTTGCAGGTAATACAGCATTATTACATGAAGTTGAAATTAAACTACCACCTAAATATTTAGGTAATAATACAATTCATTGCATACAATCTGGTATAATTTATGGAACTGTTGTTTTAATTGAAGGTATGGTTCAACGAATAAAAGAAGAAGTTAATGAAGAATTTAGTATTATACTCACAGGTGGATTATCAAAACTTATTGAAAAAGAAGTTAGGTTACCACTTATTCGAGATTCAAGAATTGTATTAAAAGGTTTATTGGAAATTTACAAGAAAAATATATGAGGTGTTTATGGATACTCAACAACGTTATTTAAATTGGTTAAATGAACCAACCTTATCAAAAGAAGAAAAAGATATTTTAAAAAATTTATCATCAAGTGAAATTGAAGAAGCCTTTTATCAAGACTTATCATTTGGAACTGGTGGAATTCGTGGTGTATTAGGTCTTGGTACAAATCGAATGAATATTTATATTATTCGAAAAGCGACTTTTGGATTTGGACGATATTTATTAAAACACAACCTTTTAGAAGGGGTTGCGATTGCTTACGATAATCGTCATATGTCATATGAGTTTGCTAAAGAGGCAGCGAAAGTATTAGCTGCTCTGGGTATTAAATCATATGTATATAAAAATTTAAGACCAACACCGATGTTATCATTTACTGTAAGACATTTAAACTTAAGTGCAGGTATTATGATTACAGCTTCACATAATCCAAAAGAATATAATGGTTATAAAGTATATAATAAAACGGGTAGTCAATTATCTATTGATGAATCCAATGAAGTGATTGAATATATTAATCAGGTTGAAAATCCATTTGAGATTAAGACTTTAGATAATGAACTCATTCATTATTTAAATGATGAAATTGATGATATTTATCTTAAAGAAGTCATATCAATTGCAGTACATAAAGATATCAAAAAAGATATTAATATTGTATACTCACCGTTACATGGAACGGGTGGAACATTAGCACCTAAATTACTAAAGGGTTCTGGTTATAATGTTTATCCTGTTGAATCTCAAATGATTCCTGATCCAAATTTTTCAGCAACAGAAAGCTCAAATCCTGAAGAAAAGCAAAGTTTTAATGCTTCGATTGAGTTAGCTAAAAAAGTAAATGCTGATATTATTCTGGTTACTGACCCAGATGCAGATAGATTAGGTGTAGGTGTTTTACATGAAGGAACATATCATTTACTTACAGGAAATCAAACTGCAGCACTTATGCTTTATTACATCCTAAGTGAACAAAAAACACCTGATGGATTTGTATATACAACGGTTGTTACTTCAGAATTAATCAAAAAAATTGGCGAATCATTTCATAAAAATATTGGTGAAACACTTACTGGATTTAAATTCATAGGTGAACAAGCTGAACGTATTTCAAAAACAAATTATACTTATTTATTTGGTTGTGAAGAGTCATATGGTAGTTTAGTTAAAGATTTTGTAAGAGATAAAGATGCTATTCAGGCTGTTTATCTACTTGCTGAAATTGCAAACACATTAAAATCAAGAAATCTTACAATGGTTGATTATTTAAATTTAATTTATGAAAAATATGGTTATTATGTTGATGAGACAATTAGTATTTCACTAAAAGGTATTGAAGGTCAACAACGTATTAAAAAAATTATGAATTACTTTAGAACCCGTGGTCTTCACATCAATCAGTTTAATGTAACAAATACGATTGATTACATAAAAGGTAAAATGAATCCACATGATATTTATTTACCACCAAGTGATGTGATTCGTTTTGAATCTGATAAAGGGTTTATTATCTTTAGACCAAGTGGTACTGAACCAAAATTAAAAATATATTTCTCAATTAAAGAAAATACTAAAGAATTAGCTAGAAATACAATCGATATATTAAAACAAGAAGTATTTAATATTATCGAAGAAATATAAAGAATCGGAGAACAAAAAATGAAGATTCAACGTCGATCAAATTATTTTAAAAAAGTTAGTGCACCAAGTATATCAATTTTCTATTCAGGTAGTGCACCTCATTTATCCAACGATAGTTACTATCGTTATGAAGTTAATAAGAATTTTTGGTATTTAACAGGTATTGATCAAGAAAACTCTTGTTTATTATTAGTTAAATCATTAGAAAAAGAAGAAGCATTCTTATTTATCAAAAAACAAGATCCACTAGAAGCACTTTGGACAGGTGAAACATTAAGTTTTGAGGATGCAAGTAAGATTTCTCAAATACCATTATCAAATATCAAAGATATTGATAGTTTTGATAATTTTCTCGCTTCACTCTTTACTCAAACAAGAAAAGCGTTATTTGGGCCTATTTCAACAGTTTATTTTGATATTGAACGTCAAAAGGTTACAGATGAACCTTTATTAGGGGAGAGAAAAGCAAGAAAATTTGCAAAGATGTATCCACATATTAAAATCGAAAATAGTCACATTATTTTAGCGGATTTAAGAAGTCAAAAAGATAATGAAGAAATTGAAGCAATTAAAGGAGCTATTCACATTTCAAATCTAGCAAACCAAAGAATGTTAGATACCTTAAAACAAGCAAAATTTGAATATGATGTGGAAGCAGAATTTAATTATGTTCTAAATAAACATCAAACACGTCCAGCATTCAATTCGATTATTGCATCAGGTGTTAATGCAACAGTATTACACTATGAAGACAATAATCAACCTATTGAACCTAATTCATTAATTCTTTTAGATTTAGGTGTTCGTTATCGTTATTATGCATCTGATATTACTCGTACATATCCTGTGAATGGTAAGTTTACAAAACGTCAAAAAGAAATATATCAAGCAGTCCTAAATGTAAATAAAGCTATAATTAAATGGGCAAAAGCTGGTATAACTCAATTTGAATATAACCAAATGGGAAGAAATCTATTAATCAAAGAAGCAAAAGCTATTGGATTAATTAAAGAAGATGAAGAAATTAATAAATATTATTATCACTCATTAGGACATCCATTAGGACTTGATGTACATGATGTTAGTGATCCTACTCAACCATTTAAAGTTGGACAAGTTATTACTGTAGAACCAGGTTTATATGTTAAGGAAGAAGGCATTGGTGTACGTATTGAAGATAATTTATTATTAACCGAAAATGGTTGTATTAATTTATCAGATGAAATCATTAAAGAAGTTGATGATATTGAAGCATATCTAGCAAAAAAGTAAGAAGCAATTTCTTACTTTTTTTATATTTTAAAAGTAAAAAATTATAAGTCTTTCTAATATTATATAGGAGGGATTTATATGGCAAAAAAAGTATTAATTTTCATACTATGTATCACATTAATCTGTATGATTCCAGTAAAAACATACGCATATCAAGATTTTCAAGAAATCACAAAAGTAGGATATGGAAAGTTTATAGATGAATTCACCAATGATGATTATGAAGCATACTATAAAAATTTCCCTAAATATCACTTTTTAGGTTGGAAAGTGTATTATGCAAACCAAAATATGAAAGTTAAATTTATATCTGAGACACTATTTAGCTATTATAATAATGGCAAATCAGCAATCAATTATCAGTATAAATCAACAAAAAAGGTGATTGATGAATATCATTTGAAAGCTACAGGATCACTAAAAATCAAAACGATGAAAAATAATAAAATATTTGGTGATGGATTAGATGCTGCAATTAATTTAGAATATAAAACTGAACATCAAGAAGAACAACAAGAAAATTATGATATTAAGGTTTCAATTGAACCTGGAACTCAACTTGTTTTATATATGTATGGTGAAGGTAAAATAACCAATGGTGTAGCTAAAAGATACTTTTTATTTTTTGAAGTTGATAAAGGTGGATTTGAAATCTTCATTGTTACAACGCATTATCAAAGATTGGAGATAACACCAATATGAAAAAATATATGATTTATATTGGTATTTTTATATTCATACTTATTTTAATTGTGTGTATGATACCTAAAGAGAATAATAATTTTGAACTTTATTTTATTCAAGAATCACAGTATTTATTAAATGATGGTAAAACATCACTAAAAATTGAATATTTTACAAGTGATGAATCTTTTAAATTACTAGAATCTGATGATGTTTGTTTTTTAACTAATGAAAAAGAAGATATAAAATTTATAACAAATGTCATTACGGATAGAAGCATTCATCAAGAATACTATAAAAATAAACTTTTTTATGGAAGAGAAGTTAAAATTGAATTACCCAAAATTGATACATCAATAAAATTTGATAAACTGTATTTTCATTTTAAATATCAAGGTCAAAAATATAAAGTCTTTGTAGGGAGTTTATATATTGAATATTCTAATGAAATCTCAAAAAATATAATAAAATCCTTGGAAGGAATAAAACATGATAACTTTCCAAGACTTAAACAAATAATTGTTGAATTAAATGATGAATATCAAATTGATGAAATCGTAATTGGGGATACAATATGTAGTTATTATCAAGTCGAAAAAACTTTAGTTATTCATTTTTTTGATGAACCTTATGTATGTCATACGGCTTATTTAAAAATAATTATTTGTAACGAAGTATATTATGTTGGTAATTTTAAATTCTTTTATAATTATGAATTATTAAATAGTGGTTCAATACAAAAATGTATTTTTATATCATAAAATATGATATACTGAAAAGCAAAATGAAATATATCATAAATTAATATTTTAATTAAAAAATTTTTCATTTCAAAGAGTTTAGTATTATTGGTTTATGTCATAAATTTCATAATATTAAAAAAAGAAAAGAATTATTGTTGACATTATTGAACTTATTATATATAATAAACAAGGTATATTGTGGAAAGAAGAGATACCCTCTCACCTGATGGTTCATCCTTGGGTAAACAGCACAATCTAAAATATGACAAATTTCGTTTGATTTTAGAGTGAGTGGGTATATTATTATACTCACTTTTTTCATAAATATACACTTAGATAAAAACGGAAGGAGCGATTCAATATTAAACCACAGCGCAGCGGTACAAAAAATACTGCAGGGGATTTAGTAAATGAATTCTTACCTAATGGTCAATATTTAGTTATTGATGATGAAGGTAATAAATTAGGTCTATTTGATCGTAATCAAGCTTTAAATGTTGCTCAAGAGCGTGATTTAGATATTTTAGTAGTTTCACCGCAATCAAAACCTATGGTAGCTAAATTATTAGATTATTCTAAACATCGTTATGATCAACAAAAGAAACTCAAAGAAATGAAAAAAAATCAAAAGGTTGTTGATGTTAAAGAAATTAGATTATCACCAACCATTGATAAACATGACTTTGAAACAAAACTTAAAAGAGCACAAAAGTTCATCGATCAAGGTGACAAAGTTAAAGTTACACTACGCTTCAGAGGTCGTATGATTACACATAGCGAACTAGGATTAGAACAAGTTGAAAAGTTTATTGAAAAACTTGAAAACATAATTGTTGAAGCAAAGCCAAAATTAGAAGGTAACACATTAATTGGTGTCGTAGCACCAGGAAAAAAAGAATGAAAGAGGTAAGCAACCATGAGTAAAATTAAACACAAGACACACAGTGGTTTAAAGAAACGTATCAAAGTTTCAGCAAATGGTAAATTAATGAGACATAAAGCGTATTCAAATCACTTAGCAGCATCAAAAACAACAAAACAAAATAGACAATTAGCCGCAGAAACAACTGTTGACAAAACAGATGCAAAAAGAATTAAACGACTAATTTCTAACATGATGTAGGAGGAAGTTAACAATGGCTAGAGTAAAAGGCGGTCCACAAACACGTAGAAGACGTAAAAAAGTTTTAAAATTAGCAAAAGGTTATTTTGGTTCAAAACATGCTTTATATCGTACAGCTCATGAACAAGTTATGCATTCATTAGCTTATGCATATAGAGACAGAAGACAAACTAAGAGAAACTTTAGAAAATTATGGATTTCAAGAATTAATGCAGCTGCTCAAGCTAATGGCTTAAAATATTCAAAATTTGTTCACGGTTTATCATTAGCAAATGTTGAATTAAATAGAAAAGTATTAGCTGACATTGCAGTTCACGAACCAGAAGTATTTGCACAATATGTAAATCTTGCTAAAGATGCATTAGAAAACCCATCAAAATATCAAAATGCTACAGTTAAAACTGCAAAAGTTGAAAACACAAATGTAAATTTAGAAGATTTAAAATTAGCTGAATTAAAAGAATTAGCTAAAGAAAAATCAGTTGCAAATTACTCATCAATGAAAAAAGCTGAACTTGTTGAAGCTTTAAAAAATTTAATGTAATCTGAATTGATTATTAATATCAAAGTGGCTAACAGCCACTTTTTTTGTTATAATGATTATATATATAAAATAAGGGTTTGATATGAAAAGACGCTTACTAATTACAAGTATACTAACTTTATTATTAATGCTATCACTTCCGATAGTCATTCCTCTTTCATCAGAGGAATACGCCATTATTTATGGTGTTTTTGCTGTGGTATCTTTCGTATTGATTTTAGTGTATTTGTTTAGTGGTACGGCTAAATTTATTATTTTAACCATTTATATTGTAGTCATTGTTTTGCTTTTGATATTTTTAAGAGAGTATCAACATCCAATAATGGCAATTGGTACATTAATGATCGTACTTAATCCATTGGCAAACTTTGAAAGATTCTTAGAAAAAAATTTAGAAGATGAATCAACACAACCACTAAGAATATCAATACGTGGAAAATATTGGCCATTTTATGAATATCGACAAGCTATGAAAGATTTTGTAAGATTACCTCAAACAAAAAAACTTTATACAAAATCATGGTATTTAAGAACTCGACAAATTGTGACACTGTTGTTACTCTTTGCATCAATTTACTTATTTATGAATGAGTTGAAAAATATATACTTTGATTTAACAAATTATAATATGACGCAAATTTTTACATTTTATGGTGTTCTTGCGTTATTTATGTTAACCTTTATATTATTTAAAAATGGCTTTACTGCAATGTTTAGAGCAACAATTATGTTTATGTTCATTCCAATTATTTATGTTATTGCGCTTTCAAATTTATCATTACCTACAAAAATTATATTCTCAATTCTTGTTTTTATAGTTGGATTAGCTGATGTCATTTATGAGAAGATTAATTCATTAAATAGAGTTGCATATAATCCGTATAAGTATTTTGATACGCAAGATAGAAGATATGTTTACGCAAACTCATTTTATGAACCGTTTGTTTATAATGAATCATATAGTTTAATTGGACATTTTAAATTTAGAGTTAATATTGATACATTCCATCAAAAGTTACACGATGTATTATTCTATGCGAATAGAAAACATTTTATGATAAGCGCTTATACATATGATGGTGAATTTATTGAAATATACACTGACTTTTATCATAAACATATGAAAAAAGTATCTAAATTTAGTAATTATTTAGAAGCACTTTTTGAAGCAAATATACATTATGACGTGATTATCGATAAAAATAAACAATATTATGAAAAGAATTTTTTCCATAAAACAGAATATATTGTTGCTAGAGCACTGTCACTTGCAGAATTACTTGATGATTTAAGTTTAGAATCCTCTAATGTAATCATTTCGATGATTTTTTCATTTGAAAAATTATCTGATATGCAAAAGGTTAGTAAACATTATTATACAGAACATTTGAGTGACTTAGATGATGAGCATTATTATGCTGCTAGAATTACTGCAAGAACATCAAAATCTAAATTTGCAATTGAACAAAAGGTTAGAGATATGTTATTAACTGCGATGATGTATCGTGGTAACTATGTAAGAATATTAGTTTATTATGACGAAGGAGAGAATTAAATGAAGATTAAAAAGGCAGTTATACCTGCAGCTGGGTGGGGAACTCGATTTCTTCCAATTACAAAGGGTATTCCGAAAGAGATGATACCTATTATTGATAAACCTGTATTAAGTTATATTGTTGAAGAAGCGCATCAATCTGGAATTGAAGAAATTGTATTCATCGTTTCAGAACATAAAGAATGCATTAAAACATATTTTGGAGAAAATAAAGCATTAGAAGAGTTTTTAACACATAAAAATAACGATAAAGATTTAGCGATGATTAAGCAAACTGGATTTGGAATGAAATTTCATTATGTGATTCAAAAAGAGCAACTTGGATTAGGACATGCTATTCTTCAAGCAAAAGAATTGATTGGAAATGAGCCATTTGCAATCCTTTTAGGAGATGATGTATATTATTCAGACATCAAACCCGCATTAAAACAAATCATTGATTTATTTGGACAAAAAAATTCAAGTGTTCTAGGCACTATGGAAGTTCCTATGGATCAAACAAGTAAATATGGTATTTGTAAGCCAAAACATATTGATGATGAAGGTGTCATGGAATTAGAAGGTGTTGTTGAAAAACCTAAAATTAATGCACCTAGTCGTTATGCGATATCCGGTAGATACGTTTTAACACCGACTATTTTTAAATATCTTGAAACTCAAAATCAAGGAGCACAAGGGGAAATTCAATTAACTGATGCAATTCTAAGAATGATGTCAGAAGAAAAGGTTTATGCATATAATATGATTGGAAAGCGATATGATACTGGTTCTAAAATAGGCTATTTAGAGGCAATCATTGATTATACATTAAGAAATGAAGAACTTAAGGAATCATTTAGAAATTTATTAAGAGAAAAGTTATAATATAGACTATAAGATTTGACAAAATCAAAAAAAAGATATAAAGTATAAGTACCCTAGGTAGTACCGGTGGAACCCAAAGAATCAGAAGGGGAACTGAACATTAGCAGCGTGAAAGCCAATTAAGTTTGGAATCCCAAGTTAATGAAAAGTAAGTTCCAAATGTTTACATACCAGATTCTCACCATTACCTAGGTTTTTTATATGGTAATATGGTAAAAGAGGAATGAATATGATTAAAGACATAAAAGAATTAACACAATTAAATGGTATTCCATCAAAAGAAAAAGAAGTGATTGATTATTTAGTTAATAAGCTTGGGCAACCAGATTTAAAAGATAATTTAGGATCTATCGACTATAAGAAGGGTCATGGAAAACGTGTCATGCTCGCTGCACATACAGATGAAGTGGGTATGATTGTTAAATCTATAACACAAGATGGTTTTATAAAATTTCAACCAGTTGGTGCCATTTATCAAGAAAACATTTTAGGTCATATGTTTAATATTACAACAAAATCACTAAAGGTCTATCCAGCATTAATGGCACATAAACCGTTAATGTTAAGATCAGTAGATGAAAAAGAAAAAGCACTTCCAATGAAAGATTTCTTTTTGGATGCTGGTTTTAAATCGAAAGAAGAAGTGTTAAAAGCTGGTATTCAAATCGGTGATATGATTACACCTATAGGAGATTTAGTTGAACTAGCTAACGATAAAATAGCTTCAAAAGCTTTAGATGATCGTATTGGTGTATATATTTTAAAAGAAGTTTATAAAAACATTGGAAAAATTAACTGTGAATTACATACAGCATTTACTGTATCAGAAGAGTTTGGATTAAAAGGTGCCAAAACAATTTCATATTTAGTAGAACCAGATTTAGCGATTGCTGTTGATGTTGGTGCTGGATTTGATGTTCCAGGTGGCGACAAAGAAGGTAATACACTAGGAGCAGGGCCACAAATTTATGCTTATGATGCGGGATTAATTGCACATCAAGGTTTACGTCATTATGTCTTAAATATTGCTAAAGAAAACAATATTCCATATCAAGAATCTGTAATGAATTTTGGACGTACTGATGCAGCAATGATGAGTTTATCAAAAGCAGGAGCACCATCACTATTTATCGGCATTCCAACTAGATATATTCATTCAAACTATGCAGTTATTGATAAAAATGATGTTTTAAATACGATTCAATTACTTATTAAATTTGTTGAGTCATTAGATGAAGAAAAAATTAATCAAATTATATTAGGATAAAAAAACTCAGTCTATATTTTAGACTGAGTTTTTATTTAGGATTAATTATTTGTTTTTTGTATCTTTAACTGCTTCAGATAATCCTGTGATTGTACCTGCTAATTCAGCTAAATTTGATGGAACAATAATTTTTGTTGATTGACCATCAGCAACTTGCGCTAAAGCTTCATATGCCTTGATTTTTAATACTGCATCATCAGCACCAGCCTCTTTAATTAATTTAATACCTAAAGCTTCAGCTTCTTTTAATTTACGAATTGATTCAGCTTCCCCTTCAGCTTCTAAGATTTTAGCACGCATTTCAGCTTCAGCTCTTAAAATTGTAGATTGGCTATATCCTTCAGCCTCTAAAATTTTAGCTGTTTTTTCCCCTTCAGCAATTAAAATTGTTTGACGTCTTTCACGTTCTGCTCGCATTTGTTTTTCCATAGATTCACGAATATCTTTTGGAGGCATAATGTTTTTAACTTCAACTCTGTTTACTTTAATACCCCATTTGTCAGTAGCTTCATCAAGAATTGTACGCATCTTAGTATTGATTATATCTCTAGATGTTAATGTTTCATCTAAGTCTAATTCACCAATTATGTTTCTTAAAGTAGTAGCAGATAGTGATTCAATAGCCATTATTGGGTTTTCTACACCATAAGCATATAGTTTTGGATCAGTAACTTGGAAAAATACAATCGTATCAATTTGAATTGTGACGTTGTCTTTAGTAATAACAGCTTGTGGATCAAAGTCTTTAACTTGCTCCTTTAAAGATACAACCGAAACAACTCTATCAATAAATGGAATTAACCAATGGACACCTACACCCCATGTAGTGTGGTAACCACCTAAACGTTCGATAACGTATTTTTTTGATTGTGTAACAACACGAATCCCTGAAATTAATATAATTGCAATAACAACAAATATTAAAATTAAAACTAAAACTAAAATTTCAAAATCATCCATTTTTACCTATCTCCTTTATTCATCTAAATTTTTTGTTACGATAAACTTATTACCTTCAATAGTTAGTATTCTAACCTTTTCATTGATTTCAATCGTTTCCGTTGAAATAGCTGTCCAAAGATCTCCTTGAAATTTAACTAATCCGCGTTCATTTGGTTTGATTGTTTCTACAACAACAGCGGTTTTTCCTATATAAGAATCTACATTCGTTGATACTACATTTCGCTTAACGTATCTAACAACATATCTTCTAATAATAAGCATGAGTAGAAATCCAAATAAGAAGAAGAATGTGATCTGTAGAATAATCATTTCAGGGAAAAAATATGCAATTATAGCTGTTGGAAGCGCTGATATTGCAAACCAAATTGTAAGAAAATCAGCTGTAGCAAACTCAAGTATTAATGCTAAAACAAATACAAGCAACCATATCCACACCATGTAATCGTACATATCATTCTACCCCCTTTAATTCCACCTCTAAAACACCTGAGTTTACACGCCAACGTGCTTTATACTTAGATCCTTTATCATCTAAATTTAAATTAAATATTTCTATGACTTTCGTAATAAATGCTTTGTTTGTTATACGTGCATATGTTGAACTAATACTTATATTATACATTGCATGCTCAGGAATGTCTCCTCTTGTGACATCATCTTTAGAAAGAGGTTTAATTATAATAACATTTTTGGCTTTATCATAACCAAGCATAACTTGATAAGCCGAATCAAAAAATTGAAGTCCAGCTTTATTGATTGTGATATGCATTCGCGTAATTGTTACATATATGTCTTTCGATTCATCACTAAACCATGTAATACTCATCTTATTCACCTCACAATTTCATTATATTTAAAATTATAAAAAATGTCAATCAAATTATAAAAAATTATTTTTAATTATTTTATGATAAGTAAGCAAGTTTTTTGAACTATAAAAAAGATGTGTTATAATACATATGATCACTTCGGGGAGCTAATCTTTTAGCTGAGAGGATTGAATTGAAAATCGACCCGTAAGAACCTGATCTGGGTTATGCCAGCGTAGGGAAAGTGTAAAAAATATTTTTTTACTTCTCTATTCTTTGGCTCCCAAAGAATTTTTTTATTTCTTAGGAGGAGAGAATATGAATCAAAATCAAATGATCATAAAAAAAATAGCATTAGTTTCAATGCTACTTGCTATCGCGATTGCGTTAGATGTAATTACAGGAATTATTCCTGGACTTAATTTATCTATGCCACTGGGTGGAAGAATTTTTAATGTTGCACTATTTCCAATTTTATTAATTGGTGTTCTATTAGGACCACTTTATGGCATTATTGGCGCAGTAATATATGGTATACTAGGTTTTTTTCTAGATGGTTATGCTCTTGCATATTTTGCAGAAGATCTTAACCAGGCATTGCTTGTCTTTTTCTTAGATTATGTGATTGCTTTTGGAGCGCTTGGATTATCAGGATTCTTTAAAAAATCGTTAGAGTCACCATTTAAATTTTCATTAGTTGTTATCATTACGATGTTGATTAGATGGTTATCATCAACAATTGTTGGTGCAGTTCTTTGGGTTAGTTATGCTACAAATGATGAATGGACTTCAAATTTATTGAGTTCTGTTGGTAATCAAGCATTCATCTATTCAGGAATTTACAATGGTATTTATACCTTAACAACGATATTAACATTAATTGTTATAGGTTTATCTACCCGAAATCAACTTCGTGTCATAAAAGAAAATTATCATTTAGTTTGAGATAAAAAAACTTTTTCAACAACACTTAAATAATCTAATCTAGGCTCATATGAAAATGGAATTAAATATCCGTTTTCTTTAAAATAAGTATAAGGGATGGATTTTCTGCCATCCTTTTCTTGTGCAGAAGACCAAAAGTGAAATAACTCTTTGAATGGTAAAAGATAATATTCTTGATATTTTTTCCAACCGATAATTAAAAATGCGATACCTCCGTGTGTATCGATATCTTTTAAGTGTTGAACTTGGTGATCATGAATGTTAGATAATGGAAAAGAGGTTTTACTATTTGTTTCTTTCGCATCAAAATCGATATAATATCCCTTATATAATCCATTATAGTCAGTAGTTGAAGGTGTTCTATAATAAGCTTCAGTGATTTTTGCTTTATTTCTAGCAGGATAAGATACATTAACAACTTGAATTGGTGTTGGTTTTTTATGTATGACAGCAATAGACTTTCTTAAATAATATTGATTTGTTAAATCAATATCACTTTCTAATGTCATACCTAAATTCGCATAGTTAACTTCTTTTTTTACAACTTTCTTTTTTGTTGGATAACCTAACATGATAAAACCTCACTTTATTCATATTATAAACTAAAACATAACAATAAAAAAATATGTTAGAGTTTTTTATGTTTCATAGATATATATTTATGTGTTATAATAAATTGAAAAAAGCGTTTCTGAAAGGAAGTAACATAAGTGAGTGAAATTCGTTTTTTTGCCTTAGGGGGGCTTGGAGAAAACGGTAAAAATATGTATGTTGTTGATGTAGATAGACAATATTTCATATTAGATGCCGGTTTAAAATACCCAACACAAGAATTATATGGTGTTGATGAAATTATTCCAAATTACAAAATGTTAATAAACATAAAAGATCGTATAAAGGGTATTTTTTTAACACATGCTCATGAAGACCATATTGGGGCTTTACCTCATATTTTAAATGAGCTTAATGTACCTGTTTATGCTACACCATTTACAATGGAAGTTGTTAAGGATTCATTAATTGAGAAAAATTACGATTTAAGTAAATTAACTTTACATACCATTGATAGTAATACGATTATTCGTTCTGGAAATGTTAAAGTTACTTTTTTCTCAACAACACATTCTATCCCAGAAAGTATTGGTATAGCCATCCATACGATTGATGGTGTTATTGTATATACATCTGATTTTACTTTTGTTCAAAATAAAGATCCAAAATATCAAACAGATTTTAAAAAAATTAATGAGTTAGCTCAAAAGAAAGTTATTGCATTATTGCCAGAATCATTAGGTTCTACACTTATTCAAGACGGTGGTATTCATGATGCATTGACTCATAAAATAAACTCTGTATACGCAAATGCTGAGGGTAGAATTATTGTTTCATTATTTTCATCAGATCTTTTAAAAATTCAAAGAATTATTGATATTTCCTTAATCCATCATAAGAAGATTGCGATTATCGGAAGAAAAGCTCAAAGAATTGTTGATATTGCTATTGAAAAGGGATATTTACAAATTCCAAGTGATGCTTTAACTACATTACGCTATATTGATGATAAAAATAAAAATGATTCAAAAGATTTGGTATGTTTAGTTACTGGAAATCGTCATGAACCATTTTTTATGTTACAAAGAATGTGTAAAAAACAAGATAGACTCATTCATATTAATGACAAGGACACAATTTTAATTATGACCCCTCCAGTACCTGGTACTGAAAAAATGGCTGCAAGAACTTTAGATGTTCTTTATCGAAGTGATGCAACTGTTAAACAAATTCCAAATCGATTATTAACAAGTTCCCATGCAACATCTGAAGAAATCAAAATGATGATGAATCTATTAAGTCCTCAATATATTATTCCAACAATTGGTGAGTATCGACATCAGTATGGTGTTAAACAAATTGCTGAATCAATAGGATACCAAGAAGATAAAATTATTATCTTAGATAATGGTGATGTTGCGTTCTTTAAAGAAGGTGAGTTATCGTATACGTCTAAAGGGGATATTAAAACTGGAGACATTTTAATTGATGGAACTGCTATAGGTGATGTGAATCAATTTGTTATGCGAGATCGAGAAATGCTTGCAGAAGATGGTGTATTACTTATTATTGCAAATATTGATCCTAAGAAAAAGAAAGTTTTAGGTGATGTTGAAATTGTTTCTCGTGGATTTGTATATGTTCAAGAAGCTCAAGAAGTTATCAATGAATTAAAAAATATTTTCTTTACAACTGTTGACAAGCATTTAAAAGGAAAGTATATTAATTGGAACGATTTAAAACAAGATATTAAAGAAGAATCAACCAAATATATTCAACAAGTTACAAAACGTAAACCAATTACCATTCCAGTTATTATATCAACCGAAACTGACTCAAAATAGAGGACTAAAAAGTCCTTTATTTATTTTATATAAAATATAATTATTTAGTATATAATAATTAAGTGTGTTTTAAAGGGATGAAATTATGAAAAATAAAACATTATTTAAGATAGTAAGTATCAGTTTAATAGGAAATGTTATCTTAACATTAATTAAATTAATAACTGGTATGGTTGGTAGCTCACAAAGTTTAATTGCTGATGGAATTAACTCAATGGCTGATATTCTTGTAAGTGTACTCATGTTAATTGTTTTAAAAGTTTCAACAAAGGGACCTGATCGTAGACATCCCTATGGGCATGAAAAATTCGAAGGTATTCTTTACTTATTATTAAGTGTCATTATTATGTTCACTGCGGGATTTATTTTCTATCATGGGATGAATACATTAATCGATGTTCTTAAAGATCCAACACATATTGAAACACCTGAAGAGTACACAATTATAATTGCTGGTATAGCTATTATTATTAAAATTATTTTATTTATGATTAATTCATATTTTGCAAAAAAATATTATTCTGCAAGCTTAAAAGCTGATGCTAATAATCATTTATTTGACATACTTTCGACATCCATCAGTTTTATAAGTATTATCATCGCACAGTATGGTATGATTCATTTTGAACCTATTGCATCAATGGTCATTTCATTACTGATTTTCTATATTGGTTTTAAAATGATTAAAGAAGCTATTTCATTTTTAGTTGATGAATCAGCTGATGAAAAGACACTTGAAAAGATTCGTAAAATTATTTTAGATTGTCAGGGTGTTTTAAGTGTTGATGATTTAAAGGTTAGAAAACATATGAATCACTACTATGTTGATGTTGAAATAGGTGTATCAAGTTCTCTAACTTTAAATGAAGCACATTTAATTTCAGAATCAGTACATGATGAAGTCGAAAAGAAGATGGACGTATTACATTGTATGGTACATGTAAATCCAATATCATAAAAAAAGACAGATAATTCATTATTTATCTGTTTTTTCTTTTGTAATATAACCTTTTAGTTTATCAATTATTTTTTTTCGTTCACCGAGTGCTGATTCATAAGCACTTTCAAACTTAGGTACATAATAACGACGATTTATAATTTCGTTTGGTAAGTACTTTTGAGCGTTGATTGAACCTTTATCATCATGCGGATAATGATAGACTTCTGGATGAAGTCTAATGTATTTATTATCAACGTGTTTTGGAATTTCACCTGTAATGCCATTTTGGAAATCTTCTAAAGCTTTATTTAAAGCTGTATAAGCAGTATTGCTTTTAGGTGATAACGCCATGTCAACGACTAACACTGATAGTGGAATTCTAGCTTCTGGTAATCCCAATATTTTAACTGCTTCATAAACAGCCATAACTTTTTGTCCCATTGTAGGGTTTGCTAAACCGATATCTTCATATGCAATGACTATTAATCTTCTTAAAATAACTTCTAAATCTCCAAGTGTTATTAAACGTGCAAGATAATGAAGTGATGCATCGACATCAGAACCGCGGATTGATTTTTGTAATGCAGATAACATTTCAAAGTAATGATCTTCTTTATCATCTAAAGACAACTGTGGTTTTCCTGCTAATTTTCTAACAATATTGGAAGTTAAAGTACCACCATCATCAAGTATGAAAGAGGCACTTTCTAATAAATTGAGTGCTGAACGTATTTCATGATTTGAAGCACGTATGATTGCTTGTAAAGCGTCATCTGTAATTTTTATATCAACTTCTAAATGTCTTAAACCATTCATTAAAGCTTTTTTAATATCGTCATCTGTTAATGATTTAACTTCATATAAATGACAACGAGATCGTATAGCCATATTGATACTTTGATATGGATTTAAAGTTGTTAAACCAATCATGATGGCTTTACCACTTTCTAAGAATGGTAAAAGATAATCTTGAATATCAGTTTTCATACGATGAATTTCATCAATGATGATTAATACATCGTGATAAGCAGTCATATCTAATATGTCTTTTAATTTAGCTTTATTATCAGTAGATGCATTAAAAAAATAAGTATCAAGATGAGATAGTTCACCAAATAATTGAGCGATTGTAGTTTTTCCAGTTCCTGGGGGACCATAGAGAATAAAAGATAACCATTTTTTCTTTTCAATCATTTTCTTTAATACACCATCAGGACCAATTAGATGGTCTTGACCATATACATCTTCAAATGATTTAGGTCTTAGACGACTTGCTAGTGGTTCCATGAAATCACATCCTTTATGAATATTATAACATTGATATTTATATAGTTATAACTATATCTTATTTAAAATCATATACACTTCATTGTAAAAAGTACATAAATATTATAAAATATTTAGTAGACGCCAATAAGGCTATTTTATTTTAAGGAGTAAAAGAAATGGATCTCAAAAAATATATCGCAGCAGTACCTAATTTTCCAGTAGAAGGTATTTTATTTAGAGATATTACACCACTTATGTTAAATGGTGAGGCATATCAATACGTAAATCAACAATTTAGTAATTTTGCAAAAGATAAAGGTGCAACAGTTATTGTTGGACCAGAAGCTAGAGGGTTTGTTTTTGGATGTCCTGTAGCAGTTAATTTAAGTATTGGTTTTGCACCAGTTAGAAAACCTGGTAAATTACCAAGAGAACATATTACGGTTACATATGATTTAGAGTATGGATCCAATTCTTTATCATTACATAAAGATGCAATTAAAAAAGGCGATAAAGTCGTAATTATTGATGACTTACTTGCAACAGGTGGTACAATGCTAGCAACTATTGATTTAGTTGAAAAACTAGGTGGAGAAGTTGTAGGTTTATGTTTTTTAATTGAATTAGATGATTTAAAAGGTAGAGAGTTATTAAATAAATACGAAGTATTATCATTAATACATTATTAATAAAACTTTGTTTAGGAGGTGATTAAATTGAATAAAGATCCATTATATGAAGCACTTATGAAAGATATTGCTCATTATATTACAAAAGAAGAAAGTATCAATTTAATCACAGAAGCATATAATCTTGCTAAAGAAAAACATTTAGGTCAAATGCGCCGTAGTGGTGAACCGTATATCACGCATCCTGTTGCGGTGACAAGAATACTTACAGAATTACAAGCAGGGCCAAACACATTGGTTGCTGCTTTATTGCATGATACAGTCGAAGATACAGACCTAACTTTAGAAAATATCGAAAAAAAGTTTAGTAAAGATATAAGTCAAATGGTTGATGGTGTGACAAAATTAAATAAATTGTCATTCCAAAACACATCACAAGCTGATAATCATCAAAAGATGTTATTAGCAATGGCTCGCGATATTCGTGTTGTTTTGATTAAAATTGCTGATAGACTTCACAATATGCGAACACTTGATTCTATGTCACCAGAAAAACAAGTTGAGATTTCAAGAGAAACATTAGATATATATGCACCTATTGCTCATAGACTCGGTCTTTTCCGTTTGAAAGCTGAATTAGAAGATAGATCATTAAGATATGTTGATCCTGCAATGTATTACAAAGTTTCCAATTTAGTTAAAGCTAAAAAAGAAGAACGTGAAAATTCAATTAATAATGTGATTGAATATATTAAAGACCTTTTTGAAGAATCAAATTTAAGAGATTTTGAAATCAAAGGTCGTATTAAAAACATTTATTCAATTTATAAGAAAATGGTAAATGGTGGTCGTCAATTTGAAGATATCTACGATTTATTAGCAATTAGAATCATTGTTGATAAAGTTGAAACGTGCTATCAGTCATTGGGAATCATTCATGCTCACTTTACACCAATTCCAAAACGTTTTAAAGATTATATTGCTGTTCCTAAACCAAACATGTATCAATCTTTACATACCACAGTACTACATTCAGATGGAACACTTTTTGAAGTTCAAATTAGAACTCATGAAATGGATGAAGTCGCTGAATATGGTATCGCAGCACATTGGGCTTATAAAGAAAATAAAGTGTACAGTAAAGAACGTGAGCAATTTGAAATTGCACAAAAATTAAAATGGTATGCAGAGTTATTAAAAATTACAGAAGACCAAGATGATATATTGGGTTCATCAGAGGAATTTGTTGACACGGTTAAGACAGATATTTTCACTGCAAATGTTTATGTTTTTACACCTAAAGGGGAGGTTATTGAGCTTCCCGCAGGTGCAACACCAATTGATTTTGCATATCGTATTCATACAGACATTGGACATCGAATGGTTGGTGCAATTGTAAATAATCGTATTGTTCCGATTGATTATCAACTACAAACAGGTGATGTTGTATCCATCAAGACAAATAAGAATTCATCTGGTCCAAGTGAAGATTGGTTAAAAATTGCAAAATCTCCACATGCAAAACATAAAATTAAAACGTTTTTAAATAAAGATAAGCAAGAACAACTTATTGCTTCTGGTAAAGAAATTTTAGATAGAGAATTATCAAACTTAAAAGAAGAAATTGAAATAAATGATGATTTTGTTAAAAAGAATTTTGAAAAAAATCAATTATCAACAGTTTTAGATTTATATTTAGAGATTGGTAAAGGTACTATTTCAGCAAAATCAGTAATCGCAAAATTAGTACCCGATGATAATAAAGATGTTATTTTAAAGCGTCAGTTAGAACGTACAACACGTCAGCTTATTGCAACTTCAGAAACAGGTGTTGTTATTGAAGGATTAACAAATCCTCAAATTAAATTAGCCAATTGTTGTACACCGATTGCTGGTGATGATATCATTGGTTATATTACTAAAGGCTCTGGGATTGTTGTTCATAGACATGAATGCCCTAACGTTTTAGAATTTGATAAAAATAGAGTTATTAAAGCATATTGGGGTTCAAACGTCAATCGTAAATATGCAACTTGGTTAAAAATTATTGGTACACAGCGACAATCATTATTATCAGATGTCATATTTGTTGTGAACTCACAAGGCATTTCAATTGCTGAAATTAGTGCTATAAGCAATGCACAGTTAGAAAGTATCATTCATATCAAAGTATCATGTACAAAAAAAGATGAAGTCGATACATTGATTACAAATCTACATAAAGTCCCTCAAGTATATTATGTGGAGCGTGAAATTCGATGAGGATGTTGGTGACTAAAGTGAATCATGCAACTTTAAGTGTTGAGGGTAACCTAATTTCAAAAATAAATGCAGGTTATGTTGTTTATTTTGGTGTAAAAGTAGGAGACACCAAAGAAAAAGCTAAAAAGTGTGCAGATAAACTTATGAAATTAAGAATATTTCATGATGAAAATGATAAATTGAATTTAAAGTTAGATAAAGAAAAACATGAAATATTAGTTGTTTCACAATTTACTTTATATGGAGATGCATCAAATAATAATAGACCTAGTTTTACAAATGCAGCAGATCCTAAACTTGCTAATGAATTATATTTATATTTTATTGAATTGTTAAAAAACGAAGGATATTCTGTAAAAACTGGTGTTTTTGGAGCACATATGATTATTGATGCACAATATGTTGGTCCATTTAATTTAATCTATGAAATATGATAATTTTTATCATATTTAATTAAAATATTTTGAATGGTTTGACACATTCATTATATAAATGATAAGATAATATTAATTAAATCGGTCGATGAAAGAGATAGGTTTACTAAAAAGTTATAAGAGAGCGCTAAAGGGTGAAAATGCGTACTTGTTAAGTAAATGTGACACCTCTTGAGATCAATGTACATTTGAGGGCCAGGCGACTGGAACTAAGGTGGCACCGCGGAAATTAATTTCGTCCTTAGAATTTATTTTTAAGGACGATTTTTTGTTAAGAAAGGATGATATATATGAAACAACCAATTATATTTTTTGATCATTATATGCTTCGAGATGTTGAATTAAAAGATGCTGTTGATATGTATGAATATGGTAAGGATATGGAAGTAGTAAAGTACTTAAGTTGGGGTCCATATAATGATATTACAGAAGCAAGTTATTCAATTAAAGAATTCTTTTTATCACGTCCAAAAAGAGGTTTACCTGTTGGATATGCTATTGTTGATTTACAAACGAATAAAATGATTGGTACTGTTGATTTTCATACACTACATCCAAATAACACCGTTGAAGTAGGTTATGTTTTACATAAAGATTATTGGAATAAAGGTGTCATGACTAAAGCTTTAAGAAAATTATTAGAAGTAGGTTTTTATTATCACAAATTCGATAAAATTATTATTGGGCATGCCAATAAAAATTTAGCATCAAAAAGAGTAATTGAAAAAAACGGATTTATTTTTGAAAGAGAAGATTTAGAAACATACTATGATCGCTTTAATGGTGTTTATGAACCTGCGAGCTGGTATTACTTAAGAAGGGAAGATTTTAAATGAGTTTTGTAAAAGTAAAAGGAACATATGATGTATTGCCAAATGAATCAAAACGTTGGCAAGCTTTAGAAAAGTTTGTTAGAGACTTATTTAATACATTTAAATATGAAGAAATTCGTACGCCTATGATGGAATATAGTAATGTTTTTCATCGAGAAAACGAACAATCAGATATGGTCACTAAAGAAACATATAACTTTAAAGATAAAGGAGATAGAGATTTAACATTAAGACCTGAAGGTACAGCAGGTGTTATTCGTAGCTATGTTGAAAATAAGTTATATGCTAATAATCGCTTAACAAAACTATATTATATAGGACCTAACTTTAGATATGAGCGCCCTCAAAAAGGTAGATATCGTCAATTTATGCAATTTGGAGTAGAAGCAGTTGGTAGTTCTGATCCTTTTGTTGATGCTGAAGTTATTTTCCTAGCTTATGAAACTATTCGTAGGTTAGGTTTAAAAGGAGTCAAAGTTAAACTTAATTCAATCGGTGATGATTTATCAAAATCTAATTACAAAAAAGTATTGGTTGATTATTTAACACCATTTAAGGATCAATTAAGTGCAGATTCTATTGAAAGATTAAATAAGAATCCATTAAGAATTCTTGATTCTAAAGCACCAGAGGATAAAGAAATTGTAGAAAATGCTCCACTACCAATAAATTATTTATCAGATGCTGCAAAAGAACATTTTAATAAAGTTAAAGAAGCGCTTGATGCATTAAATGTTCCTTACATCATTGACGGGAAAATTGTTCGTGGCTTAGACTATTATTCACATACCGTATTTGAAATTGAAGCTGCAATACCGGGATTTGGTGCACAAAACACTTTAGGTGGTGGTGGACGATATGAATCATTAGTTGAAGAATTAGGTGGCCCAAGGTTAGGTGCTATTGGATTTGCATTTGGAATGGAAAGATTACTTTATGCGCTTGAAATGGAAAATATTCAATTAGTAAACGAAGAACGTTTAGACGCATATTTCATCTATTTTGATGAACCTTCGAAAAGCATGTCATTTAAGCTATTAAATGAATTACGCCAAGATGATTTTAAAGTAGATATGAGCTATTTACCGAAAAGTTTTAAATCACAACTAAAAGAAGCTTTAGATTTAAAAGCTAAGTACTTAGTCATCATTGGTGAAAATGAACTAAAAGATCAAATGGTTCAATTAAAAAATACAGATACTCAAATTCAGGAACTTATTCCAATGAATCAGTTAAAAGAAAAACTAGGAGTTTTATAATTATGAAAAATTACACACATCACAATAATGAGCTTAGAAAAAATCATATTAATGAAAATGTTTATTTAAAAGGATGGGTTGCAAAAAAACGTAATCTTGGTGGATTAATTTTTATTGACCTTAGAGATAGATTTGGTATAACTCAACTTGTTGTACGTCCAGAAAGTCCTTCATATGAAGAAGCTTCGTCCGTTAAAAGTGAATATCTTATTGAAGCTAAAGGCATTGTTAAATTAAGAGAAAGTGTCAATCCACAATTACCAACTGGAGAAATTGAAGTTGATGTTTTAGAATTATCAATTATCAATACTGCAAAAATTCCTCCATTTACAATTAGTGATAAAGAAGCTGTGAGTGAAGAAGTTGCACTTAAGTATCGTTATTTAGATTTAAGACGTCCTTTACAACAACAATATATTTTAAAACGTAGTGAAATTACTAAAAATATTCGTCATTCATTAGAAGATTTAGGTTTCCTTGAATTAGAAACACCTTATTTAGTTAAAACAACTCCAGAAGGTGCTAAAGAATTCTTAGTTCCTTCAAGACTTTATCATGGGGAAGCATATGCACTAGCACAATCTCCTCAAATTTTTAAACAGCTTTATATGGTTGCTGGATTCGAAAGATATTTCCAAATTGCACGTTGTTTTCGTGATGAAGATTTAAGAAGTGACCGTCAATTAGAGTTCACTCAAGTGGATATTGAAGCATCATTTGTTGATCAAGATGACATCATGAGTATGACAGAAAAAGTTATAGAAAATTTAATGAAATTACTGAATAAAAACATTAAATTCCCTTTAAAACGTATGTCTTATAAAGAAGCTTTTGATTCATATGGTTCTGATAAACCAGATATTCGTTATGAACTTAAAATAGAAAACTTCAATGATACATTCAAAGGATTTGAAATTCCTATTTTTAAAGATAAAGTTTTAAGAGGTTTTACTTTAGAAAATAACGCTTTATTTACAAGAAAATATTTTGATAAATTAACAGAAGAAGTTAAGAAAAATCATGGTGATACATTAGCATACTTAAAATTAGAAAATGGTCAATTATCAGGATCTATTTCTAAGTTTGTTAATGCAACAATTATGAAAGAAAATACAGTTATGTTAATTATTCCAGGAACTTATGATGGCTCAACTCAAGCAGCAGGAGCGATTCGTAAGACTATTGCTCGCGATCTTGGAATGATTGATGAATCTAAAGATGAATTATTATGGGTAACAGATTTCCCATTACTTGAATATGATGAAACTGAAAATAGATTCTATGCTAAACACCATCCATTTACATCACCAAAAGATGCGAATGAGTTAAAAAATAATCCAAAAGATGCATTAGCTAAAGCTTATGATCTTGTATGGAATGGTTATGAAGTTGGTGGTGGTTCAATTCGTATATATGATCAAGAAGTTCAAATGCTAATGTTTGAAACACTTGGATTTACAGAAGAACAAATTAAAGAAAAATTTGGATTCTTTGTTGAAGCATTACAATACGGAACACCACCTCATGGAGGAATTGCATTAGGGTTAGATAGAATTGTTATGCTTGCAACCAAAACAGAAAACATTAAAGATGTAGTTGCATTCCCTAAAACACAATCTGCTAAAGATTTAATGATGATGAGTCCATCTAAAGTTGATGAAGTATCATTAAAAGAATTAGGATTGAAAGTAGAATGAGAAAAATTGTTCTTGCAGGTGGATGTTTTTGGGGTGTTGAAGCTTATTTTAAGCAACTTAAAGGAATTATAGATACAACAGTTGGTTATGCTAATGGTAATATTGAAAATCCGAGTTATGAACAAGTATGTCATGGTATAGCAACACATGCTGAAGCAATCTTAATCGAATATGATGAAGAAGTTATACCACTTGATAAGATTTACGAACATTTTTTTAGAATTATTGATCCAACATCATTAAACCGTCAAGGTCATGATGTTGGAATTCAATATCGTAGCGGTATATATTATGAAAATATAATCGATAGAGATATAGCACTAGAATTTATTAAACAAGAGCAAATAAAATATGATAAACCGATTGTCGTATCTGTTGAACCACTTCATAATTTCTTTTATGCAGAAACCTATCATCAAGATTATTTAAGTAAAAATCCAAATGGATACTGTCATGTTGATTTAAGTTTAGCTAAGGGGGATGAGAAAAAATGAAAAGACAAAATTATATTAATTGGGATAGTTATTTCATGGGTGTTGCAAAACTTTCTAGTTTACGCTCAAAAGATCCATCCACACAAGTGGGCGCATGTATTATAAATCAAGATAAACGTATTATTGGGATTGGGTATAATGGCTTACCTATGGGTATGAATGATGATGATTTTCCTTGGGAAAAAGAAGGGGATTTTGTCAATACAAAATATCCTTATGTTGTTCATGCAGAAGCAAATGCTATTTTGAATTCAACACAAGATTTAAAAGGTGCGACAATTTATGTCACACTTTTTCCATGTAATGAATGTATGAAATTGATCATTCAATCTGGAATTAAAGAAATCATTTATGAATCTAATAAAGATCATGGAAAAGATTTTAATCAAGCATCATTAAAAATGATGCAAAGTGCGGGTATTAAAGCACGTCAAATTAAAGTAGACAAAATCATTTTGGAGCCAGTAAATGAAGATTAAGCGAAGTTTTATTTTCGTCTATATCTATCTTATTTTAATGTTAAGTGTTCCAACAAATTATTATATAATCGCACCAAATGAATCTAAAACAATTAAAGAGGCATTTGAAATTGAAGGATATGAACAATCACCATATTTGAGTAGTATTTCAGTTATATCACTTGATTATATTACGCCATTTATGAGATTAGTTTATCGACTGGATCCAAATATGGATGTTGATTATCAATCACCATATGAACAGCAAATTAATGTTTTTGAACAAATTATCCGTAGCAAAAACCAAAAAAATGCATCCATTGAACAAGCCATTATATGGTCTTACAAACTTGCAAAAGAAAAGGTAAATTCAATTCAAATTGATTATGAATTTGTTGGAATGATTGTTGATTATAGAGAAACATTTTTTGATAATCTATTGATTGGAGATATTATTATTGATGTTAATCATCAAGGATTTAGTGACTATGAATCAATGGGTTTATACTTTTTGAGTTTAGAAGATGAAGTTATTTTAACAATAAGTAGAAATCAAGAAATTTTTGATATAAAAATTCATAAAACAAAAGAACATTTATTTAGATTTTATCCAAAATATGAAATTCATTCGACATACCCTTCAATTAAGCTTAACGATATACTATGGTCCACTGGGGGACCAAGTGCTGGTATGATGTATACTTTATCCATTTATCTTGGTCTAACATCTTATGATCTAATTAATGAACTTGTTGTTGGGACAGGGACAATTAGGTATAATGGAGAAATTGGACTTATCGGGGGTATAAGACAAAAAGTATATCAAGCATATAAAGAAGGGGCAAAATATTTTATATTACCCAAGGCACAACTTAATGAAGTATTAGATTTTGAATCAAAAATAAATCTTTATCCTGTTGAAACAATAGAGGATGCAATTGAGGTTATCTATGATATTTTTGGTCAACCTATTTAAATTAATATCTTCAACACATCAAGACTATAAAAAAATATATTCTAAAAAATTGAGACTTCATTTAAGTTTAGATGCCTTTCGAAAAAGTTTAATCATTTTTTTACCCCTTATTTTAATATCTGCAAATTTCCTACTTTATCGTGAGTATATTATATTAATATCATTTATTATTACTCTATTAATTTATGGCTTATTTATTTTATATTTAATTTTTAAATATCAAGTAATTAAAAAGAAACTTTCAAACATTCAATTTTTAGTATTTAATTTATTATCATTGATAATAGGTTCGATTGTTATATGGACAATTGGATGTATCGTTATGTTAATGATTTAGTGAGGTTATCAATGAAAAAATATTTAATAACAAGTTTTCTTATATTATTCGAATTTTTACTTAAAACAATATTAGAATTTACACAAATTTTTAAGTCCCTAGGCGTATTTAAAATAGGATTAACTTATACCAAGATAAATATGCCATCATTTTTATTCATATTTATGATGTTTTTATTGATTTGGATAAGCGGATTATTACTTGAATTAAGTGAAAAGAAAAGTAAGTTTTATATGTATTCATCAATTATGATTACTACGTTTATTTTTTCAGTTGGATTAGATTATCTTTTTGAAGAATCAATAGTGACTTATTTTAGTATTAATTCTTTTCAATTTAACTTAAGTATGTTAATGGGTGTATTTGGATTTATATATCTAGTGTATTACTATATAAAGAAGGTGTTTACTTATGGAAAAAATTATATATCATGAAGTTGATAAAAAACGTCTTGACCACTTTTTAGTTGAGGTAACAAGTTTTAGTCGTTCATTAATTACAAAATCAATTAAAAACGGAGAAATATTAGTAAATGGTAAAATGGTTAAACCAGGTTTTATGTTATCAATGAATGATGAAATTACATATGCAATAACAGAAGAACAAACATATGATGTTAAACCAGTTAATATACCATTAAACATTGTCTATGAAGATGAACATATTCTAGTGATTAATAAACCAAAAGGTTTAGTTGTACACCCAGCACCGTCTTATAAGGGTGATACGCTTGTTTCTGCATTAATTTATCATTATCAAAGTTTATCTGATGTGAATGGTCCTCAAAGATTAGGGATTGTTCATCGTATTGATAAAGATACATCAGGTTTATTGATGGTTGCAAAAACAAATGAGGCGCATCAAAATTTAGCAAAAGCTTTAAAAAATCATGAGATTCAAAGAAGTTATTATGCAATAGTTCATGGTACACCAAATACACAATTTGGAACTATTGATGCACCAATTGGAAGAGATCCAAATTATAGAACTAAAAATACGGTCATTAAAACAGGACGTCATGCAGTTACACATTTTGAAGTAGTAGAGACTAACGGTAAATTTAGTTTATTAAGATGTAATTTAGAAACAGGTCGTACACATCAAATTAGAGTACATCTACAATATATTGGATATCCGATTGTTGGAGATCCATTATATAGTTATAAAAGACCATATGTAGATAATGGTCAAATGTTACATGCTTATAAATTACACTATATTCACCCTATAACAAAAAAAGAAATGACACATGAAGTGCCATTGCCTTTAGAGTTCGAAGAATTTTTAAAATTAAATAATTAATCCAAGTTTAGTTACATTTTTGAAATTTGTTTTAGCGATAGCGTTCAAACCATGTGCACCATGTTTTTGATAAATTTCAAGAATTTGTTCATCAACTTCTTTACCAGCGCCAAGTTTAAGTTTAATTTCAAACTTTTTGCTTAATTCATGCATTTTAACTAAAAACGCATAACGTGCAATAATTGAAGCAGCAGCAACAGAAATATGAACAGTTTCTGCTTTAGTATGGAACTCGATATCACGATAAACAATCTTTTCATCTTTTAGATAGTTATAATAATGACTTGGTAAGCAGAATTGATCAACGATAACAGGAAGTTGTCGATCAATTTTAGCACTTGTTTTAATAATTGCGTAATTATGTAAGAAGGCTTTAATTTTATTTAAATTAAGACCTTCTTTAATTTTTTCATTATATTTTTCTGGTGGAAGAATAACAAGTGAGTGAATGAGTTTTTTAGCAATAACAGGAGCAATTTTAATAATATCTTGATTGCTCATGTTTTTTGAATCACGAACATTTAAACTTTCTAAATATTCAACATCGCTTTCACTTGCATATACACTACATACAACAACTGGCCCAAAAACATCACCTGTTCCAACTTCATCTGAACCAATTGCAGCATAATTTTTAATATTTAAATATGCTTTAATAGCAATAACCTCAGAATTTATTTCTTGTCCTTGAATGACAACTTTTCCAGTATTAAAGGCAGTAATTTTTACATCATTATGTACTGCAGCAAAAAAGATATAAGGTTGTTCAACCTTAATTAAATTTTCTTGATATAATGTTTTTAGAGCTTCAAGTTGTCCCTTGGATAAGTTAAGCGTTAGATTTTTCATTTTTTCACCTGTTTATATAGATTATACCATTTTTTTAGAAAGAAGGTGTGTTTCATGTCCTTTTCACATAAAGTGCTAGAATTAGACATAATACTAGACAAAGTCAAAAAGTATACAAATTCATCTAAAGCAGAATCAATGCTCAATGTTGAAATACTCGCTAAAGATTATGATACTTTTTTACAAGAACTTAATTATACACATGAAACCTTGAGTGCCATTGAAAGATTTCAAAGATTTCCTTTCCATAAGAATTTTGATCAAGGAAATTTTTTAGTCAAACTTAATCGAGAAATGATTTTAAGTATCGAGGACGTTGTACTATTAAATAATTTTTTAAAGATGGTAGCTCAATTTAAGTCATATCAACAACAACTCGATCAATATACATATATTGGACAAATCTTTGATTTGATTCATGAACTTAATAAACCATTGGATTTGATTGATGAAATTATTGATGAAAATGAAATAAAAGATACTGCATCCGTTGAATTAAATCGAATTCGAAAAACACTTAATCAAAAAGAAAAAGAATTAACAATTACACTACAAGGCTTATTAACCAAATATAAAGATTATTTAAATGAGAGCTTAATTGTAACGCGTCATAATCGATATGCAATACCTGTTAAAGATAGTTATCGAAATAAAATAAAAGGGATTGTTCATGACATTTCACAAAGTGGACAAACAGTCTTTATTGAACCTGATGAGATTCGACAAATTACTCAAGATATTGAATATTTAAAGCAATTAGAAGAAAAAGAAATTTATCGAATTTTAAAACAATTAAGTGAACAATTATATCCACATACTAAAGAAATATTAGAAAGTTTTGAAGCATTAATTAAGCTGGATTTAATTCACGCCAAAGCGCTTTATAGTTTAAGTATTCGTGGTGTTTTACCAATTTTAAATAATGAAGGTGACGTTTCACTTATTCAAGCAAGACATCCTTTGATTGATCCATCGGTTGTTGTACCTATCGACATTAAAGTTGATAAAAATTATAAGACCTTGCTTATTACAGGACCAAATACTGGAGGTAAAACAGTAGCTTTAAAAACTGTTGGTCTTTTAACACTATTCTTGCATGCTGGAATATTAATTCCTGCTAGTGAAAATTCAAAAATGAGTTTTTTTGAAGGTGTTTATGCCGATATTGGTGATGAACAATCAATTGAACAAAATTTATCTATATTCTCATCTCATCTAACAAAGATTAAAAATATTATTGATGAGCAAAACGGATTATCTTTAATATTGCTTGATGAACTAGGTTCAGGAACTGATCCACTTGAAGGAACACAACTTGCAATTTCAATTATCGATTATTTAAGAAAAAATGAAAACATACGTCTTTTAGTGACAACACACTATAGTGAACTAAAGTTATATGCTTATGAGAAAAAAGATATTTTACTAGCAAGTGTTGCATTTGATGAAACTACATTAAAACCACTTTATAAGATTCAACTTGGTGTTTCTGGATCAAGCCATGCATTATACATTGCAGAGCGATTAGGCATAAAGAAAGAAATTATTGAACACGCTAAGTCATTATTACTAAATCATCAAACAGATATTGGTCTTATGCTTGAAAGACTTTCTAAAGAACAAAATGAAGTCTTTAAATTAAAAGAAGAATTGCTAGAAAAAGAAAAAGAATTAAATAAACAAAAACTTGAGTATCAAGAGAAATTAGAATTATTTGAAAGAGAAAAAGAAAAACGTTTAGCAAAGATTGAAGAAAAAGAGTTAAAAACTTATCAAAAATTAAAAGAAGAGTTACTTCAAAAAATTGATGAATTGACACATAAGGAAACACTTACAAAACCAGAAAGTGCTAAACTTAAAGGAAGCTTGAATACACTTAAAAAAGAAGAAGAAGTAGAAAGTGATGATATTCAAGTTAATGATACAGTTTATATTAAGTCATATCAACAAGAGGGTATTGTAGTTGCAATCAAAAAAGATGATTATGTGGTTGCATTTGGACCTTTTGAATTAACATTTAAGAAAAATGATTTACGTAAAGTACATGCTAAAACACCCGTTAAAACAAAAGTTAAAACCGTAACACCTAAAAAGAAAGGTGACCAAGCACCAATGAAACAAGCTCAATATGAACTTGATTTACGTGGCGTAAGATATGAAGATGTCAAAGATTTGATGGATAAAGCAATTGATGATGCTTTACTAACTAATATGCCGTTTATTAGAGTGATTCATGGTTTTGGTACAGGGGCAGTAAGAAAAGCTGTTTATGAATACATTAAGAAGTCACCATATGTTAAGTCTTATCGATATGGTGGTGAGGGTGAAGGATTAAATGGTGTAACAATTATTACATTATAAAGTGTCATTTCTTTTGTAAAAAGAGAGTTTCAAATGTATAATATAGATATGAAAAAAATAATAGGAGGCGCAGTTCATGCAACAATTTAAAGGCGAGGACTACAATAAACTTATCAATCAAGAAGGTTTAGTTTTAGTAGATTATTATGCTACTTGGTGTGGTCCATGTAAAATGTTAATGCCTGTCTTAGAACAAATTGCTACCGAAAAGAATGATACCAAATTTATTAAAGTTGATATTGATGAATATCGTGAACAAGCAATCAAAACAGGTATTCGTGCAGTTCCAACATTAGTGTTATATAAAGATGGTAAAGAAGTTTCAAGAACTTCAGGATATCAACCAAGAGAAAAAATTTTAGAGTGGCTTGAAGAACATAAATAATGATTAAAAAGGCTTATAAAAAGCCTTTTTTCATATATAATGTATATGGTGATAAAATGAATGGTCTTTTACTTATTAATAAACCCCAAGGTATTACAAGCCATGATTGTTTAATGAAGCTTAAAAAAAGATTAGGTATTAAACGATTAGGTCATACTGGAACTTTGGATCCATTTGCTACAGGTTTACTTATCGTTTTAGTTGGCGAAGCGACAAAGCTTCTTTTTATGTTTGAAAATTTAGATAAATCATATGAAGGTATTATGGTTTTCGGTAAAGATTATGATACCCTAGATGTTACAGGTAAAGTTATTCAAGAAAAAGAAGTAAAAATTAATGAAAAACGTATCAAAGAAGCGATGCATTCATTTATACCAAGTTACGATCAAATTCCTCCACAGTATTCTGCCATAAAAAAAGATGGTATGAAAGCTTATGAAATGGCACGTTTAGGATTAGAAATAGAATTAGAACCAAGACGCGTTCAAATCTATGATTTTAAAATGATTGATTTTAATGGAAAATTAACTTTTGAAACTCATGTCTCTAAAGGAACCTATATTAGAAGTTTAGCAAGAGACTTAGGTTATAAATTGAATACATATGGCGCATTAGAAAAGTTAAACCGTTTATCTATCGGGAAATATCAATTGAAAGATGCGAAAAATATAGAAGAAGTTACAATGAATGATTTGATTACAGATGAAAAACTTTTTGATAACATTCGTAGAATTAAGCTTAATGATTATATGATTCGATTAGTTAAAAACGGTGTTCAACTTGATCACAGACAAACAACTGAAAAAGATCCATTTGTAGTTATAAATCATAATAATGAAATGATTGCGTACTATGAATTAGATGGCGATAAGTTTAAACCTAAATATTTTTTTGGTAAAGGAAAATCACTATGAAAGTATATAACTCTGAATATTTTAATATTAAACATGATGTACCAATAACTTTAGCAATTGGTAATTTTGATGGTGTACATATTGGACATCAACAAATTATGAAACTTACAAAATCATTTCATGATACAAAATCAGCTGTTATGAGTTTTACACCACATCCAGTCTCCGTAATAACTCAAACAAATGTATCAATTTTAATGAACGTTGAAGATAAGATTAAAGCACTTGAAAATTTAAATGTGGATTACTTTTTTAATATACATTTCACATTAGAATTTTCTCAATTATCTAAAGAAGCCTTTATAGAATTTTTAAAAAGTATTCATGTAAAAAGAATTGTTGTTGGAAAAGATTTTAGATTTGGTTTTAGAGGTTCTGGGACAATTAAAGATTTGGAAAGTAATTTTGAATTAATTATTGCCGAAGATTATTTATTTAAGAATATTCGTGTTTCAACAACTTATATTAAATCTAGATTAGATCAAGGTGATTTAGAAGAAGTAAAAACGCTTTTAAATAGAGAATATTCAATCCATGGAAAGGTTGTCCATGGCGATAAAATTGGATCTTTAATTGGTTTTCCTACAGCAAATATCGATTATGATCACTATTATTTACCAAAAATTGGTGTTTACATTGTTACAGTTGAAATGGACGGAAAAAAATATAAAGGTTGTGCAAGTTTAGGTCATAATCCAACATTAAATTACTCTGCAACTAAAAGATTAGAAGTATTTATATTGAATTATGATGGTAATTTATATGATAAAGAAATTCATATTACATTTAAAAAATATTTAAGAAATGAAGAAAAATTTGATTCATTACCATTATTGTTAGAACAAATCAAAAAAGATGTTGAAGAAACTGAAGAATTCTTTCAAAAAAATCCAATTTAATATGTTACAATATAACTATAGGAGGTATCCTTATGAAGTTAGTTATTGCTGTCGTATCTAATGATGATGCGAATAAGGTTCAAAAGGGGTTAATTCAACAAAAATTCTTTGCTACCCGTCTTACAACAAAAGGTGGCTTTTTAAGAGAAGGAAATGCGACATTCTTAATTGGTGTCAATGATGAGAAAGTTCCTGAAGTCATTGATATTATTGAAAGACATTCAAAAACGCGTAATAAAATTGTTCCGAATGCTATTGTTAATGAATTTGGTGCATTTTCAGCTTTACCAATCGAAGTATCAGTTGGTGGAGCTACAATCTTTGTTGTTAACGTCGATCAATTTATAAAAGTTTAATTTTTGTCATATTTTCTATTTATATAAGCCATTTTTTGATATTTCTCTTGCAAAAAGATAATTATTATGATATGATATCTCAGGTCGATAGCGAGGAATATGCATTGCCAAGCAATTCTTCAGCTATACGAGACATTAGGAGGAAAGAAAGATGGCATTAACTAAAGAGTTAAAAAAAGAAATTATCGAAAAATATGCTAGAGTACCTGGCGATACTGGTTCACCAGAAGTGCAAATCGCAATTTTAACTTATGAAATCAATGAGTTAAACGATCACTTACAAAAACATCCTCATGATTTCCACTCAAAACGTGGTTTATTCATGAAGATTGGTCACAGACGTAATTTATTAAGATACTTAAAAGATACTGATGTGAACCGTTATGCTTGGTTAATCAACGAACTAGGATTAAGAAGATAAAAGGACAATTGATTGTCCTTTTTTTCTTTCGTTTATTAAAATAGGATTTTTTATTGGTATTTAACACTAGTTAACATAAATCAATAAAAACATACAGTTTTGTAATAAAAATTTTGAATAAATGATATAATAGTTAAGATAATAATTAGATAGGTGAAGAACTTATATAAAATGAAGGAGATTTTATATGGAAAAGAAAATATTTGAAACAACACTTGGAGGAAAACCCCTAAGAGTTGAAATTGGCGAAGTTGCCAAACAGGCTGGGGCATCAGTCCTTACTTATTATGGAGATACAGTTGTATTGACAAGTGTTGTCTCAAAAGATGAAGCTACACAAACAGACTTTTTCCCATTAACAGTTGTATATCAAGAAAAGTTATATGCTGCAGGTAAAATTCCTGGTGGGTTTTTAAGAAGAGAAGGAAGACCTTCTGAACATGAGACATTAATTGCTCGTTTAATTGATAGACCAATTCGTCCAATGTTCCCTGAAGGATTCTATAATGAAGTACAAGTTATTAATATGGTATTATCCAATGATCCAGAAGCACCAACTGAAGTTGCCTCAATCTTTGGATCGAGTTTAGCATTAACCATTTCAAGTATTCCATTTTTAGGACCAATCGCTGGTGTTAAAGTTGGACGTATTAATGGTGAATATGTATTAAACCCATCAAACACTTTACTAGAATCATCAGATATTGAATTATCTGTTGCAGGTACATTTGATGCAGTAAACATGGTTGAATCTTCTGCAAAACAAGTTAGTGAAAAAGATATGTTAGGTGCAATTTTATTTGGACATGAAGCGATTAAAGCTTTAACTAAATTCCAAATGGAAATTCAAAAGGAAATTGGTTTACCTAAAAATGAACCAAAACTTTATGTACCAGAACCCGCTTTAATTGAAGAAGTTAAAGCAATCGCTGAAAAAGCATTAATTGAAGCAGTAAGCATTCAAGAAAAATTAGAACGTTATGCAAAAATTGACGAAATCAAAGCTAATACTTTAGAACATTTCAAACAAAAAGCATTTTGGGTTGAATATGATGGTGTTAAAGTATTTGATTATGATGCTCAAAAGGATTATTTAAAACAAGTTAATCAAATATTAGATGGTATTGTTACAAAAGAAGTTAGACGTTTAATTACAGTTGATAAAGTTCGTCCTGATGGAAGAAAAATTGATGAAATTAGACCTTTATCAAGTCGTATTGATTTATTACCAAGAACTCATGGATCATCATTATTTACACGTGGACAAACACAAGCCTTAGGTGTTGTAACATTAGGTTCACTTGGTGAAAATCAAATTATTGATGGATTAGAAACTGAAGAAGTTACTAAACGATTTATGTTACACTATAACTTCCCAGCATTTTCAGTAGGTGAGACTGGTAGATATACAAGCCCTGGACGTCGTGAAATTGGTCATGGTGCATTAGGTGAACGTGCATTATTACAAGTATTACCTTCAGAAGATGAATTCCCATATTCAATTCGTGTAGTATCTGAAATCCTAGAATCAAATGGTTCATCAAGTCAAGCAACTATTTGTGCAGGTTCTATGGCTTTAATGGCTGCAGGTGTTCCAATTAAAGCACCTGTTGCTGGGATTGCGATGGGGTTGATTAAAGATGGTGACTATTATACTATTTTAACTGATATCCAAGGTATGGAAGACCATGAAGGTGATATGGACTTTAAAGTCGCAGGTACTAAAGATGGTATTACAGCTCTTCAAATGGATATTAAGATTACAGGTATTACAAAAGAAATCATGGAAGAAGCTTTAGAACAAGCTCGTGTTGCACGCCTTCAAATTTTAGATCACATGGCTACAACAATTTCTGAACCAAGAAAAACTTTAAGTAAATATGCTCCAAAAGTGAAGATGATTCGTATTAATCCTGAGAAGATTCGTGATGTTATCGGTTCAGGTGGTAAGATTATTACTCAAATCATTGAAGACTTCAATCAAGTTAAAATTGATATTGAACAAGATGGCCGTGTATTTATTATGCATAGTGATCAACAATGGATTGATGCTGCTGCTGAATACATTACAAACTTAGTTCGTGAAGCAAAAGTTGGCGAAATTTATGAAGCAAAAGTAACACGCTTACTCATGGATAAAGATGGAAAGAAGATTCAAGGTGTCTTTGCAGAAATCTTCCCTGGTACTGAAGGTTTAATCCATATTTCAAAATGGGATAAAGAAAGAACAGAATCATTAGAAGGTCAAGTTAACATAGGAGATCAAGTCATTGTTAAAGTTATTAAGATTGATGACAAGGGTCGTGTTGATTTATCTCGTAAAGATGCTATGTAATTTGACAAATTACGAATATTTATATAAAATGACTATGGTTTAAAATTGGAAGGTGACTGAGCAAGTTCTCATACTTGTTAGGAAAGTCCATGCTAGCACTCACCTTTGAAGGTGAGTAGTGTTTGTGCCAAAGGAAACAATAACTTTGGGTATGGTAACATAACGGCGAAGTTAATTATCTAAAGGGAAACCTATGATAATACTTCTGAAAGTGCCACAGAGACGAGTCTTTTAGAAATAAAAGATGTGAAACGCGGTAAACCCCACAAGCTAGCAACCCAAATTATGGTAGGGGCACGAGAAAGGTAGTAATATCTTTCTTGCAGGTTTATACCTGAGATTAATAGTCACAAGAAGAGAAATCTTCTACAGAACATGGCTTATGCACAATTTTAAACCAAACAAAAAGCACTCAATTAATTGAGTGCTTTTTTACTTTATTAGTGATTCTTTTTAACAAGACGTTCAATAAGCTTAGCGATTTCAACAATAGCTAAAGGTGCAATAGATAATCCGAAAACGACTAACCAGTCAAAGATATCCCAAGCTAATACTGAATCTACACCAAATACGTTGTTTGCAATTGGTGGAATTAAAACAGTAATCATTTGAAGTGCTAAACATCCAAAAAACGCGAAGAATAAAAATTTATTAGGTTTTAAACTGAATGTTGAATGACGAACTGAACGAACGTTAAATGCATGGAATAATTGAGAAATTGATAAAACCATGAATGTTAAAGTTTGAGCATGTCTAACAGCAGCTTCTTGTAAAGCATAACCTGTTAATTCAGGATGATTATTTAATCCGAATTGATAACCAATAAAGAAAGCTAAGAATGTAATTGTACCAATCATTATACCTTGATACGCAATTCTAAATCCTAATCCATCAGAGAAAATTGATTTTTTAGGATCTCTAGGTGGGTAATCCATGATATCTGGTTCTTTAGGTTCAAGACCAATACCAATCGCCATAAATGAATCTGTAACTAAGTTAACCCATAAAATTTGAGCTGCAGTAAGGATTGATAGTGCACCTAATTCACCAATAGCATTTTTGAAGATTAATGTACCAATTGTAACACCTAAGAAAATTGTGATAATTTCACCTACGTTACATGATAATAAGAAGTGGATTGCTTTTTTGATATTTGCAAAGATGCCACGACCTTCGGAAACAGCACCAACAATTGTTGCAAAGTTATCATCTGTAAGAATCATATCTGCAGCACCTTTGGCAACTTCAGTACCAGATATACCCATAGCAATACCAATATCAGCACGTTTAATAGATGGTGCATCATTTACACCATCACCAGTCATAGCAACAATTTTTCCGCTATTTTTCCAAGCTTCAACAATTCTTACTTTATTTTCTGGTGAAACACGAGCGTATACTCTAATATTTTCAAGTTTTGATAAGAACTCTTCATCAGACATATTATCTAATTCTTTACCAGTAATAGCTAATTGGTTAGAAGATAAGATACCAAGTTCAGTCGCGATTGCAACTGCAGTATTTTTATGATCTCCTGTAATCATAATTGTTGTAATACCGGCTTTTTTTGTTTCAATAATTGCATTTTTAACTTCAGGTCTTGCTGGATCAATCATACCTACTAAACCTAATAGAATTAAATTGTATTCTAATTCATCTTGTTCATATTCTTGATATGGATCAGTTAATTTATATACTTTATAACCTAAAGCTAAAACTCTTAATGCTTTATCAGCATAATCATTATTTTGATTTAGGAATGTTTGTTTTATTTCTGGTGTAATTGGTTCAATTTTACCATCGATAAATACGTGTGTAGAACGATCTAATAAAATATCAGGAGCACCTTTAGTGATTGATATAATTTCATCATTTATTTTATGAACGGTTGTCATTAATTTACGTTCTGAATCAAATGGAAGTTCATGTACTCTTGGATATTTATTCAAAGTGTCAATTGGGTTTAAATTGGTTGCGATTGCTAAATCTGTTAATGCGATTTCAGTTGGATCACCAATTTTAACAAATGTTTGATTTTCACTTAAATTAACTTTTGTATCATTACATAAAACACCAAAATCAATGAGTTTATGTATTGATGAATTTAAAGTTAATTCAGCTACTTTATATGAAGCACCATATAAATATACATCTGTAATTGTCATAACATTTTGTGTGAGTGTACCAGTTTTATCACTACAAATAATAGAAGTAGAACCCAATGTTTCAACTGCTGATAAGGTGCGCATAATTGCACGTTGTTTAACTAAATTTTGCATACCGAGAGCTAAAACAATTGTAATAATCGCTGGTAGACCTTCAGGTATTGCTGCAACTGCTAATGCAACAGAAGCCATAAATGCTTCAATCCAATTGATTTTAGACCAATCCATATGGTGAGCGTTTAAGTCATTGATAATTTGAATGATAAAGATAACAGCAACAATACCAAATGCGACATATGCTAAGAATTTTCCTAGTTGAGCTATTGATTTTTGAAGTGGTGTATCTTCAGATTCAGTTTCAGATAACATGGTTGCAATTTTACCAATTTCAGTATTCATACCAGTAGATGTAACGATTGCTTTACCACGTCCATAAGTAGCTACGGTACTCATAAAACCTAAGTTTACTCTATCACCTAATGCAACATCATCTTTTAAAATAGGATCACTTATCTTTTCAACTGGAACTGCTTCACCTGTTAATGCAGATTCATCACATTTTAAATTGATAGATTCAATGATACGAACATCAGCAGGTACATAATCTCCAGCTTGAAGCAATACAATATCTCCAACAACTAAATCTTCAACATCAATGTGTTTTTCTTTACCATCTCGAATAACAGTTGCATGAGGAGAAGACATTTTTTTGATAGATTCTAATGCTTTTTCAGCTTTCGCTTCTTGAGCAACTCCTAATATGGCATTAATAATAACAATTAATATAATTAAAACACCTTCAAAAATTTCTTCACTCTTACCTTCAATTATCGCAATCATAAAAGAGATGAGTGCTGCAATAATTAATACGATAACCATAAAATCTTTAAGTTGATCAAAAAACTTAAGAAATACGCTACGTTTTTTACCTTCATCAAGTTTGTTTTTTCCATTTTGATCTAAACGTTTTAATGCTTCATCTTCAGTTAAACCATTTGGTGTTGACTGTAATTCTAATAGTAATTCTTGAGAATCTTTTTGATATATGGTTTTCATATTTTCCTCCTTAATTTTTAAAAATAAAAACCCTCAAAGCCATAATGACTTTGAAGGTCTCGTTACAAGTTGTTACTTGAAAATTAACCGGGCATTAGCCGTATTGACGATTAATTTTGGCAAACTACTCCCCTTCAACTGTTTGTATTTTATCATAAGATATAAAATTAAACAATATCTTTATTATTAATTATAAATTAGCATATGATTTAGCAATTAAAGCTCCAAGTTTAGCATTATGATAGACTAGTTGAATATTAGCATCTAAACTTTCGCCTTGTGTATTTGTCTTAATGCGATCAAGTAGGAATGGTGTAATATCTTTTCCCTTAACACCTAAACGATTAGCTTCTTCGATAGCTTTTTCAATTTCTTTATTGATTTTTTCTTCTTCTAAAGAAAATACTTCAGGGATTGGATTAGCAACTAAAACCCCACCTTTTAATCCTAAGTTCCATTTTACATTCATGAGTTTTGCTATATCAAGTGGAGTATCCAAATTATAAAGAACTCTAAATGGTGAGGTACGTGTATAAAATGCTGGAAATATATCTGTTTTATAACCAATAACTTCAACACCTTTAGTTTCTAAATACTCCAATGTTAATCCTAAATCAAGAATAGATTTAGCACCAGCCGAAACAACACATACATTTTCGTTTGCTAATTCCTCTAAGTCACGAGAAATATCAAAGGTTTCTTGTGCATTACGATGAACGCCACCAATACCTCCTGTAGCAAACACTTTGATTCCTACCATTGCAGCAATTAAAATTGTTGCAGAAACAGTAGTTGCACCATGATATTTTTTACTAATGCAATAAGCTAAATCACGTTTAGAAACTTTTAAAACAGGTTTAACTTTTGCAAGTTTAGTAATTTCATCTGGAGTTAAACCCACTTTTATACGTCCATCTAAAATAGCAATAGTAGCAGGTACAACACCTTCATTTTCGATGATTTTTTCAACATTTAATGCCATTTCAACATTTTTTGGATATGGCATGCCATGAGAAATAATTGTTGATTCTAATGCAACAACAGGTTTATTATTTTTGATTGCATCTAACACTTTAGGATGAATATCTATGTATTGATTCATATGTTTACTCCTTTATTAAAGAATTTAGTTTTTCAGGATATATATTTCTAAAAACTGGATCATAAGTTTGTAGCGTGAGTTGTGCTAAGATAGTTCCTGTTTTAAGTGGATCTAAACCATTTAGTTCTCCATATATTGCACCTGCAAAGAATGCATCTCCGGCACCAGTAACATTTTTCACTTTCTCATCTAATGTTTTTTGATAGAAATTTATACCTTGATTAGAAAAATGTAATGCACCATCTTTACCTAATGTTAAGTAAACAGATTTTATACCTTGATCAAGTAATGATTGTCCCATTTCAAATGGACTTTTAAGTTTGGTTAATGTTTCCGCTTCCAAAGTATTTAAGTTAAGTGTATGGATTTGTGGAATATAAGGTAAGAACTTAAGTGCTTTAGCACTACTTACTAAGTTAACATAAATTGGTATGTGAGAAAAATTATCAAAAATAAATTTAAGTGCTTCATCACTTAAGTTTGCATCTAATATGATCATAGAAGCAGTTTCAAAAGTTCTTTGGTTTTTTGATAAATATTCTTTATCGAGTTTTGTAATAATATCCGTATCATTGATTCCAATGATTAACTCACCATTTTTATCATGAACTGCAAGATAAGTTGATGAAAACTCAACGGTTGGATATAAAAGTTTTAAATCTATAGATTTTGCCATAGAAATAAAATCATTGGCATCTTCACCTAATACCGTTATTAAAGTTGTCGGGAGTTTAAGTCGCGCTAAGTTTTCTGCAACGTTTTTTGCAACTCCACCCCAAGAGCGTTTAAGTTCTCCAGGGTTTGATTCATATAATATTGCTTGATTATATGAATGTGCAAGTATATCAATGTTTGTACATCCTACAACAACTATTTTTTTCATAAGTACTCAACTTCTTTAATTTGGTAATCTTTATCTAGTATTTCAACAGTTTCTATAATTACATCTTCAAAAGGTTGATCAAATTGGTCTGTTTTTACATTTGCTATTTTATCAACTATTTCAAATCCTTCGATAACTTTACCAAATGCAGCATAATTTCCATCTAAATGAGGTGCTGATTTATGCATGATAAAGAATTGTGAAGTAGCAGAGTTTGGCATCATTGTACGTGCCATAGAAATAACTCCTGGTTCATGTTTTAAATCATTTTTAAAACCATTTGAAGCAAATTCTCCTTTGATTGGTTTTAAATTTTTATGAGTTCCACCACCTTGAATCATAAATCCTTTAATGACTCGATGAAAGATTAAGCCATTATATAAGTTTTCATTTACATAAGTTAAAAAATTAGCAACAGTATTTGGTGCAACTTCAGGATATAATTCTAGAAGAATTTCACCATAGTTTTTAATTTTCATTGATACTTGTATTTTGCTCATTGTTTAATAATCCTTTCGACTTTGGCTATTATCATTGTATCATATTATGATATAATGATATAGGAAAGTGAGTAATTGTATGAACAATTTTGGACAGGGAATAGCAACAGGCAAAATCATATTAATGGGTGAACATTCCGTTGTATATGGAAAACCTGCGATTGCATTACCATTTAATCAAGTTCAGATATCTGTAAAAATTTATAAAACTGATCGCCCAATTACAATATCTTCATATTATCATAATGGTTTATTAGACGAAGCACCTAAAGAGTTGTTTGGCATTAAACAGTTAATTCAAATTGTCATGGTTTATTTAAAACAACCATTTTTTGGTATTCATGTTGATATTGAATCAAATGTTCCTGTTCAAAGAGGGTTGGGATCATCAGCTGCTGTATCCATTGCAGTTGTAAGATCTTTATTTGATGCATTTGATGTGGAATTAACTCAAGAAAAACTTAATTATTTTGTAGATATTGCTGAGCAAATTCATCATGAAAATCCATCTGGATTAGATGCAATGACGATTACTTCAGGAAAAGCTTTATTTTTCCAAAAAGATTTAGGACAAAGTGTCATTTCACTAAAAATGGATGCTGTGTTAGTTGTTGCTGATACAGGTAAAAAAGGATTAACTAAAGAAGCTGTTAGTGAGGTAAGAAAACTATGGCAAGATAATCCTACAGTTGTTAATCCAATATTAGATAGATTAGAAGAATTAACAAAGAATGTTAAAAACTTTTTAGAAAACAATGAAGTCATTCGATTAGGATTAGCTATGACAGAAGCACATCAATTATTGAAACTAATGAATGTTTCTGATGAAAAATTAGAAAAGTTTGTTGATTTAAGTCTAAAAAATGGTGCATTAGGTGCCAAATTAACAGGAGGCGGTCGTGGCGGATGTATGATTGCACTTGTTAAAAATATTGATGATGCAATTAAGTTATCTGATTTATTAAGAAATAATGGCGCCGTTTCTACATGGTTTTATGATTTAAAGGAAATTATTACATGAAAAAAACAGCTAGAAGTCATATAAATATCGCATTAATTAAATACTGGGGAAAAAAGGATAAAACTTTAAACTTACCCTTAACATCAAGTGTTTCATTAACACTTGATCAATTTTATACAACAACAACAGTTGAATATAAAAAAGGACTTACTGAAGACCATTTATATATTGATGGACGTTTTATTACAGGGGATGAATTAAAACGTGTATCAAATTTTATGGATGAAATACGAAAAAGATATAACATTCCATATTATGCTTTAATCGATTCATATAACTATGTACCAAAAAAAGCAGGTATAGCTTCAAGCTCTAGTGCATTTAGTGCTTTAGCATTGGCAGCAACAGAAGCTTTTGGTGTCCATCTAAGTCAAAAAGAATTATCGAGTTTAGCTAGACTTGGTTCAGGATCTGCCTCAAGATCAATTATTTCTGGGTTTGCTATATGGCATGAAGGTGATAGCCATGAATCTAGTTATGCAGAATCGTTTTATGATTATAATGATGTTGCAGTAATAATTGCATTTGTTGATAAAAACGAGAAAAAAGTTGGTTCAAGAGATGCGATGAATATATTAACTGACTTTCCTGAACTAAAAAACGAATGGATTACATTAACTAACGATCATTTAGAACGGATTAAGTTAGGTTTTATAAATCAAGATTTTAATATAATTGGAACAACACTTGAAAGTCATGCAATTAAAATGCATGAGTTAATTGAAAAAACAGGTATAACATATTTAACAGATAAAAGTCGTGAAATTATTCAATATACACATGCACTAAGAGAAAAAGGTTATCCTGTTTATGTATCAATGGATGCAGGACCGAATGTAAAAATATTTACGAAAAAATCAAGTATCAAGGATGTTTTACCGCTTTATCAAAAAATAACAGAAGTCGTGGTTTGTAATAAAGGTAAAGGAGCATATTTAATATGATGCAACTTCAAGTACCAGGTAAATTATTTATTATTGGTGAATATTCAATATTAAAACCAGGCAATGAAGCAATTTTGGTTGCTGTCGATAGATTTATTAAAGTTCAAATTCAAGAATCAAAAGTCTATGAATTCGAATCAGAATATGGACATTTCAAATGGATGTTATCTGATGGATTGCCTGTTGTAATGTATGACACGATGAAACATGTTAAAGCAGCTATACATATATCACACACTTATTTAAAACATTTAAATATTGAACCTAAAATATATAAAATTAACTTACGAAGTGAACTCATGAATGAAAAAAATCAAAAATATGGTTTAGGCTCATCAGGTGCTGTAATTGTAGCAGTTATCAAAGCCATCCTTAAATATCATGGACTAGAACTTAAATCGCTTGATATATTTAAATTAAGTGTATTAGCTCAAATTGAAGTCAACGATGTTACATCTGGTGGTGAATTAGCTGCAAGTATTTATGGGGGATGGATTTTATATCAAAGATATGATTTGATATGGGTATTAAACCATAAAGGAAAAATTGATGAGTTAATGAATTTAGAATGGCCATTACTAAAGATAGAAAAATTACCAAAACCTAATTTTGATTTAGCTGTTTGTTATAGTGGTATATCAAAAATAACTAATGAATATACAGATAAAATTACAGAATTTTCATCAAGTCCTTGGTATTCAAACTTTTTAAATAAAACACATATTATTGTTGCTCAATTTAAAGAAGCATTTGTTAGAAACGATTATGCAAGTATTAAACTTTACACAAACTTTTATAGAGAAGCTTTATTAGAATTAGAAAACGAAGCAGGTATAATTATAGAATCTGAACCGTTTAAACATATGATTGAATCTGCAAACAAACTTGGTTATGTTGCAAAAACATCTGGTGCAGGATTTGGTGACTGTGGATTTGCATTAGTTCATGATAAAGAAAATCTCAATCAGTTATTCGAAACATGGAAAAATAAAAATCTTGAACCTTTAAATTTAAAGGTATGGAGTTATGATGAATAGAAAAGATGAACATATTGCGATTGCAATGAATCAAAAAACTAAATCAAATGCATTTGATAGAATTTGTTTAGAATCAAATGATTTATCAGGACTTAAATTAAGTGATATTGATTTACGCACATCCTTTTTAGGATATAAAATTCCATATCCTATTTATGTCAATGCAATGACAGGGGGTACTGATAAAGCATATGAGATTAATAAGTATCTTGCTAAATTAGCTCAGTATTTTGATATACCAATGATTTCAGGAAGTCAATCTATTGCATTAAAAGATGAATCAAAAAAAGAGTCATTTGAAGTAATTAGAAAATATCATCATGGTATTTTATTAGCAAATATTAATCCAAATTATGGATTAAAAGATGCTAAACGAGCAATAAATATGATTCAAGCAAATGGTTTATCTATCCATTTAAATACGATACAAGAGCTTATTATGCCAGAAGGTGATCGAGATTTCAGTATGTGGAAAGAAAATATTGATGAGATTAATCAAAATCTTGATTTACCACTTTTAGTCAAACATGTCGGTATAGGCATGAGCCAAAAAACAATTGAGATATTAAAATCAATTGGAATTAAGTATATTGATGTATCTGGAAGTGGTGGAACATCATTTATTGATATTGAATCAACACGTGCAAATAAAAATTATAACTATCTTAAAGATTTTGAAATCGATACAGCAACAATTCTTTTAGATTTAATAAATGAGAAAGAACTAGAAATCTATGCTTCTGGTGGTATAAGAAATCCATTAGATGTTATTAAGGCTTTAGTACTTGGTGCCAAAGCAGTAGGTTTATCTAAATGGTTCTTAGACTTAACAAAATTACCATTTGAAGAATCTATTAAAGCTGTTGAAGATTTCATCTTAGTCTTAAAAAAAATCATGATTATTATTGGTGCAAAAAATATTAGTGAATTGAAAAATGTTCGTTTTGAAGTGAACTTATAAAAAAACTCAGTCAATTTTAAGGACTGAGTTTTTTTATATTCATTAAACTTTAAGTTTTTTAAACATATTTATAAATAATACGACAAAAATAATTGCATATAATACGACTAATACATAATTTAACCAACTATCTGCAAAGTTTGGTGAATGGACTATAACATTTATATTAAAAATTAGTTCTCTTTGGGCAGCTGCTGTTGCAACAATGAATGCAACAGCTTTAGAACCCAATAATAGTGCTACTAAAATTGGGAAAGCTAGAACCATCATTGAACCAACACCATTAAAGACGTAGGAAATTGCAAATAATGCAATAATTGAATATATTTCAGTTAATTTGAATGAAGCAGAAGATATATTTGTAAATAAGCATTCTGCTGAAATAACGAATACTAAATAGATTACAGTTAATATTTGAATATATGTGCGTATATTTGAAAAATCAAAAGTACCAGTTGATAAATTATTTATAAATTGAGAAATGACATTACCGAAAATAATCATTGCAAGAATATGTGCTAATAATACTTTGTTACGTACTTGGCTCCAAAGCATTGCAAAAACAATTAATATTGCATAGATTAAAGCGCTTATTGCAGTTAGATTAAAATTATGAAGCTCATAAATATATGAATCAAAGCTTACATAAAGTATACATAAGAGAATTAAAACTAATAATCCACCGATTGAATGTGTAAAACTATGAATTGATTTCAAAAAATTTTTCAAATTACTTCCTCCTTAAATTACTTTATCTTTTTTCTTTTTCTTTTTGGATGGGAAAAATATTTTCCAAGGAATAATATTAACAATTACCAATGCTAAAGCATAATAGTAATATGGAATTTTGACATTTTTTTGAGTTAGAGAATTATCAGGAGTTATTGTTGTTGGTACTAAATGTATTTTATCTCCGTCATAATGTATTAATACATAGATTTTAGCTTCACCAAGCTCAACTTCATAATATTCTGATGCAGTAACATTAGGTTCAGTAAATGAAATAATGCGCATTGGAATTACTTGAATAAAAAAATAATCTAATGCAAACAATGCTAATACTAATAATGATAATATGAAGCGATTAATGAATAGTCGATATAGTAAACGCATGCTTTCCCTTCTTTCTATTGATATACTATCACAAAATTTTTAAATTGGATACATTATTTGAAAGTTTTTAATTTAACTCGTATAATACATTTGAGGTATGTTTATGTATATTGACAAAAGAAAAGTAGAAGCATCATCTATTGGGCATCAAAATATTGTAAGAATTAAGGACTTAGTTGATTATATTCAAGATGTTGAGGCAAACCATATTGATGGTTTAACTGAACTATCACATGAAGCAAAAACTTATAATATGGCAATCGTTTTAACATATCGGTTTTTAAAAATTAACTATTGGCCAAAATATAAAGAACAACTCATACTAAAAACTTATCCATACGAAACTAAACCATTTTATGGTTATCGTAATACAATTGTTTATGATGAACATGAAAGGCCAGTTGTTGAATCCTATTGTGTTGGATTTTTTATGAATCTAGATACTTATCGACCACATCGTATTTCTGAACAAACGTTAAAAAGTATTGGACAATATGATAAATATGATATGCAATATTTTGGTCGAAAAATTATTGAACCTAAAAATTTAAAATTGATAAAAGAAGTAAATGATGTAGTTTTAATATCTGATTTAGATTATTATCAGCATATGAATAATGCCATCTATGTATTGAAGGCATCTAATCATATACCGCAAAACTTTATATATCAATATTTAATTTGTGAGTATCTTGATGCATATATGCTCAATGACACAATTCACATTAAAGTTTATGAATCAAGTCAAGGATATTATGTAAATTTTTATGATAAAAAACAAACTTTAAAAGCTAAAATCGCGTTTTTAAAAGAGATTTCATAAAAATCGTTAAATATGTAAATATCGTTTGAATTGTTTTACAATAGTGGAAATGTATATAAAGATTAGAATTATCTAATCTTTTTTTGATATAATGGCAATGAGGTTAAGTGAAAATGAAGAAAATATTAAGTTTATTATTTTTAGTATTCATATCATTAGGTATGGTAAGTTGTAAAGATACAGAAACTTTGACTTTTGAAGTACCTGAGACAATGGAATACTATATTGGTGATGAAAGACCAGATTATTATGATCATGTTATAGCTAAAACGTCGATTGGAACAGATCTAATAAATGTTGTAGAAATTAATGATCAATATGTCAATTATTCAGAAATTGGAACATATACAATATTTGTAACGGTTACTTTTCAAGGAGAAAAATATCAAAAATTTATTAAAGTAAATGTAAAAGAAAAATCAATTGAGTATGTCAAAATTACTTTAATGTTGGAAGATGTTTTAATTAAAACATTTGAAATTCAAAAAAACAGTTTATTATCAGAACCAACACATGATGAAATTAAAGATAAACAATTTATTGGTTGGTCACTAGATAAAGAAGGTAAAAATTTATTTGATTTTTCAAAAATTGTTCTTGAAGATTTAACACTATACGCTCAATATGTAGATATTGTTTATGAATATATCAAAATTACTTTTGATGCATTAAATGATTCAGATCCTTATATTGTAAGTGTTAAAAAGGGTGAAAAAGTTTTAGAGCCTGAAAAACCAACATTTGAAGGATATACATTTGTTGGATGGTATATCGACAGTAATTTAACTCATAAATTTGATTTTGAAACTCAAATTTATGAGGATATTACACTATATGCAAAATATAGATTGATTTTAAATGAGCAAGTTGAACTCAATTTTTATTATATGAATGATATGCATGGATCATTACTAAATAATCCAAGTGAACTTCATATTGGTTTAGCCCGAATTGCAAATGTTGTACTCACTGAAAAAGAAAATAATCCTGATCAAACAATATTTATCACTGGTGGAGATATGTTGCAAGGTGATATCATTTCTAATTATTTTTGGGGTGCAAATGTGATTGAAATGTTAAATGCTATGTACCTAGATGCATATGTCATTGGTAATCATGAATTTGACTGGGGAATTGATAAAGTTTTACAATATTTTAATGGTACACATGAAGTTCAAGCTAATTATCCAATTTTAGGAGCAAATGTATATTCAAAAGCAACCAACCAAATGGTAGAAGGCTTTGAACCATATACGATTATTGAAAGAAATGGTATTAGAATAGGTATCATTGGTACAATGGGTTATGGTCTAGAATCATCTATTTCGTTTACTAGAGTGAATGATTATCGCTTTGCAAACCCAATTGAAATTACAGAATCTTATGCGAAACATTTAAGACAATATGAAGATGTAGACATTGTTGTTGCAGTAAATCATCAAGATGATACGTCATATAATGATAAAGTAGCAGCATTTACTGGATTAAGCAAAGTAGACATTATATTTAATGGACACACACATTATTATTATGTAAGACAAAAAACAAGATCAAATGCAGCACCAATTCATATTGTTCAATCTGCATCAAATAGTCGTTATTTAGGACATGTTACATTAACATATCGTTCTGACTCAGGTGTTGTTTCAAGTCAAGCTGAAAATATTGGATATTATGATAATCGCGTAAAATATGAACATCCAGTCATTCAAGCTATGATAGAATCTTCAATAAATGAGATTAGTGATTTATATGAACCTATATTAAAATCAGGTGAATATGTTTCAAAAAGTGATTATGCGGTTTATATTGCAAAACTGATGACTCAATATACAAACAGTGATGTAGGATTTCATAATAACGGTGGTACAAGAGCAGATATTGATAATGGCGAAGATTTATCTTATGCTAAGATGTTCCAAATCTCACCTTTTAACAATACAGTTGTAAGTGTAATGATGTCAGGAAGAGATTTATTAAATCAACTTAGTCGTAATTCATATTACATGAGACCAGGTCTTACTAAAAATTCGATTAATGTAAATCAAATGTATAAAGTTGTCACAAATGATTACATTTTTGGAAATAATAATGCATTTAAAAACGCATCAGCAATTGAATATTATAATGTTGAAGTTATGGAATTAACATACTGGGCATTACTATACTTAAAAGAGCAAGGTTACACAACCTGGAGACGCGATTTAGAAATTGATTTTTCAAGTATTCATCAAGTTTCTATAAGTCATTTATCATATCATTCATTTGAAAGAATTTATGCATAATTTAATTAAAATATCACAGGCGACTGTGATATTTTTTATTTTTTGTTAAAATAAACATAAGTGGTGAATATGAAAAAAATATTAAATAAAAATATTAATTTAGATGAATATCTTATAAAAAAATATAATCAATTAAATATTAATCAAATCTTAGATTGGATTAAATCTTTTTTTAGTGAACTTGATACGCATATCTTGAATAAAGAGATTGATATATTTTTAAAAGAATTTAACGATTTTATTAAGAATAATTCATTGAAGAAAAAATATGAAGAAAAATATTTAGTTAAATCTAAAATAAGTGAACCTAAGATGAATAACTTATATAAAAGTTTTAGATGTGCATTTAAAGTCATTAATGATAAAAAATATGGTCTTTTATCTATGAATTATATATTAAAATATATACAATATGAGACTAAATCAGTAGATATTACGTTAAGTGCACGTTTATTACAAATTCAACTTATTGAAAAATATTAATGTATTTTAAATATATTTATTGAGATGATTATGTTATAATTGACGTGTCTTATGGGACCAGATAACTGGCCTAAAAAGGAGAGTATAACATGAAACAAAATCAAATATTTCAACTTGTTTTAACAAGTACATTTGTTGCCATCATTTTATTAATGTCATTAATTCCACAGCTTGGATTTGTTACATTTCTTCCAGGGGTTGCGGTTACTTTAGTGCACATTCCTACAATGATTGGTATTTTTATTTTAAAACCCCGTTATGGTTTTATTTTGGGTGTTGTTTTTGGAATTGGATCACTCATGGCATCTTATATGTATGCAGCTACAGCATTTGATTTAGCATTCCAAAATCCATTAGTTTCAGTGCTTCCAAGAGCTTTATTTGGTTTAGCTGCTTGGACTGTTTATCAAGGATTTTTAGCTTTATCTAAATTATCATATGGAAAATACATTTTATTTGGATTAGTTAGTTTAATTACAATTTTTGCAGTTTATTTTGGATCATTAGAAATTACGAAGAATGCAATTTGGAATGAATATAATACTGCAGTTTTAGATGAAACAGTATCAGAAGAAACATTAGTAGAGTTATATGAAAATGCATCAACAACTGAAAATAATGTATTAAAGATTGTAATTCCTATATCACTTGTCATCATTGCATTATTTATTACAGGTTATTACTATTTAGTTTCAAACCAAAATTATAAAGATCTAGCAGTAAGTTCTAGTTTTATTGTAGGAACATTAATTCATACTGTATTGGTATTAGCATCAGTGATTCTTTTTGCAGATGCGTTTAAGATGGCATTTGGTGATGCTGTCACTTTAATTTATGGTATTGCTGCAAGTAATGGATTAATTGAAGCATTGACTGCGGTTGCAATTGGCACACCTATCTATATTACTTTAAATCGTTTACCTATGGTTCAAGAACGATTAAGATAATATTGAATTCTTTATTAAGAAAGAAAGAATTTTATGAGAGCTTTCATTGGTATACCTTTTAGTGATGATGCAATCGATATGATTGATGATATAAAAAATCAAATAGTAAAGCATACTACAAAAAGTCGAACAACACTTAAAAAGAATTACCACTTAACTTTGCTTTTTCTAGGTGAAATTGATTTAGTTGAACAAAGATTAATCGAACAAGAATTAAAGTTTATAGAAAATATAAGTGCTTTTAATTTAACAATTAATCACTTAGGATCATTTGATAGAAATCATGAGAAAATCGTTTGGCTTGGAATAGAAGAAAGCGAGCCATTAAAAAAACTTCAAAAACGTATTGTTGAAAAGATAAATAATATGGGATATAAATTTCCAAATCATTTTAAAGCACATATTACGCTTTCAAGAGAAACAGTATTTCATGAGTCGTTTCATTTAGATTCCATTAAAGTAGAACCTAAAAACGTCATTATTGATAAAGTTCATTTATATGAAAGTCATCGTGTAAATAATGAATTGACTTATACACCAATTAAGACTTATAGTTTAAGAAGTAAAGTACAAATATAAAAAAATGATTTAAATAAATACTTAAAAAAACCAGAATGATATATTAGTTTCTGGTTTTTTAAACTCTTAACACGGAAGTTTTTAAACATATGGTATATAAAAATTTAAGATTAAATTAAATCATATTATTTTTATTTCTTGTATTTTTTTTACTATTCATATATAATAAGAGCGCTCGGGGCTGTTTATGGATTCGCCGGGGTTTAGAAGATTTTGTATGCATGTACTGGTTGCGCAGTATAAAACGCCGAGGATTAAATATCCGGAAACCAAACATTTGCTTACGCTGCTTAATATAATATAGCGCGTGGTCCCCAATAGTGTGCTTGCCGCTATTGGCTGACCTCAGTTGGCAAGCTATATTCATAAATATGTCTAGGTTTATGAATGAATTATTACTAGACTCGTACTTATTAATTTTGTCTATTTACTAGATAAGTACTAAATTATTAAATAGACTAAACATGTAGACTACATTATTGGAAGAATCTCGTACATGGGTTCAAATCCCATCAGCTCCACCATAAAAGAACTAGAATTGTGATACGAGAAATCTGTCACAATTTTTTTGTTTTTAGGGCTAAAATGGCCAAAATAGCAGGGTTCGATACCGCTTAATAGGGGATTTGCCTTATTTTTAGTGTCATTTTTAACAATATAAACCAAATCATCAATTAAGAGGGTTGCAATTCCAAATGCTCAAAATGCTAGGGGGTTGCATTTTTTTATGCCAAAAATAGAGGGGGTTGCATCGTAAAAGGTAGGGGGTTGCAAAATTTAGGCCTATTTTTAGAGGGATTTCCATTTTGAAAATGAGAAAATGGTTTTAAACAATAGATAATAATGATTAAAGATGATATAATTTGATTTAGAATGCAATTCGATTAAATGGAGGAATAATAATGGAAAAGGATTATGCAAAAGCATTACTCGAATTAAGATCAGTATTAAATATTTCTCAAACTGAAATGGCTGATATTTTGAGCGTTTCCTATCCATCGGTAAATAGGTGGGAAAACGGCCGAGCTATTCCTATAAAGATAGTTCGAATCAGAATTGAGAAACTTTGCAAAGAAAACAATATAGTTGTAGAGGAGAAATAATATGGCAAATTACATTGAAAACAAAACGGTTAAAAACTTAATTGCAGACTTAGAAAAAAGAGTGGAAGAACATATACTAGAACCAAACAATTTGGAATTTTTAAAAAAATTATTATCTAAAGCCGAATCAGAGGATGAAGCAATTTCTATATGTAAACTTGGAACAACATTTTATAAGACAGGATTAATTTTTGATAAAAAGCTTGAAGTCCCTTCAGATGGCATTTATATTTTTAACAAAAATGAAAAATTATCTTTTGATGGAAACGGGACAAAAAACAAGCTTATCATAGGTGATAATTATTATGCGTTATTAAATTTACTTGTCGAGTATAGAGGAAAAATAGATGTTATTTACATTGATCCTCCATATGGAGCAAACGATTTAGGTGAGTTTGCACATACAAATTATGAAAACCAAATAAACAGAGATAATCTGTTAAGTATGTTGCAATCCAGACTAATGATTGCATTACAATTATTATCAGATACTGGTGTAATTTTCTGCAGTATAGATGATAAAAATTATGCTTACATCAAATGCTTGTTTGATGAGGTTTTTGGAGAAAGAAATTATCTTGCCACTTTTCATTGGATGAAAACTGCAACGCCACCTAGCTTATCTCCAAATGTAAGAAAAAAGTTTGAATATGTTTTATGCTATAAAAAATATCAGATGGATGGTGGACTATCTGGTGGAGTTGTATCTGGTGGAGATATGCCTCTGTTAAATGATGGTAATAGAGTAATTAGTGTGGTAGTTCCAAAAGAAAATATAATTTGTAAGATTCCAGATGGTGTTTATCCTGCAGGACAATATGATAGAGTGGAATTGGAAGAAAGTTTCGCAGTGAGAGAAGGCATGCCTGTTGATGATTTACACATAAAAGGACCTATGAAATGGACACAAGAGACAATTCTTAAAGAAGCCTCTAAGGGAACAGCTTTCTATATTAAAAGTACAAAATTTGCTATAAGATATGCAAGATCTGGAGATCGTATCAAAACTCCTTCGAATATAATTTCTAAAGATGAATGTGGTGTTGGCACAAATGAAGAAGCCACTAAGGAATTAGATTCAATTTTTGGTAAAAAAATGTTTGATTTCCCTAAACCATCATCATTGATTGAATATTTGGTAAACATGCGAACTTATGATAAAAAAGACGCTGTAGTATTAGACTTTTTTGCTGGATCAGGGACTACTGGTCAAGCTGTTATGAACTTAAACAGAAAAGATGGTGGAAATAGAAGTTTTATTTTAGTGCAACTTCCTGAAACTTTGGCAACTGATACAAAGAGCGATACAGTAAAAAATCAAATTGAATTACTTGATTCATATGGATTGCCACATAATTTAGCATACATTACCGCAGATAGATTACGTAGAGTAATAAAAGGCGAAGGATATGATGGCAGAAATAATTATGATTGGATTAAAAAGAATAAAAAATTTGATGGCTCTTTAGAAGTTCTTGAAATGACTGAATATTCAATTTATGATCACTCGATTTTTGATAAAATTGATGAAACTCTATATGGTCATGAAAAATTCAATAATATTAAGGAAAAAATTGAATGGGTTTGTACAAATTTTGAAAAAGTAGCGAGGAAACTAAAAGATGCTTCAAGAAATTAAAGAATTACAACGAAATGCCGTGACTGCACTTCAAAATAAGATAATTAATCAAAGAGAAACCACATTCAAAGCTCCAACAGGCTCTGGAAAAACATACATGATGGCAGATTTAATGAATAGATTTCTAGCCAATCCAGATGTTGTTTTCATAGTCAGTACTTTATCTAAAGCTGGATTAGGTAAGCAAAATTATGATAAATTTATTGAGTATCAATATTCATTTCCAAATATAAGACCATATTTAATAAATAGCGATTTTGCTGAAGATGAAAAAGTTTATATACCAGATACATACAATGTTTATGTATTGCCACGTGATTTATACAAGGATAAAGCCAGAATAAAAACAAGTGGAGCACTATCTAATTTGCTTATAACTTTAAGATGGAATGGAAAACTTGTATATTTAATTAAAGATGAATGTCATATAGCAACAAGTAATTTGGATGAACTTAATGATCAGTTTACAAAAATAATAAATTTTTCAGCAACTCCTAAGTTTAAACCAGATGTAGAGATTACTAATGAAGAGGCAGTTAATGCTAAATTGATTAAGCGATTGGCAGAGGAATCAAAAGATGGTGATATTTTTACAGTAGATCCAGATGCGTCAGTTGAGGAGGCTATTGAGAAATTTCAACAAGTTAAAACAGAGTATATTAATAAATTGAAAGTAAATCCTTGCTTGATTATTCAGATTTCTAATAAAGATAAGGCTGAAGAAGAATGGGCAAGAATAAAGAAAATTGTTACGGATCCAGCTAAAAACCTAAAGTGGATGTATATCGTTGATGATAATAATGGGAAAGGCTGCGATACGAATGACAGTGTAAAGAAACTTCCTGTTAATAGATGGAAGGATTATGTTAAGAACAATGAATCTCTAATTGATATAATAGTTTTTAAGATGGTGATAACAGAAGGATGGGATATTCCTCGTGCGTGTATGTTATACCAGGTAAGAGATTCAAAAAGTAAGCAAATGGATGAGCAGGTTGTTGGACGAGTTAGAAGAAATCCAATTCTTGTTGATTGGGAAAAATTTGATGAAGAAGCTCATGAATTAGCATTGACATGCTGGGTTTGGGGACTTGTTGATGGCAACATGCGAAAGTTTAAAAAAGTTAACAGAATTGACGAAAGAAATATTGAAGTTAAAACTACAAAATTAGGAACTTTATCAAAGAATAGTTCATTTAACGTTAAGAAATATATTGAATCAAAGGTTGTTAATACAAATACAACATCCGTTTTTGAATTATATAGAAAGTGGGATAAAATTAGCCCAGAAACAAATTCTCTATGCTGGAATGAAATTAAAACGTACGATGATTGGCTAAAAATATCCAACTTCGTTTCAGAAATTGATATTGAGAATAATTCGTTTATGGCAGACTATGAGCGTTCGATGGAACTTGATGATGTTGCAACTTTCCCTAAAACAAGCTATTTTGAAATCACAGGAAATACGACAGAAATTAGCGACTGGGCTTGGAAATTAAATGATGAATCAGATGAGGATTATGATTTTGATTCTGAGGCGGAAAAAGAATTTGCAAAAATTCTAAAAAAATTAGGTACTTCGTATTGGGGTAAAAACTATTATCCTAACTCAACAATAAAATTTGAGTATGTTTTACATACAAAGCATAGCTCATATCCAGATTTTATTTTGAAAGATAAAAATGGCGATACTCATATTATTGAAGTTAAAAGCGTTAATAGTGGTTTTGGCTATTCGATAGATGAAACTGAATATAAGGATAAAATTGATGCTTTAAGGAAAATGTTTTTACATGCGTCTAGAATAACAAATCAATACTTTTATCTTCCTATAAAATCAAATGCTGATTGGGTTATCTATAAGTCTTTTAACGGTATAGAAGAAGTATTGAATAAAGACACTTTTATTACTTTTATAAGAAGCTGCTGTGAGTGAGGTGATATGAATGAAAGATTTTGAATTCAAGTTAACTAAAGAATTACAGCAAGCTGCAGTTAATTTTGAAAATTTTAGAGCTGATTGTAAAAATTATTTAAGGAGAGTAGGCTTATGTTATGATAAGTTTACTGTTGTAGCTCACGATTCATATGTTGGATTTATTACTGAAATATACATTCGTGAATTAATCGAATGGAAATTTGGTGATCGAGGTTTTATTACGCGTACATGGAGTGATAACTTTGATTTAGATGAAATTAATCGAATTGTTTATTCAAATGATTATTCAGAAAAAAGTAGTCAATTAGTAGCTGAATATTTTTATGATCCATATGATATAGAAATAATTAATGGTAATAGAAGGGTATTTATTGATGTAAAAACTGCATTAACAAAGTTAACACCATCTTTAAGTTGGGATTTTATGTATCCTGTGGTTCAAGCAAATAAAGATGGAAAGGATTATATGGTTTTAGTCTATTTCATAACTAATGATGGGAAAGCATATAGTGAATTAAAGCAAATTGATATTATTGGTTTTACTAATGAAACATCTATTAGAAAATGCAATGTAATCAAAAAAGGAAGTTATACAAGATTTGGTACTCAAAGCCTGACAGATAACTACGAAACAAGTCTATCAAGAGATTATAGTTCTTTTGAGGAATTGTTCGATAATTTTGATGTTTATTCACACTTATAATTTTTTGTTAGGAGATATGTTATTGCAATAGGAAAATTAAAAGAAGTTGAATTAAGAGATATTTGGAAACATGAAGAATACGATTTTTCTAAATGGCTAGCTAAAGAAGAAATATTTCGGATCTTGGTGAGATTCTTGGCCTTTCTCTTATAGATGTAGAAACTGAAAAACAAGTAGGTTCTTTTAGTTGTGACATTTATTGTAAAGATGAGTTTTCTGATAAAAAGGTTATAATCAAAAATCAACTTGAAGCAACTGATCACCGCCATTTAGGTGAAATCCTTACATACGCTTCAGGTTTGGATGCTTCCATTGTTGTTTGGATTGTTAAAGAAGCAAGAGCTGAGGATGCTAGAGCTGTTGAATGGTTAAATGAACATTTTGATAGCGATGTTTCTTTCTTCTTAATTGAAGTTCATGCATATAAGATTGGTAACTCAGATCCAGCACCTCAATTTAAAGTTATAGAGCAGCCTAATGATTTTGCTGTACAAGTAAAAAAGAGTAATAAAACTGGAGAAAAGTTCAATCAAACAATGAATTATAGACAAGATTTCTGGACAAAATTTAATGATGTTTTAACAGAAAGAGGCAATCCTTTTAACAAAAGAAAGCCAACAACTGACCATTGGTACGATGTTTCAATCGGAAGTTCAAAGTGCCATTTAGGTATTGGCTTGATTAATAAAGATAATAAGATTCATGTTTATATTTGGGTTAATGATTCTAAAGAACAATATGATGCAATATATGCTCATAAAGATGAAATTGAATCATCAACTGGTTACACATATGTTTGGAATCGAAACGATAGCAAAAAAGCGTCAAATATAACAGCATCTATTCCAGGATTAGACTTTGAACATCAAGATAATTATAAAGAATTAATGAATCAAACTATTGACTTATTAGTTAAACTAAGAACAGCAGTTAAACCATATTTAATATAAAAAAATAAAGGAGTCATCATTACCTTTAATCGGGTAGTGGTGGCTCCTTTTTTGCGTTATATAAATAATTCTGGCGCGTTTCTAAAAACTAGTGATGTTTCAGACTTCGCACTTTCATTCCTACATTGCAATAATAAATCTTTTTTTAGCACAAATGGTGCCGTAGATGTAGAAAGACGTTTCATCAACATAAGTTTTCTTATTATCAATGATGTATCTAGCTGCTTCTCTAGAATATTATAAAAGTCAAGTTAAGAATGTACAATTGTGTGCAGTTAAGATTCCTCAGTTTTATTGTATTTAAGTTTATCTTTAATACGATAAGAGTTACCAGTGATATTAAACAGATAATAGTGATGAAGAATTCTATCTAAAATTGCTTTAGTAATCATTTCATCATTACCTAATATATTGGGCCATTTTTCAAAGGTCATATTACTAGTAAACACTCTTAGTATTGTTAAATTATTGAATAAAACATCAGATCATTTTAAAAAGGAACCACTATTAATTCCGTTAATTTTTGGAGATAATGTTGAACGAGGTGCTTTCCAAATTGGAAGTATTTATGCAGCCTTCTATATGCTTTTTTTTATGCAAAGAAAACAACTATTATAGTGAGGATTGTTTAAAGTAAATAAATTCAATAATGTCTAAAGCAAATGTCATAGAACCATTAAACGGAACTGTAAAACCTATTTTACGAAACTTAAGAAATGCAATTGCTCATGGCGATGTTGAGCCACTTGGAAACAATCAATTTTCTTTTATAGATGAAAATAAAAAGCGAAAGGTGAAACTAGTATTTACTCTTTCAGCTCAAGACTTAATGGATATAATGAATATTGCTATCAAGGATTTAAGTAAAAAAATAAACAACTGATACAAATACCTTAGATAAATCTATCATAGATCTACATATATGAAAACATAAACATTACAGATAACTACCTGCCTGAATGGTCAAATGATGTGTGGATGATAATGGTTGAAAAAGCAATTGTTAATAGAGACAAATCAATAACTTTTAAGGTTACAAGTGGAACTGAAATTACCGTATAAAATTAGGACCTTGACAAAAGGGTCTTCTTTATTAATTTATAGACAAAAACTTAAACAAGTGATAAAATATAGGGGTCCGATTGAAGGATTAGTTTCCTCAAAGTATTTGAGTAACGGGATTTATCTTGACTCCTCTATGCGAGTGGTAGAGTTTAGATAGATAAACTTACAATTATTATTTTGATGAAATTAAGACTTAAGCAACTGGGGTTATTCTACTTACTGCTAGAAGTGGGGACCTCTTATCGGCATAGGTCTTTTTTGTTTCCTCTCGGACAATAAAATAAATAGGAGGAATCAAAATGAAAATGCAAGATTTATGTGAACACTTAGATGTTGTTCAAAAGAAGATTGGCTACTGGTTTGATAATGAGGACTTGCTTTTACAAGCTTTCACCCGTAGCTCATATTCATCACAATATGGTGGTGAAAACAATGAAGTACTAGAATTTTTAGGCGATAGGGTTCTAGATTTTTATGTAGTAAAAATTATCGCTGATAGATTTGGCTTTGTGAAATCTCAATCTGATTACTATGATGAAGAGAATGATCTTGACGAATACTGTATCGTTGCTCATAAGAATGAAGCAGCTTTTACAGAACTAAAAAAACAAATAGTATCTAATGAAACACTCGCAAAAACAATTGATAAATTAGGGTTATTTAAGTATATGTATTTAGGTGATACAGACTTAGAAAATCCAAAGTTCAAAGATAATTTGATAAAAGTTAAGGCGGATCTTTTTGAAGCTATACTTGGTGCAGTTGCAATTGACAGTGATTGGAATCAAGATGAACTTCAAAATGTTGTAGAGTATATGCTTCAGATAGATGACTTCCTAGAAGATGTCGATACTGAAGAGCCAAGACCATCAAAGTTTCAGTTAGAGAATGCGGTGACTACTTTAAAAGAACTATCAGAAAAAGGTAGATGCTCTATTCCTGAATACGATCAATCAGAAGAACAAGTATTGATGAATGATGGAAGTTTAATGTGGGAGTGCACTTGTTACATTAGAAGCTGGGCAATGAAACACACTGCTTATGCAACATCTAAAAAAGAAGCCAAAAGGTATGCAGCTTATTTAGTTCTTTGTGATTTCTACGGATTACCTGATGAGTTTGCAGAAGAAGATAACGAATAATGAAACTTGTCTATGGAAAAGTGTATAAATTTGCTAATATATAATATGAACAGATGCATATGCTCCGAAGCGGCACTAAGTATTCGTGTGCTCGACATTCAAGTACCTATGGGCCGTAATAGATAGCTGTACGCAAGTTAATGGCAATTAAACGGGTTATACCTCTTTCCTAAACTTAAAAAGAGGCTAATTTTTGTATTCAAGACAGTTTGTTGTTTACATTAAATTGAGCCGTTAAAATCTTGTGTTTATATTTATAATGTGATATAATCTTTTACATTACCAAAAATGGAGCGTTTATTTAATGATATTCGCTGAAAAAGTCAAATATGTTAGAGTCAAATTACTGTTAAGTCAAGAGGCACTTGCAAAGGAAATTGGCATTTCTTATCCTACGTTAAATCGTTGGGAGAATGGTCATAACCCTACTTGGGTTTTGGAGTGTAAGTTTTACAATTATTGTGAAAGCAAGAGCATCAAGTTTGAGAAGAATAAATAATGGAAGAAAACAGAAATACGCAGATACATATAATTCCTTTTGATTTGAGGTGCGTTTTTATCGATATGTTGAGTCTTGATAATTTCATTCATAATAGAAGGAGTATCTAGTTGAATCACTTAATAGGATGGCTAATTGATGTCAAATCAAATATTGCTAAATGATTTATTACACTTGTCAAACGAAGAAATAAAACTATATAAAGTAAAATTTAATCAACCTAATCGCGAAGGTAAAAATCCTATGGATGAGTACAAAAAAGATCCAGAAGTCATTGATAACCAGTGGCTGTTTTGGAGAGAGACACAAAGATATTTTAGAGTAGGCCAATTTGCCGTTAGTTTTATGAGACTTACGTATAATACTTGGTTGTTAACGACTATAAAAGAAGTAACCGAGGATCTTAACATTGAGCATGGTGTCAACTATAAAGGTGTTTCAGTTGAAGAATATAGTAAGTATTTTGGCCGAGTCATAGTAAAATACCATAAATATCATCAAGGTCAAGGGAGATATCTTTCTAAGATTATAGATCAGTTGGAAGTTGTTCAAATTTTGCCCACCACATTTGATGGTGATGATTTTCCTGGTTATGACAATGTGAGATTGACTTTTTCACAATTGGAAACAATAATTGTAAGGAATAAACGTGATTGGATAGCAGCGCTGGAGAATCAAAAAGCAGTCTATTTAATTACAGATACCAGCAATGGAAATCAGTATGTTGGATCTGCTACTTCTGATATTGGAATGCTGTTAACCAGATGGAAAAATTATGTATCAAATGGACACGGGGGTAATAAACTACTAAAAGAAATAGTAAGTGAATTTGGGTTTGACTACATAAAAAAATACTTTTAATATTCAATATTAGAAAACTATAACGCTAGAACTGATGATCAAGTGATTTTAAGCCGTGAGTCATGGTGGAAGAAAACATTAGGTACTAGAGCCTTTGGGCTCAACTCAAATTAATTTAATTTATTAATTCCTTGGTACAAAGGGTAATACAGGCTTGACCTGTAAATAAAATGGCAAGTGCCAGAAGGAGATACTTATGAAAAGTATTGAAATTAAAGTACCAAGGAACTTGATTCAAAAGTTTTATCCGCATCCTGAACCATATGGTGACGGAGACTATGTTGTTGATTTAATCAACGGCATGTACACTGATGTTTTTTATAGAGAAGAAGGAGATTTTGTCACCATTACAAATGACAGCAAATTGATCTCTTATCTTAAAAAGAATCAGATTAAGTCAAGACATTACTTTTTCAGAAATGGAGTCTATTCATTACGTATTAAAGAGGATATTGATAATCAGAACATCAAAGATTGGGAACTTGTTTCACCAATCATTGTTAAATTAGAGATGCCTGAAGAACACAATCTACCTAATAAATTTATGTTTTGTTTTTACTGGATTGAAGTTGGATATGCAACCATGAAAGATAGAACAATGACTCTTAGAGTGTACGAAAAGGATCTGATCCACATGATAGACATTGGTGTTGCTATAGATTTAATCATTGAGTCAATAAAAAACACAACTAATTGATATTGACAGCCTTGTTAAGCCATATTTACAGGGGGTGCTAAAAATCAGTTAATGGTGCGTAAAATTACCAAAGGGTGCGTAATTGTATCAAAATAGGTAATTAAAGCCATATTGAATTACAAGTTTTGATACAATACAAAACATTAAATAGTTGCTAGCGGATAGGGAGATTTTTCCTTTCCGCCAGTTTTAATAAGATCAGTAATAGTCAATCTTTAGACTAATTATTGGTCTTTTTTTACTTTTTTATGTAACAATTTAACGATTTGCTACTTTTGAACGATTATTCAACAAATGAACGATTAGGGGAAGTTTTGAAAGATTTGAGAAAAACATGACTTAAATTGACAGTTTATTTAATAAATTATGGACGGATTGATAAAAAAGTGCTATACTAATTACAAGACGTTTACAAGCGAAAAGGTGAATATTATGAATTATAAAAAATTAGTTAAAGAGATAAGAGAAAAGCTGATTATCACTCAAGAAGAGTTAGCAACTCTTTTAGGCGTTTCATTTGCTTCGATTAATAGATGGGAAACTGGTAAACATGAGCCTACGACTAAAATCAAGAGAAAGATAGTCGAACTTTGTAAGGAAAATAACATAGATTTGGCGGGGGATAAATAATGTTACATTTTAATGAGGACACAAGAGTAAAATTTCCTGCGACCATTCAATTCTTAAGATTGGGTTATGAATATCAATCTCTTAAAGGTGCAAAAATTGATTTTGAAACTAAGATCTTTATTGATAGATTTAAAACATCGTTAGAAAGAATCAATAAAAGAGAAATATCAAATGACGAATTGTTTGCTCTATTAGCTGAAATTAACACATTAATTAAAAATAATGATTTAGGTAAAGAATTCTATAAGAGACTGCTTTCATCTGAGTATCCAATTCGATTACTCGATTTAGATAATTTTAATAACAATGATTTTGCAGTTGTTAATGAATTGCCTTTTAGCATAAAAGAAGGAACAGAAGAAGGATCATTTAGACCAGACATTAATATTCTAATCAATGGTATGCCATTAGCGTTCTTAGAAGTGAAGCATCCTGATAATAGTGGTGGAATACAAGTTGAGTTTGAAAGAATGATCAATAAGAGATTAAAGAATGATGATTATAAAAAGTACTTTAATTTAATCCAAGTTATTTCTTTTTCAAATAATATGGAATATGAAGATGCTGATGATGACATTGCTGATGAAGTTAAAGCAGGTTCATTCTATACAACTCCTAATGGACAAAGCACAACATTCTCATTCTTTAGAGAAGATATCAAAGAGTATCATTCCAAATATAAACTAAAAGAAATCGATGAAACAATGATCAAATATGTCGTTAGAGATGGTGGATATAATCCAGATGAAACTGAGACACCAGAATTTAACACTAATCTTTCTGACCTAACTCCATGTAACAGATTTATAACATCTCTTTTTGATAAAGAGAGATTTTTGTACATGCTCCGTTATGGCATTATGTTTTTAACTGAAATCAAAAAGGTTCGTAATGTTACAACCAACACAGAAGAAGAAATTCCAATTAAGCAAAAACATATCATGAGATATCCTCAGTTCTTTGCAACTAGGGCCATCATCAAACGATTAAGTGAAAAAGATAAGAACGGGATTATTTGGCATACTCAAGGTTCTGGTAAAACTGCTCTTTCAGCATACTCAATTAAGGTTATTTCTGATTACTTCGCTAAGAAGAACGTTAATACCCGATTCTTCTTTATCGTAGATAGACTTGACCTTATGACTCAAGCAACTACCGAATTTACAAATAGAGGTTTTACAGTAACAAACGTTTCAAGTAAAACTGAATTTGCAAAGGAACTAAAGAAACCACTTGACGAAGATAATGATGGTATTGGTACAATTTGTGTTGTTAACATTCACAAGTTGATGGAAGAATCAAAAATGCCAGTAGTTGAGAATGTTTACAATGTCAAGGTTCAAAGAATATTCTTTGTAGATGAAGCTCATAGATCATATAGCATTCATGGTGAATTCTTTAAGAACCTTATGACTTGTGACTCAAATGGTATCTATATTGCCATGACAGGAACTCCGTTATTAACCAAGAAGGAACGATCTAACTTAAAGTTTGGTGATTACATACACAAGTATTTCTATGACAAGTCAATCGCTGATGGTTACACATTAAGAATTAAGAAAGAGCAAATCGATACTGCTGCAAAAACTGAGATTAAAGAAAATCTTGATATCGAAAATCAAAACCTAGATAGCAAGGATGTTTATGAATCTGATGATTATATAGAAGGTGTTTCTAAATATATCGAGAGAGATTTCAGACAATTTAGATTAGTTAACACTGATAATACAATAGGTGGAATGATTGTCTGTCGTTCAAATGAGCAAGCAAGAAAAATCAATGAATGGTTTAAGAATAACAGTAAATTAACAAGTGGCCTTGTAATGTCTGATAGTGAAAATAATGCAGTTCAAAGTGCACTAAATAAACAACATCAAATCAACTTTAGAGAAAGTGGATTCCCTGATATCTTAGTTGTTCATTATATGCTAACGACAGGATATGATGTGAAACGATTAAAAAAAATGTATCTTTTAAGAGGACCAAAAGCACAAAACTTACTTCAAACAATCTCTCGTGTTAACAGGCCATATAAGAGTCCTACAGGTAAGGTGTATCAATATGGTTATATTGTAGATTTTGTTGACATTGAGAAAGAATATAATAATACCCTAGATGCTTACATAAAAGAACTTGAAGCCGACATGAGTGAAGATGGCGATGATGAAGTTTCATTATCTGGTCTTGTTGTTGATAAAGAAGATATTAAGAGAAAACTTGATAAACTTACAACTGAACTAAAACAATTTATACCTGCAGATAATATTGAAATGTTTGTTAATATGATGCAATACTTCAATAAGGATGCACTATTAAAGATTAGAAAGTTATTAACAGGTGTTAAAGATTGTTCTGTTGAATTCAAACTTTCAAGAGCAGAAGAATATTCAAAACTTATTGATGATGACAAAGTTAACAAATACTTAAAGGCTGTCAATAACAGAATTTCATTTATCAATTTATCAAGTAAAGTTATTGATACTCTAGATATTATGAATAATGAAGAGGTCATCAAAGTGGTTTATGAATTTATTAAAACCAAAATCACTATCTTAGATTTAGGCAAATTTATACTTAAAGATGAGGATTTTAATAAAGTTAAAGATGTATTAACAGATCTTCAAAGAGAAGTACAAAAGAATAAGAATAAAAAAGACATTAAGATTCAAAAACTAGAAGATTTACTTAAGAAAATATTTGAAAAACTTCAAGTGTTTGAATATGAAACGATAGATGAGTTGTCAGATGAATTAAAGGCCGCATTAGAAGAAGCAAAAAGAATCAATGAAGAAAATGAACGGTTATCTCAAGCCTACGGTGGAAGTTTTGCTTTTGTAAAAACATTAAGCGATGCTGTTCTTGAAACAACTATTGATAGATCGGACATTGAGTCATTCTTGAAGATTATTTATGATAACATTAAAGATACAATCTATGATGATGCTTTAATCGTGCAAGGTAAAAAAGGATTCGTAGATGCAACAAAAGCAAAGATAACTATTATTTTAATTAAAGAAAAGTTATTCAAGAAAGTAAAAGAATCATATGACGATATTCTTGAAATGTTATATGTGAATTTACTACTGTATAAAGAAAGCATTTAGGAGGAGTATAATATGCTAAATTATGTAGAGTTAGAGAAAAATATAAAATCCATTATTGATGATCTCCAAGGTTTATGTTCAACCAATGGATTATCCAATACGGCTTATGAAGAAGTGGTTGTTACTTCTGTATTCCTTTATAAGTTTTTAAATGATAAGTTCATGGCTAATCTTCGCAAGTTCTGTAAGGATACAGGTTTAGACTATCAATCAGTTATCAAAAATGAAGATGATATGCTTGATGCTTTTTATGCCGCATATCCTCAAGATGTGGCATTCAAATATGAAGACACCATTGATTATTTAGTTCAACATATTAAGGATGATGATTTTTATAAGCAATTTGATACTACTTTAATTAGAATATCAAATTATAAAGAAAACCAATCCTTCAGTGTTGAAACAGCTGGTGGTGAAAAGAAACCTTTATTCACAGAAATATGTGACAAAGTTGAAGCATCAAGAAGAAATGCTTTTGCAAGAAACATATTTTCTTACATCACAAGAGATCGTTTTGATTTTGGTGAGACCATAGAAGGCAGTTATGACTTTTTCAGCACTATTTTCGAATACCTTATTCAAAACTATAACGTAGCAAGTGGAACCTATGCTGAATATTTTACACCGCAAGCATTATCCAGTGCGATTGCTAAAATTTTAGTTCATATGTCACCAATCGAAGATAAAATTTATGAAATATATGATCCATCTGCTGGTTCTGGTTCTTTAGTGCTTCACTTAGCAAACGAACTAGGAGATGGTAAATTTGGTAATAAAGCCAGAGTATATACACAAGATATTTCTCAAAAGTCATCACGTTTCTTGAGAATCAATATGCTTCTAAATGGTTTAAAAGAATCCTTAGAAAATATCATTGAAGGTGATACCCTTGAAACACCAGCTCATTATAGAATAAAAGGTGATGATACCTCAGGATTGAAAAAGTTTGATTTTATCACTTCAAATCCTCCATTTAAAACGGACTTTTCATCTACTAGAGATAAGATTGAAACAAAATGGGAAAAAACCACAAGATTCTTTGCTGGAGTACCAAAGATTCCAAATGCTAAAAAAGAATCTATGGCAATTTACCTTTGTTTTATTCAACACATCTTATATTCATTAAAAGATGGTGGAAAAGCAGCTATTGTTGTACCTACTGGTTTTTTAACAGCACAAGCTGGTATTGAGAAAAAGATTAGACAATATATAATTAATAATCAATGGCTTCGTGGCGTGATTTCCATGCCTTCTAATATTTTTGCAAATACAGGAACGAATGTTTCAGTTTTATTTATTGATAAGTCAAACATTAACGGCGAAGTTTTATTAATGGATGCTTCTAAACTAGGTGAAAAAGTTAAGGTTGGGAAAAATCAGAAAACAGTTTTATCAAAAGAAGAACTTCATAAAATTGTTGATGTTTTTGTTAACCACAAAATTGAAGATGATTTTTCTGTCTCAGTAACATATAATCAAATTAAAGAGAAAAACTATTCATTTAGTGCTGGTCAATATTTTGATGTAAAAATTGAGTATGTTGAATTAACTCCTGAAGAGTTTCGAGAAAAAATGGTCACATACAAGAATAATCTCACTAAGTTATTTGATGAGAGTAAGGTTTTAGAAGATGAAATCAAGCATCAACTAGAGGAGATTAAATATGAATAGAGCAAAAATAGGTGATTTATGTAATTTATACAGTGGTGGAACACCATCAACAAAATGTTCTGAATATTGGGGTGGAAATTTTCCATGGTTATCATCAGCTGTTTCGAATCAAGATTTTATTTATTCATCAGAAATTACAATCACTCAAGAGGGAGTTGATAATTCTGCAACAAGGTTAGCAAAGAAAAATTCTGTTTTAATCGCTACTGCAGGTGAAGGAAAAACAAGAGGACAAGTTAGTTATCTAGAAATAGATGCATACATTAATCAGTCTTTAATTTCAATAGTCCCCAAAAAAGATATTACAGCTTTGTACCTATATTATTATTTAAAGAATAGTTATGGAAGAATACGTAAACTGTCAGATATTACTGGAATTCGAGGTAGTTTATCAGGAGATCTACTAAAGTCTTTTATTATTGAGTATCCTGATTTGGATACTCAAAAGAAAATCACTACAACATTGAGGACAATTGATAGAAATATTGAGAATAATAAGAAAATAATCAATGAATTAGAATCAATGTCAAAAACATTATATGATTATTGGTTTCTTCAATTTGAATTTCCAAATAAAGAAGGAAAGCCATATAGAACTTCAGGTGGAAAAATGGTATGGAATGAGGAACTAAAAAGAGAAATTCCTGAAGGGTGGGAAGTAAAGAATGCATATGAAATTGCTGATATAAAAACCGGAAAAGAAGATGCAAACCATGCAACTAAAAATGGTAAATACCCTTTCTTTACTTGCGCCAATGATGTTTTGCGATGTGATGATTATAAATTTGATGGTAATGTAATTCTTATTGCTGGTAATGGTGATTTTAATGTAAAACATTATAATGGGAAATTTAATGCTTATCAAAGAACTTATGTTATTACACCGCATAATGATAAGTACGTTGGAGTATTTCATTTAAGCTGTAAACAAACAGTTGAAAAATTTATTAAGGGTTCAAATGGTTCAATAGTGAAGTTTATTACACTAAGAGATATTCAAAATATAAAAATACTGGATTGCAAAAATGATAAATTGCTTGAGCCGTTTAATGTTTTTCTTGAAAAAATAGATCTTCTAAAAAAAGAAAACCAAGAATTATCATCACTTAGAGATTTTTTATTACCATTACTTATGAACGGTCAAGTGAAATTCAAAGATAAATAAAGCAATGGACTAATTGTTATTAAGAAAAAAAGCATATAAGTAATAAATAAACAATTTGTATAGGGAAGGTCAATATAGTTTATTATACAAAAGTTTTTCCTTGGAAAAACAGATAAGAGGTGAAAACGTGGAGTATACAACAGAAATAATAACTATTAAAAATGTTGATAATATTGAAATTGATATTAAAGTTTTTCACCTCGTTTTATCTGATTTTTCAACAATTAGGGATACTATTGAAAATGAAATAGTTGATATTTGGGAAACAAATATTGGCTATACTTTAGATGTAGTAAAAAGGGATATTTATAATGTAATTACATCTAAATCTAATATTCAAAAACATGGACTTGTTGCGGAATTTTTCATGCATTTATTTTTACGTGATTTAGGTTACGAACAAAAATGTGTCTTTTCTAATTTGGAAGAAAACTCAATGAAAAAAGGATTCGATGGTTTTTATGAATTTGCTAATGAGTTTTGGATAGCTGAAAGTAAAAGCGCAATCACAGAGGTTAAACATAAAGATAAAATTAGAGAAGCTATAATTGATATTGATTATAAAGTAAGAAATACAGAGGGTAATAATCCTTGGAAAAATGCATTACACCACATTATGATTAGACAGCATGGAAGGAAAGATGATTCTTTATCTAAAAAAGTTTTATCTCTTTCAAGTGACTATATAAAAAAGGTGAGCCATGACTCTTCAGAATTTAATCTTATTCCAACCTCAACTCTTTTTGTAAATAATAATCAATCGGTTAGTGAAATAAAAAAAGAATTAGAAGAAATTATATCTGGAAGAAAAATCAAAGCGATGATCGTTTTATGTGTAAACAATGACATATATAATGAATTTATAGACTATTTAAAAGGGGAATAAGTTATGGATTCAAATACAAAAACGATATTTACAAAATTAAATAAGGAAGATAATGTTTTTAATAAAATATTAGAAAAGATAACTAAAAATGATGAATTTTCCAACGAAGAATATTCTTATATTTTATCTTTAAGTTTGATATTTTATGATGAATATCTAAAAAAAGATAAAATAGGTTATATGGAATTTTCATATTATCTTGTCTTAAAGTATTCATTGAAAACAAAAGATTTTAATCCGTTATTGATGTTTTCTATAAACAATGGATTATATCCGATTGCAAAAAGTATTTTTTATGATTATGATAAAAATATTCATGATGTCGTATTTGAAGAAGGTATTAATTTCTATAAAAAAGGTGGTATATATGAGTTAAAAAAACAATTTGAATCTAGAAAAGCGTTGATAGAATCAGCTGCACAAAATAGAGCATATATCGCTCCAACTTCTTATGGTAAAAGTTCAGCGATAATAGAAGATATTTTTAATAACCCTGTTAATAAAATAGGTATTATTGTTCCTAAAAAAGCATTAATTTGGCAAACATTTAGAAATATTAAAAACAATGTTAAGAATTTACATTACAAGATTTTACTTCATGATACAGAATATAATAATGAAGAAAAAGTAATTTGTATTTTTACTCAGGAAAGAGCAATAAGACTTCTTCAAGATTCATCATTTGCATTTGATACACTATATATTGATGAAGCACATAATTTATTTGAAAAAGACGAGCGAAATGTTTTACTTGCACGCTTAATTAAATTGAATAAAAAGATTAATTCTAATCATAGAGTTGTATACTTATCACCACTGATTAAAGATGCTAATAATTTAATATTTTTTGAAAATGATAATGTCGATATGAAAAAAATTGATTTTAATATAAAAGAGTTTAATGTTGCTTTATGTAATAAAGATGGTTCTGTAGAACTATATAATAGATTTGTTGATAGTTATTATTTCATGGGATGTAAATATGATAACCATTTAGATTATATATTTAATAATCTTGGGAAGAAAAACCTTTTTTATTTTAACAGACCTAAAGATATTGAGAATTTTTCTCAAGAATTATTATCTAATATTAAAATGGGTGCTTTTCAAATTCAAAACCAATCTAACGACATGGAAACAAAAAAAATAGCTGATATGATTTCAAAATATGTGGATAATGATTATAATCTTGTTGAATTGATTAATTTTGGAATTATTTATATTCACGGAAAAATGCCTGATGTTATAAAAGATTATTTAATTAACAAATTTACTTCCGTTCATGGAATGAAAATATTAATATCAAATTCATCAATTCTTGAAGGTATGAATTTATCATTAGATACAATGTTTATATTTGATGTTTATGGGTTAAAACAAAATGATTTATTTAATTTGGTTGGAAGAATAAACAGATTAAGTGATGTGTTTCTAAATAACGACTTGTCAAAACTATTTTGTGATATACATTTTATAGATTATGGTTTAAAAAATACAAACATTAAAACCAAAATATCACTTTTAAGATCTGATGTTAATGATGAAGTACAAAACCCCTTGCTATTAAAAGCAAATCTTGATAATAAAGGGCGAAAAATTTTAGAACAAGAAAACAGCTTTATTAATGATTATCTCAATAAAGATATAAAAACAATATTGATTAAAAACGGTATTGCTTCAATTTATAAAGACGTGGATTCAATATCACAGCATATAGCTAACATATCCAATATCTCTAGTATTCGTGGTTTAGATTTAATAAATAAGATAAGCAAAGTGTTTTTTAATGATTGTGAAAATGTTACTGATTTTGAACTAGTAAGATTGAACCAACAAGCAACAATTAATTTTTATAAAAGTTATGTTAAAGAAGTATATCATTTGGACTTGAAAAGTAAGATTAGATTTTTCAAATCATATTTTGAAAAATCAAAAAATGAATATTATTTTATAGGTGAATCTTTTGGAGAAATACCATCGGAAATAAATCCATTTAGGAATGTGTATGTTAATATAAAAAATAAGACGCCAAAGGAAAAGATTAATTTATCAATCATTAAGTCAAAAATTGAAGACGATTTTGTAGGATTTAAGCTTGGAAAATTTGTAAAGGTATTGCTTGATTTGAGCCTTATTGAAGAAAGTGAATATAATATGTTTACCTATGGTACAAATGATAAAAGAAAACTTACTTTTATCAAAATGGGATTATCTCAAGTGGTTATAAAATTTATTGAGAAAAACCAACTTGAAAAAGAAATTACCATTAAAAATGGTGTGGTATTTGTAAATGATAAATTTAGGGAATTACTGGAAAAAGAGGATGATTTTATTCAGTTTGAAGTAGGTAAAATTGTATTTTAAATGTTATCAATCTGAAAAAATACAAGAAGTATAGAACAAATAAAAACTTACTATTAGAAACAGTTATTAAATTTATTTATTCTATTAATATTAGAGCGGTGGCTATAAATGCAGCCGTTTTTTCACTATAATAAAGGTAAATTTAAGGAAGTGATGTCACATGAGGGTTGAAAGCTATTTGTGTACTAACAAACTGTAGGAGGTTAAATTAATGTTAAGTATACAAGAGTACAAGAAGCTTCAAGAGTATAAGGAACTAGGGCTATCCAAAGTAAAAGTATCTAAAAAGTTGAACCTATCTTATAAGACGATTTGTAACTGGTGGGACAAAGACCAAGCATTCTTTAAGACTTTTCAAAAGAATCATGAGTATGTTTTAGATAACTATCGACAATACATCATTGAGATTTTGAAAATAAGTCCTCAAATAAACAATACCGTTTTATATAAAAGGATTAAAGATGACTTTTCTGAATTTGATGTCCAAAGTTCATCATTCTTTAAGTATGTAAAAGAAGTAAGAGAACAAACAGGTTTATTAAAACCTAAACGTAAGTTTCAAATTAGTAAACGAATTTATATATGTATTCGTAATTAAGTTGTTACATACTTATATAAAATTGTATTAAAAAAATAACACGATAAAGTCTAAAAATATAAATATTTCAACTAAAAAACGGATATTAATGGTAATAAATGTTATATTTAATATGAGCAAAAATATATTAGATTGATGATAATTTAAAAGATAAGTATCAATTTAATACTATTAAAAATAATGGAAAAACCTATGTTTTATTTTTTTTAAGTGGTTAATAGATAAGAATAAATCCAGATTAAAAGTAACACAAGAAAGAATTAAAAGCGAATTTATTAGTTACATAAATGCATACAAGGATCAAAATTCAACGATGGAAACCATGTATTTACTAATTAATGGTTTAGAATTGGATGTTATGCTGTTGGTTGAAAAATATAATTTAGTTATTGATTTTTTTTAGAAGTAAATGACTATTGTGAAATCCAAATTCACTCATCTCTTGAAAGTAATAATGATTTTTATATTACTATTCAAACAGAAGAAGAAAAAAATATATTAATTCTACAGGATGGGCATGAAATCGATGCTGAACAATTTACAACAAGTGAAATCATCGACATGATAATAAATCAAATCGAAACATATCATTGCAATGATATGTGAATTATTTTTTTATAAATGTAATAAAATAAAATATTTAATATAAAAACGTTGTTTAAGAATCTATCAGAAGTATGCTCTTTATAGATAATTGAATTGGTAAGATGTTTGTAGTCAAATAATGCTACTGACATCTTTTTTTTGTAAAAATTCGTTAATTAGAATTTATTATTTATATTCAGGTACTTAGTTTTTATGTATTAAAGACACTTTTTATATTCTCTTAATTGTCTTATAATATAATAAATAGTATAATAAGTATGAAAAGTATAACAAGTTATACAAGGAGGTAAAAATGGATAAACATAAGGGAAAATATATATGGTCAGTTATTGTTGGAGAAAAAGGTCAAATCGTTATACCTAAACAAGCAAGAGATATTTTTGATATTAAACCAGGGGATAGTTTAATTATTTTAGCTGATGAGAATCGTGGTATTGCAATTCCACCTAAAAGTGAATTTGATGTTATATATAAAAAGATTTTAGGTGAAGACAAATGAATGCAATAGAAATTAAAAATCTAACAAAAGAATATAAAACATTTATATTAGATAATGTGAGCTTCAATGTTGAAGAAGGACATATTGTTGGTTTTATTGGAAGAAATGGTGCAGGTAAAACAACAACAATTAAATCTATCTTAAATATTGTTAAAACAAAACACGGTGATGTAAAGTTTTTCGGATTGGATTTAAAGAATAATGAAAATATCATTAAAAACCAAATCGGTTATTCTAGTGGAACAACAAATTATTATCCACGTAAAAAATTAATAGATATTATAAATGTTACTAAAAAGTTTTATAAGAATTGGGATGATAACTTGATGAATGAATATAAAGAATTATTCCAATTAGATTTTTCAAAAACGCCAAGTGAATTGTCAGAAGGCATGAAGGTTAAGTTTAATTTATTATTGGCTTTAAGTCATCATGCTAAAGTATTAATTCTTGATGAACCAACTAGTGGACTTGATCCTTTTTCTAGAGACGAAATATTAGAAATTTTTATTGAACTTAAAAAAAGAGGTACTGCGATACTGTTTTCGACACATATAACATCAGACTTAGAAAAATGTGCAGATGATATTGTATATATAAGAAAAGGTAAAATCATTGGTGCTTGTAGTAAAGTTGATTTTATTAAGAAATATAAAAAAGATAATGAAACATTAGAAAGTATTATTCTTAGACTTGAGAGGGACAAACATGATTAATCTTGTAAGAAAAGAATTTAAATTGAGTGCGCACATATTATCATATTTATTTATCGCATTTGGCTTTATGACATTTATACCTGGATATCCGATTTTAGTAGGTGTATTCTTTTCATGTTTAGGGATTTTTCAATCTTTTCAATCATATAGAGAATCAAACGATATTTCATACTCAATTTTACTTCCAGTCACTAAAAAAGATATTGTAAAAGCAAAATTCATTTTTGTAAGTTCAATTGAACTTATGACTCTTACTTTAATGGCAATAATTACATTAATAAGAATGACTTTACTAAAAGATGCATCAGTATATGTTAATAACCCGTTATTAACCGCGAATTTAGTATTTTTAGGATACGCATTGATCATTTTCGGATGTTTTAACATACTCTTTGTAAGAGGATTTTTTAAAACAGGATATAATTTTGGAAAACCATTTGTTTCATTTGGAATCATTGGTTTTTTAGTTGTAGGTCTTGCAGAAGCGTTAAGATATTTTCCTGGATTAGAAGTATTAAATTCTTTTGGTTTTGATAATATAGGAATTCAATTGATAGGACTATTCATAGGAATAATTTTATATGCATTATTTACTTTTGTAGGTTATAAAAAGTCTGTTAAATCATTTGAGAAAATTGATTTATAAAATAATGTATTGAAGAAATATCAAAGAATATCAAGGTATAGTTTTGTATAAATACATTTTTATATATATAACATTATGTATGATTTTAATAAAAGAAGTTTAAGATTACTTTTAAAAGTAATAAGAATAACTAAAAAAACTTTATACATTCAAAATTACACAAACTTTTTTGATAGAGTTAATAAATATAATTTAAAAGATTAATATCTTAATTGATATTATATTTATGTAAAGGAGAAATATATAATGATTAAGTTCAATTTAGATGATTTTAAAAGTTTAGCAGAAGATGTTTTTAAATGTGATTCTCCGACTGGTTACACAAAAAATATCATTCAATTAGTTAAGAGTTATGTTGATTCTTATGGTTATGAATCAAAAATATTAAATAATGGGACTTTAGAAGTTTTTATAAAAGGTAATGATTCATCAAAACTTGTTGCAACATCAGCACATTGTGATACTTTAGGATTAATGGTTCGTTCGATTAAACCAAATGGTAAATTAGCATTAACAACTTTAGGTGGGCCGATTACACCAACATTAGATGGTGAATACTGTGTAATATATACTAGAGATGGAAGAAAATACACAGGTACAATACTTTCAACATCACCAGCAGTACATGTATATAAAGATGCTAATACTAAATCAAGAGACATTGATGAATTAGAAGTAAGATTAGATGAAGAAGTTTATTCAAAAGATGATGTTCTTAAGTTAGGTATTCAAAACGGAGATATTGTTGCATATGACACAAAATTTACAATTACTGATTCACTTTTCTTAAAGACTAGATTTGTTGATGATAAAGCATCAGTGGTTATATTGTTAATGCTATTAAAATATGCATCTGAACATAAAATAAAATTTAAGTATGACACTAAGATTTATTTTGTAACATACGAAGAAGTTGGTCATGGAGCTTCTATTGTTGATAAGAATATTGATGAATTTGTCACATTAGATATGGGGTGTATAGGTCTTGATTTAGCTGGAAGTGAATACGCTGTATCCATTTGTGCTAAAGATTCAGGAGGACCATATGATTATGAACTTACAACACGATTAATTAATCTTGCAAAAGAACATCATATATCATATACAGTTGACATATTCCCATTCTATGGTAGTGATATTGGTGCTGCAAGAAGAGCTGGGGTTGATATGAAAGGTGCATTAATAGGTAGTGGTGTAAGTGCATCTCATGGTATGGAAAGAACGCATATCAAGGGTATTGAAAATACATTGAAATTGATTTATGCATATTTAATTTTATAGAATTATTTATTTCCAATATAAAAGACATACTAAGAATTAATTTTCTAGTATGTCTTTTTTCGTATTAATTAATCAGATTATAAACATCAAAGAAAAGAAGAATATTGAATCTTTCAACATTAAAAGTAATATGATATCATATAAACATGGAAAAACTAATTTTTACTGTCACTGAGATTGACGCAAATAATAGAATCGATAAATATTTAAAAAAGCAGTTATCTAATGCACCTCTTAGTTTTATTTATCGTCTTTTTAGGCTGAAAGACGTTAGAGTAAATCATAAAAAGGTGGATGTGGATTACATTCTCAATATTGATGATGAGATTACTATTTTTTTAACAACTGATCAAAAAAATGAATTTATTACGGAATACAAATTTGTAAAAGTTCCATTAACAAGCTCTATTATATATGAAGATGAAAATATTCTAGTAATCAACAAAAAACGTGCTATTTTAGTACATCCTGATATACATGAACAAAATAATACACTAAATAATCAAGTTTTAACATATCTTTATGAAAAACAAGAATTTGATCCAAAATCTCGTGCATATGTGCCAAGTCCAATTAATCGAATTGATAAGAATACAAGTGGTGTAGTTATTTTCGCGAAAAAACAAGAAATTCATCAAAAATTAAGTAAAGCCCTACACGATAATACAGTCATAAGAGAGTATATGGCACTTGCACATGGTGATCTTAAAGAAGATGGTGAAATTGTAAGTAATCTTGTTAAAGATGAGAAACGTGGTTTAGTACATGTTGAAGAGAGTGGAAAAAAATCGATCACTCAATATGAAGTTATTCAAAGATTTGGTAAATATACACTCTTAAAAGTAACACTAAAAACAGGTAGATCCAATCAAATTAGAGTGCATTTATCTAGTATAAATCACCCTTTAGTTGGTGATCATAAGTATGGTAGAGAAGATCAATTTAAAACGCTTTGTCTTCATCATAGTCGTATTACTTTTAATCGTTTATCAGGTATAGCAGAATATCTTAACCATAAAGATTTAAAAGCACCTTTACCAAAGGATTTTGAAGATATAATTCATAACATTGAATAAACTAAACATAAAAAAATATATTTCATTTAATTAATGATATTAAATGTAAAATTTTCTGAAAATTGCTATAATGTATAAAGAAAGCGGTGATGATTTTGGACAATACACAGATGATTATCTTTGGAGTGTCATTTATTTTTATAATGACAAGCGCAGGCTCTGCGCTTATATATTTATTTAGAAATGGTATTTCTGAAAAATTAAATACAATATTCTTAGGATTTGCAGCAGGTATTATGATTGCTGCAAGTATTTGGTCTTTATTAATCCCATCAATTGAGCAAAGTGATTTTTTAGGTAATTTAGCATTTTTACCTGCAACTTTAGGCTTCTTGTTAGGAGGCTTATTCTTATTTGGAATCGATAAAATTGTTCCACATTTCCATAATGATTCCAAACAGGAAGAAGGGGTTAAAAATAAATTATCTCGATCTACAAAGCTTTTTTTAGCTATTGCGATTCATAATGTACCAGAAGGATTAGCTGTCGGATTTGCCTTCGGGGTAGCATTAGCCACACAGGGTACTGTGCAAGCAGCGTCATTTGCATCTGCATTAGGATTAGCAATTGGTATTGGTCTTCAAAACTTCCCAGAAGGTGCAGCAGTTTCACTTCCAATGGCTGAAGAGTTAGGAAGTCGAAATAAAGCTTTTGCATATGGAGTTTTCTCGGGGATAATTGAACCAATTGCTGCTTTAGTTGGTATTATACTTGCAAGTTCATTAACAACTTTAATGCCTTGGTTTTTATCATTTGCAGCAGGTGCTATGATGTATGTAGTTGCAGAAGAATTAATTCCTGGAGCACACTTAAGTGAAGATTCCCACTGGGGAACTTGGAGTGTTATGGTTGGTTTTGTTATTATGATGATTCTTGATGTTGCACTTGGATAATTTTTAAAAAATAAACCAGAACGTAAAAGTTCTGGTTTTATTTTATTGATTTTCTTTTTCGATATTGTCAATTTGCTTAATTAAAATCATGAAGAATTTTACAATACCTGCTGCCATAATCATATGATTTATACCTGCCAACCATGAAATTGTGATATCGCCTGCATTAGGTAAATTTGTACTTAATACTTCAAAAACACCACGAACCCCCATCATTATAACTAAAGAAATTAAACCGATATTATAAACAATTAAGAACATTTTATATGTTTTTGTTTGAATGATAAGTTTAAAATGTTTTTCAAATAACAACACTAATAAAAAGAATAAGGTACCTAATACCAAGACGTGAGTATGTAACCCTCCTAATACTGTTTGACCAGTAAAATCATTTAATTTGGTAAATTCTCTATAAAAATACCAAGTAATAAACCTAAAATGCTATAAAAAACTAATTTTTGCTAATGTTTTCATATAAAAGTCCTTTTCAATTTATATCAATACATTAGCATCCTATAAATGAAAATTCAATAATAATAGAATGTGGTATTACTGTCTTATAAATAAATTGTTAAAATATTAATGAGAACCACTAAAAGTGTCAAGATTTATCATAAAAAATAATTAAGGAGTAGAAAATGGTATTTAAAGATAAAATAGCTGTTGTAACAGGCGGAGCAAGCGGAATTGGTAAAGCAATCGTCGAAAAATTTATTTCATTAGGAGCTAAAGTAGCAATTATTGATGTAAAAGATAACCCTTATTTTGTTGGTGATATGGGTCAAAAGGAAGTCTTGGAAAAGTTTGCATCAAAAGTGATTCATGATTTTGGTAATATTGACTTTTTAATTAATAATGCACCACCACAAACTCATGGTATTGAAGATTCATCATACGAGGATTTTCAAAATGCATTAGCTGTTGGTGTCGTAGCACCTTTTTACTTAACAAAATTATTTAATAAATATTTTTCTGAAAATGCATCAATTATAAATATCGCATCTTCAAGAGATCGTCAAAGTCAACCTAACACTGAAAGTTACACGGCAGCTAAAGGTGGTATTTCAGCATTAACACATGCACTAGCAATATCACTAAGTGGTCGTGTTAGAGTTAATTCAATATCTCCTGGATGGATTAACACAACTCAAAATGAGTATTCAAGAGTAGATCATATTCAACATCCTGCAGGAAGAATAGGCACACCAAATGATATCGCAGAAATGGTTATGTTTTTATGTTCTGATAAAGCAGGGTTTATTACTGGTGAAAACATTTGTATAGATGGTGGGATGACAAAACGAATGATTTATCATAATGATTTTGGTTGGTCTTATAATAAAAAATAATCATCATTCATGATAAGTCAAATTTAAATACCACTTGTCATGGTATTTTTTATATTTTTGAATAATTAAGCATATAGATGTATACTATATAGGATAGCTATAGGTGTTTCATGAAAGAAGTGATGAAGATGATTGATAAAAAGTTAGAATTAAAAAATATGATAAAAAATAGTCATTATATTGTATTTTTAACAGGGGCAGGTATATCAGTACCTTCTGGTATTCCTGATTTTAGAAGTTCTAGTGGCATTTACAGTGACAAAAATAGTGAATTATCACCAGAACGTATTTTATCACACTCATTTTTTATGAAAAATCCAAAAACTTTTTATGATTTTTATAAAAATAAAATGATTTATTTAGATGCTAAACCTAATATAGCACATGAAATGATTTCAAAAATTCCAAATGTTAAAGCCGTTATTACACAAAATATTGATGGATTACATCAAAAAGCAAAAAGTAAAAATGTCATAGAACTTCATGGATCAATTTATCAAAATCATTGTATAAAATGTGATAAAGCTTATTCAATTGATTATGTGATGAATAGTAAGGATATTCCAAAATGCTCATGTGGTGGAATTATTAAACCTAATGTTATACTATATGAAGAACCGCTTAATGAAAAAACACTTGAAGATTCAATTTATCATATTGAACATGCTGATCTATTAATAGTTGTTGGAACATCTTTACTAGTAAATCCAGCTGCTGGATTAGTAACCTATTTTAAAGGTAGTAATCTAGTTATTATTAATAAAAGTAAAACACCATATGATTTATATGCAAAACTTATCATTCGTGATAACTTAGAGAACATTTTAAATCATAGTTTATTGGAATAAAAAAGAAGACTATATTTTCTAAAATATATGACTTATAAAACAACAAATAACTATCGCACGTGCGATGATTAAAAATGCTGATATTATCGAACAAGGAAATCATGAATCATTATTAAGTAAGAATGGATTCTATGCTGAACTTTACAATTCACAATTCGAAAATGTTTAACGAAAAAGGTAACCGTGCGGTTACCTTTTTTATACTCTTTTATATGGTGTATAACTTTTTTCTGGTTCAATGTCTGGTTTAAAGATTACAAATGATTTAGCTTTTAGACCTAATGTAATTAATCCTGATCTTAAACTTAGAGGTTCAACATCACCTAAAAGAATTTTGAATCTTGAGTAGTTCATTAGTCTTGAATCTTTAAGTAAAACAGTTTCTTTCATAGTTTTATCACTTGGATTTATTGCTATGATACAAGTATCCTCAACACGTCCTGTAACACGCATGAATACTAATAAATCATTAGCAAAAATCGGTATAAAGTCACCTACTCTTAAAGCTCTTTCTGACTTATGTAGATTGATTAATGACTTTATCCAGTTGAAAGTTTCGTTTTCATCATTTAATAAATCCCAACGCATAGGTGCACGATTTAACGGATCACCACCACCATCCATACCTAGTTCAGTACCATAATAAAGATTAGGAGAACCAGGAAGTGTAAATTGAAGTACTTGAGCTATTTTTTGGAGTGCTTCATCAGGTATAAGATTTTTTAAGCGTGGAACATCATGATTGTCTAGAACATTCCAAGATTTTAAAAGGCCATCATAATCTGAATCACCTATTACTTCACTAATCATTTCAATAGCTTTTTTAGTTGATATTTCTTGTGATAATAAACTTAAGATGATTTGTCTAAATGTGAAATTCATCACACCATCAATAGATTTCAACCAATCTTTTGGATAGTTCCATATTTCACCTACAATCATGACGTCTTCTTTTTCATTTCTTGCATAATCTCTTAAATCTTTTAAAATATTAAAACCTAAATCAAAAGCAACATCTAATCGCCAACCATCTATACCTAAATTTAAATAGCTACGAATTACAGAATCTTTAGCTTTATAAATGTAACTTTTTACATTTTCGCTTTCTAAATTCAGTTCAGGTAAACTTGGAGCATCTGCCCAAAGTCTTACGCCATAAGGATATTTCTCATTAAAGTCAAAAAAATCTTGATAAGCTTCCCCTTTTGAAGCTTTTTGGAATAAAGGATTGGATACACCGACGTGATTAAATACACCATCAAGCATAATCTTCATTTGATTTTCATGAATTTTATCAATTAATAATTTTAAATCTTCTTTAGATCCATATTCTTTAGATATTTCTAGATAGTCTGAAGCATCATATTTATGATTAGATAAAGATTCAAATATTGGATTTAAATATAAAACGTTCACACCTAAATTAATGATATAATCGAGTTTTTCAATTAAACCTTTTAAATTACCACCCCAATAATCAAGTTCGTGAGACCAATATCTAACATCTTCTAAAAATTTACCTGGTTTAGGTAATTCATTCCAACTTCTTAATTTTTTTGGATATTGATATAAATCTTTTCTTAGTTCTAAATCATTTGATGGATTAAATCGATCAACTAAGACTTGATAAACTAATGCACCATTACGCCAATCTTTCTCACGTAATATAAATTTAATATCTTGACTCATATATATACACCTCTTTAAGTTAATTATAACGTTACTATCCTTAAAATTAAGAAAATATAGTATTAAAAACGCTATCATTTTGAAGAATTAACAAAAACGAGTTAAATCAATAACTATTGGTTATTAATTATGTTATATAAAAATCACATATTTATGGCATTAAACATAAATAATTTTACAAAGTAATATCATTTATGTTACATTAAATTGTAGTTTCAATTCTAAAAAGGTGTGATATACATGTCTAATAAAAAGAAGTTATCGAAAAAAGAAAAAGTTGCTGTTGGACTTTATATTTATGTGATCGCGAGTCTTATTGCAACTATTATTTATATATTGATACGATTTATCATTGGAGATTTAGTAGATACTGATGGTACAACTGTTATTCATTCACGTGCTGATTATATGCTTATGTTAGTTCAGTGTGTATTAGGTGTTATTGTTGTTCATATACCATCTTTTTTAGAAAAGAAATTTAAAATTGAAATACCCTCATTTTTATTTATTACATACTTAATATTTTTGCATTGTGCGATTTTTTTAGGTGAAGTAAGAAGTTTTTACTACTTAGTACCATATTGGGATAGTATATTACATTTTTTAAGTAGTATTATGACAGGGTTATTTGGATTTTTAGTTATTGACTATTTAAATAAGGATTCAAAACTTTTATTAAATTTATCACCATTTTTTGTTGCATTGTTTGCATTTTGTTTTTCATGTATGATTGGAATGTTATGGGAAATATATGAATTTTCAGTTGATGGATTATTAGGTTTTAATATGCAAAAATACATGACAGCAGATGGTACTATTCTAACTGGACATGAGGCTTTAAGTGATACAATGAAAGATTTAATCATTGACTCAATTGGTGCATTAATTGCATCAACGTTAGGATTTATATCGCTAAAAAATAAAAATTACTGGTTATTTCAATCACTTCAAACAAGCGCAAATAAAGAAAATGTTTTAGAAGAAGAAAGTCAAATTTTAAAAGCTTGAAACACTTGTTTCAAGTTTTTTTTATTTTAGTTTAATAATAGTAATGAAATAAAAAAATAGATTTAAATATTATAAACTCAGTAGACTTTCCCCCTTTATTAACCTATAATATGGATAAGTAAGTGAACTAAAAAAATGAATAGTAGGCAGGATTATTTAGGAGGATTTCATGAATATTTTATTTACGACAAATAATAATTATTTGGTTCATGTGTTTGAAACAATTCGCTCACTTGAAACCGATAATCCTGGGAATCATCAAATCTATATTATTTCAAATGACGTAAAAGATGAGGATATTACTAAATATAAAAAATTTTTAATGTATGAACATCATTTTGAAGTAATTAATATTACTGATGAGGATTTAAAGGGTGCTCCAATTTCAAAAAGATATCCTAGAGTTATATATTATAGACTTTTTGCTGCTCAATTACTTCCAGAATCAATTGATAAAATTTTATATTTAGATCCTGATATCATTGTAAAAGGAAATTTAGATGAACTTTATCAAATGGAAATGTATGATAATCTTTTTGTTGGTTCGTCAAATATTAAAGGTTTTTTATTAAGATTTAATCAAGTTAAAAATGGTGCACGTAAAAATTATCAATATATTAATACCGGTGTACTATTGATGAATTTAAAGGAAATGCGAAAAGTAATAAAATCAACAGATATATATACATTTATCAAAAATAAAAAATATGTATTAACATTACCTGACCAGGATATTATTAATGCATTATATGGTAATCGTATTATCACTGTTGATGCGCTTAAATATAACTTATCAGATAGAGCTATTACACTATATAATTTAAAACATCGAAAAAAAATTGATATGCATTGGGTCAAAGAGAATACAATTATCATTCATTATTTAGGACGTAATAAGCCTTGGAAAGATAATTATCGTGGTATTTTAAAACCATTTTATGATCAATATCGTATTCATTAAAACTTAACATTCAAAAGTTAAGTTTTTTTATTATCAATTGTTTTCATACTATAAGAATAAATTATATATACCTAATAAAAAATTATTTTACTTTATGATATAGATGTGAGATAATTAATAATAATTGTAATAAAGTATTTATAAAAGAGGGATTATTTATGAACATTTATGAAAAGTTAGGGATAACATCAAATGTTGCAATTATCATTATGTCATTAGGCTTAATGTTGTTTTTAGGTTTTCTAATGACTAGATTGACTAAAAAATTAAAACTTCCAAATGTTACTGCTTATATTGTTACAGGTATTTTAATTGGACCTTATGTTTTAAATTTAGTACCACAAACAGTTGTTAGTGGTATGGATTTTTTAGCAGATATTGCATTAGCATTTATCGCATTTACAACAGGAGAATATTTTAAATTATCCGTTTTAAAGAAAAATGGTTCTAAAGTAGTAGTCATTACGATATTTGAATCATTGATGGCATCACTATTAATATTCTTGGTTACATTCTTTGTATTAAGAATGGATTTAGCATTTAGTATTGTATTAGCTGCACTAGCTGCTGCAACTGCTCCAGCATCAACTATGATGACTATTCGCCAAACAGGTGCAAAAGGTGACTTTGTTGATACGTTAATTCAAGTTGTTGCCTTAGACGATGTTGTTGGTTTGGTTGCATATAGTCTTGCAATTTCTGTTGCAATTGCATCTCATAGTGGAGAAGCTGTAAGTATTGGTTCTATCATTATTCCAATTATTACAAACATTGGAATTGTCGCATTAGGTGGACTATTTGGGTTTATTATGAAACTTTTTATGACACAAAAAAGATCTAATGATAATCGTTTAATTGTTTCACTCGCATTAATATTTATGTTCTGTGGTATATGTGCTTTATTCGATGTATCTCCATTATTAGGATGTATGTCAATGGGTACTGTTTATATCAATTTAACAGACGATGATAAATTATTTAAACAACTAAATTACTTTACACCTCCAATATTGTTAATTTTCTTTGTTAGATCTGGTGCTAATTTCAAATTGGATGCACTTGTAAATACATCTACATTTTCAGGTGCAGTACCATTAGTTGTAATTGGTATTGTATACTTTATTGTAAGAATTCTTGGTAAATATGTTGGTGCTTATTTAGGATCAGCAAGTGTTAAAAAATCTAAAGAAGTTAAGAATTATTTAGGGTTAGCGTTAATACCACAAGCTGGGGTTGCAATTGGGCTTGCTGCATTAGGTGCTAGAGCATTAGGTGGAGAAGCAGGTACAACGTTAGAAACAATTATTCTTGCGTCTAGTGTACTTTATGAACTAATTGGTCCAGCATGTGCTAAATTATCATTATACTTGTCTAAATCATACTCAAATAAACTCGAAGATTTAACAGAAGTACCATTAGTTAAGGAAGATGGAACAATTAAGACACCACTTGAGGAATTGATTGATCGAATTAATGACATTCAACAAAGAATTCCAAAACATGAACAAAGCCTTAAACAAGAAGAAATAGCATTTACAGAAGAAGCAGAAAAGTATTATTCTCAAGTTCAAAAAACAGGATTTATAAGAAAATAGGAGGTGTGTAATCTATGAATATACTAAATGATCCAATTGGTAAACTTTTAGGCACTTGGTCTACAGAATTGAATGTTTGGAGTATCATTTTTAGAATTTCATTATCGATTGTTCTTGCTGCGATAATTGGTTTTGAAAGAACGAATAAACGACATGCAGCAGGAATTAGAACATTTATTCTAGTATCTTTAGGTTCAACACTTGCAATGATTATTGATTTAGTTTTAGTTGAACTAACAGGTGGACAAGGGTGGTTAATTGCTGCTACGACAACAGTAGGTATTGCTATTATTAGTTCTAATACATTGTTATATAGTTCAAAAAGTCAAATTAAAGGACTTACAACATCAGTTGCACTTTGTGTTACAGGTGCGTTAGGTTTATTAGTGGGAACTGGTTATTATACAGTTTTAATATTTACATTTGTTGCATTTGTAGCAGTATTGTCTTTATTACCACCACTTGAAATTTATTTTAAAAATCGTTCAAATCATTTTGAGTTTCATCTTGAATTAAAAAGTGTAAGTTTCTTAAAAGATTTTTCAACTATTATTCGAGAATTAGGTTTAAGAATTGATGGAATTGAATCTAATCCTGCATACGTAAATTCAGGATTAAGTGTTTATTCAGTTTCAGTATCGATTGTAAAAGAAGAATTAAAGAAATTTAAAACACATAAAGAAATTATTGAAGCATTAAGAACATTAGAATACGTAAACTATATTGAAGAAATGTAATAAAAAGTGTTAGTCCTTTGAACTAACACTTTTTTCTTCTATATTGATTGTTAATAGCAAACGATTTGTTAAGTCAATTAAAAATGCTCCAAGAGGTGCTGTAAGTAATATAGCTAATACAGCAACTGTTAGCATGAATGAACCTTGATTCAAACCTAAAGATAATGGAATTGATCCGATTGATGCTTGTACTGTAGCTTTTGGAATATACGAAATTATTACAAATAATCGTTCTTTATAATTTAAATCTGTTTTAAGTAATGATATGTAAACACCAATAGCTCTAAAAATTAAAGCACCAAATATCATAATGATTGCAGTAAAACCAATATTTGGTATTAAAGTAATATCTACTGCAGCACCTACTAATATAAATAGTAATAATTCTGAGAATATCCAAACTTTTTCATATTTTTTGACAAGTCTTTGAGCTAAATCCTGATATTTAGCAAGTATTGTAATACCTAATGACATAACAGCAATTAAACCTGAAAAAGGAATGATGTTTGCTTTTTCGAAAACAACAAGTAAGAAGGATATACTTAGAATAAATAACACCTTTAAAGTATCTCTTACATGATATTTTTTAAATGATATATTTAGTAAATAACCAACAATAATCCCTATTAAAGTTCCTAATAAAATTGAGATTGGTAGACTAATGAAAGTCATAATTGAAGCAGTACCTTCTGAAGAAAATGATATAAAAGATGTAAAAAGTACAATAACATAGATATCATCAACAGAAGCACCTGATAAAATTAATTGAGGAATCTTTTTTTCAGTACCTTTGTTTTCTTCCATCAATTTTAACATTTTAGGAATTACGACAGCAGGAGAAACAGCAGCTAAAATTGATCCTAATATAAGTGAATCAACAAGTGTTAAATTAAATAGAAGTGACCCTAATATAACTATACCTACAATTTCAAATGTTGCAGGTATAAATGCCATAAATAATGCTGGTCTTCCTATTCTTTTTAAATCTTCGATATTAAGTGATAATCCTGCTCTAAGTAATATAACAATTAATGCAATTTGTCTTAAATCAGCTGAGATATTAAGTATATTGATATCAATTAAATTAAGAACAAATGGTCCTAGTAAAATACCAGTTATAATATATCCGATAATATGTGGTATTCTTAATTTTTTAAATATTTCAGATAAGGTTAAACCTACTAAAATCATAAGTGAAAGTGATAATAACATATGTACCTCCAATTACCAAAAAAAATGATGACCTACGAAAAAAATTCGTAGAAGTCATCAGCTCATTAAGCGGTTTTCGTTTTACGAAGGGAGAACTTCATTCCCGTTTATTTTATTTTAGCACAGATTTTAATATAAACAATAAATTATCTATGATTTTTAACATAAAAATATGATTCTATATTTGTATGTTATAATTATTAAAAGAAAAAGGATGCACATAAGCGATGAAAAATATGTTGAAGAAATTTATAAACTTTTGGAAAAAGTTTTTCCTTGCAATGTGGATACTTATTAAAAAATTAGGTAGCATTAGGGGAATTATAAGTTTTATTATTGTTTGGACAATTTTAAGTGGTTCAGGTGTTTTCATTTTGGGATGGATATTCCGAAATCCATATCTTATGGGGATTGGAGCTGGGATATTTGCATTTTGGACAGCGCCTTTTACACCACTAATGCCATTAACATTAGTTATTGCTCTTATATTTCAACGATTTGTTTTATTAGATAAAAGAGTAAGTATGAAGCAAATTAAAGAAGAAATGTCTAAACTTTTTAATAATAAAGATGATAATGAAAATCAGTCCAAAGATGATTTTTAGATTGTATTTATTAAATCAAGTAAATAAAACTATAATATATGAAATAATAGATAGATAAAGGAGAATATATGAAAAAAATAATTATCTTTATCTCTATACTATTTTCATCAGTTATTTTAACAAGTTGTGATTTTGTTTTGGGTATTAATTATGAAATACCTGATTATGAATCGTATAAACTTTCAAATATTGATTTTGAACCTTATATCCAAACAACTCAAAGTTGGAATGATATATCATTAAGTGATGTCAATGAAAAGATTTCAACAGCAAATATTAAAATAAAAAATAGAATGTACTATTCATCAACTATATTTTCACCATATACTGAAGTTCATGGTAGTGGAGTTATATTTTATGAAACTGATAATTACTATTATGCTTTGACAAATCAACATGTTGTTGAAAATTATGAAAATGTAAGTAATCAACGAATACTTGTTGAAGATTATCATGAACGCATATACTATGGTTTTGTTTATCCCAATAGTGAAGATGAAATGTTGGATATTGCAATCATTGTGTTTGAGAAAAAGGAAGAAAAATTAACAGTTTTAAATCTTGTTGATGGTTTCGTTGAGATTAATGAACATGTAATTGTTTTAAGTAATCCAGGCGACCGAAAAAACGTATTAACCAATGGTTATGTTGTAAAATATAATAAAGTTTATGTTTATGATATGAACGACAGAATAGAATATAAAGATTTTGATGCGATTATTCACACAGCACTTATTGAAAGTGGATCAAGCGGAAGTATGTTAATTAATCTTGATTTAAACATTGTAGGTATAAACTTTGCTGGTTCTGATGATTTAGAAAATCCTATGAGTTTTGCAACACCTTCTAAATTAATAATTAATCATTTTAAAAATAATGTATTTATATAAAAAGGCCTATTTAAGCCTTTTTTCTTTAATAACTATTGATATTGCATATGTAATATTTTTTATAATTACAAGTGTACTCAAATTTGATAGAAATTGCTGAAAAAACAATATTGTTTACAATTACTAAATAAAATTATTAATATAGACGTATTACTTTACTATATATAAATTAAGCGTATAATTCAGAATATAGGGAAGTGAATATTTTATTTTATGGAATATCGATTGATTGATAAAAAAAATCCACCAAAAGAATTATTTGAGTTACATTTAAATGAGAATCAAAAAACATATCTTGATTCAGTAGACGTTATTTTAAAGGATTATAAAGATTTAGATAATTGGAAAGTTTTATCTATCCATTTGGATAATGAAACAAGAACAATGATTGGATTTGCAGTTATAGGATTATTTAATGATGAAGCCTGGATTGATGACATCATGATTGATTTAGATTATCAAGGTCATGGATATGGTAAGAGATCATTATTATATTTAATAGGTGAACTCATGCTTACATATCATAAGAACGAAGTATATTTATCATGTTTCGAATATAATACTTTTGGATTAAAGTTTTATGATAAACTTGGATTCAAACAAACAGATAGAAAAGACATAAACGGAGAAATTATACTCGTATATAAAAAGTAGTTTTAATCTACTGGGTTTAGCAAATTACGCTAACCCCTTTTTATTTTATATATATTCATATATAATGATTATAAGTTTAATTTGTTTTAACTTTATATGATATATGGTATTAGATTAAAAATATTGCACTTAATTTTATACCATGGAAGATTTATGTTTTTTTAAAACGTTTATTAAGTACAATGTTTATTTATTTGTTAAGCATTTTCGCACTTTTAATGATTGTATTTGTATGGTTTAAAGCTAGTTTAACACCTTCTATCTGGTTTGTTCGATGGGCCTTTAACCAAACTACATATACAGATCACGAAAATTTAAGTGCTATTAAAGAAAATGTTGAAGTCATAAAAGATTTGGATTATCCATCAGAATATAATTCAAATTAATTTGATATTATCGTTAGAAAAGATTTAAAAAATCAGCCAAATGTTCCAACGATTCTTTGGATTCATGGTGGAGCTTTTGTTGCAGGTGATAAGACTGAAGTTGAAAATTATATGATTGTATTAGCAAATGAAGGTTATGCAATTATTAATATGAATTATGCTTTAGGGTACGAAACACATTATCCAGCACCAATTATCCAAATTGGTGAAATGGTTCAATATATGGAAACCATCAAAGGAAAATACCCATTCATTAATGATCAAGAATTCATTATAGGTGGTGATTCAGCTGGTGCATTTTTAGCAGCTCAATTTACACTTATTCAAACAAATCCAAATTATGCAACTTTAACTTCTATTACACCCGTTCTTGACAAAGATCAACTATTAGGTATTGTTCTTTTTTGTGGGCCTTATGATTTTACCAAATTAAGAAATTTAGTTGAACAAGACTCAAAATTAAGAAGTGTTTCAAATATCTTAACCGATCAAATTATACCGTTTTTTGCTAACAACATAGGTTATGCTTTTTTAGGTGATTATAATTGGGTGTCAAATGAGTCTTGGGAAATGTTAACATTAAATCAGTATGTTACAAGTGACTTTCCAACTGCATTTATTACCGATGCGAATACGTTATCGTTTGAAGATCATGGAAAACAACTAGGAGCAACTTTAAAGTCATTAGGTGTTGATGTAACAGAAGTTTATTATGAAGCAGTATTAACTCATGAATATCAATTTAATTTAGGTACGATTTCTAGTGATAATAGAAATTATGCAAAAGAAACTTTTGATGTGTTATTATCTTTCTTAGAAAATATAAAGTAACCTAAAAAAGGAGTCATATGAAGAAAATATATATAACATTTTTGTTTATAATGAGTTTATTCATTGTAAGTTGTACAAATGAAAATGTAGACTATTTCAATAATTTATTTATATTTAGTGAAAACGATTCTTTTGAACATATTTCAAAGGATTTTGTGTTAGCAACTAAAACGCATGATCACGACATTGAATGGATGAGTTCTGCACCTCATATTATTGAAATAAAAGGTTCTTTAGCAAAAGTAACACAACCAGAAGAAATCGATATAAAAGTCACATTAACTGCAACTTTAATAAATCATCAAGATAAATTAAAACAATCTTTTGAATTAAATGTTATTCATGTTGAATCAAAAGAAGAAGATGTTTATGTTACTATAAGAATTTTGAATAGTGTTACAAATGAGGTTATTGATTCATTTGAAGTTTTACAAAATAGTGAACTTACAACACTTAACCAACCATCATTTGAAGGATACGATTTCAAAGGTTTTTATATAAATGATTCACTTATTAGTCTTCCGATGATATTAACACAATCAATTGATATTATTGCAAGATTTACGAAAATAGTAACAATTTACGAATTGACATTAAATTATGGTTATGATTCTAAAGTTGAAATTTTACATTTGGAAGAAAACACTGAATATTTACTTCCCAATTTAACAAGACCAAATTATGAATTTTTAGGTTGGTTTTTAGAAGATCAAAAAGTTTATACAGTGAATATGACAGAATCAAAAACTGTCATTGCACAATGGCGTATTATTTCTGCTCAAACAGTTATTCATAAAGAGTCATTCCAAGGTATTATTGAGTATAGAGATTCACTTGGTTCTCCTAAAAGTGAGTACATCAATACATTTGATTACATGCTTAATAATTTTTCATATAGTTTTGAATGGTATCGTACTGATTTAGGAATTAGTGAAAATAGTCCCAAAGCGGTGACATTAATTGGGCGTGGAGATGGTTTAGGACCGGGTAGAGGTGTAATTACAGTTCATGACGTTCCAAACGGTATTGGATACTTTAGTTTCCATGCTCGTTTACCTTATTCTAAAGAATCAACCTATCCAAAAGGTGGCGGAAGTGATTCTGCAAATAACGTCATATTAACATTTACAGTTATTCAAAATGGTTTTGAAGTACATCAATCTAAACATAAATTTGCAGATAACAAAGAAGCAAGCAAAGGTAAAGTATTCACTATAGAAAATATCAATACAACAGGTATTATAACAATTGTTTTAGAAGTTTCATCTGGACATCGAGCAACAATTAGTTATATTGAATGGAGCGAATATAAAGGATAAAAGACGTAGCGATACGTCTTTTTTATATCTAAAAAATGTTATAATGAAACTATCAATAAGTGGGGTTAATTATGATAGATATTTTATTAAAATATAATGATTCTAAATATGTTATTGTTGTTGATGATGCAATATATTCTAATTTTATAAAATTAAAATCAGAATATGAATTAACACATCATCATCTTTTTAAATTTAAGTTAATGTCTCATAAAGAATTACTGACTAAACTTTCGTTTTCTTATGAAAATCATCTTATTTTGGATATCTATGCTAAAACAAATGAACCAATATCAATTATTAAAGAAAAATTAAAGTTTTTAAGTTATGTCGATGATACACATGCTTTAAAAGAATTCATTCATCCATTTATAAATCAGCTTCATTATCATCATGATTTTATTGAAAAAAATAAAGATTCATTATTTATATTTTTATCTCAACCTATTTATTTAAAAAAACTTTTAGATAAACATCAATTAAAGTATGAAGTTATTTTAGAAAGTAATAAATATATACCAAAAGTATATCAATTTGATACGATGGAAGAAGAAATATTTTATTTATTTGAATCAATTTCTCATAAATTAGAGTCAGGTATAAGTCCTGATTCAATATACATTGCTGGAATAAATGATAAAAATGAAAGAGTCATTAATAAATTAGCATTAAGTTATGGTATATCAATTGATATGGCTAAGGATCTTCAATTATGGAATTTTAAATATACTCAAAATTTAATTAAATTATCGATTGAAGAACTTATAAAAAAGATAGTTGAACCTACAGAAAATCAAATCGAACAAAGAATTAATGAACTTATTGTTCAAATATTAAATCGTTATCCACTACATAAATATGATGAAGAAACAACAAAAAAAATCATTGTATCAGATATTAAAGAAGCAAAATTACGAAAAGATCGTATAACAAATGTTATCCATGCAATTAAATTCGAAGAAGTTCAAATGCTCAATGAAGATGCTTTAATATACGTCATCCATGCTAATTATAGTTATTTTCCAAATATCAAGAAAGATAATGAATTTTTAAGTAATGAAGAAAAACTTCAAATAGGTTATCCAACAAGTCATGAAGAAAACTTATACCATGAAAAATTATTTACTTATCTTTTACAAACTAAACGTATTGAATATGTATCATTCTCCTTAAAGGATATTTATCAAGAATACGTACCGAGTGATATTATTAAACAGTTTAATAATATTGAACCTAGAAAAATTTCAAAAGAAATATTAACACATAAGTTTTCTTTAAATACATACAAATCATTTTTCAAAAGCACAAATGAAGATAAACTTTTAACAACATTTAACAATGATTTTAAACTTAATGCATCTGAATTAAATATCTTAAAACAATATATTCAAAGTTTAGACTTGAAGTTATCACCAAGTCAAATCATAACTTATTTAAAATCTCCGTATATTTTTTATATTCAAAACATATTAAAGATATCTAACTTTGATGTAAATATTCCAATTTTTATGGGAGATTTTTTTCATAAACTTGTTGAAACTGCTTTAATAATTTGTTACTTTGAAAAAATCAATCAAAGATCATCCAAAAACGACTTAGATAAAAGAATTGATGATTTAATTATCGAATTTGAAGCAAAAGAATTTGATGAAAATATATTTTTTGATGATTTTTTTGATGTTTACTTCGAAGATAAGAGATATATTTTTGAAAAAGAAATTAATAATCTAACTTTAGATGAAATACTCATAATTCAAGCTGAATTTTTCATTCAAAAAAATAAAAAGTTGATGATTCAATCTTTAAGCGAAATTATTTTACGTTCTAATTCAGCAAATAAAGTATATGTTGAAACAGACATTGAATCCATAAATCTTAAAGGACGATTAGATTTATTAATTGAAAATGATGAATCATTTGAGATAATTGACTTTAAGAGTAGTGACCAATCAACATTAAAATACGAAAAAATTGAAGAGTTGCTTTGTAATCTTATAAATGAAAACCCTATTGATAAAAGTGATTTACAGATTATTCAATTAATTGCTTATGCTTATTTAGGATTAAAAAGATATAATAAAGATATTTTTGTTGAATTTTTCGCATTTTTAAGTGAAAAAACAAGCAAAAATATTCGATTAACTTTAAATCAAGATGATGAAATATTCAGTATAAGCGAAAAAATTATTAAAAATTATGAGCAAATTGTCAATAATGTATACTATAAAATTATGAATGCAGAATTTCCAAATCGAACATTAGAGACAAAAAAACGCGATGAATTAATCGAAAAAGACTTAAATGTCTATAAAGCTTTAGCGTATTATACACAATATAACACTGAATCTGAGGATGAAGATATTGATGAATAGTTTAAAAGATAAGTATGGGCTTAATGATGATCAAGAAAAAATAGTTTTAGATCGCTCAAAAGAAGCAATCGTTCCCGCGGGAGCTGGAAGTGGTAAAACACACACTTTAGTAAGTAAGGTTGTTGAACTTATAAAACTTGAAGGTTCCTTAGAACCGTTTTTAGTTTTAACATTTACTGAAAAAGCTGCATTTGAAATGAAAGAGCGCGTTAAAAAACTGATTAAAAAAGAGGATTCATTAAAACATCTTATAAGCCAAATTGAAGGTTCAAATATTCAAACATTTGATAGTTTTGCATTAAATTTTGTTCTTCAAAATGCTAGTTTTATGAATTTAGATTCAAATATAGGAATTTTGGATGATGCTGTATTTAAATCTATAAAAAGAGAATACATGAAAGAAATAATGCTAGAAGCGTATAAAAACAAAAAATATCGTGAAAATGACGAGTTCTTTTTATATCATGTGACTACAAAATCATCTGATAGTGAGCTCATTGATGCCTTGGTTGAAGTCTATGATAAGTTATCGGATAAATTTGATATAAATCATTTAACAAACACAGACATTATTCAAGAAATATCAAAACCAAGTTTAGATGAATTTGAACAATTGATTAATACTTTTGATACAAACTTTATCAATGACAATGAACAATATATTGAACTTTTGAAATACTATATTTCATATTTGAATGAAGGAAATAATTCATTTGACTTTATTAAATTACCTAGAAGAAATTTTAAAAATATTTCAGATCCTATTGAGAAGAGCCATGTTGAAGAATCTTTAAAGCCTATTTTAAATTTGTATAAGAATGAAGTAACATATCATACATATGAAAAAATTAATAAAATATTATTCATTTATGGTGATATTGTTTTAGAAATTTTAAGAGATTTTGATAAAAAGGTTAAATCATTTAAGCAAAATGCTCAAAAATATGGATTCAATGATATTCAAAAATTTCTTTTATATATACTAAAAAACTCACCACAAATTTTAGAAAGAATGCGTCAACGTTATCGATATATATTTGTTGATGAGTATCAAGATACATCAGATACACAGTCTGAATTTTTAGATTTATTAATTAAAGATAATGAACATGTAAAAGTTTTATATGTAGGGGATATCAAACAAAGTATTTATCAATTTAGAGATGCGAAACCTGAAAATTTTGTTGCAAAACAAAATAATCAAAATATTACAAAATTACCCCTATCCATCAATTACCGTTCAAGTGGTAAAGTTATTGATTTTATCAATAAAATATTTAAAGGTATTTTAGATGATGAGAAAAAATATGATATTAATTACAATAAAGGCCATGAAATGCAAGCAGGTAATAAATCACTTGATGCATTACCTTTTGCTGGTGTTTATCTTTTAAAGAAATACCAAAATCCAGATATGCGTTCCTATGATTTTTATGAAGAGGCATTTACGGTTGGAAAAAAAATATTAGAATTAATGCAAAAAGACGAAAAACTTGAATATAAAGATTTTGCAATATTACATCGAAATCAGAAGAAGTTTCCAATTTACAAAGAAGTATTTGATTATTTAAATATTCCACTTACAATTGAGGTTCCAGTACATTTAAATAAATCATACTTTCTTAAGTTAGTTGCAAACACTTTAATGTTAGCATTATATATTGAGGATACGAACCAAGAATATATCAAAAAGAAAAAGTATTGGTACTATTCATTAGCTAAATCACCATTGTTTCAAATTTCTGATTTTGATTTATTCAATGCATTGAAAGATAAGAATTTTAATATTGATTTAGACATTTATCAAAAATTAAATGAATTAAAAAATGTAATTTTTGACGGAACAAATCAAAGTATTTTAGATACATTGATTAAAACATTTAATTTATATGATAAAGTACTGTTAGGATATCAAACAGATGTCATAGATATTGAAATAGATTATTTATATCAACTCGCTCAATCATTAACTGATATAGGTAAAATAGGATCTGATTTTATTAACTATTTATATGAATTAGTTTATAGTGATGGGAAATTAGAAAAGAAGATTTTAAATCTTCCAACACATAATAGTGTGAAAATAACCAACATTCATCAATCTAAAGGGTTAGAATACACAGTGTTATTTTGTGGTGGTTTAAATCAAAAATTCAATTCAAAACTTGGTAAGTCTGTCTCATATCATCCAATTCATAAGTTAATTTTTCCTAATCGATTTACAATGTTTGATAATAAAAACAAATTACAAGCAGTCTATGAAAATTATAGAAATGAAGCGAAAGAAAATATATCAAAATTTCAATTAAAAGAAGAATTAAGATTGTTATATGTTGCATTAACTCGCGCTAAACGAACATTATTTTTAATTTTAGATGAAAAAGAATCATATGATAAATTGGAGTGTTTTACAGATTTCTTATTCGAAAAAGGAAAAATATTGAATCACATTGAAAGTGAAAATATTATTTCAATTAAAGAATCACTCAAAGATGAAAATTATCATAAAATTCTATTTGAACCTAAATATTACTATCCTAGCTTAATTGATAATTTAATGGATAAGTCGTTTAGTTTGACTCCAAATATGATAAAGGAACATTATGTTACACAAAAAGAACTTGCAGTGTTTGATGATAATTCAAAAGAAAATTTAATTAAAGGAACTAAGTTGCATTTACTATTTGAAGACTCTAAACTTGATATAAATTCTAATAATATATATATTCAAAAATTTATATCAACTGCATTCGATAATCGTTATATAAAAGATGCACATCATATCTATCAAGAGTATCCATTTTATGATGAAGAAAATCAAATATCAGGTATTATAGATTTAATACTTGAATTTGATGATTGTGTATATATCATTGACTATAAAACAAGAGATATTGATAAAGAAGATTATGTAAAACAACTCAAATCTTATGAAAATTATCTATCAAAAATATATCTAAATAAACCTATCAAAACATTCCTATATAGTATTACTTTTGGTAAATATGAGGTTGTTTAAGTGATTTTATACATAAAAATAGCTAAAAATGATCTAAAACATTTCGTTATCGTTGATTTATGAAATATAACTAAATAGAATAATAATACTAGAAAACAAACATATTATTGATCAAATTTTTGGGGGAAATTGATCAACAAGATGGCAAGTATCATTTAAGATCACAGAAAGTGGGGATAAATCTGACATTTGAACAATTTGCTCATGCTGTTTTAGGGATTATGAACAATGCGATGTTATTGTTTCTTTTAGTTTCAATTTATACGATAACAAGTTACAAATTTAGAAACAGTAATAAAATTCATCAAAGCATTGCAGGTATTATTATTGGACTAGCATCAATCTTTTTAATGATGTTCCCATATCAAGTTCAAGAAGGCATTATTATTGATACAAGAAGTATTATCTTCAGTGTATCTGGTGCTTTTTTTGGTTTCATTCCTACAATTGATGAAGCAATTCTTAATAAACCTGGTAAATTAACAGATGAAGAATGGTCAATTATAAAACGACATCCTGAAATAGGATATCGAATTATTTCAACATCTCCTGAATATCAAGAAATTGCTTATGATATTCTTTCACATCATGAGCGTTATGATGGTAAAGGATATCCCCAAGGACTAAAAGGAGATTAAATACCATTAAGAGCTAGAATTGTAGCAATTGCCGACGCTTATGATGCAATGACTTCTAATAGACCATATCGAAAGGCATTCACCAAAGATGAAGCAATACATGAAATAATGAAAGCTTCAGGAACTCAATTTGATCCTGCATTGGTTGAAATATTTTTAGATGTGCTTCATGATCATCCAGATTTATAAAAATGTAAAATTTATATGTTTTATAAAAATATAAATTATAATGTACCCATAAAATAAAGGGGGATAAATTTTTGAAACTATTGTTTAAACTAATTGGACTATTAAGTTTTCTTGCATTAATTGGTTCGGCTTTGTATTTAGGATATGGTTATGCACTTCAATATATTCAAACTGAAATTCATAAAGTTGAAGAAAAATACGAAGACAGTAACCCATTAATTGAAATCAATATTACGGGATTATACATTAAAAAAGATGTATCAAAAACGGCATTATCTGTTAAAACAGAGCTACTTGAGATTTCTTATTATTTAGAAACAGATTTTCCTCCGAATGAAAACTTTGAAGAAGTAGCACCTAATGATTTTAACATAGATAATTATTATGATTTAACTTTTATAACAACAACAGATGCTCAAGCAACAAAAGATTTAGCACTTACTTTAGTCATCGTATTTGGAGCAACTTGGATTGCATGTTTTGTTCTTAAGCGATTTTTTTAAAACGAACTTTAGGGTTCGTTTTTTTTATGTTAGTCTTTTGTGTTAAAATATATGTAATAAAAAAAGAAAAAGGTAAAAAAAATGATTAAAGCTATAATTTTTGATCTAGATGGAACGTTACTTGATACAACTAAAGATATTCAAAATGCTCTTAATCAAGTATTAATCAAACATCATATAAATCCTATTACTTTAAATGAGACTAAATCCTTTTTAGGTTATGGTGCAGGTGTTTTAGTCGATAAAGCACTTAAAGGTAATATAGAAAATCGCGATGTGATATATAAAGAATATATTTCTCATTATGAAAAAAATGCAAATATTTTAACTAGACCTTACGATGATATAATGGAACTTTTAAGTGAAATCAAACCATTTTATAAACTAGGTGTTGTATCAAACAAACATCAGAAAGCTTTAAATGAAGTTATAGAATATCATTTCCCAAATGTTTTTGATGTTGTTATTGGAGAATCAAATGGTATTCCTAAAAAACCAGATAAAGCAATGCTCATTAAAGCAATTGAAAGATTAGGAATAAAAATTAATGAATCAATTTATATAGGGGATACAGAAGTTGACTATTTAACAGCTAAAAATGCATATATGCAATCAATTATTGTTACATATGGTTTTCGTAGTTATGATGAACTCAAGAAATTAAATGCAGCAATATATGTTCATAATGTCAAAGATTTAAAAGAATTGTTAAGGGGAATGGCAAATGTCACTTATTAAACTAGAAAATGTATCAAAATATTATAAATCCGGTGAAGGCGTTTCTGTCGGAATGAAAAATATTTCTCTTGAATTTCACAATAATGAGTTTATTGTTGTAACAGGGGAATCTGGTAGTGGTAAATCAACATTACTAAATGTTATTTCTGGTATTGATACTTATGAAGATGGAGAAATGTACATTTTAGGTGAAGAAACATCACACTTTACTGCTAAAGATTGGGAAAACTATCGTTCTAAATATGTTGGATTTATTTTTCAAAACTACAATATTATTGATTCATATACTGTTTATGAGAATGTCATTTTAGCTTTGGAGATTCAAAATTATCCAAAAAAATTAAGAAAAAAACGTGCTTTAGAACTCATTGAAAAAGTAGGGCTTTTATCACATAAAAATCATAAAGCTGCTAAACTTTCAGGTGGACAGAAACAAAGAGTTGCAATCGCACGTGCACTTGCAAAAGATACACCGATCATTATTGCTGATGAACCAACTGGTAACTTAGATTCTGAATCAAGTGATCAAATTATTAAATTGCTGAAAGAAGTATCGAGCGATCGATTAGTTGTTTTAGTAACTCATGATCCATTAATTGCAAAATCAACTGGAACTAGACTAATTAAGTTACATGATGGTGAGGTTATAGAAGATAAAGTTTTAGTTAAAAAAGAAGAAACAGAAGTTAAAGAAATCGATACAGCAAAAACTTCTTATTTTACTTTAATGCGATTTGCATTAAGAAATATATTATCAATGCCAAAAAGACTTATATTTTTCACATTATTACAAATAACAATAATAACTGTTTTTATATTAACTTATATTAGTATGATGCAAACTGCAGAAAATATTAATTTCAGTTTTTCAATGGGTGGTAATGATAGTTCATTGTTTGATTTTAACACGCAATTTATGTCCGATCAAAGAATGTATGTAACAAGAAAAGATGGTAAAGATTTAACTGCAACAGATTATGCATACTTTGATAGTTTAAATGGTGATCATTATGTTTATAAAAATATTTTAAATATTGATGAGAATAAAAATCTTATACTTCAAAATGAATCTAATTATGTTTTATATGATATCATGATCGATACAACCTTTGCTGTTGGCAATCGAGTGCAATTTGTTGAAGGTAATATGCCAGTAAATCCATACGATATTTTAGTTTCTGAAGGTATGGATTTAAAAATTGGTGATAAAGTAAAAGTTAATCAAAGAGTTGCTGATATTTATAGTTCTTATCTTGTTAGGAACGGCGATTATTGGAGCATACCTGGTGTAAATATCGGATCAAATCAAGTTTTAAATTATTACGTTTATACGAATTATGGTGTAGAGTTTATTGATTATAATATTATTTATCCATTTGATCCTCTGCATTATGGTATGAATCCTGATGATATTAACAATGTTGAAGTATTGTATATGGATGCTGAATTTGCACCTATGGAGTTAATTGTTACAGGAATATTTAAAGATAATTATCGTCAAGCAATCTATATAAATCATAATACATATGAAAATTTAGATTATGGTAATTCATTTATGATCCAAACAACGTCAAAGATAGAATTACAAAGAATTTATAATCAAATTGATCGTAGTATTTATCGCATTATAAGTCCAAAATTAGAAGATAGCGCACTTTCTTCTTTGGTTGCACCTCTAATTTTCCTATTCCGTTTATTTTTCTATATCATTGTTTTAGTGATTGGAGTATTCTTATACTTTATTCTATACAGTGTTACTAAGAATATTATGCACGCTCGAAAGAAAGATTTTGCTATTTTTAGAACAATAGGGGCAACTCAAAAACAATTAGGATGGGTTGTAATATTTGAACAATTTTTCATGATGAATATGGCGTTTATTGCATCAGTAATTCTAACTCAAATTATTTCAATTTATAATTTTAATATCAATACAATGATTAGGACATTGACATATATCGATTATATTATTTTATTTATTACTTTCACTTATTTATCTACTAGATTAGCCCAAAAATTCAATAAGAAAACATTCAAATTATCAATTATAGAAAACATTACGGAAAGTAAGGAGGAAATGTCATGATTACAATTAAAAATCTTGATAAACATTTTAATAAACATAAATCAAATCGTATTCATGTAATCAATGATATTTCTATTGATTTTCCTGAAAAAGGGTTAGTAGTTTTATTAGGTCCTTCAGGTAGCGGTAAAACAACTCTGCTTAATGTAATTGGTGGATTAGATAAAGTTGATAAAGGCGAAATTGATATTCTTAATCATAAAATCTCAAAATATCGTGCGAGAGTTTGGGATAAATTAAGAACTGAAGAAATCGGTTATATCTTTCAAAACTATTATTTAATGAATCAAATTTCAGTTTTTGATAATGTTGCATTTGTTCTTAAAATGATGGGTATTCATGATGAAGAAGAAATAAAAACTCGTGTTGAATACATCTTAAAACAAGTTGGCATGTTTCGTTTTAGAAAGAAAAAAGCAAGCCAACTATCTGGTGGTCAACAACAAAGAGTAGCGATTGCCAGAGCATTAGTTAAAAATCCAAAAATTATCATAGCTGATGAACCAACAGGTAATTTAGATAGTAAAAATACGCTTGAAATTATGAATATTATTAAATCTATCTCAATAAATAAACTTGTTGTTTTAGTTACTCATGAAAAAGAATTGGCTGAATTTTATGGAGATAGAATTATTGAACTTAAAGATGGGAAAGTTATTGATGATAGATTAAATGATCATGCTTTAAGTCATAATTATGGACAAGAAAGTGTTATATATTTAAAAGATTTAAATCAAACAACTAAGTTGAATAATAACGGTGTAAATATTGAAGTTTATAAAGATGATGAATATCCAGATATGGATGTTAAACTGATTCTTAAGAACGGTACAATATATATAAAGGTAGATTCAAAACTACAAAAATTAAGATTAATTGATCAAAATTCAAACGTAGAAATTAAAAATGAACACTATAAGAAAAAAACAAGAAACGAATTACTTGAAACAAGTTTTGATGAATCAATTTTAGATCATAGTAAACTTGAAAGAAAACGCGGATTATCAATCTCATTTATGACTTCATTTTGGATAGCATTTAGAAGATTTTTAAGTTTTGGACGCAAAGGTAAATTGATGCTAACAATTTTTTTAATATCAGGGGCATTAATAACCATCAGTGTTATTAATATATATTCTATTTATCAGCGTACAATTGATAATTACATAAGCAGAGACCAAAACTATATCGTTGTTTATAAAAATGCAACAACTACAACTGATATTAATAAATTAATTGAAGATGTTGATGACATAACGAATGGAGATTATATTTTCAAAGCCGTAAATTATCCTTTTGCTGCGAGTATTTATTTGGGTGCAAATAAAACATTATCTATTGAAACTAAACCATCATTAGAATTTATTGAACAATTATCAGATAGCGATGTCATCCATGGTAATAAACCTACAAAGAAATTACAAATTGTAGTTTCAAGAGGTTTAATCGAACAAAAAAATATTCAAGTAGATAATTTTCAACAGATTGGTATATGGAGTTATCATGATATTATCGGTGAAAAGATGATTAATAGTTATTTTGCACCAATAGAAGATTTAAATATTTTTGAAGTTGTTGGTGTAACTTATCATACATATCCTGCAATATATTTTTACAATTATGAAGGATTATTAACTTTTGTTGAATCAGTTCCATCTATTAATAACATAGATGAATATAACCTTTCAACATTAAATAATAACAATCATGAAGTATTACTATATACAAAATTAGATCCAAATCATGTTATCGAACAATTAAGGATAAAGAATTATGATGTTGATTTATCCAGTCGTGAAGCATATAAACAATTAGAAAACGAAAAAAATAAATCATTTGTAACAACTATAACAAGTGTTGGTATTTTCGTAGCAGGTGCACTATTATCATTCTACTTTGTTATGCGTTCTAGCATGATATCTCGTATATATGAAGTTGCAGTCTATCGTGCATTAGGTGTTAGAAAAATTGATTTAATTGCATCATTCAGCGTTGAAGTTTTATTATTAACGACAGTATCAAGTTTTGTTGGGTTAGTCGTAACACATTTTATATTTGATTTATTAACTTCAACACCCTTAAGCGGATTAGTAGATATGAAAGCAGATTATATAACTTTTATGATTAGTTTAGTGTTAGTTTATGGTTCGAATTTAATTATTGGTACTTTGCCAATGAGCATGTTATTAAGAAAAACACCTGCACAAATTATTTCAACATACGATATGTAAAAAGAAAAAACACCAAATTTTGTCATTTGGTGTTTTTTTATAACCATTTTGTTGTTTCATCTGAAGATAATCGTATTGATGAATAACCTTCTTCATCAGCCTTACCGATAGAAATAAGTAATGTAGGAATTAAATTTTTTGGAATACCTAAATTATCATTAACAGTTGATTTGTTAAAACCAGCAATTGGACATGTATCATATCCATAAATTTTTGCTGCATACATGAAGTTTAATGCAAATAAACCAGCATCTAAGAAAAGTGTATTGATATAGTTTGGATCTTTAGGATCATATTTTGTATCTTTAGACATTTGAATTTGTTTTTCCATCACTTCTTTAGGCATAACACCTTCTTGATATGCTTTCGTGAAAATTTTTTCACTCCATTGATACTTATCTGGATCAACAGTTACTAATATTAGATGAGAAGAAGTTTCTAATTGTAAAAGATTTAATGTCATAGATTTTCTTAACTTTTCTTTTGCTTCATCAGATTCGATAACAAATAATCTCCAAGGTTGTAAGTTTCTACTAGATGGAGCTCTTTGAGCAAGCTCAATGATTTCTACTAATTCATCTCTAGGTATTTTATAATTTGTGTATTTTCTTATTGAACGACGACTTAAAATTAATTCTTTCATATAAAAACCTTTCTAAGTGTAATCTAAAAGTCATTTTACGCCATATAAAATGAATTTTGGTAAAATAAACACTATGGAGAATGAATTATGGATTTTTTAAGACTTTTCAATTGGTATCATGAGAATAAAAGGAATCTTCCGTGGCGTAAAACAATAAATCCTTACTATATATGGGTCAGTGAAATTATGCTTCAACAAACGCAAGTTGACACAGTACTAAAATATTATGAAGATTTTTTAATAAAATTTCCAACAATTGAATCATTAAATGAAGCATCAATTGATGATATTTTGCATAGTGTTCAAGGTATAGGATACTATAAAAGATTTCAAGCATTAAAAAAAGGTGCTAAATATATTGTTGATAATTTTAATGGTGTGTTTCCAGATGACTATGAAGATATTATTAAAATTCCAGGTATTGGATTATATACAGCAGGAGCTATAAGTTCAATTGCATTTAATAAAGCACATGCAGCAACAGATGGTAATGTTATTCGTGTGTTATCGCGTTTTTATGGTTTAGATGATGATTTTAGATTAGATAAAAATAAAAAGAAACTCAATCAAAAAAATCAATCTTTAATAGAAAAATCTAATGATCCTTATACATATACTCAATCTTTAATGGAACTAGGAGCAACTGTATGTAAACCAAAAAAACCAGACTGTTTAAACTGTCCATTAAATGAATTTTGTTATGCTAATTTGAATAGTGAACAAGAAAAATATCCATTTTTAAGTCCTTTAAATAAGAAAAAGGAAATTATAATTTTTTCATTTGTCGTACATTTTGATGATTGCATTATAATGAAAAAAAGAAAAGATAAATTACTAGAAAATATGTATCAATTTATAGAAATTGAAGGGGAAAGTTTAGAATCTGCAATAAATGAGCTTAGTGCACAAGGTATTGACATTCTACATACTGAATATAAAGGTTATGTTAAACATGTTTTTACACATCTTATATGGCATATTCATGTTTATGAAGGTTATGTCAAAGAAGTACCAAAAGATTACGAATTAGTTTTAGATATTAATCAAAAACCTTTATCAACAGTTCATAAAAAAATATATCATAAAGTTAAAAAATAGTTCTCTGTATGAGAACTATTTTTTATTTTAGATATTCTTTAATTGTTGGTATGCGTTCAATCATGAGTTTAAATGGTATACCTAATAATGCAACAACAATAAGTTCACCTAATGCAACATATAAACTAAATATAAAGAAATTTTCCATTGTAGATGTGAAATATGCATCCATACCTGCAACGATAATTCCATTAATTATTGGTGGGAATATTAATAGTGTAATAATCCATATCTTTTTTGTATACATTAAGATGATACACACAATTAATGTTGCTGTAGTACCTGATATTGCATCAATAATACCATAAGGACTTGATAAATTAGCAATGAAAGTCCCAATGATGATACCAATCGCATTTTTCTTTGAGAAAAACACTAAAACCAATAAAACTTCAGCGATTCTTGCTTGAATGCTAGCACTAAATGATATCCAAGGTAATAATAAAACCAAAATAACATAAATGCTTGCAATAATAGCTTGAGTCGCTATATCGCGGATTGTAATTTTATTCATTTTTTCATCTCCTTGTTTTTTTAGAGCGGGTTAATCCTAGGATACCGCTTTTTACAACGATATAATTTTAACATTTTATGATATAATTGCAAGACGGAAGGTGAATATTCTTGATTAAATATGAAATACTACACATTTGTAAACAAAGTGGTGCAAGACTTGGCCGTTTAACAACTCCAAGTGGTGTATTTGAAACACCAATGTTTATGCCCGTAGGTACACAAGCTACGGTTAAATCTTTAACACCAGAAGAAGTCAAAGAAATTTCTGAAGGATTAATTTTAGCAAATACATACCATCTTTGGTTACAACCAGGTGAAGCAGTTATTAAAACACATGGAAATGTTAAAAAATTTATGAAATGGGATGGAGCATTACTTACTGATAGTGGTGGTTTCCAAGTTTTTTCTTTATCAAAAATAAGAAAAATTACAGAAGAAGGTGTCTATTTTAGACATCATAAGAGTGGAGAGCAATTATTTATGTCTCCGGAGGATTCTATTCGCATTCAAGAAACAATTGGTGCCGATATTATTATGTCATTTGATGAGTGTCCACCACCATATGAATCCTATGATTATCAAAAACAATCTTTAGAAAGAACAATTCGATGGGCTAAACGTGGGAAAAATGCTTTAACAACAGACCAAGCACTTTTCGGTATTGTTCAGGGTGGTTTAAATAAAGATTTAAGAGAAAAAGCTGTCAAAGCGTTAGTTGAAATTGATTTCCCAGGATACTCAATTGGTGGATTATCAGTTGGTGAAACAAAAGAAGAAATGTATGATATGACACGTTTTTTAAATAACATATTACCAAAAGATAAACCAAGATATCTTATGGGGGTTGGAGCACCAGAAGATTTAATTGAAAATGTGATCAACGGCGTGGATATGTTTGACTGTGTTTTACCTACACGTAACGCACGACATGGTACAGCACTTACAACTTTAGGTAAAATTCAAATTAAAAATAAACAATATGAATTTGATTTAACACCATTAGATCCAAATTTAGAAACATTGATTTCAAAATATTCAAAAAGTTATATAAGACATCTATTTAAAGCAGAAGAAATGTTGGGTCAAAGAATTCTGACAATTCAAAATCTCGCATATTTAAAACATCTTATGAGTGAAATTAGAAAAGCTATAAAAGAAGATAGACTTTTAGATTTTAAAGAAGAATTTTATCGTAAAACGAATTATCCAAAACACGAGTATTAAGTCTTTATTTTTTAGCTAAAATAGTATACAATGGATATGATAGGAGGGGTATCATGGTTTTTGGACTTTCAGATGAATATAATCAAAAACCAGTGATAAAAGTCATCGGTGTCGGTGGTGGTGGAAATAGTGCCATTAACCGAATGATTGAAAATGATGTCAAAGGTGTTACTTATGTAGCAATGAACACTGATGCTCAAGTGCTAAAGGTTTCTAAAGCTGAAGAAAGACTTCAACTTGGAAGAAAATTAACACGAGGTTTAGGAGCAGGTGCGAAACCAGAAATTGGTAAACAAGCTGCATTAGAGTCCGAAGAAGATATTCGTGAGTTGTTACAAAACACTGACATGGTTTTTATCACTTGTGGTATGGGAGGTGGAACCGGAACTGGTGCTGCGCCTGTAGTTGCTAAAATTGCTAAAGAAATGGGGATTTTAACAATTGGAATTGTTACAAAACCTTTCCATTTTGAAGGTCCTTTAAGAATGCAACATGCAATCATGGGATTAGAAGAATTAAAGCCACATGTTGATACTTTAATTGTTATTCCTAATGAACGTTTATTTACGATTGCAGATGAAAATATGCAATTGTTAGAAGCATTTAGAGAATCAGATAAAGTACTGCGTCAAGGTGTACAAGGTATTGCAGAAATTATTACAATCCCTGGTATTATTAATGTTGACTTTGCAGATGTTAGAACAGTTATGGAAAACAAGGGGACTGCATTAATGGGTATTGGTATGGCTAGCGGTGAAAATAGAGCGATCCAAGCTGCTAGAAAAGCAATACATTCAAGCCTCCTAGAAGTATCTATTGACGGTGCTACAGATGCGATTGTTAATATTACAACTGGTGAACAAGTCACTTTGTTTGAAATCAACGATGCAATTGGTGAAATTAGAAATGCAACAGATAACGAGTTGAATATTATTTATGGTCATACAGTCAATATCGATCTCGATGATGAAATGATTGTAACAATCATTGCAACTGGTTATGAATTACGTGCTAGAGAAAATACTGTTGAGAATTTAGCAACCGAGATATTTAAGAAAACTTCAAATGAGCAAGTATCAATTACATCATTTGAGAAAAATGAAGAACCTATAGTTCAGGAAAAGAAAAATTTAAAAATTCCTGACTGGCTAAAGAAAAAATCATAAAAGGCGATTTCGCCTTTTTTAACGGGAGTCATGTAAATGTTAAGTATAGGAATCGTCGGTTTACCTAATGTTGGTAAATCAACATTATTTAATGCAATCACAAAATCAAGCGTATTAGCGGCTAATTACCCATTCGCAACAATCGATCCAAATGTTGGTGTCGTACATGTTAAGGATGAAAGATTAGAAGTTCTTGCTAAGATGTTCAATTCAGAAAAAATCATTCCAACAGCTATTGAGTTCATTGATATTGCTGGATTAGTTGCTGGAGCTTCAAAAGGTGAAGGTTTAGGGAATCAATTTTTAAGTCATATTCGCCAAGTTGATGCTATTGCACATGTCATTCGCTGTTTTGAAGATGGAAATATTACACATGTTGAAGGCAAAGTTAATCCAAAAAGAGATTTGGAAATCATTGAAACTGAATTACGTTTAGCAGATTTAGAATCTATAGATAAAAGATTACCACGTTTAGAAAAACAGGTTAAAGCAGGCATTAAAGAAGCAATCGTCGAAGAGCAAGCACTAAAAAAAGTTAAGGAAATGATTGAAAAAGATGAATCGTCTTCAACACTTAATTTAACCGAAGAAGAAAGAAAAGTTATAAAAAGTTTTAATTTACTTTCATTAAAACCAATGATGTTTGTTGCGAATTTATCAGAAAATGATTTAAAAAATCCTGAATCAAATATTCATTATCAAACACTTTGTAAAGAAGCAGAGAAAAGAAATGTTGAAGTTGTTCCTATATCTGCACAAGTTGAATTTGAAATATCAACTCTAGATCCGGAAGAGCAAACTATATTTTTAGATAGTTATGGATTAACTGAATCAGGACTGGACTCAATCATTAAAAAAGGTTATCGATTACTAGGATTAAAAACTTACTTTACATGTGGTCCAATGGAGACAAGAGCATGGACATTTAAAGATGGTATGAAGGCACCAGAATGTGCTGGAATTATCCATTCTGATTTTGAAAGAGGCTTCATTCGTGCTGAAACTGTATCTTATGTTGATTTGGTAGAATCCGGTTCAAAACAAGCAGCAAAAGAAAAAGGGAAGGTACGTTTAGAGGGTAAAGATTACATCGTTCAAGACGGTGATGTTATGCTCTTTAGATTCAACGTATAAATGAATTTTTTAGAATATAAAGATAAAATTATATGTGCATCAAAATATTATACTGTTGATGAAATGATAAAAATTCATCAATTAGGTATAAATCATTTTGGTGAAAACTATGTACAAGATTTAATTAATAAGAAAAATCAACTAAAAGATACAAATATTATTTGGCATTTAATAGGACACTTACAAAGAAATAAAGTAAAACAAGTGATTAATGAAATTGAATACTTTCATGCATTAGATTCAATTAAGCTCGCAAAAGAGATTCAAAAATATCGAAAAGAACCTTTGAAATGTTTTATTGAACTCAATTTATCACGTGATGTATCAAAACATGGTATTTTTGAAGAAGAATTGAATCAAATGATTCAAGAAATAAAGAATTATGATAAAATAATAGTAATCGGTTTAATGGCAATGGGTAAATATAATGATTTATCAGAAACCGAAAACATTTTCTCAAAGCTTGTTGAATTAAAGCATAAATATCAATTACCTATGGTTTCAATGGGAATGAGTGATGATTATGAGATTGCCATTAAGTATCATAGTGATTTTCTAAGAATTGGGTCACTTTTCAAAGGGGTAATCTAACATGGGCTTATTTCGAAAAAAGAATAAAAATAAAGAAAGTCAAGTATTAACTTCAGAAAAATTAATTCTTGAACAACTAAAACGTGACGATGATCAATTTATTACATCACTTGCTAGAAAACTAATTGAAGGGTCACCACTTATATTAAATTTTGATCAATTACATGTTGATAGTGCTAATAAAGTGATTTCATTCATTAGTGGTGTAGTATTTGCTATAGAAGGTCACATCGTTGAAATTAATGAAACAACTTACTTATTCGGTGATAAAAATTTATATACCGATAATAGTATTGAAGCTTGGTTAAAAGAAAACTTAAATTAAATCATGCGATGATGAGACCAGTAATAAACTGTAAAGGTTTATAGCGAGCAAGGGATGGTGAAAGCCTTGCAAACAAACACAGTTTATTGATCAGCTCTGAGCATTATAAAGAATAAATGAGTGCATAGTTTTTACTATGAACTAAGGTGGTACCACGGATTTATATTCGTCCTTAGGATTTTTAAGGACGATTTTTTTATTTTCATGACACAAAAGGAGAGTTCATATATGGATTTTAAAAATACATTACTTATGCCAAATACGCAATTTGAAATGCGTGCAAATTTAGGACAAAGAGAACCATTAATACAAAAAAGATGGGAAGAAATTGATTTATACAAAAAAGTTTTAGAAAAAAACAAAGATAATACACCATTTGTATTACATGATGGGCCTCCATACGCTAATGGTAACATTCATATTGGTCATGCGTTCCAGAAAACCTTAAAAGATTTTGTTTTAAGATATAAAACAATGGCTGGTTTTTATGTTCCATACATTCCTGGTTGGGATACACATGGTTTACCTATAGAAAATGAAGTTACTAAAAAAGGTGTTGATAGAAAAACACTATCAAGAGCTGAATTTAGAAAAATTTGTCGTGAATTTGCAATTGAGCAAGTCAATAAGCAAAAAGTACAATTTAAGAGACTTGGAATTTTAGGTGAATGGGATCATCCATATTTAACTTTAGATAAATCTTTCATCGCTGACCAAGTTAAAGTGTTTGGTAAAATGGTTGAACGAGGATTAATTTATAAAGGATTAAAGCCTATTTATTGGTCACCTTCATCTGAATCAGCATTTGCTGAAGCTGAAATCGAATATATGGATAAAGAATCAAAATCTATATATGTAGCATTTGATATGATTTCGGATAAATTTAAAGACACCCAATTACTTGTTTGGACTACAACACCTTGGACTTTACCTGCTAACCTAGCCGTAAGTGCTCATCCTGATATTATATATGCTTGGTTTGAAGCAAACGGTAAGAAATATATTGCAAGTAAGAATTTATTGTCAAATTTAAAACAAATTTTAGATTTTGAAGAAGTAAAAATCATTAAAGAATTTAAGGGCAAAGAACTTGAATTTGAACAATATCATCATCCATTATTTGAACGTGTATCACCGATTATTTTAGGAGAACATGTAAGTGATGAAGATGGTACAGGGTTAGTTCATACTGCTCCTGGTCATGGGGAAGATGACTACAATGTAGGACGTAAGTATAATCTTGAATTATTATCACCTGTTGATGCACGTGGCATGATGACAAAGGAAGCTTATCAATATGAAGGCTTATTCTATGAGAAAGCCAATTTACAAATCATTGAAGATTTACGAACAAATGGTCATTTATTAAAAGAATCTACAATTAAACACTCATATCCACATGACTGGAGAACAAAAAAACCTGTTATCTTTAGAGCAACTCCACAATGGTTTGCATCTATTAATATGATCAAAGAAGACTTATTAAAAGCTGTTGCTGAAGTTAATTGGCATACTTCATGGGGAGAATTACGCCTATCTAACATGTTAAAAGATCGTGATGACTGGGTTATTTCACGTCAAAGAGCTTGGGGTGTTCCAATTCCAATTATTTATAAAGATGATGAGCCAGTGCTTGATGCAAATTTAATTTATCATTTTGCTGATTTATTTGAAAAACATGGTTCTGATATTTGGTATGAATGGGAAATTAAGGATTTATTACCAAAAGGGTATAAACTTGAAGGTAAACTTACAAAAGAAATGGATATTATGGATGTTTGGTTCGATTCAGGAACATCTTATAATATCTTAAAACGTCGTGGTTTATCATATCCTGCAGACTTGTATTTAGAGGGTTCAGACCAATATCGTGGTTGGTTTAATTCAAGTTTAACATGTAGTGTTGCAACTAATGGCGTAGCACCATATAAAGAGATTGTTTCACATGGGTTCGTTTTAGATGGACAAGGACGTAAAATGAGTAAATCACTAGGTAACGTTGTAGATCCATTAAAGGTCATGAGTGAACAAGGTGCCGATGTATTACGTTTATGGGTTGCCTCTGTTGATTATGAAGCAGATGTTCGTATTTCTAATGATTTAATGAAACAAGTAGCTGAAAACTATCGAAAAATTAGAAATACAGTTCGTTTTATGTTAGGTGTTATTTCAGATTTTAATTATGAAACGGATTATATCGGATGGTCAATGCGTGGTCAAATGAACCGTTATATGACTGATAAATATCATATGGTTGCTGAAAAAATATTAAATGCATATGATAACTATAAATTCCATGAAATTACTCGAATATTAATGCCATTTGTTGTTAATGATTTATCAGCATTTTATTTAGATTACACTAAAGATAGTTTATACTGTGATGATAAAAATGATTTTGAACGTCGTAGTATCCAATCAACAATTTTTGACATTTTATATGGTTTATTGCGTTTACTTACACCAATAATGCCTCATACAACATCTGAAGCATATCAACATTTACCAAATCATAGATTTGAAGATATTTATTTAGAAAATATGCCACATGTAGCAGGTATTCGTGATCAAAAAATTCATGATGCATTCCAATTATTTGAAAATTTAAGAGAGGACGTTTATCGTCATTTAGAATTAGCAAGAGCACAAAAATTAATTGGTAAATCACTCGAAGCACAAGTTGATTTGGTAATACCAGAAAATATATTTGAAGCATTAAAATATCTTCAAATAGATAAATCACTACACAAGATTTTAATTGTATCAAAAGTTAATATAAAATTAGGCGATAAGATAGATATAACCGTTTCAAAAATGAACGGACATACTTGTGAACGTTGCTGGAATGTATTTGAAGAGGTTAATGAAAATCATTTATGTGACCGTTGTCAACAAGTTATAGGGGGATTGAAATGAATATATTAATAGTCAATGATGATGGTATTGGAAAAGAGGGATTAAATACTTTAGTCAAAGCTGCAAGTTATTTTGGACAAGTATATGTTGCTGCTCCAAAATATCAACAATCTGCAATGTCTGCATCAATTACCATTAAAGGACCTATAGAAATTGAGGAAATAACACCTATTTATGGTTCTAGACGTACTGTTGTTGTTACAGGCACTCCAGCTGATGCATTAAGAGCAGGATTAAAAGTATTTGATCAAGAATTTGATTTGGTTTTATCAGGAATTAATCATGGACCTAATCTAGCAACAGATGTACATTATTCAGGTACGGTTGCAGCAGCTTATGAAGCAGCTATTAATCAAATACCTGCAATAGCATTTTCAGCACATGATATTAATTTAGAATATGTTTATGATGAAACTGTGAAAATTTTAGATGAAATCATCGAAAGTCAAGTTTATAAAAAGGCTTTTGTATTGAATATTAATTACCCGCATAAATCTTTTAAAAAGGTTCAAGGTGTTAAAATTACTAAATTAGGTATGCGTATTCAACATATTGAATATGTAAAATCTGATAAACCTAACATTTATAATTTCTCATATTCAATGATTAATTATAAAGAAGATGATGATTCAGATATTGAAGCATTTAATCAAGGTTATGTCTCAATTACACCATTAAAATTTGATCGTACAGACTTTGATGCAATCAAAAGAATGTACCAAGAGTAATTATTTCATGTTAAAATAAGAAGTAAGGGGGATTTTATGAGCCATTTTCTATTACATTTCTTTAAAGAAAAATCGCGCACAATAGATAAAGAGGAAGTGGTTTACTTCTTTAGTGAAAATGATGCGTTTGAAATCGATTTTACAGATAAATTGGCTACCTTCAAATATACACATCCAAAATTGGGTTATGAAGCTAACTTCTATATGACACCTAAAAGTGTATTTCCAAACATTCAACGAATTTCACCTCAATATTTAGAGGTTAATTTCCATGTTGAAATTCCGATTTTTAGTCCAACTTACTTTGTAAAAGATGTATTACAAATTGTAAAAAAAATATGCGAAAAATTTGATTTATTTGTATTATCCGAAATGTTTCAAGATGTTCAAAACTTTAATCTAGAGCGCATATTAAAAGTCTTTAATATGGTTAAAAAAGCATATATTGAAAAATATCCTGAAAAAGCAGAGGATTATTTCTTTGTTAGAGAAGAAAAATTGAGCTCTATTTTAAGATATATTGATGAACAGGACTCATTAATTCATTATTATGAAGATTTAAACACTGTTGTTCCTAAATATTTATTTGTAAAGGACGAAGATAATAAACCTTATTTTGCATGTGAATGGAAAGAGGGCGACTTATCTGTTTTACCTCCTTATATTGACTATATTTTCTTTAAAGATCAAAAGAATACGGTTAAGATTGTTGATTATGATGAATATTTAGAAAGAAATCAAAAAATATTACTTGATGTACCAGGTTTTTTACAAGGCACTAAAGTGATAACAAAAAAATTCTATAAAAAATTAGTAAAAAGTGTAAAAAAGGGGAAATTCACACCAGTTACAAAGAAATTTGCTAAATATCATTTACATGAATTAATGGATTAAAAATATATAAAAAAGGAGAAGAATCATGTTAAATACTATGATTGATCATACAAAACTTGGACCAATCGTAAGTCAAGCGGATGTTGATAAGTTAATTGAAGAAGCTGTTAAGTATCAATTCAAAAGCATCTGTGTGGCTCCAGTCTGGGTTAAGTATGCTAAAGAAAAACTACAAGGTTCAAATGTATTGGTTTGTACAGTAGTAGGTTTTCCACATGGTACACATATACCAAAAGTGAAAGCATTTGAGACAAAAGAAGCAGTAAAAGATGGTGCAGATGAAATTGACATGGTGATTCACGTTGCTAATGTAAAAGCTCGTGATCGTAAAGCAATATTAAAAGATATCAAAGCGGTTGTTAAAGCAGCTCAAGGAAAAACAGTTAAAGTCATTATTGAAACTGCATATCTAGATAATAAGGAAATTGCATATGTTTCAAAGTTAGCTATAAAAGCAGGGGCACAATTTGTTAAAACTTCAACAGGATATGCTTCTCGAGGAGCGAGTGTTGAAGATGTTAAAATTATTAAAAAAGCAATTGGTGACACTGGTTTTATCAAAGCTAGTGGTGGAATTAGAACAAAAGAAGATGCATTAAAAATGATAGAAGCTGGAGCTTCAAGATTAGGTACGTCAGGTGGCGTAAAATTAATGGAAGGAGATACACATGATACCAACACCTCATATTGAATTAAAAGATAAAGATTTAATTGCAAAAACAGTTTTAATGCCTGGAGATCCACTCCGTGCTAAATTTATTGCAGAAACATATTTGAAAGACGTTGTTGAAATTAACAGCGTTCGTAATATGTTTGGTTATACTGGAACTTATAAGGGTAAGAAAATTACAGTTATGGGTTCAGGTATGGGTATGCCAAGTATTGGTATTTACTCATATGAATTATTTAAATTCTATGATGTTGATACAATCATTCGTATCGGATCTGCTGGAGCTTATTCACCAGATTTAAAATTATATGACGTTGTTTTAGCAAAAGCTGCTTGGAGTGAATCAACTTATGCTAAAACTATGGGTGTTTCTAATAAAAAATTATTAAAAGCAACACCTGCAGTAAACAAGAAAATTAAAGCATCAGCTAAAAAATTAGGTATACCTTTACATGAATCAGTAATTCATTCTAGTGATGTATTCTATCGCATAAATAGCGATGAGTATAAAGATATTTTTGCAAAACACGGTGCTGTTTGTGTTGAAATGGAATCTTTTGCCTTATTCGCTAATGCACTTGCAACAGGTAAAAATGCTGCCTGCTTATTAACAATTTCTGACTCACTTGTAACACATGAAGCTACAAGTTCAGAAGAAAGACAAAAAGCATTTACTAAAATGATGGAGATTGCATTAAATACAAAATTATGATTTTAAGTCATACAGAACCATTTAAAACGATACAGTTATCAATTTATTTTTCTGAAAAGTTAAATAAAGAAACGATATCGTATCGTTTTTTATTATCGAATTTATTAATTTCATACAGTAATCGATATCCAAACAAAAGAGCATTAACAGATGCTTTTTTGAAATTGTATGGAGCACATGTTCAATCTCAAGTCTTTACGTTTGGTGAGTATCATATAACTAAAATTAATCTAACCATACCAAATCCAATTTTTATTGGAGATTATGATTTTGTTGATGAGTTATTCGATATTGTGGAAGATATGATATTTAAGAAAATATCATTTGATAATGAAAACTTTTTAAGTTCAAAGAGAATTTTAATTAAAAATATCGAAACAAAATCAGAACGTAAATTTGAATATGCTAAGGATAAATTATTTGAAACTGCATATAAAAATACGATTCATCAATTCTCACTTACGGGTACTAAGGAAGAACTTATAAAAATTGAACCTAATGAATTATTAAATTATTATAAAAATGTCTTTCTAAACAATGATATACGTATTATCGTAAATGGTAAACTGGATGATATGTTTATTTCAAAACTCATGCGTTTTGAGCGATATGAAAATATATCAATAAAATATGATGATAAAGTAATTAATCATGAAAAAATAATTGAAAAAAGTGATAAGTTTTCAAATTATCAAAATTTCATATTTTTAGGATATAGTTTAGGTATCAATCGATATCATCCACGATATATGGATGTTCAGTTAATTAGTAAATTGTTGGCACAATACCCAAATAGTTATCTATTTAAAACATTTAGAGAAACATTACATTTAGCATATGAAGTTGAATCTTTTTATGAATATGACAAAGGTGATTTTTATATCTACGCTTTAGTTGACAGAAATAATCAAAATGCAGCAGACATATTAATTGATTTAGTAAATAATTTTATACTTGATGGTATAACAGAAGAAATGGTTCGTGAAGTGAAAACATTTTTTAAGACGGAATATTCAAGTATGTTAGATGACCCGCAGTCTTATAATCCAAGATTATTTATACATTCAATTTTAGATATTAAGATGGACACACTTGATGAATTATTAGACAAGGTTACTGTTGAAACAATGAATGATGCACTTAAATATTTTAAATTATTTTTAAAATATGAATTAAAGGGAAAATAAAATGAAAATTAAGATAAATGATTATGTAGAAGAATATTCACTAAAAAATGGTTTAAAAGTGCACTTTATTAAGCTTCAGTCTCATCAAGTTTATGTATCTTATGACGTTGGATTAGGATCATTTGATCAAAAATACGGTGTTCAAGATAATATCTACTACATAACTCCTGGAACAGCGCACATGATAGAACATTTGATGTTTGCAATGCCTGAAGGTGATGCATTCTCATATTTCAGTAAAATAGGTGTAGCATCAAATGCGTTTACAACGTATGCTAAAACAAGCTATACATTAGAGGGAAAAGAAAATATCGAAAAGGCTATTGTTTATTTACTGAAAATGGTTCATACTCCATACTTTTCAAAAGAACATGTTGAAACAGAAAAAAAGATAATTTTAGAAGAAATTCATGGTGTTAATGATGATCCATTAAATCAAATGTATCAAACAATATATGGACAACTTTATTATAATTACCCCCTTAAAAATGATATTTTAGGTGATGAAAATGACTTATATGATATATCACTTCAAGATATAGAAAGAGTTTATAAACATTTTTATCATTTAAATAATACAACACTTTTTATCATGGGTGACATTGATATTAATAATATGATTGAAATATTAGAAAATGTTAATTTACCAAAAGATTATTACGATATAAAACGACTATCAATTGATGAACCAAAAGTAGTTAAAAATTCTATTTTAACTAAAGAATTTGATATAGAAGTACCACTTTTATTTGTGGGTTATAAATATAATATTAGCCATTTAAATATGAAAGAGCGAATTAAGCTTGAAGTTATGTTTATTATATTGACACAGCTAATATTGGGCAATCATATTGAATTTGTTGATAACCTCATCAAAAATGAGTTAATATTTGATGGATTTGATTTTGAGCATGTTGTTGAAGGTGAATATTTAACTGTACTTATATATAATCAAACAATTAATTCCGAATTATTGTTTCAAAGGTTACATAAATATTTATCCAATGATGCTATAAAGGAGATTTCAGAAGAAAGATTAGATACATTAAAAAAATCTTATTTAGGAACTTTAATCGTTGTAAATGATGATTTTGAAACAAGACTTCATATACTCACAAAATTTTATAAAGATGGCATTTTAATGGAACAGATGGTAGAACTTATTCAAAGTATTACATATGATGAAATGATTAAACTTTTTGAAACATTTAATCAAATGCCTTATAGTGTTTTATATGCACATTCTAAAAAACATGAAAACATATTAGATTAGATAAAAAATTATAAAGTTGTCTTTTAATAGACAACTTTTTTACGTTTTTAACTAAAAAATCACTAAATCATGCGAATTAAAATGAATTTTGGTGTTTTTAATATATTAAATAATTTGATTTAATTTTGTTAGAAAGGATGTTGTATTATGACATTTGTGAATATTATAGGAAGAGTACATAGTTTTGAAAAAAGAATTTCGGATAATGGTGTAGAATATACTGATTTAAGATTAGCTGTAATGAGACCATATAAAAACTATGATGGTTACTATGAAACCGATTATTTTAAAATTAATTTATTTGATCACCATCATAAAAAAGCTCAAAGTTATTTTCATAAGGGTATGGGCATAGCGATTAAAGGAAGATTAGAAGTTCATAAATGGAAAGACGGAAATGAAGAACAAAGACATACGGTGGATATTGTTGTTGAAAGGCTTATATTTTTACCAAAAGATGTAGATTCAAATCAATTAGAACCTGAAATTTAAATAGAAAAAGCAAAAATATATTCTTACTAAAAATAAACTTTGTTTATATTAAATAAACATATATATTTTGGGTTTTAAAGAAATACAAATGATTGTGTGTGATATAATAATGTAAAAGAAAAGGTGATACATATGGTGTTTTGGACATTATTAATATCAGGATTATTTTGTATGTCAACAATTTATATTCTAAGCGGATATAAGAAAATGTGGCTAACAGCAATCATTTATGGTATATTAGCTTCAGTCATAGGTTTAATTATATATTTTTGGTATGAAGAACTTTATGAATTGGATTTGATTGCATTAGGAATACCATATTTAGTATTAGTACCTTTAGATTTATCGACAAGATATTTACTTAAACACTATGTATTAACTGATGATAATTATCAAGCAAATGAATTTGTTGCAGTGTATAATAGAGTTTCGAATATTTTATGGTTAATTATATCAGTATTAAGCTTTGGAATTATATTGTCAGTTATTGATATTTTACAAAGTGGATTAAAAGCAGAGAATATTTGGAGTATTTCAATATCTATGCTTGTCATAATTTCATTATTGGTCATTGATTTTAAAATAAGATATAAAAAGCAATTTTCATATATCATTATTACAAGAGATTTAAAAGTATATCGATTTGTCACTAAGAAATCGCGATTAAAAACAAAAAAAATATTTGGAGAGAATATATTTATATATCCTAGAGGTATTTATCAAGATGATGAAGAAATTGTTTATTTATACTACATGGATATTGATTTTTCTCTTGAAAATACATCTTTTAAACCTTATCAATCAGAGTTATTTGAATATATAAAATCAGGTATTGCTTCGCACGAATTACTTGAAGAAAAATACACAGAATTTATTGAGAAAAGCTCTATTATATAGAGTTTTTTTTGTAATAGTGTTACAATGAATTGAAGGAGTGAAAATTATGGCAATCGATTTTGAAAAATTAGTTATGAAGTATAAAGATGAGTTTATTAAGGATACTCAAGATTTATTAAAAATCAATTCTGAATTAACAGAATTTAACCCAAATTCTAATGCTCCATTTGGTCAAGGTACTAAAGATGCATTAGATTTTATGCTAAATTTAGCTAAAAAAGACGGATTTGTGACAGAAGATGTTGATGGATATGCTGGTCATATTGAATTTGGTGATTCAGAAGAATATATTGGTTCAATCGGACATTTAGATGTCGTTCCTGCTGGAACTGGATGGACATATCCACCATATGGAGCTGAAATTCACGACAATAAGATCTATGCTCGTGGGGCAGAAGATGATAAAGGTCCAACAATGGCTTTATATTATGCAATGAAAATTCTTAAAAAAGAAAATGTTCAGTTATCTAAACGTATTAAATTAATTTTAGGTTTAGATGAAGAATCTGGATGGAGATGTGTTGATTATTATTTTAAAAAATACCCACAAGCTCCAATTGCCGGATTTATTCCAGATGCTGATTTTCCATTAATTTATGCAGAAAAAGGTATTACATCAACGATTATTCGCGGAACATTTGATCAATCAAAAATCTTAAAGATTGATGGTGGTTTAAGACCAAATATGGTTCCTGAAAATGCTATTGCATATATTGTTAAAGACGTTAAATACGTTGAATTATGGAATAAATATTTAAAAGATAATCAATTAGATGGTTATATTAAAGAAGAAGCTAATTACTATGAAATTGAAGTTAAAGGTAAATCAGCTCATGGTTCTACACCAGAATTAGGTGTAAATGCTGTTCATTTATTATTTAATGGATTTAAGGTGCTTGGCATTTCAAATGAACTTACAGAATTTATGGATAAATACCTAACAAATGACACATTAGGCATTAAATTAGGTATCAATTATAAGGATGAAGAAATGGGTGATTTAACTGTTAACTTAGGCACATTTAAGACAGTTAATAACCAATTTGAGATTATTTTAAATCTTAGATATCCAAATGGTGTAAACTATCAAAAAGATGTATTTGAAAAAATTGAAAAATTATTAATTGGAGATTATAAGCTATCAGTTGAACATCATCAAAAATTATTATATAAAGATCCAAAATCTGATTTAGTTCAAACTTTATTAAAGGTTTATCGTAAACATACAGGAGACATGCGAGAAGCAATTTCAATTGGTGGTGGTACTTTTGCTCGTGCAACAGATAATGTTGTAGCATTTGGTCCACATTTTATGGATAAACCAAGCTATATTCATCAAAAAGATGAATACATTGATATCGACGATTTAATGAAAGCATTAGTTATTTATACAGAAAGTTTATACGAATTAGCAAAATAATAGGGGGAAATATGAAACAGTACTTAGATTTAGCAAGACGCATCATGGAAGAAGGAGTCTATAAGTCAGACCGTACTGGTACTGGTACAAAGTCTATTTTCGGTTATCAAATGCGTTTTGATCTAAATGAAGGATTTCCTTTATTAACCACGAAAAAAACATTTATGAAAGGTATTATTCATGAATTGCTGTGGTTTATTAAAGGGGATACAAATATAAAATATTTAGTTGATCATGGTGTTAATATTTGGACGGATTGGCCATATAAAGCATATAAAGAATCAAGCGATTATCAAGGCGAGACAATGAAAGAGTTCCAAGAAAAAATTAAAACATTAGACGAATTTGCTCAAAAATGGGGTGATTTAGGTCCTGTTTATGGTGCTCAATGGCGCAACTTTAATGGTGTCGATCAACTACAATATTTGATTGATGAAATCAAAAATCGTCCTGATTCTAGACGTATGATTTTATCTGCCTGGAACCCTATTGATATTAAAGATATGATGTTGCCACCTTGTCATACATTAATTCAAGTGTATGTAGCAGATAATAAACTATCACTTCAACTTTATCAAAGAAGTGGTGATGTCTTTTTAGGAATACCTTTTAATATTGCATCTTATGCATTATTTACAATGATGCTAGCTCAAGTTACTGGTAAAGAATTAGGTGAATTTGTTCATACGATTGGTGATGCACACATATATTCAAATCACTTTGATCAAATTAATTTACAATTAACTAGAACACCAAAAGCTTTACCTAAAATGAAAATTAATCCAAATGTAAAGAGTATTTTTGATTTTAAATTTGAAGATTTTGAACTTGTTGAGTATGATCCGTATCCACCTATTAAAGGTGAGGTAGCAGTATGATTCGACTCATTTGGGCGATGGATTCAAATTGGTTGATAGGCAAAGATAATATTCTTCCATGGCATTTTAAAGAAGATTTAGTCTATTTCAAAGAAAAAACAAAAAATCAAACAGTGCTGATGGGGGATTTAACTTATCAATCATTAAAGGGATATTATAAAGATAAACCTTTCCCTTACGGAAAAATATATGTTGCTAATTTAGTAGATAAAGTATATTCAGATGCAATATGTGTTAAAGATGTTGTGAGTTTTGTTAAAAACCTTAAAGAAGATATATGGGTAATTGGTGGGAAGTCAATTTATCAACTAACATTACCTTATGCAGATGAACTATATATTACACATGTTTTAGGTATTTATGAAGGCAATGTATATTTTCCATCATTTAAGTTAAGTGATTACAAGTTAAAAGAAAAAACAATGAGTAATCAACTCATATTTGCTGTTTATCAAAGGAAGTAGTTTATATGTTTATTTTAATATTTTTCATTGTAATGATTAGTTTTATTGTTCTAATGAGTTTATGGATGAGTGGTTGGTGGATTCTATTATGGATTGCAATAGGAATTATTGCTGCGTATTTAGCTACTGCAATTTTAATAGTTTTACTTATATATATTACATATCCACTCTCAATTAGTTCAAAATTTAAAAATGCTTTTTATCGATCAGCTGCAAATGCTGCATTGACTTTAACTTGTAATGTACATGTTAAAGTTATAAATAAAGAAAAAATACCAAAAGATGGTCCTTTAGTTATTTATGCTAACCATAAATCATATGCTGATCCATTGATTTTGATTCAAGCGATTTCTCGTCCATCAGGATTTACTCCAAAATCTACTCTTTTTAGGTTACCGGTGATTAGACGAATTTTAGAGTCATTAGGTTGCATGCCTGTTTATAGAGACGATACAAGAAAAACAGCAATTGCACTTGTTGAAGCTATCAAACGTGTTGAGGATGGACATGTTATGTTTGTATTCCCTGAAGGGGGAAGAAAAAATCGTGAACAGGATAAAGTGATTCAAACAAGAGCAGGAGCGTTTAAATTAGCCTACAAATCAAAAGCAACCATTTTGCCTATGACGATTAATGGAAATTCATTAATTGCCAAACGTGCACCATTTTTACCTACAAGAGTTAAAGTGGTAGTCCATGATCCTATAGATTATGAAACATATAAAGATCTAAACACATCAGAAATTGCTGATATAGTTCAACAAAAGATCAATTTAGGTATTATAAAATAATAAGACATATCCTCATTGGATATGTTTTTTATATTAAAAAAATCAATAAAAAAAGCCTATTTTAAAGGCTTTTAATTCTTGTTAATTAAATCCACTCACATTTGATAAAACACACTAAAAAAGGCTAAACACGATTTATAAATCGATTTGTTTAATAAAAGTTATTTTATTATCATTTACATTGAAATAAACAGTACTTAAATTTCCTATATAATATTCATTCCAATTAAATCGATTTGGATCTGAAAGAAGTAATAATGCACGAATAACATGAGCATGTGCAACGATTAATACTTTATCATTAGAATATTTTTGATAAAGTTGATTTACTGCATCATTAATACGATTCATTAATTGAGCATTTGTTTCATAACCCTCAACATAAAAATCATCTTGAGTAATTGTTGACATAACATCTTTTACAAGTTTTCCTTCGAATGGCCCAAAGTCTCTTTCTAAGAAATTACTATCTGTTTTATCAACTTTAACATTCAAAGTATCACTAATAATACACGCAGTTTCGTATGCTCTTTTTAATGGCGAAGAAATAATAACATCAAATTTTTCATTCATTTGAATAAGTATTTTTGATAAGTTTCGAGCTTGTTCACGACCTGTCTCGTTAAGTGGATTATCCATTCTTCCTTGAACCAAACGAGATTTGTTATAGTCTGTTTCTCCGTGTCTTACAACGGCTAATATCATTTTAATCACCCAAATGTGATTATAACATTTTGAACACTTTAAAACAATGATAACTTTTGGTAAAATATATTTATAAGTGTGGTGATATACATTGGATCAAAATTTTATGGATGTTTTAAAATCAATTTGGGAAACTATATTAAGTTGGTTTGAAAATAGTACAGGTTGGTTAGACAACATCATCAAACCTATTACAGATCCTTGGTGGCAAGGAGCATTTGACTATTTTAATAGTTTTCCGGGACTATTACAATTAGTAATTGTAGGGTTTGGTATTTTATTATTGGTTTTAGGGCTTTTCTCACTTATAAAAAAATCGCTAAAACTTGTTATTACAATACTTATCGTAGTACTAATAATTATGATTTTAAATGGATAGGCTATATGAATAGCCTTTTTATTCTAGGAGGGAAAATATGACAATATTAGAATTAATTGAAAAGAAAAAACGTGGTTTAGAACTATCTAAAGAAGAAATTGAATATATTGTAGATGGATATACAAAAGGTAGAATACCTGATTATCAAATGAGTTCATTCTTAATGGCTGTTTACTTTAAAGGTATGTCAGCAGAAGAATCTACATATTTAGCACTAGCAATGCGTGATTCTGGTGATGTTGTTGATTTAACAGATATCATTGGTACTAAGGTTGATAAGCATTCAACTGGTGGTGTTGGCGATAAAGTGTCATTAGTCTTAGCTCCTTTAGCTGCATATTTAGGTGCAAAACTTGCTAAAATGAGTGGACGTGGACTAGGACATACCGGTGGAACAATTGATAAATTAGAATCAATCCCAGGTTTTAAAGTAGAATTACCGCTACAAAAATTTAAAGATCAAGTTAATAAAATAGGATGTTCAATTGTTGGTCAAAGTGGAGATATTGCTCCAGCTGATAAGAAAATGTATGCATTAAGAGATGTTACAGCTACAGTAGATTCAATGCCACTTATCGCTTCATCTATTATGAGTAAAAAACTTGCAAGTGGTGCGGATGCGATTGTGTTGGATGTTAAAGTTGGTAGTGGAGCATTCATGAAGACTGTAAAAGATGCTGAAGAACTATCAAAATTAATGGTTCAAATTGGAGAGAAAGCAGGCAAAAAAGTAACAGCAATTTTAACTTCAATGGAAGAACCATTAGGACATAAAATTGGTAATTCATTAGAAGTTTTAGAAGCAATAGAAACATTAGAAGGAAATGGACCTGAAGATTTAACTGAAGTGGTTTCTGTTGTAACAGGTCATTTACTCAAACACGCTGGTATTGTTAAGAATTTTGAAGAAGGATACAAACTAAGTTATCAAACATTAAAAGAAGGAAAAGCATTACCTAAGTTCTATGAATTCGTTAAGGAACAAGGTGGAGATGTTGAATTCCTAAAAGATAAAAAGAACCTTTACGGTACAACTAAAATACATGTGATATATGCAGAAGAGTCTGGATATCTTGAAACATTGGATGCATTAAACTTTGGTTTAGCTGCATGTAGATTAGGCGCTGGAAGAGAAACAAAAGATGATGTTATTGATTTATTTGTAGGTTTAGACTTACATAAAAAGATCGGAGATAAAGTTGAAAAAGGTGATAAGATTGTGACACTTTATCATCATGAAAAAGGATTAAAAGAAGCTATCGATTTAATTCAAAAATCATATGTTATCGGTCCTAAAAAACGTGAATTAAAACTTATAGAAGAGACGATTAATGGATGAGAATTATAGCGGGAAAGTATCGTAGTCGATTACTTAAAATGGTACCTGATGAACGTACGAGAGAAACCCAAGATAAAGTACGAGGTGCAGTATTTAATACACTTCAAGATTATGTAATTAATAGTAGTGTTTTAGACCTATTTGCAGGCTCTGGATCTTATGGTATAGAAGCGATAAGTAGAGGTGCAAAAAGTGTTATTTTTAATGATATAAATTCAATAAGTATAAGAACAATTAAAGACAACTTAAAAATTATAGAAGAGAATAATTATCAGGTTTTTCAATTAGATTATAAAAAATTAATTGCAAAACTAAACTTACTAAATATAAACTTTGATTTAGTATTTATAGACCCGCCATATAAGCTTAATATTTATGAAGAAGTGATGAATGGTTTAGTCAATCTAATAAATCCAGATGGTATTGTCATATGTGAAATGGATAAAAAAAGAGTATTAGATCAGGCTAAAATATCACAATATAAATTCATTAAAGAAAAGATTTATGGTAGTAAAAAAGTAGAATATTATCAAAAAATTTAATAGTTGTAATTTACATATAAAAGATGTAAAATGATAGCGTATAGTAAAGGAGTTGAACAACATGATGGAAGTGTGGCAAGCAATATTACTTGCTGTTGGTACGTTACTAATAGGTGGAGTTGCAGGATTCTTCATTGCACGTTCTTGGTTTAAAAGAACTCTAGAAAAGAACCCTCCGATTGATGAAACAATGATCCGAGAAATGTTCAGACAAATGGGAAGAACACCATCTGAAAAACAAGTTAGACAAGTTCTAGCATCAATGAAACAAAGTAAAGGGAAATAATAAAAGTGAGCGAAAGCTCATTTTTTTTGTGTTAATTATAAAAATATATGTATACTAAATATAAACACAATTTATAATTACTAAACATACATTTCTATAAAAGTTTAAAATTAATAAACGCATTTTTAGAGATTAAGATTGATGGATATATGGATATTAATCTTTCGATTTCTTAAAATGCGTTTTTATTTATATATAGATCCGAAAGAAAAAGAAAAGAAGAGACTCTATGTAGATGGTTAGTAGAAGAAGAGAATCTAATCCATAAATTATTTTATTTATTGAGTTAAAACGTCAATATACACTATCAGTGACTAATACACATGTTTATATGTTAATAGTGGGTTTGATTGCTTAAAAATATCTATCAATATATCTAAATATACTCATTATAATTATATGATTATATATAATTGCATTTAAAGATATAAAAATAATACATAAACATACTCATTATGTATTAAGTGATATGATAAAAACCGCTAGAAGTATATATTTTATTTCGATATTACTTCCTATAATGTATATTATGTTAACCTTTTATTGTGAGCCTAATGGAGCGTATAATAGGTTTTATGTGGATAAGTTGAAATGTGGAATGGAATAAAAATGTGCCTTCTGTCTTTTAATGTTATATAAACCATGTATATTAATATAAATTTGAGTATGATAAATATGGTCTTCTTAGGATGGACGACTTTAAGCTTTAATTAATTTAATTTATCTTAAATTTGATCTTAAAAGTCTTAAATCTTAGCATTCATTTACAGCAATCAAAACCTAAAATAATATACCTTATAAAATTTCGATTGCTAAAAATGCGTGATACTTTTCTTTTATTCTTTTGTTTTATTATCATAGTTTAGTTTAAAAAAGTTTATATTTAATAAACATGAAATAATTATATATCGTGATTGTTAGTTTACTCATATTACTTCTTTTTAAAGGTTATAATTAATATTTCCAATTTAAATAATGTCTTATTTCCCTCTTTAATTTTCAGATAAATTTAAGTAGTGAATTACTACACTTGTATGTTTTTTAGAATCTTAAATATTCTTTATTTGTATTAATAAAATGATTTTTTATAATAAAACTAATGTTTACAAATAGTAATCAATGATTATAAATAGTAAACATATATTTTTCTTGTTTTTTTATTGTCTAATTTTTTATTAAGTATTTTTATCGATTTTAAAAGTCATTTCTCTAGATAGTTCATCTTGAAAAAATATTTAAATGTTAATTTGGATTTAGCACTTAAAAAATAAAAAAAACCAGATTACTATAATCTGGTTTATAAACTATGTTTTTATACTATTTTACTAAGTTAATCAATATTAAGAAAAGTTTATAAATAGTAAACATACATTATTTTAATTTTTTTAGGAAACTTGTACCTAAATCGGTTTTATCTACATTAAAGTTATCAGAAATCGTTGCTGCTATATCTGCAAATGTATCTCTGACATCTAATATTCCTGCTTCTTTAAATCCTTTAGAATATACAATTAGAGGTACATATTCTCTTGTATGATCAGTACCAGCATAAGTAGGGTCATTACCATGATCTGCAGTTAAAATGAGCAAGTCATTTTCATTAAGATTTAAGATCAATTCTGGTAGTTGTTTATCCATTGCTTCAATAGCTTTTCCATAACCGATTACATCTCTTCTATGACCGTATAATGCATCGAAATCAACAAGGTTTAAGAAGCATAATCCTTTGAAATTTTCTTTACTCCATTTGATGATTTTTTGCATACCATCATCATTTGATTTTGTCTTCTCAAATTTAGTAATTCCATAGCCATCATATATATCATTTATCTTTCCTAATGCAATTGTTTCATAACCATTTTCAGACAAGAAATTTAGAGTTGTCTTAGCAAATGGTTTTAATGCATAATCATGTCTATTTGAAGTTCGTGTGAAGTTATCTTTATTTGTCCCTAAGAATGGTCTTGCAATTACTCGTCCAACCATCCATTCAGGTTTCATTGTAAGTTCTCTTGCAATCTCACAAATTTTATATTGCTCCTCAATTGGAATAATTTCTTCATGCATTGCAATTTGTAATACTGAGTCAGCTGATGTATAGACAATTAAGTCACCGGTTTTCATATGATGTTCACCGAGTTCTTTAATAATTTCAGTACCTGAAGCAGATTTATTTCCAACAACTTTTCGACCAGTTCTTTTTTCTAATTCATCGATTAATTCTTTTGGAAATCCTGTATCTGTGAATGTTTGGAATGGTTCTGTAATATATAGACCCATGATTTCCCAGTGCCCGGTCATTGTATCTTTACCAAGTGATTTTTCCATCATTTTAGTAACATATACATTTTTTAAATTTGGATTTGGAGCCACATTACGTATAGGTGCAATATTACCATATCCTAGTTTTTGTAATGTTGGAATATTTAAATCCATATTTTCTGCAATATGACCAATTGTATTTGCATTTACATCTGGAACTCCTGCGTTAAAATATTTATCACTATCTGGTGCAGCACCAATTCCTAATGAATCCATAACGATTAAAAATACTCTATTAAATCTCATTTTTTATCCTCCATTGCTCTTGGGTGAGTTTTATTATATACTTCTTTAATTCTTTTTTGAGATATGTGTGTATAAATTTGTGTGGTTGATATATCTTCATGTCCTAATAAACTTTGTAAAGTTCTTAAATCCATTCCATTTTCTAAAAGATGAGTTGCAAATGAGTGTCTTAATGTGTGTGGAGAAATTAAATCTGGATTTAAACCTGCATCTTGTGCAAGTTTTTTTAACACTTTAAAGAATCCAACTCTTGACAAGACATCACCGTTAAGATTTAAAAATAAGTATGGTGTTTTTTCTTTTACAAGTTCTTCTCTAGCTTTAACCAAATAGTTTCTTAATGCTATAACTGCCATATCCGATATCGGCACAATTCTTTCTTTGTTACCTTTTCCAATAACTGTTAAATATTTTTGATTAATGTGCAAATCAGAAACTTTAAGACTTAAAAGTTCGCTAACACGTAATCCAGAACCATATATTAATTCTAAAAGTGCCATATTTCGTAACCCTAATGGTTTTGTTGTATCAATAGCTTCTAACAATTTGATAACTTCATCAATACTTAATACAGAAGGCAAATTTCTCTCTATTTTAGGACTTTTAACATTCAACGAGATATTCTCATCAACTTCACGTTCTAAAAGTAAAAATGCGTGAAAAGCTTTAATTGATGTAAGTCGTCTTGCTTGTGTTTTGGCAGATAACCCCTTATTCCTAATACTTTTTAAATATCCTTCAAGCATTCGCTCATTGATTTGATCAGGTTTTTTAATATGATGATATTTTTCTAAAAATTCAATATAATGTGCTAAATCTGTTTCATATGCAAAAATTGTATTTTTAGATAATCCTCTTTCGTTTTTTAGATGATATAGAAAATCGTTAAGTAAATATTTCATATAAATAACATGAACACTTGATTGCCAAGCATCATACCTTTTCTTGTTAATCTAAGATATCCATCTTTGAATTCAACAAGTCCATATGATTCTTGTTCAAGTAGTTTTGGATATTTTTCTAGTAATTTTATGTTGTATTTCTTTTCTATATCATCAATGAATATACCTTTTCTCTTTCTTAATCCGAAAATAAGGTCATCTTGTAATAAGTCTTCTTGAGTTTGTAAAACACGTTCTTTTGTAAAATGGTCTAAATACTGTGGTAAGCCCCGTTCATTATAAGTTCTATGATTATCGATAAATCCATGAGCTCCCATTCCTACACCAATATATTCTCCTAGTGACCAATAAATTGTATTATGTAATGAATAGTGATTATTTTTTGCAAAGTTACTTATTTCGTAGTGTTCATAACCATTTTTTTCAAGTCTATCTATAATGTACTCATACATTTGAGCTTCTAAATCTTCTTCAATTGGTTTGAATTTTCCTTTAAGGTATTGGTGATAAAAATATGTTTTATCTTCCAATATAAGTGAATAATATGATAAATGTGTAATACCTAACTTTAAAAACTCATCTAAGTCTTTTTTGATATGATCTAAAGTTTGACCAGGTATTGCGAAGATTAAATCAATAGAAATATAGGGAATACCAATTGATTGTAAATCTTTAACAATTAATTCAACAGTTTCTGTTTTATGTCCACGATTTAAGTATGCAAGAACATTATCATCAAATGATTGAACACCCATTGAAATGCGATTAATACCATATTTTTTAAACAATAATCCTTTTTCATGTGTATATGATTCTGGATTTACTTCAATTGTATACTCAATCGGATTTATTCGTCTTAATGAATCAAATAAAAATGTTAATTGATCAATTGTTAACATACTTGGTGTTCCGCCACCAATATAAATTGTTTCTATAGAGTCAAAATGATTTGAATACGAATTAATTTCATCACGTAGACGAATTAAATATTCATCAATCATATCTTGACTTTTTGGTACCCTTTTGACAAAGTCACAGTAATGACATATATATTGACAAAAAGGAATATGGACATATAATCCTTTCAAATCGCATACCACCTTCACACATTAAATATTATATCAAAAAAAGTGGCATCACTCCAACGGATACCACTTTAAAGAGAGGAGAAAATTGCCTTCAAGGCATAATCATTACTTTGCTAATTCTTTATCTTTATCTTTTAATACACGCTCAGTTACATCCTCAGTAGCTCTATCGTTTCTAATTTCTATATGTCGAGTTATTAGCTGAGGATTAAAATCAGCTGAGTACATCATATTTGGGACGGAAGTTTTAACTAAAAAATCTTTTTTCATATTGACCTCCTATTTCAATAAAAAAGGGTATGAATATGCTATATTCTTACCCTTTTATCGTGTTATATGAAAAATCATGTTTGATCCATGTTGAATCCTTTAAAATATGAACTTGGAAATAAGAATTTATGCGGGTCATGCTAACACCTCTAACTTATTCTTTTGTTCCATCTATATGATATCATGTAAGCGATTTCATGTCAACATTAATGTTGTATAATTTAGACAAAAAAACATGCTAAGAAAGCATGTCCTTTTTATTAATCATCGGAAGTAGATAAAATTGCCATGAATGCAGATTGAGGAATTTCTACTCGACCAAATTGCTTCATGCGTTTTTTACCTTCTTTTTGTTTTTCTAGGAGTTTTTTCTTACGTGATATGTCTCCACCGTAACATTTCGCTAAAACATCTTTTCTTAAGGCTTTAATTGTCTCTCTAGCGATTATTTTTCCTCCAAGTGCTGCTTGTACTGGAATTTCAAACATCTGTCGTGGAATAAGATCTTTTAATTTTTCAACAATAGCTCTACCACGTTGATAAGCAAAATCTCTATGAACAATTACAGATAGAGCATCAACAACTTCACCATTTAGTAAAATGTCCATTTTTCTTAAATCGCTTGATTTATATCCTGACATTTCATAATCAAATGATGCATATCCTTTAGTAGTTGATTTAAGTTTATCAAAAAAGTCATAAACTATTTCTGCTAATGGCAATTCATAAACTAACATAACACGAGTTTGATCTATGTATTCCATTGTTTTAAAAATTCCACGTTTCTTTTGGCTAATATCCATTACAGCACCTACATAATCTTTTGGACACATAATGGTTGCTTTAACATATGGTTCTTCAATATGGTCAATATATTGCATATCAGGTAAGAAACTTGGATTATCTACATAAACCATTTCACCATTAGTTTTATATACATGATAGATAACACTTGGAGCAGTTGCAATTAATTCGATATTGAATTCTCTAGAAATTCTTTCTTGAATGATATCCATATGTAATAAACCCAGGAAACCAGTTCTAAATCCAAATCCAAGTGCTTGTGAACTTTCAGGTTCATAGATTAATGAAGCGTCATTTAATTTTAATTTTTCTAATGCTTCTTTTAAATCCTCATATTGGTCTGCATCAATTGGATAAAGTCCACAGAAAACAACAGGATTTAATGTTCTATAACCTGGTAATGGTGATGATGCTTTTTTATCAACTTTAGTGATTGTATCACCTACACGAACATCTCCAATAGTTTTAATTGATGCAACAACATATCCGACATCACCAGGACCTAAAATATCAACAGGTTTTTGTAAAGGCGTATATACACCTACTTCTACAACTTCAAACTGAGCTTTAGAAGCCATGAATTCTATGACATCACCTTTTTTAAGTGAACCATTTACAACTCTAACTGTTGGTATAACACCACGATATTGATCAAAATAAGAGTCGAATATTAAAGCTTGTAAAGGTTCATTTTCATCACCATTAGGTGCTGGAACTTGCTTAACTATTTTCTCTAAGATATCTAACACACCTAAACCTGTTTTACCAGAAGCCATTACGGCATCAGTTGCATCAATACCTATGATATCTTCAATTTCTTTTCTAACACGCTCAGGTTCTGCTTGGGGTAAATCTATTTTATTTAATACTGGAATGATTTCTAAATTATTATCTAAAGCTAAATATACATTTGCAAGTGTTTGAGCTTGAATACCTTGAGCAGCGTCCACGACTAAAATTGCTCCTTCACAAGCAGCTAGAGATCTTGAAACTTCATATGTAAAATCGACATGGCCTGGAGTATCGATAAGATGGAATATGTATTCTTCTCCATCTTTTGCTTTATAAGTTAGTTGTACTGCATTTAATTTAATTGTGATTCCACGTTCTTTTTCAAGATCCATAGAATCAAGCATTTGCTCCTTCATTACTCTTTTATCAACAGATTGTGTGATTTCTAATATTCTGTCTGCTAATGTTGATTTACCATGATCAATATGTGCAATGATGGAAAAGTTTCTTATATGTTTTTGACGTTCATTTAATGTATTATACTTCACGTGATTCAATCCCTTTCACTAACTATAAAATTATATCATATTTATTATCATGTAAACAATGTTTATATTTTCACAAAATTTACATTTTCTTTTATAACTTTCTTTGACATCTAAAATCTTTTAAAATATAATTAGTGTGTAAACATACGATACAGTACTAAGGAGGAAATATAAAAATGAAAAAAGTGTTTTTCGTTATGTTATCAGTTCTAGCATTAATGACACTTGCAGCTTGTGGTAAGGCTGAAAGAACATATTACTTTGCAATCGAAACACCTACTCAAGATTCTGAATGGTTATATTGGGTAGAAATCGTCAAAGAGGGCGACAAAATCGTTGAGGCTAAATGGGACGGCTTAAGTATTCTTGGTGATACTAACAAATATGCTGGTAAATCTAAATATCAAGCTTCAAAAGATGGATTATATGATATGCACCCAGGTTCAACTGAAAAGAATTGGTGGCACGATCAAGCAGATAAAGTTACTGCTAAATTAATTGAAACTCAAAATTATAATGATCGTGAACCATTACCTGCAGGGGTAACTATTACTACTGACAACTTCTATGTATTAGTAGAAAAAGCATTAGCAAGTGACCCAATCGAAAAAGGTGAATATAAAGATGGTTACTACTTCTTCACAGCTAAAGATCAAGCTACTAAGAATGCTGCTAAGAAATACTGGGACCCAGTAAAAGAAACTGTTATTGAAGTTGGCGAATTTGATTACTATAACTTTGGTTCAATTATTGTTGTAAATGGTAGAATCGTATTTGCATACTTCGATGCTGCATTCAAACAATATAGATTTGCAATGGATGAAGCTGGAAAAGTTGTTAAACATACTGACGAAGAAGGAAATACATACAGTGTTATCGAAACTTATGATGCTAACAAGACTCCAAAATTATATTCAACTAAGAATCAATTAGGATTCTCTTACGCTATGAAAAAACCTAATGGTCCTGGTAGCTTCGAGTTCTTCGAACAAATGAACAATTTAAGAGACTACTTAATTGAAAACCAAACATTACCTGAAGTTAACGAAGATAACGGTTTAGATGATGTTGCTGGTGTTACAATTAAAGTTGCTGAATTCGTTGATTTCGTAAAACAATTACCTAAAGCTTAATAATATTTGCTAGAACCACATAAGCACTTGAATCATTCAAGTGCTTTTTTTATAAAAAAACTGTAATCAATTGATTACAGTTTTAATATTTATAATGTAGATCCGGATGGAATAATTTTTGATGTGAATTCTGCTGTTTTATGAATTCTAACATTTTTACCAATATTCATATTTGAAGGAATTATTGATGACTTTTCAATTACGGTAATGCCACTAGATAATAAATCTGGTCGATTTTTATTTGGAGTAAAATTATCAGTTATACCTATTTTTGTACCATGTCCTATTACGACATGTTTATCGATTATTGTTTGATCAATTTCAACATTTTCACTAATAATTGTATCGTTCATAATAACGGAATTTTTAATAACCGTTCCTTTTCCAACCCTTACTCCAGGCGATAATACTGAATTGATTACTGTTCCTTCAATAATACAACCGTTTGAAACTAATGAATCTATAACTTTACCATTACCAATAATTTTTACAGGAGGCCTTTCTTCTGATTTTGTGAACACTTTCCAAGTTGGGTCATATAAATCAAGTTTTGTATATGATTTAATCATATCAAGATTTGTTTCTAAGTAAGAGTCATATGTTCCAACATCTTGCCAATAACCTTGGAATTTATATGCATATACTTCATTTTTTAGTGTTTCAATTAAATAAGGTATAATATGCTTTCCAAAGTCTAAGTCCTCATGTTTTATATGTTCTACTGCATCTTTTAACACGTCTAAATCGAATAAATATATACCCATACTAGCAAGATTAGATGTTGATGTCTTTGGTTTTTCTTTAAATTCAATAATTTGATTTTTTTCATTTATGGTCATAATACCAAAGCGACTAACATCTTCTAGTGGCACCTCTTGACATGCAATAGTTAATTTTGATTTATTTGATTCATGTAAATTAATCATTTTTCGATAGTCCATCTTATAGATGTGATCACCACTTAATATAAGTACATATTTGGGTTTCTTTTTAGCTACAAACTCAATGTTTTTTAATACTGCATCTGCAGTACCAGTATACCATTCACTATGTGGTTGTAATAATGTAACACCAGAATTGTATCTATCTAAATCCCAGGGTTTACCTGATGCAATATGTTCATTTAATGATAATGGTAAATATTGAGTAAGAATCGCTATATCATAAATACCTGATTGACTACAGTTGGATAATGCAAAATCAATGATTCGATACTTACCAGCAAACGGTAAAGCAGGTTTACTTCTTTTTGTTGTTAATAAATCAAGTCTTGAACCTTTACCCCCAGCTAATATTAGTGCTAATGTTTCCATATTTACTTACCCCTTGTTTTCATAATAAAGTCTTGTATAAATCCATATAATTTTGTGTCATTCTTTGATTCGAAAAATCTTTTTTCATAGCTTGTTCAATTAATTTTTTAAATGTAGCAGGTTTAGATTGATATAAATAAATTGCTTCATATAATCGATCTTTTAATTCATATGAACTTTTATTTGAAAAACTAAATCCTGTTCCTTTTTCAGTGTATTGGTTATATGGTATAACAGTATCTTTTAAACCACCCGTTTCTCTAACAATTGGCAGTGTTCCATATGTCATAGCAATCATCTGTCCCAATCCACAGGGTTCAAATTCACTAGGCATCATAAATAAGTCACTTGCAGCATAAATTTGATGTGCTAATACTTCGTTATATCCAATAAAATTGGCTACTCTTTGTGGATATTTATCCGTTAAATATTTAAAGAATATTTCGTAAGATTTATCCCCTGAACCCAAGAAGAAAAATCGAGCATTTGTATGATTTATAACATCTTCTATGGATTCTCTAATCATCCATAAACCTTTTTGATTTGCATAACGTCCAATATATGAGACTAATGGGTAATTAGGATCTGATAAATGATATTGATCAAAAATTAATTTTTTGTTTTTAAATTTGCCCTGTTCAAAATCATTAATATCATAATTAATAATATATTTGTCTTTAGCTGGATTAAATGTTTCACTATCAATACCATTTAATATACCTACTAAATCATTTTGGCGATCATTTAATATACCATCTAGTGTAAATCCGAATTCTTTTGTTAAAATTTCATTTTTATAATTTGGAGATACTGTATTAATTTTATTTGAAAGTGCAATACCTGCTTTTAAGAAATTTACTCTTCCAAAATGGGTATAGATGTAATTAAAATCACTATTAAAATATTTGGCTACATCATAATCAAACGAACCTTGATATTCTAAATTATGAATTGTAAGTAAAAATTTAATGTTTTCGTAACCTTTTTTATACACATAGTGTGTATGGTATAGATATGGTATTATGCCTGTTGGCCAATCGTTTATATGAATAATATCAGGTTTTTTATCAAGTAAACTAATTAACTCTAAAGTAGCATAAGAAAAGTTAGTGAATCGTTTGGCATCATCATCGTATCCATATAAATTGTCTCTTTCAAAGAAATGCATATTTTGAACAAATATGAATCTTACACCTTCATAATGCATTTCATAAAACTTAACAATCGAATGATGATCAAACATCAAAACTTCTTTTTCACCTAAAAATGTCATATGATCAAAATATTTAAAAATTTGTTTATAAAAAGGCGTGACAACAGTAATCGAATAATGGTTCGAAACACCCTTTGGTAAACTATATGAAATATCAGCTAATCCCCCTGTTTTTGAAAAGGGATAAACTTCAGATGTTACATAGAGTATATTCACTTAATCACCTCTTAATTTCATTTTAACACATATTAAGACTCTTTATAAACAAAAACGAGGCAAATCATGCCTCGTCTTCTTCAACATCTTCTTTAGGTGTTTCAATTCGGGTTACTTTTACTTTTTCAATAACTTTATCTTTAAATTCTAATACTTCAAAGCGATAGTTATTATATACAATAACAACATGTTCTTCTTCTTCAGGGAATCGTCCTAATTGACCGAGAATAAATCCTGATAAAGTATCATACTCTTCAACAGGAAGTTTAGCATCTAAAATATCTTCAACTTCCTCGATATCAGCTAAACCATCAATAACATATTCGTTATCTTTAATTGTTGAAATTTCATCTTCATCGTCATCATATTCGTCAAAGATATTACCGACTATTTCTTCGATTAAGTCTTCTAAAGTAACAATTCCTGCTGTTCCACCGTACTCATCAATAACAATTGCAATATGAGTTTTACTTTCTTGCATTTCAACAAATAGTTGACGAGTGTTTTTGCTTTCTGGAACATATAATGGTTCACGAATAATATTTCTTAATTCAAATGGAACTTCTTTTTCAGTTTCAATTGTTTTTAATAAATCTTTTACATGTAATATACCAATAATTTGGTCAATTGATCCTTCATAAACTGGAAAACGTGTGAACTTTTCATTTGTAACGTAAGCTAGCACATCTTCTTTCGATGAATTTACATCAATTGCAGATACTTCAGTTCTGTGTGTCATAACTTCACTAACAGTTGTAGAATCAAATTCAAAAATGTTTTGAATCATTTCATTTTCAGACTGGTCGATTAAACCACGCATTTGTGAAGCGTTTAGTTCAAGACGTAATTCATCTTCACTTAAGGTATCATCGTTATCTTCTGGATTTACACCAAACATTTTAACAATTAAGTTTGCAGTACCTGTTAGTAAGTTAACGAATGGTCTCATTATAGTAGCAATTAGCCCTAAGAAACCAATAAAGAAGTATCCAACTGCTTCTGGTGCTTTCATTGCTAATCGTTTTGGTACTAATTCACCTAATACAACTTGAATATAAGTTAATAATAATGTAATTAATACAGTTACGACAGAAAATACTATACCTTTATCGAGACTTGTCCATTGTCTTGTTATAAGATCGGTAATTCCTTGTGCAAAAGAACCTGCTGCAATCGCACCGTTAATAAATCCGAACATTGTAATTCCTATTTGAATTGTAGATAAGAATCTTGTTGGATTTTCCATAAATTTAAGTAACTTTTTAGCTTTTTTAGCTTTCTTGTTACCTAACTCAGTATCAGCTTCTACTCTATTTCTATTAGCAGATACTAAAGCAATTTCACTCGAAGCAAAAATACCATTTAAGACGATAACAAATAAAATCAAGAGAATTTGTACTACCATGCTGTCACCCATGAGAATATATCCTCCTCTGTATCGTCTAATAAGGTCCTCTGCCCACTACATGAATCTTCCATATGTTTTTTTAATGCCTCCGTATTTTTTATACTGTTGTATAATGATTAAATATTTTAACATATTTATATAAAATAGTCAATTTTAAGTATGGTATGTACTTTAAATTAAAGTAATTTTTCAATATATTTTTCGATTTCTTCTGGTGTAAATTTAGGTGAAAATCTATAAAGAATATTTCCTTGTCTATCAATTAAAAATTTAGTGAAATTCCAGCGAATTCTTTTTGATCGTTTAGGTTTAATTTCACCATCTTTTACCATCTCATCTGGACCATTATCTTTTAAAAATTGATATAGTTCCGAAGTCTTAGTACCATTAACATATATTTTATTAAATAAAGGAAATGTTGTTTGGAAATTTAATTCGCAAAATGTTTTAATATCTTCAATTTTTCCCGGTGCTTGACCAAAAAATTGATTACACGGAAAGTCTAATATATAAAATCCTTTATCATGATATTTTTTGAATAACTTTTCAAGCCCCTCATATTGCTTTGTAAAACCACATTTTGTTGCAGTATTTACAATTAAAAGGATATTGTCTTTAAACTCATCTAAACTTATTTTTTCACCATTCATTTTTTCTACTTGAATATCATAAATTGATTTCATTTTAATTATCCTTTCTAAATTTAAAAAAAGAGTAATCCTCTTGCTGGATTACTCTATTTTATCATAAGTTAATCTAATTTATTTGGATCTAAAACTAATCTTACTTCTGTTTCTGGGTCAAAGAAGTGAATCTTGTTTAAGTCAAGAGCAAGTTTAATCTTGTCTCCCATATGGACGTTTGTACGAGCATTAACACTAGCGATAACGTTTGAACCGTTAACATCAGTGTAAATGTTTGTTTCTGCGCCGAGTAATTCAGCTACGTCAACAACTAAATCTAATACACCTTCTGGATAAGTTTCAAACACTACACCATTGTCATGAATGTCTTCTGCTCTAATACCTAATACGATAGGTTTTTCAATGAATTTGTTTTGTTTAACAATTTCAAATTTATCTAATGGTAATTTAATGCGATGAGGTCCAGCGATAAATACGCCTTCTTTTGAAACTATACCATTGATGAAGTTCATTGGAGGTGTTCCAATGAAGCCTGCTACGAACATGTTAGCTGGTCTATCATAAATTTCTTTAGGTTCACCAACTTGCATGATATAACCTTTGTTCATTACAACGATTCTAGTTGCCATTGTCATCGCTTCGATTTGGTCGTGAGTTACATAGATAGTTGTTGTATCTAATTGTTTATGTAATTTAATCAACTCACCACGCATTTGAACACGTAACTTAGCATCTAAGTTTGATAGAGGTTCGTCCATTAAGAATACTTTTGCGTCACGAACGATAGAACGACCTAACGCAACACGTTGTCTTTGCCCCCCAGATAAGTTCTTTGGTTTACGGTCTAAATAAGGAGTTAGACCTAAAATTTCCGCTGCCGCTTTAACTTTTGCATCGATGGTAGCTTTTGGAACTTTACGTAATTTAAGTCCAAATGCAATATTATCATACACAGTCATGTGTGGATATAATGCATAGCTTTGGAATACCATTGCGATATCTCTATCTTTTGGAGCTGTATCGTTCTTGTATTCGTCATCAATGTATAATTCGCCTGAACTAATGTCCTCAAGGCCCGCGATCATACGGAGGGTGGTTGATTTTCCACAACCTGATGGTCCGACGAAAACAATAAATTCTTTATCCTTGATGTCTAAGTTAAAGTTAAATACTGCTTGAACACCATTCGGATAGATTTTATTGACGTCTTTTAATTTCACTGTTGCCATGATTTTCCCCCTAGGAATTATATTTGATTTTTTTGATAGACGCAAGATTTCTATCAATTGGTATTATACAATAATCTTATTACGATTGCAAACGGTTTCATGTAAAAATAATGTTATAATATGTTTAGTAAAATCTTTATGTGAAAGAGGATGTTAAAATATGGTACCAAAATTTGAAAGACGAGTTAGGGCTTTCGCTGCGGATGTATCTGGCGTGACGATTGCATTATTAATTGCTTCTTATGGAATACCAAATTTTGTAGGATCTGATTTTGTTAGAATAGCTATAATTTTATTTGCTTATCTTTTAATTGTTATCTTACCTATTTTTTCAAAGAGTAAGTCTACATTTGGTCAAAGATTACAAAAAATAAGAGTGGTCAATTTTAATGATACAGAACCATCAAGAATTAAACTCATTTTAAGAGAATTGACAAAATATGGGCTCTCATTTATAACAGGTGGATTATATTTAATTATTGCTTTTTTTGCTTTAACCGAAAAATATTCTTCTCGTACGATTCATGATTACATTTTCAAAACTAAAATGATTGATATTGATCCGCTACATCAAGATAGAGATTACAAAGATCCAGTTCAAACTAGAACAATGAAAGATACAAGATTATGAGGTTAATGTCATGTTTTTAGTACAATATTTCAAAAAAAGTTTCAATTTACCTAAAATCCTTGAAATTCGCGGAGAAAAATTATGGAAAGTTTTAATTTATTTTATAATTCTGACCTTTATTGCAAATTTTCCGTTATCTTACTTAGTTATTGAAAATCAAGGTTCACAAATGAATTTTGTTGAAACTAATCTATCTAGAAATACACCCAATTGGACAAACTTGCCAGGTGGTCGAATGAATTCATTAGAAGGATTCGTTTCTTATTCTAACGATGTTAGTGTTTATTATAATGCTGATTATGTTTATATCTTTAATGTTGATGATGAAGAAATTGATTTATCCAATTATACAAACTATAACATTATAATATTTACAAAATCATATATTAAGTTTTATGACAAATCAGGTTTTAATTGGACTTCTCACGGTTATGAAGGTTTTAAATCTGAAATTAATCTAAATGAACTTAATGGATCTTCTATGAATAGAGTTGAACTATTTAAGCAATTTGGACATCAAATCGAAAAATCATTTGGTCCACAGTTAATTTTATATTCACTACTAACTAATCAAGGTATTTCTATATTATCCAGTATTTTATTTGTTTTACTGATGGCTGGACTTATCCAAATATATCGAATTCGATATAAAAATTTCTTTTCATATAAAGATGGTATGAATTTTGTTATGTTAGCTGCGACCATACCTTCAATATTAAGTTTAATTGCAGGATTAATTCTTCCAGGATTCCAACCTGTTGTATACAATTTGGCTTTAGGAATGATTGTTGTCTTTGTATTATTAATTTACTCAAGAAAAGTGTTTTATTAATCTAAATATAGGGGGATATATGAAGAAAAAAATAGTTGCATTATTATTAGTTTTTATTTCTTTATTTATTGTTTCATGTGATAACAGTAAAAATATAGATTTTGAGGAACTCTATCCAAAATATGATATATACTATCAAATTTTTATACGTTCTTTTGCAGATTCAGATGGAGATGGTATTGGAGATTTTAACGGGATTACTGAAAATCTTGATTATCTTGAAGATTTAGGTGTAACAGCGATATGGTTACTTCCATATAATGATACAGATACTGATTGGAATAGCTATCATGGTTACAGAGTGAAAAATTATTATGAAGTAAATTCTGAATATGGTACGATGGAAGACTTAGAAAACTTAATTCAAACTGCTAAATCAAAAGGTATTAAAATTGTGATGGATTTCGTTATCAATCATACTGCTGACACACATCCTTGGTTTATAGATGCTAAAAAATCAAATTCTCCATTCAGAGATTATTATATTTGGTTAAATGATTCAACTGCATTCGAGTCATTCGCAGGTGGAATGAAAGATTTAAATTTAAATAATACTAAAGTAGTTGAAGAAATCAAGAATATTATAAAGTTTTGGATCGAAAAGGGAATTGAAGGTTTTAGATTTGATGCTGTTAAACACTTTTTTATTGGAGATCCTGGAACACATCCATCAGCTGGTTTAATAAAAAACTATACTTTTTTACGCGAGCTTCAAAATTATGCTAAAACAATTAATCCAAACATATATTTTGTAGGTGAAATGTTTGAATATGATTATTTAGCCTATAATCAATATTACATTGGATTAGATTCATTATTTGACTTTTATACTGCTGATCAAATATGGTCAAAAATTGGCAAAGGTACATCGATCTATCAACTTACAAGTAATATAAAACGTGCATTTGACTCTTATCAAAAATATAATCCCGATTATATACCAGCTGTTTTCTTAAGTAATCACGATATCGATCGTATTGCTTCAAAAGAAGGATATACTGGTTTTAATTCATTAGGTAAATTGAAAGTTTCAGCATCATTAATGCTTACACTACCTGGAAGCCCATATGTTTACTATGGCGATGAAATTGGTATGTATGGCATTCGTTATGAGGGTGATAATCTAACTGGTCAAGGTCCAATATATGACCAATATCGAAGAAGTCCATTCTTATGGGGAGATTCAACTTATCAGACGACGTGGTTAAATCCTTATGGAAATAGTCACTCATCAAAGTCACTGAAAGACCAAAAGGATGATGAGAATTCATTATATAATCACTATAGAACACTAATGAATTTAAGAAAAAATACACCTGCTTTAAGATATGGTAATTATTTTGAACTTTGGAAAGATAGTAAAGACTTATACCAAGGATATATTCGTTATTTTAAACATGAAGATTTCGAACAAGCCCTATTAATTATTCATAATCTTTATACAGATTCAATCGAGTTAGATGTTGAACATCAAAATATTTTGTATGGCAGTTTAAACTTAGAAGGTTATTCAACAGTTATTTTAGAAATAGATCCTACTAAATTAAATGAATACATAAAATAAAAAAAGAGGTTCCGGTTAGGAACCTCTTATAATTTAATAATTTAGTGATTCTGCTACATAAATTAATCCTGGTTGAGAAATTGATGAATTAATTTTATAGCTTACTGTACCTATCAATTCATTATTTAACTCAACATTTAAAAAGAATGTATATGTTTGACTACCAAAGGTTGTTTTATGTTCTTCATAGATTCGATGTGCTGTTGAATGAATAGCTTCATCTAATGCCTCTTTTGATGAAATTTCAACTAATATTTTAATTGTTGAAATAACAGTTTTATCTTCTAATTTAAATTCAATAACTTCTGCGATTGGATCTCCTTTAGGAATAGCATCATGATCATTACAAGCTACTAAACCTAACATAAATATAAAAACAATTAATAATATTATTTTTTTCATGTTATACACCTCTAAATGTCACAGTTGGTGCAAATAATCCACCATTAACAAATACAGTATAGTAAGCAACATTTTTGTTACCTAAATAGTCAACACTCATTATTGTGACAACACTAAATCCAGGTTTTGATGTATCAATTGGTGTTGTATAAACCTTCATAGAACTTGGAATACTAATGTTTGATAGTGGATTAAATGATGAATTAAGTGCTACGTTAATATGCGGTTTTTGTACAATAATTTCTCCAGTTTCTAACATCTCAACTAGAATGTTTGTTGTGTTCATTGAAGTTACTGTGAGTTGATTTGATCTTTTAGCTAATCCTTTTTGTGTATCAAATAATAAACTAGATGCAGCTTTTGAGGTTAATAAATTATATGTTTTACCATCATTTAAAGCTACTGTTGTAGTGGTTGCTCGACCGTTATGTACGACAACAATGTCAGGTTCACCATTAATACCTTTAACTCTATATGCAATTGCAGATAAATTATTATCTTGTGATGTTGGTAAAAACTCAAATCTTTGATTAATTTCATTAAGATCTGTCATTTTAAAGTGTGAATAAGTGTTTCTAATATGAATTAAAGCTTTTGTATATTCAAATACGTCTAAATATTCAACTTTTCTATCCCATCGAAGTTGGTTTACTTCATCTGGGGATTCATAAGAGTTGTGGTCATAACCACCACCATCTTTAGGTTTACTTCTTAAAAACTCAGTTCCAGCATGTAAGAAAGGAATTCCTAGTGATGTTAATACCATTGCATTTGCCTGTGTTTGTGCAAATTTAACATCGTTAATAGATACACCTGATGTTCTTAATTTGTCATGTAAAGTTAAATTATCGTGTGCTTCAATATAAGTAATTTGTTGAGTTGGACCGTTCGTATAAAGATCAGTTCCACCTAAAATAGATTTCTTAATATCATTCATCTTACCTTGATCCATAACACCTTGTAAAAATCCACCATCATTACCATCGGGCGATCCTTTTACTGCATTTCTAAATAAATCATTGAATGCAGCAATATGATTATCTAATTTTCTAATTTGTGTCCTATCCCAATTGTTTTCTGGTGTCATTCCTGCTGCTTCTTTTGGATCAACCAGTGTACTTGCCGCACTCCATGGCTCACCATAAACAATTATCGTTGGATCAATTTCATTTAATGCATTTCTAACTGAATTCATTGTTTCAATGTCATGAATTGACATTAAATCAAATCTAAATCCTGAAATTTTAAATTCATTTGCAAAATATTTAACAGAATCAACAATAAACTTTCTTACCATTGTTCTTTCTGATGCAGTTTCATTTCCTGTTCCAGAACCATTTGAAAATGCACCGTCATTAGTCAATCTATGATAATAACCAGGTAATATCTTATGAAAATTAGAATTTTCAGATTCGCCAGTATGATTATAGACGACATCCATAATCACTCGTATATTTTTTTGGCTAAATGCTTTGATTACTTCTCTAAATTCATAAATTCTTACGTTACCATCAAATGGATTTGTGGAATATGAACCTTCTAATGTATTAAAATGATATGGCATATATCCCCAGTTGAATACATTTTTTGTATTAGGATTATGGAAAATCTCAACTTCATCTAAATATCCAAAATCAAATACTGGTAATAAGTGTACTGCATTAACACCTAGTTCTTCGATATGATCTAATCCAGTTGTAACAGTTATATTACCTTGAGTATAATTTGTTCCAGTTTGACTTAAACCTAAAAATTTGCCACGATATGCATTATTTCCGTTCCATGAACTATGAGATGTTAAATCTCTTACATGTAATTCATAAATAATGTAATCTGTCATATTTCGAATAGTTTGTGGTCTTTCGATTAAATCCCAATATAAAGGTTTATTTTTATTAAAATCAACGACCATACTTCTTAATCCATTGGCACCTGTTGAATAGCTATAAGGATCAGTTACTTCATTTGTTTCTTGGCCATTTGTAACACTAAAAGTATAGTATTTTGAGTCGTAATCACCTTCTAAAACGACTTCCCAAACACCATTTTCAATTTTATACATTTGATGAACTTCAACTGGTGTTAATTCATCTTTCTTTTGACCCAAGCGATCATAATTCGGATGCCCTTGATTATAGATATTTAACTTAACATCAGAACTAATTGGAGCCCATAATCTAAATGTTGTTTTAGATTTTGAATAAATTGCTCCAAGTTCTCCTTCATATGTAAATGCCTCTTCAAATTCTACTGTATCGTACAATTTATGAAGAGAAATTGGTTGACGTCTTATAGTGTCTTCAAAAGTTACTTCAATCTCATAGGTTTTAGTTAAATCAACATTTATACCAGTAATTGTGTGCTTCACACCATTTCCTAATGTATTTTCTTTAATAACAACACTATTTTCATAAACCTTATATGATATAGCATCGTTTGTAAGTTCTAAAGATACATTTTTTTGAACTGTGAAAAATACATTTATAATGTTAGAACGATAATCAGGTATGTGATTTGCTAAATCATCATTTGATTTTCCAAATTGAACTTGTCCTTGCACAAAATAAACATGTGCAACACCATTAATAACTTCAAGTTCAGAAATATCAATAAAACGATCTCCACCGGGCTCTCTTTCTCCTGACCAGTCGCCCGCAGATTTAGCTGTTTTAATAATAATACCAACTCTAGTAGATGAGATGTATTCATCAGTTAAATCCATTTCATATTTAACACCGTATTCATCTACTGTTTCAGAATTAAATTGATAATCCTTTCCGCTTTTATCTTGTGGTAATTTTTCCCAAAAATGGAACCATTTATTATTGTAATTACCATCAAAACGATAATAATGAATAACAAGCGTATGTGGTTTTTCGTTTGCATAAACAAAGCCAAGTGCTGTAGTTGCTGCAAACACGAACATAAGTAATGTTATAAATATTTTTTTCATTTTTATCCTCCTACACATGAATAATATCATATACACGGGTGTTCTAAAATTAAAAATGATAGCGATTACAATAAGAAACCGTTTGCATAATAAAACAAACACTAAAGCGTTTACATAGTAATTGAATTTTGTGATATACTTTAAGCGTAATATGATAACAATCATAAAAATTAGGAGGGTAAAATGAAAAAAGTTTTATTAGGCTTACTAATCCTAGCAACAACTTTAGTAACTCTTCCTATGCTTTTTGCAGACTCACAAAAGGGAACAGTTATTGTTCACTTTAAAGCATGGGACGGAAATTACGAAAATCTTGGAAACTGGGGTTGGGGTGGCTTTGATTCGAAATCTACATACACTGGATTAGATGATTTCGGTGCATATTTTGAATTCAATGATATCGCAGTCGGTGGGGATGAACCTATAGGATTTATTGCAGTTAGATATAAAGAAGGTAACCCTGACTGGAATAATGGTAAATTAACAGATGATATTTTAATTGATCCATCTGTTGTAAAAGCTGACGAAACAGTTCACATTTATGTATTCCAAGGAACACAAAAATCTTCAGAAGAAAACCCAAGATATTTCGTTGCTGACAACAGTAAATATAATTTATTAGTTGTTTACTTCGATCCATCTGGTTCTTATGAAGAAAATCTTGGTATTCATAACTGGAGTGGTTGGACAGAAGAAGCTATTACTTGGAACGAGCCATTAAAAGTGTTCTCAACTGGTGGTGAAACTACTGCAGGTGTTGCTGTTAAAGTAGCTATGTTACATGCAAACCAAAATGAAGGTTCTGTACCTGATGCTGGATTCTTAGTATATTTTGGTGATGGTGACAACTCTAAGAAAACTGGGGATGTTAAATTACGTAGTGCTATTGGAGAAGAAGCTGAATTAGGTACCACTGGTATGGCTTATATCGTTTCAAAAGGAAACGGATATACTGCTGGTGATAACATATTCTATGGTAAAGACGGTTATGATCAATTCGTTGATGAAGCGTTCTCATTCAAATTAATGCCATATAAGCAAAATACTAATACTGGTCAAGGCGAAGGAACATTTGCTGTTAGACCTACTAACATTATCGTTAAAACTAGTGCTTTAGTTACTAACCCTTATGCTGAAGCTGAAACTGAAGCAGATCAAACAGCAGCTTTAGCAACTGTACAAGGTTGGTTCAAACTAACAGTAAAAGGAACTTCTACTGTTATTCCGATTGAACGTGTTGACTTTGCGCTAAGAAATGAAACAATTTCTGACTTCGTTATCGTTTTATCAGATGCTAATAAATTAGATAATACTAAATCATACATTTTATCATTTGATAATGGTTCAGTTGATGCTGAAATTGAATTAGCATTAGATAAAGAAAAACCAGTTATTTCATTCCCTATTTTAGGTGAAGATCGTGTTATTGAAGTAGCTTGGGGTAAAGAATTCGACTTTAACTTATTCCCATTATTCGAAGCTGTTGATGACAGAGATGGTAACTTAACAAATCGTGTTTATGTTCCAGCTGGTGAAAAATCAAAATTAAACACTGCTGTTGAAGGCGATTATGAAATTATGCTTCGTGTAGAAGATACATGGGGTAACGTGTCTGAAGAAATATTTATCTTCAGAGTCACTAAAAATGTGAAATAAGGAGGTAGCCCACTATGAAAATGAAGAAGATTTATTTATCAATTTTAATGTTAATGTTTGCGGCTATCTTAGTTGCATGTCAAGATAATGACGGTCCAAATAATGGTAAAGAATATGATTTCTCTACTATTTATAAAGAAAAAGAAGTTATTACTGTTTGGATGGATGACACTGACGGTAAATACATGAAAGCTGTTATCGAAGCATTCAATGCTACTCCTGAAGGTAAAGACATTGTTGTTCAATTCCAACATATGGGTACAGTTGATGCTCGTGAAAGACTTAAGACATTCGGTTTAACAGGTAATGGTGCGGATATTTTCCAATTCCCTCATGACCATTTAGCACCTGCTATTCTTGAAGATTTAGTTTATGCATTACCAGTTGATTTTGCAAACAGAATGAAAGATCGTATTCATCCATTAGGATTAGATATTGCTACATTACTTTATGATGAAAAAACTGGTAAGTTTGGTCCTGGTACTGATGCTGTTGAAAGATTATATGCTTTACCAATTTCATTAGAAACTGTTGGATTATATTACAATAAAAAATTAGTTTCTGAACCTGCTACAACTTATGAACAATTAATTGAAGAAGCTACTGCATGGAATGCTATTAAAGACTCATCAGATCGTACAAATGCTGAACAAGGTCTTTACTACTTAGGTACTTCTTCTCACTGGGCAGATTCATATTTCATTCAACACATCTATTCAGCATTTGGATTCTTCCCATTTGGTCCAAATTTAGATGATGCATCTGCTGTTGGATTTGTTAATGCTAAAGAAGCTTTAACTTGGATGAGAGATGAATTAAAACCTGTTACTACAGGTAATAGTGATCATAACTCAATTGGTGCTAATGCAAACTTCGTAGCTGGTAAAATTCCTTACATTATTGCTGGTCCATGGAATATTCAAGAATATCAGTCTGCTACTAATGTTGATTTAGGAATTGCTCCACTTCCAACCATAGATGGTAAAGAAACTAAACCATTCGCTGGGGCCCAAATGGTTGCAATTTACAAACACTCAACTAAGAAAGAAGCAGCTACTAAATTCTTAGAATTCTTAGCAAGTGACACTGCTATGGAAATTATGTTAAGAGATAAATATAAATTACCTGCATTAAAAGAAGAATTATTAAAAGATATTCCTGGTTTCTTATCAGATCCATATATGCCAGCAATTTCTAATCAATTAAAAAATGCTATTCCAATGCCTACAATTCCTGAAGTCCAATATTATTGGGGTCCGGGTGAATCAATGATTCAAAAAGTATGGAATGGTACAGAATCATCAATTGATAAAGCAGTTGAAGATGCTGAACAAGCTTATATTGCTCAACGTGGTTTAGGAAATTCATAATAACTTAATCGTAACCATGATGTAGGCGATAGGTTTTACTATCGCCTGCATTTGGTTATTTTTTAGTAGAAAGGTAGTTACTCAATGAAGATAAAGAGTGTTTTAAAAGCAATCGCATCAAGTATAATTTGGGGGCTAGGTCAACTTTTTAACAAACAATTCATCAAGTCTTTATTCTTTTTCTTCTTTTTCGCTTTGATGATTACTGTTGAATTAGCAACATCAAGATATTTTGATGATCCAAAATCAAATGATGAAATTGCATTGTCAAAAATTCAAGGTGATTCATTAGGATCATGGTATTATACTTGGTTTTTTCAAGTTTATGATGTAGAAATTCAACAAAATCGTGCTATTCCTGAATTTGATGCTTATTTAGCAGATTTAGGAGTTCAAAAGGTAAACGGTCGCTATTCAGTTTCAAGTAATACAACAGCTAAATTATTTAATGAAGAACGTTTTATAGAGTATTTTGCTAACGATATAAAGAAAGCGTCTCAACTTCGTTACACAAACTTAATTACAAATGAAGAGATTGCTTATGAAGAATTTGATTTAGCAAACGCAACATTTTTAATTACAAAACGTGACTTACTATACGATGAAGATAATCATATTTTCTATTTTGAAAATACAACGACCGATGCAGGCGGAAACGCTAAAAAAGAATATGTAGAAACTAATTTGTTTACATTAAAGGATAATCCATCTATAAGAAATAATAAAGATGGACTCATTACATTTAATAAGACTGGCGAATTATATAAAGAAAGTGACAATTTATATGTTCGCGTAACTGTAAATGGAGAAAATAGATTTTTAAGACTAACACTAGATGATTTTGACCTACGTGAACAAACTTCAGTTTTTACACCATTACGTTTATCACAAGTTAATGGTCCAATTGTTTTATCAGATAATATTGTCTATGAATATTATGAACCAGGTTTAATATTTAATGGATATCGTCAACAATATAAGCAAACTGAATTTTCTAATTTGTTTAGAAAAGCTATGCAGCTTTACTATAATCGTGACATTTTACAAGATCCGATTGCTATTGAAGATTATCAAAAATTAATGATTCGAGTATATCTAGAACTTAACCCAACACTTAAAGAAGCTTATATGGAAAATTTCAATAACTTCTTCTATGATCGAGCTGGGATGTTTATTCGCGGTTTTTGGGAAATCATTACTCTAGGCCAATCTGGAGATGTCCGTTTTACTCAACATCAAGCATTACGAGAAGCAATGATTGGTAAACCAACAGGTGAACCTATCGCAACAAACGTTGCACCTTTTTTAGGATCTGGAACTATTTACGAAGAAGTTATAGTTAGAGGTCATGTATCAACATTGCTATTATTAGACGGTTTAATTTCAACAATTTTATTCCTATTCCTTATGATTTTTGGTATATGGAGTGCAATTGATGCTTATAAAACTAGTGAAGAATTAAGATTAGAAGGCACAACAAAAAACACTAAAACATACTTTAAATCTGTTTGGGATAATGGTTTTGAATACATCATATTATCACCTGCGCTTTTTGTATTAGCGTTTATTACAATCATGCCTATTATTTTTGGATTTGTGATTTCATTCACTTCAATCCGTGGAACATTATCAATGACTGCACTATTCGACTGGGTTGGATTTCAAAACTTTATATCAATATTTGATCCAAACTCGAGTATTGGTTCAGGATTTAGCATTGCCTTCTGGCGTGTATTAGGTTGGACTGTTGTTTGGGCAATTTTCTCAACATTAACAGTATTCTTTGGAGGATTCTTCCAAGCATTAATATTAAACTCTGAATCTGTTGTCTTTAGAAAAGTATGGCGAACAATTTTAATTCTTCCTTGGGCAATTCCAGCTTTACTAAGTCAAATGATTTTCAGTGTTATATTTAATGAATATGGTTTAGTTAACCAATTATTACAAAATATGGGAGCATATGACTTATTTAGAAGTTGGGGTATATTAGGTATTCCATTTAATGAAGCTAGCGGTATTGCTAAATACTTCTGGTTAGGTCATGATAATATCTTGTGGTTTAAGAACTTCCATAATCCTAACTTTGTTAGAGTGACACTAATTGTTATTAACATTTGGTTAGGATTCCCTTATTTCATGGCATTAATGACAGGTATCATGACTGCTATTGACAAATCGCTTTATGAAGCAGCTGATATAGATGGAGCATCAGGATTCCAAAAACTCACCAAAATTACAATGCCGCTTGTATTATATTCAACTGCACCAATATTAATTATGACATTTAGCGGAAACTTTAATAACTTTGGTGTCATTTACTTTATTACGGGTGGCGGACCAGGTGATTTAACTGACCCATTAAGAGGTTTTGCTGGAGAGACAGATATTTTAATTTCATGGATGTATCGATTAACAACAGATCATCAAATTTATAACTTAGCTTCAGTGTTTTCAGTATTAATCTTCTTATTAGTTGGTAGTATTACTGCATGGAACCTATCAAAAACGAAAGCGTTCCAGGAGGATTAGTCTATGTTATTAGCTTACATTATTATATTTATTTTTCTACTAGCACTATTTACTAATTTTGGTTTACTTTTAGACTATGCACATAAAAAAGGATACGAACATAATTCAAAAGTAAAATGGATTTCATTAATTCCAATATATGGAAATAAATATGTTCATGCTTTACCAAATTTAAAATCAAATGTTACTAAGGAAGAATTTGACTATCTATTTAGTATTGAAATGATACTCAAAAAACTTGGATTAGTCGCAGTTTTATTAATTGCAGCAACTTTAATCATCATTCCCGTTTCATTACTAATTTATTTATCATTTAAGAGCAATTTTACATCATCCTTAATTATTACATTTACAGTCATACTTATATTCTTAATCCACCAAGGACTAGTAGTTGAATATGCTGAGAAAAAAGGGTATGAAGGAATCACACCAGGGTTAATTGGGTTAATTCCAGTTTATGGTTTCATTTATTATATTCAATTACCTAAACGTAGAAACACTGCTAAAGAGACGATTCGTTCTACATTTAGTATTAAAAACATTGGTAAAAAAGCTTTAATCAATGCTGAATTAACTTTTTTAGCTGTCATTATTTTAGTTCCAATCATTTACATTTTCGGTATGGCATTTAGCGAAACCCTATCTGATATTCCAAATACAATATGGCCAGAAACACCATCATTAAATGGTATAAAATATATATTTGGTCCTGATTCAAAATTTGGAACATGGTATTTAAATACATTAATCATCGCAGTCATTAATATGTTTATTGGTACTATTATTATTACTGGTGCAAGTTATGTATTTGCTAGATTCTCATTCAAAGGTAAAAAAGCAGGATTATTAACAATTTTAGTTTTACAAGCGTTCCCTTCATTTTTAGGATTAGTTGCAACTTACGTTCTATTCTGGAAGTTTGGTTTACTTGGACAACCAATATATCTTTCAATTTTATATATTGGAGGATCTATTCCAGGTAATATTTGGCTAATTAAAGGATTCCTAAGTCAAATACCAAAGGATTTAGATGAATCTGCTGAGATTGATGGTGCTTCTAAATTAAAAATCTTTGTGCATATTATACTTCCATTATCTATCCCAATATTAACATTTGTTGCAGTTAATATGTTCATGGCACCATGGATGGATTATATGTTACCGGGTTACTTACTTAATCAACCAGCACCTGGAACATCACTTGACAATATTCAAAATCAATGGACACTTGCTGTAGGTATATTCTCATTTATTAATGGTCAATATGATCTTAACTATCCAGCGTTTGCTGTTGCAGCTTTAATCGTCGGATTACCAATAGCATTAATTTATTTAATCTTCCAACGTTACTTAATTGAAGGAATTATGGCAGGAGCTACAAAAGGATAATTTATGGCTAAAAATACAGATATTAAACTTAGAAATCAAATTGTATATCAAGTATTTGTTCGTCAACATTCAAAAACTGGTAATTTTCAAGGACTTATCGATGATTTAGATCGAATTAATTCTTTAGGTGTTGATATTGTTTATCTTTTACCATTCCATAAAATTGGACAAAAAGATAGAAAAGGTTCTAAGGGAAGCCCTTATTCAATTTATGATTATTATTCAATTGATCCGGATTATGGAACGCTTGATGATTTCATAAAATTAAAAGAAGAAATTCATAAAAGAGATATGAAACTAATGATAGATATCGTATTTAATCACACATCAAGAGATTCAATTTTAACTCAAACACATCCTGAGTGGTTCTATCGTAACCCTGATGGTACATTTAAAAATAGAGTTGGTGATTGGAGCGATATTACGGATCTTGATTTTAACAATCGCGATGTTTGGGAATATTTGATTACAGTACTTAAATATTGGGCTCAATATGTTGATGGATTTCGTTGTGATGTAGCGCCATTACTTCCAATTGATTTCTGGATTGAAGCAAGAGAAAAAGTGAGCGTCATTAATCCAAATTTAATATGGCTTACTGAATCTGTTGAATTAGGATTTATAAAATATTTAAGAGATATAGGATTCGATGCTAGTACAGATTCTCAAATGTATGAAGCATTTGATGTATGTTATGATTATGATATTTATTCATTCATGAATGGATATTTAAATCATTCAAATTCATTAGAGCGTTACTTATACGAAATATGGCGTCAAGAAGCAGTATATCCAAAAAATTATGTAAAACTTCGTTCATTTGAAAACCATGACCAAGAACGTCTTGCAAGTAAAACTAAAGATGAAAATCAATTAATCCATATGACTGCTTTACAGTTCTTCTTACGTGGTATGCCAATGATTTATGCAGGTCAAGAACATAAAATTAGTAAACGTCCTGATTTATTTGAAATTGATCCAATTCAATGGAATAAAGAAAATTCAATTGAACCACTAATACAAAAATTAGCTCAAATAAAAAAAGACCCACTCTTTATTAATGGAATATTTGAAGTCGTTAAATCAAAGGATGTTGCAGTACTTTCATACAAAAACGATAAAGAAACTATGTATGGTATATTCAATTTAGAAAATATTAATGAAATAGACCTTAATATTAAAGATGGCTCATATCTTAATTTAATTAATGATGAAAACATTGAAGTACGTAATCAAAAAATTAAACTTAATCAAAATCCTATCATTTTCAAAGTTAAATAATTAAAAAAGTTGATAGTTATCTATCAACTTTTTATTTTAGATATATAAATTATTGTGTGGTAACAATATACCTATCCATTATAGTGTGGTATACCACACAATTTTTTAAAGGGCCTTTATTTTCAATATAATTTTTTAAGTAATAATATTTCGTATGGATATAATGTAATTTCCTCATGTATAGAAATTGTTCGTTCTTTAACTAAATCTAAATATTCTCCTGTTGCTAGTGGATTAATTTTTAACTTATAATCATGTGGTTCATCATTTAATAACACTAAAATCAATTCATCATTTTTACGTTTATAAAATGAAATATTATTAGGATCCATAAAATGATAATCATAATCAGCAAATGTTTCATGATTACGTCTTAATTCAATTAAACGTTTTATATAATTTCTTAACTCATGATTCCATTCTTTTTCATCCCATATGAAACAACGACGATTATCCGGATCATGATCACCTGTTAGACCAATTTCTGAACCATAATATATGTTTGGTGCACCAGCTGATAAAAACATGATTGTATATGCTATTTTTAATCTATTTACATTGTCATCTAGACGTCTTAACATACGTACTGTATCATGTGTATCTAATAAATTAAACATATTTTCCATAACGTTTTTAGGTGTTAAAGCTAAATACTTCTGAATTTCAGATTGAAATTCTGAAGCATCTATTTTACGTTCAAAATATTGCCATATTGGAATTGTTAAATCGTAATTCATGACACTATCCATCTGATCGCCACGTAACCACGGTAATGATGAATCCCAATTTTCTCCAAAAATAAATGTATTTGGATTTGCTTTTCTTGATGTTTCTTTAATTTTTCTTAAAAAATCATGACTGATTTCATTACTTACATCAAGTCTCCATCCATCAATATCGTATTCTTCAATCCAATACTTAACAACACCTAATAAGTGTTCTTGAACTAATGGATTATCTGTGTTCCATTTAGGCATAAATGGTGTATATGCGAAAGTTCTATAATTAGGTCTTAAATCACGTGTTACTATAGGTTGACCGTTTTGATCAATATCAAAATTAATTATTGGGTCTTTATCTAAAAAGAAACAATCGGCATATTTGGATTTACGACCGTTTTTTACAACATCTTGCCACCAAGGGTGAAACCATCCGCAATGGTTGAATACAGCATCTAAAACAACTTTAATATCTTGTTCATGTGCAGCTTTTACAAACTCTTTGAATGTTTCATTCGATCCAAATTGAGGATCTATTTGATAATAATCTGTTGTATCATATTTGTGCGCACTTGGTGATAAAAATATCGGTGTAAAATATATCCCAGTAATGCCTAAGTCTTTGAGATATGGTAATTTTTCCTTAACTCCTTCGATGTCACCACCATATAATTCATTATTTTTAACAGGTAAGTTCCCCCACGTTAAATCTGATTTCTTATTTTTTGAATAGAATCTATCAGGAAAAATTTGATACCATATTGTATTTTTAACCCATTCTGGGGTTTGAGGCAAATCTTCTTTATTTAAATATGGGAAGTTAAAATAATTTGAAAGATCATAAAAACTTCCTTCTTTAAATTCATTTTTTTGAACTTGATAAACTTCATGTAGTCTTTTTGAACCATAAAAATATGTCACATTTTGTTTTACTAAAACAAATGCATATTTCATTCTGTAATCTTTAGGTTCAATTTCAACAAAATAATAGTCAAAATCATTTGTTTGATATCTTTTAACCATTTCTTTCATTTCATGATTCCACTGAGCTTTTCCATTATGATAAGTCCAGTCGAATGGATCACCAAAATTTATATATACTTGATCAATATCATTTTTAGCTGTACGGAATAAAATATGAATACGTTTTTCATCATATGCATATGCGTATTCAGATTTTGGTTGATGGAATAATGCGTGTTTATTCATGCTTTGTTTACCTCCAATTTCATTATATCATTTTATATTACATCATATAAAAAATATGTAACCGCTATCATATTTTATGGTCATTTATAATTTGATAAAATTATATTGTAGAAAGAAGGTTTCATCATGACTGAAAAATGGTGGATGAGTGCCGTTGGTTATCAAATTTATATTAAGAGCTTTTTCGATGCTAATGGCGATGGTATTGGAGATTTAAAAGGTATCGAAGAAAAATTAGATTACTTACATGATTTAGGTGTAAATTTAATTTGGATTACACCTTTTTATGATTCTCCTATGGATGATAATGGTTACGATGTCCGTGACTATTTTAAGGTCGCTAAAGAGTATGGTACAATTGAAGATTTTAAATCCATGCTCAAAAAAGCAAAATCGCTCGGTATTCACGTTATATTAGATTTTGTATTAAATCATACAAGTGATGAACATACTTGGTTTATAGAATCAAGAAAATCTAAAGATAATCCATATCGAGATTTTTACATTTGGCAAAAACCACGATATGAAAATGGTATTCGTAAAGAACCAACCAATTGGGGGTCATTCTTTGGTGGTTCTGCATGGAAATATGATGAAAACACAGATGAATATTACATGAAAATATTTTCTGATAAAATGCCTGATTTGAATTGGAAAAATCCAAAAGTAATCGATGCAATGATTGAGGTTGGTAAATGGTGGTTAGATTTAGGTATTGATGGTTTTAGAATAGATGCTGTTAGTCATTTAGATAGAGCTGAATTTGTCGATTCTACTCACAGTAAAGATATCGTACTTGATTGGAATAAGTTTTCAAATCTTCCAAAAGTTCATGAATATTTAAAAATTTTAAATGAACGTTTATTTAAACCATATCATGCATACACTATTGGTGAAGTAGGCGGTGCAGCAAGTATTGAAGAAGCAATAAAATATGCATCATTTGATTCAAATGAACTTTCTATGGTTTTTAATTTCGATCATAATTGGTGTAATAATATTCATGATATTGATGATTTAAAAGATTTAAAAGTTAATGTGAAGGCACTTAAAGATGTCTTCTTCCGCTGGCAAAACACATTTAAAAGAATTGGTTGGTTGCCACTAAACTGGTTAAACCATGATCAACCTAGAGTCGTTTCTCATTACGGTTCATTAGAATATCATAAAGAGTCAGCCAAAATGCTAGCAAATTTATTGTATTTAAAGCGTGGTACACCGTTTATTTATCAAGGTGAAGAGATTGGAATGACAAATTATCCATTCACTAAATTTAAAGAATTTAATGATATTTCTACTATCAATCAACATAAAGATAAATTTAATGATCCAAATGTTGATGAATTAAAATTAGCTAAAAAAATTGGTATGACCTCAAGAGACAATCCAAGAACAATGATGCAATGGAGTAATAAACCTTACGCAGGATTTTCTAAGGTTAAACCTTGGTTTTTAGTCAATCCAAATTATGAATCAATTAACGTTGAAAGTCAAATCAATGACCCAAATTCAATTCTAAATTATTATCGTCAATTGATTAATTTAAGACGTCAGTCAATATATAAAGATTTAATTATTTTTGGTGATTATGAAATTATTGATTATGAAAATGAAAAAGTATTTACATATAAACGTTCTAATGAAAACCAAATACTTCTTTCAATCAATAGTTTTTCAAAAGAAACCGAATATTTTGATATGACAAATTATGAAATTGTAAATTTTGTTATACATAATTATAACGATATACTAATAGAAAATAATAAAATAATATTAAGACCTTTCGAAGCGTTAGCTATCGAAGTAAAGGAGAAAAAATGAGAACTTCAGGTATATTATTACATATTTCTGCGTTACCAAGCCCTTACGGTATCGGAACATTTGGTAAGGAAGCTTATAAATTTGTAGACAAACTTAAAAAAGCGAATCAAACCTACTGGCAAATCTTACCATTAGGTCCCACTTCTTATGGTGATTCACCATATCAAACTTTTAGTGCGTTTGCATTAAACCCTTATTTTATTGATCTTGATATGCTAATTAGTGATGGTCTTTTATCAAAAAAAGATATCATTGACTCTGAAACAGAAAATTTTAGAGTAGATTTTGAAAAACTATATCACGAACGATTTGTCGTATTAAGAAAAGCATTTCAAAATTTTGATCAAACTCATCCTGACTACTTAAACTTTATACAAAACGAAAAATATTGGCTAGAAGACTATGCTTTATTTATGAGTATTAAATCCGAACAAAACGGACGTAGTTGGATTGAATGGCCTGAGGAATTAAGATTAAGAAATGAAAATGTCATTAATAATTTTAAGGAAATCTTAAATACAGAAATTGAATTTCAATATTTTATTCAATACAAAGCTTATGAACAATGGAATAAATTAAAAAACTATGCAAATCATCACGGTATTAAAATTATTGGTGATATGCCTATTTATGTTGCACTTGATTCATCTGATGTTTGGACTAAACCACATATTTTCCAACTTGATGAACGAAGAATTCCAACACATGTTGCAGGTGTTCCACCTGATAACTACTCAGTAGATGGTCAACTTTGGGGGAATCCATTATATCGTTGGGATGTATTAGAAGAAAACCATTTTGATTGGTGGATTGATCGCGTTAAATCAAATGTTAAATTGTTTGATATGATTAGAATTGACCACTTTATTGGTTTTGTAAATTACTTTTCTATACCATATACTGATACAACTGCTCGAAATGGTGAATGGAAAAAAGGCCCAGGACGCAAGTTATTCGATGAAATTAAACGACAATTGGGTGATTTACCAATTATTGCAGAAGATCTAGGTGCTGTAACTGATGAAGTTAGAGAACTATTACGCTATACAAATTTCCCAGGAATGAAGCTTCTACAATTTGCATTTGATTCTCGCGAAGAATCTGACTATATTCCACATTTATATTCAAAAAATATTTTCGCATACACTGGAACACATGATAATCCAACCACTAAAGAATGGTTTAAAACTTTGAATAAAAGTGATTATAAATATTGCTTAAATTATATTAATCATCAAAAAGGATCTAAAGTTGATTCCTTAATCAAAGAAACTTTAAAATCAATAGCTGATACTGCTATAATTCCTATGCAAGATTATTTAAATTTAGGTGCTGAAGGTAGATTTAATTTACCATCGACTTTAGGCAATCATAACTGGACATGGCGTATGAAAAAAGATCAATTCAATACTAAAATTTTAAATAAAATAAAGAGTTTTACTCATTTATACGGTAGAGATAATAAGTAAAGAAGCCAAATTTGGCTTCTTTTTATCTTTTTAATAGTATCCAATCTAATACTTTATCTGGTAATATCCATCTTGCAAAAACTGCAGTTTTAGATAGCTTACCACACAAATATCTTGTTTTTGGTTTTTTACGTGTAATTGCCTTAAAAAGAACTTTAGATACAACTATCGGATCTGAACCAACATGACGTTTAATATAGTCATTTTCAGCTTGCTTTTTAACTCTTTCTAATAGATTACTATAAGGTGAATTCTCAAACTTCTTTGCATCTTGATATGTTTTTTGTGCAAATTCACTCTTAATTAATCCAGGTTCAATTAAGACAACTTTAATACCATATTGTTTAACCTCTAATCTTAAACAATCACTATATGCTTCTAAAGCAAACTTTGATGCGTGATACCAGCCACCTAAAAGTGATGTGATTTTACCACCAATCGATGATGTGTTAATGATTCTTCCACTTTTTTGATTTCTCATATAAGGAAGTACCATTTGAGTTAATCTTGCAAGCGAAAAAAGATTTACATCAAATTGATATTTTGCATCTTCAATTGAAATATCCTCAAGTGGTCCAAATAATCCGAAACCTGCATTATTAAATAACACATCGATTCTACCTTCAGTCCTTAAAATTAAATTAACTGCATTTAAGCGATCTTCTTCTTTAGTTATATCCATTTGAATTGGTATAATTCCATATTGTTTTAACGACTCTAATCGTTCAATACGTCTTGCAGCTGCATAAACTTTCATACCTTTTTGAGCCAAGTAGATTGCAGCATTCATGCCAATTCCACTTGATGCACCTGTAATTAAAACAACTTTTTCCATATCTCCACCTCAAAACAATTTTAACATAAAAAAAAGCGATGCTATTTAATATGCAACGCTTACTTAAGATGTGCTTTTTGTTCTAAAAAGTTTAAAATGACTGCTCCAATCAAATTACCTAGTGCCATAACTAATAATGATATTAAGATATGTAATGAAATTTGACCTGATATAACAACATAAATAATATTTGCGATAGAGTGTTCAAATCCACTTAAAATAAAAATTATAACTGCAAATGATAAAATAACGTTAGCACTAATTGGATTTTTAGCACGTTTGAATCCCTCAACTCCTAAATACATCATCATACCACATAGTATCGCTTTAAATAACATATTAATATATGTTGATTCAAATTTATGACTTACAAGTGCTTGTGCAGTTTCAATTAAATTGGACATATCACCAAAGTATAGACATAATGCAATAAATATACCACCTAATGTGTTACCAATCAATATAATAAGTATATCAATCAAATATGAAGGTTTTTCATCAATGATATATGCTACTCTACCTGTATATAGTTTGTAATCAAAATTACATATAACTAATAATCCAAAACTAAATAATAATGCGCCCATAATTGGGTTTATTGATTTTAAACTTAAATATATTGCAGATCCAATACCAATCATTAATCCTGCTAGTATCGCTTTAATAAGGGTTTCTATATAATGTTTCATGTTGTATCCTTCTTTCCACATATTATTATAAATATTTACTTAAAATACTCAAGTAAAGTTATAAAAAAATGAGTAAATTAAAACGGTTCATATAAAAAGATGAGCATTGAATTGATTTTACATTGTAAAGAATGTGATTTTTTGATAAAATAAATCGGTTAATTGAGGTGATATTATGTTTGCAAAACTCTATAATAAAAATTCAAAAAGTCAAGTAAATATTCAACATCAGTCACGTGAATTATATCGATTAAATAAATTCATCTCTGATTGCGGCGTAGCATCTCGTAGAGAGGCTGATGAAATGATTCAGTTTGGAAGAGTTAAAGTAAATGGTGTTACTGCAACTTTAGGAATGAAAATCACCGATAATGACGTTGTAACCCTAGATAATCAAGTTATAACGCTCCTACAAAAAAAAGTTTATTTAGCGTTAAATAAACCAAAGGGTATTGTATCAACTACAGATACAAGTATTAATGGTAATATGGTGACATTTATGAATCTTCCTTACAAGATTTTTCCGATAGGAAGATTAGATAAAGATACCGAAGGCCTAATCCTATTAACAAATGATGGTGATATCGTCAATAAAATTTTAAGAGCTGAAAACGGTCATGAAAAAGAATATATTGTAACTGTTGATAAACCTATTACAAAAGAATTCAAATATAATATGGAAAACGGTGTAAACATTTATAATCCCGTCCGACATGCCAACCAAAAAACGCTTCCTGCAAAAGTTACAGTTGTTTCCGACTATGTATTCAAACTTTGTATTAAACAGGGTTTAAATCGCCAAATTCGTCGAATGGCAGACGCATTAGGATATCATGTTATAGATTTAAAACGAATTCGCATTATGCATATTCAGTTAAAAGATTTACCAACAGGATATTATCGTCATTTAACTGATGATGAATTAATGAAATTAAACGAAAAAATAAAGTAATCAATAAGGTATATTATCCTTAATGATTACTTTTTCTTTTGTCTTATAGTCTATGAATTCTAAATAATAAGCATACAATTCAAGTTTTTCTCCACCGTTGCCATAAATTGAATCACCAACAATAGGATGATAAATCGATGAAAAATGAGCACGAATTTGATGTGTTCTACCGGAGTGTAAAGTAATGTCTAAAATTGAATTTTCGTTAGAATATTTAATTAATTTATAACTTGTTTTTGATGGTTGTCCTTTTGGATCAACTATCATTTTATTTAGTTTTTTATTCATAGAAAGAGGTTTATCAATAACGCCACTTTGATTTATTTTACCCTCCACCATTGCGTAATATTTTTTAATTATTTTTCTTTCTTCAAAAAGTTTAGATAAATAGGATAAACTTATAAAGTTTTTTGCAAATAAAACAATTCCTTCTGTATCAACATCCAAACGATGAACTGGTAATACTTTGTGCTGATAGTTCTTCTTTTGCATATAATAAGCTACTCGACTTGTTAAATGATCTTTATTTAATCCATCTGAATGTGTTAATAAACCTCTAGGTTTTTTAACAGCTAAATAATCACTATTTTCATATAATATTTCAATTGAGTTTGGACTGACTTCATCATCATTTTCATCTATTAATAAAATTTCTAGAATGTCATGCAATTTTAATTGATACATAGAATGTGTTGGTATACCATTTACGAAAAAAAATCTTAATTGAGAATATTCATGAATAATCTTTTTACCAACTCCTAAATTTGATAAATAATCTTTAATTGTTATATTTGAATTTTCTTTTGTAATGTAAATAGTTAAATAATCATTCATATTTTCATCCTTTATCTAATACGTCTTTAATGCTATTTATAAGAAATAATTTTGCATCCTTAGCAATTGAAGATTTAGGATGCATCTGATCAAAGGCATGATAACCACCTTCAAAAATTTTAAAGTATGTTTTAACCCCTGTTTTCTGTAATCGATTAACATAATCAATTACCTCATCTTTAAAAGGCTCAACAGAGCCAACATAACTTATAAATGTTGGTAAATTTGATAAGTCGGTCGCTCTTGCTGGTGCAGCATAATAAGGAACATTATTTTCACCAAATAAATCACCTAAATAAAATTTCCATCCCATTTCATTTGATTTTGAATTCCATATTGGATCAATTAAGTTTTTAGAAGATTCAGTAATCATACGGTCATCAATCATTGGATATAATGGAATTTGAAGCATTATTGGTATTTCATTTTTATCTCTTGCATAAAGTGACAATGCACATGCTAAACCACCACCTGCTGAATCACCACCAACAATGATTTTGTTTTTATCAATCATGTACATATTACCAAAATGATACATAAATTTTAAAGCTTCATAGCAATCATATAAAGCTTCAGGATATGGTTTATCAATGGATAATGTATAATCTGGTGATATGATAACAGCATTTGTTTCTTCAATCAATGTTTCAAATAATTTTTCATTCATTTCAGGTGTTCCAAGACCATAACCACCACCATGCATCCAAAGGATACCAGGTGCATTATATTTTCTTACCTTTTTTGCATATATGCAAATTCTTAATAAACTGCCATCATTTTTTTTAATGAATCGTTCTTCAAAAAAAAGGTCTAGATTACATTTACCTTTTTTACGATTAAAATAAGCTTTGGCTAATTTCAATGTATTTAATTGATAACTTGGTAGGAAAAACTTAAAAAACGCTGCAGGTATTCTAAGTTCCTTATGTATTTCATTGTTCTTACTCATATTCACCCTACTACTATTATATATGATTTAAAATAAAAAACACCTTAGTGCTAGGTGTTTTCATCTTAAAAATTACTTCTTATTTTTTGATGAATCATAAATTAATTCAAAATTCATATGAATTTGACTAAATAAATTTAGAATTCTAGGATCAAAGTGACCTTCAGATTCTTTAGTTATAATGTATACTGTTTCATCATGAGAAAATGCTCTTTTATATGGTCTTACAGAACGTAGAGCGTCGTAAACGTCAACTATCGCCATAATTCTAGCTGATAAAGGTATTTCATCTCCCTTTAAACCTTCATTATATCCACTACCATCATATCGTTCATGGTGATATTTAGCTATTTCAATCCCCATTTTGATGAACATATTTTTGATATGCTTCTATGGTTATTTGATCAAATGATTCATTGACGTCTAATAATTTGAATAATGTATTATCAATTCTTAATGTATTTGTTACAACATAATATTCAAAAAATATAACATCATCATTTTCTATTTTAGAAAACTCTATTGATAAAAATTACCTTTCTACATTTTATAAACTCAAATTCATTTTAACATAGAAGGATGTAAAACCGCTTTGATATTGCTATAAATCGAAAATTTTTATTATCTTTTGAACAACTTCACTAGGTGACAAATTTTCATTATTGATTTTTAAATAATTTTTGAATGGAATTTCCCCATCATAACTGTTTAATCTATATTTAGAGTCTTCATCAAGTAAACGTTTATCACTTAATTCAATATCTCGCTTTGAAGGTTTATGTTTTAATCGATTCTCCGTTTTATTTCGATAGAGTCTTGTTTCTTGACTTGCTTCTAACTCAATATAATAAGTTTCCCATCCGTGAGACTCAAATAAATTTTTATATTTATAAACAAAATCCCAGTCCTTTATATAATCAAATGCCCACATGAAAGTAAATATAACACCTTCAATTTCACTTTTTGCAAAAGATTCAAATAGGATATCCCTAATTTGATTTATTGTGTTACTTTCATAAAAACCAAGTGTTTCTATAACAAATTCAATTGTAATATGATTATGAAAGAGTTTATATCCTTTAAGTTTTGCTAATTCTTGACCTACAGACATCTTCCCAACTGCTCCTGGACCAAATATATTAATAAATTTCATAAACTTCACATCCATTCATAAATTTGCTATAAGTTTTTTATTATATATATATTATTATATAGAAAAAAACACCTAAATTTTAGGTGTTTATAAAGATTCAGTATATAATTTGAAATTATCTAAAATCGATTGCCAACCCATTTGTTGTAATTCTTTAGGATTTTCTTTTTCAGGATCAAAGAAAATAAAAATTTCAGTACCTTCAAGATGTTTTCTAAAGTAGACGTCTACTTCTCGTCCATCTGTCATGACATAGGCAAAAAATGATGGTTTTTCTATTTTTGTATAAATACCTTCAAAATCAAATGAATATTTATCGTCATTGGATGACATTCTATAGGTGAATTTTCCTCCAACAACTAAATCATTCATTGCTGTTGGACAATACCAATCATCAGATGCATGATTCCAATTTATGATATGTTTTGGATTATGATAAACATCCCAAACATATTCAACATTTTTTTTAACCAAAGTTTGTACTAATAAGCGATCTTTTAACATCTTTTCACCTACCTTTTTTACATTTTATTATAAAAGTAGGTGTTTTTTATTAAATTTACTTTAAAATAACCATTATTTTATTTTTTTATCATATTTAGTGCATCTGAAAACTTATGCATATAAGGTTTATCTTCTTCTGTCATATCCATAATTGTATTATCAATTATTCTTGAAACTAGTACTTTTGTTTTTGGTTCAAACTCTTTGTGAGGAAGATATACGTATAAATATCTTCTATCATCAATAGTTAAAGTATCAATATTACAGTTGCTTACAACATCTAGAAAACGATTAATTGGTACACATATACTCACAGATGATTCCTTTATTTTTAACTCATTATGTACGACATATACCAAATATTCCATTATATAATTCATTATTTTCCTTTCTACCAAAAAGAAAACACCATCGATGACGGTGTTTTTATATGTCGACCTATAAACCACCATCATTCAAGCATTAGCACCTTACGAATTTTTGCAGGTTGCTGAAGGGTCTTAGAGCTTGTCTCTCACCTTCTCTTTATGGTAATTTCATTATAAAAATTTATGATTCAGTCGTTAATACTTTTGATTTTTAAGTTTTAAGAAACCAATATTCTCAATGTGCGTTGAAAAAACCATATTGCTTAAAAAATCAACCTTGTGTGTATTGAAGTAACATCAAAATCAACTAAAATATGTTTCCTCTTACATGGTTGAACTGATGGCTAAAGTACCAAAGTAACATATTTTTTGGTTTTTATGCTAAATTGCCAATACGAACTACACTCATTTTATCTCATCACCTAAAGAGTATTCAAAAGGGTTTAAGTCCTCCGTCACTCTACTGTCTAAGGTTTTGAGGTTTAATACAACTTTAGCACCCTATCCTTCAAATCGTGTAAAAATTTTAGCACCCTAGTGTCATATATATGTAATTTTCTAGAACCCTTAATTTATGGCTTAATGAAGCTGTTTTTATTAGAGACTTGTTAAAAAACATAGCCGTAAATTGAATAAACTCTATTAAGTTAGTATAATTTAAGTTAATTTTTTATTTTATAGTTATATTTGAGTACTCTCATTGCATTTAGTACTGCTAATAATGACACCCCGACATCAGCAATCACGGCTTCCCACATAGTTGCGATTCCGACAGCTCCTAAGGCTAGAAACAAGAGTTTAACTCCTAATGCGAAGTATATGTTTTGCCATACAATCTTTCTAGTTCTTTTTGCCACAAAGACCGCAGCACCTATCTTAGAAGGTTCATCATTCATAATCACGACATCAGCTACATCGATGGCTGCATCGGCACCGAGTCCACCCATAGCAATTCCAATATCAGCTCTCGCTAATACTGGTGTATCGTTGATACCATCACCTACAAAGAACAGCTTCCCTCTGCTCGATTTTTGGAGTAATAACTTCTCTACAATATTGAGCTTATCTTCAGGCAACAATTCGCTATGAATTTCATCGATATCTAACTCTTGTCCAACTGTATCAGCAACTAATTTCTTATCACCAGTTAGCATGACAGTTTTTTTAATGCCCAATGATTTCAACATTTTGATAGCTGCTTTTGAGTCTTTCTTTATCTGATCTGAGACAACAATATTTCCAACATATTTTCCATTGATAGCGATGTATATAATCGAACCCAATGCAATAGATTCCTTGAATTCAACACCCTCTCTTTTCATCAATCTAGCATTCCCGATTGCAATGATATCATTTTGATAGGCTGCTTTTATACCGTGTCCAGATATTTCTTCAACATCAGTTATTAAACTTTGATCTATTTCTTTATTGTATTTATTGACGACTGAGACAGCGATAGGATGATTAGAAAAACTTTCCACATACGCTGCTTTTTCAAGTAACTCTTCTTGTGTTGCACCATTAGCTGTATTAATTTCAGTCACTGTAAAAGTTCCTTCAGTCAATGTGCCAGTCTTATCAAAAACTGCAATCTCAATGTTATTTAATGCTTCTAGGTAGTTTCCACCTTTAACTAAGATACCATTTCTTGATGCAGCTCCAATACCACCAAAGAAACCAAGCGGAATCGATACAACGAGTGCACATGGACACGAAATAACTAAGAATATAAGTGCTCTGTAGATCCATTCCTCAAAAGTTGCACCTTGTATAACGAGTGGTGGTATTACCGCAATCAAAACAGCCAACGAAGTGACGATTGGAGTATATACTCGTGCAAATTTAGTGATAAAATTCTCGGTTGGTGCTTTTTTGCTGGTTGCATTTTCAACCATTTCAAGTACCTTAGAAACAGTTGATTCGCTTGCGAGTTTGGTAACTTTAACGGTCAATAAACCATTGATATTAATACAACCAGAGAGTACCATCTCACCTTTTGTAACATTAACAGGCACAGATTCTCCTGTTAGAATTTTTGTGTCAATTGTGGAAGATCCTGACAACACTTCACCATCAAGCGGAATTCTTTCGCCTGGTTTAATGATCATTATCTCTCCAGTTTGAACGTCTTCAACACGCATTTCTACAGAAGTGTTGCCTTTTTTAATCGTTGCGACATCAGGTCTGATTGACATCAATTTTTTTATGGATCTTCTGGATCGATTGACTGCTACGTCTTGGAAAAATTCACCGACCTTATAAAAAATCATAACTGCAACTGCTTCAGGATGCTCTCCAATAGCAAATGCACCCATAGTTGCTATCGTCATTAAGAAGTTTTCATCGAACACCTTACCTCGATATATGTTATTGACTGCCTTCAGTACAACTTCTCCACCGATGATGAAATAACTTAGTATAAGTAATACATAACGAAAAATCATTCCTTCAGCAATCAATAATCCTCCAGTAAATAGTAAGATACCTATACCGAAGATGATTAAATCTTTCGTCATTGATGATTCTTCATCCACGTGATCTTCATTCTTCACATTTGATTGTGCTATCGTTACGCCAGGTTCAATTTTATCAATAATTTTTTGAACCTTTTCTTCTATACGTTTTTGATCTAGCGAATTTTTAAATTGAAGTGTCAGTTTTTTTGCTATAAAATCGACGTTGGCACCTAAAATTCCTTCGGTCTTGTTTAATTTTTCTTCAATCTTAGCCGCACAATTTGCACAGTCTAAACCATCTATTGCATAAATGACATTTGGGGTTAGTTCACATACCTCGACATCACCCTCTTCATCTTTCACAATTTTTTTAATCGTGTCAAATAGTCTTGCAGTATCAGTTGAATCCGCAACTTGTACCTTGATTTCTTTTGTAACAAAGTTTAAATAACCTTCCTCAACTCCGTTTAACTTCTTTATCTTTTGTTCAATCTTATTTGCACAACTCGCACAGCTAATTTCTGATAAACTATATTTAATCTCTTTCATGATTTTTCTCAATTCTACTTATGTTTTAGATGATTCATTGCTTGAGTTATTAACACGTGGACGTGGTCATCGTCAAGCGAGTAATAAACAACATTCCCCTCTTTTCGGTATTTAACCAAACGATTCTCTCTTAAGGTTTTCAATTGATGTGAGACAGCGGATTGACTGACATTGATCACAGCAGAGAGATCGCACACACACAACTCGGTTTCTTTTAATGCCAATATGATTTTCATTCTTGTGGGATCGCTAAATGTTTTGAAGAACAAAGTTAGCAGTGAAATAGATTCATTATCTAGTAAGTTTTTATGGGCTATTTCTATTTTTTCAGGGTGAAGAACATTACATTCACAAAACTCTATTATATCTTTTTGATCCATACTAATCTCCTATCTATATGAGCGTTCATTCATATAGATATATTGTATCACAACAAACTACGGAGTCAATAAAAACAACTTCTTTAGATGTTTCCACATTGATTTCGATATATTTCCACATTGGGCAAAAAGCAAAAAAGAAGCATTTAACCCAGTTTTTAAAGGGTAAATGCTTTTTGTTCTATTATAAGAATGGCTTTTTTAAGCGGTTTTTTAGAGAAAGCAATACGATGTTTTCAACGTGTGCTGTATAACTAAACATATCAACCGGTTGTACAACTTCTGTTTTATAAAACTCACTTAATTGAACAACATCTCTAAATTGTGTCTTAGGTTCACAAGAAATATAAAGTATCTTTTTAGGTTTAAGTTTTTTAATACTTTCGATAAACTTTATACTTGCTCCATCACGAGTAGGATCCATAATTAAAACATCAATTGGCACATCAATCGATTCAATAATTTCTTCAACATCACCATTTAAGAAATGCACATTTGAAATCTTATTGATTTTTTTATTTTGTAAAGCATTTTGATGTGCTTGATGATTAATTTCTATACCGTATACAAATTTTGCTTTTTGAGCTGCTAGCAGTGTTATAGTTCCAATTCCAGAGTATGTATCAAGCACAGTTTCTTTTTTGTCAATATTTGCAATTCTAAATGCTTCTTCATATAAATTCATCATTTGCATCGGATTTACTTGATAAAATGACCTAGATGATATTTGGAAACTTAAATCACCAATTTTATCCATAATATATCCTGGTCCATATAAAATTTTCTCGTTTTCAAGTAATACGATTGGTGTATTTTTATCATGAATATTTTGAACAATAGTTACGATGTTTGGATGTAAACTAATAAGTTCTTTTATAAATTTTGGTCGATTTGGAAATAGATTACCTTGAGTAACGATAGTAACTAAAAAATTTTTATATGCATATGATTTTCTTATAACTACATGCTTAATGATCCCTTCACCAGATTTTTCGTGATAAGCTCTAAATTTATATTTAATAAGTAGTTTTTCTATAGTAATAAATATTGCATCTATTTCTTTATCATGTAAATAATGTTTGGTTGTTGGTAATATTTTTTTACTACCTTCTTGATATAATCCAAGTCTTATCTGAAAATGTTGACCTACTTTAATATTATAGGCAGATAAAACAGCTTTATGTCGATAGTTCTTAGGTTTTGGATTTGGAATAATTGGTCGAATTGGCATATTAAAAAGTGATTGTATCATATCACTTTTTATTTTAAGTTGCTCCTTAAATGGCATTTTTTCATATGTCTTAGATTTGGATAAATCAATATAATCCATATCTTTATCGGTTGTTCTCATATTTTAATTCCTTTACTAATTTTAGGAAAATGATTTTATCATTATCATATGTGAGATATTGTAAAACTTGATCATAATTATACCAACCAGCATGTCGAATTTCATCTTTTGGAAACTTGATGATATGATTAGACGCTTTAGCTAAAAAATAGTAGACATCTTTATAAACGCCATTAGGCATAAGATATGTATTGACTTGCATCTTATCTGATGTAAATTCAATCATAATCCCCGTTTCTTCATAAACTTCTCTTTTAGCTGTTTCCATAATGGACTCACCCTTTTCTATATGTCCTTTTGGAAATGAAAAATGATTCCCATGATTATGTTGGACTAATAAGAAAAGTGGTTTATTATTCTCGATAGTGTATACAATTGCTCCTGCAGAAACTTCTTTTACCATATTTTTACCTTCAATCGTTAAATTTTTCAGCATGATAACCTATTTTTTTAAGTAATCGATTTAATTCCTCTACTTCATTATCACTAAGTACACCGTATACATTTTGAATAAATTTAAAATGTTTCGGTAATATTTCATTCATTAAAGATTTACCCTCTGTAGTTATAGAAATATAAAATGCTCTTTTATCTGATGTACATTGAATTCGAGAAATATATCCTTTTGACTCTAATCGCTCAAGAACATATGTTAAGCTTGAATTTGGTATTAAAACCTTTTGAATGATTTCATTAACCATTAATCGTTCATATGTATTAAGAACTTCTAAAACCGAAAACTCATTCATAGTCAAACCATATGATTCAATATTTTGTTTCATAATTGATTCTAAAGCATTCTTTGCTTTTGATAAGATGATATAACTTTTGATCTTTTCCAAGGCTATCACTCTCTTTATAATTCTATATTATTTTATCATTTGTTCATCAAATCAGTATCTTTATTATATTTCGAAATCGAATTTTCTTATATTGATATACTTATAATATTTAAATATGTTAAAATATTGAATCATAGGGGATGACATATGATAAAAATACTTACATTAGGCCCAAAAGGAACTTATTCAGAAATTGCCTGTCAAAAAATAATTGAAAAGTTAGACAATAAAGCTGTTATTCGATATGAACCAAGTATTGATTTATGTTTTAATACGTTTAAAGAAGATATCTTAGTACTTCCACTTGAAAATTCAATTGATGGCTTTGTTCAAAGAACACTTGACTTATTAGTTAAGTATGACAATTATTTTATTTCTTCAATTGAACGAGTTGATGTCACTTTTTCGTTTGTAACTAATGAGGTAAGTATAGATTCAGTTGATGAAGTATATGTTCAATATAAAGCGCTTCAACAATGTTTAAGTTTCCTATCAAAATTTAAGCATTTGAAGTTTATACAGACAGAATCAAATACTGAGTCTTTAGAAAAACTTATGGAAAATCTAGATAAAAGGGCAGCCATTATTCCGCATCACCTTGTTAATTTTCCATTTGAATTAACGATACATCATATTGAAGATATTAATCCCAATCAAACTAGATTTGCATGTATCGAAAAAACACTTCATATTCGAAATTCAAATAATGCTTTAATCGTTATAACACCAAATGACGATAGACCCGGTCTATTATACGATTTATTACATATTTTTAAAGAACACAATATTAATCTTAAGTCCATTATTTCACGCCCAATAATAGATAAAATTGGGTTACATCATTTCTTTTTAGAATTAGATATCAATCATAAAAATATTCAAGAAATCATAAATGATTTTATGAGTATTTACGATGTAAAAATTCGATTATTAGGAGTATATTAAAATGAAGTTAGAAAACTATATGTATTTAGAAACTTACGAAAATCCATCCATTTATGAAGGTAAAATTTTATATCGCATTTATATACCAAAAACTAAAAGAGAATCTTATCGTGCTGTCATATTTTTCCATGGTGCTGGTGAACGTGGAGATGATGGATTAAAACACATTCAATTTAATACTAAAATACTAGAATACATTATCAATCATCCAAAATATAAAGATGATACAATAATTATTGCTCCACAAATTAAAGAAACAGAGTACTGGATTGATCGATCTCAGTTATTGGCAGATGGCATTTATAGTTTTGAAAATACACCTTACATTCCAGTATCTCATTTATGGAATCGTTTCTTGGATTATGATTTACTAAAAAAATTTCCTATTGATCCAAAACACATTCACTTAATCGGATTGTCCATGGGTGCTGGTAAAACAGCAGATTTAATTGCTAGATTCCCTGAAAAGTTTGCATCCGCAATATTAATATGTGGAAAAATCGATTTAAATATACTACCTTTATATCTAAAAACCCCAATTTGGATGTTCCACTCTATTGATGACCAAGTAGTTAATCCAAATAGTTATATAGAAGCTAATAAATTTTTTAGTCAAAATCATAAAAACTATAGGTTTACGCTTTATCAAGATGCTAGTCATGGTTCTTGGAATAGAGCCTATGAAGAAAAAGGTATATTGGATTGGTTGTTCTCATTTAGTCGATAAAAAAAACCATATGAACTAAAAATTGTAGTTCGTATGGTTTTTTTATTTCATAAAATCATATGGGCTTAAATCATCAATATTGATTTCTTCGATAGACTCATCAAATAATGTTTTTTCATTATCTAAAGTTAATCTAGATTTAAGCATTGTTTTACGTTTTTCAGATAATTGATTTGAGGCATATTGAAGTAATCTCATATCTCCTAAAATCAATAAATACTCTTTAGCACGTGTAATTGCTGTATAAATAAGTTCTTTTTTAAGCATATGCAAATAGCTTTTAATAATTGGTAAGAATACAATTTTGTATTCTGAACCTTGAGATTTATGAATTGAAATAACATATGCTAAATTAATATTTTCTAAATCAGCTTGATCATAATAGACAAGTTTACTATCAAATGAAATTTCCATTTGAAGTTTATCATATTGGTTTAAATAAATATTTTTAACATATCCAATGTCACCATTCATTACTTGACGTTCTTTATCATTTGTTAATTGGATGACTTTATCGCCTTTATAGTATTTTTTATCACCGTATGACATAAATACTGAACTATTGACATTTGGATTAACCATTTTTTGAATAGCTTCATTCATAGCATCAATTCCTAATTCACCTTTATATTGTGGAATTAATACTTGAATATCATTATAAATATCATATCCTTTTTTGATTGCACCTTCAATTTGACCTAAAATTACTTTTTTTATTTGTGACTGTTCACCTTGATATAAAATGACCTCATTTGAACTAATTAAATCTTCATAAGTTAATTTTTGTTCATTAATGCTTTTGGCAAGTGAAATAATATGTGAATCTTTAGCTTGACGGTGAATCTCTTTAAGACGAATAACTGGTATGACATTTGATGCAATCATGTCACCTAAAACATTACCGGGACCTACAGAAGGTAATTGGTCTTCATCACCAACGATAATTACTTGTGCTTTTTCAGAAATCGCATCAAATAGTCGTCTTGCTAAAAAGATGTCTATCATTGATGCCTCATCAATAATAATAAGTTGATGTGGCAAAGGATTATATTTATCAAATTTAAATGAATGATCAAAATCAAAACCTAATTGAGCATGTATTGTTCTTGCTTCTAAACCTAAAATTTCTTTCATTCTCTTAGAAGCTCTCCCTGTTGGAGCCATTAAACCAATTTTTTCGCTTATATAAGGGTCTTTCAGGTTAAGTTTATAATAAGTTGCATAAAGATTAAGCAAACCATCTATAAGCGTTGTTTTTCCTGTACCGGGGCCACCTGTAATAATTGTTAAAGGATTTATAATCGATTGGATAATTGCTTCTTTTTGTTTCTCTGTATATTCTATGTTTTTTTGAATAGATATCTGATTAAGTAATAACTCTAAATAATCTATATCAAGTTTACGTTTTGGCTGATTCGTTAAACTTAATAATGATTTAGCAAGTTGAATTTCAGAATAATAAATTTCAGTTAAAAAATATAAATCCTTTTCAACTTTAATCTTAGCTTCCTTTTCTAAAAGTGTTAAGCCATCATCAATATTGATTTCAATATTTAATAATTTATTAACCTTTTCATTTAATGATTTTTTGTCTAAATATAAATCACCGTGTTGAAAAGATGTTTGATTAAGAATATAAATAATTGCAGCTTTAATTGTTCTTATATCATCTTTTTCAATACCTAATCTGATTGCTAATTCAAGTGATTTTAAAAACCCAAAACCATCCACTTCATACATCAAACGGAACGGATCTTCTTCTATTTTTTCAACAGTTTGGGAACCATATATTTTATATAAATTCATTGATACTTTATAGCTTAAACCATATTCAAATAGTTTAATAAAGGTTTTTTGCATCATTAAATCTAATGTTAATTGTTCATATAATAATTGTCGACGTTCAGGCTTTAAAATAGGGCTTAAAACGTTAGGATCCGCTAAAATCTTATCAATAGCATCAACACCTAATAATTCAACGATTTTCATAGCTGTTTTAGGTCCAATACCTGTAAATTGCTCACTTGACAAATATCGAATTAATCCCGGTTCAGTGATATCTTCTATTCTTTCATAAGTTTCAACTTTAAATTGTTTACCAAAGGTAGGATGAATGACATATGAACCTTGAAATTCATATAGTACTTCTTCATTTAAAATAGGAAAAAAGCCCAAAATAGTAATTATTTCTTTTTCGGGCGTTTCTAATTTAGCAATCGTATAACCATTCTCATCATTCTTATATTTAATTGATTGTACGTATCCCTTAATCTTTTCCATTAGCTATAAAGTCTTTTCTCATCCTTCATAAATACTTCTGAAATAAAACCTGAACCTACACATTCATCACCTGAATATATAGCACACACTTGACCGGGTGTTACAGCTCTTACTTTATGTGGATATAATACTTTTAATGTTGTATCATCAATCCATTCTATCAATACTTTTTGATCATCTTGACGATATCTAAATTTTGCAGTATATTCGCCATTTTTCTTTTCACCACGCCATTTAACTTCTGTAATGATAGCATTATCAGAATATAAATATGGGTGATGGAATCCCGGTTCCACAAATAAAGTATTTGTTTTTAAATCTTTCCCAACAACGAACCAAGCATCTTGAGTATCTTTAGAACCACCAATACCCAAACCTTTTCGTTGTCCTATTGTATAATTCATTAATCCAAAGTGTTTTTTAATATATGTACCATCTAAACGACGCATATCACCTTCTTTAGCTGGCAAATAATTTGAAAGAAATTCAGCAAAATGTCTTTCTCCAATAAAACAAATACCTGTTGAATCTTTCTTTTCAGCAGTTATTAAGTCTGCTTCTTTTGCAAGTTTTCTAACTTCAGACTTTGTTAGATGACCAATTGGAAATAATACATTTTTTAATTGTTCAGTCTTTAATTGACTTAAAAAATATGTTTGGTCTTTATTTTTATCATATGCACGTAATAAACGAGGATATTCGCCAGAATGATCAATATTTGCATAATGACCCATTGCAATATAATCCGGATTGAACTTTTGAGCGTAATCAACAAATGCTTTAAATTTAATTTCATTATTACATAATACATCTGGATTAGGTGTTCTATTTTTATTATATTCATCAATAAAATATGAAAAAACTCTATCCCAATATTCATGGATAAAATCAACTCTATGCAAAACAATTCCTAGTTTATCTGCAACCATTTTCGCGTCTTGATAATCTCTTTCTTGTTCACATGTTTCATCATACAGTGTGGGGTTACCTTTAAAATCCATATTTGCAGCTGAATCCCAGTTACGCATGAAAACACCTTCAACATCATAACCTGCTTTTAGTAATAATAATGCTGCAACAGATGAATCGACACCACCGGATAACCCAATTAAAACTTTCTTTTTCATTGTACAAAACTACTTTCTTTTAATATCTGCTGGTAATCTTAAATCACCACGTGGTGATAATGACACCTTAAAAATTTTAGGTCCTTCAGGCATTGGAATACGTTTGAATTGTTGTGTGTAGAATCGTTTGAAAAATCTTGTAACATATTGTTCTACAACGAAATCATCAAGCATAAAAGCTTCTTTAACTAAAAAAGTTAAAGTATTTTCATCAGCACCTTCGACCAAATGATAATATAGCATAAAATCATTTATCTCATAACGACCAATACTATCCTCAGTTGATTGATTTGACTTAAGTTCAGGTGAAATAGGTCGTTTCGCTATATTTTTTAACACATTTTCCAACATTTTGAAACCGTGTTCTGCATGGTATAAAACTAGTGCACGAATAATTGTTTTAGGAATACCACCATTCGGATTATACATACTCATATGATCTCCGTTGAATGTCATCCATCCTAATGCAATCTCACTTAAATCTCCTGTACCTAATACAATTCCATCATATTGATTTGATAAATTCATTAAATAAAGTGTTCGAATTCGTGCTTGAGCATTTTCATATGTTACATCTTCTAGTTTCTTATGATTAATTTGAATTAAATGAACATTCAACTCATCTTTAATTGGGATTTCCAAGGATGTTACTCCTAAAGATTCCATTAATCTTAATGCGTCAGATTTCGTTGCGTGAGATGTAACTTCACTAGGTAATGTAACACCAATAATATCTTTAACATCACGATTTAATGCTTTATATGCATCATATAGAACGAGCATAGCCAAAGTGCTATCAAGTCCTCCGCTCATACCAATAATTACTCTTTTGGTTGGAATACTTGATAATTTTTGAACTAAAGCTCTTACCTGTAAAGTGTGTATGAAGCTAAAGTCCTCAACTTTTCCACCAGGTAAAAATGGTTGAGTTTCTATGGCTTTAGCAAACTTAAAATTTTCATCTTCTTTAAATTCAACAGATACTTTCCTTACATAAGGAAGATTTTCTTTAATATCTTTAAAATTGGTATCCATTCTTCTTTGATGACGAATAGATTCAATATTTATATCAATAGTAAGTCTTTCAGTTAAAGTACTTGGATCTGACTCATCAATTAGATCACCATTAACTGCTGCTATCTTATGATCAGAGAATACTAAATCAGTTGAAGATTCGTATGCACTTGAGGTGTAAAAATAACCACCAATTTGACGTCTTGAATTTTCAATAACAATATTTCTTCTTGTTTCTGGTTTATAAATGTTTTCAGGAGACGATGATAAATTAAAGATCATTTGTGCACCTTGTAAAACTAACTCATTACTTGGTGGAAACATCCCCCACATATCTTGACAAATTTCAACACCAAATGAAATATTTGATTTTTCATCTTTAAATACAATATGTCCAAAAGGTACTTTTTGTCCAAGAATTTCAATATCGAATGTTTGATGTTTAATACCTTCTCTAAACCAACGTTTTTCATAAAACTCTTTTGTATTTGGTAAGAAATATTTAGGAATAGCACCGATAATTTTTTTATTTTGTATAACAACTGCAATGTTATATAAAACATCATTTACCATGTAAGGTAAACCTAAAATATATATGCCTTTATATGTTGTTTCATTTACAATTTTCTCTAAACTTTGATAAACTTCATCTAAAAAGAAAGATTGGTAAAACAGATCACCTGCAGTATAACCTGATAATGTTAACTCAGGAAATAAGATGATATCTGCTTTTGATTCATCCAACATCTTTAAAATTGGATTTACATTTAATAGTGGGCTCCCAATTGTAATTTTTGGACTTACTAAATCGATTTTAATAAAATTATGTTTCATAGTTTTTCTCCTTGATACAACTTATGTTGAATGATATATTGGTATACTTTATCATCTAAATCGTTTTTATATTTTTCTATATTATCTCTGATTCTTGAACTTGAAATATCACTTTCAAATTCAAAAACCTCATAATACGTATTAAAACGTTTAAATATCTCAAATGATAATTCATACTTTGGTCGTTTTACGATAATAAATGAAAACTCATTGAGTAAGGCTTCATAGTTTTTCCAAAGGTGCATCGTTTTTAAGTGATCCGTTCCTATGATAAAAAATATCTTCTCTTTAGGATGTGTTTTTTGAACTTGTTTTAATGAATGATATGTTCCTTTAAAATCATCTCTATTTTCAATGTCAGATATATCAATTAAATCATTATGTTTAAATATTAATTGAAGCATTTCATAACGGTACTCAAATGGTAACAAATTATCTTTCCAAGTATATTTATGTCCAACAGGTAAAATAATAAACCGATTTGGTTTATACTTTTGGATAAGTGATTCAATAATTAATTGATGTGCTTTTGTAGGTGGATTAAATGATCCACCATAAACTAATACCATATATCATTACCTCAAAGAATATTATAACATGTAATAACTGCTTTCCTTTAAAGATTGAGATGTTTTTTTAATACTTTGTGTGATATTTTTTATAAATAATGTTATAATTTTTATAAATAAATACGAAAGGGTCATTTCATGTCTGAGCATAATCCAAATAGGGTCGAACACGAATTTAAAACAATAAATGCTAAACCCGTAAAACTAAAAAAGGGATATCGTTTTTTTATTAAAAATCCAATATTTTTATTTTTTAGTACGCTTTTAGTATTATTGATAAAAATTATAATTTACTATATTTATGGCATTTTAATTCGTGGCTTACGCGTTAAAAATCAGAAACACCTTAAATATCTAAAGAAAAATAAACATGTATTAGTGTCGAACCACATTCATCCTTTAGATGCTATATGGATTGGTACCGCTGTTTTTCCGCGTAGAATGTATGTAACAATGCTTCAAAGTAATTTAGGATTACCTGTAATTGGTAAAATTTTAAGATTAGCGGGTGGTATTCCTATTCCTGAATCAAAGGAACATATGTTACAGTTTTTAGATGAATTAAATTACCAATTAGAAAAGAAAACACCAATATTAGTTATGCCAGAAGCTGCTCTTAAACCATATCATGTAGGTATTCGTAAATTTTTATCTGGAGCATTTAGATTTGCAGTTGATGCAAATGCAGATATTCTTCCATTTGTTTATGTCTATAAAAAACCTAAAGGTATTCAAAAATTATATCGAAAAAAGCCACTTCTTGAAATGCATATATTAGAACCTGTTAAAGTCATCATTGGGGATACAAAACACCAATCACTCAATTTAACAAAAGATAAAGTCCACCAAGTCATGCGTGATTATTTCAATAAACATTCAGATTTAAAGGAGGAAGGATATGAAATCTAAAAATCGTTTTACAAAAGCTAGAAAAGCTTTGTTAGAAGTTTTAAAAGATAGACACTTAACCTTCAAAGAAATTCAAAAAGAATTAACATTATTAGGATTTCATAATGTTTCCACACTTTATAATAACTTAGAATTTTTTATGAACAATGGAATGATTATCGAATTTGATATTGATGGTACAAAGTATTATGATTTAGGTAGTGATAATCCTTATCATAAAAATGATAATCATTTACATTTTGTATATAAAAATCCAGAAACAAAAGAAACTGTAATCGAAGAATTTGATGTTCCCGATGTTTATGAACTCATTAAATCATATGCCGCATTAAAAGGTTTTAAAACAGAATATATTCGAATACTAGTATCAGGTAAAAAAATAGGTAAAAAGTAGGTTTAACTAACCTACTTTTTTATTGTTTTTCAGCAATTCTTAATTGTGCACTATGACTTCTTGGATTTTCATTTAATTCTTCTATAGATGGTGTGATTGCCTTTCTATTTATAATTTTTAATGGCGGTTTTGGAAAATTGCGAACATCAATGTTTTTCGGTAATTGATATTCACTATTATCCTTATAAAAATGTTTAACAATTCGATCTTCTAACGAATGAAAAGTAATAATTGATAAACGTCCTAATGGATTAAGTAATTCAAGTGCTTGTTTTAATGCATTTTCTAATACTTCTAATTCATTGTTTACTGCAATTCTCAAAGCTTGAAAAACTCTTTTCGCAGAATGTCCTTTGACATCTTTGTTGATTTTATCTGTTATTTGAACAAGTTCTAAAGTAGTATGAATAGGACGTCGCTTTTCAATTTCTAATGCGATTTTCCACGCATTTTTCTCATCACCATAAACTCTAAATATACGAGCTAACTCTTCTTTTGAATATTCATTAACAATTTCATACGCAGAAATTGGTTGACTTAAATCCATTCTCATATCTAGTTTATGATCTTTTAAGTAAGAAAAACCTCTTGATTCATCATCTATTTGAAAACTTGATAAACCTAAATCAAATAAGATACCATCCACGTGATGAATACCTAATTCACTAAGTTTTTCTTTCATGTTCGAAAAATTACTATGAATAATTGTTTTATTTGGATATTCTTTTAAGCGTTCATTTGCACGCATAATAGCATAATCATCTTGATCAAATGCAAATAAATGCCCTGTTGTCAATTTTTTTAATATAGCTTCTGAATGTCCTGCACCACCTAATGTCGCATCGACATAGATTCCATTTGGTTTTATATTCAATCCTTCAACTGCTTCATTTAATAATACTGTAATATGTTTCATACGCTTACCTCATACATATTATACCAAAGAAAAAAGCACTTCTCGTGCTTTTTCTTTTCGAAGAAAATTATTCAGCTTTTTTGTTTTTCTTCTCTAAAACTAATTGTCCCTTATAATAACCGCTGTTTGGAGTTACTCTATGAGGTAATGTAAATTCACCTGTTTGAGGATCTACAACGATTGTTGGAGTCTTTAGTTTGTAATGTGAACGACGACGTCTTTTAGCACCCTTGGAGTGTCTTCTAAAAGGTATTGCCATGCCAGGTCACCTCCCTTAATTTTTCTTCATTAAATCTTTTAAAGCTTCAAACGCTGGATGACCTTTTTCTCTATCATCTTTGAAAAGATCTGGATTAGCTGTTTCGTGATAAACATTGACTTCCTTTTCTAAAAGAATTTCAGCAAAAACAATATCACTAAGATGAATTTCATCTTCTAATGCATAATCCATATTATCTTTATCATTTGAATAAATTATTTCTGTTTCAAATGATAGATTATAAGGTACTGGTTTCAATGTGATTGCACATTTTTGAGTAATTTTCGCATCAATTTTTAATTCTAATCGAACTGAATCGATTTCTTTATAAATTTTACCTTGTACTCTGCAATCTTCGATTGAAACTAAATCAACGACATTTTGAACATAATCATTTAAATCTAATTGATAATCAATTGAGGTAACTGGCTCTAATTCTTTAATTAATATTTTCATAAATAACACCTCAACCTAATGTATTATATAAAAAATGTTATCATAAGTCAATTATAAATCAAAATTTATACATTTAAAAATGCATCTTTAAATAATTTGTTGAAATCTTCATTTTGACTATTTAGAATCATGTTACTTAATGTAAATCGATCGAGAACTGATTTTATATCTTGGTAACTATAAGTCACACCTTTAAATGCTTCCTCAAAAGCATCTAAACTGTCTAAATTAAAGAAATCTCCTTTAAATTTTATATTTTGAATCACACCATCTTTAACATCAATTAAAGCCTCGATGTATCCCCATGGGAAGCGATTTTTTAACTTTTGAGTAAATGGCGGTTGATCTTGATATAAGAACTTATCTGTTTGATAATATTTAGCATCATTCCAAAGTTTTTCAACCTCTTTGTCGCTTATTTCATAAACTTGATCACATAATTCTTTTTCTAAGAATTCGAATAGTTCTTTTTCACTCATTCCATTTAAATATGGTTTTAAGTTGTTCACTCTTGAACGTACTGATTCAATGCCTTTAGAGATTAACTTTTCATCTGGTGGTGTTAGCGCACGAACCATTGTTTCAATATCTAAATCATACATCATTGTACCATGCATGAGCATTCCATTTTTATTTTGTAAGAAAGCATTACCACTTACCTTTTTACCATCTAAAGTAATATCGTTTCTTCCAGTAAATTCTAAATTAACACCTAATTTTTTAAATGCATCGATGATAAGTTGTAAATACTTTTTGAATGTAAAACCTTCTTTATCTCGTTTTGTAATAATTGTAAACATCGTATTATTTTCATCAGAATAGACTGCACCACCACCTGTTGGACGTCTAAAAACTTTAATATGATGTTCTTTAACATATGGAAAATTAACTTCATTTTCAATCACTTGGTTTTTACCACAAATGACACCTTTAATTTTCCAAGTAAAAAAATAGGTTTCCCCTTCTTTTAATAATTCATTTAAAACATAATGTTCTAAGGCGTAGTAAAAATATGGTTCTAAATTACCTTCATTATGATGTTTAACTAATATCATTTAATCACCTACTTAGTTATTATTATAAAACAAAAGAGGTAATTCATTACCTCTAATTGTTTTGATTTTGAAAAAAACTCTTAAATTTTTTCCAAATAGACTCTTTTCTTGGTGTATCTAAGTTTTTAAGCTGTTCGAATAATTTCTTTTCTTCACTTGATAAGTTCTTAGGTGTCTCAACTTGGATAACAACTAATTGATCACCACGTCTGTTTGAACGAACATCCTTAATACCTTTTTCTCTCATCCTTAAGGTTGTACCGGATTGTATACCAGCTGGAATTGTTAGATCCACATCACCGTAAATAGTTGGAACAACAACTTTATCGCCTAAAGCTGCTTGAGAGAATGTAATTGGTACTTCAAGAATAATATCCATATCTTGTCGTTTAAATACTTTATGAGGTCTTACTTTAAATGTTATGAATAAATCGCCAGATTCAGCACCTTTTTTACCACCATGTCCATAACCTGGTACCCTTAATGTCATGTCGCTATCAACACCTGCAGGTATTTTAACATTAACTTTCTTCTTAACTCTTTGACGTCCTGATCCAGAACATACATGACATTTATTTTTAATTGTCTGACCACGTCCACCACAAACAGGACATACTGTTTGAGTACGCACATTACCAAATATTGTTCGTTGATCGACATTGACATATCCTTGGCCGTGACATCTAGAACATACTTCAATATCTTTATTACTTTCTGCACCAGTACCATGACAATGACGACAATCTTCTGTAATTTCGACTTCAATTTCTTTTTCAGTACCTAAAACAGCTTCCATGAAGTCAATCGTCATGCGTATATTAATGTCATCTCCGACATTATTTTCACGTCTTGGTCGACTACCTCCACCAAAGAACGAACTGAAAATATCTTCAAATCCGCCAAAACCGCCAAAACCACTAAACCCTTCACCAAACGGATTGCCATTGGCACCTGCATGCCCAAATTGATCATATTGAGCACGTTTTTGTGGATCACTTAATGTGTCGTACGCTTCTTGCACTTCTTTAAACTTGGCTTCTGCATCTGGCTCAGTAGATACGTCTGGATGATATTTTTTTGCTAAAGATCTATAGGCTTTCTTAATTTCTTCTGTACTTGCAGTTTTAGAAATGCCTAAGATTTCATAATAATCTCTTTTTGCCATATTTTTAATTTCCTTAAACTAAACAGGGAAAAAATATCCCTGTTTGATTATTTATCAGTAAATTCAGCATCTACTGTGCCATCATTGTTATCTTTATTATTATCTTGTGCTTTTTGAGCTTTTTCATAAGCTTTTACAGCAATTGCTTGAGATGCTGATACTAAAGCATCTTTCTTTTGACGAATAACATCTAAATCTGTACCTTTTAATGCTTCTTCTAATTCAGAAATTGCTTTATTAACATTATCTTTTTCTTCTTGAGTTGCTTCATCACCAAGATCTTCTAACGCTTTACGTGCTGAGAAAATAAAGTTATCAGATTCGTTTCGTAAATCAGCTTCTTCTTTACGTTTTTTATCGGATTCAGCGAATTCTTCAGCTTCTTTAACCATGCGATCAATTTCTTCTTGTGATAGACCACCATTACCTGTGATTGTAATTTTTTGTTCTTTATTTGTACCTAAATCTTTAGCGCGAACAGAAACAATACCATTTGCATCTATATCAAATGTAACTTCAATTTGAGGAACACCACGTGGTGCAGGTGGAATATCTGTTAATTGGAAGCGTCCTAAAGTCTTATTGTCCGCTGCCATCGGTCTTTCACCTTGTAATACATGAATATCCACAGCAGGTTGATTATCTGCAGCAGTTGAGAAGATTTGTGATTTTGATGTTGGAATTGTTGTATTGCGTTCAATTAACTTAGTAAATACACCACCTAATGTTTCAATACCTAATGATAGTGGTGTAACATCAAGTAATAATACATCCTTCACATCACCTGATAATACGGCGCCTTGAATTGCAGCACCCATTGCAACAACTTCATCAGGGTTAACTGACTTGTTAGGTTCTTTACCAAGTTCACGTGTTACTGCTTCTTGAACTGCAGGGATACGAGTTGATCCACCAACTAATAAAATTTGATCAATATCTTTAGCAGTTAATTTCGCATCTGATAATGCACGACGTACTGGTCCCATTGTTCGATCAACTAAATCTTTTGTTAATTCATTGAATTTTGCACGTGTAACAGTTGTTTCAAGATGTAATGGACCAGCAGGACCCATTGTAATAAATGGTAATGATACAGTTGTTTGAGTTAATGTTGATAATTCTTTCTTAGCTTTTTCAGCTGCATCTTTTAAGCGTTGTAAAGCCATTTTATCTTTTAGAATATCAATACCATGTTCTTTTTTAAATTCTTGTGCTAAATAGTTGTAGATTCTTTCATCAAAGTCATCTCCACCAAGACGGTTATCACCTGCTGTAGAAATAACTTCAAATGTACCTTCAGCTAAGTGTAGTACTGATACGTCGAATGTACCACCACCTAAGTCAAAGACTAAAATAGTTTGTTCTTTATCTGTTTTATCAAGACCATATGCTAATGCTGCGGCAGTTGGTTCATTAATAATACGACGAACGTTTAAACCAGCGATTGCACCAGCATCTTTTGTTGCTTGACGTTGAGCATCATTGAAATACGCAGGTACTGTAATAACAGCATCTGTAACTGTTGCTCCTAAATAATCTTCTGCAGTTTTCTTTAATGCTTTTAAGATATATGCAGAAATTTGCTGAGGTGTATATTCTTTATCATCTACTTTAACTTTGTAGTTCATATCACCCATATGTCTTTTAATACTATAAATTGTGTTTGGATTAGTGATCATTTGGCGTTTTGCCACTTCACCAACTAGAATTTCATCACCTTTAAATGCAACGATAGATGGCGTTGTACGTCCACCTTCAGCATTTGTAATGACTTTAACGTCATTTCCTTCCATAACAGAAACAACAGAGTTTGTAGTTCCTAAGTCAATACCAATAATTTTATTTGTTTTCGCCATTGTTATCACTCCATTCATTCACTTTGACCATGGCTGGTCTTAAAATTCTATCTTTATAATGATATCCTTTTTGGAACACTTCTAATATCACACCATTAGGTTTTTCAGAATCATTACCTTTTTCAACAGCATGATGTAAGTTTGCATCAAACATCTCACCAAGTGCTTTAATTTCTTTAATTCCTTCTTGTTCGAAAATTTGAACAAATTGATCGCGAATCATTTTAAATCCAATAAGATAATTTTTTAATAATTCGTTATCTGTAGGATAATCAACGATTTTATCTAGTTGATCAAACGGTATTAAAAGTTGTGTTGCAAATTGACTTGATGCATACTTTCTTTCTTGAATTCTTTCTTGTTGAATTCGTTTTTTGAAGTTTTCCATTTCAGCTAAAGTTCTTAAGTATTTGTCATTTAGCTCTTTAATTTCTTCATTCAATTTTTCAATTTCCTGTTCTTTTTTATTTTTTTTCTTTTTATTTTCTTTTTGTTGAGGTTCTAATTTTTCTTCTACTGCTTCGTTTTTAATCTCTTCATTGATGATATCTTTTTCTTCCACTAAATTCACCCCTCATCCTTATATAGTTTTGCAAGATTTGCTGCAATATACTCTAAAAGTGGAATAACTTTTTTATAATTCATACGTGCTGGACCTAGTAATGCAATTGTTCCCTTTTCATCTTCGTTGATAAAATAAGGCATTGATATAACTGTCATTTGATTTGATGGAATTACTTCAATATCAGATTTAAATTTAATTGATAACCCTTCAGGAGAACCAATTAATTTTACAATTTCTCTACGATCCATCATATCAATTAGTTTTTTAATATGTGATACATTACTAAACTCAGGTTGATCAAAGATATTTGTTATACCCGATAAGTAAAACGTTTCACTAGCGAATTTACTAAATGCCTCGATGAAAGAATCGATTAGTTGACGTTGTAAAGTCATGAATTGATCTAATTCTTTTTTAGCATATTCTTCTTTAAGAATACGCATTGCATCATGCAAATAACGACTAGTCAATAAATCATTAAGTGTTGATATAACTTCTTTTACATCGCGAATGCTTAAATCATCAATTAAATGTATCTGTTGATGTTGTACATGTCCTTTATCTGTAACTATTAATATGACAGCATTTTTATCATCAAGCGGAATTAAATCTATTTTTTGAATACGCGCATCATTAATGTCAGGACCAACAGCAACCGCCGTGTAATTAGTTAAATCACTTAATAACTTAATCGCTTCTTCGATTGCTTTTTCACGAGCTAATTGATTTCTTTCAAAAATTTCATCAACAAGCGGATATACATTTTGAACATCTGAATCTCTTGTCACTAAATGTTCTACGTAGTATCTATAACCTTTTTCAGATGGAATTCGACCTGATGAAGTGTGTGTCTTTTCTAAATATCCTAATTCTTCTAATGCCGCCATGTCATAACGTAAGGTTGCACTTGAAAAATTAAGATATGGTAAATTCATCAATGTCTTTGAACCAACAGGTTCAGCAGTTTCAGCATAAATATCTATAATTGCTTTTAAAATTAATTTTTGTCTTGATGTTAGCATCAAATCCCACCTTTTAGCACTCTGTATTCCCTAGTGCCAAATATATTGTATAACAAAGAATTGGCACTGTCAATATTTTAATGCTATTTTAAAAAATATCGTAATTTTATCATACTTATTTTATATAAGTATGTTATAATCTTTGCAAGAGGTAGATTTTATGCAATATGTTTATATTCTCATCGCATTATTAATTTCATATTTATTTGGTGCAGTACCATATGGGTTTGTTATCCCTAAACTTTTTAAAGGCATCGATATCCGTGAACATGGATCAAAAAATGTTGGTGCTACAAACGTAACACGTGTACTTGGAAAAAAATATGGTATTCCTGTTTTCTTTCTTGATTGTTTAAAAGGTGCACTACCAATCATTATTGTGCGTTATGTACTCGCTGGCACACCAATATCTGATACATTATCACATATTAATTCATTTGATATATCAATTCTTTATGGTGTAGCTGCTGGAATAGGACATATATTTTCAATATTTATTGGTGGTAAAGGTGGTAAAGCTGTCGCTACAGGAGTTGGTGCAGTACTAGCACTTAATCCTATCGTTGGTTTACTAGGAATTGCTATCTTCTTCTTAGTTGCTTTTACAACAAAGTATGTATCAATAGGTTCTGTAGTTGCAACATTCTTAGTTGGTGTTGGTATGTGGGTTACTGCAATAATTGAAGATAATTTATTAACTCAAATCGTTAATCTTATCGGTGTGTCAATTATGGTATCACTCATAATCTTTATGCATCGAAAAAACTTTGTTCGATTATATCACGGTACTGAAAACAAGATTGGTCAAAAGAAAAACCAAAATATAGAAAAATAATTATTAAAGTTATGCTGGCAAATTAGCATAACTTTTTTATTTCAATAAAAAAGTTCGCTGTTAGGCGAACTTTTTAAAAATGACGATTTAACCAATCAACAATTACTTCTCCAACAATTGGTGTAACTGTATCATCATGCAAATTATGATATCCTGTTTCTATTGGTATAAATGTTTTATCTTTAACACTTAGCTTGTGATAAAAATTATCACTTTGTGAGATCGGAACTAATTTATCATCGGTTCCATGAAGTATCAATATTGGTTTTTGAATTTTTATAATGTTTTTAGTTATGAATTGTGGTGCTTTTCTTGTAATTTGAGATATTAATCTAAATGTAAAATATTTTAAAGCATAAGGATCCACATTATCAGAAGGTGTTAAATGGCTTAGTCTTGAATCTTTAAAATTAGTTTTTACCTTGGACTGACCAACCATCCATAATGGTAATAAGTTAAATATACCAAAATTATGTGGTTCGGTAGGTGCTGATAATACTATAGAAGCATCATAATCATCATATTGAACACTATATGCATTAGTAATGATTCCACCCATTGAATGCCCCATTAAAATAATCTTAGAGTATTTTTCACGATTAGTTTCAACAATTTTGTGTAAATCACTCGTAAATGTTTTAAAGTTATCAATATCACCACGTTTACCTTGTGATTTTCCATGTCCTCTAACATCATATGTTAAAACATCAAATCCAGAAGCACTAATCATTTTAACTAAATTTTTATAGTATGATGAATGTAGTGCGATACCATGTGTTAAAATTATTAATCCTTTAGGATTTTCTACCGAATATAATTCAGTAAATATCATCATTCCATTTACTAACATAAATTACCTCTTTTTATAATATATGAGCCTTCATATATCCAATAAAATGAATACTTCCCGTAATTAAAATAACATCATCTTTTGTTGTTTTACTTTGAATAAAATTTAATGCTTTTTTAGGATCTTCGATATATAAATAACCAATATTATTTAATGGTTTAAATCGAACATCTGGAAATGATGTTACAATAATACCTTCTGCTATATTTTCAAATTTACCAATAAGATGTTCAGGCTCTTTATCTGCTAAAGCACTGAATAAAATATACACTTTTTTATTTGAAAATAATAATTTAATGCTCTCAATTAAAGCATTTATAGCATGTTCATTATGCGCGCCATCAATAAATATATTATCTTTCACATTTTCTAATCTGCCTGCATATTGAACATGTTTTAAAGATTCAATTAATTCTTCATCTTTAGTTTTTGGTAATAAATATTTAACAACTTCATAAGCTAATATAGCATTATCTTTTTGATAAACACCAAGTAAAGGTAATTCAAATGTATAATTTTTATATTTTACGATATGCGGAATATATGAAATTGTTTTAATCGCATGAGAATCAATAATATTAATTTTTGCATGAAGTTTTTGAGCAGTATTTATAAATAAGGAATGAAGCGATTCGTCAACTGTTGTAAAAAGTACACCTTTTTCTTTTAAAATACCTAATTTTTGAATAGCTATTTTTTCTTTTGTGTCACCTAACTGCTTCATATGATCCATACCAATATTTGTAATCACTGAAACATCATAATTAAGAATATTGGTTGAATCTAATAATCCTCCAATTCCAACTTCTATAACCATATAATCAACATATTTTAACGAAAAGTATTTGAATGCAGCTAGTGTAAGTAATTCAAAAAAAGATAATGATTCATTACTAATATTTAAATATTCTTCCTTTAAGTTATAAATATCATTGATTAAATTCAGCAAATCATCATCAGAAATCGGATTTCTATTAATTTGTATTCTTTCATTAAATTTAACTAAATAAGGTGATGTAAATGTACCCACGGTAAAGCCTTGTTCCATGAGCATTTGTGTAATATTCATCGAAACTGAGCCCTTACCGTTAGTACCTGTAATATGTATTTTTTTAATATCTGATAAATCTAAATTCATCAATTTGAATGCTTGCTCGATGTGAGTCAAGCTAGCTTTTGGTCTAAATCGAGTTTGAGATTGAACCCAATTGATGGCCATATCCAAGTTCTTAAACATGTTTTTCCAATCTCTTTACAATTTCTTCATATTGCTTTAAGTATTGATCGTATTTTGTACGTTCTTCTAATACTTTTTCTTTTGGTGCTTTTTGTAAGAACTTTTCGTTTTCTAACATATTTTTTGAACGAATAATTTCTTTTTCTAATGTATCTTTTTGCTTTAATAAAGCTTCTAATTCAGCTTTTGGATCAATTAAATCACTCTTTAAAATATGTAAATTGATAAATGAAGTTGTAATTAAAATCGCATTCTCGATATATTCATTGATTTTAAATGTCTTAGCATTTAAAAATTTCATAAAGTAAATTTCATACTTTTTAACAAAATTTAAAACATCATTATTATCTATATCTAAAACAATATCTAATGGCTTAGATAATGCAACTTGATATTCATTTCTTAAATTACGAATCTTTGTAACAACATCTTCAAATGTTTTAAATAATTGTTTTGAATCATGAAATTTATATTTTTTCTTTGGCCATTCAGAAATCATGATAGATGGCTCATCTGAAATTTCTAAGAATAGCTTTTCTGTTACAAAAGGAATAAATGGATGCAATAATTTCATGATGTCTTTTAATACATAAAGTAATACAGCTTGTGTGTTTTTTCTTAATGATTCATTTTGTAGTGATACTTTTGAAATTTCAAGATACCAGTTTGCGAATTCATCCCAAATGAAACTTGTCATTGTTTGAGAAGCTTCATTGAATTCATATCGATCATAAAAATTATCTACAGTTTCAATCGTTTCACTTAAACGTGTTAAAATCCATTGATCAAAAATAGTTAATTTTTCCTCATCAATCTCAACGTTATAATCATCAATATTCATGAAGACAAATCTTGAAATATTCCATAATTTATTAATAAAATTCCATGAATATTCTACTTTTTCAATTTCATAGCGTGTATCCATACCTGGTGCTGAGTTTGAAACAACAAAATATCTTAAGGCATCTGCACCGTAAGTATCGATAACATCCATTGGATCAACACCATTACCTAAAGATTTACTCATTTTTCGGCCTTCCTTATCACGGATTAATCCATGTAATAAAACCGTTTTAAATGGGTCTTTATGTGTAAATTCATAACCTTGAAACATCATACGTGAAACCCAGAAAAAGATAATATCATATCCAGTTACTAAAACATCAGTTGGATAATATCGTTTAAAGTCAGGATGTTCTTCATTTGGCCAACCTAATGTTGAAAAGGGCCATAAAGCACTTGAAAACCATGTGTCTAATACATCTTCATCTTGTACCCATCCTTCACCAGGACACTCTACTTGTACTTTAACTTCATCACCCTTAAACCATGCAGGAATACGATGACCCCACCATAATTGACGTGAGATGCACCAATCTTGAATATTATTCATCCAATTTTCAAATGTCTTTTTGAAACGTTCAGGAACAAATTCAACTTGATTATTTTCAAGAAGTTGTTTTGTTAAACCATCCATCTTTACAAACCATTGTAAAGACAATCTTGGTTCAACCATAACACCTGTTCTTTCACTATATCCAACCATATGAATATGTTCTTCAATTTTTTGAACTAATCCTAAATTTTTTAGTTTTTCAACTAATAATTTACGACATTCAAAACGATCCATACCGTTAAATTCAAAAGCCATTTCATTCATTGTGCCATCATCATTCATACATAATGGCATATTTAAATGATGTCTAATTGCAACCTCATAGTCATTAGGGTCGTGAGCAGGTGTTACTTTAACAACACCAGAACCAAATGAACGATCAACATAATCATCAGCAATGATCGGTATTTGAATTTCTGTCCCAGGGATGTAAACGTGTTTCCCAATAAATGATTGATAACGATTATCATCAGGATGTACCATTAATGCTTGGTCTGCAAACATCGTTTCAGGACGTGTTGTTGCAACTGTCATAAATCCATTCCCATCAACTAATGGATAATTAAAATAGTATAATTTACCTTTTGTTTCAATATGTTCAACTTCAATATTTGAAAGAGCGGTTTTAGCTTCAGGGTCCCAATTGATAATACGGTTGCCTCTATAAATCCATCCTTTATTATAAAGTGTAATGAACACTTTATTAACAGCTTTATTTAAATCATCATCAAGTGTGAATCTTTCTCTTGAATAATCTAATGATAATCCTAATTTAGCCCATTGTTGGCGAATAATAGAAGCGTATTCTTCTTTCCAACCCCAAGCATGTTCAAGATATTTTTCTCTTCCAAGATCATAGCGAGATATACCTTGTTCTCTTAGTCTTTCATCAACTTTTGCTTGAGTTGCTATACCAGCATGGTCCATACCTGGCAAATAAAGTGCATCATAACCTTGCATTCTTTTACGACGAATAATAATATCTTGAATAGTTGTATCCCATGCATGTCCTAAATGTAGTTTTCCAGTAACATTTGGTGGTGGTATAACAACTGTAAAAGGTTGTCTAGATTTATCCTTTCCTGCTCTAAACAAATCTAAATTCAACCATGTGTTATAACGATTTTCTTCTACTTTCCTAAAATCGTATTTTGATTCGAGTTCTTTTTTCATAATAAACCCCTTTCGATCATATAATCATATACCATTTTTTCTTTTTCAAATATTAATTGATATTCTAATCTTTCATTAATTTTACTGAACCCAAATTTTTTTAATAAACTTTGGCTTCTAAAATTATCTTCATAACATGATGCATAAATTTTATTGAATTTAAGTTGATTTAACAAATAATCCAAAACTAACTTTAATGCTTCTGTCATTATTCCTTGATTCCAAAAATCATAATTTAAAGAAAATCCAATATAACAAGATTTTTCTTTATCTAATTTCAAATCATATAATCCGATAGTTCCAATTAAAACATCATCTTTTGTTGTAATTGCCCATGTTAATTTTTCTATAATCAAAAACTTTAACGCAGCTTTTGATTCATCAAGATTTTCATGAGGTAGCCATCCAGCATTTGGCCCTACCATTGAATGACTCGCATAATAATGATAACTCAAAATATCATCATAACGTGGTTGTCTTAATATGACTTTTTCACCCTTTAAAGTTTGAATCATATTTTTATATCCTCATCCATAAAAAAAGTCCCTAAGATAAAAATCTTAAGGACGAATTTAAAATCCGCGGTACCACCTTAGTTCTATAGTTTTGTACTATAGCACTCTGACTTTTATAACGAGGTTAAATTCCCCGTGTTTAACTACTAAATGTTCATTAAACCCGCTCCATGATGACCTTCATTATATACATATCAAGTTTTTCACCAACCAACTTGTCGCTAAAATAACATATATAATTACTCTTCACTTCATCGCGTTTGTTTTATTATAATTGAATTTATTTTAATATGCAATTGTAAAACGCATTTTTTCATATTTAGGTGATTCAGCTTCTAAAATAATTGCATGAGCTAAATCTTGTACAGAAATTCTTGATTCAAAGTTTTGATCATATATTAAATGATCTGTATCATATCGGTAATTCATTGTTTTATTTCCATCAATTAATTCTGCTGCTGGTGAAACCCATGTTACATTAATTGATTTATCAAAACGATATTTTTCAAATACAGCATCGGGCCCTTCTAATGCATGTAACCATGGTTTTGGATAAAATCCATGTTTGACCAATTCACCATCATATTGAATGAGAGTTGTTGCACCAATAACTACAATAATTCTCTTATTCAGTGCTTTTACGGTATTAAAAATAACTTCATATGCGTCTAAATAACGTGATTTTTGATCGACGTGATAATATCCTGGATTATATGCAGATATAACAACATCAACATCTTTGATGACTTGTTTGAATTGTTCTTGATCAAAAATAGTCATTTTAAATTGTTCTAAATTTTGATGTTCAGGAATTGAATTTCTTCGATAGATTGCTTTTACATGATGATTTTTTTCTAATGCCTCTTTTGTAACAGCATACCCAACAAAACCTGATGCACCAATGACTGCTATATTCATAAATTAGACTCCTTAATAATGTTTTTAATCACATCGGCTGATTTTCTAAAACGCATTTGTTCTTGATGTGATAAAGTTAATTCTAAAATTTCTAAGATACCTTCACGTCCAACAATTGTAGGTGTAGAAAGATAAACATCAGAAACACCATATTGTCCATCTAAAAAACTTGAAACAGTCATAATTGAACGTTCATCTCTTAAAATTGCAGTACATATTTTTGTAACAGCTACTGCTACTGCATAATTTGTATAACCTTTACGACTAATAATTTCATATGCTGCATTTTTAATTTCACTTGCAATATCTTCTTTAAAATTAATGTCTTCGATATGTTTTAATTTTAAAAACTCATCAATTGTAATACCACCAATATGAAGATTGGAAAATACAGCAATTTCTGAATCGCCATGTTCTCCAATTACATATCCATGAATATTTCTTGAATCTAAATTAAAACGACGTGCTAATGCAGCTTTAAAACGTGAAGTATCTAACACTGTTCCTGAACCAATAACTCTTGATTTAGGAAACCCTGATATCTTATATGTTATATATGTTAATATATCAACCGGATTTGAAACAACAAGTAAAATCGCATTAGGATTATACTTTACGATGTCTTTTATAAGTGTTTGGTAAATTTGAATGTTTTTATTAACTAAGTCTAATCTCGTTTCTCCAACCTTTTGATTAGCTCCAGCTGTAATAACTACAATATCTGAATTTTTAGTATCTTCTAGCGTTCCTGCATATACATTCACAGGAGCTAATAAACTTGTACCTTGATAAATATCTAATGCCTCACCTAATGCTTTCTTATTGTCAATATCATATAATACAATATCTGATGCAATTTTAGAAATCATTAAATGAAAAGCTACTGCTGATCCAACATTCCCAGCACCAATAACAGAAATCTTATTTCTTTTCATCTACAAATATCCCCTTTTTATATTAAATTAGTTTTTATTCTCAATGTATAAAATACCAATTGTTCCTTCACCACAGTGTGAGGATATAACACAACCCGCGTGGCCATTAATAATATGTTTAAAACCTAAATCTTTAATTTGTTCATAAATATATTCATAAGAACTGTCAGCAAGTGAATGTGTAATAAATAAAAATTCTTTATCGACACGATCAATCATAGCTTTTAAATCATCAATCATAACATCTAAAGCTTTTGACATTTTACCAACAGTTTTCTTATATACTCCTAGTTTACCATCTTCAACTTTAATAATTATTTTCAACTTTAATATAGACCCCATGAATGCTTGAAGACCTGTTGCACGCCCACCTTTATGCAAATAATCCATTGTCTTAATTGCAAATTGACTTCTAACCATTGGTACATATGAAGTAATTTTTTCAACTATTTGCTTTACATCTAAACCTTCATCTCTAAGTTTGGCTGCATGTAAAACCAATAACCCAATACCACTTGATAAATTTAATGAATCGATAATATGAATTTTATCAGTTTCAAGCATATCTTTCGCTATCATAGCACTTTTTAGTGTACCAGATATTGTACTTCCAATTCCAATATAAATTACATCATATCCATCTTTTATAAATGGTTCGAAAAATTCAACAAAATCACCAGGTGATGCTGCTTGAGTCTGAGGTAAATAACCTAAATCATCAACTTTCTTGTAAAGCATTTCCGTAGTTAAATCAACACCGTCTTTATAAACATCTTCATTAAAACGAACATATAATGGTATTGTTTTAATTTGCATAGAATCAAGTATTTCTTTAGGTAAATCTGCTGTTGAATCTGTTGTAATAATTATTTTATTCATTCAAGCACCTCTTTTATTAGTTCATTAATACCTAGTTTCTTCTCACTAGATGTTATGTATATTTTTTGATTAGGTAACAATTTCTCTTTAATTTCTTTTTCTCTTTTGTAACGCATACTAGGTTTACATTTATCATATTTTGTCAATACAACAATTAACTCAATTCCTAATTGTTGACAAACAATTAATAATTCATCATAAACCGCTATATCATCAACTGTTGGACCAACATTATAATCCATTAATAAAAAAATTTTTTTCAATTCTTGATGATGTTCAATATAATCACGAATCATTTTTAAAAAATCTTTTGTTAATACTTTTGAACGTTTTGCATATCCATAACCTGGAGCATCAACTAAATAAATACTTTGATTAATTAAATATAAATTCAGTGTAATTGTTTTGCCTGGTGTTTGTGAAACACGAGCTAGGCTTTTTCTATTTGTTATTGCATTAATCATCGAAGATTTTCCAACATTAGAACGTCCAAGCAAAAGTATATGAGAGCGCCCATCATTTGGGATATTTTTATGTGATACAATTGATGTTACGAATTCAGCTTGTTTAATCATACACACCCTCCATAACTATTGTATCATTTTTTCATATTAATCCGACATTGATTTGAATTATGTCACATAATTTATTCAAAAAAAGCATCCCGCTAGGGATGCTTTTGATTATATTGAAGAGATTATCGCTTCATTAAATACTTCTTTAACAGTTTCAACTGGAATAATTTTTAATTCTTTTCTAACTTCTTCAGGAATATCTTCTATATCACGTGCATTTTCTTTTGGAATTAAAATTGTTTTTAATCCACTACGATGTGCTGCGATTGCTTTTTCTTTTAATCCACCAATCGGTAATACATAACCTCTTAATGTAATTTCACCTGTCATACCAACATCTTTTCTTACATATTGGTTAGTTGCTGCTGATAGAATTGCTGTTGCAAGTGTAACACCTGCTGAAGGACCATCTTTTGGAACAGCCCCTTCTGGTACGTGAACGTGGAAATCATTTTCCTCAAAGATTTTAGGATTAATGTTATATTCTGAAGCATGTGATTTTAGGAATGACAATGCAGTCATTGCAGATTCTTTCATCACATCTCCAAGTTTACCTGTTAAAACTAATTGGCCTTTACCTTTATAGAAAGTAACTTCTATTGATAATGTATCTCCACCAAATGCTGTATATGCTAAACCATTGACAACACCAATTTGCTCTTTATCATCAACAAGATTATGTGTGAAGCGAGGTTTACCAATATAACTTTCGATATTTGATAGATTGATATCAATTCGATCAATTTTCTCAATAAGAATTTCTTTAATTGCTTTTCTAATTAGTGATCCGATGATACGGTTTAATTCACGGACACCAGCTTCTCTTGTGTAATGACGAATAATGTAATAAATTGTATCATCATCTATTGAGAATTTATTTCGGTCTAATCCATGAGCATCTAATTGTTTTTGTAGTAAATGTGATTTGGCAATTTGTAACTTTTCAAATTCAGTATAACTTGAAAGTTCAACAATTTCCATTCTATCACGTAAAGGAGCAGGAACATTTTCAAGATAGTTAGCTGTTGTGATGAAAAGTACTTGACTTAAATCATATGGTTCTTCTAAATAATGATCTGAGAATTTTGTATTTTGTTCTGGATCGAGTACTTCTAACATGGCACTTGCTGGGTCTCCACGATAGTCAGAAGCCATCTTATCAATTTCATCAAGTAAGAATACAGGATTAATTGTTCCAGCATCTTTCATACCTTTTAGAATTCTACCCGGCATTGCTCCAACATAAGTACGTCTATGTCCTCGAATTTCAGATTCATCTTTAACTCCACCCAATGATTGCTTTACAAATTTTCTTCCTAATGCCTCTGCAATAGAAATGGCTAAAGATGTTTTCCCAACTCCAGGAGGACCAGCGAAACAAAGAATAGTTTGTGGATTTCTACCAGTCATAATTTTAACAGCTAGATATTCGATAATACGTTCTTTTACTTTTTCTAGACCATAATGGTTTTTATCTAAAGCTTCTTGAACACGTTGTAAATCTTTACTATCTTTACTTGCTTTTTTCCATGGTAAAGCTACCAAGAAATCAAGATATGTTTTAATAATTTGACTTTCAGCCATTGCACTTGGTGTTGATTGGTATCTAGATAATTCTTGCAATGCTTTTTCTTCAATATTTTTAGGCATTTTAGCTTTTTTAATTTGATTTCTTAATTCATCAATTTCTTCTTCTTTTTTCGCTTTATCGCCTAATTCATTTTGAATAGCACGCATTTTTTCTCTTAAATAATATTCTTTTTGATTTTCATCAATTGCTTTTTTAACATCGTCATTAATACGTTGTTCCAAATCAGCAATCATCTTTAATCTTTGAATATCTTCAAGAATAAATCTTAAACGTTTATTAAGATTACTCTCTGCTAGATACTTATATTTTTCCATTTCATTGATACGTAAATTGTATGCAAGAATATCTGTAATTTTTTCTGCTGTTAAGCCGCTTTGGATCTGATCAGATACTTGCTGAGCATTTAGTAGTAATTGATTACCATTTTGAACAATTTCAGATGTAATCATTTTTAAAAGTGTCGCTTCTTCATCAATATTACCTGAAATAACGTTCACTTCTTCATAATCTGCTACAAAATATGGATCAGTTAAGAAATATTCTTTTACCTTAACTCGATTTAAAATTGTAAATTTAACTTTATAATTTTCGTTAGGTAATTTAATCTTCATTGAAACCTTAGCTAAAACCCCATATTCTTCAATATCTTGTTGTGTAGGATTTTCAATTAACGGATTTTTTTGGACTAAGATTAAACAATTAGATTGAAAACTTCTTTCTGATTCTTCGATTGCTCTTAGGGATACTTTACGACCAACCTCGATACGAAAATCATTGTTCGGAATTGGTACGACGCCACGAACGACTACAGCGGGTAAACTAGTTTGTAACTCCATTTAATCATCCCTCTTTTCTAATTAATTCTATTATATATTATACATGTTTTTTGTCAATTAGCAATCATAATGTTTGAGTGCCAATTTTTTCCATATTTTTAATTTTTATAAAAAAACCTCTAGTTACTCATACTAGAGGTTTTAGGACATTGATTGTTAAACTAACTTAGCATTATCAACAACAAAATTTAATGCTTTTTCAAATGTAATGTCATTGATTACTAAACGGTCATTGATGTATTTTTTAATTTCATCAACTGGCATTTTGTACATTTCTGATAATTCATTATATTTGTTGTTAATTTCTTCTTCAGTCGCAGTGAATCCTTCAACTTTAGCAATTTCTTCAATAACTAATGATTGTAATACACGTCGTTTACTTGCTTCTTGAGCTTGTTTTTCAAATTCTTCTTCAGTTAAACCTGATAAAGTAATAAATGTTTGTAAATCTAATTGATATTGTTTAGCTTGGTTTTCAACACTACGTTTGAAGTTTTCAATTTCTTGATCAAACATTTCTTGTGGTACATCAATTGTAGCTGTTTCAACAACTTTAGCTAAAGCATTTTCAATTTTTTCATTACGAGCATTTTGTTCTTTGCGTGATTTAATATCGTTTTTAATTGATTCTTTTAATTCATCAACAGTTTTAATATTGTCACGATTTAAAGTCTCAACCCAAGCATCATTTAAGTCACTTGTCTTAGTTACTTTAATTTCATGTAATTTAACTTTGAATACAGCAGGTTGACCAGCTAATTCTTCTGAATGATAATTCTCTGGGAATGTAACGTTGATTTCTCTTTCTTCGCCCATTGCCATACCAATCATACCATCTTCAAAACCAGGAATAAATTGTTTAGATCCAATTTTTAATTCATAGTTTTCAGCTTTTCCACCTTCAAATGGAACACCATCTTTAAATCCTTCAAAATCAAAGATAGCAATATCTCCATTTTCAAGATTACCTTCTTGTTTTGGTTCTACTGTAGCATTCATACTTAATAAACGATTAATTTCTTCATCAATTTCTTCATTAGATACTAAAGTATCTACATTAGGAATTTCAATACCTTTATATTGTCCTAATTTAACTTCTGGTTTGATTGCTACAACAAATGATACTTCAAATGGATTTGTTCTTGATACTTTTGAAAAATCAACATCAACTTTTGAAGGTTCAGATACAATAACAAATTCTTCAATCATTAAAGCTTCATCAAATTTATGTCCAATAGCATGATTTAATGCATCAGGATATAATCCTTCTAAGCCAACTTTTTGTGCATAAACATTGAAAGATACTTTACCTTTTCTAAAGCCTTTTAATTCAACCTCATCTTGAATATGATGATAAGCATGTTGTAATGCATGATCAAATTCATCAGGTGTAATAGTAAAAGTAAATTTCACGTGATTATTATCAATACGTTCAAATTTCATAATTTCCTCCTAAAAAACGTTTAACCTTTACTATTATAACATGAAGGCATTAAAAACCAATCAAAAACCACTCTATTTATCGATAATATTTAAAATTGTGTTAATTTCTTCATGAGTTAATTGAAAATCAAAAATATCTATATTTTCTTGTTGTCTTAAGTTGTTATGACTTTTAGGTATTACAGATACATAACGTGATATTTGAGCTTTTAATAATACTTGAGCCCATGTTTTTTTATATTTGGATGCTATTGGTTCTATCATACTTATATATGCTTCATCTACATGAAGTGGAGACCAAGCTTGTGGTAAAATATCCATTTTTTGTAAATCAAAAATTAATGAATGATTCCAATTGCTATTATTTGAAACAATTTGATTTATCTGTGGTTTGAAACCAGTATTTTCGATTAAATAATTAATCTGCTCAACACTAAAATTTGAAACACCTAATGCTTTAATATGACCAGTTTTATAGTATTCAATTAAATATTTCCATAAAATTAAGTTTTCTTCATCAGTTGATGGGTGATGAATAAAATATACATCAACATATCCTAAAAAGTAATTGATGGATTCTTCAATCATTTCTTTTACTTTATATTCATCATTTATATCGACATTTTTAGAAGAAATTTTTGTTTGAATGATAAGCTCACTTCGATTAATTTTTTCTTGCTTAATAAACGCATGTAATACCTTTTCATTTCTATACCCTTTAGCTGTATCAAATAATCGATATCCATTTTTATATGCTAATTTATATGGTTCTATATCCATATTCAATGCACCATCATATTGATTGTTTTCTTTGCCAAAAGTATTAGTCCCCATACCAACTTTAGGTATTCTAAATGTATTATTTAATTTAAAATATTCCATCAATCGTACCACCTTTATTAAAGAGTAATCAAATTATACATGATTTTCATGAAAAATACTTAAAAAAAAGTAAGTTTCAGGAACTTACTTATTTTCTTCTTTAATTTTTAAAACTTTTTCATAAGCATCTTTTAATTGAAGAGCTACCTTATCAATTGATCTGGCTTCTGCAATCTTATAGCCTTCCTCTGTCATTTTTGACATATCATGATTTACAATATAATCAATTATTTGTGCAAACTCCTTATTATTATTACCCTTTAAAACATGCTTTTGGTCTTCTAACCAATCATAATAAACAGGAATATCACGAATAACTAATGGGCTTTTGCTTGCTAGAGCTTCTAAAACAACAATACCTTCAGTTTCTTCATAACTTGGGAAAAATACACAGTTTGCATTTAAAAATGCCCCTTTAATGATTTCACCATCTAAATACCCTGGCATTATTACATTATTTGGTTTTCTTTTAATTGCTTTTTTAATAAAATGCGTTCTTAGTAAAGGATGTAAATAACCAAACCATATAAATTTATAATCCGGTAAACGTCTTGCTACTTCAAAAAAATCATGTAATCCTTTTCGTTCAAAAAGTAATCCAACACCAATAACGACTTTATCATTTTCATTTAAATTAAAATATGTTCTAAACTTATCAACACGTTCTTGTTTAAATTCATATTCTGATAAATCAATTCCATTAGAAATAGCTAAGACTGGACAATCAACAACAGCCATTGACTCAATTAAAAATTTGGAATATCTTGTTGGTGTGATTATCATATCCGCAACACCATATATATTTTGAAGGTGTTTTCTAAAAAATGGTGCAATAAAACGCCATAAAGCAAAACTTCTTCTAAAATCTTCTACAGTAGAATGGCCATGTACAATTACAGGATATTTTTTCTTAAATTTTTTTATAACACTACTATTACCCAAATTTACATGGACAATATCAAAAGTGTCTTTCGGATCGGTAGTATACTCAATTCCAACTTTTTCTAATGCCTTTTTTTGATGTAAAAAGGCTCGACCAATACCAGAGCGTTTACTGAATATTTCTCTACCACGATATAATAGTACTTTCATGTCATCATCTCTTTACTTTATTAAGTAAAACTTTCGCTTGAATTGTTGCTCCTATAATACCTGAATTTATATGACTTGGCGCATAATATATTTTTAAATTTTCTTTAGCCTTTTGTGTGAATAAATTTTTATGAATGAGTGTTTCTAAATATGCTTTAGGAAAATTTTCACTCATAATTACTCCACCACCAAGAATTATTGTTGATATATCTAAAATTGTAATTTCAGTTACGATATAATATGCAAGAATATGTAAGTAATTTTGAATTATTGGATCATTAAAATGTTTTATAAATAAATCATTAAATGGTGTATCTTTAAAATATTTATCGTGAATTTTAATTAGATTAAATCCTGACACAAATGATTCTAAATCATTTTGCTTATTTTCATATGATATACCATTCAAATACATTGGAACGTGTCCAATTTCTCCAGCTGCTCCAAATTCACCTTCATATAAAGTATCTTTTATTCGAATTGCATTACCAAAACCTGTCCCTAAATAAAATCCTAAAACTGATTTATCTTCAGGAATATTTAAGTACTTAGCATCAAACATTAATAAGTAATTAACATCATTTCCAATATAAATTGGAATATTCAATTTATCCTGTAATGACTTCAAATAGTCGCCTTCAAATGCCTTTTGGTTTGGTGTATGAATGACAACTTTAGTTTCATTATCAACTAAACCTGGAAAACCAATTGAAACGGCTAAAATATCATATTCATTCTTATATTTTATAACAAAGTTTTCAATTACTTCTGATATTTTATGTGCATAATCATTAGATTTATATGATTCTTGAAATAGAATTTCTTCTAAATCATTCACTAAGCCTATACGAATATTTGTAGCACCAATGTCAATTCCAACATAATACTTCATCATTAGTCACGCTTTCTTTTTATAATGTAAACACCTGGTTTATCTATAATTATTGTATCATGATTTTCTTTATAGTTTTGTGAACTAAAAATAACTTTACCTTTCTTATTAATTCTAGATTTAGAAAAATTATTTTTAATATAGTGTGTTAATACAAAATCTTTATCTATAAGTTCATAAATAATTAATGTTTTTCGATTTTTAATTTTAACTTTATCTTTATCATAATAGTCTAAACGATATATATCATATTTTTTTCTAATTGATAATAAATCTTTTAAGACTTCCACACTAGTATAATCATACCAAATAATTTGATTGATGTCATCTTTACAATTATATGAATTTTCTTCACCATATTTTGTGCGATAGATTTCTTGACCTGCATGATAAAATGGAACCCCTTGTGAGATAGCGATTAAATGGTTTGCAAAGTCTTGATATATTCTCATAGTTTTTTTATCTTGATAATTCAACTGTAAAGTGTCATAAAGTGTCATATTGTCATGACATTCAACATAATTTATACTCTTAATTGGACTTGAAAACATATGTGGAGATCCAATAATACCTTTTTTAGCATTATCTGTTAGGTTAGTTGCACCTGTTGCATAACCCAATTCTTTTGTATGAAGTTGACCTTTAAATGTATTACGATAAAAATCATTAAAATGACCAATAGAATTCATTAAATGTTGATTATTCATATTACTTCTTAGATTTAATGGTAAATGAACATCCATGTTCCATCCTTCACCATACAATATCACATTTGGATTTATTTTACGTAATTCTTTCTCAATTAGGTTCATAGTTTCAACATCTAATAATCCCATCAAATCAAATCTAAATCCATCAACTTTATAAACTTTAACGAAATGAACTAAAGAATCAATAATTAATCTTCTAACCATATAGTTTGTTGTTTCAACATCGTTTTCTAAAAAGCAACTATGTGTTGGTTGATAATTTTTATCATGTCTAAAAAAATATCCTGGCACAAAATCATCATATGGGAATAATGCACGCTCATATACATGATTATAAACAACATCCATTATAATACCTAAATTTAATTTATGTGCTTCATCGACCAATGTTCTAAATTCGTTCATTCTCAAATATGGATTTGATGGATCTTTTGAATACCATCCCTCAATAGCAAAATACTGCATAGGGTTGTATCCCCAGTTATAAAGTTCATCTTTTTTGAAATCATCAACACCATAAAAATCAAAAATTGGCAATAATTGTAAGTGTGTAATACCTAAATCTTTAATGTATTGTAATACACTTTTACCTAGTTTATTTGAATGTTCTGTTATACCTAAGAATAACCCTTTAGATTCAACATCTAAAGTGATTGACATATCTCTAATATGCCCTTCATATATCACAGCATCTGTATATTTTTTTAACTCAACATAATCATATTTAGGCTCATAGAGTTTATTCATATCTACAATAATTGAACCTAAATGATTTGATGCAATTGTATATGGATCGTTTGCTTTTTTATATGTATCTACCAGTTTTACTAAATAATAGTATAGCTTTCCTTCTAAATCACCTTGAACAGTTGATTTCCAAATAGGTGACTCAAAAGTCATTGGATAGTGATTATCATCAACAACCAAAATTATTTCTTTTGCTACAGGACTAAATACATAAAAGTCAGTATGCGTTTTATGATAGATTGCACCTAATGGTCCATCATATTGAAATTTTTTATTAAATTCTTTCCTTAATGTCACAACACCAATTTCAAGAGGGTATACTTGATGATTAATTGAAATATGACTTACTTCATGAAGTTTTAATTCTTTATTTGAAATAAAAAACTGCATATTGTTTCGAGTTTCTTTATATTTCAGCTCATATCCATCAATTGAAATTTGATAAATATAATCATAACTTTCAACTCTAATAACTTTAAAATCATCTATAAACGCTTTCATATCTACTATAACGTCCTATTCTATCAATTTTTTATATATAATTATGGTAAAATGTATTCGTAAAATATCGTATTTGGGGGAAAAAATGAAACCAACAATTAAAGATGTTGCTAAAAAGGCAAACGTATCAATATCCACTGTTTCTAGAGTCATTAACCAGAAAGGATATGTTCACGAAGAAACTAAAGAGCTTATTGAACGAACAATTAAGGAATTAGGTTTTGTTCCTAATCAATTAGCTCGTAGTTTAACAAATCGTTCTTCTAAAATTATCGCAGTGATTGTGCCACATATTGGGCCATATTTTTATGGTGAATTACTAGAATCTATAGAAGCTCAAGCTCAAGCCAACGACTATAAAATTATGTTCTTTAACGTACAAGATGATCCCGAACGTGAACTTGAATATTTAAAATTTTTTGAACAGTATAATATCGAAGGTATTATTATTGCTTCTAACTTCCAAAATACTTCTAAATTAGATCAACTTAAAGTTCCAATTATTACAATTGATCATATTTTGGATGAAAACATCCCTTCTATTACTGCTGATAGTGTTAAAGCAGGTGAATTAGCCGCAAGAAAGTTGATTCAATCCGGATGTAAAAACTTAGCTGTATTTAGAGGTCCCTCATTCCTAATGACAACAATAGAAAGAACTATGGGATTTAATAAAGAACTTCGAAAACACAATATGTATGCTGAAATCTTTGATTTTGACTTAATTTCTCCAGATGCTCGGCAAATTGAGCAAATACTACAAACAAATCCTCATATTGATGGCATATTTACCTATTCAGATACTCTTGCAATGGTTGTCATGTCTGTTTTAAAAAAATTAGGTCGTAGAATTCCAGATGATGTACAGTTAATTGGTTATGATAACTCTCCATTCTGTAAATTCATGGATCCACCGCTAACAACAATTAGTCAACCAGTATCCGTAATTGGTAAACAAGCATTCATTAATCTTATTCGTTTAATTCGCGGAATTGAACTTGAAACACTTCATGAAGTCATGGATGTCCAACTCATTGAAAGAAAATCAACAAAGTAGGTTTCTACCTACTTTTTTTATATTTTAGCACGACTGCTGAAAGTGGTCCTAATTTTAGTAATATATGATAGGGTTCCCCATTTCTTTCACCTTTTACTGCTTGATACATTTTATTAGGATTTAAATCATATCCTGAATAAATATCTTGGTTTGAATCAATAAGCACATCATAATTACCTAAGTTTGGTACACCCACTTCATATGACTCATAAGAATTTGGTGTCATATTTAAAACGGTAATTATCATATCATCATCACTATATCTAGCATATGAAAAAACACTGCTATCTTTATGGTCAACAATTAACCATCTAAAACCTTTTGGTTGATGATCATATTGAAAAAGTGCTTTTTCAGATTTATAGATTTTAATTAAATTTCTTAAATATAAATTAAATGAATCATGAATCGGATACTGATATAAATGCCAATCTAATTGTGTTCTAAAATTCCATTCGCTCATTTGTGCAAATTCTTGTCCCATAAATAAAAGTTTTTTGCCTGGATGAGTTATCATTAAAGTCATCAATAATTTATAATTGCTAAATTTCTGTTCATACGAACCAAACATCTTTTGGACTAAGGTTCCTTTCATGTGTACTACTTCATCATGACTATAAGGTAAGATGAATTGTTCGTTAAATGCATATACTAAGCCAAAAGTAATATTATGATGATGAAATTTTCTATAAATCGGATCTTCTTTAAAGTATTTTAGAGTATCATTCATATACCCCATATTCCATTTATAGTTAAATCCTAGTCCACCAACGTCAGTAGGCCATGTAACTTTTGGATAATCTGTTGAATCTTCTGCAGAAAAAATAATCCGATCATCTTTAGCAAATAAGTGATTAGAAAGTTCTTTAATAAAGTTAATTGCACCTTTATTTTCACCATTATCTTTATTTCCAAGATGATAAATCAAATGACTTACAGCATCAATTCTAAAACCATCAACATGAAAATAATCCATCCAAAACGTCAATGCACTCATCATAAAACTTCTGCTTATCCCCTTATTAAAATCGAGATTTGCAGTTCCCCATGTTTCATTTTCTCTATAAAAAGCATCATCAAATTCATATAAGTATGAACCATCAAAACGATATAAGCCATGCGCATCTTTATTGATATGACCTAAAACAAAATCCATGATGACACCAATACCATTTTGATGGCATAAATCAATGAAATACATCAAATCTTTAGGTGAACCATATCTTGATGTAGGAGCAAAAAATCCAGTTCCTTGATATCCCCATGAATCATCTAAAGGATATTCATATACAGGCATAAGTTCTATATGAGTAAACCCTTGTTCAAGACAATACTGAACAAGTTCTTTTGCAATCTTCACATAATTAACTTCTTCATTTTCATGTTTACGCCAACTTCCTATATGAAGTTCATATATAAACATTGGTTCTTGATAAACTTTTTTCTTAGTTTTAAACCATTCACTATCATTCCAATGATAACCTTCTATATCATATACTATTGAAGCATTTTGAGGTCGAACTTCTGAAAAATGTCCGAATGGATCTGATTTATATAAAACTTCATTATTGAAAGTATGGATTTCATATTTATAAACAGCATATTCCAAATTATGTGATACTGTTATTTCAAAAAAACCATATGGGCTGATTTTAATCATTTTATGGTTTTCACCACGATAATTATTAAAACTTGAAATTAATCGAACTTCTTTTGCATTTGGAGCATATACTCTAAATGTAGTCGAAATAATTTCTCCTTTCTCATTTCTGTTTAAAAATGAACCTAAAAATTGATGTGCTAAGTAGTCTTTCCCTAAAAGATACAAGTTCATATGTTGTTGTATACTCAAAAAAATCACCCCTTTAATTAAATTTTACCTTGTTTCGAAAAAGAAAGCCGCCAAAATGGCAGCAATCATTACAATTTAATAGTATCTAAATGCCAAATCTCTTCGTTATATTGTTTGATCGTACGATCAGATGAGAAGAATCCAGCATTAGCAATATTCATAATTGACATTCTCCACCATGTCTTTTCATCTTGATACAATTTGTTCGCACGACTTTGCGCTTCTACATAAGCGTCAAAATCAGCTAATACGAAGAAATAGTCAACATTTAATAAGTTATTGAATACAAAATCAAAATAATGTTCATCTTTATCTAAAGATTTAATGAACTCGAATACATCTTGTATTCTTTTATCATTGTCAAATATTTTTCTTGGATTATATGAATTTGCTTTATATGCTTGAGTAACTTCTTCAGCAGATAAACCAAAGATAATTTCATTTTCGATACCAGCATAATCAACAATTTCAACATTTGCACCATCCATAGTTCCAATAGTAATAGCACCGTTTAGCATGAATTTCATGTTGCCAGTTCCTGAAGCTTCTTTAGAAGCTGTTGAAATTTGTTCAGATAAATCTGCTGCTGGGAATAAATATTCAGCATATGTAACATTATAGTTTTGAACGAAAACAACTTTTAATAAGTCTTTAGTTTCTGGATCATTATTGATAATTTGAGCTGTTCTATTAATAATCTCAATAATATATTTAGCCATTACATAAGATGGAGCAGCTTTAGCACCAAAGATAAAATTTTGTGGATGGAATGTCTTTCTAAAGTTAGCATCTTTCTTCAATCGTAAATATAAGTAAATCACATGGAAAATATTTAATGATTGACGTTTATATTCATGAAGACGCTTAATTTGAATATCAAAAATTGCATTTTCATCTAGTTTAACACCGGTATCTTTATAAATTACATCGATTAATTGGCGTTTCTTAGCTAATTTCATATTTTTGATTTCTTTTTGAATCGACTCATCATCTTTAAAGTTTTCGAGTTCTTTAATTGCTGATAAATCTTTTCTCCAATTCCCCTTAACTGTTTTATCAAGAATATTAACCAACTCTGGATTAATATGCATTAACCAACGACGATGTGTAACACCGTTAGTTTTATTGTTAAATTTCTCAGGATAGATTTGGTAGAAATCATTTAATTCAATTTCTTTTAATATATTTGTGTGTAATGCAGCAACTCCATTTACAGAAAATGATCCATAAATACAAATATGAGCCATACGAACATCATGTGAACCAATTAAAGCCATATGATTAATTTTATCTTGTGAAAGATTTTTACCTTTTAAGAACAGTCTAAAACGACGATCCATTTCTTCAACTATTTGATATATTCTTGGTAATAGTCGTTTAAATAACTCAATATTCCATTTTTCTAACGCTTCTGCTAAGATTGTATGATTTGTATATGCAGCAACTTGAGTGACTATACTCCAAGCTTCATCATAACCCATATACTCTTCATCAATGAGGATACGCATAAGTTCAGGAATGATTAAAGTTGGGTGCGTGTCATTAATTTGGAATGTATAGTATTTTGGTAAATCTTTTAAATCTCTACCTAATGCTTTGTGTTCACGAATAGCATCTTGAATTCCTGCAGAAGAGAATAAATATTGTTGTTGTAATCTTAAGATTTTACCCTCATCAGTTGAATCATCCGGGTATAATGATTCAGAAATCTTTGATACCATCTTTAAATATTTCTCATCTTGTACTAATTGTTTTTTAGATGGTTCCGTACTCCATAATCTTAAATGTGTAACCACATTGTTGTTGGCACCAACAACTTTTACATTATATGGTACAGCTTTAACCCAAGTTGGATTGACTAATTGAATACCATTTAATTCACCAAAATAAGGAATATCAATAGATTCATCTTCTCTTTTTTCTTCCCATATGAATTCTTTATCTAACCATGGATCAGGATATTCAACTTGTTTATTGTTTTCAATTTTTTGAACAAAGAATCCCTTTTGATAACGAATTGAATTCCCATAGAATGGTAATCCTAAACTTGCTGCTGAATCTAAGAAACAAGCAGCTAATCGACCTAAACCACCATTCCCTAATCCTGCATCAGTTTCTGCTAATTCAACTTCATTTAAATTAAACCCAAAATCATCAAATGCTTCTTTTACAACTGAAGCATAACCAGCATTCATAAGGTTTGAAGTAATTAATCTTCCCATTAAAAATTCCATTGAAAAATAAATAGTTTTCTTTAGATGGTTTTCTTTAACATATTGATTTGTTTTATTATAATTTTCATTTAAAGTTTCGTTTAATAATGTCGCTAAAACAACATATCTTTCATAAACGGTTGTTTGATTAACTTCTTTATTAAATAAATTAGAAGTTTTTAATGTAAATGCATTCTTAAAGCTTTCTTTTGAAGTAAACGTATTTTGCATATTTTAATTCCTTTCAATAGTTTTAGCCATTATCATTTTAACACACTATAAAGTATAAAAATCTATGCAACCGTTTACATTTATAGTTCTATTTCTAAAAATATGTTAAATATTGTTTTTAAACCATGATATACAACATAGCTAAACTACTTATAACAATAACTGTACCGATTGGAATCATATATTTAAAGTAAATTTTAAAATTCATATCAACTTCATTTTCCTTTAATATATCAAACCACATTAAACCAGCTAATGCTCCAAATGGTGTAAATAATACCGCTGTATTCGTACCTATAATGCTTGCAAAGACTTTTGAATATATATATGTATCAGCAGAAACCGATTTTAAAGCTTCTGCAAATAATATACTTAATGGTTGATTATTTAAAGCATTACTTAAAATATGAGATGTTAGTCCATAACCAAATACAGGATTTAAATTACTTAAAAATTGATTTAACATTTCAATATAACCATCATTAAGTAATCCAACGATTAGAATAAACATTCCAAGTACCATAGGAATAAAATTCCATGGTGCTCTTTTATATGTTTGAATTAAAGGTGATAAAGATAACTTTTTAACTTTTAGATAGATAAATGCAAATACTGTTAAAACAATACCCATAATTATTGTAATTAACCACATTTCTAATTTAATAAAATTGGAAATACTCATTAAAACAATTGTCATTAAAAGAATAATTGATGAAACAATGACTAATTTAGGTTCTAATAATTTAACTGCACCATCAACCTTTTCCATCGGTTGTTTTAAGAGCTTTCTAAAAACAAAAAAGTTCATAAAAAAGCCCATAAATCCTGCAACTAATCCAGGTAAGAACATAACTTTTAAATATTCAAAGAAATCAACATTTAGAGTGGATGCAATGTAAATATTTGTTGGGTTACCAATAATTAATATAATACTAAAGGTATTTGAAGCTGTTAATATACTAAATAAATATGGTATAGGATTGATTTTAACATGTTTAGAAAAATATATAACAAATGGTGTTAATGTAAGTATGACAACATCATTACTTGTAAAAACTGTTAAAATACCAGTTAAGAAATATACTGCTATAAATATTTTAATTTGACTATCTTTGAACCAATCAATCACTTTATAACTTAAAAACTTAAATAATCCAACTTCGTCTAAGAATATAGAAATAATTGTTAAAAAAATAAATAATATAACTAACTTAACCGGATTCATCGATGAATCAGAAAACATTAATTTTAATAAATCATCTATATGAACTACACCAAAAATAACCGTAAAAAAAGCACTGGTAATAATAATTAACCAATGCGTTTGAATGGTTTTTTTAAATATATGTAGTTTTGGAAACTTAATTAAAGAAACCATCATTAAAACAATGGTGATCATAAAAATATACAATGACATAAATAAGACCTCTTACTTTTTTAATAAATCCTTCACTTTAGGAACTACTTCTAGACCATATAATTTAATACTCTTCATGACATCTTCATGTGGCATGTAACTACCAGGTGTATGTAATAAGAAACGATTAATACCTAATTCTTTGATTGTTTTAGCAATCTTTTTAGCAACAAAATCAACATTTCCAACATAAAGTGGTCCGTATTCAATTGATGCTAAAAAACGCTCTTTACTTACTCTTGACCATCCTCTTTCTTCACCAATCTTTGAAAAACTTGCTTGATGGCTTTTAAAATAGCGATCTTTGAATTCTTTTTCATCCCCATCAGTAATAATACCATGTGAATGAACACCAATTTCCATTTTATTTATGTCATGTCCCGCTTCTTGGTAATGATATTTATATAAATCGATTAATGGTTTAAAACGTATTGGTTCACCACCAATAATCGCAAAAACAATAGGCAAACCTAATTTACCAGCACGAATAACTGAATTAGGCGTTCCACCAACAGCTATACTAACCTTTAAAGGTTTCTGGATACTTCTAGGATATATACTTAATCCATCAAGCCTTTGTGTATGCTCTGTACCAGACCAAAATACTTTTTCATTTTTTCTTATCTCAAGTAACATGTTAAGTTTGTCTGTAAATAATTGATCATAATCTTTCAAAACATAGCCAAATAATGGAAATGACTCAATAAAAGACCCTCTTCCAGCCATAATTTCTGCACGACCATCTGATAATATATCTAGTGTTGCAAAAGATTCATAAACTCTTACTGGATCTTCACTTGATAAAACAGTCACAGCACTTCCTAAATGTATATTTTTAGTTAACTTAGAGGCTGCAGCTAAAATAATTTCAGGATTTGATGCTGCATAATCTATTCGATGATGTTCTCCAATACCATAAAAATTTAATCCTACTTGATCAGCTAAAACAATTTCTTCAATTGCGTGATTAATTCTTTGGTCATGGGAAATCATTCCAGAATCTTTATCAACGCCGCTTTCTAAAAATGTAGTTATACCAAAAGTTAATTTACGCATTTTTCCATTCCTTATTTTTTATCCTCCACAATAATTTAGGATGTTTAGATAATTTTTCTCCAATCATTCCTGGAAATAAATCTTTAGTTCTCACTTCTAAAACTTTTAATCCTTCGATAAAACTTATCTCTTTTTCATTATATTCGAATAATGCATCTAATAGTATTTGATAAGAATCTTCTTGTTTAATTGTAGGCTCATAATCTAAATAACCTTCTAAAACTAAATAAAATAATACTATTTTTCTTAAAAAAGGGTATTGCTGAGGCAAAATCTTGTTTTCATCAATTAAAAACTTAATAGCATTCATATCTGTTTTGCCTAATAAATAATCAACAATAAAAATACCATAGTTTTCTAATAATGATAAACTGTGCATATGTAAATCTTCAAAAAAATCATCTTTTCTCGCATAAAATTCTGGTTTCAATATATGTTCGCGATTTAAATAATCAATATGAATTTCATAAACCTCATTTGTTAATAAATCTTTAACTTTATAATTATCAAAAGTTGTAGTGATTTTTGATTCTTTAACTAATAATTCAAAGTTTTTTTGAGTTAATAAATGTGGCAAATCTTCAATCATTCTTTTTCTTAATTCATTTAAATTTTCAGCAATCCCAGTTACATGAAAATCAAATTCTAAAAATGGTTTAATATTTTGATTGCGATTGAAAAAAAGCATTTGTATAGCAGATGTTCCCTTTAACTTTAAAACTTGAAATAAATGATGTTTATCAAATTGATTTAATATATCTCCTAAACGAATTAATCTTTTTAAATTGATTTTTTCCATAATTCACCTCTATAGTTAATTCCATTTTAGCATAAAAAAAACAAAACCCTTGTATAAGGGTTTTAAATTTTAATCAAATATAAAATATATTATTTTTTACTATAATCTTGTTTACGAATTGTACCATCACGTTTGTGAATAACAATTGATGCATCTTGGTTTTTAGCTAATTCTTGTGCAAATTCAATTGCTTCTTTTTGTGTATTAAAATACTTAATTGTTTTTTTACTTCCAGACTTTCTTACACGCCATTTACCAAAATGTTCAGAATCTTCATCTTTGTTTTGAGAAACATGATATTTCTGAGCCTGAGATTTAGAGTTTTCCTTCTTTGGTTCATCCTTTAAAGGTTGCTCATCCGCTTCATCTTCTTCGTCATCGTCAATTTCATCATCTAAAGAAACACTTTCTTCTTTGATCTTTTTAGATTCAGATTTAGTTTCACTTATCGGTTCTTTTACAACTGGTTCGCTTTGAGGTTTAACTGGTTGAGTTGCTTTAGCTTCTTGTGCTACAGGCTTTGAAACATTTTTCTTTTTATTACCTAAGATAACAAATAATAAAATTAACACAATTAAAGCAGCAACACCACCAATAATAATCCATTCAGTTCCCCAACTTGAAATATTATCAAAATCGAACATTTTATCCTCCTAATATACCTTTATAATCCTATTTTACTAAATTTATTTCAAAATAACAAATATTGTTTATGTATATATTTACATTGTCTGTTTAAAAATGAAATAAGCAACGCCTATATGAAGAAAGAGTGACAACCAATTGACAACTACAAAATACCAATGCTTTGTTTTATGTCTTAATGCATATAAACCTAATAATCCTCCAAGAGAACCCAAAAGAAAACTTGCAAGTAAAAGTGTTTTTTCTTGAATTCTATATTTATTTTTTATAGAACGTTTCTTATCATTTCCATATAAAAAGAATGTAAAAAGTGATAATAAAAACCATGCACTTAAATAAATTAATAGTCCAGTTGATATCATGATTCTCTCCAAAATTTTTTATAATTTTTTTTATCCTCAATTTGAAAATCAATTATTCTTTTTAGTAAATCATAATTAATTTCTTGTTTAAATTGTATTTGAAATAAATGACTTGAGTCTTTATATCGACTTTCTTGAATGGATTTTCTAAAATAATCTAATGTATATTTTTCTGGTGCAACAGACATATGGTTTTTTGCTGCTGTGACAGAAATAATAAACGTTTGATCTTTTGTAAACATTGGTTGGTTCCATCGAATTTCTAATGTTAACGGAAAATTATTCTTTATCCAATTCACAAATTCAACATATTTTGTTTTATTTATTTCATCTTTAATCGTATGTTCAACATATTGTTCAAAAGACGTTATATACCCCACAAATTATCTCCTTAAATGATTTTTTATTTCTCTTACTATTTTACTTGGATTTTCATAATAAGTCGTTGAAAATACACGATAAACCTTCCATCCTCTACTTTCTAAGAATTTTTCTTGATGTAGAAAATCTTTTCTTGCTATAGCATTTGGGCTCATATGAGTAAGTATAGCTAAATCATAACTTGTTTGATCATTATTTTTTATAGCTAAGTCAATACGATATTGTCCAATACCTATATTTTCATCGACTTCCAATCCATTTCGTTCTAATCTTTGTTTCAAGTCAGTGGCTAATTGATGTTTTAATACTTTTTGAGTATTTAATTCTTTTTCATGTAATTCATTTAAGATGCTTTGAGCCATTTGATAATTTTGATTTGAAATAAAGTAGCAGTATCGCATAAAATCTTTTAATAATTTTGGTCCGCGATTCATTAAGTCATCTACTTCAAATTCTTCAGGGTATAAACTTGACACAAAATATATTTTCTTTTTGGCTCTTGTAATAGCAACATTCAAGCGGTTTTCTCCACCTTCTTGATTAAGCCATCCAAAACGTCTATATACTCTATTGGATTCATCTTTGCCATAGCCCATTGAAAATATAATAATATCTCTTTCATCACCTTGAACATTTTCAATATTTTTTATGAATAGACTTTTGTCTTCATCATCGTCTTTTCTTATAAGTTCTTTTTGAAATAATTCTTGATATTGTCCTTTAGTATATGTTTCTTTATCAATTAAATTATGAATTAAATCTCTTTGTGAACTATTAAATGTGATAATTCCGATACTTTCATTATTTTTTCTATTTTTAAGAATTATTTTTACAATATCAACAACTTTTTTTGCTTCATTTAAGTTTTTCTTTTGTATAAACTTGCCATTCGGTACATAAACATATTCAATCGCTTTATCATGTTTGATTAATCGGTTAGGTGAAACAATTAAATTACCATCATAAAACGCATGATTAGAAAATAAAATCAATTCTTCAAATTGTGATCGGTAATGATAATTTAATAACGTTTCATGATATTTAAACCTTGCTAAATCTAATAAACTTTTCGCATCAAACGAAACATCTTTCATTGTTTCTTCTTCGAACAGCTCATCTTCTTCAAAAATTCTACCACTTCCAAGACTTGATGGTCTTAATTGTTTAGGATCTCCTGCTATTACAACTTTTTTAGCTCTATAAATTGCAGGTATCCCTTTTTCAACATACATTTGACTTGCCTCATCAAATATAACAACATCAAACATTCCTGCTCTAAGTGGCATAATTCCAGATAATACTTCAGGCGTCATCATCCATAGACGAATATGATTTAACATCTCTACTTCAAATATTTCCATAAATGCCTTAATGCTTGGTCTTTGTTGACTATCAAGAATACGTTTAATATCCATAATTCGTTTTGTATTATTTAAATTAAGTGCGTTTTTATATAAAGCCATTTCAAATGACTCATAACTTAAGTTACGTTTCTCATCCATAAGGCTTTTTAGTTCCTGCATCATATCATGATAATTTTCTACTGTATTAATTGTTTTTTGATGCATACTTAATTGATTTTCAATATAACCTGTATAAATTGCTTTAAATAAATAAGAAAGTTTCTTTTCTTGATTTTTAATACTTAATAAGGCATTCTCATCGACAATCATCTTAATAAATGTTTTTACACTATTTTTAAGTTCTTCAAATTTTTGCTGGATTACATTAAAATTATTTACCGTTTCGTATAAATATATTATAAATTCTTGGTCTCTTACTAAAGCTTTAGATAATTGTTTATAACTGTTCTTTTTAAGAAGTTTAAATTGTTTTAAAGTCTCGATATTGTTTTTAATTAATTTTCTTTTTTTAAGGAATGAAAGTTTTTGATTTACCTTTTCTTTTAAATCTTCTAAAAATGAAAGGTATTCTTTTTTGTCACTTCTTGATAAATTGACTTGATAATTTTTTAATATTGGATATTTAGTTAAATTAGACTGATATTTTACAAATTGTTTAAAGGTTTGCTCTTTAACAAGTTCACTTTCAATAAATTTTAATTCATTGTATTTGAATATTTTAAAATATTTCATATACAAATTAAAAACTAAAGTTGGTGTTAAATCATCTTGAATTTCTCGATCTTGCAAATAATTAACATATAAATCATCAAGTGATGTTTGACCATTATTTTTAAATAATAAATCAATTACTTTGTCTAATTCATCTAAACGTTTATCAATTTTTCGATCAAGTTCATATTGGTCATTATTTAATGTTCTAACAGGTGGTAATGGATTAATAAACTGTTTTAAATTTTCATAAAAATCGTTTTTATTTTGATGATCATCAATTTTCATTGCATATTTACTTGCATTCTTTAAACGTGAGTAGATGACATCTAAAGCAACTTTCTTTTCTGAAATAACTAATACATTATCACCTCTTAATATGCTTTTAGCGATAAGTGATGTAATTGTTTGACTTTTTCCTGTTCCAGGCGGTCCCCAAATAACTAATTTTTGATATTTATCTAAAAGCTCAATAACTTTTTCTTGTGAATAGTTTAAGTCATTAATATACATTAAATTTTCTTCATCAACATTATCATTCGAAATTTTAAATTGCGTCACTTGGTCTTTTTCAAATAAATCTTTTTCATCAATCAATCCTTCTAATAAATCATTATACTTTTGATTTTTTAAGATTTCTTCCATATCTTTTTGAATACTTGATGAAAAAATACCAATATTAGAAAGTGTTATAAATGGTTTAATGTGAAAAGCTTTTTTATCAATAATATGCATGTATTCATCTTTTGTCATTGATTCAAACGATTTAACTTCAAATGATTTAACTTGTGTAATTGGTAGACCATGTTTTTGATAAAAAGGAATAATCATACTATTGATAATAGATTCATTGAGTTCTTCTATCGTTGGTAGATCTTGATCAATCGTTGATTTGCCTAATTTCGATGTATATAAAAGTAAATCCCTATTTAATAAAATATCTTTATCCAAATCCTTTTTAATCGTAAATGTTTTTAAAGTTCTCTCTAGAATTACAGGAATGTAGATTAAAGGTGCTTTAATCAAGAATTTTTCTTTTGCTATATAACCTTCAACAAATAAATAATTAATATAAAGTTGATAGATACCAGTTTCTTTAAACTGTTTATTAACCTCTCGATATAATTTAACAAGATAGTCAACATGTTTTTGATCTTTTGTTACAATTTTTAATTGCTTAGTTCGTTTATTCCATAAAAATGGTAAAATTTCCTCATAATTTTCAATCATTGATAAATCAAAAGTGTGTGTTTGATCAACTCTTCCCAAGTAAAGATTTCGATTGTTTTTACTTAAATCACTTAATCGATCTTTATAACGATATAAAACTTGATATGCTTTCTTGCTCACCTTTACAGTCTTTGATGTTTCATTTGAGTATTTTAAAATAATATTTAAAAAATCTTGAGCATATTTTTCAATAAATTTTTCATCTAAACCAGAAATCGCATGAAAATCAGATAGCTTAAGAGGTTTTCTTTTTGCAATATCTTTTAATGCGTCGTCACTACATACAAAAGCATTCACACCAAATGATGCTTCTTGTAATCGAATTTGATCTCTTAATTGATCTAATTGTTCTAATAGTGTATTCTTCTTTAATGCCATATAATCAACCTCTTTCTAATACTATTGTAACATGTTATTTTAAATGAAAGAATTATAGTTTTAGATAAATAAAAAAGTAAACCTATAATTTAGGCTTACTTTTTAAGTGTTGTTGTAAATTTTTGATAATAAAAATTAACATTGACATCAAATATAAATTTAAGTTCATTATTCTCATTTTTAAGTGTATAGGTCACAATATATGGTGTTTCTAAATATCTTACTTTCAATACTAAAGTATTTTCATCAATAAAATATGTTTGAAGATTGTGTTTTAATTTCATCCAATCATAACTTCTAACAAAATAACTTTCACCAAATGTATCTTTTTCAAAATTAAGTTCAAATTTTGAAATTTGATCAAACTCATCTTTAATAAGCACTTCTTTTTCATTAATGATAATTTTCTTTAAATTTAAAGTGTTATTGGTGAATTGATATTCACCCAATGGTAATTTATAAGTTGGTTTAATATCATATTTGACGTTAAATATATCTAATACTTCATTCATTTCCAAATTGAGTTTTTCATCATATTCATTCACAAAGTATTTATCGAATAAATAAAACATTCTTTCAAAATTAATACTTTCTGACATCGTAATAATCCCAATATCATATTTCGGGATCATATATACGATTTGACCAAAAGCACCATCCATACGATATGTTCCATTTGGCATAATATGAAAACTTAATCCATATGCTCTTCCAATATAATCTGTATTTGGTAAACCAAAGTAACTTTGTTTTAAAGTTTGAATGGATGAAGCCATTTTTATGTATTCTTTAGATACAATTCTTTTTCCATTAAATTCGCCCTGATTTAACATAAGTTTTCCAACTTTAATTAAATCATCAAAAGCAATCGCTAATCCAAATCCACCAAATGTATAATCTTTTGTTTCAAACCATTGGTCACTTAAAATATCCATTGGTTCGAATATTTTTTCACGGACAAAGTCCTTTAATTTTTTTTGAGTAATATTAGTAATAATCACACTTAACATATGAGTTGATAGACTTGAGTATTGATAATAACTACCTGGTTCAAATAATTGATTTTTTTCAAAAAACAATTTAACCCAATCGAGTTCTTTTTTCATTTCAATAACACTTTCTTTTTCTAAACCTGATGTCATTGTAAGTAAGTGTTTAACCTTTATACGGTTTACTGCTGGATTAATTTTATATGAACTTAAATCAATATATTTAGTAACATAATCATCTAAAGATATTTTATGTTCATCGTAAAGTATACCAATTGCTAAAGATGTAATGGATTTTGTAATAGAAAATACTGTTTTTGAATATGAATCATGACTATATGGGTATTTTACAAACTTAAATAGCGTATCATTTTTATCAATAACTGCAAAATGACTCATATCAATGTCATGACAATTTTTCATTTCATTAAAAAAGCCTGTTAGGCGAAGATTTAAATTTTTGTACATAGTTTTCAACCTCATCACTATTATATAGCAAACTAAATAAAAAGATGTATCTTAATTTGAAATTAAAATACATCTTGTAATTATTCAACTACTTTTTTTAAATCTTTAATCATTGTTTCTGTTGAACTCAATCCACCTGGTAAAATATACCATGCATATGAATCAAGAACAACAATTTTTGAATTTTTACCAGCATTCGTATTTAAAATTAAAGGATTATTGATAATTTCTATGATAGAACCACTCGTTCCTATTGCAGCTCCTCTATCCATAAATAAAATGACATCTGGATTTACTGCTGAAATATATTCAAAAGTAACACTATTTCCATGGCTATTAAATGTTTCTTGATTTGGATCAGCTGCAGAAAAACCAAAATCACTAAAAACAGTATGATATCTTGAGTTTAATCCAAAAACAGATAATTGACCTTCATTAATTGAAACAAATAATGTATTTAATCCGTTTGCTTTTAAATTGATTTCAAGAATTTTTTCTTCAAACTCAAGGATTTTTTGATTTAATATATCTTTTGCATTTGGGAAAATAAGTCCAATATTATGAAATACCTCTTTTTGAATAGAAAATGAGTAATTTGTATTTGAAACATCTAGAATATCCGCCATTGGATACTTTTCTTTTAATGTTTCATATAGACTTGCACTACGTCCACCAATAATAATTAAATCAGGCAACATTAAATCTAATGTATCATAATTAGGTTCAAACAATGTACCAATATTTGGGTATTTATCTTTTTTAAATTCATCTAATACTGGTGGTAAATTACTTTTTGCAATACCTAATAATGAAAAATCATAATTTTCTAAATCAGTTTGTAAAAAGATATCTGCAACTTCTAATGTAAATACTGCAACAACTTTTGGATTTACCTTAAATGTTTCAGTTACATTAACTCGTTCATAAATAATTTTTCCGTCTTTATCCTCACCAATTTTTTTACTAACTTGATGTGTAATTGAGACTTTTTCAAAATCGCCATTTTGAAAATCAAATGAACAAGCAGCTAAAAATATTAAATTCAATGTAAGTAATGTTAAAAATATCTTTCTCATTCTACAATATCCCTTCTTTTGAATTTTTTATTTGTGCATCTAATATATTATGATAAACGCAGAATTTTTTACCATCAACTTCTCGAATACAAAATTGATGATCGTAAATTTCGTTTAAAACTTCAACATGCATTAAATCATCCATATTACCTTCGAATTGAACTCTACCGTCTTTTATCGCAATAACATAATCGCAAAATGTTGCAGCAATGTTAATGTCATGCATCACAACAATAATTGTTTTCCCTAATTCTTCAACTAACTTTTGTAACAATAACATCATTTCTACAGCATATTTCATATCTAAATTATTAAGTGGTTCATCTAATAAAATATATTTTGTATCTTGAACCAAAATCATAGCAAGCATGACGCGTTGTAACTGACCACCTGATAATGTATCAATGTACTGATGTCTAATACTATCTAATTTTAAATATTTAATAACTTCTTCAATCTTTTCTTTACATGCTTTGCTTAATCGTCCTTTAGTGTGCGGATATCGACCAAATGCAATAAGCTCTTCACTTGTAAGTTTTAAATTAAAATTATTAGATTGTTTTAAAACAGCTATTGTTTTACTTAAGTCTTCTTTATTAGTTAATACATTGACATCATCTATTTCAATAACACCACTTTTAATTGGAACTAAACGTGAAATTACATTAAATAATGTTGTTTTCCCCGCACCATTAGGACCAATAATTGCTGTAATTTTATTTTCAGGAATGGTAATATTAATATTTTTTAAAATATCTTTATGGCCATAACTTTGGTTGACATTTTCTAGTTTAATCATATTTTATGCTCCTTTACAATTAGGTAAATCATATAGCTTCCACCAACAATTGAAATAAAAGTTGTTACTGTTGTAACAAATCCGGTCAACTCAATGATGGATTGTCCTAATGCTAAAAAGATTATTGAAATTATCGATGACGTGAAAAATAAATGTTTATGCTGATACTTTTTAGTAAACTCTCTTGCTAAATTAACACTTAATAATCCTAAAAATGATAATGGTCCTACAAGAGCAGTTGAAATGGCTGTTAATAATGAAACAAATATTAATGAAGTATATGTTTCTTTTGAATAATTAATTCCTAAATTTTTTGCATAAACTTCTCCAAGCTGCATGACATCATATGTATAATGCTTTCGATATAAATAAATCATACTTATCACAACAATAGGTAAAACCCAAAATATTAAATTAACCTCAATATTTGTAATCGAAACAGAAGTTAAACTTGCTACTGTTTGAAACTCTTCAGGATGCATTAAAACTTGTAAAAAAGACGCATAATTTTGGGCTAACGTTGATAAAACCATACCAATAAGTAAAAGTAAGATGATGTTATTTTTATTCTTCTTTAAAACAAATTGATACATAAGTAAAGTTACACCCATCATCAATAAAACACTAACCATAAAGTTTAATTGTAAGTTAATTAATAATGGCGAAATACTTCCCATAAAAAATACAATTGTTGTTTGAGTGACTGCATAAATACTTTCAAATCCGAGTAAAGATGGTGTTAATATTTTATTTTGTGTAAGTGTTTGAAAAATTAAAGTTGTAAAAGAAATGATAACACCAACTATTAAGAACGCAACTATATGCATCGTTCTTCTTAATACAATTTGTCCAATCATTTGAAAAACATATGGTGCTCGATTTGGATCTGATAAGCTATATTGAATAACTTGCCATTGTGAAACTAAAAATATGGATAAATAAGTAATTACGGAAACAATACTAATTATAATTAGGAGGAAATTCTTATTACGCATGTTTAACCCTCCTAAATATTAACCATAAAAATATAATCGATCCAATAATTCCCATAATGAATCCAACACTTAACTCATAACGCATTCCTGTAAAAATGAAAATAAGTGTACGAGCTAAAAGGTCACAAATGAATACAAAAATTGAACCAAATATTGCAATATCCCAAATGTTCTTTTTAAGATTATCTCCATAATAGATTGAAACAATATTTGGAATAATTAAACCTAAAAATGGTAATGGTCCAACAACAATATATGTGCTTGCAGAAATTAATGAAACAATTAATAGTCCAATCGTTAAAACTTTATTATATTTGACACCTAAATTTTGACTAAAATCTTTTCCCATTGAAACAATACTAAATTTTGTAACATACATAAATGCAAAAATCAATGCTGGTACTATTAACAAAATTATCTCATATGTTCCAATTGTTTTATTTGTAAAACTCCCAACACCAATAGCATTTAAGACTTGTAAAGTGTTCGTCATTTGAGCTATCAATGTCGTTAAAGCACCAATTAGTGATCCGAACATAAGACCAATAAGTGGTATATATATTTCATTTTTAAACTGTATTTTATTTAAAAAATATAAAAAGAAAAAAGTAGCTAACATCGATAAGCTAAATGAAAATAAAAATTTACCCCATATTGGTGTTCCTGGGATTAGTAAACTTGTTAGTAAAATACCTAATGCTGCTGCTTGTGTAGTACCAGCTATGGAAGGTGCGACAAATTTATTTCTTCCAATTGCTTGCATAATTAATCCTGCAACAGATAATGCACTAGCTGTGAGTAAAATGGTTATTGTTCTAGGAATTCTAGATATAAAAAGAATTTCTAATGCCTCTGGATTACCTTGTAAAATCGTGATTAAGTTGACATCTTCTCTAGCATCTATGCCAAGTGACAAAATCATTAAAATGATTAACATAATGATGCTAATTATTCGTTTTTTATTCATTTTGATGCAATTAAATAATATGCCTCTCTAGAAGATTCTAAAATATATTCAGGTTTTTGATTGTGTGAGTGATTCTTATCCTTGTGCATAGCAATATGTTCAGGAGAGCCTTCCCAAGCAAAAAACGCTTTCTTATCTTCCCAATAAATATGTTGCTTAAAAAGATCGTATTCACGATTTATGCGATCAACATATAATTCTGATTTTACAAAACCTTTAAAGTTTTCAATCAGACCAGGTTTAAGAAAACGTTCAAGAATTTCTTGTTCGTAGCCTTTTTTGACTTTCATAGTCCTTACAATGACGTACATATTCAATTTTCCTTTCGTTCTACAAAGTTACTAATTTATATTTTATATGATTAAGCCAACTTTTACAATGAAATTAGTGCTATACCATAAAATATTTTATATTTTACCAACATTTACTTTTATTAATTCTTCAAAAGATTCAATAATTTTATATGATTTTTTACTTTGAACTTGATGATTAGAAACTAAATAACCGTCAAACATATCTATCATTTCCAAATCATTTTCCGAATCACCTAACACAAAAATCTCATTGTTCAATAGACCTAAATCCCTTAAATACATAATAGCAATCCCTTTATGAATGTTTTTAGCTATAATTTCAATATAATCATGTGTTGTTCCAGCAATATAATATACATTAAAAACATCTTTAAATTCTTCTTCTAAAACTTTTTTTAATGTTAGGTTTTTATCTTGTTTTTGAAATGTATATGCGACCTTTAACAACGGTTCATTAGGCAAATAATATTGATCAACAAAATCTAAATAAATATATCGTTCACTAACTAAATTATCATTATATGTTTTTATTATTTGGTTTAATTTCTCTGAATTATGATGACTCATTGAAAAATGATGTAGTCTTTCATTATTTTTATTTAAGATTAAAGCACCACTACATAAAATTAAATAGTCATATTCAAATTGATGCTTAGCCATTTCTCTTGCAAAACTATCATGCCCACGACCAGTAGCAATCATAAATTGATGGCCTTGTTGTCTTAATTTTTTGACTAAATCCATATTTTCATATAATTCTTTTTCGCTTCGATAAAATGTACCATCATAATCTACGATGAATGTTTTATATTGCATAAAATCCCTTTTCTATTTTTTGAGTTCTAATAATGTCACACTTTCAACTAATGGCGTGTATGGAAACATATCCAAAGGTTGTATTTCTACGACATTATAATACTTAACGAGTTCAGCTATATCTTTAGCAAGTGTGGACGGATTACATGATCCATACACTATTTTTTTAGGTAAATACTTAATAACTTGGTTTATAGTTTCTAATCCTAAACCTGTTCTAGGAGGATCAAAAAACATAACATCAATTTTTATATTTTTTAAATTTTTTAAAGCTATACTAAAATCATTTTGAATTACTTCGACATTGAAAATTCGATTTCGTTTAAGCGATTCTTTGGCGCTTTTAACTGATTTTTCTTCAATTTCAATAGCATATACTTTTTGACATGCATCATAAACATAATGACTTACAGGAGCAATTCCTGCATATGCATCAACAACAATATCATCTTTTTTAAGTTGAGCTAAAGATTTCATTTTTTTATAAAAAATATCAGCCATCTCAGTATTTAATTGGAAAAAAGCTTCAGGATACAAATGATAAAATTGATTATTTAATTTTTCAGTGATTGTTAATTTTCCATAAATAAGTTCAAATTGTTTTGAAAAGAAAACTTGTTCTTTATACTTATTTGTATAAAACACATAAACTGAAACAACTTCAGGAAACTTATTTACCAATTTTTCAACAACTTCTTTTACTTTATCAAATTTTCTCATGAGTAAAAAAGAAATTTGTGTTTCACCTGAATAATGTGCTCTTCTTACAACAACGCTTTTAATAAATCCTTGCTTTGTTTTAGAAATATACGCATCAAAATGATATTCATCAAGGATAGTTTCCAAATATTGAATAATTTTATTGATTATTGGATTTTGAACTGGTGAATCATTAACTGGTATAAATTCATTGCTTTTTTCGGCGTATAATCCAAATTTATTTTTACCGTTAATTCTTCTTATAGGTAAAGAAACTTTATTACGATAACCAAAAGGTTCTTTCATACCAATCATTGGTTTGATTTTTTTATAATTAATTTTTTCTTTAACATAGTGATTTAAAGCATTAACAATAATATCTCGTTTTAATGTTAATGATCTTTTATACGTCATATGTTGCATGCTATATGCACCACATGCATCATACTCAGGATATAGTACTTCTAATCTATCTGGACTTTGATTCTTGATTTTTTCAATATCTCCTACAATTCTATTAGGATAAATTTCTTTAACCCTTACGATAACAGTTTCTCCTGGAAGGGCATGATCAACAAAAACAGTTAATCTATTATAATATCCAATACCTTCACCGTTAATTCCAATTTTTTTTATTTCAACTTCTATTAAATCATTTATTTTTATTTGATGATTAATCATAAACTACACGCTTTCTTTTTGGTTCAATTAATTTTTTTAAGTTCTAAAAGCGTCACACTTTCAACTAAACTTGTATAAGGAAACATATCAAATGGTATAATTTCCTTAATTTCATAAATATCAATCAATTCATTTAAATCTTTAGCTAGTGTTGAAGGATTACATGACCCATAAACAATTCGACTTGGTTTTTTAAGTTTAATCACATCGATTGTTTCTTTTCCTAAGCCAATACGTGGTGGATCAAATAATATCACATCGATATGTTTATTTAAAAATCTTTCCTTTAAAACATCTTTGAAATCACCTTCGATAACTTCAACATTATGAATATTATTTTTTATTAAAGATGCTTTAGCAGCTAATGCTGATTCTTCATTAATTTCTATTGCATAAACTTTTTTACAGTAAGAATGAATATAATGACTTATAGGTGCAATACCTGCATAAGCATCGATAACGACATCATTTTTTGATAATTTTGCTAAAGTTTTCATAGCCTCATAAAAATGATGTGCTTGATAAGTATTAAGTTGGAAAAATGCTTCAGGTTTTAATGTAAATTCATAACCGCCTAAATTTTCATTAATTGATTCTTTTCCATATAATAGGTTTGAATTTTCATTTAAAAATGTTTGTCGTTTAATATCTGGTTGAACAACTTCATAAACACTTTTAACCATTGGGTGATATTCAATAAGTTCTTGTATAAAATTATCCATTGATGGTAATTCTTTAACAGTAATTAATGACACTTGAATTTCTTCTAAATTTTCTGAAATTCTAACAACACCATGTGTTAAATAACCCATTTGAGTATAAAAATCGTAACTATCTATATGGTATTTATCCATCAGGTAAGTTAATGTTTTAAAAATTTCATTGATTGTTGGATGTTGTATACCACAATCTTCAATTGGAACAAAATAGTTACTTCCTCTTTCATACATTCCAAAATGATTTTTACCATCTATTTTTTTAAATGGTAATGATGCTTTATTTCTATAATGCATTGGAAAATCCATCCCAATTGTATCTCTAATAATAGATTTTGAATAGTTTCCCAAATAGCGATCAAGGGACTTCATTAAAATGTCTTTTTTTTGTTCTAACATTGCCTCGTAATTAAAATGTTGTGTTTGACAACCTCCACAAACATCATATACTGGACAAAACGGGTCAATACGGTCTTTAGATTCGTTAATTACTTTAATTAATTCAGCAACAGCACGATTAGGATAAACTTCTTTAATACGAACTAATACCTTTTCACCAGGTAATGCATGATCAACAAAAATAGCTAATCTTTCATAATAGCCAATGCCTTCACCATTAATACCCATTCTTTTTATATCTAGTTCTAGTAAATCATTTAATTTAACATGTTGTTGCATAATGTCACCTCTTTTAAATTGATGCATTTTCAATAAGTAATGCGATTCCTAAACCTCCACCAATACATAAACTTGATAAACCATAACGAAGTTTATTTCTTAGCATATGATGTATTTGTGTAACAACAATACGATTCCCACTCATACCAATAGGATGTCCTAAAGCAATCGCACCACCAAGTGGATTAATTTTATTTAAAATTTTATTTTCATCAATGTTTAATTCTTTTGATAATTTTTTAACAACGCTTAAAACTTGAATAGAAAATGCTTCATTTAATTCAATCGTATCAATTTCATCAAGAGTTAGATTTGTATTTTTTAGTATTTTATTAACAGCAGGGACAATTCCTAATCCATAATTTTGTGGACTAACACCAACTTTTGCGTATGAAATTATTTTTGCAAGTGGTTTTATTTGATGTTTTTTAACATATGATTCACTTGCAAGTATGACAAAACTAGCACCATCGTTCATACCTGAAGCGTTACCAGCTGTAATTATACCGTTTGATTTAAATATAGGTTTTAATTGTGCTAACTTTTCTAAAGAAGTTTCTGGACGAATATGTTCATCGTTTTCAAAAATCTTAACTTGATTTTTAGTTTTTATTTCAATTGGAACAATTTCATCTTTAAATAATCCTAAATTTAAAGCCTCTGAGGCTTTCATGTGACTTTGATATGCAAATAGATCAGATTCTTCTCTGGTAACTAAAAGATGATCAACAACCTTTTCAGCAATAACGCCCATGTGTTCTTCTGTAAAAGCATCTATTAATCCATCTTTAATAATGCCATCTTTTAATTCAAAATTATTAAATTTAACACCGCTACGAATGTTAGAATCAATATAAAAAGGGGACTGACTCATAGACTCAATACCACCTGCAACAACTAAGTTTGCATCTTTTTCTCTAATAGCTAAATAACCTTGAATGATACTTAACATACCAGATCCGCAAACCATGTTTACTGAAAATGTTGGAATTGATTCATCTAATCCCGCTTTAAGTGCAATTTGACGTGAAACACCTTGGCCGTGATTAGCACTCAAAACTTGTCCAACAATAACTTCGTCAATATCTTTTGAATTAATATTCTTACTTTGAATTGTTTCTTTTAATACATGTGCAGCATAATCTACTAATGGAAGATCTTTTAAAGTTCCTAAAAACGATCCAATTGGACTACGTTTAGATGCAATGATGTATACATTTTCCATGAAAACCTCCGAATAAAAAGATACATATCTATTATAAGATATTTATAGTTATAAAAGAAAATAAAACTACAAAATTGTAGTTTTACTTCTTAAAATTACCTAAGCGAATAACGTCTCTTGCAATCATAACTTCTTCATTTGTTGGAATTACCCAAATTTTAACTTTTGATGTATCTTTAGAAATTTCTTTATCGCCTCGTGAATTATTCTTTTCCTCGTCAATTTCGATACCTAAAACTTCTAATCTTTTACATACATTTAGTCTAAGTTCTTTTGAGTTTTCACCAATTCCTGCTGTGAAAACTAACGCATCTAATCCACCAAGTAAAACATAATAGCTTGCAATATAGTCTGCAATACGTTTTGATTGAATATCTAATGCAAGTTGGGCACGTTTGTTTCCTTGTTCAGCTGCTGCAATAATGTCTCTTGAATCGTGTGATACACCTGAAACACCCAAATAACCACTGCTCTTATTTAATTCATTTAATGTCTTTTCTAATGAATAACCTTCTTTTTTATTCATTAATTGGAAGATAGATGGATCAATATTACCGCTTCTTGTTCCCATAGGAATACCTTCAAGTGGTGTTAATCCCATTGAAGTATCTACACTCTTACCGTCTAATACTGCTGTAATTGATGCGCCATTACCAATATGACACACAATAATCTTAGAATTTTCTTTATTCCCTAATCTCTTAATTGCTTCTTGTGAAACATATTGATGGCTTGTTCCATGTGCACCATATTTTCTTACACCATGTTTTTCATACCATTCATATGGTACAGCATATAAATAGTTTTCAGCTGGCATCGTTTGATGGAAAGTTGTATCAAACACTGCTACTTGTACAACATTAGGTAAAATTTTTCTAAATGCATTTATACCAATAATGTGTGCAGGATTATGTAATGGTGCTAAGTCATTTAATGATGCAATTTTTAAAACAACTTCATCATCGATTATGACAGAATCTTTAAATAACTCCCCACCTTGAACAACACGGTGACCAACACCTTGTATTTCATCTAATGTTTCGATGACTTTATGTTCTATTAAACTATTAATTACTAAATCAACTGCAACTGAGTGATCTAAAATAACTAAATCTTTTGAAACGAATTTTTCACCATTGAATTTTAAAGTGAATTCAGCATTATTATTTCCAATTCTTTCAACAATACCACTTGCGATTTCAAGTTCTTCTGGCATTCTTAATAATTGAAACTTTAAACTTGAACTTCCGGCATTTACCGACATGATTTTCATAATCTAATTACCTCACATTTCCTTATTTATTGTAACGTAAATGATGTAGAATTACAAACATTTACAAACTTTATCTTGAATTATATTAAATAAAGGTATATTGCAAAAAACTGTAATATAGTACCAATCGCTACCCATATATGCCATAAAAAGTGAAAATATCTTATATCAGATTTAGCATAAAATATAACACCTACTGAATATGCTAAACCACCTAAAAAAATTAAAATAAACGCCATTGGTTTTTGATTAAATAAATCTGTTGCAAATATTAATGCACTCCAACCAAGTATTAAAAATATAATAACATGAAGTGCTTGATATCGATATACCCATATTGACTTAAATACAATACCTACAGTAATAACTATCCATTGAATAATAAATAAACTTAATCCGGCATCTAAAAATCCTTCAATACCTAAAAAATACTTATCTCTTAATGATGGTAAGAGTAATAAAGCAGGTGCAAATGTACCACCTATTAAAATATAAATAGATATGTGGTCTAATCTCTTAAATACACTTTTAGATTTCGTAAATGCTAAAGCATGATAAAGTGTTGACATAGCGTATAAAAGTATTATTGAAATCCCAAATACAATTGCAGATAACATTTCCCATGGTCCATCAGCTTTTAGAATTAACAATACTAAAGCTAAAACACCAAAAAGTGCCATAACACCATGTGAAACGGAATTCGCTATTTCTTCACCAACAGTTTGATTCCTTTTTATTTTTTCTTTTGCTGCCATACTAATCCTCCGTTACTGTTAATAAATAATTTTTCCCCTTTAATGTATCTGGTTCTTGTAATTCTAAATTGGGAAATCCTTTTTGTCTTAAAATCTCAAATATACATATAGCTACGCAGTTTGATAAATTAAGACTTCTAATTTTATCGTTGCTAGGAATTCTAAATGTATTTTCAAATTGTTCTTTTAATAAGATTCTATTAATTCCATGTGATTCTGAACCAAATACTAAATAAATATCTTCATTAATTTCATTATATTTTGGTTCGTGATATGCATGTTTTCCGTATCGTGTTAGAAAAAAATATTTTCCTTGATGTGTTTTAATAAATGACTCCCAATCAGGATAAATATCATATTCAATATGATCATAATAATCAACTGCACTTCTTCTTAATTTTGCATCATCTATTTTGAAACCTAGCGGTTCAATTAAATGTAATTTCACATTTGTACCAACACAAGTTCTCATAATATTACCTGTATTTTGTGGTATTTCAGGTTGACATAAAACAACGTGAATCATGATGTGACACCTTCTTCTAAATTTACTTTAATACTTAAATCAATTTTCTTTCTTTGATGGTGTGCGTAGAATAATGCTGTAATATTAGAAAAATTCATTGCAATCCAAATGATACTATAACTTAAATTTGGAAAACCAAAATATAAAATAATGAGTGATGGAATTCTTAATATCCAGAGTCTAAATGATTGAGATTTCATACCGAGTCTGGATTGACCGGATCCATTAAAAATAGCCATATAATTTTGGAAAATAGCCATAAATGGTTGTGTAATTAGTAACCATATGGTGTATTCTTTAGATATTTCAATTAAATTTGGATTATTTTCTCCAACTAAAGCTGTAACAAATGGTTCTCGATAAATAATAGCGATTGATATTGCAATAACTGTAAGTGAAAATGTTATTATTCCTGATTGGCGATATATTTTTATAGCACGTTCTGGCTTTTTGTTACCAATATTAGCTCCAATGAATACAGCACTTATCGTTGTAATTGCATATATTGGATTCATCAATAAATTTGATAATTTATTTCCTGTTGAAAATCCTGATGCAATTGTATCACCATATGCAGTTAAAATAAATGCATTGATTAATAAAAATCCAAAATAAGTAATTGCATGTGATAAAGTAGCTGGATAAGCAAATGGCCAAATTTCTTTAACACTTTTAATGTTTGGTTTTATATCATTTAGTTTTAAACGCATATGTTTTCTTGAAATAAATAAATCAAGAATCATAAATGGAACAAACGCCCAGTTACCAATTAATGTAGCCCAAGCACTTCCAGCAACCCCCATGTTAAGAACTGAAACAAAATACCAAGTTAATATAATATTTGTGATAATTCCTAAAATATTTAAGCTCGTAGGAATTAATGTTGATCCTTGAGATTGACGTATCGCTTGATAAACAGAAAAAAATACAACTGCTATCAATTCAAGAGATCGAATATTAAAATATTCTAAACCAAATTCATATGTTAAATTCTTAGCACCCATCCAATCGATAATAAACCACGTTGTACTAAGAACAAAAAATGTTAATATTAACCCTACAATAATTGATATAAAAACAAATTGTCCTGCAAAATATCTTGCTTTATTTTCTCTTTTTGCACCAAGATATTGAGAGACTACAGTCATAGTTGCAATTGATAACCCAACACCTAATGCTAATAAAAGGTTATTGTATGATTCATGTAAATTCAATGCAGCAATCGCAGATTCAATTGCCTCTTTACTTGCATCCATTCGAGAGACAAAATATATATCAACCATCCCATTAAATGACTTAATAAGGTTATTTACTAAAATCGGTAATGATAATAACAACATATAAGCCCAAGGATGTTTACCTTCGATCATTCTTCGAGTATTTTTTGATATTTGCTGATCCATATGTATAGCTTCTTTCTAACTTTTATATTTAATTTTTTGTTTTATGTGATGTGATAAGTTCTTGTCTTAAATCCCATAATGGTTTAGATAAATCCACATAGTATTCGTGTGGATTTTTTAATCTTGTAACTTCTTTCCATAAAGTATCAAATAATTCAATTTTACGTTTTCTAATTTCAACTAACGATGGTTTCTTGTATACAAGTTTTCCATTTTTATAAATTGGTACTAAAAGTGGTTCTGCTTTGAAATTTGTAACTAATTTTTCTTTCCAAGGATAATTTGGATCAAATAGTAAATATGGTTTACTTTCATCAATCACTTCATCATGTAATGTAATGACATCTGCAATTGCCTTATGATCCTCATCATAAAAACGATATACTTGCTTAAATCCAGGAATAGTTGTCTTTGCAACATTATCAGAAATTTTAATTTTCGGTATGTATGTATTGCCTTCTTTAATAGCAGATAATTTATAAACACCACCGAAAACTGCTTCACTTCTTGCAGTAATTAAGCGTTCGCCAACGCCAAATGAATCAATTTTAGCATCTTGATGTGTAACTAGATCACGAATTAAAAACTCATCTAATGAGTTAGAAACAGTAATTGTCACATCGGTTAAACCTTGTTCATCTAACATTTCTCTTGCTTTGTTAGAAAGATAAGCTAAATCCCCAGAATCAATACGAATACCTTTCAAACGTTTTCCCATTGGTTGTAATACTTCAAAATGTGTTTTAATAGCATTAGGTATACCCTGACCTAATGTATCATAAGTATCTACGAGTAATATTGTATTATCTGGATAATTTAATGCAAAACTCTTAAATGCTTCAAATTCATCATCAAAAGATTGTATATATGAATGAGCCATTGTACCAACAGATGGAATACCATAAAGTTGTTCAGCAATAACATTTGATGTTCCAATAACACCACCAATATATGCGCTTCTTGCACCTAAAATCGATGCATCATATGAATGTGCTCTTCTAGCACCAAATTCAAATACTGGTCTCCCTTTAGCTTCACGTACTATGCGTGATGCTTTGGTTGCAATTAATGATTGATGGTTTAATGATAATAAAATAAATGTCTCAACTAATTGACATTCAATAATAGGTCCGTGAACGATTAGAAGCGGTTCATTTGGAAAAATCGGTGTACCTTCCTCTATCGCATAAACATCTGATGTAAATTTAAAAGTTTTTAAATATTCTAAAAAACCATCATCAAACATTTTTTTACTTCTTAAAAACTCAATTTCTTCAGGATCGAATCTTAAATTTTCTATATAATCAATAATTGATTCTAAACCTGCTAAAATTGCATATCCTCCATCATCTGGAACCTTTCTAAAAAAAACATCAAAAACAGCTATTTCATCTTTTCTGCCATCTTTGAAATATGCGTTAGCCATTGTTATTTCATATAAGTCTGTTAACAATGTAAATTTTCTTTGATCCATATTATCACCTAATTCTATTTTATCATTATTAATACAATAAACCATTCAAAAGTAAAAAAAATCCCTATTAAGGGATTTTTATTACAATGTAGCATCTAAAACTAAATCTTCCGCTTTATAAAGATTAAGTTTTAAAAATAAAGAATCTAATGCGAACACTAATCCTGCAGGGAAAGATACTTGTACTAAAACAAATAATACACTTTGAACATTAAATCCAGATATTGCTAGCGTTTGTAGTTGTCCTACTAATCCACTGGACCCCATACCTGGCCATACAAAATGTCCAGAAGCCAATTCTCCATTCGCACTTAATTCAGCAAATGTTTGAATTAACCAGTCATATCCACCAAAAATTAAATATGTTATTGGTGGTAAAAGTAATGATGTAATTAATGTTGGTACCCATACTAAAGGCTTTTTCATAATATTCTTAAATTGGAACATACTTGAAGCAAGTGCTATTGAAAATATCGTTCCAGCATTATTTTTTCTTGCAGATTGTACTGCAAAACCAATCATTTGAGCACTACATCCAACAACTGCTGCTGCCATAGCAATAACAGTTTGTGTTGGATAAAGAGGATAACTTACTGAAAACACCGCAACCGCTACACCAGCTGATGATATAAATGGTAGAGTTAATAAAATACCAAAAATTAATCCAATGAATGCTGATGTTGTAAAAGGTTCAATATCAATAAAAAATGATATCATTTGGCCAATTAGAAACATGAGTCGATCAATAGGCCATGATACGATATAACTCGCTAATACAGCACCTAATACACCAACAATAGGAATAAAAAATAAATCATAATTTGTTTTCTTTTTAAAAATACTTTCGATGATGAAATACGTAATAATAACTACAAAATATGCAGTAATTGGATTAGGACTTGAAAGATTCATATCACCATAAAAACCAGGTAATGAAAAATCTATTTTAAGCATTGTTGCTATTCCACCAGCAACAGTTAGCATAACCAGTTTAAGACCACTGAGTTTTAAACCTAAAGCAATTGATAATCCTATTCCTGCTCCTGTTAAAGCAGTTAATATGCCAGATACTCTAGCAAAAACATTATATTCACTTGGTAAACCTATTAATACCAAAATGGTCCCCAATGTTCCAATTATTGCACCAACAACAATTGTTCCAAAAATTCCAAATGTCATGGAATTGAGTGTTGTGTATAAAAAATCTTTTACACGTTTTAATTTATCGTTTGAAATATTTTTTTCACTTGTTGTCATTCTTTTCATCTTCTTTCATTATATTTTCACTAATCCATAATATATCATTTTTTATATCATTTTGCTATCTATATACAAATAAAAGGTTATATCAAGAGATATAACCTCATATTTAAATTATATTTTTGATATTTCTACAAATAACATTGATGCTATATGATAGTTAATATCATATTGAATTTCATTATTTTTTAAAGTTATAGTTTGCAAAAAATCATCAATATTTACTACTTCAAATGAGTCATATAAATTAATGTTTAATGTGTCTAAATAATGAAGTAAATCTTTTTTATCAAGCACTCTAACTAATTTAAATTTATCTCCTTTTTTTAAATCAATAAGTGGGGTAATGCTAATTGGTTTTACTTTTCCATCGACAGAAGGTATAGGATTTCCATGCTGACAGTATTTAGGTTCACCTAAAAATTCATATAATTTATCTAAAATTTGATTATTTGAAACATGTTCTAACATTTCAGCATTTTCATGAACATCCGACCAATTAAAACCTAGTTTTTGAGTTAAAAAAACTTCCCATAAACGATGTGCTCGAATCATTTTTATTGCGATATCCAATCCATCTTTTGTTAAACTTACACCTTTGTACGGTATAAAATTAACTAATTTTTTATTCTTCAGCTTTCTTATCATTTCGTTAACTGTTTGATCTGTAAACCCAAATTGATATGCTAATTCAGATGTTTTTACCATCTTTCGATCACGTTCGACAGTCAACTCATATAAAGCTTTAATGTAATCTTCTTCTGCTCGATTCATATATAAATTACCTCTTTCTCTATCGAGAATACACTTTATTCATATAATCTATGTGTTCTATCCCTTTGGTTGTTAATATTATCATATCATCATTCACATAAATTAGTCCAAGTTTATATGCTTTTTTATAAAACTTATCAAAAAAATTTTTATTCCAATTTAATGCTATCTGTGCATTCTCGATAGATATTTCATTCAATGCATTTTGAGTATTTTGATGATTATGTATATGTGTTAAAAATGTCATTAAATTAAAATCATTTCTTTGAATTCTTTTGTTAATAATTGTTTTAATCATTCCTTTAGGTGCAAATATAAATACAATTAAAAATGTTATAAGTGTCATAATTGAAATAACACTTGATATACGTACGTCTAGTATAAATGCCACACTATAACCCATAATACAGTTCAATGATGCAAAAATAACAGAATATATAATTGTATGACATAAATTTTTAGATATTAACAAAGAAGTCATAGTCGGTCCTATCATCATAGAAATTACTAAAATTGAACCAACTGCTTCAAATGCCGACACAGCAGTTATTGAAACTAATGACATAAGTACATAATGGATGATAATTGGACTTATACCAAGAATACTTGCTAGGGCACTATCAAAACTTACAATCTTTAATTCTTTATAAAAAGTTATTATAAAAAATAAATTAATAAGTAAAATAATTGACATAACCCATAAATTTTTCGGACCTAAAATAAAATTTCCTATAATTAATTTGTTTAAAGCGCTAAATTCAAGTTTACCAAGTATAACAGCATCAATATCTAAATGTACATCTCTAAAATCTAAGCTAATTAATATAACCGCAATGCTAAATAATAATGGAAAGGTTACCCCTGTTGCTGCATCTTCATTAATCTTTCTTGTTTTTACTAAAAGTTCAATTAAGTATACTGTTACCAATCCCATCGTTGTCGCACCAATAAATAACAACGGAGATTGTAAATCTTTTACAAATATGTAAGCTATAACAATACCTAATAAAATTGTATGACTTATAGCGTCAGTCATCATACTCATTTTACGTATTACAAGAAATACACCAACTATGCTACATGTAATTGATGTGATAAGTGCAATCAAAAAAATACTAATCTCATAATTCATCTGACATCACCACTTAATATTTTTTTTATAATTGATCTACCTTTATTTGATAAATTTATACTTTTATCATCACTTATATAGACATATCCTTCATTAATAAGAAAGTTTGGTATATCATAAATTTTTAAAGATTTATCGTTATTTTCATAAATATGTATCAATATGCGATATCTTTTAATCATTTTTTTATATTTTATATTCTTAAATTTTATAAACAATATACCTCTTTTGGGAGCAAATATAAGTGATAAAAACACTAAGGATGCCAAGCAAACTACAATAACCGGTCCTGTTGGTAAATGACTTATTTGACTTGAATAAATTGTACCAATTATTGCAGAGATAACACTAAATAAAGTTGCAATAAGTACGTTGTAATTTAATCTATTAGACCACTGTCTAGCTGCAACTCCTGGAGCAATTAATAATGCACTCATGAGTATGACCCCAACTGTTCTTATACCAATAACAACAACAATAATCGTTAAAAATGTAAAAATTGTGCGCATTAATAATGAACTAAATCCTAGTGACTCAAAAAACTGTTCATTAAATAGATAAAGTTTAATTTCTTTCCAAAATATAATAAGTATAAAACTTACTAAGAAAGCGACTATTCCAATTAAAATGACATCACTTAATAACATCGTTGCAGCTTCACCAAATATAAACTTATTTAATCCAGCAGATGCTGCATCCCCTTTACCTTGAACAATTTGCAATAAAATTTGACCTAATCCAAAAAAAGATGATAACACGAGTGCAAGTGATGCGTCATATTTTATTTTTGAATATCTTTTTATCATTTCAAGTATAAAGATTGATACAGCTGCGGAAAAAGCTGCCCCTAATAGAAGTATTTTCATATCTTTATTGTGTGTTAATATGTATGCTAATACAACTCCAGGTAATGTCGCATGCGAAATAGCATCTCCGATTAAAGCTTGTTTTCTCAATATTAGAAAAACTCCTAAAAATGAAGCTGCCATACTTAGAAGCATAGTTCCTAATATGATAACAAATAACGTATAATTATCTATGATAAAATCGAGCATAATTTCACCTACTCTTTTGTTTGATATGTTTTTTTAATCATTTCAGGTGTAAATACTTCTCTTACTGTTCCATATGCGATAATCTTTTTGTTTAATAAAATTACATCATCAAAATATTTATCAACAGTTTCTAAGTCATGATGAACTACAATTACTGTTTTATTGTTTTCCTTCAAATTTTTTAAAATATCTACAATTGCTTTTTCAGTTTTTGCATCAACACCCTGAAAAGGCTCATCCATTAAATATATATCTGCTTGCTGTACTAAAGATCTCGCCAAAAATACACGTTGTTGTTGACCGCCTGACAATTCAGATATTTGTCTATCTTTGTAATCTATCATATCTACTTTCAAAAGCGCATCATAGACAATTTCTTTATCTTTTGAACTTGGACGTTTTATCCAACCAATATGCCCGTATCTTCCCATCATAACAACATCAAAGACTGTTGTAGGAAAATCCCAGTCAACAGAGTTTCTTTGTGGTACATAAGCTATTCTTTTTCTTACATCTTTATAAGATTTTGATAAAATCTTTATACGTCCACTAACTGGTTTTATAAGATTTAATATACTCTTAATTAAAGTGGATTTACCAGCCCCATTGGGACCTACAATTGCCACCAATCTTCCTAAAGAAATATTAATGTCAACATCCCATAATATTGGTTTTAAATCGTATGATACTGTTAAGTCATCAATTTCTAACGCAAACATATATATCCCCCTTTATTTTAAATTATCTACGATGGTATCAACATTCTTTTTAACCATTTTTATATATGTATTATCATCTTCATTTGAACCTAGTGAGTCCGAATGTAATTCTCCACCAATTTTTAAATTATGACCTTTAACTTTAGCACTTTGTATAACAGATTCAATTGTTGTATACGGAACAGAAGATTCTATAAAAATTGCATTAACTTTATGTAAAGCTACGAAATTAGCTAATGATTCAATATCTTTGGCACTTGCTTCAGTTTCAGTTGAAATTCCTTGTATAGAATATAATTGAAAATCATATGCTTTACCAAAATAACTAAATGCATCATGTGCTGTGACTAAAATTCGTTTATCAATATTCAATTCATTAATACGCGATAAGACATATATCTTTAATTCATTTAGTTCTAATACATAATTTCTATAATTATGTTCGTATATATCTTCACACTTTTTATCAAATGCAATTAATCTATCTTTGATAATTTTTGCTGTATCCATCCAAAGATCAATATCAAACCATATATGAGGATCAACTTGACCATTCTCATCATAAATAAGTTTACTTTCATCTAAATATTTCCCAATATTTAACAATTTATCATTTTCAAAACCATCAAGAACATTTAAAAGTTTAGCTTCTAAATGTAGACCGTTTGCAATTATTAAATCTGATTGAATCAAAGCTCGGACATCACTTGGACGTGGTTCAAAACTATGCGGATCTACGCCAACTTCCATCAATGTTTTAACATTAACTCGTTCTTTGCCTAATTCTTTTGTTAAATCAGCTAACATAGTCGTCGTAACTACAATATTAACCTTACCTTCAATGTATTCATACTTTTTAATTTCACAACTTACACATATAAAAGACAAAATCATATAAGTAATAAGCATAATGATTTTTTTCATGATTTCTCTCCTTTTTTATGGTATACCTTAATTTTTTATTAAGTTTATCATTATTTTATATAATAAGCAATAAATTTGATTTGATTAATAAAAAAATGCTGTTATAACAGCATTTATAATTAAATCTAATACGTGTAAATATATATTTCTATATCAACAAAACTTAATAATCTATATCAAGTAATTTTCAATTTGTATTGATTTGATGATTCATCATATATATAACCAATTGAAATTAAAATTTGATCAATTTCATCTTTTGATAAGTCTAAATCTTCACATAAGTCATCTATCGATTTATAAAAATCACGAAGTTTTGTGTTTATATAACTTAGTAAAATATTAGGTTCTTTAATCATAATACATCCCTCTTAATAGCGATTTTAACACTTAAGTATCCTTTAAACAAATAAAAAAGTTTGATAACTTAGTATCAAACCAATTAAAGCTATGTGGTGGGCGATGTGGGACTTGAACCCACATGGTTTCCCGACGGATTTTGAGTCCGTTGCGTCTGCCGATTTCGCCAATCGCCCATATAAAAGCCTAATTATTTAGGCTTTTTCTTTTCATTTCTTTCTTCAATAACTTGTGTATAAAGCTTAACTAAGTTTTTTGCATATTGTTCTTTTGAATACGGTTCAACACTCTTTCGAGCATTCTCTTTTAATATATTTAAGTCAATTTTTTGTTCTTGAATATCTTTTAAAATTTGAACTAATTCACTAGTCTGTTTGAAAAATATTCCATTTTCTCCATGCTTTACAAAAGAATCAAATACATCATCATATCTAACTACAATTGGTAACGATGCAGCCAATGCCTCAACATATGTTAAACCTTGTGTTTCTGTTGTCGATGCATTTAAAAATACATCTGCAACTTGATAATACAATCCGACTTGATCATGACTTACAAACCCTAAAGTTTTAATAAAGTCATTTCCTTTAAATTTTCTAATATGATTTTCTAATTTAACTCTATCTGGACCATCACCGACGATAAAGAATACTGATTTTGGATAACTTTGATGAAATTCAACAAATCCATCAACTAAATCTTCAATTGACTTTTCTTTTGCAATACGTGCTACGATAATAGCAACAAAATCGTCTTTTTTTATTCTGAGTTTATCTTTAAGAGCTTGTACTTCTTCATCAGAATATGATTCTTTGTAAAATGATTTAAGTTCAATACCAGAAGGTATAATTGTAAATCTACCATCGTGTTTCAACTTAATCATTTTATCATAAATTTTCTTAGTTGGTACAATTGTCATATCGACTCTTTTTGTATATTTATTATTAATCATACCTGCAATACGCTTAGCTATCATTGGTGTAAAGTATGTCATGACTTTTGAAACATAATGTGTGTAATCTTGGTATGATGTATGAAGCGTATATACTGCAGGAATATTAAATTTTTTCATTGCTGATAAGCCTAATTGACCAACAGAAAATTCTGTATGAATGTGTATTACATCTAATTCTAATTTCTTAACTAACTTTAAATATCTTTTAGCAAATAATACCCATCTAAAGTCCTTTAATCCTTTTTTAGGAACTCTAATACCTTTTAGACGGATAACATGAGGATCTAGTTCTTCTTTTTGATTAGGGCCATAAGGTGTTATGACATAAACCTCGTGTCCTAATTGTTCTAATCCTTCTTTAAGTGTTTCAATACTTGTTACAACACCAGAAATCAATGGCTTGTAAGCATCACTAAATATCCCTATTCTCATCCGTTACAACTCTTTTCTTTTGTAAAATTAAGTACCCTATAAATCCATATAACATACTAAAATAATATGTTGCTATACGCCATAGTAACATAATAGTTACTAATTCTGTTGTATTACTTTGATTTATAAACAATCCTGCCATTAATCCAGTGAATGCTGCTTCAGTACCACCAGATGCACCAGGTAACGGTACAAACATCATTGTATTTACAGCAATTACACTTGCAAAAATCATATATATATTGTCACTCAAATCAAAAGAAAAATCAAGTGACATAGCTATAAATACGGTCGTTAAATATGTAAGGATAATGGATATCAATTTCGTAAAAGTTCCTAATATAAATACACGTTTTTTAGTAAATAAGAATCTAACACCATTTTGGAAGTTACCAACAAAGTTCTTTGTTTTATTTTTAAAATTTGTTGCATGTTTTTTGGTTAATTTAAATCGCTGGAAAAACCCAAACATGTTTTCGAACAAACGGTAAACTTTATTTACATAGGCCATTAAAAACATCATGATAAGTATTAAAGTATTAATAGAATATCCAATGAGAATATATATAACATTAATACCCATTGCTTGATAAATTTTATCCCAAAATAAAATAATACACAAAGTTGATAAAATAACGGTAACGATTTGATATAATATAAAATTTACAGCTAATACAGATGTTGATTCTTCTACTTCAACATGATGTTTATGATAATAATAAATTTGAAAAGGTTGAGCTCCTGATGAAAATGGTGTAATACCATTAAAAAACGGTTCAACAGTTTGGATTAAAAAACCTGTCCCAAAACTAAGTTTTTTATTTATCGCACGTAAAACAATAAAACTTGAAAGACTCATTAATAAAAAACTAATCAAAGCAATAATAAGCGCAATAATAAAATAATGAATCTTTATATTTGAAATGGTTTGTAGTAATGTTTCAAAATCATTTAAACTACCAATGATTGTTATCATTGATAACATAATGATGATAACAACTACAATATTAATCCATATTTTTTTTTGTGACTGATTATTTTGATCCATCTACATTGCCTCTAAATAACCAATACCTAATAGTCTTAATCCTTCAATTAAAACTGTTTGAATTGCAGTTACAAGATAAATGTTTGCTTGTAGTAAATTTTGATCATCAGCTAAAATTCTAACCTTTCCATAGAATGAGTTGAATTCTTGAGCTAATTGTAGTAAATATCTAGCGATTACTGATGGAGAATTTTCATTTTGAGCACGTTCTAATACAACTGGAAACTGATCAATGAGTTGTACAAGATTAAAGTATACATCATTTGTATATGTTTGATAATTTACAAGATCAAAGTTTAAGTTAACGTTTTTTAGCATACTAAATATTCTCACAATAGAATATTGTAAGTATGGTCCTGTTTGCCCTTCAAACTTAACCATTTGCTCTAAGTTATATTCTACATCTAAATGACGTTCATTTTTTAAGTCATTGAATATAATTGCACCAACACCAACGGTTTTTGCAACTTCTTCTTTATTTTCTAAATTTGGATTTTTTTCTTCAATAGCCTTTTTAGCATTTGAAATTGCTTCATTGATGACATCCATTAATTTTGTATATTTACCTGTACGTGTAGACATTTTCTTTCCATCTTGAAGCACTAAACCAAAGTTTACATGAACTAAATCAAAATTATAACCCATTAAATCAGAAACTTTTTTAAGTGATTCAAAGTGTAATTTTTGTTCATTGCCCACAACATATAGGATTTTATCAAAATTATATGTATCTTTTCTATACAATAATGCAGCTAAATCTCTAGTTGCATATAGTGTAGCTCCATCGCTACGTTTAATAAGTACTGGTGGATAATTTTCACCAATGAAGACAACTAATGCGCCTTCATCTTCTTTAATTAAATTTTTGTCTTCTAATTCTTTAACAACTCTATCCATCTTGTCATTATAGAATGCTTCACCATTAAACGAATCAAATTTTACATTTAAAAGATCATACATTTCCATAAATTCTTTAAGTGATTGTTCTCTAAAAAATTCCCAAAGTTTTATATACTCAGGATCACCTTGTTCAAGTTTTAAGAAAGCATCTCTACCTTCTTGCTCTAATTCAGGATGATTAGCAAGTTCATCATGGAACTTAACGTATAATTTTTGAAGCTCAGAAATTGGATTTTTTTCAATTAATGATTCATTTCCCCATTTTTTATATGCAACAATCATTCGACCAAATTGAGTTCCCCAGTCACCTAAGTGGTTAATACCAATGACATGATATCCATTTTTTTCATAAATTAACTTTAAGGAATTTCCAATAACCGTAGAACGTAAATGACCTACTGAAAAACTTTTTGCAATATTTGGTGAACTATAATCGATGACAACAGTTTTACCATTTATATCTGAACTACCATAATTTGATTTTTTTAAATGTACTTCATCTAATATATTTTTAGCTAATATTTCTCTATTTAAATAAATGTTTAAAAATCCAGATACAAATTCATCCTTTAAATAAAGTGGATAATCTTTTATAACATCGCTGAATTTGTGATATACATCCATCATTGGTAATCCTAGAAGTTTAACAAAACCAAAAAGAGGGATACTCAAATCACTTTGTCCTTTTTTTGGTGTTTCAACAACTATACCTGATATATTCAATTTATTCTCTAATAATTTTTTTAATTCGACTTTTACTTGATTTATCATGGCCATACCTCAATTCAATTTATTATAACAAAAATTATAAAAAATATCATCAAAAGATGATATAAAAAACAGTTAGTTCATACTAACTGTTATTTTAATGAAGCGATTAGTTTGTTGTCTAATACTGAATCATAGAATTGAATTAATTGTAATGGAATGTTTGAACTTGTTAATACTGCATAGTCAACTAATTTTCCATCAAACAATACAAGAAGCATTGGAATTGTTTCAGATGCAAATTTATTATCATAACGATTTTTAATTTGATCTACAAATTCATCAACTTTATCAGATGAAAGTTCATAGTAAACTAAATCAATTTTTTCATCACCTAATTCTTTATATAAATTAGATGCTTCAATTGATGGTTTTACTTCACTTGAACCATATAATCTTGCATAAACGTTACTTAAAGTTGTTGATCCATTTTCAATCGAAGGATGACTTACGAAAACTATTGTTAATTTATCGTTTCTTTCCCCCATAGAAAATACACCTTTATTAATACCTAAGAATCCATCTTCTAAACGATCAACAATAATATATTTATTATCTCTAGGTAATTTTTTCTTAAAATCATATTCAGTAGCTATACCATAATATGTATTATAAAATACTTCTTCTTTTGATGGTTGAATTAAAATGACTAAACTTACTAATGCAACAACAATTGCAATAATCGCTGTCCATGTCAACCAGTGTACTTTTGATTCAATTGCTTGATATTTTTTCGCCATCACAATACTCCTTTAACATTCGCGATTTTCATTATAGCATGAATAACAATATTATTCAATGCTATTTTTGATGACTTCCTTGAGATTATCTATAAATTTACGGTTTTTAATCATTTCTATTTCATATTTGTATGGTGGTAAACCATCAACATATGGTGTTTCTAATATTTTAGGTATATTTTTGAAACGTTCATCAAAGATGATTTTGATTAAAACATCAAAACCTAAATGTCCAAAACCTATATTTTCATGACGGTCTTTATGGGCACCAAGTTCATTTTTTGTATCATTTACATGAATAACACTAATACGATTTAAACCAACTACAGTATTAAATTGTTTTAATACCTCTTCATAATTATTTTTTAAATCATACCCTGCATCATGTACGTGACAAGTATCAAAACATACCGAAATACGTGCTTGATTTTCTATTAAATCGATAATTGCTTTAAGCTCTTCAAAAGTTCTACCTACTTCATTACCTTTTCCAGCCATTGTTTCTAATGCAATTCTTACTTTAGAGTTTGGTGTATTATTAAATACTTGATTAATACCCTCTGCAATCCATTGAATTGCTTGAATGCGATCTAATCCTACTGCTGATCCAGGATGTAATACAACTTGATTAACACCCATTGCATCCGTTCTTTCAATTTCTTTTGTTAAAAATTCAACTGCAAAACTTCTTTTTTCAGGATCTGGATTTGCAAGATTAATAATATAAGGTGCATGAACAACCACATGATTAATATCAATATTTGATGATTGCATTAATGATTTAGCTTCATCAATACGCATATCTTTTAATGGTTTACGAATTGTATTTTGTGGTGCACCGGTATAAACCATCATTGTTGTTGCACCGTATGAAAGTGCTTCTTTAACACTTCCTAAATACATTTCATTACCACTTAAACTAACGTGACTTCCTAATATTAGCATGACGATATCTCTCTTTCTTGACACTTTGGATTGCTTTTTTAACTTCTTTTCGATATTTTTTCTTATATCCTGGAGAAACCTTTTTAGGTTTTGGAACTGATTTTATTGCTTCAGCAATCTTTTTGTCATATTTTTTATATCTTCTTATAACATATTGTAATCCATCTTTCGTTAATGTTGCATTAACAAAGAGAATACCTTTTTGTCTTAATTTATCAATTTTCTTTCGGTCTTCTTCATCATAAAGTGTAATAACAATGCCCTCATCACCCATACGACCTGTTCTACCACTTCTATGATTAAAATATTCTAAAAAATGTGGTAAATCATAATGAATAACATGACTTACTTTAAAATCAATACCTCGAGATAATAAGTCACTTGAGACAACATATTGATATTCTAGCGATTCAATTTGTTCCATAATACGTTTTCTTTGCTTTACATTAATATTTGATGAAATCGAAATAACTTTTAACCCTTCATCAAGTAATCGATTAAAGACACGCTCTATATCTTCATTTCTACTAACAAAAATAAAACATAAATATGGATTAATACGTTTAGTAATTTCAACTAATGTGTCTAATCTATTATCGTAACATCTAATTAATGGATATTCTATATTTAATTTTGATACGTTTGTTGTATCAATAAAAATGTGTTGGCCAAAATATTTTTTAATAAATGGTTCCATCGCTTTTGTAAGTGTTGCACTAAATAATAAAAACTTTGGAACATCAATTTTAGATAAAACAGGATCAATTAAACTCATAAAATCTTCATCAAACATCATATCCGCTTCATCTAATATTAAATAATGTAAATTTTTTAAATTAAGTACGCGCTTTTCAACAAATAAATCAACTAATTTATGTGGTGTTGTAATAATTAAATTAGGTTGATTATTTTTCAGTTTTAAAGCTTCTTTTTCCATGTCCATAGAACCATAAAAAGCTTTATAAATCACAGTTTTATCTGTATCTTCTAACATTTTTGAAACTTGTATAACTAGTTCATTTGTCGGAACTAAAATAATTGCTTCAAGTTCATTTGGATTCCTTTTAAGATTGACTAATAAAGGTAATAAATACGCATGAGTTTTACCTGTTCCAGTAGGAGCCAAACCAACAATATGTCGTGGTTCATCAAATTTTTCAAAAACTTCCTCTTGAATAGGCGTTAACGATTCAAATTTTAAATTTCTTAACAATTCATATAAAGTCATATTCATCACCTCAAGCATTATATCATAATATTACTAAAAATTTTGATAAGTAAACAAATTAAATGGAATTTCATCTTGATTTTTTAAACTTAAATTACTTAAATGTACACCAACTAAGCGCACCTTTTCACCATCAAATGTTTCTTGAAATAAAGTATCTAATGCATCTAATAAGATTACATCGTTATCAGTATATTCTTCTAAAGTAATTGAACGTGTAATTGTTTTAAAGTCTGATTTTTTAAGCTTATATCCAATGGTTTTTGCAAGCATCTCCGTTCTTTTTAAACGTCTATATGCTTCTTGAAATTGATTTTTCATCTCATCGAATATTACATTTTCATCACTTACATCATAATTGAATGTTGTTTCAGACGATATTGATTTTGGTAATTTATATTTATCTGGATCAATGACATTATTTCCATTACCTAAAATATTATCACGATATTGTTGATAACTTCTTTCACTCATCACTTTTTTAATCGTAGGTAAATTACTCAAATTAACAAAATCTTCAATCGTATTTATACCTAATTGTTTTAATCTAGGATATGTTTTCTTCCCAATTCCATGAATATCTTTAACATCCATAGGATATAAAACTTTTTTTACATCTCTTTTACGTAAAACAGTGATACCTAAAGGTTTTTTTAAATCACTAGCCATTTTAGCTAAAAATAAGGTTGGTGCAATGCCAATACTACAAGGTAATGATTCATCCTTCAACAAACGCTTTTGAATTTGTTTTGCTAGTTCTATTGGATGAATTGTTTTCATATGATGTGTCATATCTACATATGCTTCATCGATCGATGCTTGTAAAATTAAATCACTATACTCTTCTAAAATATTCATGAATGCTTTAGATTTTTGTTTATAAAAATCAAAATCTAATGGTACTAATAATAACTTCGGGTATTTTTTAAGTGCTTCTGTAACACTCATACCAGCACCAATGCCATATTTTCTAGCTTTATAACTCGCAGTTGATAACACACCTCTTTGGCTTGGAGAGCCAACAGCAAACACCTTATTTTTCAAATAAGGCTCTTTAATCATTGCACAAGTTGCAAAAAAAGCATTTAAATCTATATGAAATATGACCCTCACGTTATTTTTCATATCATTCTTCCTTTATTTATCTTCTATTATATAGTATAATGACTAATGAATTATATTTTACGGAGTGATAAAATGTCTAAAAAGAAAATCAAACAAAATCCTGCTATTAAAAAGGATCAAAAGAAAGATTATGTAGAATTTAAAAACCCATCTGAATCAGTTGTTGGAAAAGTTATCCTTGGGATTTTATTCTTTGGTTTTGTTGCATCTATTATTATTGGTGCAATCGTTGTAACAATTCAAGCATTTAAGCAATAATAAGTTAATATAAAATAAAAACGAACTCACACATAACAACGAGTTCGTTTTTATTTATAACACGTATTCATTTATTAATTAGTTCCTTTCATGTAATAAAAATACTGTTAAAAACATTTGTCCTAGATAATAGAAAACATTTTTTCTTGACTTATTCATATGTATATCACCCCTTTTATAAAATATCCATCCTCTCCTAAAATTAATTACTTTTTTCTTGGTACTTATATATTGTAACATATTTTCATGAAAATACAATGTAAATTTACATTTAGTAGTATTTATAATAAAAAATACGCATTTTTGCGTATTTTAATCATTATTTAACAAGGATTTTGCTTGTTCTATTGCAAATTGTGTGATTTTTTCATCTGAAAGCATACTTGCAAGTTCCATAATTCGTTCATCGAATGTTAATGTTTTGATGAATGATTTCATTCTTTGATTTTCTTTTTCCTTGTAAATTTTGTAATGCATTTTAGATCTTGCAGCAACTTGTGGTAGATGTGTCACAACTAATACTTGCATATCGTTAGAAAGTTCCTTCATTTTTTGTGCCACTTTAGCTGCTGTTTTACCAGAGATGCCAACATCAACTTCATCAAAAATTACCATCGATAAACCACGTTCTTTAGCATAAATACTTTTTAAAGAAAACATAAAACGAGCTTTTTCACCACCACTTGCAACTTTACTTAATGGTTTTAAGGGTTCACCTTCGTTAAGACTTATTAAAAAATCCACTTTATCTATTCCATTTTCATAAAATGAATCACCATATCGGAATGGTTCAAATGTAACTTTAAATTGTGCATTTATAAGATCAAGTTCTTTTAAATGTTCTATAAGTTTCATTTCTAGTCTTTCTGCAAGTTTCATTCGGTAATCACTTAATACTTTAGCACGTTTATATGTTTCATCATATAGTTTTTTAATTTTATTTTCACTATCAATAATAAATTGATCATAATTACTCATTAATGAAATCTCATCTTTGATTTCACTTAAATATATAATTAAATTATTAATTTCTTTACCATACTTTAATTCCAAATTGTTGAGTTCATAAATACGTTCTTGATACTGATTAAATAAATCTTCATCAAAATCAAAATTTTTCAATATGTTTTTTAAATCATTTATTGAATCTTCTAGATTATAAAAACTATCCATAAATAACGTTGATAGTCTTTCATAAGAAGAATCATATGATTTAATTTTTTCTAAATGTTTATAAGCATCAAACAATTGATTCAATTGGAACGTTTCACTTGTAACAAGATCGTAAGATATTTGTAAGTTTTGTTTAATTAAATCAAAGTTTTTTAATTTATCAACAATTTCTTCTAATTCAACTTTTTCATTTTCTTCTAAGTTATATGATTCAAGTTCTGCTCTTTGTTGTTCTAAAATTTCTAAACGTTCTAAATTTGCATCTTTTTTCTTTTTTAATGATTCAAATTTTTTTACTTCTTCATGGTAATTAGATAGTTTAAGTAAAAAATCATTTTGTAAATCATTTATTTTTTTTATATCTAATTGATCAACAAAATCAATTAAACTATTTTTGTCCAATAAAAGATATGTATCATCTTGTCCGTGAATTAAACCAATTGATGCTGTAATATTTTTAAGTTTACCAAGCGTTATGACTTCATGGTTTAGTTTAACGACATGACGACCACTTTCATCAATTTCTCGTTCTAAGACAATATGATTTGGTAGATCAAGTACAAATGATTGCTCATTTGAAAGTATGAATTCACCTTTAACAGTCGCTTTCTTTGCTCCATGACGAATATAATCACTATCGCTTCGTTTACCAAATAAAAGCGATAAAGATTCAAGTAAAATTGATTTACCTGAGCCTGTTTCACCTGTTATTGCTGATAATCCATTTTCAAAATTAATTTCTAAATCATCGATTAATGCAAAGTTTTTAATAGACAGTGTTTTAAGCATTGAATCACCCTTTTTGAATTAGAAATAAAAATTCCTCATTGCCATCTTTACCTTCGATTGGCGATTTAGTAAATCCAAGAATTCTATAATTAATTGATTGAATAAACATTGTAATATTTTGGATGGCTTGTCGTTGAATTTTTATATCCTTTAAAATACCTTTTTTTAAACCTCTACCTTGCGTTTCAAATTGTGGTTTAAACAAGAATAATATTAAGTTTGTATCATCTTTAATGTGATTTAAAATTGGTATTATAGATGTAAAAGAAACATCAATGACACAAATATCATTTTTAGGAATTTTAACATCTAAAATATTTGTTTCTTCAAATGAATGAACTCTAGGATCATTTTTCAATCGCTCAATCATTTGGTTTTTTCCCACATCATAAGCGTAAACTTCATGTACGCCAGCTTTTAAAAGACAATCTGTAAAACCACCAGTTGATGCACCAATATCAACAGCGACATAATCTTTTACATCAACATCAAATAAACGGATTGCATAATCTAACTTTTCTCCAGCACGAGATGCAAACCCATCATATTTAATTTCGATTTGTTCATGTCCTTTTAAATCATACCCAGGTTTTGTAACAACTTTTCCATCGACATATACAAAACCACGTTTAATAATATCTGCAGCTTTAGAACGTGTATATTCTAAAAAATTTTCTTGAATGTATTTATCAAGTCTCATTCTTTAACTTCTACAATTAACTTTTCAGCAGATTTAATCATTTCATATAGTTGTTTAGATAATTCTAAACCTTCTTTATACTTATGAATTGAATCTTCCAATGAAATTTCTTTACTTTCTAAAGCTTTTACAGTTTCTTCTAATTTTTTCATTAATTCTTCGAAATTTAATTTTTCATTCATTTTAAGTTACGCTCCTTTATTTGGATAACTTTTGATTCAACAGAACCATCTTTAAAATCCACTTCAATGACATCATCTTTATTTAATTCTTTAATCGATGTAATAACCTTTTGATTTTTTGTTGTTAGTGAAAAGCCTCTTTCCATGATATTCAATGGATTTAATGCATTTAGCTTACTTGTTAGTGACTTAAAGTCACTTTCTAATCGACTCACTTTATGTTGATAATTTGAAGAAAGTGCTTTTTCTAAAAGCATTATCTTTTGTTCAATGTTATGTATTTTGTCTTTTGGACTTATAAGTTTATTCTTTAATACTAAGACTTGATATTCATATTGTGTGAGTTTATTTTTATAGTTTTTATTGAGTAAATATGATAAGTCAGATACTCTATCATGAATTGTTTCAAGTTTTGCTTTTGGACTTGAAATAACTAATCTTTCATCTAAATTCATTAATTGAAGTTTAATATTTTTTAATCGTTCATTAATATAATAGTTTAATTGTTGTTCTTTTTCTTTTATATTTATTAGTAAATCATTGATATTTGGTGTTGCTAATTCTGCAGCTGCAGTAGGTGTCGGAGCTCTTAGATCTGAAACAAAATCCGATAAGGTTGTATCCGTTTCATGCCCTATTGCAGTTATTACAGGTATTTTGGATTCAAATATCGCTGTAATAACTTCAGGCTCATTAAATGACCATAGATCTTCAATTGATCCACCACCACGTCCTATAATTAACGTGTCAACGATCGCTTCTTCATTTGCACGTTTAATTTGTCTTACAAGACTATCTTTAGAGCCTTCACCTTGAACTAAAGCAGGATATAAAATAATTTTAGTAAGTAAATATCTTCTTGAGACTGTTGTTTTAATATCTTGAATAACTGCTCCAGTTTCTGATGTAATTACACCGATTGCTTTTGGAAATTTAGGAATCGGTTTTTTATATTTTGAATCGAAATATCCTAATGCTTCAAAATCTTTTTTAAGTTGTTCATACTTTAAATATAATTCTCCAACACCATCTAAAGTCATTGATGTTATAGATATAGAATAAGTACCACGTGCTTCATATAAAGAAATATATCCTTCAACTAAAACATGATCCCCGTCTTTTGGTTCAAATAGAAGTGATTTAGTATAGGATGAAAACATCATCGAATTAATCGATGATTTTTCGTCTTTTAGTGAAAAATATAAGTGACCAGTACTATGTCTCTTAAAATTAGAAATCTCACCCTTTAATAAGATTTTTTTAAGGTGAGGATCATTTTCTAATTTCACTTTTAGATATGTAGTTAAAGCTGTTACTGTTAAGTAATTTGAGTAACTCATTTAGTACCCCTTATTTTAAGCTTTTATATATACTATCTAATAATTTATTTGTGAACTTATGCTGTTTTTCATCATCTAAATCAGAATATTCTTTAGTCATTTCAATCGCTTGATTTAAGACTAAAACTGCTTCATATTCTTTTTTAATTAACTCATAGACTGCAATACGTATAATGCTTAGATCAACTTTATTTAATCGATCAATTGTATAGTTAAACAAATGTGAAGAAATTAGACTATCAATTGATTCAAGTTGATTTAAAATATCATTAAATACTTCTTTTGTATCCTCATCAAGAAGTTCATATTCATAAAAATCTTTTGTATTATAAAATTCATATTGATACAATAAGTTCATTAAATTTTCATATTTTTCAATTGGTTTGTTAATCATGTTCATTACCTCATGTGTAATTATAACATTTTTTTATATTCTAAAAAATAATTAAGTACAATTTTGATTTTTTTAGATAATTTAAAATAAAAACTGAGTCTTGTAACTCAGTTTTTAACTTTTCATTACTTAAGTAAGAATAAATCGTAGTTTTCATCAATCCAACCTTTTAATTTGTTGTCATAACGATACACTTCATAACTAAATAATGTAACATCAACATTAAATGCATATTCAATTCTTTCATCAAATACGAACTCTTCGTCTTCTAATAATGTATTTAAAACATCTTGACGAACTGGTGAATAACCAATATACATTGTATTTGCTAAGTTTTGTTCATATGAGTTGATGAAATTGATAAAGTCATATGCTAAATCTTCATTACGTGAATTGGTTGGAATAACCATACCATCAATCCAAACGTTGCTCCATTCAGGAATATAAAATGTATAATTTTCATTATCTTGTAAAATATAAGTCGCATCACCTGAATATACCATAGCAACATCATAAGGCACTGCATTACCAGCTGCTTTATCTAAAATTTCATCTGATTCGACAACAGTATTTGGACCTTTTGCAGCAATTAACCAATCAGTTGCAGCTTTAATATCATTTTCTGTTGCATTACTCATTGTAATTGGTGTTTCATTTGCAAATAACGCTGCCATATAAGCATCTCTTGGTGAATCATAAATCATTTTTGTTATTGAATGATCACCTAATACAGCCCAACCTTGACTTAATACTTTCTCTTCAACTTCAGGTTTATTGTGATTATATATTAAGCCAATTGAACCCCAGAAATAAGGTACAGCATATTCTAATAAATCAAATCCGTTTGCTTTAAGTTCATCTAAAATAGTTTGTAGACTTTCAGCAAATCCATCTTTCTTTAATTCAATTTTATCCCAATCAATAGGTTTAATCATACCTTCAGCTTTAAATTCTTCAATCGCATAATCTGATGGAATAATTAAATCATAACGATTGATTCTTGCTTGTGTTAAAGCAATTTCATTTGAATCAAATTGATAAATTTCAACTTTAACACCATATTCTTGTTCAAATGCTTCAACAACTGAATCATCAATATATTCTTTTGGTAAATAAATTTTTAGTGCGTTTGAATCACATGCTTGTAGAAATAATACTGTGATTAATGTAAATAATAATGCATAGATTTTTTTCATTCTTCCTCTTCTCCTTCGTTGTTTTTATTTTTAATTAAATCATAAATAATTTTAATACCAATTACTAACATAATAATTGTAGATAATGCATTAATACTTGGCGAAATACCTCTAGTTAATGAATATAAGTAAATAGAGATATTTTGAATACCACCTGATGTTAAGCTTGAAATAATATAATCATCAAATGATATTGTAAATGAAATTGCAGCACCTGCTAGAATTGTTCCATATAATTGAGGAATAATGACCTTCCAAAGCGTTTTAAGTGGTGTTGCTCCCAAATCTTGAGCAGCTTCAATAATGCTCGGGTCCAATCCTCTAACCTTTGGATATATGGTTACAAAAGCATAAGGTGTACAAATTGCAATATGAGCCATAATCATTGTTCCTAAATTTGGTTCAATTGCTAGTGCAATAAAGAATAATAAGAATGCAACTGCAGTAACAATATCGGGACTTAAAATTGGAATATTATTTCCTTGTAAAATTAATTCCCTAAATGTTTTTTTCTGTCTTGATACAGCAATTGCTGCAAAAGTCGCGATTATTGTTGAAAATATTGTCGCACTAATTGAAACAATAATTGTATTAATAAGTGCACTTCTTAAATCTCTATTTTCAAAAATGTTTAAGTACCATTTTAATGTTAATCCTTGATAAACTGTTTGACTTTGTAATTCATTAAATGAAAATACAACCATAACCGTTAATGGAATATATATAAATGCCAAGACTAATCCTATGAACACATAAGATAGTAACGATAAACGACGATTATTCTTCTTCATTAGCAAGTACCTCTTCATATCGATCAAATTTATTAAGTACCCAAACAAAGATTAACATGATAAGACTTAATATCATAGCGTAAGCAGCCATTTCTCCAAATGCACCAATCTTTTTAGATTGTTGTTCAATAAGATTAGCGATTAATGGTCTTCTGCTATCCCCCATAATTTGGTTTACAACTAAAGTTGTTGTAGCAGGTAACAAAACAATTAAACAGCTCGATATAACACTTGACAATGTTAATGGTAATACAACCTTGAATAATGATTGAATTTTATTAGCGCCTAAATCAGTAGCACCTTCTATTAAAGCAGGATCAATTTTTGTCATTTGTGTATAAATTGGTAAAAACATATATGGCATATATAAGAAAATCGTACCAATAATAATTGAGTAATCATGTCCAAGGAACATCGCTTGTTCTGTGTAACTTGCATTAGACCCCGCTACCCATGAACCAGCAATTAAAAACACGTTTTTAAGTGAATGCATGAGAATTAATGAATTAATCCACATGGTTGCAGTTAATAATAACACTAAAATCGTTTGAGTTCGTTTTTTAAGTCTTGAAACCATATATGCTAAAGGATAACAAATAAGTAGACAATAAAAAGTTGAACGAATAGCTAACCAAATAGATTCTATAAGTCTTTCAATAAATATTGATTGACTAAAGAATTTTTCAAAGTTTGCCAGAGTAAAACGAATATTGAATAATGAGTCCCCACCTTCAGTGAAGGCATATAAAACTAGAATAAATATTGGTATGATAATGAATACTACGAGCATAACGTAGTAAGGTAAACCTAAAAAGAAATCTAACTGAAATATATTCTTTTTATCTGATTTACTCTTTTTTTGAATAAACCCTTTATCCATTACCAAATCTCCATTACATGAATATCTTCTGGGAACCAATCAATATCTACTTCTTTACCTTCGGCAACAAAATCTGTTGTATGTACTGTGTAAACTCTTGTATCTGTTTTAATGTCTATTTCAAAGTGAACACCTTTAAAGATGACTGAATCAACAATTCCGGGAATTTTTCCTTTACCTCTTGGAACAATGTCAATATCTTCAGGTCGAATCACAATGTCTACTTCTTGATTTACACTAAATCCTTTATCAACACATTCAAAATCATAACCATCAAAATGAACTAAGAAATCTTTTTTCATAATACCAGGAATGATATTAGATTCACCAATAAAATCAGCAACAAATCGGTTAACAGGTTCATTATAAATATCAATTGGTGTACCAACTTGTTGAATTTCACCTTTATTCATGACAACAACTTTATCACTCATTGTTAATGCTTCTTCTTGATCATGCGTTACATAAATAAATGTAATTCCAGCATTTCTTTGAATCTCTTTTAATTCATATTGCATTTCTTTACGAAGTTTTAAGTCTAATGCTGCTAATGGTTCATCAAGTAATAAAACTTTCGGTTCATTAATTAATGCTCTTGCAATAGCAACTCTTTGCATTTGCCCACCTGATAATTTTTGAATTGAACGATTTTCAAAACCTTCTAAACCAACTAATTTTAAATATTTATTCACTTTAAATTTAATTTCTTCTTCAAATTGTTTTTTAGTTATAAATTTTGATTTGACTTGTTTTATTTTTTCTTGATAAGTTTTTGAAATTTTTTCTTTTTGTTCAGGGTTTTCCTGAATTTCTTTTTTTAATTCCAATTTCAAAGCTTTAATTTCTTCTTTTTGTTTATGATTACGTCCTTTAACTCTCAATCCAAATGCTACGTTTTCATATACATTTAAATGTGGAAATAAAGAATATCTTTGAAATACAGTATTTGTAGGTCTTTTATATGCAGGGATTTTTAGAATATCTTCTCCATCGAATAATACTTCTCCACCAGTAGGATCGATAAATCCACCAATAATTCTTAATGTTGTTGTCTTTCCACATCCAGATGGACCTAAGAAAGTCACGAATTCATTACTCTTAATTTCAAGGTCAATACCTCTTAAGACAACTTGTCCATTAAATTCTTTTGTAACATCTTTTAACTGTACTAATGTAGCCATATTTATCCCTTTCCTACTGTGTTTACTCACAGTATGATTTATATTTTTGTTTTTTAATTAATGTTTAGTAAATATAATCTTACTGTTAAACAATAATAAACTAAACTGCATATATTATATAGAATATTTTTAAGATGTCAATAATAAAACTTTATTTTTTTAAATAAAAAAAACATGACTCGTTCAAGTCATGTTTAGCAAGCATCATGCATATAATCAGTATGTATTTTTACAGATCCATCTTCTAATGTTTCAACTTTTCTAATATCAATTTCTTCTAACTTTAACCATTTTAGTAAATCAGCAGAAATTGGAACTCTCATACGATCTGTAATAATATATTTAACATTTGGATTTTGATCAAGATATTCTTTGACAGTCATATATTTTTCTAGAATTAAAACTTAATTCTATACTCCTTTCTTGTCATCATCTAATGTTTCAAGATGACACATCTATTTTATCAAAATTCTATATTTTCGTACTTTTTATGCTTTTTCTTCCTTTTCATAGTTTTCTTCAGGGGTTAGAATTCCCATAATTGGAATACTTAAGAATATAATCCATGCAATATTCCATAAGCCAAAGAAATAACCTAAAGTCATAAATATGATAACAGATAAAAATGGTGTATATGCAACTAGATATTTAAATTTAACTTTTGAGTAGATAGCACACATTGGAATTACTAATAATGTTACCCAACTATATGAAAACCCATTATTTGGTAATAAGAATCCTAATCCAATAAATAATAAGATCATTAAGATAGATATTAGGAATAATATAGGATGTTTTTTAATATCGAAAAATGTTATATCAATTTTTATTACACCAGAATATAAAGCAAATAATAACGGTACGATATATACTAACCATAAATATTCAAAGTTTCCTGTGGCTAATCCAATCCACCAATGGATTATTAATGCACTTATAGAAGTTAATATAACTAGTAGATCCATAATTTTGAATGGTTTTCTTATACTTGCAAATACTAAAACAAATATATATAACCCCCATCCGTAAATTAAAAACTCTTGGTTGAAATAAGATACTAATACATATATGAAAGTAATAACAAATGGACTTAAAGCAACATATCTATCTTTACCTGCTTCTAATGTAATTGCTGTCATTGGAATTAATAAGAACACCAACCATCCTGGATGCCATAAACTCCATACAAAACCTAATATCATAAATACAACCAAGCTAATAAATGGTGATATAGCTATAAATTTCGCACGACCCTTTACATTTAATAGAATAGCTGATATTGGAATTAATAAAAATGACATCCAAGAATATTCATATGCATCAAACCCCATACCGATGGCAAAAAATAATATTAATGCAATAAATGGACTTAAGGCCACAAACTTATTATTCATTTGACTTGATTTACGATATTTTAAATCATGTTTTAAAACATGATAAACTTCATTTGGAGAACCTAATTTTTTTATAACTTTTTCATCATCCATATAGTAATCATATGCTTCGCCATAAAGTTCTTCATATTCTTTTATAATTTTATCGACTTCTTTTCTATCTACATCATGTTCCATCAAAATATGAAATAATTCATTTAAATACTCTTTTTTTCTCATATCTTCTCTCCTAAAATTTGATTAACACTTTCTAAAAATGTTTTCCATTCTTGATAGTATTCATTTAATTTGTTAATACCCTTTTCTGTAATTTTATAATATTTACGATTTGCTCCTAATGAACTTTCCTTGATGTATATATCAAATAATCCTTGTTGTGTTAGTCTTCTTAATATTGGATAAATTGTATTTTCGTTTACATCAAGAATTGTTCCAACTTTATCTATAAGTTCAAAACCATACATATCTTCTTTTTCAATCAATTTCAATATGCAAAGTTCTAAAATTCCTTTTTTAAATTGCGTTGTCATTTTACACCCCAATTCTCTCTAATTTTACGGTTATGTGTTTTACACAATACTATAATATCATAGGTCCTGTGTAAAACACAATACTTTTGATAATTTTTTTTATTGTAAAAAAAAGGTATAGAAAACTATACCTTAATTAATCATTAATGAGTGATGATGAGTGTTCGAATTTATTTAATGCCTCTGGATGTAATTCATTATATATGGATTGGATTGCTATTGCAGCTTCTCCTTGACCTGTAGAAATAAGTTTAACTTTTCCAGGGTAATCTACACCATTACCTGCTGCATAAATACCTGGTTGACTTGTTCTCATTTGGCTATCAACGAATATTAAACCTTTTTCACCATCTAATTTCCAATCTTCTAGACGAGATTTTGATAATACAAAGCCATAGTTAACAACAATATAATCTGCTTCCAATATTAATTCAGAACCATCTTTAGCATGTTTTAGTTTTAAACCTTTAGCAATATTACCATCACCTATTGCATCTAAAACTGTATATGGTGTTAATATTTTTCCCTTTGATCTAAATAATTCAACAGTTAATGGGATTGCTCTAAATTCATCACGTCGATGAACTAATGTGACATCGCTTGTATATTTTGAAATAGCTAATGCCCAGTCAAACGCTGAGTCACCACCACCTAATACTAACACTTTCTTATCTCTAAATTGTTCTAAATCTTTAACAAAATAAAGAATATTATTATAATCTTTTGAAACTTTTAATTTTTGTGGAACGAATCCTCCACCACCATGTGCAATTAATATATATTTTGTTTCAATAACTTTATTTGTTGTTGTAACTTTATAACCCTGATCAATTTTCTCAATATCAATCGCTTCTTCGCCATAATGAATTGAAATTTCGTCTTTAAAGCGAGCGAATTGCTTTAATTGCTCTTTAGTATAATCTTCAGCTGAAATTTTATAAAAACCAGGAATATCATAAATAAATTTTTCTTTATATACTGCTGTAAGTTGTCCACCAGCTTCATGATTTGATTCAATCACTGCTGCATTTAGTTTTCTTAATCCTGCCATAAATGCTGCATATAATCCTGTAGGACCAGCACCGATAATTAATACATCTAACATAAATACACCTCGACTATCCAATTTTAAAGTATACCATCTAATGAAAATATTAAAAGGAAATTGCTTGAATGTAAAAAAATACCCATAAAAAAACTAGGTTAAACCTAGTCCTTAAAATGTGATTTTAAATCATCTGGAATTAAATAATAAATCATATAAGCAATAACAATTTTAACTATGTCAATTAAATAAAAAGGAATAAACGTAAGTGTTATTGCACGACCTATTGGAATTGCTGTTATAAATGAAAAATATGGTATACCTATTAAATAAATAAAAAGGAATCCAAATAAAAATAATACTAATATATCTTTTAATATATTTTTATCTTTACTTTTAAATAAACTAATTAAGAAACTAGCAAATGGAAATGCAACTAAAAAACCACCTGTAGGACCTACAAATACATGAAATCCAGCTTGAGCATTTGAAAAAACAGGCAATCCTATCAGTCCTACAAATAAATATACTAAAACTGTTAAAAACGAATCTCTTGGTCTCATTAAAAGTCCAATAAGCATGATTGCCATTGTCTGTAATGTAAAAGCAACCCCTTCAATTTGAACTGGGGATAATGCAGATAAAACCAATAATGCTGCAAATGTAGATATTAAAATCATACGCTTAATAGTCATATCTATACCCTAAAAATAGTTTTCTAATAAATTAGATATTAACTTTGAAAATACTTTTCGAATACTATAGCTCTTTTTAGTTTCAATATGCATTGATGTTGCTTTTAATCCAGGGAAAAATAGTTGGTTTATATTTAAACCTATACCAATAATGACATAATCAAACATCGTTTGATTACTTTTTGTTTCAATTAAGATACCACATATTTTTTTATCATTTACATAAATATCATTTGGTTCTTTAAAATAAACATCTAATCCGTATGATCCAAGTAAACTAAATAGTGAAGATTTAACCCATTCTTTAATCAGTGTTAATTGATCAAATAAAACATCTTTTAACAACAAAGAGAAAATCAAGTTTTTCCCATAGGCTGAATACCATCGACGATCAAATTGACCTCTACCTTTAGTTTGATAATCCGTTCTTACAGCCGTAAAGGTTGGTAGTTTTTGATAATTATTTTTTAAATAATCATTTGTTGATTCTATTCTTTTAAATTCAACAACCTTTATTTTTGCCATAAATTATCCAATCATAAAACTAATCTCGGCCTCACAGACCACCTGATCATTAACATATGCTTTAGCACTTCCAAATCCAAATGGTCCACGGATTTTAGTAAGAACAGTTTCAACCTTCAATGTATTACCAGGTAAAACTTGCTTTCTCCATTTAACATTATTAGCACCTGTGAAAAAACCAATTTTTCCTTTAAACTCTGGAGCCATAAGTAATGCAATTGCTCCTACTTGAGCCATTGTTTCTAAAATTAATACACCTGGCATAACAGGATAATTTGGAAAATGACCTTTAAAATAGTATTCATCTTTTGTTACATGTTTGATTGCTACACAACGCTCTTTTTCTTTTAGTTCAATGACTTCATCTACAAATAAAAACGGTTCTCTATGAGGTAATATTTCTTTAATTTGTTCTTGATCTAATATTGCCATTACTTATCTCCTTCATATTTTTTAAATACTATAACTGCGTTTTGTCCACCAAATCCAACATTTATATTCATAGCATGAGTTAAATCTTTTTGAACATAATGATTAATTGTATAATTTAAATCACATTCTGGATCTGGTGTTTCATAATGAATCGTTGGAGGTATTAATCCCGTTAATAATGACTTAATACATACAATTGATTCGATAGCACCTGTTGCTCCTAACATATGTCCTGTTGCACCTTTTGTTGAAGATATATTTAATTGGTATGCATGCTCTTTAAATGCATTCTTGATACCTTTCGTTTCTATTTTGTCATTAAGTAATGTTGATGTACCATGTGCATTAATATAACCGATATCTTCTTTTTTGATAGCCCCATCAGATAATGCAATTTCTATTGCTTTTGTTAATCCTAATGCATCATCATCTGGTGCTGTCATATGAAATGCATCAGAAGTCGCACCATACCCAACAACTTCAGCGTATATTTTGGCTCCTCTTTGAATTGCATGTTCATAACTTTCTAAAATTAATACACCTGCTCCTTCTCCCATAACAAAACCATTTCGATTTTTATCAAAAGGTCTTGATGCTTTACTAGGATCTTCTTCTATAGAAAGAGCTCTTAAAGCAGAAAATCCTGCAATTCCTGTTTCATTAATTGGTGCTTCTGCTCCACCTGCAAACGCTAAATCTAAATAACCATCTCGAATGGCTCTAAATGCTTCACCTAAAGCATTAGTTGCAGCACTACATGCTGTAACAATTGGAAGATTTGGACCCTTTACACCAAATTTTATTGAAATCATACCGCCAACCATATTGACAATTGCATTTGGAATAAAAAACGGTGAAACTCTATCAGGTCCTTTTAATGCGAGATTTGAAATATCTTCTTGTAAAGTATCTAATCCACCAATACCACTTGTTACATATACACCAAATCGATATGGGTCATAATCTGTTTGTTTTAATCCACTATCTTCAAATGCTTGCATAGCAGCAATCGTGCCATAAACCATCACACGATCGCTTCTTCTGATTTCTCTTTTGTCTAAATATTGCTCAAAATCTAAACCTTTAATTTCACCAGCAATTTTTACCTTTAATCTAGATGTATCAAAAGACTTTATATAATCAATACCGTTAACACCTTTAATTAAATTTTGAAATGTTTCATCAACAGTATTTCCTACTGGTGTAATTGCACCAAGTCCTGTGACAACGACTCTTCTTTTCATGATAAACCTCTTATCTTTAAATTGTTAATCCACCATCAACATCAATAACAACACCAGTGATGTAAGATGCTAATGGAGAAGCTAGAAATCCTACTAAATATGCAATATCTTCAGGTTTTCCATATTTACCTAAGCCAATATGTTTTAACATTTCTTCTTTAATTTCAGGTGGTAATTTTTGAGTCATAGGTGTTTCAATAAAACCAGGTGCTATCGCGTTTACTGTGACTTCTCTTGATGCAAATTCTTTAGCTAAAGTTTTTGTAATTCCAATAACGCCTGCCTTAGAAGCACCATAGTTTACTTGACCAACATTACCATATCGTCCAATGACTGATGCAATGTTGATAACTCGACCATATCCAGATTTTAAAAGCGGTCTTGCTGCATGTTTACATATATTAAATACACCTTTTAAATTTGTGTTAATCACTCGATCAAATTGTGTTTCATTCATACGTAAAATGAGTGCATCATCTGTAATACCTGCATTATTTACAACTATATTTAATTTTCCAAATGTATCAACAACTTCTTTAATTAATTTTTCTGCTGATTCATAATTCGAAACATCAGCGTGGATTGCTAATGATTTAATATTGTATGTGTCACTTAATTCTTTTGCTACTTTGTTTGCTTCTTCAGGACCAACAAAATAATTTATTACAACATTAGCACCTAAAGATGCTAAATATGTTGCAATAGCTTTACCTATTCCTGTTGAACCACCAGTAACTAGTGCTACTTTATCTTTTAATATCATATAAATATCTCCTTTAATTTTTCCATATCACTTAACTTAGAAAGACTAACTACAGTGACATTTGGATCTATTTTTCTAACTAAATTACTTAAAACATTACCTGGACCAATTTCAATAAAATGTGTAAATCCATCATTAATCATATTTGTTATGGATTGTTTAAAAAATACTGGTTTATATACTTGTATTTCGATTTCTTCTTTAATGGTTTCAAATGTTAAAGGCTGAGCATTTGAATTTCGATAAACTAGTCTTCTAGAATTCTTAAATTCTAAATCTCTAATATAATCTTTAAGTTTTAGACTTGCATCATACATAAGAGGTGAATGAAATGCACCACTTACATTTAGCATAATTGCCCTTTTAGCACCTAAAGCTAATAATTTTTCGACTGCTTCTTTAACCTTTAATTCATGACCACTAATTACTAATTGACCCGGACTGTTATAATTAGCAGGTGTACATAATTGATCTTCTGTTGAAATTTTTATACATAAATCTTCAATAATTTTGTCGTCTAAATTAAGTATTGCAGCCATTTTTCCAGGATTATCAATTGATGATTCTTCCATAAAGATTGCTCTATTATTAACTAAACCCATAAGTGATACGTCATCGATATATCCCGCAGCATATAATGCAGGAAATAATCCTAAAGAAAACCCTGTAAATCCTTCAATTTTTAAATTTAGATTTTGCTTTAAATAATCATAAATAATAATTTCAACTGCTGCCATTAATGGCTGTGTATAGCGAGTTACATTGATTTTTGATTCATCACTCAATAAATCAATAATGTTTAAATTTGTAACTTTAGAATAATTTGATACTTTATCTTTTAAAATTTGACTAGAATTTATAAAATCTAATCCCATACCAACATATTGTGAACCTTGTCCAGAAAACAACACTGCGATTTTCATATATTCACCTATATATTCATAATAGCAGCACCCCAAGTAAATCCGCCTCCAAACCCTATGAAAAGTGCTCTTTTTTTATCCTTATGTTTTGATTTATACTCACTCAGTAAAATTGGGATACTTGCGGATGAAGTGTTACCATATTCATCAATATTAACTAAAAATTTATCCATTGATAAATTCATATCTTTTGCTACACTTTGAATGATTCTAATATTTGCTTGATGAGGAACAATTAAATCAATATCTTCTAATTTATAAGGTGACATTTCTAATACTTTCTGAATTGCTTTAGGCATAATATCAACTGCAAATTTATAAACTTCTTTACCGTCCATTTTCACTTTTGGATCAATCCATAAAATACCTTTATCATCACCTTTTGATCCATTATAAAAATAAACTTTATCTGTTTCATCATTAGATTTTTCAAGTATTACAGCTCCCGCACCATCACCAAACAAGATGCATGTTGATCTGTCATTCCAATCGACAATTGATGACATTTGCTCACTACCAATGACTAATGCGCTCTTATAATTCCCACTTAATAATAAACTAGATGCTACTTCTAACGCATAAACAAATCCACTACAAGCTGCATTTATATCAAATGTCATGACATGTTTCTCATTGATTCCTAGTCTTGCCTGTACTAAATTTGCAACAGAGGGTGTTCTAAGCTTTGAAGTTATTGTTGCGACAATAATTAAATCTATTTTATTAACATCATAATTTGAATTTTTAATTGTATTTATTGCTGCTTGATATGCCAAATCAATTGTTGATTCTTCACCAGATATATGTCTTTTTTTAATACCTGTACGTGTATAAATCCATTCATCAGAAGTCTCTAAAAACTTTGCAAAATCATCATTTGTCATTACTTTTTCTGGTACATAATGTCCAAAACCAACAATCTTTATTAAGTTATTTTTCATCTTCTATCACGCTTTCTTGAAAGACACCCATATTTCTAAATTTTTGATATCTATTTTTCATAAGTATATCTAAATCCATTTTAGTGAGCATCTTAAGTTGTTTAATTATACTTTTTTTTAAATTTTCAAAACCAACTTTGGGCTCTATATTTAAACCCTTACCTTCATAAACGATTTCATCAATCACATGAAATTCTTTTAAATCACTTGCAGTTAGTTTCATAAACTCTGATGCCTCTTTAGCTTTCGAACTGTCTTTAAATAATATAGATGCAAATCCTTCAGGTGAAAGTATAGAATAAATCGCATTTTCAAACATCATGATGTGGTCACCAACACCTATTGCAAGAGCACCACCTGATCCACCTTCACCTAATATAATTACAATAATTGGTGTTTTTAAATCCATTAATTTTTTTAAATTAAAGGCAATTGCTTGAGCTTGTCCTCTTTCTTCTGCACCTAAACCTGGATATGCACCGGGTGTATCAATAATTGTAATAATTGGACGCTTAAATTTTTCTGCTTGTTGCATCAATCTTAAAGCTTTACGATAACCTTCTGGATGAGGCATACCAAAATTATGTTTAATTTTATCCTCCGTATTCTTTCCTTTTTCTTCTGCAATAATCGTAACTGGGATATCTTGAATTGATGCTAATCCACCAATAATAGCTTGATCATCACCAAATAGTCTATCCCCATGTAATTCAATAAAATTAGGAAATAAATACTCTATTAACGTTTTAGCTGTAGGTCTTTCGGTATTTCTTGCAAGTAAAACACGATCCCAAACTGTTTTTTTCATCGCTTCACCTTCTTTACACCATGTAAGTTTAATAGGTTTGAAATTACGTTTCTTAAATCTTTTCTTTCAACAACCATATCAACTTGACCTTTTTTTAATTGAAATAAATCTGTCTGAAATCCAGAAGGTAAATCTTGTCCAATTGTTTGTTTAATTACTCTTGAACCTGCAAAACCTATTAAGCTTGATTTTTCAGCGATGTTAATATCTCCTAAACTTGCAAAACTTGCTGCTACGCCACCTGTTGTCGGATTCGTTAAAACAGAAATATATAATATACCTTTTGCATCTAATAAATTTAAAGCACCTGAGGTTTTTGCCATTTGCATAAGAGATAAGATTCCCTCTTGCATTCTCGCTCCTCCTGATGCACTAAATATAATTAGTGGTAAATTATTATTCGCTGCATATTCAATAAGTCTAGTCACCTTTTCACCTACGACTGACCCCATAGATCCCATCATGAAAAATGAATCTAATATGCCTATTGAAACTTTATAACCATCAATGATTCCTGTACCACATAAAAATGCTTCATTCATTTTAGTCATCAGCTGACCCTTAATAAGTTTTTCTTCATATCCAGGCATTTTTAATGGATTCATTGATTCAATATTTGAAAATAATTCTACAAATGTATTTTTATCAAGTGTATATGAAATACGTTTATGTGCATCAATTCTAAAATGAAATCCACAATAAGGACAAACATCAAAGTTATCACTTAAATCTTTATTATAAATCGCTGAATGGCATTGCTCACATTGAGTAAAAACACCATCAGGAATATCCACTGGTTTTGTTTGTATCGTACGTCGATTAAGTAACTCTTGAAAATGATTTAGTTGTTTTTTACGTTCATCAAGTAAGTTTTTCATTTGTCTCACTCAAATAACGATTAAATTTTGCAATAAAACCAGTGTCATGTGTCCCTTTAATAAAATCAGGTGCATGCATTAATCCATATTGATACTCAATATTCGTTGTTATACCTTCGATAACTAATTGTTCTAAAGCTACACGCATTTTACGTATTGCATCAATTCTAGATGGTGCTAATACGATTAATTTCCCTAACATTGAATCATAAAATGGTGGTACTTCATATTCAGGATAAATATGTGAATCAAAGCGAACATTAAACCCACCAGGGAATAAGATTCGACCTATCTTACCTGGTGTTGGCATGAAATTATTCATTGGGTTTTCTGCATTAATTCTACATTCAATAGCATGACCTAATATTTTTATATCTTCTTGTTTAAATGGTAAAACTTTATCATAGGCAATACGAATTTGTTCTTTAATTAGATCAATGCCAGTAATCATTTCTGTCACAGGATGTTCTACTTGAATACGCGTATTCATTTCCATAAAATAGAAATTTTTATTTTTATCAACTAAAAATTCGATTGTTCCAGCACCTCTATAATCGACCGCTTTTGCTAGTCGAACTGCTGCATCACCAATACTTTTTCTTAATTTTTCATCTAAGAAACTAGATGGTGCTTCTTCTATAATTTTTTGATTACGACGTTGCATAGAGCAATCACGTTCAAATAAATGAACGACATTTCCATGATGATCTGCTAAAATTTGAATCTCTATATGCCTTGGATTTTCAACAAATCTTTCAATATACACAGATTTATCTCCAAATGTATTTTCAGCTTCTAACGTTGTTAGTTCAAATGATTTTTCGAACTCTTGGTCGTTACGTGCTACCGCAATACCACGACCACCTCCACCTGCCGAAGCTTTAATCATTATTGGATATCCAATTTTATTTGCAATTCTTAATCCTTCTTCTTTGGATTCAACAATTCCATCTGAACCTTCAACTACTGGAACTTTATTATTTTTTGCAATAGATCTAGCAGTTGCTTTATCGCCCATTTGGCTAACAACATAACTTGAAGGCCCTATAAACTTAATACCTGTTGCTTCAACCATTTCTATAAATTTTGCATTCTCTGCTAAAAAGCCATAACCAGGATGGATCGCATTACATCCAGTGGCTATGGCTGCAGATAAGACTGCTTGCATATTTAAATAACTATCTTTAGAACGCTCAGTTCCTATACAAACCGATTCATCAGCTAATTTAACATGAAGACTGTCTTTATCAGCAGTTGAATATATCGCAACAGTCGGAATACCCAATTCCTTACATGAACGTATGATTCTTACTGCTATTTCTCCACGATTAGCAATCAAAATTTTATTTTGTTGTATCATAATTACACCAACACAAATAAAACATCATCAAATCCAACAACATCACCATTTTTAAAGCATACTGAATCTATTACACCATCATACGGTGCTGTAATCTCATTCATAATCTTCATTGCTTCAACGATGCAAACAACTTGTCCTTTTTTAACTGAATCTCCAATCTTTACAAATGGTTTACCATTTGGAGTACTTGATTCATAAAAAGTTCCTACAAGAGGTGATTTAATGACCTTGTCAGATTTGACTGATACTTTTTCTTCTTTTTTAAATTCTTGTTGTGGTGATTCAATTGAAACTGATGTTTCTAAAGATTCTTTTACATCTAATAATTGTTCTTTGTTTTTAGATAGTTTTAATTTAACTGTATCTGTTTCAAGTTCTAATACAGTTAATGAAGACTGTTCAAAGTCTTTAATGATACTTTTGATTTCGTTGATTTTCATTTCGATCACTAAAATCTATTTATTATTAAGATTTTAATCCCTTCACGTATTCGATAATATCGCCAACAGTCTCCATTTTGGTTGCAGCTTCATCAGAAACAGTAACATCAAATGTTTCTTCAATTCTCATAATAAGTTCGACAACGTCAAGTGAATCAACATTTAAGTCCTCTCTTAATCTTGTTGTTTCGTTAATTGTTGTTTTATCTACATTTAATTCTTCTGAAATGATTTCAATAATATCTTTTTGCATAATTCTCTTCTCTCTTTCAATTCGATTTTAATTACTTTGAATTTCAAACTTGTTATCATTTTATCACTTTAATTTCATTTGTCAATTGTTTTGAAATTCAAAATGTTTGAAATTTAAATTATATAAAAAAATAAGGTTCCTCTTATAGAGGAACCATAATTTTTAATTTGATAAAATCAACTAACATAAGGTCTATCTTGATCTTCTGGAGCCGGTAAATCAATTTGTTTATCTTTTGATTTTTCTTGCTTCGTTTCTTGTATAAAGCGAGAGTATTCACGATACTTGCCATATCCTTTAGTACCATCATAAATTAAATAAGCTCCACCAAAACATGAAATTAATAATAATAACCAAGCTACCCATTCGTGATTAAAGTCATCAAAAATAATCAGCATTGAGCCAATTGCAAATACACCTAAATGTGTCCAAAATTTAATTTGTTCAGTCTTTTCTTCTAAGAATACGACAGAGTATAAGAATACAATTGCACGAACTATAAATACAAATGCTAAACCAAATCTATAAAATGCTGCCCAAAATGCACCAATCGAATTTTGATTTTGGATTGCTACAACACCTACATAAATCATTAATCCACCAATAATGACAGATAAAACAATTTCTACAATATTTAAAGTTCTTAATATTTCTTTATTTAATGATTTAAATAATGGATATAATCTAAAAACTGAAAATATAACAATACCAATACCTGTTGTTAAGTAAACAAAGGTATCATTAAAATACATGGTTGCCCCAACTGCAATTAAAATAGCCGCTAAAACCCACTTAAGTAACCAACTATAAGACGCACGTTTCATGAAATTTCCTCCTATCAAAAACTTAAGTTAATTTTATTATAAACGATTTATAAGAAATTATAACTTAAATACGATAAAAAAGCGTAGAAATATAAATCTACGCTTTTTATTTTAGGTATATAAATTATTGTGTGGTAACAATATACCTATCCATTATAGTGTGGTATACCACACAATTTTTTAAAGGGGCTAAATTTTAACCAAAGAACAATTCGTTTAATTCTTGACGTGTTGAAATGTTAAAGTTATTTGGGAAATTATCCGGATCTGGTAATGTATTGACCTTATCAATTAAGTAGGACTTAAAGATTGTTAAACCAGTATTTTCATCATTTGGATCATACGGTTCACTATAATCAATAAATGTATTAAATGTTGCCTCATCCATTGTTTGAGCATGTATATAGATTGTCAATGCATCCATTGTTTGAGCATCATTTATTGCATTTATGCCGAATGTATTCAATGCATCAATTAAGTTAATGATTTCATCTAGTTGAACATCAATTGAAATATCCTCTTCACCCTCATGTGATTCAATGGTATCTAAATTTGCAGTTACAATTGCTTCAGATACTAATCGTTTAAAGATAATTGATTGTTCAAGTAATGCATCTTTAACTTGTAATAAATTTGTATTACCTGCATCTATTAAAGCTACATCTAATGTTGTCATACCTAATTTTTCGATCGCATATGAAAGATTAATTAATTCTTGATGTAATATGTCATTGCCATTATATGGGTGTACTTCAAATGCTGAATTAGGTATTGAAATATTAGAATTGATAATAATATCAGAAATCATTCGATTTGTAATAATTGACCCTTCATTTAATATATTTCTTAATATTGAAGGTGTAATATCTGTTGGATTAATATCGGCAGTTACATCTTGAATTGGAACTTCTAATGCCAGAGCCAATGAACCTTCAGTTTCTACTGCAACAATTAACAATGCACCAATTAAAGCTTCTATTTCTTCATATTTAATGAACTGATATGCAGAAAGTTCATAAGCATCTAATCTAACTTTATTGACACCAACTGAATTAATAATACCTTCTGAAACAAATTTACGAATTATTAATGAATCAATATTGTTTAACATTTGAATTTGACCTATTGTTAAGTTATTTGATGATGCTGCTAAATTATTAATTAGATCCACGATAGATTGATCATCACTTGGATTACCGTTATTATATGTTGTATCTAGTTGAGATAACGAAAGTATGAACTTTTCTAGTTCTACTTGTGATAAGTCTGTAGAATGTATATTATCTTTTGCATTTGGAACAACTCGGTTAACTCCAATAGTTGAAATTATATAATCACTAAATACGGATCTTAAAATATATGATTTCTCATCAACAACTGCCATAATCTTTTGAGTAGTTATTGTATCTAAATCAATTAATTCCACAGTATCTAGAAGTTTTTCATTAACATCGCTACTGAAATGAGATATAGCATCTATTATACGAATCATTTCAGGATATGTCATTAATGTCATATATCTAGTACCATTTACTTCTTCAAACCCTATTGGGTTTAGACTAATTCCATTTATTAAACTTGATGAGATGAGTTCTTGAGTGAATAAACCACGAATCATCACTGAATCACCAGCATTAACGACATCTGTAATATCCTTAAATGATAATTCATTAGGATCTAATTCAACGAGTAATTCACTTAATGATAAACTTGGATTTTCATCTAAAACTTCTAAAATTTTAAATATTTCACCAATTTCTTGATTACTTAATACTTCTGGGTATAGATTATCTAGAGCTAATGGATGAGGATTGCCTAAACCATTTTTTATACCATATGTAATTACTGATTTAATAATATATGAACTTTGATAATGAATTAATATTAAATCTTCAATTTTTACTTCATCTAAAATTTCATTTTCTGTAATCTTATTAAAGTCTAAATCTAAATCAATCATTAATTGACTCAATGCTAACAATTCATTATGTTTTAAATCCTTTTTATCAGGATTCATGTATGAAATCACAGGTATATCTAACATATTTTCATTGATCAGGTTTGTGATATTACGTTCTGTAATTCTTGATTCTAACGAAATAACTTCATATAATGTTTCACCATTTAGAGATGAAAAGTCTAACTTTTGAGCTCCAAAGTCAACATCAATAAGCGTTATTGATTGAAGTAATTTGCTTAATTCATCGCGTTTAATTAATGAAACATATGGAGCTGTTATACTTAAAGCATCTAAAGGAATTTCTAATTCTTCAAAATCTTGAATATTCTTATCTATTGTGTAATATAGAATATCTGATGCTAATAACTTATCACGATTTTGACTATCATCTAAAACAACTTTTAAAATAGGCATTAATTGATTTAATAACTCCGTATTTTCATCTAATAGAATAGAAATATCCATATTTTGATAATCCATTTCTTCAATTAAAATACCAATCGCATCAATTAATGAAGCTAATTCAGATTTTTTAATCCATCCATCATATGTACCTGATGTTTCATATACAAAAGATGGTATTTCTAAAAAATTAATTTCGGATATGTACTCACTCATAAATGCATATAGAATTGTTGAATCAAGAGTAATATCTCTATTATCTTCATGTTTCATGAATTTCAATAGCGATGGTAATAGAGAATTAAGCATATCTTCATTATCAATATCACCTAATTTAAATCCATCTTCATAAAACTTCACAATAACTTGAGCCAATATTTGTACTTCATCCGTAAATTTAAAGTCATCTGTTTCAACTGCCATATGTAAAGTTTCAACAAGTTCTAGCGGTTCAGTGATGTATTTTGTAATAAGCATTGTACTTAGTTTATTTGTTGTATTAGAAATTAATTGTCCTTCTAATATTTTTGAAATCATAACTAAAAATTGATCTCTACCTTCAACTGTACTTAAAACATCATCTAATGCAATATTAACAGATTCATTTTCCTCAAGTGCTTTACCAATATGAAGTTTACCAATTTCATAATAAGTGTCTGCTAACCATTCTAATTCGCGTTTTAAATCATTGTTATCAACTAGATTTTCCTTAACTGTTTCTAATAACAATGCAAATTCATTTTGAGTCCACTCAGTATCTTCACTTAATAATGTATACAAACCAAAATTAAGTATAGGATCAAATAATACTTCTATAACATTCAATTCAACAATTTCTTCAACTATATTTGAAAACCACGCATGATAGCGGGCATCATCATTTAATAAATATACTAAATTACTAATATTTTCAATAAATTCAGATAGTGTAATATCACGATTTAAATCTTCAATGTAAATTCCAGGAAAATCATAAATTGTTAACTCTAAAATATTTGCCAGTTCAGAAAGTGTACCTGCAACAAATTCCCCTTCGAAACTTCTAATCTTATTACGTATAGAATTTAAATAGTTGATCTTATCTTGTTCACTATTTAACCATTTAATTTCATCTTTAATAAAATCTTGGTAGATCATAACTTCAGCTGCAATATCACCTACTTTTAAAACATCTAAAGATACTAATTTTTTAAGTGCTGAAATAAATAATTGTTGTTCAACTTGATTGAATTTAAGATAAGTGGCAATATCTGTATAGTTATTAAACCAAAATGATGTATCATCAATTGACAATAAATCGATAATAGCATCGTAAATTTTTGAAACATCTTTAGTAATATCAATATCTGTTTCATCTAAACGTGTGAAAATATCAGCTAATTCTGTTTCAGTAAACATTGGAGTCTCTAAAGTATCGTTTGTTGTTTTTAATACGAGTTTCACAAATGGTATGAAACTAGAGTCAACAAGCTGAGATTCAGCAAATTTTGTAAATAATCCTTCATATTTTTGAAAATCTTCTAATGTATATTTGTAAGTAGCATTTTCATTTAATACTTCTGGTAGAATAATTTTCGCACCTTCTGCAATCCATGCAATTTCTGAACGCCATACGATAACTTCGCCTTGTTCAACTTCGCTTCTAAATGCTAGATCAAAAAGCATATCACCAATGCCTTTATTATTTATTTGTACTGCATCGTTAATAATTTTTACAAGATTGTAATCATTGGCTTTAGCAATTTGTTGACTGATTTCACGGTATTCATCAATTTCAATTTCTCTACTTTCACCTATTACAGTATTCAGTAATATTAGTACCGGGAATACTAAAATAAAGCCTGTGAAAGCTCCGCGAATAATACCAAAAAATCCACCAATTAAACGGTGTTTCTTCTTTTTCTTTATCATTGGTTTAATAATTAACGCCCATGGAATACCTAGAATTATAGTTTGAATTAAAAATCGTATAATACCATAAAAGACCGTAAATAAAGAAATCTTTATCAAAAGATCCAAGATTGCTATAAATAATGGCATTGCATCAGCACCTTCAATAATATCTAATGCTTCATTCATATCTTGACCAGTATATGTTTTCATTAAATCCGCAAGTTGTCTAACATTTTCTGCGTTAACAAATCGATTCAACTGAACAAATCCTAATACATATAAAATACCTAATACAATAGCTATATTACCTAATAGCAACCAAAATGTTTTTGCAAATCCTCTTTTAACACCCAAGAGAAAATGGATAAATATAAAAAATCCTATTATAATAACTTGGAATGCAAGAAAATACATTGGAATGTTATTTATATCTAACCAATCCATATTTTCACCCCTTTCTTAACAAACCTGATATCAATTAATCTATAAAAGTTACTTTAAAATGCATAAATATATTTTTGATAATATAATAATACATTAATATATATTTTTTGATATATTATTCACTCATTTTGTCTTCATAACCACATTTAATCTTATAATAAAAATATATATTATGCAAAAATATTATAATAAAGTAGAATTTTATATATATTTTCATTAAAAAAAGTCCTAAAGTGTAGTTAAAATGTACCCTATATATTGGACTAAATAAAATTTAATATTTTAATTAAAGGATTGATTTCTAAATTGAACAGAAGTCAATCCTTTTAATTTTACTGTAATTCTTTCATTGTTATAGTAATGAATACATTCTTTAATAGCTAATTCTAATTGATTGAGCGTTTTAAATTTAATTTCATAATAAAAACCCCTTTAGTCTTTCCAATCTTACTTGGTCCAACTATTGGGGTTCATATCAAAGTATGGCCTTTTATTTTATAACTGATTTTAAAATGGTGGGCAGTATAGGGATTGAACCTATGGCCCCCTGCACGTCAAGCAGGTGCTCTCCCGCTGAGCTAACTGCCCATTTTAAAAGCATGACTATTGTAACATGAAATACACAGCATTTCAAGTTTTTTTAGCATGCTTTCAGTTAATTATTAATTTCCAATTTGATGTTCTATATCTTTGAAAAAAGCATAATTATCTTTACCTTGTAGTTTAACCATATATAAAGCTTCATCTGCCTTACGAATAAGTTCATCAATAGTCTTTCCATCTTCAGGATAACTTGATATTCCAATTGATGTTCTAATTTTAATTTCTTGATGATTAATAACTATTATATTACCTATAAGTTTTTGTTTAATTCTAACATTTTTTCCAAATACATCATCGCTATATCTGCTTTCTACAATGAAGATAAATTCATCTCCACCAAATCTAGCAATAAAATCTTGATGTTCTTTTACAGACATCAGTCTTTTAGCATATTCAATTAATACTAAATCACCAATTTTATGACCAAATTTATCGTTAATCATTTTAAAGTCGTCCATATCTGAAATGATAACTTTAAATGACTTATTTTCCGAAATTAATTTTTTCATATGTTCATAAAGTGATCTACGATTTGGTATTTGAGTTAAAAAATCAGTATTAGAAAGATTTTCTAATAATCTTCTTTCATTTCTTAAATCTCTAATTGCTAGTAAATTTGTTGTAATAGTCATTGCAGATGCAATAATAATAACAAATAAAGAAACAAATCCAACAAGTATATCATCAACTGTAATTTCATTATATATAGGTAAATTATTTATACTAAAAAATATCATTATAACTCTTACAAACATAACACCAATAATACCTATTGAAAATGGTATATGTAAATGTAAATATTTACCTTTATCTGTCTTTAAGTTTTTATAAATAAGAAGTGTATATCTAGTAAGAACGAATGAAATTGTTAAACTCATCATTAATCGACGTAATTCAACACTTGGATATGCATAAATAAACGTCGGTAATAAAATAACTATTATTACTCCTACGATTACTAATTCTTTCCATTGCGTTTTTTTATCTAAGAAACGATTTGTTCCATGGTAAAAACATATAACACCCAAATATATGAGTATATTTGCTATCAATTTATATATTCCGTTCTCATAGAATGCAATAATTAAAAATCCTGTAGACTCAAATGTAATTCCATAAACCCAAAAAAGTAATCCTTTTAGGAAATGTCCAGTATAAAAATGCGTGAACAAAAGACCTAATGCAATAACAACTGTTGCCCAAATCAGCACCTGTGTCAATGTGTCAAGATTAACTCAATCATAGGATTGTCCTCCCAAACTCCCCTTTAATAAAGTATCTATTAAATTTTTTATAAATTAATTAAATATCCATTTTATAGCATCTTCTACGTTTATGGTATTTAGGGTTAAAATCTTTCCATTGGGCTAATATTTTCTTGTTGTTTTCTAGTTCCGGCCCAGTTTCAGCCATTCTTACACCATATTTAATTCCTTGACGTATTCCATCTTCAATAATTAATGAGAAAACACCACGTCCTTGATGTTCAGGATCAACTGCAATAAAATAAAAATCCACAACATCAAATTTTTTTAAGGATTTAAGTATTCTTATAAAGCCAAATGGTAATAATTTACCGTGATTTTTTTTATTTGCCATCGCAAGACTTGGCATCATAACACCAAGTGCAATGACTTTTTGGTTTTCATCTCTAACAAACCATAAAAAATCTAAATTTACAATTAATTTTACTTGTTTAATATAGTAATCCATGACTTTTCTTGATAGTGGATAAAATCCATATAGCACATTAAATGCTCGATTGTATACATCAAATGCATCATAAACATATTTGGATAAATCTTTTTTACGTTTAATTTTTACAAGTTCATATTTAAACCTTTTTTTAACAATTTCTGTACCTAATTTTATTTTATCAGGAACTTCATTAGGCCATTCAATTTGTGATTCAATCCAATCAACATCTTTGATAAAACCTAATTTTTCTAAATGTTCGTGATAATATTTTGGATTCCATATTGTTATAAATGATCCGAATTCATCAAAACCTTCAACAAGCATACCTTGTCGATCTAAATCGGTAAAACCAATAGGTCCAATAATTTCTGTTGCACCATATTGTTTACCCCATTCAATTACTTGATTAATTAGAGTTTTTGTAACTTCTATATCATCGATCATATCAATACGTGTGAAACGTACAATTTTCTTATGGTATGCTTCATTATACTTATGATTAATAATTCCTGCAATTCTACCTACAATTTTTCTATCTTTATAAGCTAAAAATCTTATTGAATCGCAATATTCATGTACTGGATTTTTCTTTTTACTGAATACATTTTCTTCATCTAATGATAAAGCTGGTACAAAAGCATCAATATTTTTGAATAATTTAATAGGAAAATTTGTAAATTTCTTACTTAACCTTTTTGTTGTAACTTCTTTTATTGTTATCATGATTTATAACATCACTTGTGAAAGTAATGTAAATCCCCCTTATTAGTAAAACTATATTTATTATATTTTAGCATATTTCAAAGTTTTGCTTATGATTAACCTATTATAATCTTTTTAACATTCTTAATCCGTTCAATATTACTAATACTGTAGAACCTTCATGAAATACAACAGCAATTGGCATTCTCATTAAACCAAAAACGTTCATAATAACCAAGAATAATACAACACCCATTGCAAATATCATATTTTCAATAACAATTCTTCTTAATTTTTTAGATATTTGTTTTGTATATTTTAACTTAGATATATCATTTTTCATGAATACTCCGTCTGATACATCAATAGCTATATCGGTACCATCTCCCATTGAAATACCTACATCGGCTGAAACTAATGCAGGTGCATCATTAATACCATCACCTAACATCATTGTATATCCATATTCTTGTTTTAATTCTTCAATAATTTGTTGTTTTTGATCAGGTAAGACATTCGCATATACTTTATCAATACCTACACGATGAGCAATATAATCTGCAGTATACGTTTGGTCACCACTAATTAATACTGTGGTTATGTTCTCTTTTCTTAAAAAATCAATTGTTTCTTTAATATTATCTTTTTCAATATCCATTAAAGTCATTAAAATAATAGGATTATCATCTTCGTATAACACTACAACTGTTTTACCTTCTTTTTGAAAAACCTCTACTTGATTATTAAAATTATCATCTTTAATACTTTTAGGTTTACCAATATGGTATAGCTTTTCATTAACTTTTGTTGATAATCCATAGCCAATCATTTGTTCAACATCCAAATCCATAAACTTCTCATTTTTAAAATATTCAACTAATGCTATCGCAATTGGATGTGTTGATTTAACTTCAAGAGAATATATTAAAGAATTATAAAATGACTTATTATTTTCATTAATGCTGTTAGCATAAACAATATCCATTACAACTGGTTTACCCTTGGTAATTGTACCTGTCTTATCGAATGCTACAACACGTACATCATTTACTAATGATACATAGTTTGAACCTTTAAAAAGAATACCGTTTTTAGCTAGATTACTGATCGCAGATAAACTTGCAGGAATATCAGTTGCAGCTAATGCACAAGGTGATGTCACAATTAAAAATACCATCATACGATAAATACTTTCATCATGTCCCCAATCAAATAAATATACACCAGCTAAATAAAATATAGGTGCTAATATTAAAACAATATTAACATATATAGGTTCAATTTTTTTAATAACTTTTGCAGTTCTTGAAATATTTGTCTGCGTTTGACTTACTAAATGAATGATTTTCGCTAACACTGTATCATGTGCTAAATGTGTAACTTCCATAACAAAATCCTTAGATAGGTTAATCGTTCCACCATAGACTTTATCATTTTTTATTTTTTCTTTTGGCATTGATTCACCAGTAATCATATGTTCATCAATGGTAGCTTCTTCATCTGATAAAATTCCATCCGTTGGAATTTGTTCTCCAGTTAAACATAAAACTTTATCTCCAATTTGCAACTCTTCTACTTTAACCATTTTAAAGGTTCCATCATTTAAGATTAATCTCGCTAATGGCACATTTAAATTCATAAGTTTTGAAATTTCACGTTTACTTTTATCTTCAGCATAATCTTCAATATAATGGGCACCAGCAAATATTAAAATTAGCATCGCTCCTTCATAATATTCATGAATAAAAATTGCACCAAATGCAGCGATTGTCATTAGAACGTGAACGTTTGGATAGAATCCTTTTTTCTCTATTGATGTTACAACAGTATCTTTAAATCCTTCATAGATTACATGTGAACCAGATAATACAATTGTAACAATATTAAGAATCATTTTCCAGGTTTCATTTTCTATAAAAAAAGCACCAATAAATACTGATAAACCTAGAAAATATAAAATTAGTAATAATTTATGATCATGATGATTGTGTTGTTTTTGTTGTTTTTCCATTGTCTTATACCTCTTATGTATGTTGAATATGCTCTAATGCTTGATTGTAAATACTTAATACGTGATGATCAGCAAAAGCATAAAAAACCTCTTTCCCTCTTTTTTTAAACTTAACTAAATTTTTATCTTTTAATATACGTAATTGATGAGAAATTGCACTATGAGTCATATTAAGTTTTAATTCAATTTCAGTAACTGAATTTTCTCCATGTTTTAAAATATTTAAAATATTTATTCGAGTAGGATCTGATAATACTTTAAATATTCCAGATAACTTTAATGCTATTTTTTGATCAAGTACATCATAATTTTTTATTTCCAATGTAATCACCTACTTTTAGTGAACATATGAACAACTGTTCATATATATTATAGTATGTTTTGATTATTAGTCAAATTATATTATAAAAAAATTGCTAATGAATTAGCATTTTTCTTTTAGTTTATATTTTTTATAAATATGGATTTAATTATGTGTTCGAACAAACTATTTTTAAAAGAATGAAATCATTGATAAATTATTATGCATTATTAATTAATTAAATTCATTCATAATTTAATTTCTTTTATTTTTATATACATTAATTAATTCTACTTTATCAAGTCTTTTCATATGAGTGTAATATTCTAACCATAAATCAATTGACTGTAATGGTATATTTGTATCATAAAAATCAATATATTCAACGATTTGTTCTTTTTTTAAAGAACCATCAATGATTTTATCATATGTTTTTATTTTAAATTCTGACATAATATCAATTTTGACTCGATCAACCTCATATTCTAAAAATACTTGAGTTAAATAATTTTAATGACTTTGAGTATCTTTTTTTATTCATTATTTTAATAACTTTATCAACATCTTTAATATCGATTAAAATATCTATATCATTAAAATCCTCTACAATATTTTTCAAATACAGCCCAAATTGTTTTTTCTTAATTAAATTGTTTTGAAATTTTTAATAACTAGTATGAAAAGTAATTAATTGAATTCGGCATTTAAATAAAAAGACTCTAGTAAATTCTAGAGTTTTTAAATGTAATTATTTTAATTTTTATAATATAAATCATAATATCTAGTAATTATTGATTCTAATTCAACTATACTCATATATCTTAATTTTCTAATTGTTTCTTTACCATCTATAAAAAGTATTAAAGATGGTAATGTAAATATGTCATATTGGGCAGAAATATCAGCATGTTTTTCTGTTTCTATTTCAAATAAATTTATATTTGGATATTTTTTGATTAATTCAACTATTTGAGGTTTTATTATTTTACATACACCACAATTAGAACCACTAAAGTATAGTAAAACCATATTATGGTTGCCTATTAAATATTCTATCTCTTTTTTTGATGTTATAAGCTGCATGTTTTTATCCCTTCGTTAAGGTAATATTTATCATGAAATTTATGTATTCATCATTATCTTAATATTTTTAATCGAATATGATGTATAAATATCAAATAAGACTTAACATTTATGAGTCAATTATAACATTAAAGTAAGCTAAATTTACTTTCTTTGACTTCATCAAGTAATTATTGTAAATCATATTCAATTGATTATTTTAAGGTTTAATTATTAAACTTAACAATCGCTAAGAAATATCACGAAAATAATAGAATATATTTGCCTATTAAGTATAAAAAAGTGAATATTAATTAAACATTCAAGTCATCTAACAACTGTTTAGTTAATTTACCTCTTAATTCATTTGGGCTAATATCTTTAATATTTTTAATAAAAATAACTTCTGATACTTCACTATTTTCAATAAAATCAGTCTTTTTAACTTTTCCCCTATAGACTATCCAAACTAATCGTTGCTCATCTTTTGTGTATGTCTTAAATAGTTTTAGTTGATCAACTTTCATTCCGGTCTCTTCAAAAAATTCTCTTTGAGCAGCTTGAATTAATGACTCGCCCAATTCGCGATACCCCCCAGGAAATGTAATTTTGCCTTGTTCTTTACCTTTTAATCTAACAAGCAGCAATTCATCATTATCTGTATATGCAGCGACAACACATGAAATATTAACCCAATTATCCCAATCAATATATCCACATGAATTACATGTCTTAACTGAAGAATTATCTATAATTTTAGAACTCAATTTAGTTCCACAATTCGGACAAAAATTCATTAAATACCCTCACATTTCTATTTATTCACTTTATTCATCAAGATTTTTCTATTCCACATAACTATATTAACATTTTGTTTAATTTAAATTATCAGATATCATAAAATGTTTCTATATTTAATATTGACTCCATATACAAGTATTTATATATTAATCTATTAGAATGGAATATCATTTAATCAAATTATATCATTGTTAGTTGTAAAAAATATAATTTATCAATTTTATGTCTGGAAAATAAAATAAAAGGATAACCATGAAATAGTAAGATGTTAGTAGACACAAAAAACTACTAGCATCTTTTTTTTGTATAATTTAACTATCAGGAGGAATAATTAATGGGAAGACCTAAAGGTGTTAAGAATAAAACTGAATCACGTTACTGGAGTAAAGAAGCAAAATATGAATATGTTAAGCTAGTTCTATCGAGTGAATATAGTGCCATGGAACTAGGAAGAAAAAATAATGTATCTCATGGAATGATATCAAACTGGATTAGAAAATATAATGAAGGTGGAATAGAGGCATTAGAGAATAAAAGAAAAACCAAAGCGAATACGAAATCATAGCTTTATTAAGTAAACAAATGAATGTTGAAAGCTTACGCACATATATGAGGGTATCACGTTCGGGATATTATAAATGGGTAAAAAGAAAAGGGATCTTAAATAGATATCAAACGAATAGATTATGGTTAATAGAAGAAATTAAAAGAAACTTATGTTAAATATAAGATATGGGGATATAAACATAGAGCATTATATTAGAAATAAAACAAATCGATACTTTTCAGATCTTTTATGTCATAAGTGTTGTAAGTTATTAGGTATTCGTTCAAAAGCAAGAATAAAGCGACACAAGGCTGGAAAAGAACATGAGATTTATCCAAATTTACTACATGACTTTGATGCAAGTCGTCCATTTGAGAAAGTATGTACAGATACAACAATACTCACTCATAAAAGTGGTAAGTATGACTGGAATCTATATATTGATTTATTCGATAATACAATTATAGCCTACGATATAAGACGCAGTAATTATGGTTTAAGTCCAATAAATCATTATAATGCTGCAAAAAACTTTTTAGATGAAAAAGAAATCAAATACTTAAATACAAAAGTAAAAGTCCACCAAGTTCTTATACCTGGTGGACTCATTTTTTATTCGTATTGTTCTAAATATGCAATGATAGTTTCAGATGTCATAGCATCCTTGTTTGCAATAAAGATATCGATTAATGTGTCATAATCAGACAGAATCTTATTCAAATGTGTTTGAGAAAGTGATACCGATACTGTAACACCATTGTCTTTTAACATATCTGAAGAGAATGAATTGTAGTTATCCCCTTCTTGGACGAACATCATAGGTACTTGTACTGCATTTGAAACGTAAGTTCCTGTTTCAGCATCATAAGTATAGTAGTATCTTGTTCTAAATTCGATGTCATACTTACGGCTAGTTTTAACTGAAAATATTGTATTATATGTTGGAGATAAAAGTGTTGAAGAACCATTTAAGTATACATCTACAGTACTCTTTCCTGATTTATTTGCATCTGTTTTATCTGTAACTTTAACAGAATTAATACCTTGGATGTCCCATAAATTGAACCATAATGTGTTGTAAGTTCCAGTTACACCTGCATATGTTAATTCTTCTCTTACTTCATAGCCAAGTAATCTACCTTCATTTGCTGAATATAATTCATTAATATAACCATCAAATCCTGTCATACCTGAAGATTTATTACCAACAACTGATACATATCCGTTTTCAACATAGAAATCAGCACAAGCCTTGATTTTGTCGGAACCTTCATATGTTATATATTCATAGATATGACCTGTTGTTTTGCCATTGTTCTTAACGATTGATAGATATGATGATCTAGACGCAGACTTACCAGCAATTGTTAATCCATAAGTTGTAGCCATTTCGTATCCATTTTCTGTAATGATATATTTAACTTTATATGAATCACCAAGGCTAATGAACATTCCTTTTGCCTCTTTTGTTAAATCATATTCCATCTTAATAACAGGTTTAACTGAACCGAATCCTGGAACCGTAACTGAATCAGTTAATGTGATATTGAAGATAAGCATAGCGTCCTTAAATTCAAACTTTCCAGTATAGCCATTTCCACTAAATGTATAAGACATTTCTTCAGAATATGAATTTGTAATATAAATATCTACGGCATTACCTGCGGCATTTAATGCAGTTTGTGCTACATTGAATACCTTAGCCATTGCCACGCTTTGGTTGATGTTTTCAACTACCATTTGCCATTGTTCGCCATAGCCTGCTTGATTAATGATTGTGACATTAGTAAATGAAGTGAAATCGTAATTTATGCTTGATGCATCAACAACATTATTTGAATATGATGGATGCATTGCAGCTGGCAAATAATCATATGCTGTTGCTGTTTCTATTGCTGTTAATCTTGCAACATATTCTTTAACCGTATTAACTAATAAGCCTTGAATGTGTGCTTCAGTTTCAGTGATTACTGTTGTAAGAGTAGTAGGAACATCCTCAATTGCTGTAACTGCATTTAACTTTGCAATCTCTGTCTTTGAGAATTCAGTTAAATCTTCCTTAAATACAGGATTTGGAATCTTAGCAATTCCTGCATCAACTACTTCTTGTAATTTTGCAATTGCAATCTTCTTTGTTTCAGTTAATGCATATTCTTCTAAATCATCTTTAATTTCCTTAACACAAGGTTCGAATCCTTCGATAGTATCCACTGCCTCTAGTTTCTTCTTTACTTCATTATAGAATGCTTGAGTATCAGTCTTTAAAGTGTCATAAGGAATCTTAGCAATCAATACTGTAACATATGGGTCAAGTTCCTCTAATGCCTTGTTCTTTAATGCAATGATTACTTTTTCAGTTTCAGTGCTTATAAAAGCCTTTGTATTGTCTAATATTTCTTTGAAAGTATCTGATACCTCAGCTAAAGTTTCTATCGCATCAATTTTTGCCATTTCTGTATTGTAGAAAGACTGAACAGAATTCTTTAATTCTTCATATGTTATCTTCTCTATTAAAGGATTGATTACGCCATTTAATTTTTGAATTGCTAGAGGTTTTAGGGTGTCCTTAGCAAATACTTTTGTGTCCTCAACAACCTTATTTGCTGCTGACTTTGCCGTTTCTAAGTTCTTGATTCCATTAACATATTGCTTTTCAGTATCATAATAATTCTTAATAGCAGCTTTTAAATCTTCATCAGAAATCTTCTCAATAACTGGCTTTACAAGTTCATCTAACTTAGAAATAGCGGCTGATATGTATGATGCCAATTCAATTTCATCCGTTGTGGAATCTGGTACTGTTTCATCAGGTGGTTGTGTAGTAGGAGGATATGTTGATGGAGTTTTACCACCACCGCCACATGCAGTTAGCATGCCGATGATTGCTAATCCCATTAACAAAGCAATTATCTTTTTCTTTATCATCTATAATCCCCCTCCATTACTTAATCTTTCTAGCGTTAGTGACAGCTTTTTGCATTCTACTTCTGCAATTTTGGTTATTTTCATTGATAGAATTCTTTTGATTTGTTTTATAGGCAATGTAAATAACACCTGGAATAATAATACAGTCGTGAATTTCATTGAACTGTATGACTTGATTTGACTCTTTGAAGATTCATATTCACTTTCTAATTTTCTTAATTCGTTATAACGTTCCATTGATGTTTCGCGATCCATTATTTGGTAATGCCTCGTTGCACGTCCATGTCTTTCAGTTGATTCTTGTGTTGGCTGCCAACCTGATAAATGTACTTGTTTTGTTTCAATCATATTTTTTCTCTCCTCCTACTCTTCACATTTTATATTTTTAATTAAAGCGAATGGGTAGACAAATATACTCAATGCCATTGCTAAAGCTGTAGCAAATGCAGCTGCTAATAATGCTAATGCTAAACCTAATAGGAAGAATAAAATCTTCATTGCTATTAAGAATACCAAACCATCAAAACTAAATTCAAAAATGATACCTGGAAGTTTGACAAATCCCCAAGACGTAATTTCCAACCACATATCAGTTATGAATGTATTATTTAGAATCATAGTTCCTAAAAAACAATAGGCAAACACGCCAAATCCTAGACAACCAAATCCTGTAGAAACTTCGCCATTTACAAATGAACTTATACCAACTGCAATAAATAGTAACGCTATTAAAGAAGGCCAAATAAATGAATGAATCCTTCTCTTTTTAAAAGTAGCATTGATTTCTCTTTGTCTTTGTTCTGCTTTCTTTTTTTCTTCTAGAAGTCTTATCTCATTACAACCATTGCATAAGACTCTTTGTCTTGTATCTGAATGACTTATTCTGCCTGTTCTAACTACAAATGATTCATTGATTCGATTTAAATTCGATGCCTCATAGATAGGATGATTACATTGCTCGCATACACCTAATATTGGTTTAGGTTCTTGAACCACTATTTTTTCTACAACTGTAATCTTTTCTTCAACAGGTTTATCTTCCTCTTTTCTTTCCATATCAAATAACTCTTCAATGGAACAATTAAGGATTCCACACATTTCTTTCAAAGTATCAATTGACGGTTCTGCATCATCATTTTCCCATCTAGAAACCGCTTGGTATGTAACGTGTAATTGATCAGCTAAATCTCTTTGTGTCAAACCAGCTTTATTTCTATATTCTTTAATTTTTGAACCAACGCCCATAACTCAACACCTCCTTAAACCAATTTCATTTTACAATTGAATTATCGATTTGAAAATTAACGCTTTTTTGAATTACTCAATTTTTTGTTGAGTTTGTATAAAATCGCCCAATAAGTCGTATTTTTTAATATTTTATACTAAGTATAATATATACTATAATTTTAGCCCCCCTGCATATTTATGTCAATACGGGCACGTACATGAGGCGTGGATTATTGGCACATTTTTGTATAGAAAAAAACCTCCACCATTACTGATGAAGGTCTAATCCTACTCTTGGTTCCTATACTTCTATTTCCTTGCCATTTCTAAACTTGAACGTTAACACCTTATCTTTTGATATCTTTACACTTTCAACCATAAAACGGAATGTAGTTTCATCAAAATAATCAATTGATACAGGTCTAGTTTCTAAATCCTTGATGATGACTCAAGCTTTTGTGACAAGCTAATCTTATGCAATATCTCATCTTGAATTCTACCATATTCTACATTTGCTTTTTCATAACGCTTTAGGAGTTCTTCGTACTTCTTCGTGTACTCTTCCTGCGATTGAACCTTGTGCATGTTCTCATTTATAACTTTGTCTGATCAAACATTTCTCTTTTTTGAGGTATTCTCAACATTCTGTTTATCTTTGCTATTTTTTTAATACAGTATTGATACTCAATAAAAAGATACCTCATATCATCAATAGATTTAAGTAGCGACAGGCCTTGAAATAGATGTTCATAGATTTGATCTTCAGTCACTTGTTTATCAACATTTAATTCTATTTCAGAAAAGAAAGATTTGATTCGATATATGAAACCATAGGTTATAAATATTTACTTACTCCCCTTGTTTATAAATGTAATACAAAATACTGGGTTGATACCAATTTCTTATGCTTTTATAAAATAAGTATGTGCTTCTTTTATGAGTGCATCACTAGCAGTATTCACAAACTGAACAATATTGCAAAAGACATAAGTTAATCCGTTATCAAAAGTGATTACACCTTCGCACATAGCTCCTTTTCCATGACTTAATGCATTCTCAACTCTTAACTCCAATATTTGTGGTTTAGTCATTAAAGTTTGAGTTAACTGATCTAATTTTACAATATGATTCTCACCCACTATTCGCCATGTGAAATCTTCTCGTACATGAGTCTTAACCGCATCTATGTCTTTCTTAGATAGTGCGATTGTTAAGTTTATAACACGTTCCATTTTTGGCGCATTCCCACAATGAAACATAACTTCAATCTTCATATTAAATCTCCTCTTCTTAATAAAATTTTAATCATCACTAATAGGAGTCGAACTTCTAATTTTTATATTACCCTAGGTAGTCTATCTTTAGAATCTACAACTTGTAAAGGTACGTCTGTTACAACTTTTTAATAACTTAACAATAGGCATTTTATTCAAGTTAATGACATTCTGATCTTATTTTTTCAATCTTTTCGTATTGTCTTTCATCTGATACCTTTTGTATATATTAGTTTACACTAAGTACAGGTTTTCGTCATTCAAATGACACTATATAACTTGCAAATAAGGGATTTCACCCTTTCTGCATGAAAAAAGGCTCGATACTTTTGTATCAAACCTATGCATTCAATATGTGTAAGGACGACTATTTTGATACAATTTCGTACCCCTTTAAAAAAGTTCGTACCCCTGAGATATTTTTCGTACCCCTATATCAACTGTCTTGTCATTATGGACTTTATCACTGTTTTTGATAACCTCTAGACTAACTTTACTATAACCTCTAGACTAACTTTACTATAAATAATGCTAAAAGTTCATATTTTGATAAGTCATAAAGAGATAACTGATTATTACAATTATACTATAAAAACAGCATAATTGTTTGTCCAATTAGGTTTGTCCTTTCCCATCACTTTTAATAATATGTTGTCACATTCAATCTGTGTTTAGAATGAAGTATGCCTAGTAATACGCAAAATAAATAGTTTTGTGTAAAGATGTACCCCTTTATAGTATGGGGGTCGTGTTATTATCGATTTGAACCTTTACGCAATTTATTAGTATTCAAGGTTTATAATAGGACCTTTTCACTGTCACTTCATTAGCATATCCAAACAAATTTACAAGTTAATCGTATTACAACTATTATTTTGTTCAGATTACTTAATTTTTTTGTTGACATGTTCCCGCACCCATAGTGGCTCGAGTTGATGGCATTGATGTCTTAAGCTGATTTTTAACCCTTTCGTTCGCGGGAACGTATCAACGGTATTTTGATTATTTTTTAAGAAACTGATATATGGGGGAACATATCGAAGCAATCAATAATGCACATTAACAACTAGTCTTTGTTATATTTAAACTATTCGAAAAGGTAATTGGATATTAAGGGAAGACTCTATAGACTTTTTCATATGATTAACGAGTTCAGCCACCTCAGATTCCATTCCTTCCCACTTGTCAACACACTCTCCTAAATAAGCCTCTCTCGCTTTGTTGAGTAAAGTAGCATGCTCATCGGGTAATTGAGGTATCGCCCATTCAGCTGCCAGATCTTTTGAGCGAATTTCACCAGTAGATGCTGTCAGCCACATTCTGGCTAAAGTTAAAATCACATTGCGTTCGTCACCGTTAATGCTAGCTATCAACCCGGGCAACGATTCTTTAATTGCTTTTCGAATATCTGTCATTGGCACAGGCTCAATTACTTCTGTTGCCTTTGGTCCCAAAAGGTTAATACTATTTTTTCTTAGTTGTGCTAAAAGTATTGCTAAATCCGGATCATAAGTCGACTCAGGAATTTCTCCCTTTTCAAACTGCTCTCTTAGCCACTCGCCATACATAAATTCATATTTGGGGGGGAAATGCCAAGGGACAATATCCTTTTGATTTATGACCGTAACTTCAAGAGGCCTCATATCTTTTATGTTTCCTATTTTCCCAGATATAAGCATTAACCTATTTGTAAGATTCCTTCGAGTTTTTTCAGATAAACTTTGATTTGTTATTACCAAAATATCTACATCGCTATTCATACGTAAACCACCCATTACTGCCGAACCATACAAATACACCCCAATTAACATATTATCAAGTAGTTCCGCTATAGTTTTTAATGCTTGAATTGCTTCTTTCGGAATTTTTTTGTTACTTAAATCTATACTCAACTTCGATCTCCTTTCGTCTGAAAACTGTTTTTTAACGCCTCTTAAAATTTATAAAAAAAGAGTAAACATCTTTCGTTGTATTGTAAATTAACGCCATCCAAAATTTTGATTCAAGATTTTCTTTCGGTTTATTATATGTTTGAGCCAATATAAGCTACAAAACTGCTGTCTATCCATTTTTGAGTAACCTCATTTATATCAATCCCAATAGTAGCCAACCCAATAATGCTGCAATCCAATTTCTCTAACAAAGCTATTAAAGCCTTCATTTGAGAACCTGTCTCTATCCAATCATCTACAATCAAAACTCTTTTGTTCCTCACAATAGAACTCTTAGATATTTCAAAGCTTTTATCTTGACCTGAATAGTCGGTAAAATGTGTCGAAATAATCTCTTCTTTTGCGTATGGCAGCTTATCACCTTTTCTTACTCCAATAAACCCCACTCCAAGTTCTTTGGCTATGGCAGTGCCTAGTATCCATCCAATTGCTTCTGGGGCAGCCACATAATCTACTTTATTTTGAAAATCCAATGATAGTACTTTTACAATTTTATCAAAAACGGTTTTATGTGTAAAAATAGTTAGTAAATCATATTTTCCAATTGAGTTACGAGGTAATATACCTCTAATTTCATTTATAACATCAGTACTTTCCATACATTTACACCCCTTGCTTATGGTTAATAATCTTTGCTAATCTTTAAAAATAGTCATTTTCAACATATTTTTTATACATGTCCTCGGTATATCTTGTTATGTTCTTACCATACTCTGGATAATCAAACCCCAGTAGTTCTGCTACCTCTTTGGACACTTCCCTGAACAATTGGTGGCATATAAATAATGACTTCCAAATATTTTCATAGGAATCCATGCGATATGTAGATAATAATCTATTCCATAGATCTTCATCAATGTATTTGTTAATATACTTATAATTTTTCCCAACACTTAATGAAAATTCTGTCTTTATCCCAACCTTCCACGACATCATCCTAAGTAGTTCAAACCGTAGAATCTGGTTCAGATGATCGATTGCAAACAGTATCTCTTTGCGGCACAATCCTTTAATAACATAAGGTGTTACATTCCAAAATTCATTGCAGCAATCATCATACTCCCTTGCGCTTGGCTTTCTTACATGATAATCTATATCAGTCGGAACTATGTCCCTTTTAATTCTACAATCTTTATCAATTAGAACCTTTATTAATTTATCGCCCTTTAGGTAATTATCTAACTCTTCCAAGGGCAATAAGGTAAGATCAATTTTATTGTAATCATCAAATAGCATAAGATAGGAAAATCCCTTTTCTTCAGGTGGGAATAATTCCATATCCTCCGGCTTTTGCATCATTATTATATTCCCAAATTGATTAAGCCAGTCATCATTAGATATAAACGGTTCTATATCACTTACAAAATATGTAATATCATAATCCTGAAATTCATCTTTAGGTATATTAATATTTGCGCGTGACCCCTCAAGGGTCACAATTCGAATACGTTCATCCTGTTCTGCTAAAGAAAGTACTAAATCCATCATTTCTTTTTCTGATCTCATTTACATACTCCTCGTTTATTTTTTCTATATTATTACATCTTCTTTTTTGCCGATACAATCAGCATCATTGGGCGTCGCATTTCATCCGCCATCCCCGGAATATCCATCATGTTCTCTGGCGGCTGTGGCTCCACAATCTGATTTATTATAAAACTATTTGAAAGCAGTGTATTTAGATATGTGGTCAGTGTTCTATGATATTTTGTAACCTTTTCTCCCAAAAACACAGCTGTCCGTTTGCCCTCATAATAATAATTATCCACCGGAAAATGCAGTATTTCTCCTTTTTCGTTATAATGCCAGTCTTGTGTTCCATAGGCAGTAAAAACAGGATGTTCAACCGTAAAAACTAGCTTACCACCAGACTTCAGTATTCTATATATCTTTTTTACTAAAATCTCATAATCTGCTACATAGTGAAACGCAAGTGAACTTAATATTACATCAAAACTCTCATCTGGGAATTCCACATCTTCTATAGCACAGCATTTATATTCAACCTGTGGAAAATGTGTTTTTTCTTTGGCTACCTCGAGCATTTTATGAGAAATATCAACACCTACAACAGAAGAAGCACCGTGTTCCATCGCATAAATACAGTGCCATCCATAGCCGCATCCTAAATCAAGCACACGCTTATCTTTAAAATCTGGCAGCAGCTTTTTCAATGTTTCCCATTCTCCTGCACCAGCCAGACCCTGCTGTGAGCGACTCATTTGACTATATTTTTGAAAAAATATATTATCATCATATTTGTTTTCTTTCATTTAAATTCTCCTCGTTCCAAAAGTTATCTGTTTCCGATGTTAACATTTCAAGATTATTAAATATCTTCTCTTCGTCCCAGTTCCACCATTGAAGGTTAAGTAAAAATTCAACCTTTTCATCACTAAAACGTTTCTTAATAAATTTTGCTGGGTTACCACCATAAATTGTATATGGTTCAATATTTTTTACCACAGTAGAATTAGCAGCAATAATAGCTCCATCACCTACTTTAACTCCTGGCATAATAGTTACATTTTGACCTATCCACACATCATTGCCAATTACTGTATCTCCCTTAAAAGGTAACTGCTTTATTGTAGGGGTAACCTTTTCCCAACCACCACCAAGGATATTAAAAGGATAGGTTGTAATTCCATCCATTCTATGATTTGCACCATTCATAATAAACTTAACGCCCTCTGCAATTGCACAGAACTTGCCTATTATAAGTGTGTTAGGGCGACTATTTTGATACAATTTCTTACCCCACGAAAAAGTTCGTACCCCTAGTAACATTATATGGAACTAATATGTTTTAATCAATTAAAAAATAATCACTTAGGTTTAATCACTCTAATAACCGTATCTGTTTTTAAAAAATCAACATTAAAATCCATTAAATTAATTTGAGAATTTGAGCCTGGATGTGTAAATTCACCGTTATGCGCTGTTATTTTAATATTATTTGATATAGGTCTTTTCGATAAGAATTCTTCAAATGCTTTTGGGATTACTGTTGTCCTTCCAAAGAATAGAATTATATCCCTTTTGTCCTTAGCAATTTTCTCTATTAGTTTATCCAAGAACTCTACATTTTCGCTATCTTCTAAATTTACCTGATTTTTATTGTCTGTCACTTCAGGATATAGATTGTATAAATCATAACCATTATAATAATCCCATAACAAATTGATTAATCTTTTATTAGATCTATCAATATCTTCTTCTGCTTTTGCTGGATTATAACCTATGCAAACTGCCCTTTTTTCAGCTGAAATCATATTGTTCAAGAAAGTGATTTCTTCTTTAAATTTATACTTTGAATCGCCTTCATTGTCTACAAACAGAATCCTTGAAACATTATAATCTTTATCATTATGTGCCTTACAGTTTGAATACTTTATTGTTTTATAGTCTTGTTCATCCATTTAATTATCCCCCTTTATAAAACAGTTATGCTAATCATTGTTTTCTATCAATCAATATCTTTAAGTTTGAAAACTGTGATTATTGCTGTTAAAAGACCTACGGCAAATGATACTCCGTCATAAGCTAGGAGTCCAGCTATAGCTTTCATTACTTTTAATAGCCCGGTTACATTTTCACCAGATGATACAATCGCATTATCAATAGATTCATAAAGAATATTGAAAACTACATCTGATATTGCCCATGCCACTATTCCAAAAACAAGAACTTTAATTATTTTTATTACAACTTCAACCATTGAAACACCTCTTTAATCTCACACGAAACTCTACAATATATCCTTTGCCCTTTTTATGTACTCCAAAATATAAAAATCCAATTTATCTATCTTATTAACTACTTCTATATTTTCAAACTCTTCAAGATAGTACTTAGTGAATGCGAATGCGTCAAGTTCTATTTCTTGAGCTATGTAGTTACTACCATTGCTATCCATGTTTGAACTATTAATAACACCTTGTAGTTCTTTTTTCCATCTTTTGGAACGCTCATTAGAAAATAAACTCACATAAAATATTTGAAAAACGTGTCTATATTCATGTGCGATACTTTTAGCACATTCCTCATAATCATTCTCATACTTTTTGTTGATAGCAACATAGTTTTCTTTTATGTAAAGTCTACTGTCATCAGTTAAATCTTCAAACTTGATATCAAGAGGATCAATACCGAGTCGATTAGCTATTCTTATACATAATGGTTTTAAATCCAAGTACCGTTCACCCCTTTACATAAAACCTCAAAAGTGATTATTAAAGCCTTGTATATTGGCATTATTTGAATCGTAAAAATGAAAATTATATCACATAAATTATATCATAAATAACACTATTTTTGGATGAAAAGTTAAAAAACAGCCACCTTTCATGGCAGCTGTTCTAATGGTGATCTCATAGTTATTTTACATTAATCTCTTGTCCATTTCTGAATAAGAATGTTATAGATTTATCTTCATGAACCGTTGCTTTATCGACTAGATAATTCCACACATCCTCATCCCATTCTGATAGAACATTTGGTCTATATGCTAAATCAGCTATAAACGCATTCAAGTTCTTTGCCTGTGCTTTTTTGTTTCTAACCTCATCTTCAAGCTCATTTACTTTATTGATAATTTCAGCATACTCTTTGTCATACTCATCATATTTCGCTTGATATTCTTCTTGAGATATTGGCTCAGTTGAATTTCTATCGATTAGATTTTGAACTAGAATGATGATTTCATTTGACCTTATTTTCAAGTGCTCAATTTCATTTTCTAATTCACTTGAATTATCAAGTATCTTTATCATATCCCTACAATTAGATATAACTTTACCCTTATCTCCCATAAAAGTAGTATATGCATTGAGAAATTTTGTTATAACATCTTCTTCGTTAAGTGTAGGTGTCTGGCATTTTGAATGATTTTTATTAAACTTGTCATTGCATTGATAGACAAGTCTTCTATATTTGCTTGTTGAATGCCATACCTTTTGTCCATAAAAGCTACCGCAATGAGAACATATAAGTTTACTCGAAAAGGCACTCTTGCATTTATAACCTAAGCTTAGATTTTTTCGTCTGTCTAATTCTACTTGAACTAAATCCCATTGATGGGGTTCAATAATTGGATCATGATGCGCCTCTACATAAACCTGGTCAACTTCACCATTATTCTTAACAAGTTTATGTTCTAAAAAATCTTTTACATAAGTTTTGCAGATAAGTGCATCACCTTTATACTTTTCATTTCTTAAAATACTCTCAAGTGTTGATATTCTCCACTTATCCTTACCCATAGGTGTTTTATATCCATTATCTTCTAGAAACTTAGCAATGTAAGTTAGCGTTTTTCCTTTCATAAAAAGTTTATATATCAGCCTTACAACTTCAGCTTGTTCTTCATTTATAACAAACCCTTTTTTAGGATCAGTTGGATGTTTATCGTACCCTAAGAAATGTTTATATGCTAATGAGGCAATACCATCATTGTATTTTTTCCTTTTACCCCATTTAACGTTCTCACTGATGTTCCTACTTTCTTCTTGTGCTATACTAGCCATAATCGTTAACATTAACTCACCACTAGAATCAAATGTATAAACGTTTTGTTCTTCAAAGAAAACCTCCACACCATGCGATTTTAATTCTCTTGTTACGCTAATTGTATCTAAAGTGTTACGTGCAAATCTAGTCACTGATTTTGTAATAATTAAGTCGATTTTACCATTTAAAGCATCCGCAATCATTTGATTAAAACCTGCTCTATTCTTTCGATTAGTTCCTGATATCCCTTTATCAGTGTAGATTCCAACGTACTCCCATTCTGGTTTGTCAGTGATATACTTTTTGTAGTAGTCTACTTGTGCATCATATGAACTTAATTGTTCATCTTGTAATGTTGATACACGAGCATAGGCGGCAACTTTTCTTTTGTATAAAGCGTTGTTTGGTAACTGAGTTATTGGATTTAATTTTGATGGTATAATTGTTACTTTAGCCATTATTTATTACCTCCAATATTGCTTTTTTTCTTTCGTTTCATCCCATCTAGTCTAGCCTTTTCTCTCATCGCTTCAGTCCAACAATCACTTCTTTTTGGTGTTTCCCAGATTACTTCCTTTTGCTCACCATTGTTCATTTTGAAGATAAGTTTGTTTCCATTAAAAATTTCAATCTGCGATACCAATTGATCTAGTTTATGCGAATCAAACTCGTCTATATTTAGTGCTTGGCATGTTGCATTTCTCAAAACATCATCTCTCACTTGTTTTGAATTACAGTATGCTTTACCTAATTGCTCATATGTTGAGCATACCCAATACTCCAGGTACTTGTTTTTCTTGTGTTTATAACTTCTACCACAAACACCACATCTTAATAAACCTGTAAATGGATAGAGTGTAAAGGTAACTTTATGATTTTTTGATAATCGTTCAGCCCTAATTCTTTCAGTATTTTCAAACTGCTCTTTACTGATTATTGGCTCATGATTATTTGATACATGATATTTATCCAATTCACCATAATTAATTTTGGTAGTTTTAGTTATATGGTTTTCACGATAAGTCTTTTGAAGAATTAAATCACCTGTGTAATTATAATTTGTTAGTATTCCTCTAACTGACGATCTATACCATAACTTACCAAAGTAAGACTTGATTCCATTATTATTTAGAGTTTTAGCAATCTTGTCTTCTCCATAGCCTTGTTCGTATAGATTAAAAATTAATCTTACTATTTCAGCTTCTTCTGGCACTACTACAAATTGCCCACCTACGATTTTATATCCTAGACAATTCTTTCCACCATAAATCTTTCCTTCACTAAAATTTTTCTTAACCCTCCACAGCGAGTTTTCTGAGCTTATCCTTGATTCTTCTTGAGCATAACTTGCTAGTATTGAAATTAGTAATTCTCCATCATTGCTTAATGAATGAATGTTTTGTTCTTGAAAGTAAACATCAACATTGATTTCTCTTAATTCTCTAATCGTCTGCAGTAACGTCTCAGTATTACGTGCAAATCTAGAAATAGACTTCGTAATGATGATATCAATTTTTCCATCCTTTGCATCTTGAATCATCCTTTGAAAAGCATTTCGTTTGCTCTTAGTTCCCGTTTGACCTTCATCAGAATAAACCCCAGCATATATCCAATTCTTGTTTGATTGAATGTAATTGCTGTAATAACTGACTTGAGTTGAGAGACTATGAAGCATGGCATCTTTATCCGATGAAACCCTCGTATAAGCAGCAACCTTAACCAACTTTGGAAGTTCGGTTTGTTTTTTTATTATCTTAATTTCTGCCACTTTATTCCTCCTTTTTTTGTATTATATTAATCACTCTAAAAGGGGATATTATCAAGTCATTTAAACGATAAATGCTCGTTTCTTTTTGATTATATTTTTCAGCCATCTTCTGTTCGATTTTAATGTAGTCTTGTTCTTTAATTAAACCTTGTTTTGCCATTGCTCTTGCTTGAAACATTGCATTAAGATAGTTGATCGTGTCTTTGTCCATAGCCTATTCTCTCCACTTTGTTTTTAAAGAAGCAATCTCGTGAGCAATACTTTCTATTTAAACTCTTATATGTTAAAAAGTTATTGTGACAATGAGAACATTCAACAAGATAATCTGGTTTACGTTTGATTTCCTTTTTATGATTTTTCCAATATTCCATTCTGCACTTGTCACAACAAAACGTTTTTTGTCTATGACCTTTTGATTGTTTTAATTTTGAACTACACTGTAAGCAAAATGTATCTTCTCTATCCATTGATTTACAGAACGAACTAATGGTACTTTTTGAAAGATTTAGTATCTCAGCAATTTTCCCATAACCTAACCCTTGTGCTCGAAATTGTTTTATTTGATTTTTTTCTTGATTTGTCATAAAGATTACCTCCTTCAACATATGGAGAAATAAGGCACCTTTTGACCACCCTATAAAATAAAAAAAGCCTACCGTGTAAAATCCGATAGGCTTATTCGCTATAAATCTATTTATTTTGTAAGTTGTTTAACAATTTGATTTGATCCAGTTGAAGCTAGTCCACTCGCTGCTCCAATGATAGCTGATACTACTAGGTTACCTGCAGGAAGAATGTCTGGGATAAAGAAATAACAAATAATCCCAGAAACAGCACCTAAGATTAGTGCAATTAAGGGAATGAACCTTAGAAACTTTTCATTGTTATTGAATGCTTTCTTCAAGATTTCGATCAAAGTGTAGATTGCTGCTGTAATTGCAGGAACAGCAATAATGTTTACAAATTCCATTGTTGATTCCTCCTATTTTTTTGCATTTTGTTCTAAAAGATATTCATAAAGCTCATCTTTGACTTCTGTGTAGTCTTTGATTGCTTCTTTTAATTCACCGTTGGTTTTCCCATCACGTATTGCTATTGCTTCTGCGTATGTTAGTTTTCCAATGGCATCAATTAGTTTCAAGATTAGAACACTCTCTTTGAAACTAGCCTTTGACTTCTCATCATCTACTTTTTCTTTCTTCTCAAAGTATCTCTTCAAAAAGAAAAGCACCGTTCCTGAAACGATGCTTGCAACAATTGAGAACACTATTGCTAAATACTCCATCTTTATGTCTCCTTTTTAGGTTTGGACTACCTTAAGTCCATTTTAAAATTAATTGTATACATACCTAATTCCTGAAAGTAATCCTTGAATGCATCATGAACTTTCTTGCTGTTATAAGTGAAAACATAATGTAGATATTCATAGTACGCTTCTTGAATTTTTCCATCAGAAATCAGTCGTTCAATTAAGTGACACATTACTATTTGTGCTTGATCATACCAGCCATTATTCTTCCTGTTATGAACAGCTGACTTTGGATGATATCTATAAAATAACACTGGCTTATTCAATCTTTTTCTATTACCTGTATAGTATTTTGGCAGTGTTTCAAGAATTACATCTCCTGCTAAAAACACACTCTCATCAGAAGATATATTGTTATTTATTAAGAACTCTCTTCTAAAAATTGAGCATCCCATGATAGAAAAGCTGTAATAATCAGGATAAAACTGTGATGTCAGATTTTTCTTATTTTCCCATAAAGCACCAACAAACATTAAGTCTAAGTTTTGAGTTGATGATAATTCATCAAGTACGTCTTGCAAAGTATCGTCTATGAGATAATCGTCTGAATCAAGGAACCAAACAAAATCATCCTTCGACAATCCTAATAACTTATTTCTCATCTTTGAAGTGCCACAACGTTCTGCTATTGAGCATTCAATTGAGTAATTGTACCCATCAAAGTCTGATTGTTGGAATACTACATCATCACCATCATTCAGGATACATACCTTTACTTGATTAAAGTCGATATTCTGTCGATTGATCGAATCTAACATTCCTTTTAGCTGTTCTAGTGGTTCTTTGTAATGTGCTATTAAAATTCCTAGTTTTGCCATATATTTTCCTTCCTTTATTGATATGCACCAAAGAGACTCATAACAGCCAAATTGTGTAAACTGTATTTTTCATAGTGTTCTGAGATTATTGGACTGATATTTTCATCATTGGTAATAAAGAATGAATTACCTTCCGCAAGGACTATATGATATGTAGGTTGAATTATAGTATCAATTTCAATACTTACAACCTCAACCAAATCATCATCAAACGTTTTTAATTTATCACCAACATTTAACACGGTCTGAACTTCTAAATATTCATTAGGTTCACAGCATTTCCATCCATCTATTGTTAAGAAACTGTGAGTAGCAGTTGCACCAATAACTGCACCGTTGCTTAAAGTAATCTTTCGGATGTTTGAAGTTCCATTTCTAATTTCAATTTCATCTACGATTGTTTCAGAAATTGCTTCATTGATTGCATCATAAGTAAGAATCATATCACCAGATTCTATGTCTTCAATTTTCTTATAACCAGTTGTTGTCTTAATAAGAGTTCCAGCTACTAAACAAATATCAACCATTCCTCTAGCTTTGAAGGTATCTGAATCACTTGATGCTCCACTTATAAACGTAATTGAACATGATAGTTCGCCATAACTGGTGATACCTTCAGTATTTGCACCATCATTATAAATAGTGATTTTTCCATCAACATACGCTCTAACAAATGCTGTATAACCACCGGAAGTTGTTATAGTTTTTTCAACGTATGAGTTGCTGGTTGTACCATTCAGTGTCACCGATGTTGGTGTTCCACCAGAGAATGAGTATTGGTGGTAAATCATCTCAGAATATTCAAAATTGTAATAGGTATTTAGAATCGTACCATTTAGTTTATTGTTAATATTGAATGATGACATTGTGTAAACTACTTTGTTACTTGTAACACTGTCATTGAAGTTTGTTCCTTTTGCTTTTACGCTAATTTGATACATTCCTGGTTCAGTTAATCCAGCATCGGATAATGCTGATGCAATGTTAATCGATGTTGATGTAGCACCTTCAATAATTAAGTGTTCAACACCATTTTTGGTTGCGTATATGTCATACCCAGAAACAAAACCACCATTAGATGTGTTATCCGTTATAGTTAGAATAGATCCTGAAAGAGAAATAGATGGTGCATAAAGTGTCGGTCTAACATTATCAGCAGCTCTTACTATAACTTTTGATAACAGTTTCCCAGCAGACGGCAGAATTTCTTGCATTTCATCACTAGGTGTGATTATTTTTGATTCTGTTTTTATGTATTTGGTAACTGGTAATCCTTCTGAAGCTCCTGATACATAACCCGGATTATCGACCGATGCAATTGGTGTAATTAATAGACCATAGTCGGATTCTGTATCGCTAATAAAGTCTGCATCAACGGTAACCGTCGTAAAGATATTTGTTTCTGGCATTGTACCAACTATTTCCTGTTTTAATGAGTTGACGATTTTCTTGCCGAGTCTAACATCACTTGCTTGTGCATCAACATGACTTACATCAGCAAAACCACTTTTGACTTTTCTAATAGCTGCATCAAGTTGTGCCCCTGTATATGTAATTCTTGCCATTATCCAACTACCTCCTCAATAAATGAATCAATATCTTCTAGCGAATATTCGCTAATATAATCTTCTGTTCCAACGATACCAATAGGATCACCATTGACATCTTCAACAAGAGTGTTTGATGAATCATAAAGATATACATTGTCGATTTCAGTCAAACTTTTAAGCACCATCGTTCCAGTGATTGCACCATTAAAACTGATAGATTGAGTAAGAACTAAAGCTGAGATGAAACTGTTATAAACCGTATCCATATAAATTTTGTCTAAGCAATCTAGTTCTGGATTGCCACGATATTTAACAGTATGTGTCAATCGATATTGAAGATAGTTTGCAACATGATAAATAAGGTCAGATTGCATTGTTGAATCTGTAATAAGTGTATTTTTTTCAACATCGTTTGCTCCATTTGGATCAGCTGAAATATAGGACTCAACCATCCTAGTACTTGTATTAATCTTCTTTCCTACAACAGTTACTGTATATGTACCTGAACCAATCAAAGTAAAATCTGCAGCCGAAGCATAAGTGTGAACATTAGTTATTTCGCCGCCATCTGATGTTATTACTTGATCTGTAGATGCATCGTATTCTATATGAACATCAGTCTCTCCATCAACTTCTATCAAAGACTCAAATAACGTTGATTCAGAATCAGCCACTGTATAAATATAAAGATTGCATTGAACTTTATGTAATGTTTCAATTTTAGAAATGGTATCTCCATTGATAGCTATTGAACTTAATGGTAGATAAAATTCATCTGGAGTCTGTGCAACAGAAAATGGCTTTATTTGTATAACTCCATTACTACCAGTTCTTAAAGTACATCTAGTTGCATGAGCTATAAGTTGCAGACAGTTTGCATGCGTTGTGATAGGCATTGGTGCGTTTGTGTACATATCCATCAAAGTTGCATCGATTGAATAATTATCTACTCCTGCATCCTCTAATACATCTACAGCTAATTCATAGAAACTTTTTGTACCATAACTACCTTTATAATAGTTTTTGGTTAAATGATTTAATTTGGTACTAGCTTGGAATGTTGCAACTCCTCCATTAAAAGTAGGTCTACCAGACAGCAAATAATAATCCGGTTCTAACCATTCAATGTTATTTGGAGTTAATTCATATCCAAATTGAATTGTTATTTTTGCATTTTCATCAAGTACATTCCATTTACCACTAGGATTTGATGGATTGTAACTGCCTTCATAATCAAAAATAGAGAATGATAATGTTTCCTTTGGAAGTCTTCTTGTTAACGGATCAACGTCAGTAGCCTTTTGTATGGAAGCAATGTCAGAATCAAGAAATTGATATTCATTTCCACCAGAGTTAATTATCATTTTTACATGGGAACGATTACGATATTGATTCGACATTGAAGTTGCATAACTTTCACTTACTGTTTTCATACATCTACATTCCCCATATCAACAACAGTGATTCTGCAGTTTTCTAAAAAGCGTGGCATTCCATACTGTGCATGACTTGGATTTGAGTTTGGTCGATATGGTTCACAGCTTGGATTTTCACAATAAAACTTTTTAATCTGCCAAATTCCTAAATTAAAATTGAAGTATTTACAATAAAAAAACATTCCATTTGCTTCAATCCAATTGTTAATCTCCCACCACTTATTACAATCCATTACTACCCATGAGAGAGTTTGCTTATCTTTTGATCTACCTATTACCTGTGCAACGATTGAACCATCTGCACTTTCTTGAGTTTGAGCTTTTCTACTTGTTTCAAATGTTCCACTTGTAGGAAAGGGAACCTCAAGTGTTAGATTCTCACTATTGGTTCCCCAGTACATAAATCCAGGTTTCATTCTAATATTAATAGGCATTTGAAAAATCACCTTCATTCACTGTTAATCCACGCTTTTTTTCGTATCTTGTATTTGCTCTTCCAATTTCTTCATCACCAATTGACACAATGACGTCTTTATCAAGAAGCTGTCTTAATATCTTGTTTTGTTCACGAATTAGATTAAGCTGCTCTCTTAAACTTTCATTGCTGCTTCCAATCATAGTACCATTGGTATAAGTGTTTGGATATTCATTTAGGATTGGTTGTTTTACTGAATCATATAGGACACTTCCAATATTTGATCTTGCTGCTATATCAAATTCAGTAGGAATAGACTTCTTCATTTCATCTTCCACTGTTCTCATACTATCAACAAAACCTACACCTAAACCTTCACCCATGAATTCACCTATTCCAGCAAAGACTTTCGATGGTGATTTAATACCCAAGAAATCTTTTACACCTTGAACAATACCACCAAAGAAATCCGATACTTTATTAGACAACCATTCACCCATTGATTTGATGCCTTCCCAAAATCCTCTTACCAAATCCATACCTGCATCTTTAAGTTTATAAAATAGATTTTTGAGAGCATTCACTATACCATCTATAATCGTAGGAATCTGCGTCACAATCATCTTTAATAACACTGGTAAGTTTTCAACAAGTGCTTTAAATAAAAATAAGACACACTCTATCAACATTGGTAAACAGTCAATTATCGCAGTGATAATGTTGCCAATGAGATCAGGTAAAGCCCCTATAATCATCAAAATAATTGTTGGCAAGTTTTGAACTATTACTTTAACCAATGTGATGACTGCATCAATAATGCTTGGAATTGCTTCAATGATTGCCGTTATCACACTTTGTATAATTTGTGGAATCATTGTAACAAGTGAATCAATGATTATTGGTAGGGTGTTTACGATTGATTGGATAATAGTAATTACTGCATTAATAATGTCTGGAATCGCAGCCAAAATTGCTTGAATGACTACTGGTAACACATCTCCAATTAAGTTTACTAAATCCGGAATAGCACCAATTAACGAATCCACTATTTGAGTTATAAGAAGCAAAATGACATTGATGATTTCAGGAAATGAGCTAACCAGTATCGTCACAACTTCTTTCATGCCTTGAAATACGAATGCTAAGAGTTGTGGTAGTGAACTTTCAATAGTTTTTGCTACTCCCTTTATCAACTTTAATACCGCTTGTATAAGTTCAGGAAGTGCAGAGATAACCTTTGCAACAATTGATTTAATCAGCTCGATTATCATTGGAATGACGACAGGTAATGAGTCAGCAATTTTATCAACTATTAAGTTTGTAATGAGGACTATTGAGTCAATTAAAACTGGAAGGTTCTCAATTAATGTGTTAGCAAAGATACCTATGATTTGTCCTGCTGCTGAACTTATCTGTGGTAAAGCATTAAATAATCCAGAAACTATAACGGTTAGTATGGAACTTGCTGCACTTACGATTTCTGGTAAATTTGCAACAATAGTGTTACCGATTGACTTAAGAACTGTTCCTATTAAACCAATGATTGATGGGACAAATTGCATGATTCCACTAATTGCTTTTGGAACGATATCACTAATTACTGAACCAATTTTCTCTAAATCTCCATTAGCATTTAATACCCCATTTGTAAACTCACCAAGTAGGTCAACACCATTTCCAGCGAGATTTGATAATAATGGCAACAGGATAGTTCCCAATGCATTTTTTGCTGCAGTCGCTCCGTTTTTTAAGTACTGCATTTGATCATCAAGTGCACCATAAGCAACCAGCATTTCATCACTTAAAACATATCCTGCTTTTTGTGCTTCACGTCCCAATTCATTTAAGACTTTTGAACCTGATGTGATTAATGGATTTAATTCTTGTGCAGAACGACCAAGCAAGGTCATCGCTAACGCATCACGTTCAGTTTCATTTTTAATCATTCCTAGTGAATCGATGAGTTCCCAATACACAGTGTCACTGTCTCTGAAATTACCATTAGCATCAAAGACGGACACACCTAGTCGTTCATAAGCATCAACAACATTCTTATTGCCTTCTTCAAAAGACTTCATCGATTTGATGTTTTTGGCCATTGAACTTGTTAATGTTTCGACCGATACATCCACTAATTCTGCTGCATACATGTATTCTTGAAGTTTGTCAGTAGCGATGCCTGTGACAGTTGCTGTTGTTAGAACCTCATCTGCATACTGAGATCCACCAATAGACATATCAATAAGTGCTTTTCCTGCACCTATGGCAGCTGCTGAAATTGCTGCTGCAGCTACTGCAATAGTTGAAGCAACTGCTTTGACTACTTTACCTAATGCTTCAAAGCTTACACCAGCATCTTCAGTTTCATCTTTTGTATCTTTAAGTTCCTCACCTAGATCATCGACTTTGTCTTTTGCAACACCTAAACCAGTGTTTGCATCATCTAAAGTAGCATTGTTCTTAGCTAATGATTTCTCTAAGCTGATAAGTTCTGATTGAGCATTATTAAGTTGAATAGCCCAGTTTTTAGTTCGGCTGTCATTTTCACCGAACGATTCAGTTGAGTTTTTTAAGGCATTTCTAAGAGTTTCAATCTTTTTCTTTTGTGCATCAATCGATTTTTCTAGTACGGCATTTCGAGCTGTTAATGCTTGCACAGATTTATCCTGGCTATCAAACTGAGACTCTACTAGTTTCATTTCTGAACCCAGTACTTTCATTGATGAATTAATCTCGTAAAGGGCTTGTTTAAAGGCTTTCTCACCTTCTATACCAATCTTGATACCAATGTTATCTGCCATAGACTCACCTCCTAAATGCCAAATGGAATAACATCATCTATTGTTCTTGTTTGCTTAGGCTTTGCTATTCCGTTGAATTGCTTATAGATTTCCCATTGATCCAATAAATGACCAATAGGCATAAACCATACTTCCTGTTCAGTTCTATTTAATAAAACTGTTCCATAAAAGATAAGTCGAGCAAACAACTCATCATCTCGTGAATCATCTGCTCGACCTAAATGTTTTTTGACTTTTTTTCTTCACTTTCAACTTCACGTTTTGTACCTTTAATTAGTGCTTCACTGATTGCTTCTTTATAACTAGCTAAATCAAATGGACTAGTTAATAATTCGACTTCATCAGTTGTTAAAAGTGGTAAATTATCTGCTTTATTTTGTAGGTTTTTAATCTCGATCGATTGATTTGCAAGTAAGGTGATAAGCCATATAATTTCATCTAATGCTAGTTCAAAGTTTTCATTTTGCATCAACTTATCACCTAAATTTGCTAATCCTCCATATCGTTTTGCGATTTCCTTTGTTGCACGAGTAGTGAGGATTAATTGATACTCTTGATCACCAATTCTAATATTCGCTGCTCTATCGTTAATCATGTTTTACTCCTCCTCTTCCTCGATTTCTTCCGTTTCATATGAGGGCTCATATACAGTTGTGAACCACCCACTAATTACTTCATTAGATACTCCAGAGACTCCTTCTGTAACCTCCGCTTTCCACGGATGTTTATTCAAACCATCTAGCTTATTTCTACGTGTAATGGTTCCTTCAATAGATGGTGTTGAAAACTCAATAGAGTCACCTCTTGTTTTTAGTGTAGTTGAAGGAATACCAAAGATTACTCTGTATAACCAGAAATATCGATAGTTCCCATTAGCAGCTTTAGCTCTAAAACCAATTGCGACAGGTTTTGGTTCATCTTCACCAGTAGAGATTAAAACACCATTTTTGTCTAAGGTTGAACCAGTTAAATCTTGTGCTGATTGAACACCAATATCATCAATTCCAAGTGTCAATGTTCCACTCTTGAATTCTTTAATTGTCGTGTCGGCACCATCATCTGCGTATAAAATTGCTTCCATTAATTCAACTGCGATATCAGCTTCAATTGCTTTTGCTAATTGGATAGGTGTACCATAGGTTTCATTCCCATGTTCATCTTCTGTGATTTTTGCGTAATAAAGTTTGTCTAAACCGATTGTAGCCATTATTAATTTCCTCCTAATAAATAATTTTTTGCGACATCAATCGCATAATTGTTATAACCTGTATCATCTTCATGATCGACATATCTACGAGCGGTTATAGTTATCTCGTTTGACATAAGTGCTTGTTCGATTCTTGATTTTGCTTCTAAATAATTACCTTTATCAAATAAAGATATTCGCACTTCCTCAACATTCATATTCGGTGTGTTATCTCCATGTAAAACAAAGGTGTCCACTAATGGAGTTAAAACAACATACCTGTTTGGTGCTTTTCCAGAAAACACTGCAGTTTCACATGGGATTTTTAAATCAGTAAAGATCGCTTTTAGTTCACCTAATAAACTCATAACTTATTTACCTCCTCATCCAGTGTTCTTACCATAGTGTCCATTACTGCTTGTTTTGACTTTCTTAGAGCTGGTTTTAAGAATGGTTTTGCCTGTTGATCACTCTTACCATACTCTAGAATATTTGCAATCATAGCGTTTGACTTTCCGTCCGGTCTATCTTCATCAAAACCAACCTTAATATTGAAATTACCATTCTTGTCTTGTCTTACACTTGATGTACCAAGCGAAGCTAAAAGTTCACCGGTTGATTTAGAAGGTAGCTTTGTTTTTTTACCAATCACTATTTGTAAGTTAGAACGAACTTCCGATTCAAGTACTTTTGAACCCTCTTCTAAAACTTTAGTAATTATTAGATCTGTTTTTGATCCTAATTTTGAAAGCTTTATAAGAAAGTCTTCTGGCATTTTAATAACCATCTTAGCCATGAGGTTTTACCTCCTTAACTAAGCATTCAACATACATGTTTCTCCCTTTGATATTTTCAACTGAAGTGATTTTAAAATGAGAATCACCGTCATATATAAGCATGTCTGTTTTGATTTCTAAGTTAGGAATAACTCTAAACTGATAAAGATCTGTTGCATCTGAAAAAGCCGCACGATTCGCCCACTTGCGGCTTCCGTGCCTTCCTTCTCTGTATGCTCGTACTTCTGCTAAAACTTCCACAGTGGGCAAATTAAAGCCCTCAGAATCGATTATGTGGTCTTCTCTAACAATCTTAATGAAACGATCCATTCTAGATAATCCCATATTAAACCTTCCATTCTCTATCAAGTCTTAATAGTCTATTCACTGTGTTCCACACTTGCTGTCCAGCTGATGTATTATCAGCATAAAATCCACCTGTAGAGCCATCTCGGCTTTCATAAAAATGGCTCGACAACATAATAATTGCTTGTTCAGTTGTTGGTGGTATCACATGAGTCTGGTAATAGTTAACTTCTAAATGCTGATAACTTTCAGCATATGAAACAGCAGCAGAGATGAAACTACTAATCAGTTCATCATCTTGTGAATGTTCAAGTATTAAATTCTTTTTTACCTTGCTTAATAAATCAACAGTAGCCATATCTGCTGCCCTCCTTTATGCTAGTTTCCTTCTAAGGATTCACCATCTTTATTTTCATCTTCAGGTGTTTCAACTATTGGTTCATCAGTTTTCATCACTCCAGCATTTTTTAATTTAGCTAATAATGCATTAAAATCAGCTACTAAATCTGCTAAGGTTGATGCATCTGAATCAGTTTGATTTTCTGCTTGTTTCACTAAACCTGCAGTCTCAATTGATGCTAATGGAACATCCGGTGATAGAGTGACTGGTAATCCTGTAATGGTAGCACCTTCTTTGATTTCAAGAGTGCCACCGATCACAGTCTTCTCACCACCTTGTTCGGTGTAGTTTTTCACATTGTACTCACTCATAATTAGTCACCTTAGTCCTTAATCTTAAGAACTTTGACTGCTTCTGGAAGTACGAGTTTGCCATCGACTCTTTCTTTAGCAACAAAACCAACTAATCCATTACCAGCAAATAATTCTTTTAATTGACTGAATGAACGAGTACCTCTGTCACCAATGTTATAGTAAGAAAAATCACCAAATGCGATAACCTTATTACCAGCAGCTATTTCAGGTACATAAGCAGATGTATAAACTGGATAACCTAATATTTTATCAGGCTCACCAGCTACGCTTGATGGTTGCCAAATATAACTACCATTACCGTCTTTTAACTTACGAATAACCGCAATAGTTGAATCATTCATAATAAATGCAGCATTTTTTCTGTAAGGACGTTTTAGAGAGTAAACAAGATTAATAATTTCATCATATGTTGGAGTGTTTCCGCTTGTAGTTACACCAATTTCTGCACCACCTGTATTAGCAAAAATACCTAGAGGTTTACCTATTCCATTACCATTTAAGAATGCATTTTCTTCTGCATTTGCTAGTGCTTTTGCAAAAGCAGATGTTAGGTAATTTTCAAGGTCAAATGCTGAATCGTATAAAAGTTCTTCTGTTACTTTAACTGCAACACATAATTTGTGAGCATCAAGTAAGATTTGAGAAAACTTAGCATCATCAAATGTGATTGTTTCTCCTTCATCTGTCCAAGCTGCTGCTGGCTTAGATGCTGCAATATTAATCTTGTGATCACCAGATGTCTCAATTGAAGTACCTAGTAATCTGATGATGTTTTCAGTTTCTAGTTTTTCAATAAGTCTACCATCGATTTCTTCCGGAACTAAATAACCACCATCAGTGTCCACATTTTCTTGTAAAACATTACTAATGGATCTAAAGTTTGTTCTTAGAGCTTTCATTAAAGCATCTTTATAAGCTTTTGAACTACGACCAGTTTTATCTTCCTTATGATCATCTGATGACATAGGTTTTAAGGTGATAGGTTCAGATACTGGTTTGCTCATAATCTTTTCTAAAGCTGCTGCTCTGTTCATTCTTTCAATTTCATTTGTAAGTTCTACCATTTCTGTTTCCATAGCAGAATACAACTTGTCATCCTCAGCAGAAAGTACACCTTTTTCATTTCTGTGAGTGTTTAAGAAAGCATTCATTGCTTCCCATTTTGCTTTACGCTTTTCCAATAATTCATTGATCGTCATTTTTACTTTCCTCCTAAATTGAATAATTTTTCCATGACTTTTAATTGGTTTTTTAATTCATCTACATTTCTACCAGTGAATTGATTTGCTTTATCTTTTGTCTTTGCTGTCATTTTATTAAGTAGTGCAGCATCTACTTTTCTTTGACTGAATACATACGAATCCTTCATGTTTGCAGTTTTCTTATCCTCTAAAAGAGCATCTGCAAAACCAAGTTCAATTGCTTTGTACGCATTCATCCATGTCTCTTCATCCATTAGACGAGAGAGTTTTGCCCTTGATAAGCTTGTTTTGATTTCATAGGCATTGATGATTGACTCTTTTACTTCTTCGAGCATTTCAATCGTCTTTTGCATTTCAACATGATCACCAAAAGCAGTTGTCATAGGATTGTGAATCATCATCATTGCTGTTGGTGCCATTAAAACTTTTGAACCAGCCATCGCAATTACTGATGCAGCACTAGCAGCCAACCCATCAATCTTTACTGTGACTTCACCAGGATATTCCATCAACATGGTGTATATTTGACTAGCTGCAATACAATCTCCACCAGGTGAGTTAATCCAAATAGTGACAGGACCTTTGCCCTGAAACAACTCATCTTTGAACATTTGTGGTGTGATTTCGTCATCAAACCAGCTAGTTTCAGCGATTGTTCCATAAAGTTCAAGGTTACGAATTTCATTTGGTTCGTTTAGTGATTCGTTTGTCCACTTCCAGAACTTCTTTGTTTTCACTTTGTGTTTCCTCCTTCTTTTCAATTTCTTTATCTGAATCAAGATCATTACTTGAATCATTTAATTTCGCTTGTGCATATGCACCAGCTAAGCGTAATGGTAAGAAATTACCATTGCAGTAGTAATCATCTCCACCAAGTTCGGTTGGAATTAAATCCATATTTTCAAGTCTTCTAACATCATTTGGTGACATGAATCCATTTTGTATTCCTGTTGCATATCCACTCATACGGCTTGAGTAGTCACCACGAAGTAATCCATCCACATTGAATTTGAAGAATAACTCTCGCTTTTCATTGAAATTAAAAAGAGCCTTCGCTAATGAAGACTCAAATCGAATAACCCAGGGATCAAGAGTGTACATAACAAACTCTAATGATTGCTGTTCTATGTTAGAAAATGATGATTTATCCAAATCACCAATCATATGTGGTGGAACTCTAAATATTCGTGCAATTTCATCTATTTGGAACTTTCTGGTCTCAAGGAATTGTGCTTCAGATGGGTTAATAGAAATTTGTGTGTATTTCATTCCCTCTTCCAGAACAGCTACTTTATTTGAATTTTTAGATCCGCCAAATTGGCTCATCCATGCATCACGCACTTTTTGTGGATCCTTAATAGTTCCTGGATGTTCTAAAATACCACTCGGTGTTGCACCATTTGCAAAAAACTTACTACCGAACTCTTCTGTGGCTAAAGCTAAACCTATCGCATTTTTTGCCATTGCAATGGGAGAGTAACCTACAAGTCCATCAAAACCTAACCCTGGAATATGGAGTACATCCTTTGGTAGTAGGACATAGGTTATTTCTTTTGAGCTACCACGTTCATCGACTGTTTTAGAGTATTCATAATAGAGTTGTCCATTCTCATCTCTTTCAACTTTCATTCGATTAGGCATCAATGGATATAAGGCTACAACTTCACCTTTTCCATTTCTAATAATTTGGGCGTATGCATTTCCCCACAAAAGCAGATGAGTCATTAGTGTTTCTCTAAAAACAAAACTAGTCATCTCTGGGTTAGGTTCATCGTGTAAGAGGAAATAAAGTGGATGATCAGTTGCTTTTTCCTTATTTCCTTTTTCACCATACCTATAAAGATGAAGTGGTAAAGATGCAATTGTTTCTGAGATAACCCTAACACACGCATGTACAGCTGTAATTTGCATAGCTGTTCTTTCATTGACAGTTTTGCCAGCACTACTATTTCCCATCAAAAAAGTATATTGAGATGACAATGCTTTGTCTTTAGGTTTATCTCGTGGTTTAAAAATATGACTGAACATTCCCATAAGTATTTCCTCCTTAGATAAATAGAATACCTCTTGAATCATAGACTGATTCATTTGTAATACCTTGATTTCTTAATGCCCTATCCAGTGCCATAACAGTTGCCACAGCACCATCAATTTTTTCTACTGATTTTGATTTATCCATCTTAATGTTTCCAGCTGGATCTTCTCTGATTGAAATATTATCCATCATCCAATGAAGGACTGGATTTCCATTATGTGCGATTCGTTTGCCAACAACTAAATTCATAAGTTCTTTAGTAGGAGGACTCATATCTTTAAAACCCTGTCCAAAGGGAACAACTGTAAAACCCATATATTCTAAATTTTGTGTCATCTGAACAGCTCCCCATCGGTCAAAAGCAATCTCTTTAATGTTGTATTTCTTTCCAAGTTCTTCGATAAAGTGTTCTATATAACCATAGTGAATGACATTTCCTTCGGTTGTCTCTAAATAGCCTTGTTGTGTCCATAAGTCATAAGGAACATGATCTCTGATTACTCTTTGTTTCATATTCTCTTCCGGTATCCAAAAATAAGGTAGGATATGGTATTTATCTTCGTTTTCATTAGGCGGAAACACTAGTACAAAGGCGGTAATATCCATAGTAGATGACAAGTCTAATCCACCATAACATACACGACCTTCCAAGTCTTCAGGTTTGAAATTAACATAGCAGTCATCAAACTTACGCATGGGCATCCATCTCTTTTCTTGTTTAACCCACTGATTAAGTCTGAGTTGCCTAAATGTATTTTCTTCACTTGGCATTTGTTTTGCTGATTCACATGCTGCTCTTACTTTTTCTATATCTACGGTTATTCCAAGACTAGGATTTGCCTTTTTCCACACTTCAGGATCAGTCCAATCTTCATCCGGATCTGTACCATAAATAACAGGGTAGAAAGTTGGATCTATCTTTCTTCCTTCAAGAATATCCTTTGCCTTTTGATGTACTTCATAACATATAGAGTTTGTATCATCACCAGCTGTAGTAATCAAAAAGAATAGAGGTTGTTTTCTAGCATCACCAGAACCCTTCGTCATAACATCATATAGTTTTCTATTTGGTTGTGCATGCAGTTCATCAAAAACTACGCCATGAACATTAAATCCATGTTTCGAGTATGCCTCAGCTGAAAGAACCTGATAAAAACTATTTTTATATTCGATTCTGTTTTTAGATTCAGAAATCTTAACAGTTCGCTTTAGATACTTATTAAGTTCAACCATCTTTTTTGCCACATTGAAAACAATCTTCGCTTGGTTTCTATCAGCAGCACAACCATACACTTGAGCACCTTCCTCAAAGTCTGCACAAGTAAGTAAAAGAGCGACTGCTGCTGCAAGTTCACTCTTTCCTTGTTTCTTTGGAATTTCAATATAAGCTGTATTAAACTGCCTATACCCATTCGGTTTTAAAATACCGAAAACATCTCTTATTATTTGTTCCTGCCAATCTAAAAGCTCAAATGGTTTATTGTACCAAACTCCATCTGTGTGTTTTAATGATTCAATAAAGCATACAGCTCTATCAGCTGCTTCTTTGCTATAGTAGGAGTCTTTGGCTTTGAACTTGGTAGGAACATATTTTTTTAGTTTACCCAAAACCTCAACCTCCATTTGCGTAAAGAAAAAGCCGACTATTATCGACTCATTCATTTTGATATTAGATTTTAAAGTTCATTACTCTTTAGAATGGATTGTATAATCTTATCAATTTCATCAGGTTTTAGTCCAAGTCCTTCTAACGCTTGTCTTGTCCCACAAGTAGGGCAAATTGGTGTTTGATTATCAACTCTTGAAATTGCAGGATGACCTTTGTATTCCTTACCACACAAAGGACAAGTCTTTAAAAAATCAGTTGTTGTTTTCATTGGTAACCTCCATAGTTCTTTTTAATGCATCTTCTAGATACTTAGGACTAAATCCAAATGTCTTGTAACCTTCAAGGCATGTCATCACATAGGACTTTGAAGGCATCCCTACATCTCGATCTTCGTGCATGATATAAACGAATGCTTTCTTTCTATACTCAGATCCTGTTTTGATGCCTTTGATATTAATCTCAACATCGGTCTTATAATAAAAGGTTGGATAACCTTCGTATCTGTCAAGTGCTTGTTCATCGAGTTCAGTTACTTTCCAAATTGCAACTGGTAGTGATTTTCCTTCTGCTTTTTCAATTGTCAGGTAACCACCAGTTTTGCTACCTTTGAAAAGTAATTCATAATCTTCAATAAACCCAGTTCCAACGACCTTAGCAGTTGGACATCTTCTTTTCATCTGGTTAACATTGAGGTTGCTTCCGTAAGCAATATAATATTTACTCATACAGCACCTCCAATTGATGTTGCTTCAGAAGTAGGTCTTATCCCACTTCTGAAACTTGCATCACCTGATAATCTCTTTGTTAAGAATTCCCTCGCTGTTGCGAATTCTTCACCGATGAATCCAAGTCTTAGTAACCAAGTTCTCATTGCGTACTTTGGATTCTCGTTTTGTTGTGGCTTTGGTGAGGCTCCTTTGGCTTCCTTAGCCATTTGACTTAGTGCTAGGCATAATTGAATGTAACTCTTTAATTGACCTGCGTGAAGCCCATTTTTTTTGCGATCTTGTGGTGCATCGAATTGGAATAATCTAAATTCAATTGTTCCCTTTGTGAAGGTTGCATGGAAATTTAACATACGGTATCTTGAGCCATTGTAATGGTTGCTTCTTTGATAATCTTCATTTTGGCTTTTGTACCAAACATCTGCAAAACCACTCATTGTTGATGGTTTCTTTTTGTTTAATGCTGCTAGAAATCTTGGATCAACCATCTTGCAGTATCTTCCGATTCTGTTTCTATCAAGGTCTAATGCTTCAACCAGCAATCTTTCATGACTTGCCATGATGTTTGTTAGGTTTCTCATAGTCTTTGGTGTGTGACCATTAGCTCCAATGTGAATGTGGACTCCACACATTCTTGTTGCATCACTTTTCGCTCCAGCCTTTCTTAAAATTCTGATTATCTCTTGTAATGCATCGATATCTTCATATTTTAGTATTGGTGTTACCATTTCGCATTTTTCATCGTCTGGTCCTGCAATGCTTACATCCTTTTGAAACTTCCAAATTCTACCGTTTGTGTCTTTGCAAGCCCATGTTGAATACCCGTATTCGCCTGCAGCGTTCCATGCTCTTGTTCCAAAGAATGCGGCTAATAATTCAGCTGCCTTCTTTCTTGTAATGTTATTCATTTCAATTTCAACTCCGATGGTTTGCTCTTTCATCTTGTTGATTAAGTTTTGAACTTTTTCTTTCATGTTTAATCCTCCTCAAATGGTATGTATATTTCCTTTTGTCGTGTATATATATCACTCTAAAGGCAATTAATATCAAGTCATTTGAGAAGTGTTTTTTAACTATTTTTGATATTACTTTTTTGGCTCAGTTATGACCTTAAACAGGTCTTCACCATACACAATATTTAGGGAACTCCCATTATCCCAATGAACTAAAATAGATCCAATATCATCGACTCCAACTACAGTTCCTTTTGAACCAACAGGTGGTGCTTGAAAGTCATCCATTTTCAAGAGTTCGATTCTTGTTCCTTTAGGGTATTCTTTCCTTAACATTTCAACAATTTTATCAAGCATTTCTATACCTCCATTTAGAGTTCTTTTCCGTTTTTGCCAATCAACTTTATTTGAGAGATTGTTCCATCGTGAAATAACCTCAAAGCATACTCAAGTGCTTCTTTTTCAGTCCACTTAAGTGAGTTGATGTAGTAGTTAACTAAATACTCCATTCCAGAGTATCTTGTGTCATACTTTTCACATACTGCTTTAAGTTCTACTCTTAATTCATCTACTGTTTTTTCTGCCATTTCTATACCTCCTTTAAGGTACTATATATATCACTCTAAACGGCAATTATAGCAAGTCATTTGTGCTATTTATTTCGACTTTTCTGACTACATCCAAATAAGAAACTTTTACACCATTTCTAATGCAATAAACATTGTCTACATCACCTGTGTTCTCTACGTATCTTCTTAGGATTACGGATGCATATTTCTCATCAATTTCCATTGTGTAACAGATACGATTCGTAAGTTCACAAGCCATTAATGTCGAACCAGAACCACCAAATGTATCAAGTACAACTGCATTTTCTTGTGAACTATTTTTTAAAGGATATGATAATAAATCTAGTGGCTTACTTGTTGGATGATTTTCATTTCTCTTTGGTTTTTTAAAGTTCCAGATAGTTGTTTGCTTTCTATCTGAATACCAGCTATGTTTCCCATTCTTTAAGAATCCATAAAGCACTGGTTCATGCTGCCACTGATAATCAGATCTTCCTAAAACGAGTGAATCTTTTACCCAAATGCAACATCCAGCCAAATGTAACCCTGCATCATGAAATGCTGATCTAAAATTCAAACCTTCAGTATCAGCATGGAAACAATAAGCTGATGCACCTGGTTCGCAATGATCAACCATGTTTTTAAATGCTTTAAGTAGGAACTGATAAAACTCTTCATTCTTTAGTGAATCATTTTTAATTTTAAGTCCACTGGAACTAGTGAATGAAACACCGTAGGGCGGGTCGGTCAGAAGCAAGTTTGCTCTTTTACCATCCATGAGTTTGTTGACATCATCTGGATTAGTAGCATCACCGCAAACTAAAACATGGCGTCCAACAATCCAACGATCACCATATTCGACAAATGCTGCTTTTTCTAAAGCTTCCGTTAAATCGTAATCGTCATCTTCTATCTCTGCTTCATCGCTTTTGAATAGGTTAGATAGTTCCTTTTCATCAAAACCAGTAAGAGATAAATCAAAGCCTAAATCAGATAATCCTTCAAGTTCTACTGCTAATAGTTCTTCATCCCAACCAGCATCAAGAGCCATTCTGTTATCAGCTAGAATGTATGCTTTCTTTTGAGCATCAGATAAATCTTCAACAAATACACATGGAACCTCTCTATAACCTTCAGCTTTTGCAGCTTCAAGTCTTCCATGTCCTGCTAATAGATTGTATTGTCTATCGATGATTAAAGGGTTAATAAAGCCAAACTCTCTAAGAGATGATTGCAGTTTCTTAATTTGTTCTTTAGAGTGAGTTCTAGCATTATTTGCATAAGGAACTAGTAAATCAACATCGACAAGTTTGAATTCTTTAACAGAAGTCTTTGCCATTTATACCAATCCCCATTCTGCAAATTTCTCAAAACCACCTAGATCATTAATATACTCACGAGCAATCTCAACTATCTCAGCATATGGTCTACCATCGATGATTTCATCACCAATTGCACAGCAAAGTTCAATAGGCACTCCAGTCTCTTGTGCTTTTAAGAAACAATAGATGTTTAAACTAACATCTGCTTTAGATAGGTCTTTACCATGAAGACCACCACCAGTAACAGAATCAGCCATATCAGAGCCAAGTTTTCTATTCGTAGCACCTGAGTCAACATCAGTTCCACCTGTCCAATCTCCTAATGGATTGATTTCAGCATCAGGGTATTCTTTTCTTAAATCATCAGTTGATGCATTACTCTGGCATATGATAAGTCTTGTTCCATTGATGATATATTTGCCATCAAATGTGTATTTATTAAAAATGTCTCTTGCA